>NZ_LMQU01000016.1 GCF_001425445.1 Devosia sp. Leaf420 | reverse complement strand
TGAGCTGCTGCCGGTTTTGAGGACACCAAGATAAGGTGTTTTTGGAACTGGAGAGTTTTGATGGAGAGACGCAAGTTCAGCCGGGAGTTCAAGCTCGAGGCTGTTAAGCTGGTCAGGGAACGGGGCGTTGCGGTGGCGCAGGCTGCCCGCGATCTGGACCTGCATGTGAACGTGTTGCGCAAATGGGTGCGTGAGCAGTCCGCCGATCCGCAGCAGGCCTTCCCTGGCCATGGGCAGATGAAGCCCGAGCAGCTTGAGATCGAGAGGCTGCGGCGAGAGGTCGCCAAGCTCAAGGCGGAGCGCGACATCCTAAAAAAAGCCGCGGCCTACTTTGCCAGGGACTCGATATGAGGTTCTCTTTCGTGGCGAAGCACCGAGGGATCTGGCCGGTCTCGTGGATCTGCGAGGCGCTCGGTGTGTCTCGCTCGGGCTTCCATGCCTGGCTCAACCGTTCGCCGAGTAGGAGATCTCAGTATGACGAGGTGCTCGTCGCCGGGATCCGTTCCAGCTTTGCCGGCAGCGATCGCACCTATGGCGCTCGCAGGGTCTGGCACGATGTGCTAGCCGAAGGTCTCGATGCGGGTCTCCATCGCATCGAGCGGCTGATGCGCAAAGAAGGTCTGCGGGCGCGGCCGCGCCGGCGTGGCCTGCCCAAGGATGCCGGTCAACGCCATGCTGTCTCGCCCAACATCCTGGATCGGGCATTCGTCGCCTCGGCGCCGAACCAGAAGTGGATCGCCGACTTCACCTACATCTGGACGGCCCAAGGTTGGCTTTATGTGGCAGCGGTTGTTGACCTCTACTCACGGCGGGTGGTGGGCTGGTCGATGAGTTCATCGATGACCGCTCAACTGGTGACCGATGCGCTGATCATGGCCATCTGGCGTCGCGGCAAGCCCGACAGCCTGCTGCACCACTCCGACCAGGGCAGCCAATATACATCCGAGCAGTTCCAGCGGCTAATGGCCGACCATGGCATCACCTGCTCGATGAGCCGGTCCGGCAATGTCTGGGATAACGCGGCGATGGAGAGCTTCTTCTCATCGCTCAAGACCGAACGCACCGCTCGTAAGGTCTATCGCACCAGGGACGATGCCAAGGCTGATGTGTTCGACTATATCGAGCGCTTCTACAACCCGAGGCGCCGACACTCGACATTGGGCTATCTGACCCCCGTGGAATACGAAGAGCAAGCTAAACTAGCCTAACTTAGTGTCTACCGAACCGGCAGCAGCTCAGTTAGAAAATGCTGAACTGGCCGGCGACCCAACCGGCCACTGGCGGCACCACGATCCACTTCTACAACCCGAGGCGCCGACACTCGACATTGGGCTATCTGACCCCCGTGGAATACGAAGAGCAAGCTAAACTAGCCTAACTTAGTGTCTACCGAACCGGCAGCAGCTCAATGACCAAGCAGAACAAGCATCCACGTTCAGTCGTCAAAAAACCGTCTGATGAACTTCCGGACAGCGCACTTGATAAGGTTGCGGGTGGCGGAAACAGCGGAGTCCAAGGCGAGGGCATGACGGAAAACCCGCGGTACGATAAGCCGCAGTAGCGTCATGGGGCGTAAATTACCACCCTAACTTCCTAAGTGTCGTAAATGTCGCCATGGTGCGTGGTGTCTGCACGGCTAAGCGAATGCATAAACACCGCTGCCGCGCCCAAAACGGCGCCGACAGTGCTTGGAAAAAATTTCATCATGTCCCTCTCCCTTTATCGGAAGAACGGTAGGCTTTCTGGCCAAGTTTCCAATCTAGCCGATTGAGCTAGACCCTGCCGCCTCATCATCAAGTGGGCGTAAGGCTGGCCCCAAAAAAGAACCCCTGCCCCAAGGAGGTATCGCAGGGGTCTAGATAGGTCGGGGATGCTACTCCAACGTAGCGACAATCAATGTCCTTAGTCTTCCGCCGTTCCATGACGCCGAGGGGCACTCAGTTCGCTTAATCTAAGTGATGGCGGCAACCAAAAAGGCTGGGTACTAGCGCACGGTTTCGAAGATGTAGCGAGCATCCATGAAGGTCCGTGCCTACCGTCTGGAGTTAGAGGGGTTGCTTTGGGTCTTGCTGGTTGATCCAGCAAGGTTCAACGAGATTCCTGAAGTCCAGCGCGAATACAAGTGGCGATCGGTCGGTGACATAGATATTGGCCAGCGCGCACCCCGTAACGCTCTCCACGCAATGAGCGACCTTCGGGACATGGGTTACGCTGTCATCAGGAGCGCGTCGGACTCGGAGATGTTCAGTTAGGTGCGGTCTAACCTTTCATGGCGGACGGGTGGACCTTCTTGCCGCCGCTTTTGAACGCAAAAATATGTTTGACGTTCAGAAGCGCAAGATGAGCAGAGCTTGCGGCTGCCAAATGCTGGCTCTCCACGTCGATTTCTAGCTCGCGGGCGTAACGACAGTGCCCTTGCTCTTGCTAGGAGCGTCCTCTGAGCTCCAGAGCACCGGATTGTAATAGATCGGGAAGTTGGCTTCGGTGTCCTTGCCTTCCTCGTAACGGTAATTGCCGCGATACCCGACCGAGACCAGTTCACTGTCCTTGGGAACCAGGAAGAGAACACAACCCTCGTGACTTGCGCCTTCCGTCAATGTCGATGGAGCGGGGTTTAGACAGGCGGTGAATGGTTCGCTACCGCCCATGGTCGTTGAGGGCATAAGTTCGGACCCATCGGCATCCAGGCCCACAAAGCCTGCAACCTGATAACCGCCAAGGTCATCGTCGCCTTCATTGGTATAGCTGAAGCGTACGTAATAGGGCGTTGAGTCGTTAAGCTCAGCTGGAACATCGAAATTGGAAAGATCGGCGATATTGCCAGTTTCGATATCGGTGACGGTCAACGTGATCGGAACTTCAGGACCATTGGGCAGAAGGAAAGGCACAGTGGCCTCATCGCCCACACTCAACGTGCTCCCCGCAGCCACAAACTGTTGAGCCTGCACCGCGCTGGCCGAGATGAGCGCGAAAATGGATAGAGTGGGCAAAATCCTGAACATGGCAGAACCCTCACGATTGAAACGTCTGAGTTTGCGCTGGTCGAAGCGCGATGAAGCGGTCGGAAATGAACGTCCAGCACCAAATAGGGCTAGAAGCCGAATGTGCCGAGTTTACGGCCACGCGACGACAAATTCGGTGGTCATGATGTGCCGCATTTTGTCTTGGTGCTGAAGTTGTGGGCCAGGCGCGTTCGTCGCGAATGCCTGGATGATCAGCTGAATCCAGAGAGGCGGGTTTAGCGTGCTGAGCGGCTGGCAAGCTTGGAACCCAGCAACTCGCCCTGCTCGCTCAGGATCGAGTAGGCAACACTACACAGCAGCGAGTTGATGTGCCGCAGCGAGCGTAGTGTTTGCAGGTGCAGTTCGCTGGTTTCAAAACTGTTGGGATCGCCAGTGCGCAGGCGGGCAAAGTGCCGACTGACGCTGTTGCGTTCCAGAATGCCCACTTCGTCCTTTTCGGCAACGAGGTGGCGTGCAGATTCAATATCTTCGGAAACAAGCACGTTGAGCGCCAGTTGCAGATTGCCGAGCACGCGTGTGTGGAGGTCCAGCAGTTCCTCCCAGCCCTGCGCCGAAAAGGTCAGGTGGCGGTCGTTGAGCTGGTCGGCCACCCGCAGAAGCTGGCGCGAAATGATGTCGCCGGCCTGTTCAAGGCTAATGGCAAAGGTACTGAGATCTGACGCGCGGCTCGTCTGACCCTCGTCCATATTGTCCCAGTCAAGTTGGGAAAGAAAAAGCTTGATCTCGGCATTGGCGCGATCAACCTCAGGCTCCAGCGCCTTGACCCGCCGGATCGCAGCCTTGTCGCCCCCCTTGAGGATTTCCATCGTGGGCTGCAGCATCACCTCCACCAGCTCGCTCATGCGCAGGAGTTCACGGGTAGCGCTCGCAAGATCGGCATCGACATTGCCGTGGCTTGATGCCGTCAACGCGGGTCGGCGGAGCCGCGCGAGATCTATTGACTCTTCACTCGCCCCTGCTTGCACAAAACGGTCGAGAAGTCTTGATGCCGCTCCCACCATCGGCAGGCCGAGGATCATGACGAGGAGATTGAAGCCGCTATGAAAGAGACTCGCCTGCAGCCCAACATCCCCCGGCAGGCCAATCGAATGCACCTGGAAGATTTCGATGATGGCCAGGGCCAGGACCGCAGCGCCACCCCGAAACAGCAGTGCGCCAATCGCAATCCGGCGCGCCCGCACGTCCGCGCCGCGCGTCATCCCGAGCGCTATCAGCGTGCCGCCGAGATTGGCGCCGAGAACCAATGCCGCGGCCACCTCGAACGGGATGACGCCTGAAGCGCCAAAGGTGATGATGACGAGCACGCTCGCCACTGACGAATAGGAAAACCAGGTCACGAGCGCCGCAATAATGAAGCCCGTCCAAGGGTCCCCCCGCAGATAGTCGATCCCCATCAGCAAAACGTCGCTCTCACGCCACGGCGCGGTCGCCTCGGATACCATTTCGAGCGACAGGAGCACAAAGGCAATGCCGAGGATCATGCGGCCCAACTGCTTCATCTGCCGCTCATTGGCGCGCAGGAACAGCGCACCGCCCACAATGATCAAAGGCGCGGTCAGCAGAGTCAAGTCGAAGGAGAGGACTGAGGCCACCAGTGCCGACCCAAAATAGGCGCCCAGCATCAGCGCCAGCCCCGTACTGCCGGCGAGCAGACCGCCCGAAGCAAAGCTCGATGCCAGCGCTGCCACCGCCGTCGAACTCTGGAGCGCAACGGCCATGCCGACGCCGACCGTAGCAGCAGAAAAGGCGCTGCGCTCGGCATGGGCAAGTGTACGTTTGAGCTGTGCCGAGTAAGCACGCTCCACTGCAGTCCGCACCATGCGCACGGCCCAAAGGAGGAGCACGATGGCTGCCACGAGATGAACGATAATGAAGTACATCAGGCCTCCTCTTTACCGCAAAGCCGCCGAACAATGATCATGGACACAGGGCGGGGGGCGACGCAACCGAACTTTGCACGCGTGTGCAATACTGTCCGCACTTTTGCGTTTTGTGAGCGAGAAGATCGATGATCGAAATAGGCGAGAACGTGCTGCACAAATGTGCAGCACAAAGCGATCCTAGACGTCGACCGCGGTGCCGTCCTGCGCTGCAGACGCCTTGATGGCATCCCAGAGCTTGGCAAACCGCAGGCCGTTGGCTACCGTCGAGGGATTGTCGAGCCGCCCTTCGCGCACCGCCATGAATGTCTGGATCGGCGTATCCCGCACCTCGCCTTCCTCGCGTATATCGGCGATCTCGCGCCACTTGCCCCAGGCATCAACCCGCACGATGGCTTTAGAATAGAAGAACGTGATCGCTGAGGCGCAGCCCGGCGGGCCTTCACCAGCCGCATTGAAAGTCACGAGCGCGCCATTTGCCAACCGCGCCGCCACGGCCGTTGCCAGATCGACGCGCAGTCCGCGATTGTTTGCAAAGGCCGAAAGCCGGACGAATTCGCTGTCGGCCAGCACGCAGACCGTATTCATCATATGCGCGCCGGTATCGAACATGAAGCCGCCGCCCGAGATTGCCGGGTCCTGCTTCCACTGCCCGGCATAATTGTCCTTCCAGCCCTCCCAGATCGAGGTATTGACGCTGACCAGTTCCCCGAATTCGCCGCGCCGCGCCCGGTCGCGCGTGTCGTGGATCAGCGGGGACAACCCGCCCTGGAAGGCGATGACCACGGTCCGTCCCGTGCGCTTTTCCGCCTCAGCCAGCTTGAGCGCCTCGTCCTGCGTCGTCACCATCGGCTTTTCGAGCAGCAGGTCATAGCCCGCCTCGACCACCGCCAGCGCATTGGCGCCATGGAAGACGTGCGGGGTAGACACATAGACCGCGTCCATCTTGCCCTGCATTGTCGCCAGCATCGCATCGGCGTCGGCAAAGCCCTCGGGCCGCGCCGCGCCGGCCGCTTCGCAAACGCCCGCAAAGCGCTCGAGCGAGCCCGTGCTCACCTCCGCCGCCGCGACGATCTGCACCTCAGGCATAGCTGCCCAGCCGCGCGCATAATCGGCCGCCTTGAGACCGGCGCCGATCACGCCAAGACGCAAAACCATAAGCACTCTCCTCGCTTACGCCGGCACCAGCGTCTCATTTGACGCGACCGGCCGCAGATGCAGTTCCTCGGAACGGATGCAGGCGTCAAGATGCCCACCCGCTCCCTTGAGTTCGGGCCGGACCTGCCGACAGGCCTCGAGCGCATAGGGGCAGCGATCGGCAAAAGCGCAGCCCTCGATCCGACCCGCCACATCGGGCACATGGCCACCAAGGCGTATGCGCCCGCCCGCCGACTCCCCGCGCCCCGGAATGGCCGCCAGAAGAGCCTCGGTATAGGGGTGCTGCGGATTGCGAAAAATCTCTTCGGTCGATCCCAGTTCGACGATCCGCCCGGCATACATTACCGCCACCCGATCGCTGATATTGGCGATAACGCCGAGATCATGGCTGACAAAGAGATAGGTCAAACCCATCTCGGCCTGCAGCGCCTTCATCATATTGATGATCTGGGTCTGCACCGACACATCGAGCGCCGACACCGCTTCATCGGCAATCACTAGACGCGGGTCCGATGCCAGCGCGCGGGCAATGGCGATGCGCTGCCGCTGGCCGCCCGAAAATGCATGCGGATAGCGCTGCGCATAATCGGGGCTCAGCCCAACCTTGGCGAGCAGCGCCTGAACCCGTGCCTCGATCTCGGCGTCGCTAAGCTGGCCTTCGACCTGCAGCACTTCGCCAATGATATTGCGCACCCGCATGCGCGGATTGAGCGATCCGGTCGGATCCTGGAAGATCATGCGGATATCGGTGCGCAGGCGCCGTGCCTCCGCACCGCGCGCCGCCAGAAGATCGACTGCCGGCCTGTCGTCTTCGGCAAAGCGCATGGACCCGCTATCGGCCCGGTGGAGTCCGACAATGGTCTGACCCAAAGTCGATTTCCCGCAGCCGCTCTCGCCCACGAGCCCCAGCGTCTCGCCGGGAAAAATATCGAGCGAAACCGCGTCAACCGCCCGCACCGCCCCGGTCTGGCGCTGGAAAAAGCCCGAACGGATGGGAAAATGTTTCTTGATATCGCGCACGCTGAGAAGTGGCGCTGCACTCTCCTCACGCACTTTCACCGCGGCAGCAGCCGCCGCTGCCGCCACAGGCCGATCCACGCGATCGAACTTGTGCGCCTGGGGCCCATAGGCATGGCAGGCGACCATATGATCGTGCCCGAGCTCGGTTTCGAGCACCTGCACATGCCCACACATATCGGCCCGCGCCCAATCGCAGCGCGGATGAAACGGACAGCCCGCAGGCCGCAATGCCGGCGGCGGCACCATGCCGCGAATAGCCTGCAGCGACGCCTTGAAATCCCCGTCGAGCCGCGGCATCGAAGCAAGCAGCCCACGCGTATAAGGATGCTTGGGATGCTCCAGCACCTCGCGCACTGGCCCACGCTCGACGATCTTGCCCAGATACATGACCGCCACTTCGTCGGCGATCTCCGCAACGACGCCAAGATCGTGGGTGATGAACAATACGCCCATGCCGGTGTCGCGCTGCAACCGCGCCAAAAGGTCGAGAATATTGGCCTGCGTCGTCACATCGAGCGCCGTTGTCGGCTCGTCGGCAATGAGCAGCCGCGGCTTGTTGATCAACGCCATGGCGATCATCGCCCTCTGCCGCTGACCGCCCGAAAGCTGGAACGTATAGCTGTCATAGCGCCGCGCAGGATCCGGCATGCCGACCTCTTCGAGCATGCGAATGCCCTCGGCTCGCGCGGCCTTCTCGCCGACCTTACGGTGCAGCATCAGCGCTTCGCTGATCTGGTTGCCGATCGTATAGAGCGGGGACAGGAAGCTCATCGGCTCCTGGTGAATCATGGCGATATCGCCGCCTCGCACATGCTGCATTACCGGGCTTGTCGGCTTGGTCTTGGCGATATCGAGCACCGAGCCATCGGGCTGCCGCAGGTTGATCGACCCGCCAGACACGCGCCCAGGATGATCGATCACCTGCAGGATAGCCTTGGCCGTCACCGATTTGCCGCAACCGCTTTCGCCGACAAGGCACAGCGTCTTGCCCGGCGCGATATCGAGGTCGAGCCCGTTGACCACATCGATCGCCCCGGCAAAGGTGACGCGGAGATCGCGAATTTCAATGAGATTGTCCATGCGCCTCAGTCCGAATAGGGGTCGGCCGCATCGCGCAGCCCATCGCCGAGGAAATTGAGCGCCAGCACCGCCACCACCACCGCTGCGCCCGGCAGCAGCAGCCATGGCGCCGACGCAATCGTGCGCACGTTCTGCGCCTCCTGTAGCAAGACGCCCCAGGAGACGATCGGCGTCCTCAGGCCAATGCCAAGATAGGAGAGCGCCGTTTCCGCCAGGATCATGCCGGGAATGGCCAACGACACCGTCGCGATGATGTGGCTCAGAAAGCTGGGCAGCATATGCCGGAAAATAATCCGTACGGGCCCGCACCCATCGAGCCGTGCGGCCTTAACAAAATCCTCGTTGCGCATGGCGAGGAACCGCCCGCGCACCACACGCGCCAAGCTGGTCCATCCGAGCACCGAGAGAATGATGGTGATGAGAAAATAGACCTGCAGCGGCGGCACGCTTGCCGGAATGGCCGCCGCCAAGCCGATCCAAAGCGGGATCGCCGGCACCGATTGTATGAACTCGATCAGCCGCTGAATAACATTGTCGGTCACCCCGCCAAAGAGCCCGGATATCCCGCCGATCAGGATGCCGAAGACGAGGCTCAGCGCCACCCCGATCAGCCCGATGGTCATCGATATCCGCGTGCCATAGATCGTGCGGCTCAGAATATCCCGCCCCAGCCGATCCGCCCCAAAAAGGAAAAATGGCTGCCCTTCGATGACCGGGCCAAAGAGATGCCGATTTGTCGGAATGAAGCCGAAGAGGTTGTAGCTCTCGCCCTCGACGAAAAGCCCGAGATCGACCGGTTGGCTTTCGTCATCAACAAAGGTCCGCCGCCCCGAATTGTAGTCGATTTCGGATTTATAGGCGTTCACATGGGGCCTGAATTGCCAGCCCTCGCCCTCGTCCCGCCCTAGATGTAGCGTCTGTGGCGGCGCGTAGCTATAGGCTGGATTATAGGCTTCGAGCGTCACCGGCGCCAAAAACTCCGGGATCGCGGCGACCACATAGGCAAGGATCACAACGACCCCGCCCGCAACGCCCAGCCTGTGTCGCAGAAACTTCTGCCAGACCAGCGCCCAATGCCCATCAAAGCCGCGCCCGCGTTGATGGGTTTTGGCGGCGGGAGCGACTTGGCCAGTAGTTTCGTCAAACGTGCTCATGCCTGCCTCCTAGCCCTGCTGATACCGAATGCGCGGATCGAGCCAGGCCAGCAGCAAATCGCTCAGCAGCGTCCCGATCACCACGAGCACCGACAGCATCAGGATAAAGCTTGAGGCCATATACATGTCCTGCGTCCTCAGCGCGTCGAGCAGCAGCGGCCCCGTCGTCTGTAGCCCCATGACGATGGCAACGATGGTGCCGCCCGAGACGATGTCGACGAAAATATCGTTCTGTCCGGACACAAACGGATTGAGCGCGTGCCGGACCGGATATTTCATCAAAAGCGAAAACTCGCCCTTCCCCTTGGCCCGCGCCGCAGTCACATAGGGCTTGTGCAGCTCATCGAGCAGGTTAGCGCGGATCACCCGAATGACGCTCGCCGTGCCCGCTGTTCCTAACACGATCATGGGCAGCCAGAGATGGCCCAGGAGATCGAGCACCCGCTCCCAACTCCACGGCGCCTCGACATATTGCGGCGAGAACAGCCCACCGACATTCACGCCAAACCAGGCAAAGGCGATATACATTGCCGCCAGCGCCAGGAGAAAATTGGGAATGGCCAGGCCGAGAAAGCCGAGGAATGTCGCGAGATAATCGCCGGCGGAATAGCGCTTCACCGCCGAGAAAATCCCAATCGGAATGGCGACAACCCAGATGAAAAGGAGGCTCGCAACTGACAGGACGATCGTCAACCCGAGCCGCGGCCAGATGACGTCTTTCACCGGCAGATTGAACGAAAACGAATAGCCAAAATCGCCGCGCAGCACGACGCCGCTAATCCAGTTCCAGTATTGAACCATCAATGGCAGATCGAGCCCATAGGCCTTACGCATCGCCTCCTGCTCTGCCATCGGCATTACATCGCCAGCCGCCGCCGACATCTCGGCGAGCCGCGTGACATAGTCGCCGGGCGGAATGGCGATGACGAGAAACGAAATCAACGACACCGCGATCAGCGCCGGGATCGCATAGATGATCCGGCGTATCATGAACGAACCCATCGCGGTCTCCTTTCAGTGCCACGCCCATAGCCCGACGCGCGTAGCGCTCTGGGCGTTCTTCCCGGCAATAGCTCCACTGGAGCTATTGCTACCGGTGATCACGGTTCGAGGCTTTGCTGTGCAAAGCACCTCACCATGAGGACTACTCGTGCCGCCGCGCCCCAGTAGCCCTCATGGTGAGGCGGGAGCGTAGCGACCCTCGAACCACGAGGGCGTGGCACTGCAATTGAACATCGGACAGCCGCAGTCTCCCGCGGCTATCCCGCTTGCAGGGAGTGAACTTACTTGAAAAAGAACGTCGCAAAATTCGCCGGTGCCGGACCCGGATAGAGCCAACCTTCGATCAGCTCAGCCGGCACATTGTGCAGGTTGTTTTTGACCGAGCGGTAGTACCCCGCCGGGTTGGCGATGCCGATGGTCAGAAACTCTTCGGCGAGGAGATCGGTGAATTCCTGCATCAGCGCCGTCTGTTCCTCTCCGACCGTCGTCGGGATCAACGACCGCAGTTCATAAAGGCGCTGCACATTGGCCGGCGGCTCGACGACACTGACACCCTCAGCCAGTTCTGCGTCAGGGTTGAGGCGTTTCATGTCCCAGGCGGCCCAACCCGACCAATTGCCGAGCGACCAATAGCCGTAGTCGTTCATGAACCGGCTGAGATTGAGAAGCGGCAACTGACCGCAGCCATTCTCGCCCACCCATACGGCCGCATCGGCCTCGGGCTTGGCCCGCGCATTTCCGAAGAGTTCATCGGAGTGATAGTTGACCGTCACATCGAGCCCGGCCTGTTTCCAGGTTCGCTCGATCAACTGGAATGCATCGACCGTGTCCGGCTTGAAGTCGGCATTGATCTCGACCGAGAACTTGAACGGTTTTCCATCCGGCCCGACGCGCACGCCGCTGGCGTCCTTGGGGATGATTTTGTCGAGATGCTCCTGCGCCTTGGCGAGATCGAATTCGGTGAATTCCTTGGCGAGCTTTTCGTTGTAGAACGGCGAATTCGGCAGTGGTGCGGGCTGGAATGGCTCCCCCTGCCCCAGATAGATCGTGTCGATGATTTCCTGCCGGTTGATGGCGAGCGATACGCCGGCGCGGAAATCCCTCGAGCCAAACACCTGCGCCTTGACCGGATCGGGATGGGTCACGGAGAACCCGAGAACAGCCGTGTTGTAGTCGCAGCTTGAAGCGGGCACGAGCCGATAGTCGCCGGCCTGCTGATTGTCGAAAAACACGGCCCGGTTCTGCGGCGTCGACACGTTGCGCGGCGACATGGTGATCTGGCCCTGGATCGACTGCAGCAGCGTGACCTCCGGATCAGCCGCCACCGCCCAAACGCGTTCGTCGATATAGGGCAATTGCTGGCAGGACGGATCGACCGCAAAATAATAGGGATTACGGACGTATGTGACACGCTCCTTGCCGAGCAGCGTATCGGTCCCGATCCAGGCATGGATAGAGGGGCGCTTGGGGTCATTGAACTGGGCGGCATCATTGTAGGAGCCGACATTGCCCTTCCACCACGCCGCATAATCGGTCGCCCCAGCCGCTGCCATCTTCTCGGCCACACCATCGGGGTTCAGGTCGATATCGAACTGCTCCATATAGTGCTTTGGAAACTGCACGGCGCGCTGGCCATAGGGCCCGGCCATATTCTGGAGAAAGAGCCCGTTCGGCTCTTCATAGGCAAAGGTGACCGTATAATCGTCGACCTTGGTCACGGTTGGCACAGCGCCATTGTTCTTGAGTTCGGCCCGCGGTCCGCCGGTCATCACCTTCGGATTGTTCTCGACGCGGTCCCACCAGAAGATGATGTCGTCAGCGGTAAACGGCTGCCCGTCCGACCACTTCATGCCCTCGCGCAGATGGAAGGTATAGCTTCGCGCGTCTTCCGAAACATCCCAGCTTTTGGCGATCCCCGGTACGACTTCGGAGCCATCTACACTCCAGCGCACCAGCGGTTCATAGCCGAACTGGCGCATATCGGCGATATTGCCGCCGCCCCAGCTATCGATGAACTGCCCGCCATAGACACCGACTTCCTCGGCCGGCTGGATCACCAGCGGCTCGGCCGGCAGGCGCTCGGCCACGGGCGGCAAGGTGCCGGCATCAACCATAGCCTTGAGCTGCGGCGCTTCGGTAAACCCGCTGGCGCAAACTGCCGCCGCTTGTTCCTGCGCCGCCACAGGCAGCACCATCGCGCCGGGCATAGTTGCCACGCCGAGCAGCAGCGACGCTGCCATCAGCCGGGTCACGCCATAACGAACCATCTGCATTTGCTTCCCTCCCACGAAATGAACACTTCGCATCCTCCGAGGTCCGGCCGGTGGGTTTGGAGCCGGAAGCCTCACCTTCCTGAGGGTGCCTTTACCCCTCGTCACTAGTTCCCACCTCTATCGGTTTAGTGACGCTATCTTGTAAACGTTTTCAATACAAGCTAGGAAAATCGACATGGTTCAACGCGGTGCAAAATGCTATCGCAAAGGGCCTTAAGCCGCGCTCGATGCTAACGGAATGCTAACCAAGTGGTCACCATCAAGGATGTTGCAAAGCTCGCGGGCGTCTCGATCGCGACTGTCTCACGCGTCCTCAATGGCTATGCCCATGTGCGACCGGAAGTGCGCGAGGCGGTCAATAAGGCCATCGACAGCCTGGGCTATCGCCGCAATGGCCTCGCGAGCTCCTTCCGCACCCAGCAGTCCAATATCGTCGGCGTTCTGCTGCGCCAACAGCGCACGCCTTTCTCGAGCGCCCTCGCCTATGCCATCGAAACCACCATGTTCGACCAGAGCTATCGCGTCCTGCTCTGCTCGACCAATGGCGACGCCGACCGCGAAGAGGCCTATCTCGAGACCATGCTCGACATGCGTGTCCAGGGCGTCATCATCCGGCCATCCGGCACGAACGCCCGCACGGTAAAACAGGTCAAACTCCTGCAGGAGCGCGGCATTTCCGTCGCCTTTGTCGACATGAAGCCCAAGATTCCCGCCATCAGCTCGGTGGTCTGCGACAATTTTTCGGGCGGCTATCAAGGCATGCGCCATTTGATCGAACTCGGCCATCGCAAGATCGGCATCGTCGCCGGCAGCGTCGCCCAACGCGGCGGCAGCCAGGATGTCGGCAGCGAGCGCGTCCGCGGCATTCGCCAAGCCGCCCAAGATCTCGCAACCGATGTGGAGATCATCTTCTCGCCGCCCTTTGAAAGCGCCAGCTTCGATGTCGGCCGCGAAACCGGCGCCGCCATGATCACCGGCAATCCCGGCATGACGGCCGTTTTCGGCACCACGGATATGCTAGCCATCGGCGTCATGCATGCTGCTCACAGCCTTGGATTAGAGCTGCCACGCGACCTCTCGATCCTTGGTTATGACGGCGTTCTCGAATCTGCCGTCACCTTCCCTACGCTCTCGACCATCGCCCAGCCGATCCACGAAATGGGCCAGATCGCCGCTATGACGCTGATCGACCACATGACCAGCACCAGCAAGTCGCCGCGCCAGGTGGTGCTCGAAAACACCCTTATCGCCCGCGCCTCGACCATTCCGCTCGCCGACTAATCCTCGTTGCGGCCGCAAGCGCTATAATCGACGGGCTCCACGCCAAATTTCGGCGAAACGGAAAAACTCGGGATAAATGCACCATCGCAAAAATATCCGTCACACCACCTTGCCGCATAAGTTTGAAAACGATTACAAGACTGGAAACTGCTTAAGAGCGCCGGAGGAAGTTCTATGTCACCATCCAATAAGGTCGCCACCAGCGCCGATCTCGAACTCGCTCGCCACCTCGCGCCCATCGTCCGTTTTGGCGATAACGAACCTTTTCTCCCAAGCCGCATCGGCGTCACGGTCTTTACCGAGCCCGGCTCCTCGCCCTCAGCGAACCACGCGATCACCCTTGGCGCAGGCATCGCCAAGGTCATCGAATATGCCATCTGGTGGGATTGGGATATCCAGCACCTCTATGAGCTCGAACATATCTGGCTCCACCTCAATGCCGAAAATAGCGTGGTCGCGGTCGAAGCCAGCGCCCATGGTGGCGTGTTCCCAATGACTCCCCCCAACGGTACCCTGCCCCTCGAAGAGGGCCGCGTCACGTTGTTTTCCGCGCCGGGCAAGCACGCCTTCACCGCCACGGCCGACGCCCAGCGCGCCGTCGCCACAGACATCACCCTCGCCTGCCAGAACCTCGCCGGCTACGGCGCCATTCTCATCAACGATATGTTCGGTGAGGCACTCCACGGCTTGACCGCCGAAGACCACCGCGCCGTAAAGCGCCACCTGCAGTCCCGCGCCTTCCTGCCGTCTTTCCAGTTCCACCAGCGCTTTGATCTGTCCACGGTCGAATTCACCTCCTGGACCGAACTCGTTGCCTGGATTCCGGGCCGCGTAAAAGCCGTGCTCGCTGATGTGCGCGCCCAGCAACCCCTTCTCAAAGCGGTGTTTTTGGATAGCGGCGACACCCTCGTCAATGAAGCGACCGAAGTTTTCGACGCCGAAGGATATGTCATTGAAGCTGGACTTATCCCCGGCGCCCTGGAGATGATCGACGCCCTCACCCGCGAAGGCTATCGCCTCGCCCTCGTCGCCGACGGCCGCGTCCGCAGCTTTGCCACCATCCTCGGTGGCCACGGCATCGAACCGCACTTCCACGCCCAGGTCATTTCCGAAGCCGAAGGCTGCGAAAAGCCCGATCGCCGCATGTTTGAAAAAGCTATGCACTCCTTAGGCTTAGGACCGGACGACGCGGACGCAATCGTCATGGTCGGCAATCATCTCGAGCGCGACATTGGCGGCGCCAACAAACTTGGCATCATTAGCATCTGGCAGAGCTGGTCCAAGAAGCGCAGCCACATCCCCGAATTCGCCCACGAAGTGCCGCGCTACACCATCCGTACTCCCGGCGAACTCCCTGCTTTGCTTGAAGAAATCGAATTGGCCATGGCCCGCGCGAGCCAAAATCCGGCGCTGTCCTCTCCCTGACATTAAACTGCGTCAGACTGCCTAAAACCTAGCGGACCGCTCAGCCATGACCCTCAAATTCATCGTCCTCAGCGACCTTCACGTCATGCCGGAGGGCGAGCTCTCGATGACGCTCGACACCGGCGCCAGGCTTGAGCAAGCCGTCCAAACCATTGCCACCCGCTACAACACTGTCGATTTCTGCGTCCTTGCCGGCGACCTTACCGATCTTGGTCAACCCGCCGCCTATGAACGCCTCAAATCACTGATCGACCGGATAGAAATCCCGGTCCACCTGACCCTCGGCAATCATGACGATCGCGAGACTTTTGTCTCTGTTTTCGGCGAGGAATACGTTGCCGAAACCGGCAAGATCGACAAAGCCTTCGACGCCAAAGGCTATCGCATCATTCTCCTCGATTCCTCCGAGCCCGGACGCGTCGACGGCGTCCTCACCGAGGTTCAGATCGCTTGGCTCAAGGCCCGACTTGCCGAGGCATTGGACCGCCCGGTCATCGTGATCCTCCATCACAACGCCAATGCGCTCCACATCAATTCCGATGATATCCGCATCCGCGACGCTGAACCGTTCATCGCCGCGCTCAAGACCCATCCTGATAGTCGCCAAGTCATGGCCGGCCATGTCCACCTGACCTCGACCGCCCTCTGGCGCGGCATCCCCTTCACCACCCTCGCCGGTGGCCATTATTACTGCACGGTGGACCAGGACCACGTTCCCATGCGCCGCCTTGCCGGTCCGGCGCAGATGGCCTTCGTTATCGGCGAAGAGGACCAGACGACGGTGCATTTCGACAGCTATATCGACGGCAATCCCGAAATCGTCTGATCGAGAAAATCTATACCAAGCGCACGACCTGCCCGCGGGGAGCGCCACGGATCATCACATGGCAAAGAGTGGCTGATCATTTGGCGGACATGGGCCTCAACGACCTGCCGTGAAAGCTCAATCCAGCTTAGACCTGGAATCTAAGCGTCAGCTCACGATAACTCCAAGTCGATTGGCGAAGCCGGGTCGAAACTGACCACTTCGAGGTGCGATGGCTGAGGCAACCGGCGTTATCGGACATTTCCCCTCGTTAGGATGGGCGTTCACACCTAGCACGATTATGTCCGTCACGGCCGGCGCTTTGCCGTCTCTCTGGGTTAGAGCCAAGAGGTGACCAAGGCAGCCAATCTTCATTTCTACCAGCTTTTCAGCATGAGAACGGCATCGTCCCTAGAGAATTAATAATGCCGTCTCGGCCCTGCGCTTCCTGTTCGAGGTAAAGCTCAAGCGCCGTAATTTGTCCCAGACCCTGGTGATCACCCGCTATCAGCGCCAAGTGCCGGACCTTCTCAGCATCGCAGAGGCAGGCAGGCTATGTCAGGCCGTAGCCGGCATCAGATACTGGGCTGCCCTCGGGATCGACTATGGCGCCGGGCGGCGCGTCCCCCGAGGCGGCGCACCACCAGCTCGACGATATTCACAGCACCCGCAGACTGATACGGATCGAACAGTGCAAGGGCTCTCGAGGATCGCAGCGCCATGCTCTGGCCTCATCTGCACGGAGCTGCTGGGACTATGCTCGCGCGATGCCAAGCAGCGGGGGGGCATGCGACCCTATTGCTGGCCATTGCCCGGGCGCTCCCCAACCGACCCGATCTCGTTACGGCAACAGGCTCTATCCGACTCGGAAGTTAGAGCCTCCGACCGTCCCAGCGCCTTTCGATGAGGCGCTTGCTGCCGCGCGTGTCATCGCGAGCCAAAGTGCGGCGGCCTGCCGTCAAAATTCTGGGTATTTGAACAGGGCCGGAATTTTGCTCCACTGCCCCTACTTTTGTCGGTGACTGTTGATTGCCACTGAGAAATGACCCGTTAGGCGTGGCTATTTCCATCGAGATTTTCAGTGGAAAGCCAGGGTCACTTCTCGGCAGAAATCAACAATCACCAGTCTAGACGGATTGGTGATCGGATCACCGTTCTTTGGGCGCCAACTTTTTCTGCAAAGTATGGGTCGAGGGTGGGGTCGGCGCCACTCGCAGACCATCTGCTCTCGTGCGATGCGCGAAATGCATTTTCGACTACCGACAATTCTGGAAACGCCTGCCGACGAGCGGAGGGAACGAAGTCCGCTTTCGTCCAGAACAGCCAGCTTTCTGCGCCCCAACTCTTGCGCCGAAGCGCTTTAGCGACCCCGGGCTTGCGGGGACCGCCCGGTTCGGGAGGGGAGGTGCTTTCAGTCCATGCTCAAAATGCCTGAATGTTCGCCATCGGTCGATGGCCGACAAACAGGTTGCTATGGAGCGATCATATCCTGGTTAGCGATGATCGATCCTGACTCGCAATATAGACGGGCTTGTTCCACATCCTTCTTATCGTTGAAAAAGTCATCGGATGAACTATAGACGCGCACCTCGGCATCCCGAATGTCACCGCCAATTCGCTCGTCTTCCGTAATCACAAACGCATAGACCCAGTCGTTCCGCATGTAGCCCATTGACATGGTCAGGTCGGTCGGATGGTCAATATTCGTGTCCTTGACCGAGAAACCGATTGTGTCGGTCTCGAAGTAGAGTTCAGCTGGCTCAGCGCCGACCACATAGGAATAGTAGCCTTCCTTTTTGCCCGGATATAAGTTGGTGTCGGCGATGCGGCAGAACTCCGCGTGAGCGTTCTGCTCCGGAATGTAGCAGGAGAAATGCGTCTGCCACGGGGGTACGCAGTTCGCCATCGCTGGCATTGGCAGAATGATGCAGAGGGCTAGGATGCGCTTCATGGACGAGTTCCGTGACGAGGATGTGGTCAGGCAATGCTTCCTACTGAAGCTGCCAGCGCGCAAGCTGAACATGCCGTTAGAGGATGGTGACCGCCACGAAATACCATTGGTGCCGATAGTTGAAAAGGATCGAAGGCGCTGACTATCTTTGTGTCCGGAGGCGAATCCACAGAGCGCTGGTGCGCTTCTTTTGTCGGCGACTGGGTAGCTACAGACGAACCTTGCTTTAAGTGATATCATACTCCCCTGGAGCCCTTATGACCGACGCGCCGCTGCAGCAATTTCAAGTCGAGTCGTTTAACACCGACCCAGAAGGGCGTTCACAGCAATCCGATGTCTGTCTGGTCTTTGCGCATAGCCCAAAGGCCGCAGCCATGAAGGCATTGAACGAGGATCTGCATGAGATCGGCAACGTCCGACGACTTCGTGCCCGAGTCACAGGGCTAGATGCGATTGGCCAACAACGAGTGACCACGCTTTACAGCCAGCTCTGACGGATCGGAGTATATGCGCCTTCAGGTGCCTGTTGCTGTTCATCCAAGCGAGGACTGGGTTGAAGGGGTTGGACCATCAACTCTGTCGCGATAGTTTTATATTGGGCAAGAACCTTCATGGCTGGTTTGCCCTTTCGAGACAAGGGCGATTGCGTGACGGGAACGAGCCAGACTTTGGGACGGATCGAGCACTGATCTTGAGGTGTTACTGCTGCGCTGGACTGATAAACGACATGATCAATCGATCACTGCGCTCCGCTCATTAAAATAGCTCTAAAAGAAAACTCAGATCGTGAAGCCCGGCAAAACACCATTTTAGAGAGCTTTTGAACTGGCGGACGAGAAACGGGTTTTGATAACCGAAGGCTATTCTATCGAACAAATTGAGGGACCTGCCCTGATCCGTCAACTCAGAGAAGACCTCAAAAGACCAGATACCGATACGTCTTCAAACGACCCTTGCGGGCTACCAACCCGAGTCTTTGGGGTTCAGAACGACAACGCCGACCAGCACAAGCAGAAGCAATAAAGCCGACACCCGGCGCGCAGTGATTTAACATGCGCCCGGTCCATCGTTGCTACGCCTTAGATTGCAGTCTGCATTAGAGGCCGGCGCTGGCAGTTCGGACTAGAACGAACGTTCCGGGTTTATCCAAACATACCGAACTGGCTCGAACAGCTCATCCCGCTTTGAGCCGCTGATCCTGAGATCGTCAATCCAGACCTTTATTCGTGCTCGCTGCTCTTGCGGGATGTTCGCAAGAACCCATTTTCGGAGGTCGCCAAAGCACTCGAAGTGCATTTCGGACTGCTTTCCCGCCGAGCCAGAATGCCCGCCCGTTTGCGGTGCGAGGTAGGTGATGACTATTTCCATGACAGTTTGGCAGCGCGTTAAACGCAGCTCTCCTGACCTGCCTTGTATCACACCCCCCATGCTTCTCCTAATTGTCTCGGGAGATCATGGTAAGATCCTGGCTATCGGCTTGTTTAGCTCGCGGGTCGCTGCAGCTCCAAAACCTTTCGAGAATGGCCGACCTTGTAGGCAATTGCGATGGAGCCGTTACTCATGGGAACCATTCCCATAGCTATCCGCTAGCCTTCTTTGAAGGAGAGACGCGATGACCAACAAAAGACCTACAGATGTTGAACCTGGCAGCGATGCAGATGCGACGCCTGCCCCCCCGGTGGGCGAGACGCCACCCGACCCGAACCACAAGCAAAAACCTGCTCCCGTAGAAACTGGTGACAGTGGACAGGACGACGACAACATTGACGATCAAGGCAATAAGGCAGGAGGCGGTCGCCAAGATCAGCCAACCTAGCCATCTAAGTCGTGGCAGGTGCGGGCAGTAGCAGACGTAGATCGTGCTTGCCGCAGGTGGCCGCAACGGGGTGGTAATGGTCAGGAGGCAACGAGCCACTTGTCGATAGAAAGGTCGATCCGAGAGTTCCGAGAAGCAGTTTGTTCGATCGTCTTTGCGCCTTTGAAAGGGTGTCGAAAAACCCGCTGTCTATACCCGACAGTGTGATGTTCAAGCAGCTAATCCTTGGCACAATAACATTCGGATTAGCGGAGGCGGGTCCGGGGTAAACGCCCCTCTCAGGGCGTGTGGGTTTCCGGTTCACTCGTGTGGTTGCGCTCAGTCAATCCATGTCTGCCTATCCAGATGCACGTGTGCAGAGCAAGTTCGGGTCGGACATACGAAGCCATTTGCTATATGAACAAATAGAGCGCACAAAAGTTTATCGCTAGATGCGCCACAGTGTGCGACCGGCCGCAAGTCCCTCCCTTATTCAATTGGTGGGGGCGGACGCATCGTGTGCGCCTGATTTTTCTAAACCGATCGTCTCATAAGTCCGTGAGACCATGAAACCGATGGCACCAGGTCATCGGACGCGTCTTCGCTACCGCACTCTCTGAACGTTTAACTTCGCCCTCACGCTCGCCAAGGGACGCTGGGTTCAGTGAAAGAACAAAATAGCAACGGACTATTTGGTTCAAGGCCTCCGGCTCAAGGCGAGCAGGCTCGTCGCGGACGTGGTCAAATCGTGCAAAACGCACGAAGCGGCAATCTCGACGGCAGAACGGCTCGGCCCCATTCACGCCGGAGTGGTCGCCTTTTCCCAAGGAAGTAGACGTCGCAATCGACGCCTATGACACCCCAATCGTGTTGCTGACGAATTGAATCACACCACCAGGCCTTTTCAACTACCGGCGCTGATGCCGCGCCTCAACAAAGGATGATCCCATGTCAGGTAATCGCAAGAACGGCAATCGTGAAGCCAAGAAGCCCAAGGCCATCAAGCCCGTCGCCGAACCGGCGGCGAACAAGGGTACGGTGACTGGCGTCATGGCCCGTAAGGGCAAGCTTTGAGTCGTGATACGGAGCCGGCAGGATCAGTCGGCCCGCATCGTTCTCGCGCCCGGGTCCAGGCTGCGCAGCGGGCGGCCATCAGGGCGGTTGGCAAGCCCTGGGGTGCGCAAAGCCTGCACCCTTGGAACGGCAGCGTCGTCGCACCCGGAGAGCCGATCGGCGAACTCTGGTTTGACCCGGCCGGCGGCGCGCCAGACCAATCAGATTTGCTGCTCAAGCTCCTTTTCACCGAACAAATCCTCTCGGTCCAAGTACACCCGGACGACGATTACGCCCGCGCGCTTGGGCAGCCGAACGGCAAGTCCGAGGCTTGGTATGTGCTTTCTGCCCGCCCAGGCAGCCGCGTTGCCATCGGGCTGATCACAAGGCTCAGTCAACGGGAGTTGCGCGCCGCAGCGCTCGACGGATCTATTGCCAACCTGATCGCCTGGCGCGAAGTCGTGGCCGGCGATGTGGTCAACGTGCCGGCTGGCACCATACACGCCATCGGGCCAGGCATTGTGATCGCCGAGATCCAGCAACGCAGCGATGCCACCTTCAGGCTCTTCGACTTCGGGCGGCAGCGCGAACTGCATCTCGATCATGCCTTGGCTATCGCTGATGCCGGACCGCTGCCTGATCAGGCGCCGATGATTGCACTCGATGCGATAAGAACAGTGCTCGTGGCCTCCGAAGCCTTTGTGCTCGAACGCTTACATCTTCCGCCTTTCTCACGGCACCGGATAACCGTTGATCGAGAAGGTTGGATCCTTGCCGTGGCCGGCAGCGTGGGCGTTGATAACGTGCATCTGGATATCGCCGAAGCGGCCTACCTTTGCGCGACGAGCACTATCCTCACCACTGGCGCCGTACCCTGCGTGGTGCTGTTCGTCTATCCCGGTCCCTCCCCTGCCTTAGATCTTGTTGTGGGCGCCGAGCTCCAGGAGAATTTCCCATGACCCGCCTCAAACGCATCGCATTTGTCGGCAATTCCCTGCCGCGTCAGTGCGGCATTGCCACATTCACCACCGATCTACAGCAGGCGGTGGCTGCCACGGCCCTACCCCTCGAGACAACGGTTGTCGCCCTGACGGACCCGGGGCGGGAATACAGCTATCCCAAGGTGGTCGGCTTCGAGGTGCAGCAAAATCGCCTGGAGGACTATGTTCGAGCGTCCGAATTCATCAACAAGGGCGGCTATGACGTGATGAGCCTGCAGCATGAGTTCGGGATTTTCGGGGGGGAAGCTGGCAGCCACATCCTGGACTTGCTGGAGCGAGTGACCATCCCGGTCGTGACTACGCTGCACACCGTGCTCGCCGATCCCGAGCCGGCTCAGCGCCGGGTCCTCGATCGCATCCTTGCGCTATCCTCGCGCGTTGTGGTGATGGCCGAAAAGGGGCGCAGCCTGCTGCTCGAAACCTATGACGCGCCTCGCGAAAAAGTCGAGGTCATCCCGCATGGCATCCCGAATTACCCTTTTGTCGGACCGGAAGCTGCCAAGGCACGTCTCGGCTTTTCCGACAAGACGGTGATCCTCACTTTTGGCCTATTGTCGCCCAACAAGGGCATCGAGGTCATGATCGATGCCATGCCGATGGTCCTGAAAAGCCATCCCGGTGCTGTTTATGTGGTTCTTGGGGCAACGCACCCCAACCTGGTCCGCGATCACGGAGAGAGTTACCGGCATAGCCTGCAGTCACGGGTGGACGAACTGGGTTTGCACGATCACGTCGTCTTTCTCGACAAGTTCGTCGATCGACCAACACTGCTGCAATACATCGCCATGTGCGATGTCTACGTTACGCCGTACCTCAACAAGGCGCAGATGACGTCAGGCACGCTGGCCTACAGCTTCGGACTTGGAAACGCGGTCGTCTCCACTCCCTATTGGCACGCGGTCGAATTGCTCGACCACGGCCATGGCCTACTGGTCCCTTTCGGTGACGCGGAGGCGACCGGCCAGACCATCTCTGCGCTGCTGATGGATGAGCCTCGCCGCCAAGCGATGCGGCAGCGGGCCTATGCCGATAGCCGGCATATGACGTGGGACCATGTGGCCGCCCGCTATGTCACCTTGTTTGATCGGGCTAGAGCTGCCGAGCGCAAGCAGTCACCCCTGCGCAGCACCAATCCGGCCCTGCCTGCCTTGCGTTTCAACCACCTCGAAATCATGAGCGATGATACGGGGCTTATTCAGCACGCCATCCATGACGTGCCTGATCGGCTGCACGGCTACTGTGTCGACGACAATGCGCGGGCGCTTCTCCTGGCCAGCACACTGGCGAGCGAGGGCCGCGACAGCATTCCTGAACGGATGACTTCGGCCTACGCGTCCTTTGTCCAGCATGCCTTCAATTCGGACACTGGCCGGTTCCGAAACTTCATGGGCTATGACCGGCGCTGGCTAGAGCCGCAAGGGTCTGAGGACAGTCACGGGCGCACGCTTTGGGCCCTCGGCCTTACGGCCCGCGGCCAACGCCAGTCCTCCCGTAGCCATTGGGCCGCCGAACTTTTCGAACGGGCTTTGCCAGCGGTAGAAAACTTCGGGTCCCCCCGTTCCTGGGCCTTCGCGCTGCTTGGCCTTAACGGCTATTGCGAGGTCCGGCCGGAGGACGGTTTCGCCCTTGGGCTGCGCAACATCCTTGCAGACCGGCTCTGCGCGCTCCTCATCCAGGTCGAGAGCCCGGACTGGATCTGGTTCGAGGAAGGTCTTGCCTATGACAATGCGCGCTTTTGCGAAGCACTAATCCTGACCGGGCGTGAGACCGGACAGCCGGACTATGCGCAGACGGGCCTGCGAACGCTGGATTGGCTGATGGCACGACAGACAAGCTCGGCCGGAAATTTCCGTCCTGTCGGCAGCACCGGGTTCGGCGATGTTCGTCAGCCGCCGCGCGCCTTCGATCAACAGCCTGTCGAGGCATCTGCCAGTATCGCGGCCTGCCTTGCTGCCTGGCGCATGACGACGGATACGCGTTGGCGGAGCGAAGCCAACCGCGCCTTCGCCTGGTTTACAGGCAGCAACGATCTGGGTGTTTCGCTGGTCGACACCGCGACGGGAAGTTGCCGTGACGGCCTGCATCCAGATCGGCCAAACGAGAACCGCGGTGCAGAATCTGTCCTGTCCTATCTCCTGGGCCTGCTCGACATGCGGCAGTTCGATCGCCTGGCCCTCGCGCCCAACCCATCCAGACTGGCGGTCGACAAGCCTCGGCTGACCCTGCTTCCCCAACCCAAATTTCGAGGCCGTCTTGTCGCAAGCAAATTTCCTGAACCGCCAGGCCCTTTACCTCAGGCCTGATCCGACCCGTGTCGTCGTTCGCCCGTTCAAACCGACAACGGAGCCCAAAGACCTCAAGCCTTCCGAAAAAACGCGCGCTAACCACATCGTTGATCGGGTACTGGCCCTTGATGAGGAGACTGTGACGCGCCAGCTTGCCGATGTGCTGGAGAATTTTGAGGGGCGGCATCGCAACCTGTTGCGCACTTTCGAGCTACGCGCCGCCGAAATGGAGGCGGCGCTGTTCGACCATCCAAGCTTTACCAAAGCACAGAGCCAGTTGGCCGGGGCTTACTTCCTCAACGAATATTCGTTCGAGGCCTCGGCTCTGTTCAATCCAAGCATCGTGCCCCACCCGGACCAGGGGCTTGCCCCCCCGGGCGGCTTGCGGTTCATCCTGAGCCTGCGTGCTGTGGGAGAGGGACACGTCTCCTCCCTCACCTTTCGCGCTGGCACCATCACCAAGGATGGCAGCGTTTCCATCGACCCCACTGCCCGCCTCGCCGCTACCTCCAAACTTCCGAAGGATTTCGACGCGGCCATCGACCAGCCAGTGGAGGTATCGTTCGATACTGGCGATATTAGCGAACGCGTGCTGTTCCCGGTCACCGCGGCACAGTCGAACGGTATCGAAGATGCGCGCTTCGTGCTTTTCGAAGATGGCGATCAGAGCACCTACTACGCCACCTATACAGCCTATAGCAGCGCCGGCATCCGATCAGAGCTGATCGAGACCAAGGATTTCCTTTCCTTCCGCATGACCCCGCTCAAGGGCAGTGCGGCGGTCAACAAAGGCATGGCGCTCTTCCCGCGCAAGATCGACGGCCGCTATGCGATGATCGGCCGGCAGGACAACGAGAATCTCTATCTCATCTATTCTGACGACCTGATCACCTGGAATGGCGGCAAGCCTATCCTCAAGCCCCTCTGGCCGTGGGAATTCGTGCAGATCGGCAACTGCGGATCACCGATCGAGCTCAAGGAGGGATGGCTGCTGTTCACCCATGGCGTTGGCCCGGTTCGCCGCTACTCGATCGGCGCTGCGCTGCTCGACAAGCACGATCCCGGCAAGGTGCTGGCTCGGTCGCGCGACCCGCTGGTGCATCCCGACGTCTCGCAGCGCGAGGGCTATGTGCCGAACGTGGTCTACACTTGCGGCGCCATCCGCCACGGCAGCCGCATCATCCTCCCCTACGCGGTGTCCGACACCTACTCAAACTTTGCCACTATCAAGATTAGGTCGTTGCTTGAGGCCATGGAGCCGGTGGCCTGATTGGTGGATATAGGCAAGGCCATGGGGCGGCCATTTGCCTTGCTGAGGTGAGATTGGGGTCAGCATCCGCTTCACCCAATTTGCATGGGCGTTGTCCCACTTATCAATGTTCGCACATCGCGGATATCCGCTGAGAGGGGACGTCAGCCCGGTAGCAGCCCGTCTACATTGGGCCGCCCCCTCGTGGTCCACTCGGGATCGAGGGATGGCACGGGCAGAACAAGGGCCGTTATCGGACATTTACCCAAAAACTCTGCCCGGCCACCAAGCCGCGGCGAATGTGAACAAGAGGTCGCACTGGAAATTTTCTCACGGCTGGAGGCCAGAACCGGATCGGCAGACGCTGGCCGATCAAAGTCCAAGGATCAACCCATGGACCCCAGATCGGAACGAGCACGATTGACTGATTGGTCGGCCCTACCCCTCCTCTTAGATAGTCAGGTCTGAGACTAGACGTTTTCTTTGAGCCAGTTTCGAAACGCAGAGAAATTCCGCGGCCGCTTCTTTGTTCCGGAAAAGCAGAACACATAGTGCTCGTGAACGATGTGCTCTGGGAAGAGGGCGACCAGTTTTCCCGAGCGGATCTCTTCGTTGACGAGCGCGATGCGGACGATGGTGACACCAAGACCTTCGATGGCTGCCGTCAGTTCGAGGCCGGGGCTTTCAAAGTCGATACAGCGGGCCTCTTCAAGGACGCTCTGCGCGTCTTCGGACAGCCAATTGGTCCAGTTCTGCAGATAGTCGCGGGAGCGCAACAGCGTATGCCGGGCCAAGTCGGAGCGCTTGTGCAAGGCCGACGCGGCTGAGAGATATCGCGGGCTGCAAACGGGCGTGAGGTTCGCCTCCGCCAGGAGATCGTATCGGTAATCTTCGCGCCGTTCCGGGCTGATGGCGATGGTGCCATCGACAGGGCTGGCGCCGCTGCCCGAGGTCAGGAACTTAACCTTGGCATCCGGGTGTTGCGCGTAAAAGCTGCTGAGCCGAGGCAGGAGGATACGCTGGAGAAACATTCTCGGTACGACAATGGTCAGGGGGGCATCTTCGGCGCGCGTCGCCACGGCCCTTGTCGCATCGCGGAGATCAGATAGAGCCTTTTTGACCTGGGCCCAATATTCCTCTCCCTCCGGTGTGAAGCTCATCCGCCGGTGATTGCGCACGAACAGCGCGATGCCGAGGTAAAGTTCAAGGTTCTGGATCTGGCGGCTGATGGCGCCTGGCGTGAGATTGAGCGCTTCTGCGGCTCGGGCGACGCTGAGATATTGTCCAACGGCTTCAAAGACAGGCAGCGCCGTCATCGGCGGCAATGGCAGATTCTTCTTCCGGTCCTTGCTATCCATCGCCTCTGCCTCCACCACAGGCTCTAGCGGTTCGTTGAGAAAAACTCAATCATTGCGAAAAACTTTCGATTTTATGGCGGACGATCCGCGCCTACCGAAGAAGAGACCGCGACAAGACGGTCAAGGGAGGTCGTATTGAGAAAGATCCAAATCATCGCGGGCACCAGCTTGCTCGCCTGTGCATCCGCTTTCGCACTTGAGGCTGCCGCGCAAGACCTGACCGTTGGTCTTGCCGCGATCGCGACCTCGGCGGATCCGCATTTCCACCGCGCCGGCTACAATTTCGATCTGCGCGAAAACATTTCCGATGCCCTGGCGTTCAGCAGCGGCGTGACCGGCGAACTCGAACCACGCCTCGCGCAGAGCTGGGAGATCGTCGACGACACCAAGTGGGTCGTCACCCTTGAGCCGAATGCAAAGTTTGCCAGCGGCAATGCCTTGGGCGCCGATGACGTCATCTATTCGTTCTGCCGCGTGCGTAACGTGCCCAACAGCCCCGGTCTTTATTCGAGCTTCATCGGCACTATTGCGA
This sequence comes from Devosia sp. Leaf420, assembly GCF_001425445.1. Lineage (GTDB taxonomy): Bacteria > Pseudomonadota > Alphaproteobacteria > Rhizobiales > Devosiaceae > Devosia. The sequence continues at coordinate 83,859 of NZ_LMQU01000016.1, read as the reverse complement.
GCCTTACCGACCTCGGCGACGGCAAGCTCGAAATCACCACCAAGGCGCCAGACCCCAATCTGATGCGCAGCCTGAGCAATATCGGCATTGTTGAAAATCCGACCGAAGGCACCCTCGCCTATGACGAGGAAACCTGCGGCAACGATAACTGGCTCTCGACCAACGACTTCAATTCCGGCGCGACTGCCGCGGGCATCGGCCACTTCAAGGTTCGCACTTTTACGCCAGACGTTGAGATCGTGCTCGAGCGCAACGATGATTATTACGGCGAAGCCGCGGCCTACGAAACGGTGACGATCAAGGCGCTGCCCGACAATAGCGCACGCATTGCAGCGCTCCTTGGCGGTTCGGTGGATGTGATCAATTCGGTGCCGATCAATGGTGTCGAGTCGATCCAGTCGGCCGGCAATCTTGAACTGGTTTCGGCGCCTTCGACGCTGGCGATTTTCTTCCTCGCCGATCAGGGCCAGGAGCCGACGCCAAAGGTGACTGGCACGGACGGCAAGAACCCGTTTCTCGACGTTCGCGTCCGCCGCGCCCTCAACCTTGCCATCAACCGCACCGAGATCGCCGAAACGATCATGGGCGGCATGGCGCAGCCGGCAAGCCAGCTGATCGGCGAAGGCGTCTTCGGCTACAATCCCAACCTGCCGCCCTATGCCTACGATCCGGAAGCGGCGCGCGCGCTGCTTGCCGAGGCCGGCTATCCCAACGGGTTCGGACTGACCCTGACCGCGCCCGCTGACCGCTATGTCAACGGCGCCCAGGTCGCGCAGGCTGTTGCTGCCATGCTCTCCCAGATCGGCATCAACGTGACGCTCGAGACTTTTCCGCGCAGCGTGTACTTTGAAAAGGCCAGTGCGTTCGAATATAGCCTCTATCTCGCCGGTGCCGCCGCCGACACGGGCGAAGGGCTGAGCCTGATGTTCAACCTGGCCGCGACACGTGACACCGAAAAGGGTTGGGGCGGCGCCAATCGTGGCCGTTATTCGAACCCTGCAACCGATGCCTTGCTGGTTGAAGCCCAGCAGACGCTTGATGACGCTAAGCGCGAAGACCTGCTGCGCCAGGCCTCGGCTCAGGTCTACCAAGACGAAGGCTATGTGCCGCTTTATCACGAATATGGCGTATGGGCGACCAAGGCCGATATCGTGTTCGAGCCGCACGCCAATCTCGTCAATATCTTCTATACGGCTCACCCCAAGAAGTGAGCTCGTCCGATCGGGATGCGCCCTGGGCGCATCCCGTCTCCAAAATCCTGAAAGTTGCTTAGATGGGCACAGCCTTCAACGATGCGCTGGCAGCGCAAGTGGACCTTCGTGGCCTGCGCGACGCATTTTCCCCCGCCGCCACCTATTCCGCCTTTCTCGAAATCGAAAAGGCCGTCGCTTTGGTGCAAGGTGAAATGGGCATGATCCCGGCCGATTCCGCCCAGACCATTGCTGACAATTGCTGCGCCAATCGATTGGACATGGCGCGCATCGAGGCCGATTATGGCGTCACGCGCCACCCCCTGATGCCGCTCCTCAACGAACTCGTTCGCGTCAGCGGGCCCAAGCACGGCGGTTATGTGCACTGGGGCATTACCACGCAAAACGTCATCCAGACCGGCATGCTGGTGCTCACCAAGCGCGCCCATGACGTGATGGACACCATCACGCGTGACGTGCTTGGGCACCTCGGCAAACTGGCGCGCGCCCATGCGGCAACGACCATGGCCGGGCGCACGCATTTCCGCCATGCCGTGCCGATCACCTTCGGCTTCAAAGCTGCTGTCTGGATCGAAGAAATTCTACAGTCCATCGAGCGGCTCGATACCGCACGCGATCGCGCCTTCGTTGTCATGATGGGTGGCGCTGTCGGCTGTTTTTCGGCGATTGGCGCTCAGGGGCCGGAATTCCAGAGGCGCGTTGCGGCGCGTCTCGGCATGGGCGAGATGGCCATTCCCTCCCGCGCCATCCGCACCCATATCTGCGAATACGTAAACGGCCTGGCGCTCCTTGCATCCGTCTGCCATCGGATCGCGGAAGAAGTGTACCAGACCTCGTCCGAAGAATTTGGCGAACTGCGCGAAAAGCGGCTCGATGGCGCCATTGGTTCTTCGACCATGCCGCAAAAGATCAATCCCGTGCAATGCTATGGCGTTATCGCCAACGCCAACAAGCTCTATTCCCAGGCCGCCATGCTGATGGCGAATGCCCATCGTCCCTTTGATTCCGATGGCAGCACCAATCTTCTCTTTGAAGATACACTGGTCGAAGTCATCGCCGCCGCCGCCGAAGTTCTTGTCCGCACCGAGGCCCTGCTTTCAGGGCTCGAACTCGACCCCGTGCGCATGCGCGAAAACCTCAAACTGTCGAACGGCGCGATCTTCGGCGAATACGCCATGATGCAAATGGGCGCGACGATGGGCAAGCACCAGAGCCATCATCTGGTGCACGAAGCCGCCATCGCGGCCGCTTCCGGCGAAGGCACGTTCCTCGGGCACCTCGAGCGTCTGCCAGGCGGCGATGTCGTCAGCGCCGACATTCGCCACATGCTCGATAAGGACGGCGCGGCCGGCATTTGCAAAGAGTTCGCACTTCACTTCGCAGACCTCATCGACGCCATGGGGTCGGGCCCCTATCCCGGAGCCGAACAGCGCAAGCTTGGATTGGCCAGCACATGATCAACTTCGTCCTTCAGCGCCTGCTGCAATGCATCGGCGTTGTGCTCGCGCTTTCGATCGTCCTCTTTGTCGGGCTCTGGCTGATCGGCAATCCCGTCGATGTGCTGATCTCGTCCGAAGCAACCGAAGCTGACCGTCAGGCGGCCATTGTCGCCCTTGGTCTCGACCGGCCGATCTGGGAGCAGTACTTCAACTTTCTCGTCAACGCCATGCAGGGCGATTGGGGCACCTCCTTTGTTTATAAGGAGCCCGTCACCACCATCCTGCTGCAGCGTCTGCCCGCCAGCCTTGAACTGGCCTTCGTCGCCTTCTTCATCGCCATCGGCTTTTCCATCCCCGCAGGGCTTTACGCCGGATTGAAACCGGAATCGTCGTTTTCGAAAGCCGTGATGGGCTTTTCACTGATCGGGGTCAGCATCCCCACCTTCTGGCAGGGGATGCTGCTGATCGTCGCCTTCGGCATCGCCCTGCCCTTTTTCCCCGTCGGCGACCGCGGCAATGTTGCGACCTATTTCGGGATCACATCCAGCCTCTGGACGCTGGATGGCTGGCACCACGTTCTTCTGCCCGCCTTCAGCCTCGCCCTCCTCAAGATGTCTCTCTTGATCCGCGTAACGCGCGCGGCAACGCTCGAGATCGTGCGGCTCGACTATGTCAAGTTCGCCTATGCCAAGGGCGTGCATCCCGTTCGGATCGTCTTCGTGCATATTCTGCGCAATGCCCTTGTCCCGCTGATCACCGTGATCGGCATCGAATTGGGCAATCTTCTTGCCTATGGCGTCATCACCGAAACGGTCTTTTCCTGGCCCGGTCTTGGAAAGCTCCTGATCAATTCAATCAAGGTGCTCGACCGCCCGATGATTGTGGCGCAGCTCACCTATACGGCGCTCCTTTTCATCACCATCAACTTCCTCGTGGACATCCTGCACATGACCATCGACCCGCGCGTGCGCTCCGTCATGGGAAAGCGTGCCAAATGAACCGCGCCGCCTTTGCCGAATTCGCCGGTCGCTTCGCTGAAAGCTGGGTTGCTGTCGCCAGCCTTGTCGTCACCGTGCTCTTCCTTGCCTGCGCGCTGTTTGCACCATGGCTTTCCCCGACCAATCCTTATGATCTGGCGCGCCTGCAACTGATCGACGCGCTCAAGCCTATGGGCTCACCCCAGGTAAAGCCGGGTGAGGAAATCCGAGCCAATTTCGCCCTGACGCAAGGCCAGTTGATACCTGAGGCCAATGCCACGGATTTTGAGGTGGAAGCCTGTGGCGCGAACTGCTTCATTGTCGGTCTCGCAGATAGCTCCGCCCCGCTGATGAGCCTGCAACTTCGCGGCCTGGCGCGCGACGCCATCGTCGATGGTGCGAGCAAACATCCCATCCAGCCATGGTGGACCTTGAACGCGCCAGAGAACAATCAGGGGAAGGTGAGCTTTGAAACCGCCCCGGCCGACGCCCGCGTCGAAGCCATTGCGCGTACCGACAATCAGCCAACCGGCTTCATCTTCCAGCTCGGCAGCGACGCCTTTGGCCGCGACATGCTCTCGGCTATTCTCTATGGCATTCGCATCAGCGTCTTTGTCGGCGTTGCGGCGGCCGGGTCGGCTATGCTCTTCGGCACGGGCCTCGGCCTGCTGGCCGCCTGGCGCGGCGGAGCGACCGACGCCATGATCATGCGCGCCGTGGACTTTACCCTCAGCTTTCCCGCCATTCTTGTCGGCCTTGCGATCCTTGCCATCCTCGGCAGCGGCGTCGAAAAGGTCATTCTCGCCGTGGTGCTGGTGCAGTGGTGCTACTATGCACGAACGGCTCGATCCCTGGCGCTGAGTGAACTCAACAAGGAATATATCGAGGCGGCGCGGGGCATGCGTCTGCCAGCGTGGCGGATCATGCTGCGCCACGTGCTGCCCAATTGCCTGCCGCAGATCATCGTGCTGTTCACGCTCAATATCGCCTCGGCGATATCCCTCGAATCCTCGCTGAGCTTTCTCGGTGTCGGCCTGCCATTGACGCAGCCCTCGCTCGGCATGCTGATCGCCAACGGCTACGAATATATCTTCTCGCAGAAATACTGGATCAGCTTCGGCCCCGGCATCGTGCTTCTTATCATGATTGTCGCCATGAACCTTCTGGGTGACCGGCTGCGCGATCTTAACAATCCGCGTTTCGAGAGTTGATCCCATGAGCGAGCAGTTCTTTGAGGTCGAAGGCCTCAACACCTGGTTCTTCACCCGCGCTGGCACGTTCAAATCGGTCCGGGACGTTTCCTTCAATCTCAAGCGCGGCGAGGTGCTGGGCATTGTCGGGGAGTCCGGATCAGGCAAGTCGGTAACTGGCATGTCGATCATGGGACAGGTCGAAAAGCCCGGCAAAATCGTCTCCGGATCGATCAGGCTCGATGGCGAAGAGCTGACCGAGCTCAGCTTCGACCAGATGCGAAAGTATCGCGGCCGCCGCATCGCCATGGTTTTCCAGAACCCCTTGATGACGCTCAATCCGCTGATGCGGGTGCGCCAGCAGATGTTCGAAGCGATCAGCGAACATGAGAAGGTCCCGGCCGCCCAGATGCGCGAGCGGTCGATCGCCGCGTTAAAGGCTGTGGGCATCCCCTCGCCTGAAGAACGGCTCGAAGCCTATCCGCACGAGCTGTCCGGCGGCATGCGGCAGCGCGTTGTAATCGCGACGGCACTGTTGATGAACCCCGACCTGATCATCGCCGACGAGCCGACAACGGCACTCGACGTCACCATCCAGGCCCAGATCATCCACCAGATGCGTAGCCAGATCACCGATCGGGGTCTCGGCATGATCTGGATTACCCATGATCTTGCAACATTGTCCGAACTCGCGGACCGCATTCTCGTCATGTATGCTGGGGCCATGATGGAAACAGGCGCGACGGCCGAAATCATCGCAACGCCGCGCCACCCCTATACCAGCAAGCTGCTTGAATCGGTGCCGTCGAACAACGAGCCCGGTCAACGTCTCAAGCAGATCCGCGGCACCATGCCCTCGCTTCTGGACCTGGGTGAAGGGTGCGCCTTCCGCAGCCGGTGCGAGCGCGCCTCCCCGGCATGCGAAACGTCCCCGCCAAAGCGCAGTTTTTCTTCAACGCACCACGCCTGGTGCCACCATCCAATCGAGGGATGATGCAAGTGGTCCAAACCGTCTTCCAAGCTGATGAAGTGTCCCGCGTCTTCGAGCCCGCTCGCGGCACGATCGAAAAACTGACAGACCGCCTGACCGGCAAGCGCCCCGCCATCGTTCAGGCCGTCGATCGCGTCAGCCTTTCCGTTGCCCAGGGCGAAACCCTGGGCATTGTGGGGGAATCGGGCTGCGGCAAATCCACCCTTGCCCGCATGATCACCGGCATTCTGCCCGTCTCAGGCGGAACGCGCCGCTTTCGGAACGAAGACTATGACAGTTTTCTCGCCCGTCGCCGGGATGCCCTCAAGGTTCAGATGGTGTTTCAGGACCCGATGTCATCTCTCAATGGCCGCTTGAAGGTTGGCGAGATCATCGGCGAAGGGGCTGTGGTTCATGGCATCGTCCCCCGGTCGCGCATGCGGGAGCATGCGGCCAAGATGCTCGAGCGCGTTGGCCTTGCCGCCGACAGTATCGATCGGTATCCGCATCAGTTTTCGGGTGGCCAAAGGCAGCGCATCGGCATTGCCCGCGCGCTCGCGGTCGAGCCGGAACTTCTCGTCTGCGACGAAGCCGTTGCGGCGCTCGATGTTTCGGTGCAGGCGCAGATCATCAACCTCCTGATGGACATCCGTCAGGAGAGCGGGTTGTCGATGATCTTCATCAGCCACGATCTGGGCCTCATCCGGCACCTCTGCGATCGGGTGGCGGTCATGTATCTCGGGCGCGTGGTCGAATTGGCAAAGACCAGCGAACTGTTCGCGAATCCGGTCCATCCCTATACCCAGATGTTGCTCGCCGGCATGCCGCGCATTTCAACCGAGCGGCGGACTTTTATGCCTATCAAGGGTGAGATACCGTCTCCGCTGAACCCGCCAAGCGGATGTCATTTCCATCCGCGATGTGACCGCGCTACGGATCACTGCCGTATTTCGCGCCCGGATTTAAGAGAAAAAGTCCCCGGCCATCTTCATGCATGCCTGAACGCGTAGCATCGGATCGAAAGCAACCGGCTTGGGCCCACCTACGAAAACCAGTTTGCGCCCCAGCTCTGAAGTTTCACGTAACCTTGCGATATCTCAAACACTGACATGTCGTCCCAACCGTTTGAGATGATCGGACGGTGGCTGCTCTTGGCGAGAGAGCAGCTATTCGTTGCGTCAGGCTCGTGCTCGAGAAGGGCTGCCCGTGAACATCAACGCCATGCCATCGACTGTGTAATAGCCGAGTTCGTCTCAAAACAGACGGTCAAGAAGATTTGATGAAACATAAGGCTAGGCCAAGAACTACCGTCGGCACAGGTATGAGACGTCGTCTTTGTGGCGCTTCGCAATAGATCCGTTGCCGGTCTTGCCATATTCAGGCCGTTTGTCTCAACCCTCATTTACCAATATTGGGTCAGGCTATCACATGCTCGAGCGGCGAAAGCAGATTACCGCGGATTGCGGTTTGAGCAGCAAATCTATTGAACAGAGCTTGGGCCTAAAAAACCGACGATTCTGAATCCATTAAGCTAAAACCGGCAGGGTTGTGACAGTTATCGCCCGCCGGCAAATGCTCGAGGCCATTCCCGGATCAAGCAATGCCTCATCGCGCGCTTCGGGATTAGCGTTCAGCAGAAACCTCGTCTGCTCTACCCATCGGCATTTATGATATCCAGTCACGTTTACTGGGATGGCACGAAATTTGGGTGCATCTTCACGATGTAGGAAACCTCGCTGGCCCGGAACCAAGGAGCGTCCGGTCCTCCACCGTACGAAAAAAGCGACTTTATCGTGTCTTCCGAGCAGTCGAGCAAGCGCGAGAGTTCTTTGAGGTCCATAACTTCGTCTTTGTCAAATTTGTCTCGAGCACGTGCCTTATCAGCAAGCTGCCGCAAAGGGCTATCAGGAAACCATAGTGGGCTGAGGATGCCGCCCGCTTCCCATTGACTAAAACTGTCGAACATATCTGCCAAATCTAAACCGTGTCCGACATAGTCGGTCGGATCGAACCGGTACGCATATTCATATGCCGCCTTGACGATTGTCCAAATGTGGAAGTGTGCCAAGTCGAAACTGACGGTTTCGCCTTCCCACGTGTCCCAATCGACTTCGTTACCTAGAAATGCTGTGGCTGCTTGCACATTTGCGACATACGCGATGTGGCTTGCCTGCACCAGCAGAGCCAAACGAAGTTCGCTTTCGAGGGTATTCAGCGTCATGGGGGGAGAAAGAGGTTTAAACAAGAATCGGCCTCACATTGTCGTTGTGAGGTATGCTCGCCCGAGCTCTTGAAAGCGACAAACGTTAAAATGCATAAATTTTTGCTCAATATTGTCGCCAGCCGCTCAGGAGCAGCGGAACAGTCTTGCATATAGCCCACCCGAGACTCTGCCCGCCCGCAATTGGATGTTCTAAGCAAAAAGGCAGAACACAAGGTTCTGCCTTTGTTGTCTGCAGTCGGTGCAAGCCTGACGGTCGTCATGAGTACCGTGCCAGTTAACAACACTTCACGAAGGCATGCAGGTTAGTTCGTCAAACACCTCTGCTCCGTTTAGGTCGGGCGCATCGGACCACTGATAACCGAACGCCGTATGGTATTTCCTATTGGGCGAGCTTGGTGATGGGGTGCACTGTCCGCCGTCTCGGTCTCTATCGTCGGCTTGTTGTCCATCACATCGTTGCCCTCGCCGGGTTTTTTGACGACCTCTTCATTGTCCTTCGAAGGTTCCGTCGTGTCAGCGAGCATGCTAACATCGTTTTGGGCCAGCAAATGGCAGACCGCGCTATCGACCTCTCCTGCATCAACGAGCAGGTAAGCCACTTTCTTGATCTCGACGCGGATGGTAGAGGAGAAGCGCTCGCCAAGATCGATTAGATCAGTCAGGGCTGCCCTTCCCTTGAACCCGCCTACTAGCAGGTCTCGCTTGAGACCGATCTGACGAGCCATCTCCACAAGCTCATGGCTTGGGGCGGCAGCAGCAACAAAGGCAGCAACTCCGACCTGCGCTTTTTTCCGCGACTTCTGAAATTCGGCATCTCGGTCATGAAAGCGCTGAATGGTCTCGGCGTCGCGATCGTGATCCATCGCAAGCAACATAGCCCCACGCAGACCGCTTGTGTCGAGACGGCAGCGGTGGAGCCCAATTTCGTCACAGATACGGGCGAGTGAGCCCTTAATTGCAAGGTCGCCCTTAATCTCAGCGACCTCGACCCGCGCACGCTTCTGCAAGAGCGCTTCGGAGCGCGCTGCTGGCGTCTGCGCACCAAGCTGCATTTTGGTCAGGCTACGCTGCGTCTCCTTGAGGAGCTTAGCCGTCTCGGCCAAATCATCTTTTTTCGTTTTATTCGACATCAGAAGCCTTCCTGTACTTGACGCCCCGGTATGCACCTTGCAAACCGCGTGCTGACCTAGGGTGACTCGGACCTACGCAAGGCACACGCGCCTGCCCCGGTTTTTTTCGCATTCGAGGCGAAATTCAGCTTTGTGCCTTGCCAGAACCTGTGGTTGGCGGTCCGTTTTCTGGAAAGACAAGCAGTGGCTATCCCTTACGCACGAGCCGAGCTCATCCAGCGTTCACGCGGACACTCGACGATCGAACGAGTGGCGTATGTGATGCGTACGCGGGCAGTTTCGGATCGCACTGGCAAGTCGTACGACTTTTCACATTACGGAGATTACCTCGCCGGTACAGTGCTTCTGCCCAATGGCGCCGTTCCTGTCAGATCGGCTATTGAGCTTTGCACCGGCCTGGAGATGGCCAGTAATCGCAAGGATGCCGCCTTAGGCTTTGAACTTGTCCTTGCGCTACCGACGCCCGAGGAACAAGCCGTCGAAACAAGCCAGGCAATGGCTGAGCAATTCATCCGCAACGTCATTGTCGAAAAGCACGGACTTACGGCAATAGTCGCTTTGCATTCGCCGCATAAATCGGAACAAGAATTCGAGATGGACGCTCTTCTCCTTTCTGTGGGAGAGGAAGACTCTTTTGCAACGGCAATGGCCATGTCTGCCGTCAACCTCCACGTACATGCGCTTATCTCTCCGCGACAGCGCACTCCACATGGTTGGTCGAGCCGGCGTTATACCGCTCTTGACCCTGTGAACAGGAATGGAAAGACCTATGGCCGGAAGTGGGGAAGGCTTTGGGGAAATTTCCAGAACACATTTTTTGCGGGATCGGGAAGCGACCTTCGAGTTACTCCGAATCCTCCCGTTTCTTTAACGCCCGCGCCACTCCGGCTGGTGAGAGGCTGGCGGGCAAAAAAGCGCACAGCCAGCGGCACTGTTGATGGGCGCGAGCTTCTGGTTAATCAAAGCAGGGAGTACGACAATACCGAGGCCGCCTTAAAAATTGACGGTATGCTCCAAAGCCTCAAAGCGCCATTCACGCGAAACGAACTCAACCGTTTCTTTATGCGTCACCTGCCTGGATCGCTCGGGCTCGAGGCCGCCGATGCAGCTATCGGCCTTGGTTGCGTTGCACTTTCAACGCCTGAAGGGTCAGGCGAATGGTATGCGAGCGTTGGACTGGTGCATCACGAAATGGCAGCGATTGGTCGTGGTCTCATCCTCGCCGAGCGCTTCCTCGGACAACGCGAAGTTAGTCATCTTGTCGTTGAGGGCTTTACCCAATCAACGAGCACCGTACTTGCCAACATTTTTTCAGGGCCGGATCTGGTCATTGTAAAAACCGAAAACGCAGCGGACGCTTTAGCCGGCGACCTCGCGGGGCTTGCCAAGAGAGTTGGTCTGCGAGCCGTATCGATCGCGTCCCCCGCAGGCCATCCGTTACCGCAGTCCATTGTGGTCGAGGCCGCGGCGCTTACCTCCAAGATGGTCTCCGACGCGCTTATCATCCTTGACGATCCCGATGCACTAGTCGCCGCAGAACTGTCGCTAGTCCTGGCTGCAGCGGTTGCGGGAAACAATAAACTAGTCGTTGTGAGACGAGCAGACAGCGACTGGGCACAGCTAGAACTTATCGATCTCATCGCTGAACATGCCCCAGTGCTCGAATGGCAGCCGCTGGACGTTTCTCATCCTCGCACTGGAGTCGTCCAGGAGAGAACTCCAATCGTACCGCGAACGGCAATTACCTTTGCCCCTCAAACGAAGCCCAATGCTCCCAATCTTGGGGGTTGGCCACGCTTTGGCGTCGACTTTGATGGACAAGTCATAACCTCGAAATCCTCCATGGCTGTCATCATGAGGATGCTCGCAAGTGTTCCTGATGAGCTCGAATGGGCTTTTCCGAACAACGACAAGGCGTCGGATGAGGCGCTCTTACTTCAACGGCTTGAAGCCTGGTTCGCTGAAGAGACGATGATGGCCTCAGTCCCCGGCGATAGTCTAGATGCGGAACATGCTGCTTTCGACAGCCTGGACGCGCCTTTCGACCAAGCCGATGATGACAGCTTTGATGTCGAACAATCTTGGGAAACGGGCGATCATGATGAGGAATGGTCCGAAGAGCACAGTGTTTACGATGAGCCCGATCTCGACGAACCAGAAGTTTGAAAGAACATGCGCGGTGTTCTCTTCCCTCCTTCCTAAGTAACGAGCGTCAACCGAGGCACGGGTCTTTTCAGTGCGTGACGTTATCGGTGGACCATCGTCGGCACCGACGGCCAAGCGATAGACAACCGCATCATGGAAAACCGGCTCGAATATTTGCCGAAATGCTTCGGCCAGGAGCGAACTTACGCTGCGGCACGGTCCTTGCGATCGTGCGGCGCCTAGTTGGCCTGTTCGAGGTCGAGAGGTCCACTAATGGCTGGTGACCACCCGAGCAGCTGACGATGAGTGGCGTTTTAAGCGCGCGATGATGAGTGAGGTCGAAGCCTCATACTCAAGCACCGCCCTGGATTGTCGGGGCGGGAGAATTTTTCTAAGGCCGTAGACTATATGCTCAAGCTGGCCCGCGTTCACGCAGTTCCGCAGGATGGCAGATCTATCTGACCGGCAATGCGGCCGAACGGGCTCTGAAAGTTATCGCACTTGGACGGAAGGCGTTCCTATTCGCCGGCTCCGACCGCGGCGGGCAGCGGGCCACCTTCATTTATAGCCTCATCGTGAACGCCAAGCTGGACGATGTTAACCGCAAACTTGGCACGCCGGTATTCCGGGCCATATTGCCGAACATCCCAGTCATCAACAGGTGACCAGCCGCCCGGTGGAAAATAACGTGGGCCCTAGTTTCTTAATAGAACAGGTGGTTCGGTTTGTCGCCAGATAAGGGCCGAGACAACCTTCGCGCGCGGACGATCTCATTAAACACATATTGTATTAGAAAGAGAGTCCGAGAGAAGGAAAATTCTCGTCGCATTGGGGAATTGGCAGTCAAACGATGATCCATATCCTGAACCGCACCTACTCACCGAGAATGCGGATTGGAGCGAACCCCATTTTGACCGGACAGCCGGCATAGCCGATAAGGCATAGGCATGCGCCTATGAGTACGACTATGTCCAAGAGTTCCGACGAGCCGTTTCGACGGGTCGAAGTCATTACCTCCGTGCAGCGCCGACGGCGTTGGTCCGTCGCCGAGAAGATGCGGCTTGTTGAGCAAGCCTTGCAGCCAGGCATGAGCGTTTCCTATGTGGCCCGCCAGGCTGGCATTTCTCCTTCCCAGCTATTCGCTTGGAAGCGCCGGATGCTCGAAGGCGGCCATGCTGTCGTTCAGGCTGATGAAGATGTTGTTGGTGCCTCCCAGGTCCGCGATCTGGAGAAGCGGGTGCGTGATCTCGAGCGTATGCTGGGCAAGAAGACCATGGAGGCCGAGATCCTCAAAGAAGCCCTTGATCTCGCCCGCCCAAAAAAACGGACCTCGCCCTTGCTGTCGTGGAGCAATCCCGAGGACGATACTCAATGAGCGCCATTGCCCGCACTCTAGGTGTTTCCAGGTCCAACCTCATCGAGCGCGCCAGCAAGCCCTCAAGGGTCAGAGGCCCTTATCGCAAGCCCGAGGATGTTACCCTTCTTGCTGAACTGCGCCCGATCATCGACCAGCGCCCCACCTATGGCTATCGCCGTGTGACAGCATTGCTCAACCGGCAGCGGCGCAAGGAAGGCAAGCCCGTCGTCAACACCAAACGGGTCCTCAGGATTATGCAGCAGAACGGGCTCACCCTTCAAAAGCATACAGCCCTCCGGCCCACCCGCACCCACGACGGTGTTGTGGTTGCCCTGCGCTCCAACATCCGCTGGTGTTCCGATCACCTGGAGATCCACGCCCGCAATGGCGAAGTAGTCCGCATCGTCTTCGTCATCGACGCCTGCGATCGCGAGATCATCGCCTGGTCGGCTGTTGCCAATGCCGGCATCTCCGCTGAGATGGTATGTGACCTGATGATCGCAGCCGTCGAGCGCCGCTTCCGGGCACTCAAAGTCCCGCATCGACTGGAGTGGCTCTCGGACAATGGTAGCGCCTACATCGCAAGGCAGACCGCCCAAGTGGCCGCGGCATTGGGCATCCAACTGCTCTTCACCCCAGTTCGAAGCCCGCAGAGCAACGGCATGTCCGAGGCCTTCGTCAAAACCCTGAAAAGGGATTATGCCTCTACGGTTATCCTCCCAGACGCCGAGACAATCCTGGCCTTGCTGCCCGAATGGATCGACGATTACTGTGAGGTCCACCCGCACTCCGGTCTCAAGTTCCGCTCACCACGCGAGTTCCTGCGCCTCAGTGCCTAAACCCAACCGCCGACTGTCCGGTGAAACGGGGTTCACTCCACGGATGTGAAGGAACTCCTTCGGCAGGATCAGTCCGACGTGGTACGCATAACAACGAATCTGCGCGCATCGCCTTCTTGGATTGCCACAGGATCCAGAGGGAGGGACGGGCCGTTGCCCGACCCTTATTGCAGCGAGACATCCCCACAGCTCGGTTAATGAACGACAGAAGGCGTTATCAAACATTTGCCCGAAGGCGCTGCCTTTCGAAAAGCCGCGTCGAGAAAGAACGAGGGCCTTAAAGGACCATTTGCTTTTCGACATCGCCTTTCCGGGCATTTGTCTAGATAGTGCGGTAAAGCCCGTCCTATTGCGATCGTTCAGTCATCGTTGAGCGAATCCAAAAGCTGCCACTCAAAGCTTGAACAACGTCGCGCCGATATATCGGTCGCTATCGGAACCTCCATTGAAATAGTAAACCGTGAGCGCCTTGCCGTCATCAAGCGCAACAGTACGCGGATAGCCAAGATCCGACATGCCCCCATCGTCTCGCAGCACGATGTCGTCGCTCCAGCTAGCGCCTTCGTCGCTGCTGGTGCGGGCGCGCATGCCGAACGGCGCGTCACGGAAACCGTAAATCAGCAACAGTCTCTTGTCGCCCAGCCGCGTCAAGGTCGGCGGATTTCCGCCAAAACCGGTATTGTCGACCGCCCTTCCTTCCAGCGTCCAGCTCTTGCCCTCATCGAGTGAACGATACTGCTCGATCCAGGCTTTGCGGTCCGGACCCTTGCCCGGTGTCGAACAGCGCACCAGCGAAAGAATGCTGCCGTCATTCATCTTGAGCGACGCTGGCATGATCGCATAACCATCCGGCTCTTCGCCGACAAAGCTTTCAAAGTTGAAGCTCTGGCCACCATCGCGCGTCCTCACGCAGAATACACGCCCTTCCTTGCCGTTGCTCTTGACGGCCGTCAGCAGAAATAGCGCATCGTGCTGGCCGAGCGGGACGATATCAGTGCGCGCAGAGATCCCGGGCAGACCAAAATCACCGAAGCGATATGGCCCCTCCCACGAACGTGCGCGGTCGCGGCTCACATAAAACCAGCTGATCGAGTCAAGGTTGAGCCCGGTGCGTGCCGCCATGACGATGGTTTCAGGATCAAGAAAATCGATGGGGTGCCCGAGCGGTTGAAGGTCGCGATCCGGCACGATATTGGGCTGGGACTGCAAAGCCTCCACCACATGCTCGTCGCCCGACAACGACGTCCCACCAGGGATATGGCCATTGAATGGTTCGGGCGTCCAGGTATGCCCGCCGTCAAGACTGCGCGCTTGCTTGCCGACGAACGGACGGGTCATGTCTCGGGCATGAAGGTTTTCCTGCACGCCCTTGAACCCTTGCGAGAACACCGCGACGATCTCGTCGCCCCAGGCCCAAAGCCCGTAATTTGCAGGCCAGGCCGCGTATTCTCCGGGGACGCGATAAACGTCGACATGCTCGATCATGGGAAAGTCTCCTCGTGGCGCCGTCCGCGCTCGGGTTGTGGTATTGGAAAAGCTGCGCCTAACCTTTGACGCCGCTCGTGACTGCGCCGTCGATGACCAAGCGCTGGGCGAAAAGGAAGACGATGATGATCGGCACGGTGATCAATGTTGCCATTGCCATCACCACGTTCCAGCGCGCGTCCGGCCCGCTCTGCAGCAATTGCAGCCCGATCTGCAGCGTCGCCATATCCCGCGAATTGGTCAGGATCAGCGGCCAGATAAACTCGTTCCAGGCGCTCTGAAAGCTGAGCACACCCAGCACCGCCATAGCCGGCCGCGCCAGTGGCAGGAGGATACGCCAGAAGATCGTGAAGGACTTGGCGCCATCGAGACGAGCTGATTCCTCGTATTCGCTCGGAATGCGAGTAAAGAATTGCCGCATCAGGAAGATGCCGAATGGCGTCGCCGCCGTCGGCAGGATCATACCCCAATACGTATTGAGTAGACCCGTGCCACCATTGCCCAGCCAGTCATTGCCACCCGCGAACGGGATCTTCTGTACGATGAGGAAGACCGGCACGATCTGGCTCTGAGCCGGCACCATAAGGAGGCCAACCACAAGGGCAAAGACTATCGTCTTGCCACGAAACTGCATGCGCGCCAGCGCATAACCGGCCAGCGAACAGAAAATGAGGTTGGAGATGGTCGAGCCGAGTGCAAAAACGAGGCTATTGACCAATTGCCGCCCACTATCGGGCAGGTAGATCACATCGAGATAATTCTGCCATTCGAGGCCCTGCGGTATGAAGCTGGGTGGAAATTGAAAAACTTCCGCGTCTGCCTTGAAGGATGTCGACACCATCCAGAGGAACGGAGCCATTGTCGCAAAGGCCGCGAACAGCAGAAGGCCATAGCCGACGATGCGCTCGCCCCATGGGATGAACCGCGACAGCGGGAACGAGCGCTCGTCAGTCCGCGTCAGATTGGATTGGGTTGCCACGACGCTCATCCCTCGCCCCTCCGCATGATTTTGGTCCCCACCAGCGAAAACAGCAGGATGACGAAGAACAACACCGTCGACATCGCCGCCGAATAGCCGAACTCGGTGTAGCCGAAGGCCGTCTGGTACATCTGGAAGACGATGGTCTCGGTCGATCCCAGCGGTCCGCCGCCGGTCATCACGTAGATCGCGCCGAACACCTGGAAAGATTGCACGATGAGGATGATCATCAGGTAGAAGGTCACCGATCCCAGCATCGGCACTGTGATGCGCCAGAGGATCGAAAACTTGCTGGCGCCATCAAGCCGCGCCGCTTCGTATATTTCCTCGGGAATATCCTGAAGGCCCGCGAGATAGATGATCATCGCCGTGCCGAAATCACGCCATACCGCCATGATGATCAGCGCCGTCATCGCAAGATTTGGCGAGGACAACCATGGCTGCGGACCAAGTCCGAGCGATACAAAAAGCCCGTTCACAGGCCCCGAATAAGGCTCGTAGAGATAGACCCAGACTACCGCCGCCGCGATCAGCGAAGTCAGCACCGGCAGGTAGAAGATGGTCCGGAATACGATACGGAAGGGAAACTTGCGATTGAGCGCCACCGCCGCCAAAAGCCCCAGCGCCATGGTGGGAAACGTCACGCCAAGCGTATAGTACATCGTATTGCCGATGGCCTGCTGGAAGCGGCCATCCGCCATCAGCCGGAAGTAATTGTCTAGACCCACCCAATTGGTCGGCCTCAGAAATGATATGTCGGTGAAGCTCATCCCGATCGTCGCGATCGCGGGCAGGAGCAGCGATAGGAACAGGATCAAGAGGGCCGGGGCGAGAAAGGCATAGGCGCCCCAGGACCTGTTGAACGGTCCGGCTGTGGCCGATCGGGATGGCATGATCACTCCTCAGCCGCGGTCGAGAATGGTCTGCACTTCGGCCGCTGCGGCACTCAGTGCATCTTCGACGCTCGCCCGCCCGAACATGGCTTCCTGCACCGCACGGGCGATGATCGTCACCATGCGCGAGAAGGCCGGGATCGCCGGCGCTTCCTGCGGTGCATAGCTTGCGGTTTCGACGAACTTGGAAAGATAGGGATCCGCCTGCACCGCCGGATCTTGTTGGGCGGATTTGAGCACCGGCACGTTCTTGCTCTCCACAGCGAACGCAACCTGCTGCTCTGGCGATAGCGCGAACTCGACGAATGCGACGGCACCCTCGATGTTCTTCGCATCGCGCGGAATGGCGTAGCAGAACGGATCGACCAGCGAGGTGAAGCCGCCATCTTCCATCGGAATAGGCGCCACGGCGAATTCGATGCCAGCCCGCAAGGCGTTATTGGTCGAATAATTACCGGCAATTATCATCGCCGCCCGCGCCGTATTGAAAGGGCTCGCAAGACCGCCTGGCCCGAGACCGAACCCAAGATCCGACACTCGGTCGTCGATCAGGAGGCCCTTGAGAAAGGTGAGCGCCTTGACCCCTTCAGGCCCAGCAAAGCTTGGAGCAGAAAGGTCGTCGTTAAGTAGCTTGCCGCCCGCACCCTGGAGGAATAGCGTGAACACTTCCCAGGCTTCGAGGTCGTTGTGGAACAGCGAGAAGCCGGCGCGTTCGAGGAAACCCGATTCTTGCCGTTTGGTCAGGGCGATGGCCCAGTCGCGGAACTCGGCCCAGGTCTTGGGCGGGTTTTCCGGATCAAGGCCTGCTTCGACCACATGGGCGCGGTTGAAACCGATGCCGCGCGACGTGCCATACATAGGCACCGAATATTGCGCGCCGTTGATATGACCATAGGCCAGAAGCGAGGGGTCGAGATCGTCTATCGAGACGCTGAGCGCTTCGCCCAAATCGAGCATGCGGTCGGCGGCAGCATAGGTGAGGTTGTAATCCCAGTGCTGGACAAAAAGGTCCGGCGCCGTGTTGCCGTTGATCGATGTCAGGATCTTTTCGTTGAGCTGCGGCGGCTCCGCATAAAGCGTGCTGACGAGGTTGCGCTCGGGATGCGCTTCCTTGAAGGCGGCTTCCAGCGCTTCGCCGGCCACTCGCTTGCTACCCGCGAACTGCGACCAGAACACCAGTTGCTGGTCCTGCCCGAAGGCCCGGCCGATCGAGCCGCCCAGCCCCAGCGTCAAACTGCCGGCCGCCACGCCGAGCAACAATTGGCGCCGATTGAGTCCCGTCTTATTCTGTTTTTCCATGTTCCCTACTCCCTTAAGTTAAGCGATGAAGCCTCTCCTCGCGCTTCACCCGATTTCCTGCATCACACCTCGGCCCGCCGGGATCGCAAAATCCCATCGGCGTCGAACACCTTCACGCTCGCCCCATCGACGCTCACGTTGATCGCCTCGCCTGCGCGCAATTTGGGATCGCCGTTGAACAAGGCCGTAAACGGCCGCCCCTCTTCCCCGGCATGGACGATCGTGTGCAGGCCAAGCCGCTCGACCGCCTCCGGCACCACCGAAAACTGCACTTGCCTTCCGGCGCCGAGCTCGAGCGCTTCGGGCCGTATGCCTAGCGTCACGCTGTCGCCCGCATAAAGGTGCTCGCCGCTGAAGGGCAGCGTAACGACACCGATCCGCGCCGCCTCGACAGACACCGTCGCGCCCTCGGCGCTACGGACCGTTCCGGCCAGAAAATTCATCGGCGGACTGCCGATAAATCCGGCAACGAACAGGTTAGCCGGATTATGGTAGAGTTCCATCGGCGGACCCACCTGCTCCACCTTGCCACCGTTCAGCACCACGATGCGGTCGGCCATGGTCATGGCTTCGAGCTGGTCATGCGTCACATAGACCATGGTCGAGCCGAGCCGGCGGTGAAGTTGGGTCAGCTCGGAACGCATTTCCATGCGCAAGGCCGCATCGAGGTTCGACAGCGGCTCGTCCATCAGGAAAATGCCCGGCTTGCGGACGATGGCCCGGGCAATCGCCACGCGCTGGCGCTGACCCCCGGATAATTTGGATGGCTTGTCCTGCAAGCGGGTCGAAAGCTGCACGATCTGAGCGGCCTTGGCGACTTCGGCGCGGATTTCATCCTTGGGCCGACGCTCCATCTGCAGCGGAAAGGCGATGTTGTCGTATACGCTCATATGCGGATAGAGCGCGTAATTCTGGAACACCATGGCGATTGGCCGCTGGCCTGCTTGCCGCGAGGTCACATCCTTGCCGCCAATGGCGATCTGGCCCTCGCTGACCGGATCGAGTCCCGCGATCAGACGCAGAAGCGTGCTCTTGCCGCAACCGGACGGCCCGACGAACACTGCAAACTCGCCATCGCCGATCTCGAGCGACACGTCCTTGAGCGCATTGAACGCGCCGTAGGTCTTTGACACGCCCGACAGTTCCAGTTCCGCCACGAGCTTTCTCCTTCACGCGATCAGGCTCATTTTCACCCGTCAGCAAAATGAAGTTGCATGAAATTGGACCGCATGTAAATACTTGATTGTCTCTTTGCTTAAATCGGTGATTGTATCAGTGACCCAACAGATGATTTCCACCAAGGCCGCGACGCATGAGCGCCCGGAAACCCTGCCCATCACCGGCATCGTCGCCGCTTCCCTGACACCGGTGACCGAGGATTTTCGCGTCGATGTCGAAAGGCTCGAGCAGCATTTGCGCTGGCTGCTTGAACAGGGCTGCACCTACGTTTCCCCGTTCGGCTCGACGGGCGAAGGCCCGTCGTTCTCGGCTCCGGAAAAGCGCCAGGCGCTAGAAGCTTTGGCCGCAAACGGCTTCGACATGAGCTGCGTCATTCCGGCAGCGATGAGCGTTGCGCTGGACGACACAATCGCCACCATTCGAGCCGCCGCCGATCTCGACTGTCGCGCCGTCCTGATCGTGCCGCCCTATTATTACGGCGCCAGCACCGAGGGCATCGCCGCCTATTTTGCCGCCTGCGCGGATCGCCTTGGCGGTTTCCCTATCGATGTCGTGCTCTATCACATCCCCCAGCTAAGCAGGGCGCCCTTCACAGCCGAACTGATAGAGATGCTGCTGGCCCGGCATGGCGATCGCATCGTCGGCATCAAGGATTCTACCGGCATCGAGCCGCAGACGCTCGACCTGCGCCGCCGGTTCCCTCAATTGCAGATCTTTACCGGCGATGATCGTGTCTTCCCCGCACTTGTCGGCAATGGCGGCGCAGGAATGATTGGCGGCATGCCCAACATCGTCGCCGCCGAACTCGCCCAGCGTTACGCAGCGCCGGAGCAGCGCGATGATGCCGCTGCCATCCAGCGGGCAGCGCAGCGCATCGAGGCTGTCGATGCCAATGGCGGGGTCATTGCACTCAAGGCTCTCAAGGCGCACATGACCAAAGACCTTGCTTGGAGCAGGCCGATGCCGCCGCTGCTACCCCTCGACGCAGCAGGGGCCAGAACTCTTGTTGAAAGTTTTGCCGCAACCGGTTTTGATTTCGGCACCCGTCTCGGTTAACAAGGCGCTGCCCCAGACGGATTGGAGATCGCCGATGCTTTCGGCTAAAAGCGAGCTAGCAAACGCCCTATCCGCTGATCGCAGTTTGGGCACCGATATCGGCCTCAACCGCCAGGCTGCCTATCGGCGTTTCCAACAATTGCTCTTGGCCGGCGATGTGCGACCTGGCCAGAACTTGTCGCAACGCGAGCTCATGGCCAAGCTCGGCATATCGCTGGGCGCCCTGCGCGAACTTCTCGCCCGGTGGGAAGCCGAAGGACTTCTCTCGGTTATGCCGCAGCGGGGAATCCAGATTACTGCAGTTGATCTTCGGATGATCCGCGAATCTTACCAATTGCGCGTCGCCTTCGAGCGGGAGGCCACAATCTACGCTCTCGACCATATCAGCGACGATGCGCTCATGGCTCAAAAGGCGCTGCACGTCTCTGTCCTCGACCGCGCCTCAAGCGGGATCACCGCCCAGCTTCTCGAAGAAGCTCAAAACATTGATAGCGGCTTCCATGAATTCCTTATCGCAGGCACCGGTAACGAGACCCTGATCCAGGCTTATTCCATCAATTCGCTTCGCGTGCGCATGATCGCTCTCGACCGCTTCCGCCTCAATCCGGTCGTTCTAACCCCTGCCCTCGAAGACCATCTCGAGATCATCGATGGCATCATCGCCCGCGACCGAGATCGCGCTGTCTCCGCTATGGAACGGCACATTCATAACGCCAGGCAGAGGGCAGTTGCATTCTGATCGCGCTCATTGGTAGCCGGCGCACAAGATCGCGTCCTAAGCGAAACAAGGCTCGAGAAGACGCTGCGGGCCGTTAGGGAGTCCGGCCCATTGAGCCGCCGACACCGGCTCTCCGGAAGTTCGCAATTGACAATGGTGCACTGGAAGCTGGCTGTCTGCTGCAAGACCCTTATTGCCCTTCGCCCCTTGATCGGCGGAGCGCATGGGGCCAGGCAGAGGGTGTTATCTGACATTCCACAGCAACCTCTGCAACTGAACCAGCACAACTCACGGTGCAGGGCCTGCTCTAGGGCGTCAAGGATGAAATCAGATGGTCGGTCCGCGGCGCACCCCATTTGACGAGGCGGGGGCATAGGCATCGATGACGTCCACTAGGCATTCTGTCTGGCGAACCTTTTGGTTGCGGGAGCTCGATACCATCATTGCTCGAAGAGAAAGCCATACCCCGCGGTGAGTGACAACGTCCTAGGTCAGCAAGACAAGCGGTGTTTTGGCAAGCAGGTCTCGATGCAGGAGTCTGCACCTGCCGGGCGGTCATCGTCATTTCAAACGGCTTCCACCGAGTTGGAAGAGCTCTCGGCAATACCAAACATAGGGTCTACCGGTCGCGCCGTGGCCTTGACGATCCTTAGAACGAGATGCAGATCCAGCAGGAAGACCCAAGCAATATCTAAAGGGTCGTTTCGTGCGCCTTCACGGCTCTACAGAGAGAGGTTCTCGCACCTGGCGCCGTGCCTTTAAAGAAGGGAACGGCAACCTGAACCGCTCTTGTTGTTGGCACGCACAACACGGGCCATCTTGGGGGTTATTGCGGGGAACGCCGTGCGTTGCGGATCCGGATTGCTCCAATCGCGGGCAATGAAGCGGTCAAATTTTTCACCGAAGCTTTTCTTCTTTTTGTCGAATGGCGACTTGTGCCTACTGCCGCGTGAAGGCACTTATTTAGTCATCTTAGAATTTGAGGCCCAAGTGCGATGTCTGATAACTAGCGTTATTAGCCACTTCGCGCGGGATCGTCTCAGCCCTGGAGCACCAGTCACAGACAGAGTACATAAACACAACGAATGGGAGACTTCGTCCTTCAGTGCGTACTTGTGGCCGCTAAGGCGACGTTAAATGTAAAGTATCAGACGCTTGCAGGTTTCGATCTGCCAGGTGCACAATCACCATGTCGATTCAGCCGAATCGATGACGGCCGCCGCCAGTGCTTCGAACCACCAGCGACGGCCTGACCACCGCAATCCTGCAGCAACAGGAGTTACAATGGCTACGAGCCTTGTAGTAGACGCGTGCGCGCGTCGGCAAGCACCCCCCTTCGACCCGGCCGGGTTTTTAAGCCTTTATGGGCCGCACTTGGGCGGCAT
Organism: Devosia sp. Leaf420; assembly: GCF_001425445.1. Classification (GTDB taxonomy): domain Bacteria; phylum Pseudomonadota; class Alphaproteobacteria; order Rhizobiales; family Devosiaceae; genus Devosia. Next base: position 61,383 of record NZ_LMQU01000016.1, on the reverse strand, counting down.
GCGTTGGCGCAACTAGAGCGGTCGGTCCCAAATCGGGGCCGGGACGTCTGCGTCTGCACGCTGGCCGGTCGCCCCGCGCCTGCCGTGCCCTTCTGCCCATGTCTGTTACCTGATGGTTTGACTGCCCTGCCCCGCATGAACTGCGGTGCGGTGCTCAGGTCATCGGCTACAGCTGGCTAATGGCACGGTACGCCCCTTTCTCCCTTCACCTCTCCCCTTCCGGCTCGCGACGCCACCTGTTTTCCCCTGGTAGATACTAGGGTGCTGAGACGGCCGGCAGCGGGCGGAAGCTTCATTTTCATCCAATTCGAGTACCTAACATGAGTTCTTTGTCCGAGATGATCCGAAACAGCACCGTCAACGCTGGCATGACAGCCCATGTCATGCCAGCCGTGGTAAGTAGCATCGTCATACTCGTCACCGCCGCGCTAGAAGAACACGCCCTTTCCCAAGGTGTGCTTCTGCCCGATCCCTGGACCAAGGATGCTCCCCCCACCATCATCTTTGTGCCCGATAGCTCCTGGCTCGCTCCAATAACCGTCGCTATCGATGCCAGGGGCGGGGCCGTACATGCGACCCCGAGCCGGGAAAAATCCGAGGTGGCGAGCGATCTCGACGTGCTCGTGCGCATTGAGGATGGCGCCAGCGTCTGGGTCGCGGCGAGCTCCGCACATGTACCCGACCTCGCAAGAAGAGCCGCCGAGTGCGTTGTAACCGTACAGGGGCTCACTTCTGCCGCCATCGCCCGCGCCGTGGGCACTGTGACGGGACAAGAAGTCATCATCGAAGACGCCGATTGGCGCGGTCTGTCTCTTCCCCTTATTGCCAGCTCGATACGATCCGGCGAAACCGCGGAAGCTTGCCGCGACCGACTGCGTCGCTGGTCGGAGCACACCGACGAAACGGCAGATACCAGTGAGAAGACAGAGGAGAGTGACCAATGGCCAGTTTTCGGTTCGGCAGCGCTTTGGTTGACCGAGACTTTGGCACTCTTCGATGGGCTCAAGACGTGCCGCGTTCCCAAAGGCCTTTTGCGTCACACAATGCTCGCCGGACAACCAGGGTGCGGTAAATCCAGCTTGGTCGACCAGCTTGCCGAACGCGCCGCCGTTCCACTTTATCGCCTAAGCGTGGGCGCCCTATTTGTCGCTGGCACCGGCCATCTCGACAGTGTCGTGCGTCAGATCGTTGGCTTCTTTGACGCCCTTCGCTCCCAGAATGGACCGGCGATTGGCATCATCGAGGAGATCGATGCCATGAGTACCCGTACCGGTGGAACCGACTCCAATGGGGCTTATTGGAGTACGGTCATCACTTCGATTCTGCTTGCCATTGATGACCTCAACGCGTCCGGCGCGCCGGTGTTGCTGGTCGGTTGCACCAATCGCCCGGAGGACGTCGACGCCGCGATCTGCCGCCCCGGCCGCATTGGCCGCCTCATCGAGGTAACGCCTCCGCAGACTATCGACGACGTAGTTGCGGTGCTGCGCGTCCATCTGGGCCGTGACCTGCAAGACGCGCCACTTCGTGATCTGTCTCGCCTCTGGCTTGGAGAAAGCCACGCCCAACTGGCCGACCGCGTTGCCGCTGCACGAAACAGGGCCCTTCTCGCCGGCCGTACACTCGAACTTGCCGATCTCGATCCGGATCGGACGGCTGATAAAACAGAACGTATCGGCATTCTCAAAAAAGCGGCTCTGCATGAAGCCGCGCATGCGGTGATCGCCCATGCCTTTGGACGCATCGTGGACGCGATGGCCCTTCGCCTTGACCGAGCCGGTTCGGTCAGCGGTTTTACGACGCTCATCCCGCGCCTTGCGGGCGCCACTTACGACGAGCGCCTTGATGACTGCTGTATTGCCCTGGCCGGCCGTGCCGCCGATGCCCGTTTTGGCAAACGGGTCGACGATGGCTCGGCCAGTGACCTAATCCAGGCGAGCCACGCCATTGCCCTTCTTTATCTCAGCACCGGCCTGTCTGAGACCCTCATCGCCCTGCCGCCCGACGTGGTGACAAAGGAGCTGACCACTAACCTTGTGCTCCAAGACACGGTGGAAACAATCCTTCAGGACCAGATGAGCCGGGCCGACGACCTCGTCGCGCAGCACCACCAGACGATCGAACGGCTTGCAGAAGTTCTGCTCGAGCGCCGGACCCTCGCAAAGGCCGAGATCGCTGCATTTTTGACGGAAAGCAAAGCATGATCCTTCCAGCCCTCGACTTCATTCTCGATGACGGCGTGGTTCTGCTTGATCTCGCGGCACGCGTTGAAGCCGAGGATCTCGATATCTCGAGCCTACCTCGCTGGCGACAACTCCTTGGCGACCTCGCTCGCCTCCGGAGCGGCTGGCGCCCTGAACCCCGCATTCTGGAGCGAGCGCCTCGACTTGACCACTGGTCCGTTAGTGAGCCGCAGGATTTTGGCCTGGTCCGGCTTCTCGGAACCGTCACCGGTCACCCTCTTCTGCCAGACCATCGGGTCGTTACGACTTCCCCCCTTGTTGCCCTTGAGACGCGAAGGGGAGCCTGGGCAAGGACTGTGTCGCGTTTTTACGTTTTGCACGCGAGTCAACGCGATAAGGAACGTTAAGCTGGAGGTAAATTGCCGGTGCTTTGAGTCAACAAGGGGTCTAACCGCGCAGCAAGACTCAGCCTTTCAGACGCCGCGCAAAATCCTCAAACAGCGCGCCGAAGACTGCCCGTCCCGCCAGAGGCCTGAACGGAGAGTGTTCCGGCTTCGACCGCGGTCGCCAGCGCCGTTGAAAGCTCAGAGCCATTGAGCCAGGCGTGGAGGAATCCGGCGTTGAACGCATCGCCTGCCCCTGTCGTATCGACGACGGAAACCTTTGGGCTCGGAAGCGCAATCGTATCGGGACCTGAGGCAAGCATGGCGCCTTCGGCGCCGCGCTTCAGGACAACAATGGGAAAGTGACGTCGGAGAACTGCGAGTGCGGCTTCGGGCTCAGCCTCCCCGGTCAGAGCTTCTGCTTCTTCCATGTTGGGCAGGAAGAGATCGACTCCCGCGGCCCGTTCGAAGAAGAGGGGATCGTGGATCAGGTCCGCATCCCAGCTCGGGTCAAGCGAAACCGTCAGCCCTTGGCTTTTCGCGCTTGCGATCGCGTCGGGCATTTCGTGAAGCGTTGCATATTCGGCAATGTGGAGATGACTCACCCCGGAATGAGTCAAAGCCGCCTCAAAGCCGGCGGGTCGAGCATGGCCGGCCCGGCGCGAGAGAAAGGCGCGATCGCCATCATGAACCATCACGACGGTCAGCTGCGGCCCCGCACTCTCATGCCGATCCAGAAACGTCAGGTCGATCCCGAGTTGTTCGATCTGCTCCGAGAGCGCCAGGGACAGTGCATCGGTGCCGAAGCGTGCGAGCAGCATGGAATGACGCCCTAGCGCTGAAAGGTGGGCCGAGGTGATCAGCGCACCACCCCCTGGGGTCAGGGCAAAGTCGCGGGCAAAGAGCTCCCGCCCCAAGGCCGGCATGCCGTCGAGCCCGCGAAACACCATGTCGCAATAGATGCGACCAAGATTGAGGACAGCCCCGGCGCGGGGCGAAGACGATGTCATGCGCGGCCCAAAGCCTTTTCGCTGACGGCATCGAAAAGGTAGAGCGATCCAGTGCCGGCGTGAACCGAGACCGTGCTGCCGATCTGCGGCACGACCCGGCCTGGCGCCGTGGCGATCACCTGCGCCTTTCCAAGAGTGAGATGCACCAAGGTTTCCGAGCCCAGCGGTTCAACCGCTTCCACCGTGCCCGACGCCGAAAGCCCGGCGCCACCGAACTCGCCCACGACGAGATCATGGGGACGCACGCCAACCAGCACCTTGCCGTCATGGGTGGGAAGGTTAAGTCCTGAAGTCCCTGCCCCCTCGATGCTCAATGCGCCGCCGGCAATCGTGCCCTCGGCCATATTCATCGACGGACTGCCGATAAAGCGCGCGGTGAAAACATCGACCGGGTTCTCATAAAGGTCGGTCGGCGTTCCGACTTGCAGGATATTGCCATCGCGCATGACGACGATCTTGTCTGCCATGGTCATGGCCTCGACCTGATCGTGCGTCACATAGACGATTGTTGTGCCAAGCCGGCGATGAAGGTTCTTGATCTCGAGGCGCATCTGCGCGCGCAATTGCGCATCGAGATTGGATAATGGCTCGTCAAAGAGGAACGCGGCTGGATCACGCACCATGGCGCGGCCGATGGCAACGCGCTGACGCTGCCCACCCGAAAGCGCCGCGGGACGGCGATCGAGCAGCTTTTCGAGCCCGAGAATCTTGCCGGTCTCTTCGATCCGCTTCCGCTTTTCGGCCTTCGACAGCTTTGAGGTATAAAGGCCAAAGCCGATATTCTGGCCCACGGTCATGTGCGGATAGATGGCGTAGTTCTGAAAGACCATGGCAATATTGCGCTGCTTGGGCTCGCGCTGGTTCACCACGTCTCCGCCAATCAAGAGATTGCCGCCCGAAATATCCTCGAGGCCTGCAATCATGCGCAGCGTTGTCGACTTGCCGCAGCCCGATGGGCCAACGAAAACGACGAATTCGCCATCCTCGATGGTCAGATCAATGCCATGGACGGCGCGGGTCTTGCCGTATTCCTTGACCAGCTTCTGCAGTTCGATCTTGGCCATCAGGCGGTTCCCTTCAATGCGCCGAAGCGTTCTTTGAGCATGCGCGCGGCATCAGCCTGGCGGCGCAGGATTTTGTCAAAAGTGTCTGAGAGACGCTGGGCGTCCTGCCGATAGCCGGCAATGGCCGCGTTTAGCGGTTCCGGTGCTGGTCCACCAAAGCGCGTGCGCACGGCAACGAAATATTCCGGCGAGACGATCTCGGCAAAGCTCGTTTCATCAAGCGCCGAAGTACGCCCAGTCGCCTTCTCAAAAGCCAAAGTGAATGGCCCAAAACCATCGCTGACGAGATCGCCACCCATCGCGACAACGGCTTTGGCAACGGAAGCCGCGATCTCGTGCCCCTCGCGGAAGGACAGCCCTTCGCGCCGAACGAGCGAGTCTGCCAGCTCGGTAATGGTGATGCAGGAGCGCGCAATATTGTCCCGCACGCGTTTGGGATCGATGCGGATTTGCTCGACCAGTGGCGCAAGAAGATCGAGCACGCGATAGGCTGAAGAAAACGCCTGATAGCCCATGGCCTGCGTTTCTCCTTCGCTGTCGTTCATATCGGTGAATGGCGTATTGTGCATCACCGTCAGCATGGCCTGTGCCCGGCCGGCAGTCTGGCTCGCCAGATGCCGCAAATGCTCGATCGGCACCGGATTGCGTTTTTGCGGCATGATCGAAGAGATCTGCACGAGGCTATTGGGCACATAGATCTGCCCCACCTCAAAGCTGGTCCAGACCTGAAAGTCCTGGATCGGCCGCCCCAGATGCAGAAACAGCAACTGAATGGCCGAATAGGTCGAGGTGATGTAATCCACCCCGGCAATGCAGGAATAAGAATTCTGCAGTGGGGCCGCAAAGCCGAGGAGTTCGGCGACAAGCGCGCGATCGGTGGGGAAGCCAGTCGTTGTGATCGCAGCCGCGCCCATGGGCGAGTGCTCGACGATCCGATAGGCTTCAAAGAGCCTTTCGATATCGCGCCCGACGAACTCGACGATGGCTGAGAGATAATGCCCAAAGGTCGTCGGTTGCGCTGGCTGCCCGTGGGTATAGGCGACGATCAGGGTGTCCTTTTCGCGCTCTGCCGCTTCGATCAGCCTTGCATGCAGCTTCAACGCTTTGTCGATCAAGACATTGAGCCGCTCGCGCAGCCCGAGCTTGAAGAGCGTATGGTCGATATCGTTGCGCGAGCGCGCGGTATGAAGGCGTCCGCCAAGATCTGGCCCGACGCGCTTTTTCAGCTCTTTCTCGATGAGGAAGAAGAAGTCCTCCACCTCACCGGTATAGACGAGCGTTGTGGGATCGATCTCGGCATCGATGCTCTCGAGCGCCACGGCGATGTCGCGGGCCTGATCGGCACTCAGAATTCCGGTCTCGGCCAGCATCACCAGATGCGCGCGGTCGATGGAGCGGAACCCCTCGACATGGTGGTCCTTGGCACCATCAAAGAGCGGCGCCAGAACGGTTTCCTTATAGACCGGATCGGGGAAAACCGACTGATCAGAAGAACGGGGATCGGTCATGTCTTAACCCTTGAGGCCGGCCAGCATGACGCCACGAACGATGTAGCGCTGGAGAAGAAGGAAGACGAGGAGCGTCGGTATGGTGCCGATGGCGGCGCCGGTCATGATCAGCTCCCACTGGATGGACGCCTCGGCCGAAAAACTCGAGATGCCGACAGGCAGCGTATAGAGTTCCTTGGAGGTCGTGACGATCAGCGGCCAGAAGAAAGCCGTCCAGTTGCCGAGGAAGGTGAAGATGGCGAGCGCCGAAATCGCCGGCACCACCATGGGCATGGCAATTTTCCACCAGATGGTGAATTCGTTGAGCCCGTCGACACGAGCGGCTTCGAGGAAATCGTTGGGCACGCCTTCGAAGAACTGCTTCATGAGGAATGTGCCGAAGGCCGTCATCATACCGGGAAACATGATGCCCCAATAGGAATTGAGCCAACCGAGCTGGCTCGACATCAGGTACCACGGGATCACCAGCATTTCGGTGGGGATCATCAGCGTCGACAGGATGGCGAGGAAAATAAAATAGCGACCGCGGAATTCGAATTTGGCCAGCGTGTAGCCGACGAGGCTGTCGAAGAACACGTTCGAGATCGTCACCGTAACGGCAATGATGGTCGAGTTGAGGAACCACTGCATGAAGCGGCCATCGCCCAGGACCTTGATATAATTGTCAAAGGTTGGCGCCGCCGGGATCAGCCTCAGGTCATAGACCTGGCCCGAGGTTTTGAGCGAAGTCGAAAACATGAAGAGAAGCGGCGTGATCATGATCAACCCGCCGATCAGCAGCAGGGTCCAGGCAATGATGCGGCCGGGGCGGATGTCGCGGCTATTCGCCTTGAGCTCGGTGGAGGTCACGGTCATTTCTTTTCCCTCAGCACATAGAGCTGGAGCAGGGATACGATGAGCAGGATGGTGAACAGCACCACGGTTTGCGCGGCCGCATAGCCCATCTGATAGGATGAGAAGGCGGTCTGGTAGATCATCAGCACCAGCGGCTTGGTCGAATTGAGCGGCCCGCCCGGATCATTCGAGGTCATATTGTAGACCTGGTCGAAGATGCGCAGGAACCCGATCGAAGAGAACACGACAAGGAAAACGGTGGTGGGCTTTAGGAGGGGAATGGTGATCTTCCGAAGGATTGCCCAATCACCCAGCCCGTCGATCTTCGCAGCCTCATAAAAGGTGCTGGGAATGGCGCGTAGCCCGGCCATGAAGATGATGATCTGGAACCCGAGCCCGGCCCAGATCGCCGGGATCAGGATCGAGAAGAGCGCCTGGTCGACCGAGCGCAAAAATGGCTGCTGCGGAATGCCAACCGAGGACAAAAAGCCATTGATTACCCCGATCGGCACCGGCTGGTAAAACCAGCGCCAGACCCAACCCATGGCTGCAGCCGTCGTCAGGAAGGGCAGGAAATAAAGGGCACGGATAAATCCGTGCATCAGCTTCACGCGATCAAGGTAATAGGCGATCACGAAGGAGATGACGAGGCTCACCGGCGTGCCGATGATGAGGTAAAGAAAAGTGTTCTGGAAGACTTTCCAGAAAACCGGATCGGCGAACATTTTTTGATAGTTCGCAAAGCCGATGAACTGTGCTGGCCGTAGCAGATCCCAATTGGTCAGCGACAGCCAAAAGGCCTGGAATGTCGGATAAAAGCGGATGCCCGCATAAAAGATGATCGGCACGGCGAGAAACGCCCAGGCCCAGATGACCCGCTTGGTGCTGATATTGAGACGGTCCCAGAAGCGCACCGGGCCTGTTTGTGAAATCGCGTTCGCCGACGCCATGTTCGCTCCTGCGAGAAGATGCGAGGGGTTGCCTTAGCGCCAAAATATCATCGGTCATCACCCCGGCGAAGGCCGGGGTGACAGTCGATGTCGTGGCGAAGTTCGCGCTCTTGAAAGAGCTTACCCCTTACTGACGACCCTGATCGATAATCGCCTGTTCGGCCGTAGCGGCCTGGGCAAGCGAGTCTTCGATCGACTGGCCTTCGAGCAGCACGCGATTGACCATGTCGATCGCGGTCTGGCGCTGTGCGGCTTCGTCGTAGAACTGGGTGGTCTGAGCGTATTCAAGACCCTTGAGGAACGGCCCGCGGATCGGATCGGCAAGGTTTGCTTCGGTCAGCGCCACGTCACGACGTGCCGGAAGTTCACCAACCGTTTCGAGCCAGATTTCCATCGCTTCGGGCGAGGAGATATACTGCAGGAACTTCTGCGCGGCTGCGAGCTCCTCTCCGGTCGAGGTCGCCCCGATACCGTTGGCAAAATAGCTCGAATAGTTCGAGCGCATGCCATTGGCGTCAGCGGGCAGTTCCACTACGCCCCATTCGAAGGGGTTATCGGCAAAGGCCCCGAGACGGAACGTGCCATCGATGGTCATGGCGGCAAGACCTGCGCGGAACGCCGCCTGGCCTTCATCCATGAAGCCGACGAGGCCGACCTTCTTTTCGGTTTGAAGGTCGGTATAGAACTTCAGGGCCGCAGCGCCGGCCGCGTCGTTATAGGCAACGTTGCCTTCGGCATCATAGGGGACGCCACCGTTCTGGCGCACAAGAACTTCACGCCACCAGTGGTGATCCTGGCCGGCCATGTCCATGGTAATGCCAGCCGTCGTGATGTTGCCGCTGCCATCGCGCTTGGTCGTGGCTTCGGCAACTGCCAGAAGCTCGTCGAGCGTCTGCGGCGGTTCGACACCGGCTTCGTCGAGCAAGGCCTTGTTGTAAAAGAGTGCCAGCGAGCGCACGGCGGTCGGCAAGCCATAATAATCGTCGCCACGCTTCATTGCCGAAACGATGGGGAAGAAGTCCGCTTCGATTTCCTCATGCGGGAACACGGCCGGGTCGAGCGGCTGGATCAAGCCGCCATTCACGAACTGGTCAGTCCAGCCATAAAAGAGCTGCACCACGTCCGGCCCCTGGCCGGCAACCTTGGCGGCAACAACGCGCGTCTGGTAGTCGGCATAGGGGAAAGTGGTCTGCTTGACCGTGATGTCCGGATTGGCAGCTTCGAACTTTTCGATCAGCTGGTCCATCGCCTGGACGCGGCTGTCAAATACATATTGCCAATATTCGATTTCCACGGCCCGGGCTGCGCCCATAGCGATGAAGCTGATGCCGGCAGCGAGCCCGGCTACATATGCCTTACGCATAAAGTCCCTCCATTGGAGCGTCGACCCTCCGACGCCTCTCATCCCTTAGGACGGCACACGCCGCCCGACAGGCCAGCAACGTCCAATATGTGACCGTCCCTTGTCAATAAAATAATCTACTTGAGTTATTGTGTCGCCTGGCTAGTCTTGCACCGCCCCGCCATGCTAGCGAGGCAGTGGGGGAGGCGGAAATTTGAACGGCCGCAGCAAGAAAGAGCTTCGTCAACGGGTCGCCATCGGGTCCAATCCCGAGCGCAATCGCGCGCACAATCGCCGCGTGGTGCTGGAGGTCATTCGCTTCCATGAACATCTCGGCCGCACCGAGATCGCGCGGCGCGCCCAGCTTACGCCCCAGGCCGTTGCCAATATTGTCGACGAGCTGCTCGAAGAAGGGCTTCTCGTTGAACTTGGTCGGCTCAGATCCGGTCGTGGACAGCCCCCCATCCAGTTCGCCGTCAATCCCAACGGCCCGATGACCGCTGGGGTCGAAATCGCCGCCGACCATATGGTGACCGCGCTTCTCGATCTTTCAGGCGGCGTGCGCGCCAAATCCATCCTGCCGCTTGAGGCCACGGGCCCCGATACCGTCCCTGACCAAGTGACAGCGGAAGTCCAGCGCCTCGAAGCCTCACTTGGCGCTGACCGCAGCAAGCTTCTCGGCATCGGCGTCGTCATGCCAGGTCCATTCGAGGTCGAGGGTATGAGCTCGGTCGGCCCCGCCACCCTTCCCGGCTGGACGGGCGTTGATGCGACTGCTCTTTTTGCCAAAGCTACGGGCCAGCAGGTCTTTGTCGAGAACGACGCCACGGCCGCTGTGGTCGGCGAACGTCTTTATGGCGCCGGTCGCCAGATCGGCAGCTTCTGTTACCTTTACTTCGGTGTCGGCCTTGGTCTCGGCGTCATCCAGGAAGGCCGCCCCTTGCGCGGCGCCTTCGGCAATGCCGGCGAAATCGGCCATGTCGGTCTCGTCCCCCGCAAGGGCAAGGTCCACTATGGCCCAGCCGGCGCACTCGAGCGTTTCGTCTCGGTCTTTGCTCTGCGCGAACGGCTCGCCATGGCCGGCATCTATGCAGCCACTGTCGATGACATCCAGACATTGCACGATAAGGCCGATCCGACGCTTGCCGAATGGATCGACATGGCTGCCGATTACCTTGCGCCCACCGTCGCCATGCTCGAAAACATCTTCGATCCAGAAACCGTCATTTTCGGCGGCGGCCTGCCCGATTCAGTGCTTGAAGCGGTCATCGCCGCGCTCGACCCCTTGCCCGTTTCCGTCGCAACGAGACGGCAACGCTCGCAACCCCGCGTCATCCGCGGCCAAACGGGCCAGTTGACGGCCGCGCTCGGCGCCGCCGCGCTGCCGCTCCTCGACACCGTCTCTCCCCATCTCAGCGTTTCCAACCCCGTCGGCTGACTTTTGTCACCCGTCGCCTCTCTTTGAGAGAGACGGGTGCAATGCCAGTGTGCCGTTCCAAAACGCCAACTACCAAGTCTGGACGAATAATGCTTACCGCTCCCGAACGCCTGCGCCGTCGCGCGGCCCAGCCCCGTCTCGTTGCTCTCGCCCGCGCCCTGTCCCGCCTCAAATCCACGGTGACGGTGATGAATACCGGCGCCCATCCCGATGACGAGCACAACGAAATGCTCGCCGCCATGCGCCACGAAATGGGCATGCGCATCATCGTCGCCTGCTCTACCCGCGGCGAGGGCGGGCAGAATACTCTGGGCCCCGAACGCGGCGGTGCGCTCGGCGTGTTGCGTTCGCGCGAAATGGAAGAAGCCGCCCGAGCCCTTGATGCCGACATCGCCTGGCTCGGCCATGGTCCCGACGACCCCGTGCAAGATTTCGGCTTCTCCAAATCCGGCAAGGACACCCTGGCGCGCTGGGGCGAAGAGCGCATTATCGATCGCCTCGTCCGCGCCTATCGCCAGTTCCGCCCCGATATTGTCATCCCGACCTTCCTCAACGTTCCCGGCCAGCACGGTCACCACCGCGCAATGACCGAGGCTGCCGAGCGCGCGCTCGCCCTTGCCGCCGATCCCGCTTACGAAACCGGAAATCTCTCAACCTGGACTGTCACGAAATTCTGTCTCCCCGCCTGGTCCGGCGGCGGCGACACCTATGACGACGAAGTCCCCCCGCCCAGGGCCAATCTTTTCGTCACGGCCACGGGCAACGATTTCGCCACCGGCATGCCCTTCTGGCAACTTGGCGAAATCTCCCGGGCCTTCCACGCCAGCCAGAACATGGGCCACTGGCGGCACCCCGGCGAAAGAACATGGCCGCTCCACGAGGTCGGTACCGATGCACCAGGAGGACTTTTCGATGACCTGCCCAAATCGCTCAGCGATCTCGGCCCGTCGCCTTATCTCGCCGCCGCCGGCGCTGCCCTCGCGCAGGCCATAGCTGCGTTCCCCGATAGCACCGCCATCCTGCCCGCTCTCAGCATTGCCCGCCGCGCCATCCGCGGCGCGCAGGAGGACATCGCCCCCGAGCACGCTCATCGTCTTGAGCGAAAGCTCGAAGAACTCGACGCGGCCACCGCCATCGCCGCCGGCATCGAAATCTACGCCTCGGTCTCCTCAACCAGCATCGCCCCTGGCGAAACAGCCGATCTGACCATCGAAGCCGAACCTGGCGAGGCCGAAAATATACGCGTGACCCCCATCACCTCTGACGCCTTCGTGCCCAGCGATGTGGTCAGTCTTTCTGGCGACAGTACGGCCATCGCACTTACCGCCCGCGCTGGTGCAAAGATCGAGAATGCCTTCCGCCCCGATTGGCAGAACCTTTATGCAAACGGCAATGTCTGGGTGCGCGTTGAGGCCGAGGTGAACGGCGAGGTCATCCGCTTTTTCCGCGACACCGAAGAAGACCTGCAGCTCGCCCCCGCCTACACGGTCGCGATCACCCCCGAGGCTCTTATTCTTCCGCTATCGGCCCCGGTGACGAAAAACGTCGCCCTCAAAACCGACATCGACTTCGGCCGCATCACTATCCCGAGCGCTCCCAGCCTGACCATCGAACGCCGTGAGAGCACTTTCGCCGTCAACTCCGATGTGCTCCTCACCGCCGGCCGCCACAGCCTACCTCTCCTCGTCGATGGCGCGCCGGCCTTCGGCGTCACCCCCATCGCCTATCCGCATATCGGCCGCACCCGTTTTGCCCGCCCGCTGTCACTCGACATCCTTGCGCTTAACCTGACGGTCCCCGACACCAAAATCGGCTATATCGGCGGCGGCTCCGACCGCGTCGGCATCTGGCTCGACCGCATGAGCGCCAACATCACCGAACTCGATGCCGAAGCCCTCGCGGGCGATCTCTCGGCCTATGACACCATCGTCATCGGCATTTTCGCCTTCGGCCTCCGCCCGGACCTCAGGGCTGCAACGCAAAAACTCCACCGCTGGGTCGAAGCTGGCGGCCATCTCGTCACGCTCTATCACCGCCCCAGCGATGGCTGGATCGCGGACGAAACACCGCCGCGCCCAATCAACATCGGCAGTCCATCACTGCGCTGGCGCACCACCAATCCCGCCGCCGAGGTGAAATTCCTCGACCCCCAGCACAAGCTCCTCATCGGCCCCAATCGCATCACCGCGGACGATTTCGCCGGCTGGGACAAGGAACGTGGGCTCTACTTCGCCTCCGCCTGGGACGGCGCCTATGTCCCTTTCCTCGCCATGAGCGACGCCGGTGAAGAATCCCTCATCGGCTCATTGCTTTCGGCCGAGATCGGTGACGGTCGTCACACCCATACGAGCCTTGTTCTCCATCACCAGTTGGACAAGCTCGTCCCCGGCGCTTTCCGGCTCATGGCCAATCTTCTCCAGTCTGCGTGATATGGAGACCAATCTATCGCGAGCCGGATATCTTTGGCTCGCGAGCGACATGGTGCTCGTGACCTTCATGACCGTGCTCGTGAAGATGGGCGGCGCCAGCTATCCCGCTGTGCAGATGGTTTTCATCCGCTCGCTCATCGGCCTTGTCAGCGTCCTCCCGCTCGCCTGGCGTCACCGCCAGGCTTTGCGAGAAGCCAGGCAATGGGGCCGCCACGCTTTCCGCGTGCTCTGTAACACCCTTGCCCTTAATGCCAACTTCGCCGCGCTCACCGCCCTGCCCTTGGCCCTTGCCAATGCTATCGGCTTCATGCGCCCGCTCGTCGTCCTGGGGCTCGCGACCTTTCTCCTTGGCGAACGATCCGGCCCCTGGCGCTGGATCGGCGCTGCCATCGGTTTTCTCGGCGTCCTCGTCATGGTCGCCCCGGGGGAAATCACATGGAACTTCGGGCTCTTGGCCGCCCTTGCTTCAGTCCTTTTCGGCTCCCTCGCCACCGTTCAGACCCGCGCCCTCGCCAAGGAAAACACGACGGTCCTGATGGTTTTCTACACCGTCGGCCTCACGGTCTTCACTTTCATCCCCGCCGCCTTCTCGTGGAAACCGGTCGCATCAGCCGACTGGCCCCTGCTGCTTGCCATCGGCGTCCTGGCCCAGATCGGCCAATACTGTTTCCTCCGCGCCTATCAGTCGACCCCGGCTAATCTGCTCGCCCCCGTCGGTTATCTGTCCATCGTCCTCGCCAGCCTCGCCGGATTCCTAGCCTTTGGCGAAGTGCCAGCGCCCACAACGCTCATCGGCACCGCCATCATCATCGGCGCCCTGATCCTGACGACCCGCCCCGACCGCCCAGAGCCCTGAACCCCCAAAAAAAAGACCCCCGGCCTGGCATGGCCGAGGGTTTCGCCGCGTTAGGAGGCACGGCAGCGGCTCGCGCTGGGAGCTTAAGCGAGCCGAAGGTGTTTCAGCGCTTGGCCGGCTGGATCAGGTTAGCCATGATGCGGAAGGCGCCGGGGGTCAGCTTGTCTAGCTGGTGATGAAGCACGAGGCTGGTATGGGTGTGACGCCCTTCGCCGATTTCCGCCGACAGCAGCGAACCTTTGAGCGGTTCCTCGCCCGCATCGGCCATGGCGAGCAGCGGCACATAGGCCTCGTCCCATTCCGAGGCGAAATAAAGCCCACGCTCTTTGTCCCAGTTGTCCCAGTCTTCTTTGGTAATGGCATTGGGGTAGTTGAGAAGCGGATGGTCTGGCTCGAGCACGTCCACGGTCGACTTGGCATCGGTCACGCGATAGCGGATCGAAGGCGAACCGATCTTGAGGAAAGCCAGCGGCACGGTCTCCGGATCCCAGCCGTCCGACGGACGGTGGTAGAGCGTCACAAGGTGACCGCCATTCTTCACCCATTCATGGATACCCGGCAGCGCTGCGACAAGATCGGGGCGGCGACCGAAGGAGAAAATGCCAACGACCAAAGTGTCGAGATCGCGATAAGCGCCTGCCTCCATATCGGCCGGGCTCAGTTCCTTAAGATCAACGCCAAGGCGATTGAGCCAGGTCGCGACATTATCATTGCCCCCACCGATATAGCCGATCCGCCCTTCAGGAATGACCGCACCAACCGACTGCACCGGCACCGCCACTTCCGTCGGCACCACCGACCGCCCGATATGGGGATAGGTGAAGACATTGATGGCGTAAGCCTCCTTTCCAAGGAGCTTTGGCGCAATGGTGATGCGCTCGGTGCCAAGTTCAGCCGGCGGCGTCAGTTCGAACGTGCCCGCTTCCGAGCCCGTCTCACCCTTCGCCGCCATGACCCAACCTTCGGGCAATTGGAAGTCGAGGTCCGCCGTCGTGCCGCCTGAAACCACGGCGGTGAAAGCCACCGGCGAGATTTCGCTTTCGGTATTGAACACCACCGCATCCGGCTTGAGCTCAAGCGAGGCTTCCGGCAGAACACGGAGTGCATCCTCAAGATCGACATCGAGCACGGCCTTATGGCCGGCAATCGTCGCCGTCAGACGCACGAAGGCATCGCCATTACCACCGAGCGGATCAAATTGCTCGGTCAGAGGATTGGTCAGCGCGGCATCGTCCGCAACGCTCACCTTGACACCATCCTCAGCCGTTTTGCCGGTAATGCCGTTGCGGGCAACCACCTGGACGGAATCCACTGTGATGGTATCCGGCGCATCGACCATCGCCTTGACGATGATGTCTTCGCCCGGGTGGAGATCGGCACCATCTGTATAGGCGCGCACGCGCATGCCAGCCGCCGTCGCGAGCGCCAGATCGACTTCCCTGATCTTGCGATCGAGCCGGTGTACGACCTGGTCTTCGAGTTCTGCCGGCAGCGTCGAACGGGCTTCGGAAACGGCCTTGCCGATCTCGACAAGGCGCTTCACAACTTCGACCGGATCGCCATAATCGGCCAGCGCTTCATCGATCAGCCCCTGCGCATTGCGCAGCGCGTCAGCCGAAGCCGCCGGCATGCCATCGAGTTCGGCAATGTGGCCGACCGTGGCGATCAGACCGTCGCGAATGTCACTCTCTTTCCTGCCGGCTTCGCCATTGGCAGCCCAGGAGAGGTTGATCGGCCATTCGGTCTGCGGATCAGGCCGCCAGGTCCCCATCCCTTGCGTCAGGTGACAGGACCGCGACCATTCGCCCATCTGCGGGAACGTGGCGCCGGAAATCGGATCGCGTTCGGGCGCACGCACGACGAGCGTCGTCGGCGGCGGCGGCGTTTCGTCGTCATAGACACCGCCACCACCACCCCATGCCGGCTGGTAGATCTTGGGGACGGTCCAGGTCTTCAAGCCGGCCGCGATCTGGTCCGGAAATTCTTCGGCATTGCCCGAAATGTCGGCCACGATAAAGGTCGCGACATTGGCTGCACGATGGTGGCCGTGCTGCCCGCCAACATCGAGGAAGCAGTTCATGATCACGTCGGGCTTATAGTGGCGCACCGCCCAGGTCATGCGCTCGATCACGCGGTCGCGGCCCCAGCGGTCGATCGTTTGGTTGGGGTCCTTTGAAAACCCGAAGTCATGCATATTGTCGTGGTGGCCCTGGCTACCAAAGGCCAGAGAGGCATCGAGCGAGCGTGAGGCTTCGGTGATCTCGCGCGTGCGCAGCACGCCTAAGACCGAACCACGTTCCGGCCCGATTGCGTTCTGCCCGCCTTCCCCGCGCGTGATGCAATACAGCACTGGGCGGATGCCATAGACATGGCGCAGGGCCGCCAGCATGCCGCTCGGCTCGTCGTCGGGATGCGCCCCGGTCGTCATCAAGGTGACGGTGGAGGTCAAACGTTCGAGCTGGCGATAGAGTTTGACGATCGCTGGCTCGCCCTTTTGTGCAGCAATCAGCTCAAGATCCGAAGCAGGAGCAGCCCAGGCTGGAATTTGTGTGGCAGCCAAGAGCGGCGGCACCGACGCGATGAAAGTTCGACGGGTCAAACGCGGCATGAACGAGTTCCTCTCCTTACGCTGCCAGCGTCGCCACCCCTCCGGCCGGCCGACATGACAGCTTCAAGACAGGACTATGTGAGCCCGATTAACTTAACTCAAGTGTGTTAATGTCGATTTGTCTCACGAAATTGATGAAGCCTGTGTTCCAGAGAACCTTTCAGCCGATTCAGCTCTTTGAGAGGCGACAAGACGCTACCAAGATCAAGGTGCCATATAGCCAACGTCCAAAATCTAAAATTGACCCATTCCACAGAACATCGTACCCTCTGAGGCACTTTAGATAGCAAGATGTTGCTCAGAAGATGGCCACTGAAGAAAAAACAGAATCCTGGTCGAGCAGGGCTATCCGCCTGCTGGATGCAGACGCCCAGCGTTCCGCCGACTCTCATCTCATCCCGATGGCGTTGCCCGGTTTTCCGAATGTGGATTTCTATTTCAAAGACGAGTCATGTCATCCGACGGGTAGCCTCAAACATCGCCTAGCTCGCTCGCTCATCCTCTATGGTCTCTGCAATGGAGTAATCGGTCCTGATACTGCGCTCGTCGAAGCGTCTTCAGGCTCCACCGCCGTCAGTGAGGCCTATTACGCCCGTCTGCTCGGTCTGACATTCTATGCTGTCCTGCCGCGAACAACATCCTGCACCAAAATCGAAGCCATCGAGCAATATGGGGGGCACTGCGTTTTTGTCGACGAGCCCTCGGCCATCTACGATGAAGCCAGAAATTTGGCAGCCCGTACCGGCGGCCACTATCTCGATCAGTTCACTTTTGCCGAGCGCGCGACCGACTGGCGCGGCAACAACAATATCGCCGAGTCGATTTTCCGCCAGATGGCCATGGAGCGCCACCCGATCCCGCGCTGGGTTGTCATGAGCCCAGGCACGGGCGGCACATCGGCAACGATCGGCCGCTATATTCTCTATAAGAGCCTTCCAACCGAACTCTGCGTCCCCGACCCGGAATTTTCCGCCTTCTACGAAGGCTGGACCGAGACGGGCAGCACCTGTTGCTGCAAACGAGGCAGCCGCATCGAAGGCATTGGTCGCCCGCGCATGGAAGCTTCGTTCTTGCCCAATGTTGTCGATGCGATGCTGAAAATCCCCGACTCCGCCTCGATAGCCGCCACCCGCGTACTCTCAAAGCGCCTGAGCCGCCGCGTCGGCGGCTCGACCGGAACGAATTTCATCGGTCTCTTATGGGCTGCATCAGGAATGCTCAGTCGCAACGACGCTGGTTCCGTTGTCTCGCTCATCTGCGACAGCGGCGAACGATACGCCCAGACCTATTTTTCGGACGACTGGTTGATCGAGCAGGGCATCGACATCACCGAGGATATGGATCGCATCGAGAAGGTCATGGCGACAGGCGATTTCGACACGGCCTTAATTCAGGGCCACTGCACTCAAGCCCAGCGTCGCCTCAGGGAATAGCAACCGTCAGAATAGCGGGCTGAAGTCAGAAAGAGACGTGCCACACGCCGATCCACGTCAAATCCGGATCACGTCGTTCGTATTAGGCGCGAACCGGAGCAGCAAAGCCCAATCGCTGCGCCGTCCGCTGCCGACCGTAAGGCCGGCAGCGACAAAGCAGAGAAAGATCAGTCAGCGACACCGGCTTCCGCCGCAAGCTGCCCCAACTTGACCTGGACCAAGAGGCTCAGCTCGTCATAGACGTTCCATTCGTCGACGATCTTGCCGTTCTTCCAGTGATAGTGGGTCATGCCCATCACCTGCACGCGCTTGCCGGTCGGGTCGCCCAGCGTGCCGAGAATGCCATAGCCGAGGTGATGGCCTTCCATCAGCCAGCGCACCGCAACCTTGGTGCCGCCCTCTTCGCAGGGATTTGAGGCCACGTGCTGGATTTCGAACGAGGCGTCGGGCAGCGAGCCGATGAGCCCGAGATGCTGATGGATGATGGCCGCCTGGCCATAAAGCTCTTTCATCAGCGGGCCATGATACTGCGCATTCGGCGCATAATCGCGCGCGATCTGGCCGAACATGCGCTTGGTGAAAACCTCATGCAGCATTTCGATCGTCTGCGCTTCGATGTCGTTATGCGCGAGCGAGGTATCGGCCTTTTCGGTCGGCGGGGTCTGGCCGAGGAAGCGGCGGTTCTCGCCGATATCGAGCGAGATCAGGCCAGCATCGAACTTGGCCTTGGCAGTCTTCATGGCAAAATGATGCGGATCGAGCCCGAGCTGCTGGATGATGGCCATGGTGTCGGCCACGACCCATTCGCGATAGATCTTGTTCTGATGGATCATGCAGTCGGCAATGGTGCGGCTGACGAAAGGCCTGCCGGTCGGCTGGCCAAGATGACCATATTGGGTATGGCGGCCTGAGCCGGTCACGAGGTGGCTCGTATAAAAGCCATCCTGATCATTGCCGTTCCAGATCACCTGGGTACCCATGCCGCGGCGCTCAGGGAAGGACACGAGACGCTGGATGGTGTCACGCACTACGTCTTCGCGATTATAGATCGTACCCGTCGTGCCATAGAGCACGCAGTTATGGGTATAGTGCGTGTAGATCAGCCCGATATCGCGCTCATCCCAAATCTTGTGGGTGCAGCGAATGATGTAGTCGACGATATCGGTATAGATATCATCGAACCCCTCGAGCGATTGCGAGCGCGGCCGATCGGTCGGCGCTAGATCGGGATAATCGCGGCGCTCCACCTGCAGCACGTTTTCAACGGCGACGGGCGAAGCGCCCTTGGTCTGGGATTTGCTCGTTGCGTCGCTCATTTCCGCTCCTTGGGTCTGTGACGGCTCATTCGAGAGAGTAACGTTTGTCCAAGCCAGCCAGTCGCGCACATGACGCGCCACAGCGGCGGGATTTTCAAGCGGGCTGAAGTGCCCCGCCTTGGGAATGGTAAAATAGCGCGCCCCGGCAATGCCGCGCGCCAGTTCTTCATGCGCCTCGAGCGGGCACACCTGTTCATCTGCCCCCGCGAGCACCAGGGTCGGCACAGCAATCGCGCCAAGCCGCAGCCGGCCATCGGCGCGCGCAATGGCGATCTCCGATTGCTCGGCCAACACATCCGCGCCGGCATCCTCGGCCATGGCAATAAGCAGCTGTCTGAGCGTGGCATTGTGAGCGTGAACCGGCGACACGAGCTTCGTCCAGCTCTCTCCAATATAGGAGGCCATTCCATTCTGCCGAGCCTTTTCGATGGCGTCGCGCCGCACGGCCCAGTTCGCCTCCGGGTCGGGCCGCGCCGTCGTGTCGATGAGGGCGAGCCGCTCGACCCGCTCTGGCGCTTGCGCCATCATGTCCAGCGCCACGATCCCGCCCAGCGAAACGCCAAGCAGTGAAAATCGCTTGGGCAGGTCTTTAAGGAGTTTCGTGGCCATCGCCTCGGCAGATTGTGCACCAGTCAGCGGCGCGATCTGGACATGGGGATGATCGAGTTCAGCCAAGAGTGGCGCGAACAACCGCGCATCGCAAACCGTACCGGGCAGAAGCACCAATGGGGGCTGGTCGGCGCCCTCATCTCGATGCTCCAGTTTGGGATTGGCGTGCGTGTTCATCTTGACCGATCAGAGGGGAGCTCCAACCAAAGATGGATGCTCATTTCGCAAAAAACTCTGGCAAATTTTGAATACGTATGCAAGATCAATCTCACCTCATGGGCGGCTCTCAACGTTACCGGAATGCTAACGGATCGCCGCCTCTCGCTATCGTTTCGGAGACCTGATGCTATGAGCAATTCCCCCTTCCCCGGCGTCACCTATGTCAAGGCGCCAGAGCGGTCTTCGATCGGCGACAATGCTCCCGTCGAGACCCTCGTCTCCGAAATTATCGCCAATGTCCGCGCCAACGGCGATAAGGCGGTCCGCGAATATTCGGCCAAGTTCGACAAATCCGACATCGACGTTTTCGAAGTCACTCAGGCCGAACGCGAAGCCGCGCTCGCCGAACTCGATCCGCAAACGCGCAAAGATACCGAGTTTGCCATTGAAAATGTTCGCAAATTTGCCCAAGCGCAACTCGAGACCATCCTGCCGCTCGAGGTCGAAACCCTGCGCGGCGTCCATATGGGCCACCGGGTTATCCCTATTCAGCGCGTCGGCTGCTACGTCCCCGGCGGCCGATATCCGCTCCTCTCCGCCCCGATCATGACCATCGTCCCGGCCAAAGTTGCCGGCGTCGACGAAGTCATCGCCTGCCTGCCGCCCAATGCCCATAAGGCCATGATCGCCGGCTGCCATCTTTCTGGCGCAGACAGGATCTTCCGCATCGGCGGCGCCCAGGCCATCGCCGCCATGGCCTATGGCACTGAGACCGTTCCGGCTGTCAACAAGATCGTCGGCCCCGGCAATGCCTTCGTCAACGAAGCCAAGCGCCAGGTTTTCGGCCCTGTGGGCATCGACCAACTCGCTGGCCCGTCTGAGATTTTTGTCGTCGCTGACTCTTCTGGCGATGCCGAAATGATCGCGACCGACCTCCTCGCCCAAGCCGAGCACGACATCCGCACCCGCGTCGGCCTCATCACCACCGATAAGGCGCTCGCCGAAGCCACCCTCAAGGAAGTCGAAGCCCAGCTCCAGACCCTCTCCACGGCCAACACCGCCCGCGAGGCCTGGATCAACTACGGCGAAATCACCGTCTGCGAGGACGAGGCCGCGATGATCGCCTATTCCGATCTTATCGCCGCCGAGCACCTACAGGTTCACACCACCGACGCCAAGTCCTTCGCCAAAAAGCTAAGGAATTACGGGAGCTTGTTCATCGGCGAACTCGCCAGCGTCGTCTATTCCGACAAATGCTCCGGCACCAATCATACCCTCCCGACCATGGGCGCCGGCGCCTATACCGGCGGCCTCTGGGTCGGCGCCTACGTCAAGATTGCCACCCATCAGTGGCTCGATGAAGAAGGGGTCAAGCAGGTCGCTCCCCCCGCCGCACGCCAATCCGCCAGCGAAGGCCTCGAAGGCCACCGCCGCGCCGCCCAACTGCGCCTCGACCGCATGCAGGCCAAATAACCAAAAAAGGCCCGCGCAAGCGGGCCTTTTTTAGAGCTCCATTCCATTCCATCGTCATTGCCCGGCTTGTCCGGGCAATCCATTCGCAGACCGCATGGACCACCCGGACGAGCCGGATGGCGACGAAGCAATTGATCAGCTGATCTTATCCGCTTCCAGCCATGCCGCCCGCAGCTTCTCCACCGTAAACCCAGGCGCCCGCGCTGCCGACAAGATCGGCACTTCCTTGCGCATCACGACATCAATTGCCCAAGGCATCCGCTCGATGTGCTCACCCGGAATGACAACCGCCCCATGCCGATCCGCATGGATCAAATCATCCGGTCGCACCGCCATCCCAAACACCGTCACCGGGCAATCGAGCTCCGTCACATGCACGAAGGCGTGGCTCGGACCTACGGCGCCCGCGATCACCTGATAGCCCTCATCGAGCATCCCCAAATCGCGCAACACACCGTTGGTTACAGTGCCGGCAACGCCCAAGCCCTTATGCTGCGCCACCTGCATCTCTCCCCAGAAGCCACCAATGACATGTGGCCAGTCGGTATCCTCTATGACAGCCACGGTCGGCCCTTCGCCATCCGAAACATACTCGTAGTACTGCATCCGCAACGCGCGAACCTCAGCCGCCGGCTTCTGTGCTGGAGACGACGCGCGGATCTTTGCCGTACGCGCAAAGCCGACGACTGGCGGCAGGGACGGATCAGCGCAAACGACTGCCGTCTTGGTAAATCCCTCGGCAGTCCGACCGCCCATCACGTGCTCAAGTGCATTGCATACGGTCGGCGTATCGGCCTTGCGCAGGGCGGCCAGAGCCTCGGGTGAAATTTTTGCCATATCCAGTCTCCCTCAACAGCCGTCACCAACCGGCTCGTCCGGGTGGTCCATGCCGCGACAGGCGATGGATTGCCCGGACAAGCCGGGCAATGACGGCAACAATGAACTATGCCGCCTTACTGGCGATCTCAGCGCCTTCACTCAACGCCTTCAACTTCGCCCAGACGATATCCGGATCGACCGCGCCAAACCCGGCAAAGGTCGAGAACCCGCAATCCGTCCCGGCAATCACGCGCTCCGCCCCAACGATATCGATGAAATTCTTCAGCCGCTGCGCGATCAGCTGCGGATGCTCGACGAAATTCGACGTCGAGTCGATCACGCCTGGAATGAGCACATAATCATCCGGCAGATCGACATTCTTCCAGTCCACCCATTCATGCGCATGGCGCGGATTAGCGCCTTCAAACAGCAGCGCCCGCGGCTTGGCTTTCAGCAAACTCGGCAGGATTTTCTTGAGCGCAATATCGCAGATATGCGGGCCTTCATAATTGCCCCAGCACACATGCATCCGCACCTTGTCCCCCGGCACATTCCGGAGGGCATGGTTCATCACCTCGATATGCTTTTCCGCCGCGGTGACGAAGGCTGCATCATCGAGATCCTTGTACATCATATGCCGACCGAGCCCGAGATCAGGCGCGTCGAGCTGCAGGATGAATCCGGCCTCGACAATGCCCTCATATTCGACGCGCATGCCCTCGGCGACGGCCTCGAGATACTCGTCTTGGCTCTTATAGAATTCATTGGGCTGGAACAGCGCGATAACGCCCGGCGTCGCCGAGTTCATAAAACCCTTGGCATAGCCATTGGCTGAAAGCGCAGCTTGGAAGGCATCCACATCATCGCGGAGCGGCTCAAGGCTCTTCACCTTGATTTCGCTGACGCATTTCGGCCGGCGATAGGTCGGCGTGCCACCAGATGAGGCCTGGCGTTTCAGAAAGTTCGGGAACAGCTCAAGGTCGGCAGGCGGCCGACGCGAGCTGTCACCGTCAAAGCCGGTCAGCCGGTCCTTGATATAGGTCGCATAAGAAATCTTGCTCATTTCGCCATCGGACGGCAGGTCGATCCCCGCCGTCTTTTGTTGCGCAACGATGTCATTCACCGCCGCCGAGATGATCTCGTTGAAGCCAGCCTCCTCAATCGGGACACCGGCCTCCTTGGCGAACACAAGATCGGTCACCTGTTTGGATCGCGGCAGCGAGCCGACGTGCGTGGTGAGGATCTTGTGTGCCATGAGTTTACTCCGCGGCCTGAGCGGTTGCGAACTGCGGAGCAGCCGGCGAGGCAGCACCGCGGATAACGAAGGCGATTGCATCGGCAGAAGCTGGATTGCGGAAGCCATGGACGAGGCCAACGGGAACAGTGAGCGTGTCGCCGGCGCCAAGGATGAGGGAGCCGCCGTCCCAAGTGAATTCCAGCGTGCCGGACTGCATGAAGAGCACTTCCTGTTCCGAACGCGAGTGCCCCGGAACGATCGCGCCGGTTTCAAGCTTCAGGCGGCGCACGGTGAAGTCGTGCTTCCAGTGTCCGACGATCGGGCCGGCCTTGATGCCGTCCTGTCCGTCGACGTCGCCGATGACTGGCGCTTCTTCAACGCCTTCGCCGGCCAGTGGCGAATTGGGATCGCCCTCGATGTCGGCCGCCTTGATGGCATATTTTGCCAGTTCCGACATCGGCGGGGTCGCCAGTTCCTTCATCTTGGCTTCATCCGGCGGTAATTCGAGCTCAGCGCCTTCCGGCACCTTCTCGCCCAGGGTCGTATCGATGAGCTTACCGCCCTTGAGCAACTTCAGCCCAAAATCCTCGGCCATCTTGAAGACGCTCGGCGCCCAGACAACCTTGCCCGGATCATCGTGGCCAAGCACCACGGCGAGGAAGCCGGTGCCTTCGTCACGCTTTTCAAAACCGCGGAACATATGGGTCGGCACCGTCGCCACATCGCCCGGTTCGACGTCGAGATAACCCTCGTCCTTGTTAGCGCCGAAAACGAAACGCCACCTGCCGGTATGAACGAGGAAGGTCTCGGCGGTCAGGTGCGAGTGTTGGGAATTCACGCAGCCGAAGGGCTGCCGGGCAGCACCGAAGTTGAAGCCGTGGGCTTCCGGGATATGCACAACCTGCGCCGGATTTTCACTCACGCCCGGCCCGATGATGGTAAAGTTCTCTTTGCGGTCCGAACCCGGTGTGCGCGCGTCGATAAACGCGTTACGCAGGCCCTTCAGATCGGCATAGCGCACCAGGCGCTTTTCCATCTCGGCCTGGGTCCAAGTCTTGTTCTCAGTCATGGCGATATCCCCTTTTCGCTCTAGGATAACAGTTTTGCATTCGTATGCAATATGGCGCCGGATGGAGGCGGAAACGTGTCGTGGAAGACATCGGCTCAGCCTTTTGCGGGTTTGAAAATTCGTCTGCCATCGACGTCGACGACGCCGGTCTTTGGCAAGCGGGCTGACGTGCGGACGACCAGTTCGCCATTGAGAATGCGGTGTTCAGCCTCGATCTCACCGCTCGAAATCTGATCCATCAGGATGCTGACCGTCGCTTCGACCATGCGTTTGAGCGGCTGGCTCATGGAGGTTATGCCATAAGAGGTCCAGCGTGCGGCGCCGACATCGTCATAGCCGACGATTGAGATATCTTTTGGCACAGACAGGCCCAATTCATGCCGCGCCACATCCATCACGGCCACGGCCATATGGTCGTTGGCGACAAAGAGTGCATCGGGCCGATCGGGCCGCGACAACATTTTGCGTGCTGCTTCTTCCGCTTCGGCGCGATCATAATTCGCCACCTCGACCATGATCTCGGTATGCCCAGCGTCAGCGAGACCTTCCTTGTAGCCGGCAAAGCGATCGCGATTGGTCGACGAGCTTTCAAGCCCGGAAATATAGCCGAATTTCTTATGCCCGCCAGCGACAAGAAACTCCGCCACGCGCCGCCCACCTTCGCGATTGCGCGTCGTCACGCTCGACACCGCATCGCGCTCCGTCGTGCGGTTGAACAGGACCACCGGAATACCCGCCGCCGCGCATTCTTCGGACAGATCAGACGATAGCGAGGTCGAGGCGAGCACAATGCCATCGACCCGGTACTGCATCAGTTGATCGAAAATCGGGTCGCTATCGCGATCCATGAAACCCGTGAATAGCAGTAGCCGGTAGTTCTCTTTGGCCAGCAACCGTCCCAGCTCTTCGAGCACGTCGGGATAGAAGAGGTTTTCGAGATAGGCCATTACCA
Organism: Devosia sp. Leaf420; assembly: GCF_001425445.1. Lineage (GTDB taxonomy): Bacteria > Pseudomonadota > Alphaproteobacteria > Rhizobiales > Devosiaceae > Devosia. The sequence goes on along the minus strand of NZ_LMQU01000016.1, from coordinate 35,711 downwards.
CCGCGATGATGCGCGAGCGATTGGTGATCAGCGATCGAGCAATCGCATTCGGTCGATACCCCAGCTCTTTGGCGGCAGTCATCACCTTGGCGCGGGTTTTGGGCGAAATGGACGCGCCGGGCGTAAAAGTGCGGGACACGGCGGATTGCGACACGCCTGCACGGCGCGCCACTTCCGACGAGGTCACCCCCGGCTTTTTTACTCCGCTGTCCATCCACCATCCACCAAGAGCGCGGTGCCGGTGATCAGCCCCGCCGCCTCCGAGGCCAAAAAGACGATCGGCCCCATGATATCCTCCACCCGACCCAATCTTCCGAGCTTGATCTTGGACAGGACCCAGTAGCGAAAATCGGGATCGCTCAAATTCTTGGCCGTCAGCTCGGTTTCGATAAATGTCGGGCACACCGTGTTGACACGAATATTGCTGGCGCCGAGTTCAATAGCCATGGCCTTTGTCAGGCCTTCAACAGCATGTTTACTGGCAGAATAGACAGCGCGATTGGGCCCACCGACATGGCCCATCTGCGAAGAGACATTGATGATCGAGCCACCCTGCCCGCTCGCCTGCAGTTTTCCGACCACGGCCTGCGTGACAAAAATCGTCGCGGCGAGATTGAGCTGCATTACCGCCTGATAGTCTGGCTCGGTAATCCCGCCAATGGACGAATGCCGTGCCGTGCCGGCCGAATTGACCAGCACGTGAAACGGTTCGCTCTCTTCGACAAAAGCCCGAACGGCGTCAAAATCGGTGATGTCGATGGCGACACCCTCGGCCGCTAGACCTGCTTCGGCCATCGCGTTGACGACGCGCTCGACATCTTCCGCTGTGCGCGCCGCCACCGTCACTTCGGCGCCGGCTTCAGCCAGAGCCACGGACGCCCCAAGCCCGATGCCGCGCGTTCCCCCGGTCACGAGGGCTCGCTTTCCATCAAGACGAAATGTCGGTGTCCGGGGCAAGTTCATGGTTTACTCGGCAGCTTTGAGAGGTGCAGCGGCCGTACCATAGGGCACGTTGCGCCCGCCATAGCGCCGCACGCGAATATTGGCCTGCTCGGCATGGCCGACAAAACCTTCGAGCATCGACAGGCGCGACCCATAGGCGCCGATCGTCGCCGAAGCCTCGTCGGTCGTTACCGTCTGCCACGTGCAGGTCTTCATGAATTTGCCCACCCAGAGGCCACCGGTATAGCGCGATGCCTTCATGGTGGGGAGGGTGTGATTGGTGCCGATCACCTTATCGCCATAGGCCACATTAGTGCGCGGTCCGAGGAATAGCGCACCATAGTTCGAAAGCTTATCGCGGAACCACATGTCTCGATCGGTCATGACCTGCACATGTTCCGAAGCAATGCGATCGGCCTCAGCCAGCATCTCTTCGTAGCTGTCGCAGACGATGACTTCACCGAAATCAGTCCAGGATTTTTTTGCGATATCAGCCGTCGGCAGGATGGTGAGCAGACGCTCGATCTCGGCCATCGTATCGCGCGCCAACTTTTCCGAATTGGTGAGCAAGATCGCGGGACTCGTCGGCCCATGCTCGGCCTGGCCGAGAAGATCGGTAGCGCAGAGTTCGCCATCGACGGTCTCGTCGGCGATCACCAGCGTTTCGGTCGGGCCGGCGAAAAGGTCGATACCGACGCGACCATAAAGCTGTCGCTTGGCTTCGGCGACGAAGGCATTGCCGGGGCCGACCAACATGTCGACCGGCGAAATGCTCTCGGTGCCGATGGCCATCGCCCCAATCGCCTGAATGCCACCCAGCACGTAGATTTCGTCGGCTCCGGCCATGGCTTGGGCGGCGACGATCGCCGGAGCCGGCTTGCCGTTGAATGGCGGCGCACAGGTGATGACGCGCGGGCAGCCCGCAACCTTGGCAGTAAGAACCGACATATGGGCCGAAGCCAGCAGCGGATATTTGCCGCCCGGCACATAGCAACCCACGGCCGAAATCGGCACGTGCTTATGGCCCAGCGTCACGCCCGGCATAGTCTCGACCTCGAGGTCGAGCATCGTGTCCTTTTGCTTCTGCGCGAAATTGCGAACCTGCTTCTGGGCAAACTCGATGTCGTGCAGATCCTGATCGGTCAACTGCGCCTTGCAGTCGTCGATCTCTTTCTGGCTCAGCCGAAAGTCCGGACGCTCCCACTTGTCGAACTTATGCGACAGTTCGCGCACAGCTGCGTCGCCGCGCTTTTCGATGTCGCCCAAAATGCCTTCGACCGTCGCGCGAACCTGGCGATCCGCCTCCGCCCGCTCCTCGACATCCTTACCGCGCTTGAGCCAGACCGGCATGGAACGCTCCTATTATGGTTGGTTTGAGCATACTGAATACGTATGCAATAATTCAAGTGAATGACGTCAGCCAGTTCAACTTTGGCTACAGTCAGATTGGTATTGGTGGTCGCTGCAGGCTGAAATCTGTGGCCTGCTCAAAGGCATGGCCGACCTGAATAATCCGAGCTTCGTCGTGATGGCGTCCGATGATCTGCATCCCAATCGGCAAGCCCTCGTGGAAACCAATGGGCATCGCCAAGACCGGATGCCCCGAAACATTGAAGCCAATGGTCCGCATCGGCGTCCAAACCGCTTCCTTTTCAAAAGGCGCCGCTTCCAGCGCTGTCGTCAGGGCGCCGACGGTGATAATGACGTCATATGCATCGAGCAGCCGATTGACGCCTAACGTAAACTCCCGCCCAATCTGCCGGGCCGCTGCCAGTTCCCTGTCGTCGATCGCAAAACCACCAGCAAGGCTGAGGAAAGCGCGACGGCCATAGGCGTCGGGATGCTCCCGCAATTCCCCGGCGTGGAAATCGAAACTTTCCTTGTGGAGGATAGCAGCGGCCGCAATCTCGACCGACGGATAGTCCGGCAGGTCGATCTCGCCGATCGAAGCGCCTAGTTCACTGAGCTTGGACAAGGCAGCGTCCATGGCCGCCACCACGGCAGGCATGACCTGCGGATCATCGGCAAACCAGTTGCGGGCATAGCCGATCGACAGCCCGGAAACGGACTGGCCGATAAGCCGCGCCGCTGCTTCGTCGCCACTCTTGGCGGCAATCACATCGAAAGTTAGCGCCGCTTCGGCGACGGTCCGGCTCATCGGCCCAACATGATCCATGCTCGGCGACATGGTGAGCACCCCATCCTCGGGCACCGATCCGAATGTCGGTTTGAAACCAACCACACCGCAATAGAAAGCCGGCCCGCGAACCGAGCCACCTGTATCCGTGCCGATCGTTGTGCGGAGGAGCCCACCGGCAACCGCCACCGCACACCCCGAAGACGAACCACCGGTAATATGCTCAAGGCTCCAGGGGTTCTTTGCGGGCGGAAACAGCCCGCGCTTATCCGGTCCCACCGTGCCCCATTCATAGGTAGCAAGCTTGCCGATGATGACTGCCCCAGCCTCACTCAGCCGCCGCACCACTTCGGCATCTGCCGTTGCAACGGCTTCACGCCGTCCCGGCGCGTTCGCGGTTGTCGCCAGCCCTGCAACGTCGATCATGTCCTTGATGCCGACGGGAATGCCATGAAGCGGCCCGCGATCCTGCCCCTCGGCAAGTTCGGCATCGGCCTTCTGCGCGTCCAAGCGTGCCTGTTCCCCGGCAACGGCATAAAAGGCCAGATAGGATGGACCCCGTTCTGCGATCCTCTGCAAGGTCGCTTCGATCAGTGCAACCGAGGTCAGCCGACCATCGCGCAGACGCGCACCAAGCTCGGCGATATCGAGATCCAACACCGCATCGTCAGGCGCTGCCCGCGTCGGCCCCGCGAGACCATCGCTCATCCAGGCGGCAAGACCAAAAAGGCTTTCAGCCTCGCCCTCGCTCAAGCGGAGCCCAGCTGCCTTAGCACGATCGCGGAAATAGGCGGCCCGGTCGGACCGGTCGTCACTGCACATTTCAGGCGATCCGCGCACCAGTCGAATGATCGAAGAGATGGCAGGCCGTGGCGGGAATGGCAACGCGCGCCATGTCGCCGATCTCGGCGCGATAGTCCTTGCTGACCTTGATCGAAACCAGTTCGCCCGCAACGCGCATCGAGAGCATGGTCGCTTCACCCAAGAGCTCGACCGTATAGATCGGCGCCTCGATTTGCCCATTGCTTTCTGCCAGCGTCGCATCTTCCGCACGAAAGCCCAGCGTCACCGGCCCCTTGGCCGCCGGGGTTAGCCCCTCGATACGAATACCAGCCGCCGTAAAAACCCCGCCTTCGATCGCACCCTTGATCAGGTTCATTGCCGGCGAACCAATAAAGCTCGCGACAAAGGTATTAGCCGGCCGATCATAAATCTCCATTGGTGTGCCGACCTGCTGCACCAGACCCTTGTTCATCACCACGACGCGATCGGCCAACGTCATGGCTTCGATCTGGTCATGCGTCACATAGATCGTCGTGCGCTTGAGCGTATGATGCAGGTTCTTGATCTGGGCGCGCGTCGAGACACGCAGCTTTGCGTCGAGGTTCGACAGCGGCTCGTCCATTAGGAAGGCATTGGGCTCACGAACGATCGCCCGCGCCAAAGCAACGCGCTGACGCTGACCGCCCGAAAGCGCTGCCGGACGGCGCTGCAGGAAATCGTCGAGCTCGACCATTTTGCTCGCCGCCATGACGCGCTCATGGTGCTGATCCTGCGGGATTTTCCGCACTTTCAGCGGAAAGCGGATGTTCTCGTAGACCGTCATATTGGGGTAGAGGCCATAGCTCTGGAACACCATGGAGATGTCCCGATCTTTGGGCTCGAGCTTGTTGACCAGTCGATCCCCGATCCAAATCTCACCCTCGGTGATCTCTTCGAGACCCGCGATCATCCGCATGGTCGTCGTCTTGCCGCAGCCCGAGGGGCCGAGCAGTACGAGGAATTCCTGATCGGCGATATCGAGGTTGAAATTATCGACGCCGACAAAATTGTTCCAGCGCTTGGAGACGTTCTTGAGACGGATCTGGGCCATATTTTTATCCCTTTACTGCGCCGGCCGTGAGGCCCGAGACGATCTGGCGTTGGAAAAAGAGCACGAGAATAAAGAGCGGCACGGTGGCCGAAACCACAGCTGCCACGGCGAACATGACATTGCCCTGCTCCTGCACCGACCCAAGGAAGCTCGAAATCTTCGGCACCATGGTCTGATTGTCGGCGCTGAGCAGCATCGAGGTCACCGCAAAGTCATTATAGGCGAGAAGAAAGCTGAAAAGCCCCGTCGTCACCACGCCCGGCCACATCACCGGAATGATCACGCGGCGGAACGCTTCGAAGCGTGAACAGCCATCAACCATCGCGCTTTCATCGAGGTCCTTGGGGATCGAGAGGAAGAACGAGTGCAGCATCCAAAGCGTGAAAGGCTGATTGATGGCGACGAGTACGATGATTGAGGTCGGCAGCACGCCCCAAATATTGAGCTGAAAGAAAGGCAGCAGATAGCCAGAAACCAGCGTGATATGCGGCATGGCGCGGAACACCAGCGCCAGGATCAGGATCCAGAACGCATAGCGCTGGCCCGACCGCGCCAAGGCATAGCCGCCCAGCGTGCCAAGAGTGAGCGAGATGACAGTGACCGAGACGGTGACAATGGCCGTATTGCCGACCGCCCGCCAGAATTCACGGGTCACCCAGGCGCCATAGTAGCCCGAGCCGGTAAAGGCGCTGCCGTCATTTTGCCGCTGGGTATAGACGCCGAAAATCGCGTTCCACCAGCTTTCGCGAGAGAAGAAGTCTGGCTCGACCTTGAACGATCCCCAGACCGTCCAGAAGAACGGAAAGGCGGCGAGTATCACCCAGACGACGATGAAGCCGGTGATCAGGATGGTGAGGCCCAGCGGGCGCTTGTGGGACAGCGTGGCTTGGGACATGTCAGACCACCTTATGGTTGAATTCGCGCCAGGTGCGGATAAGTACCGGCGTGAGGAGAATGACGACGCCGATAATGGTCAACACCGACGTGGCGCCGGCCGACCCGAAAAGCTGCGCATCGCCGGCGAGATCATTAAAGATCATCCAACTCAGCGAAGTCGCATTGGCCTCAGCCGAGAAACCGACGATCGGTTCGAACACGCGGAAATTGTCCATGAGCTGCACCAGCGCGACGAAGGTGGCGAGTGGGGCAAGATGCGGAATCACAATATAGCGGATGCGCTCCCAGCGCGAAGCGCCGTCGATCATCGCCGATTCAAGCGTATCCGCCGGCACGGTCTGGAGCCCGGCATAAAAGACCACGAAACTGAACGGCGCATTGGTCCAGACGCCATAGAACAACAGCGAGAACCAAGTCAGTGCCGGCGACTGGCGCAGCGACAGGGTTGGATCGTTGAAGACGTGGCGCAGGGTCGCGCCGATGATCCCGTTTGGCTGGATCATCCAATAAAGGATCAGCGAGCCGATCAGCGGGGTGATGATCATGGGCAGGAGCGAAAAGAAGATCACCGGTCCCTTGGTGACCTTTGGCAGCGTGTTTACTGCCAGCGCAATGGCAAAACCGAGCGCCATCGCCAGCGGCGTTACGACGAAGCAGAAGACCAGCGTGAAGCTGAGCGCCTTGTAGAACGGCAGATTGTAGATGCGGGTGACGATATCGCCAAAGCCATTGTTGTTGGCGAGAATGGCGCCGATTTCGTTAACCGCCAAATGGCCACGATTGAGATAGGTCCCAAAACCATTGAACTGGCCCATTGGCTGCGCGGCCTTGAGCTCAGACATCGCCGCAGTGTCTACGCGCGTTTCCTTGGTACATCCGCCAAAAGGCTGGCAGCTTTCTACCTCGACGAGGATGCGCCCATGTTCGACATGGAAACTCTGCACCACGACCGAAACGATCGGCAGCGCGATAAAGAGCGCCATAGCGATCAGGGAGGGTAGAATGAAAGCAAAGAATGTCTTGTGCGGCATGCAATGCCTCCTCGAAGTTTGAGCGGGGAGTACGCACTGAGCGTGCACCAGAAAGGGCGCGGTGTCTCAGTCGACAACCTCCCCTTCTAGGGAGGCACCAAGGGTGGGGGTCGATCGCCACGATATCGTGGCTCACATCCCCCCTCCCCGCCTCCCCCATCAAGGGGAAGGTGCGGTTCAGTGCCCCGGGGCTGTAACTTGCCCGGGGAAGAGACGACCTTAGAGGTAGCCGCCTTCCTTGGCAGCGGTGTCATAGGCGGCCTTGACGTCCGCCAGGGCCTGGGTGGCGTCTTCCTTACCGGCCATGTATTCGGCCAATTCCGAGGAGAGGGCAGTGTGCAGCAGGCCCATATAGGGCTGCATCGGATAGGCACGAGCACCGGCATTTGCGGTCGCAATCACGCCGACGGCGTTCGGACCAGGTTCATAACCAGACACGAGCCAGGTCGCGACGGTTGGGTTGGCAGCAACCATTTCCGGGCTGATGCCATGCACCATGGCCTGGAACGAGGCCGCAGCGTCTTCATCCGAAATGTTCTTGGCAATGGTGAAACCATCCCACCAGAGCGCAACGGCCGGAACCGTGCCGCCGCCAATAGTCGGCGCGCCAGCCATCACGGTGTTTTCGACAACGCCTTCGGCAGCACCCTCACCCTTGAGCATGTCGCCCGCGAGCGAGCCCCACTGCACCATCATGGCAACCTTGCCGGCCTTGTATTCGGCCTGGATGCCATTGGCGTCAAAGGTCAGGTAGTCCGGATCCATGTAAGCGGTCAGCGCCTTCATGGTTTCGAGAACCTTCATGCCGTTTTCGTTGTCGATGGCGAGTTCGGCCGAGCCGGGCGCGAAGAACTCGCCACCGGTGCCGAGATAGGCATTGACGAATTCTGCAGCGAGGTCCCAACCGGGTTTGTCGGAAGCAGCCAGCGGATATTCCATCAAGCCATCGGCTTTGATCTTTTCCGCGGCAGCCAGGATGTCCTCATAGGACTTCGGCTCGGCAATGCCGGCCTTATCGAGGATGTCCTTGCGATAGAAAAGATGCTGAGCATTGCCCATAAAGGCGACAGCCATGGTCTTGCCGTCGATCTTGATCAGCTGGTTCGGCTGCAGCGAAGCGCCATACTCAGCCACGAGATCATCGAGCGGACGAATGAGATCATCATTCATCAGCGGAACGATGGAATTGTTGGCGACGACTGCCACTGTATATTCGGCTGGATTGATCGAGAGCGCCGGCACCTGGAGGTTCTTGTGCTCGGCCGTCGCGTTTGCCGTTACCGTCACGCTATCGCTGGCGCATTCTTCGGCCGTCGTGTTGACGAGACGTAGCGCCTCAAAGTCATTGCTCAGAATACGGACCGAACCGGCCTCGATCCCACATTCGGCGTAAGCAGCACCTGCTCCAAGGGCCAAAGCAACCGTCGAAACGGCGAGCATAAAGAAGGGCTTCATTGTGTTCTCCTGGCTCGGCACATTCGTGCCGGTGCGTTATCGCGACGTCCCTGGATGTCGCACTCCCTGCTGGCGTTCCCTGCCAACCACATCCGAACACACCCCATTTTGCATTCGTATGCAAAACGAAATTTGCACATTTCCGCGGCTTCAGCAAGATCGCAAATTCGGTTCCGCCCGCTCAATCGCGGGACGCGGGAAAACATCAAGCAATTTCGGAGGTGAATGGTCTGCAGCACGCATTGGGCGAGGAGATAGCCGAAGTCTCTCGACCTGCAGTCTCTACGCTTCGGCTTCGCGCAGGAATTGTGGAAAGGACTGCGGGAGCCTGCCCTCAAATGATGGGGGGCGAAAACGCGACCGATAGGTGTCGTTATCAGACATTTCCGCGCTCTAGCGCATTGGCCAACTCCAAAAAAGCTGGCAAAGGCACCAATGCCACTGACCCACCTTTTCCGACTGAGAGACCTTCCGAAGGGCAAGGCCTGCGGGAAGCGTTCATCAACAAACCCTCATAGCTCCGTGGTATCCCTGAAAGGTCGGAGTCCGTTGTTCTGCACAGGGCCTGATAAGGTGAATTCTCATTAACTACAACGCCGCTCGGACGGCACTGCGCTTGGTTTTCGCTCGAGGGCCTACATTTGTATATCCGACAAATTTGTTTGCGCTTGCCGCTGTAATTTCGCTCTGTCTGCTGGAGTCAATTCGCCTTCGCAGTTGGGATATTTTGCTGCGCGTAGCACTCTGTAGTGCCGTTGCCGGGGTCATAGTCGTAGGCCTATAGCTACTCGCCATCTACCTTAGCGTTGGTGGGATCGATCCTGTTCTGAACTATTTGTCTATGTTCAGCAGGCGCGTGGCAGGCGGCGCGTCAACCTCACTTTTTGAACAGGCTCTCATTAATTTCCAAGAGATCAAGCAGTTCCTCCTGTTCAATCAAGTACCTCACACTTTCGAAGCGCCCCTAGCTGGCATGGTTATCTCAATCGTATCGTTAACTGCTTTCACCACTCGATATACTGTAAGCGCCAAGGAGATCCCGTCTGACCTGAGGTGTGCGACTGAGGTATTGGCACCGTGGTTTTGACGACGGTGTGAGTTCCTATGTCTGCGCATATGCCCAGTGATAGAAGTTTCCAGTTGCTCGAGGTCGTGCCGAGCCGGATGGAGAACAGTCCTGCGGTGGCGCGGCGCAACTGGCCTGACGAGACCAAGGCGCGGATTGTGGAAGAAGCGCTGGCCCCGGACGTAAACGTTTCGGCGGTGGCGCGGCGATACGGGATGTCGCCGTCGCAACTGTTCGGCTGGCGCCGCAAAGCCATCGCCAAGGGCCAGGTTGAACGACGGGAAGAGCCTGGCGAAGAGGCTGGCGCTTCGGGCGGGGTTATCGAGATCGGTATCGCTGGTGCCACCGTCCGCGTTGGGCCGATGGTCAGCGAGGATCATCTGCGCCGTGTCCTCCGCGCCGTCCGCTCGGCATGATCCCCTCGGGTGTAAAGTGTTCCTGGCCAGCCAGCCGGTGGAATTCGCTTCGCGGAACCTTCGGTTTCAGGAAAGGACCCGATGGCCTGATCGGCTTGATTCGGGATGCGGGTGCCGATCCGTTCAACGGTTCGCTTTATGTGTTCCGGGCAAAACGGGCGGACCGGATCAAGATCGTGTGGTGGGATGGCACTGGCCTGTGCCTTTACGCCAAGCGGTTGGAGAAGGCGGCGTTCTGCTGGCCGCGGATCGGGCACAGTCGGGTTCAATTAGGCCATGCCCAACTGCTGGCCCTGGTCGATGGTATGGACTGGAAACGGGTTCGGGCGGTGCCGGCGAGCCGGCCACAATCGGCTGGGTAAAAGCCTGCGGCAGACTGACTCACAGACGCAAAAGCTGAGGCAATCCGGGGTGGTTTGTGCCATTGTGCGGGCATGAACCCGGCCGATCCGCAGCAGCTTCCCGATGATATCGCCGCCCTCAGGGCGATGATTGTGGCTGCCCACGCCAGGGAGGCGGCGGCCGAGCAGAAGCGTCTGGCGCTGGAAGCCGAGGTTGCTGCCCATGAAGCCGCAATCGCCCAAATGAATGCGGCTAAGGCGGCCGACGCCGAAAAGATCGCTCGGCTTGAATCGATCGTGGCCATGCTCAAACGAGCACAGTTCGGGACCCGCTCGGAAAAGCTACGGATCGATCCGCTCGATGCCGAACAGATGGCCTTCGTGTTCGACGAGTTGCAGACGGGGCTGGGTGCAATCCGGGCCGAACGCGACAAGCGCGCTGGAACTGCTGCCCCCCGTCCGCCGCGGCCGCGCAAGGGCTTTGCGCCGCATCTGGAACGCATCGAGCAGATTATCGAACCAGAGGTCCCGGCCGATTGCGTAGGCCTTGAAGCTGTTCGCATTGGCGAGGACGTCTCCGAGCGCCTCGATGTGACCCCGGCCACGTTCCGCGTCATCGTCACCCGCCGACCAAAATACGCCTACCGCTTGGCTGACGGCGAAGACCGTATCGTGCAGGCGCCGGCACCCGATCACCTGATTGCCGGCGGTATTCCTACCGAGGCGCTGCTGGCCCAGGTGGCGGTCAGCAAGTACGCCGATGGCTTGCCGCTCTATCGGCAGGAAGAAATTTACGCCCGCGATGGCGTGGAACTGGATCGCTCGCTGATGGCCCAGTGGATGGGCCGGGTCGGCTTCGAGCTCGAGCCGCTGGCTCAATACGTCCTGCATACTATCAAACAGGGCGAACGGGTCTTTGCCGACGAGACCCGATTGCCGACCCTGGCGCCGGGCTCGGGCAAGGTGAAGACCGCCTGGCTCTGGGCCTATGCCCGGGACGATCGGCCATTCGGTGGATCAGGACCGCCGATGGCGGCTTATCGCTTCGAAGACAGTCGATCAGGCGATTGCGTCGCCCAGCATCTGGATGGCGGTATCCTGCAGGTCGACGGCTATGCCGCCTATAATCGGCTGGGCAAGGATCGTGGCACCAATGATGCCATGACCCTGGCCGGGTGTTGGGCCCATTCGCGGCGCAAGTTCTTCGACCTGCATGCCAGCGATAGCTCGCCCTTTGCCAGCGCTGTTGTCAAGGCGATGGCGCCCCTCTGGGCCATCGAGGAGGATATCCGCGGCCATGGCGCCGAACTGCGCACCAGCATCCGGGCCGAGCGCTCCCGCCCCATCGTCACCGAGCTGTTCGCCATGCTGGACCGGGAGCTGCCGCGCCTGTCGGGTAAATCCAAACTTGCCGAGGCCATCCGCTATACCCTGAGCCGCCGCGCCGCCCTCGAGCGCTTCCTCGCCGATGGTCGAATCGAGATCGACTCCAACATCGTCGAACGCGCAATCCGCCCGCAGACCATTACCCGCAAGAATGCGCTCTTTGCCGGCTCCGATGGTGGTGGGCGCGCATGGGCCACAATCGCGACGCTGATCACTACCGCTAAGATGAACGGCGTCGATCCCCATGCCTGGCTGACACAGACCCTCGAACGCATCGCAGCCGGCTGGCCAAACAGCAAGATCGACGACCTCATGCCATGGAACTTCAGGCAGTAACGGCCTCGGCTACCCGCTTACGATATACTCGCTAAGACACTACAAGTGAAAATGCGCGATTTGATCGCCTGATGTTAATATTTCTGGTAATTTTCATTGCACAGACGCTTTTCGCGAATGAATATCCCATTCAAAACTGGCATTCCTTCTTCCATTTATTATATTTTTGATTCCATTTTCGATTAGCTAGCTTATGCCATGGAGTCTCGGGCGCTGTGCGCTCCTGACAATTGCAACACTTTGGCTGGCGATATGAAGTGTCCAGCACTCGAAAATGCACTTGTTCGATCAGTACGAGACCACAATGAAGCAGGCACTGATGAGCCTGGGCCCCTTAGGTTCCGCTCAAGTGGGCGGTGGCTTCAGCCACGGTTTCAGGCTATACAACAATATCCGGCCATTTCTAGGTTATTACGTCTACAGCTACGTGCTGCACGATATGCCCACATATGATGCAGCCGTGGCCAGTAAGCTTGAAGGGTCACCGTACACTATTCGATCCAGATCGAAGTGGACGACATGGTCATCGACGAAATGGCCAACCTTGGCTTCGTTTTGGATCGGATCATCCTAGACAGTAGTCCACGCGGAGTGGGACGGGTGACCCTGTTTCGGTGGCTAGCCCCCTAGTCGAGCACCTTCAATGGCTGTGTTAATTTGTGAAATTCCGTTAGAATCACGTAGTTACGAATTGCCCAACGAAATGTCGTAGGGAACGCTAAGTAACCCGCATTCGCTGCGGGTACACGATGCAGGAGTTCTTTTTGTCAGATCAGGCCAGATACCCGACGACGTTCTCGCCAACGTTCATCCTGCCGCTTCTTGTAGTCATTGGCGCTTTCAATGTTGTCTTGCGCGTACCAGACACTAGCGTGTCGGGCTTTTACGTCTCTGCACCCTTCGTAATTTCATGGATTTGGTCGACATCGGCCGAAGCACGAGCAAGAGCAATTGGTGTCGGTCTGATTATTGGCTATGGTTGGGTGGTTGGCCTAACCTACGGCACCCCGCTACGGGATATGGCAAGCCAAACGGTATTTTACTTTTTGGCCCTCACAATGGTGGAGTTGCTCCTTAGCTGGAAAAGAAACTCCGCCTCCTTCGAACAAGATGCCGAACGACTGATGGACGTTCTTGCAGCCGCAGCGCTCTTGATCTTCGTATTGCAGATGCTGTTCGATTTCGATGTGCCGGGGACTTGGGGCTATCGGCAATACGGATACGGCACGGCTTATTTCTACACGCCAAATGACCTTGCGCTTTTTTTGAGTGCGTATCTCATCCTTGTCTTGTTCGGTGAAAAACCTCTTGCCAGCAAGGTAGTGATAGCATTCAGCGTTCTTCTGATTAATGTGGTGAATGACGCTAGGGCTGCGCTGCTCGTGTGCGTCATAGCACCGTTTACTGCAATGGCGATGCCGTTCCTTGTGCGACGTTTCGCGTATCCGGTGCTCGTATTCGTAGCTGGAGGTGTTTTTTTGGCAGGAGCTGGCCTTGCCGGGGCAGTTTTCTTTTCAATCGATGACGCAGAGTCAGCACTTGAAGCATTCGGACGTGTGACAAATCTCGATCCATTTTTGCTGCCTGGATCAGTTTTCAACAGAACCGATGCCTTGATCTTCAACCTGATAGAAATGGGCAAATCGTGGTGGCTTGGAATGGGACCTGGCGGCACAGTGCATGTTCTCACAATGCCACAGTATGATGCGATGACGGCACAAAGTCTGCACAACGCCATCGCTGAGCTGGTCTTTGATCTTGGGCCGGCCTTTTACATACCGTTTGCTGCGGTATTTGCCCTAATGCTGACGCGCTATCTGCTTGCTGAGCGCCTTGAGCCAGCTGAACTGGGACGTTTCACATTCCTGCTCTGCCTACCGTTGCTGAGCATCATTCAATCATCCGGATACATCTCGAACTATGCCTTCTGGGCGGCAGCCGTGCTCACTTTTGTGCGAACCGGGCGAAAGGAAACGATGCCTTCCGAGCTGAGTTGAAGCGGTCCATAGATGCAGGATTTGCGGCAAATATTCGCCAGCGCCACAGAGAAAAATTCAGTACATAAACGAGGACCGCAGCTGCAATTGCGGCCATTAAGGCGCCACGTACCGGACTAGCCGAAACGCGCTCAACATGTATCTCCAAATCTTCTGCGCCGTTGCTTGCACTCACTTTAGCAGATTCGATTGACAGCTTTTCGTTTTGAAGGGTTCGTAACAGTCCGTTGAGGCGTATGATGGCGTTTACACGCTCCGTTATTCCGCCTTGGCTTGCTATCTGTCTATCAAGTCCTTGTACGATTTTGTCGCGCAGATCTTGGTAGATTAAAGTCTCCCTATCGATAGCGGCCCCGACCGACGTCAATCCCTCAGGAAGGTCTGATTTCAGGCGTGCCAACTCAGCCTTCACGGCGCTTATGGCTGCGTCCGCGGTTTGCGCCTCCATAACAATAACCGACCCTGCCCCAGATGCGAGCGGGGGCAATGGTGCGACACTTGCTCCTGGTACATTGACTGCATGTTGAATGGCTGCTTCTGCCCTAAACGAGGGTGGCGTGCTCGCCATGAGAAGGTAAGTTCCAGCGGCAGCTACGATCGGCAATATCAACAGAAATGGCGCCCCCCCAGCGGCGACCGCCAACAGGTCCGAGGGCGAGATGCGTTCGTTGGGGGAGGACATCGCACGCTCCATTCGGCGCTATTCGTAAGTTTCCGGAAGAATTCGCGTCCTTTATCAGAGCGGTTTCAAGCTTGCACGAGCAAAAGTGACTTATCACCTTCGATCGTGAATGGATTGGAACGGCACCTACGCACTCGCTGCAGGGCTGTTGGGTGCTCGTCACGTTCATTATGCTGTGATTGTTGACTTTGGCATCAGGTCGACGACAAGCAAGGGCCCCCTGCCCTTCTAGGCGCGCAATTGCCCTCCTATCGTTATGGTAGTTGCTTAAAACGCTGTGGTGCGGAGTCTATACCCCAAATATCACGCGCCCGAAAACCAGGCCCACCAATCTTGGTGGGCCTCCGAATGCAGATTTAGCCCATTCGTCGGTGGGCTAATTCAACGATGCCGGTCTAGACCCAGAAACGCGCGTTTCTCAGGTTGCCCAGACAGGATGACGCAGCGACCATCGATCGTCGCTCCACTGCCAAAGATGAGGGGATCGGAAATTGTCAGTGAGTTTACGGAAGTATTCGCTGTCCAAAATCGGCTGCTCAAACATCTTGCTTGCTTCGGGGAATTCGTTCTCTGGGATGCTCAGATAGGCGAATATCTCCTCGGCAAAACGCGTCGGAAATTCGTGATCAAAGCGCTTTACGAGTGCGACGCCTTCGTCACGGTCAATCTCGCCCGATCGGATTTCCTGTGCCGCGTCATAAGAGGCACGGCCGATGCCAAACTTTGTACCCGTCGTGTAGTAGTGAAAATCATCGATGCGATCGTCGATAGAATTGTATTTGGAATAGGTACCCGGCGTGCGCTCGGGCGACGCTTCAAAGCCACCATGCTCCACGGCATAGTAGTAGGCGCCCTGTGGGTGCCACCTCTTGTAGTAGCCAAGGTAGTGAACTTCCACGCCCAGCTGTTCGATGTGATCGGGATTTGCAGGCAGATAGGGCAGCAAATCCTGCTGCTCCACGCCGAAATGGCCCTTCAAATCGGCCACGGAGACGCCACCGAGATAAACCTGAGACTGATCTTTCGCGGTAAAATACGACCAATCGCGCTTGGCGGTCTCTGTGTCGCCGATCGGGTTGCCGTATTCTGCTTCGTTTTCGCCGTAGAAGACCAGAGGAATTTTATGCAGCAGTGCCATCTTTGGCGCCAAGGATTTCTGACCAAACATGAAGGCCTGAAAAGGATGGAACAGAAGGTCGACAGCCAGTCGCGTCAGGAGACGATGTACCCGGCCATTTGGCGTCATCAGCAGATTATCGTGACCTGCGTGAATCCAGCGCTGGAAATTGCGCCAGCCCCACTCCGTATATACATGCGGCGCCCAGGTCACCGTCAGCGGATGCATACCATAAACTGTGCGCAAGATATGGGACGCGTAGAAGCTATCCTTGCCGCCTGAACCTGGAACGATGCAGTCATAGCTACCGTCTTTACTCCGGTGTCGGTCGCACAGTTCGCGCAACTGGCGATCGCGATCTTCCCAGTCGATGCCAGACTGCTTGCGCTCTGCGAAGCGGCAGGCGTCGCAAATGCCTTCTTCGTCAAAATGAATCGTGGTCTTCTTCGAATTTTTGGTGTGCGAGTACTCGACGGCCGAGTTGGGTCGCTGGTTGGAGATAACGCAGCGCTTGCAGAATTGAACCTTTTCCGGAAGGCCATATTTTGCAGTCAAGGGCGTCGCGCCAGGAGTAAAAAGGCTCTTGTCAATTTCCTGCGGTGCTGGGATGCGATCCATGCTGCTGGCTCCTGCTGGTGGGTTGTGGCCTTCTTCCACGAGTTTGAGTCTAGGCGCAAGACCGCTGCGCGCCCGCGCCGCGCGGTCTATCGCGATATTTTCAGCTGAACTTACCGCTGGGCGCCAAAACCAGCGCGTTGTGCCATTAGGCCGCTGAGAAGGTCTTTGTGACTGCATGGTGGATAGAGTACCAAATTTGCACTGCCTGTTGCCGCATTGCTCTTGCAAATCACAGCCTATCGCGCTCTTTGCGCCAATATGAACTATCGGTGTCAGAGACGTTATGCCCGCTAGCAACTTGTATCTAGTGATGGCGCTGTGCTTCATTGCTACTGCAGCCATCGCAGAGTTGACGCGCAAAAATGCCATGCGGCTTGGTCTTGTTCAGGTCCCGAACGAGCGCTCGTCGCATTCCGTACCGACGCCAAGCGGCGGTGGGCTCGCTATCGTTCTAGTGAGTTGTTGTGCTGGGCTGTTTGTCAGTTCTGGACTTTTCGGAATTGTCCTCGTCTGTGCCCTTGTGGGACTACTTGGGTTTCTTGACGACCGACTGAACCTGCCAGCCAAACTAAGGCTAATTGTGCATTTTTGCCTAACCAGCGCTGTTGTTTCCATACTGTTCTTCGGCATGACGCTCGACCACGGGCTGACTGTGTACGCCTGGGTGCTCGCGCCCTTAATTGTGATCGCGGGCGTGTGGTGGATCAACCTTTTCAATTTCATGGATGGGATAGATGGCCTTGCTTCTTCCCAAGCAATCTTTATGACAGCGGCCTCATTCTCTCTCGCATCAGGCAACGTGTCGGCGTCGGGACTAGAGAGCTTCCTACTCCTCGATCTTGTGGTGCTAGCCTGCGCCAGTGGTTTCCTTGTGCTGAACTGGCCACCCGCGCGGATATTCATGGGTGATGCTGGAAGCAACTTCTTGGCGATGGCCATATTTTGCATTTTTCTGGGGCTAATTGCTGCTGGGCGGCTCGACATGCCTGCAGCTCTCATTCTTTCGGCTTTATTCGTATGCGATGCCACGATGACGCTTCTTACGCGGATTCTGCGGGGCGAGAGTGGGTTCAAGGCTCACCGCACGCATGCCTACCAGAAGCTGTCCCGGCTTCCAGGGGGGCATCGGCGCACCACACTGATCTATCTTGCAATTAACCTGTGCTGGATCTATCCACTGGCTTACTTGGCGCAGACGTTCGACAATTGGGGGTGGGGCCTTTTCGCTGCCGCATGTATTCCAATTGTCATCTTATGCATTTTAGTCGGGGCGGGCCTTGTAGACACCTCCCCTTCCAGGAAAATACTTCATGAATAGTTCGGTAATGGGCGCCATTGGCGATCTTCCTCGGCCATGGAAGCGCGTTATTCTGATCGGGTTTGACGTCACGGCGCTATCTTTGGCGCTGTGGGCAAGTTTTGCTATGCGATACGGGTCGTGGTCCCCACCCAACACAGTCGATCAGTTCGTTATCATCGCCAGTGCGCCGCTTGTCGCCCTTCCCATATTCATTCGGCTCGGTCTCTACCGAGCAGTTATTCGTTACCTGCCCGAACGGGCGCTATGGACGATTGTCCAGGCGACGACCCTTGCTGCTGTGTGCTGGGTCGTAATGGTGTTTCTGTCAGAAATGGCTGGGCGAGGTGTCGTGCCCCGGTCTGTCCCACTTCTTTACTGGGCCATTTCTACAATGCTGATCGGTGGCAGCCGGTTCATAGCAAAAAAGGTCCTATGGAGTTCGACCGGTTCAGAAATAAAAAAGCGGCCAGTCGTTATTTTCGGGGCTGGTGAATCCGGAGCTCAACTCGTCAATTCCCTGCGTCGCCAAGGTGTCCATCGCGTCGTGGCATTCATAGACGATGACGCATCTTTGCAAGGTAGAGATGTCGCTGGCGTCCGCGTTTTCAGCCGCGCGAGCATGTCGCATCTAGCGTCTCATTACGGCGTGCAAGACGTTATTCTCTCGGTTCCCTCCCTGACAGCAAATAGCCGTCAGGAAATTGTATCGAGCTTTGTTCAGTACGGCGTGAAGCTGCGGACCGTCCCACCCATTTCCGACCTGGTGTCGGGCAAGTACTCCATCAGCCACATTCGCGAAATAGACATCGACGAATTGCTTGGCCGCTCATCCGTACCATCCGAGCCGGCGCTGCTGCGAGCGATGATCGAGGGCAAGACGATCATGGTGACCGGTGCGGGTGGCTCTATTGGTTCGGAGCTATGCCGCTTGATCGCCAATTGGGGGCCGCAGCGCTTGGTATTGTTCGAGGCCAATGAATTTGCCCTCTACAATATCGATCGGGAGTTGGCTGGCGATGCGGACCTGTCCGTGGTGCCAGTGCTCGGTTCGGTAGGCGATCGTGATGTGGTGAAAGACGCGATAACGCGTCACCACGTAGATGTGCTGTTCCATGCCGCCGCCCACAAGCACGTCCCTCTTGTCGAAGCAAATGTTCTCGAGGGTATCCGGAACAATGTGTTCGGCAGCAAAATGGTCGCCGACATCGCTTTCGATCTAGGCGTCAAAAGCTTCGTCCTTATCTCCTCCGACAAGGCCGTGCGGCCCACGAACGTCATGGGCGCAACTAAGCGCTGGGCCGAACTCATCGTCGAGCAAAAAGCGTCCGAAGCAGTGGCGAAGGGAACTGGCCAGCGGTTTTCCGCCGTGCGTTTTGGCAATGTTCTAGGCTCCAATGGCTCCGTCGTACCACTCTTTAAGGAGCAGATTCGCCGCGGCGGGCCATTGACGCTGACAGACGAAACTATGACGCGCTATTTCATGTCGATCCATGAAGCCGCAGAACTGATCGTCCAGGCCGGCGCCTTGTCGAGAGGCGGAGACATCTTTCTGCTCGATATGGGTGAGCCTGTGCTGATAAGCAGCCTTGCGGAGAACATGATCAGACTTGCTGGCCTGAAGGTGCGCGATGCGGCCAATCCCGACGGGGATATCGAAATTGTCGTGACAGGCAAGCGGCCGGGCGAGAAGCTGTTCGAGGAACTCTTCTACGATCAGGCAAATGCGGAGATGACGACCCATCCCAAGATCATGCGTGCGCCGGGTTTCGAAGCCGGGTTGCAGGAGATTGGTCACGCCATGGAGCGCCTGACCGCAGCACTCGCTGATCGCGACGAAAGTGCTGCTCGTGGCATCTTGTTTGGTCTCATCCAGGAAGACGGCACCTCCGCTGTTTCCGAAGGCGGCGCGCCTGTCGTCGAGAAGGCCCATTAAATCAACTTGGCTTTTGGCCTTAGGAGAACCAATGCTTCGTTTTGCACTGATGGGATGCGGACGCATCGCCAAGCGGCACTCCGAGTTGCTCGGATATAAGCAGATCGAAGGGGCGACACTTGCGTGCGTTTGCGATCTCGATATTGAGAAGGCGCGGACGATCGGTGAAAAGTTCGGCGTGCCATACTATACAGATGTCCATCAGATGATGGCCGAACAGCAGCCTGACGTGGTGACGATCCTGACGGAAAGCGGTCGTCATGCGGAGCATGTCATAGCGCTCGCCCCCTACCGAAAGCATCTCATCGTCGAAAAGCCGATGGCCTTGACCGTCGCTGACGCCGACAAAATGATCGCCGCCTGCAAAGCCGCCAATATCCGGCTGTTCGTGGTCAAGCAGAACCGCTTCAATGTGCCCGTTACCAAGCTGCGTGAAGCGCTGGAAGCAGGACGCTTCGGCAAGCTCGTCATGGGAACCGTTAGGGTGCGCTGGTCCCGCGATCAGTCCTATTACGCTCAGGATAATTGGCGCGGGACCTGGCGGTTTGACGGTGGCGTGCTGACCAACCAGGCAAGCCATCATGTGGACCTGCTTGAGTGGATGATGGGGCCTGTTCGAAGTGTCTTCGCCAAGACCTCGACCGCCCTAGTGGATATCGAGGCAGAAGATACGGCAGTCGTTGTGCTCGAGTTCATGAATGGTGCACTTGGTATCATCGAGGCGACGACAGCTGTCAGACCGAAGGACCTTGAGGGCTCCATCTCGCTTCTCGGCGAACGCGGGGCGGTAGAAATTGGCGGCTTTGCCGTCAACAAGCTGAAAGTCTGGAACTTTCTGGACGCAGGGCCGAGCGATGCCGATGTTATAGAAACCCACTCGGTTAATCCGCCCAATGTGTATGGGTTCGGCCACCAAGCTTATTATGAGCATGTGGTCGATGCCATCAGCAATGACCGGCAATATGTCATCGACGGCGAAGCTGGACGTCGCAGCCTGCAGTTGATCAATGCAATTTATGAATCCGTCGAAACCGGTAAGCCGGTTGAAGTCGGTTCGTCGGACCATGTCACCAGGCTGGGGCGCGACTGATGGCAATCGAGTTGCGGCAGGTTGGACTGAAGAACGTTACGGCCGGTGAGCGTGTCGTCGTCGTTGAGCCGTCCAATGTCTATGGCTGCAGCCTGGGTAACGATGTCTTCGTCGGTCCCTTCGTCGAGATTCAGAAATCCGTTACCATCGGCGCTCGGACGCGCGTCCAGTCCCACAGTTTTATCTGCGAATTCGTCGATATCGGTTGCGACTGCTTTGTTGGACACGGCGTCATGTTTATCAATGACCTGTTTGCCAAGGGCGGTCCTGCGCGCGGCGATAAGACCTTGTGGAAGTCTACCCGAATTGGGGACAGGGTCTCCATCGGCAGCAACGCAACAATCCTGCCGGTGCGCATCTGCGATGATGTTGTCATTGGCGCCGGTGCGACCGTGACGCGCGATATCGACCAACCAGGCATTTACGTCGGCAATCCGGCGCGTTTTTTGAGGAAAATTGATGATTAAGTTCCTGGACCTGAATGCCCAGTACAATTCCATCAAGACGGAAATTGACAGCGCGATAGCCGATGTCATCGCTCAGTCCGCCTTTATCGGTGGCAAATATGTCGCGCAGTTCGAGGCTGATTTTGCTGCATGGGTGGACGCTGAGCATTGCATCGGAGTTGGAAATGGCACCGATGCCATCGAGATTGCCATAGAGGCACTCGACCTGCCCCCTGGTTCGGAAATCATCGTCCCCGCAAATAGCTTCATCGCCAGTTCGGAAGCCGTATCACGCGCCGGGCATGTGGTTGTATTCGCCGATGTTGATCCTGGCTGCTACACCATCAGCCCCGAGAGCGTGCGCCAGAAGATAACGGATCGAACCAAGGCCATCATGGCGGTTCATCTCTATGGGCATCCTTGCGACATGGCAGAACTGGCCAAGATCGCAAACGAGCACGATTTGCGGATCATCGAAGACTGTGCGCAGGCTCATGGCGCCCAATTTGACGGGAAGAAGGTTGGCACCATCGGCGACGTTGCAACCTTCAGCTTCTATCCCGGCAAGAATCTTGGCGCCTATGGCGATGCAGGAGCCATCACCACGGGCAGCGCGGAACTGGCAAAGCGCCTCCGCATGATTGCCAATCATGGTCGTATCGCAAAATACAACCACGAGTTCGAGGGGCGCAATTCACGGCTTGATGGTCTCCAAGCCGCAATCCTCAGCGCCAAACTCAAGCACTTGGACGACTGGACCAACCACCGTATCGCCGTAGCGGACCGATACATTGCTCGACTTGCCGGCATTGGTGACCTCGTGACACCGGTTCGCATGAATTGGGCACGGCAGGTTTATCATCTGTTTGTGGTGCGGACTGCGAAGCGTGATGAACTCGCGGAATTCCTGGCCAAGCGCAATATTCAGACCGGCGTGCACTATCCCATCGCCCTGCCGCGCCTTGTTGCCTATCAGAACCACGCGCAAGCTGAGGAGGACATGTTCGCTACCCGAACGTCCGATCAGCTGTTGAGCCTACCGATAGGGGAACATCTCGGTTCCGATGATGTAGACGCGGTCTGCCAGGCGATCGGGGAATTCTTCGAGCAATGAAATTTGCTCGGGCGCTCATTGGTTCTGCCCTGATTTACGCTACGACCACCGGCATAGCGGCAGGTTTGCCGCTTTTGCTGATGCCATTGCTGACGCGCGCCATGACTCCTACCGAATATGGTCTCGTTGGCATGTTCAGCGTGCTGGTCACAGCACTGGGCGCGTTGACCGGCCTGAGTGTTCATGGTGCTGTCGGCATGCGTTATTTCGAAAGGGATAGTCTGGACTTCCCGCGCTATGTGACCAGCAGCCTCGTTATCCTGGCCTGCAGCACCGCCGCAGTTCTGCTTCTGGTTGTTCTGTTCAGCCCATTGATAGAGCGCGCCACCGGCCTGCCCCTGACCATTCTTATCGTCGCCATGGCTATGTCCTGTGCGCTCTTTATTATCCAGATAAGACTGGCAATCTGGCAGTCGGCCAAACAGGCTTGGAGTTTCGGCACCTTCCGGTTGCAACAGTCCGGCCTCGACTTGGGACTTTCCTTGCTTTTGGTCTTGGGTCTAGGTCTTGCTTGGCATGGACGAGTCTTCGGAATGGTTGCCGCGGCAGTCATTCTGGCGGGGATAGCTGTGATTAGCCTCAAGCGTGCCGGACTGTTGGCGTCGCAGCCGAGCCGAGACTACGTGCGAAACGCGCTCCATTTTGGCCTGCCTCTCGTGCCCCATGCGATTGGCGGCATGCTCTTGACGATGAGCGATCGAGTGATGATTTCGTCGCTTATCGGCAGCGCCGAAACGGGCGTCTACATGGTTGCCGTGCAGATGGGAATGGCGATTGGCTTGCTGACTGATGCAATGAACCGCGCCTTGGCCCCTTGGCTCATCGAAGCGCTGAAGCAGAAGGACAAGACCCGCGATGCCGCCATTGTTCGCCTCAGTTATCTCTATGGTCTACTGCTTTTGGTCGGCGCACTGTTCGCCGCCTTGGCCGCCCCTCTGCTGACATCCGTTATCGCTGGTCCGGAATTCCAGGCTGCGGCGCCGTTGATTGGCTGGATCGCGCTCGGCTATTGCTTCGGCGGCATGTACCTGATGGTCGTGAACTACATTTTTTTTGCCAGCAAGACTGCTTGGCTGGCCGGACTGACATTGTCCGTGGGCCTTATAAATGCCGGCCTGTCCTATCTTCTCCTCTCCACCAATGGCCTTGTTGGCGCGGCACAGGCCTTTGCAGCGTCGCAATTCGTTCTGTTTGTATCGACTTGGGCGCTCGCCCATAAGGTTCACCCAATGCCTTGGCTACCTAGGTTCCGGGCCGGAAGGGCCGCAGCGTGACCACCGGCACACTTAGCGATCTATTGGTGATAGAGGCCGACCCGGAACTATGGGGCTACGTTTGCCCCGTTTCTGGCGTGCCGTACTGGCAGCTCATTCGCACACACCTGTTCCGCGTTATCATGTCGGACAAATATTACGCCCAGCCCATCGTGCCATCCTCAGCCGTGGCTGCGCCTAAGTCGCGAATGCTGAACACCGCTGTCCGCTCGCTGATCAATAACATGCGCGTCGGATTCCCGAAGGCCCCGGTGACGGTGATGGCCACGGCGGTTGGCATGATCCATTCAGATGGCGGCTGGATGAACCGGCTTGCGGATCACTTCGTGCGGGCCAATCCAAGCGCGACACTGCTGATCGAGGACCAGTTTCAATGGAATTGGCGGGCTCCAAGGGTCGTGTCGCCCATACGCTATCATATGCCGCTACAGGCAACAGCGGTGCTAAGGTCCCGGCTTGCCCCCCGCGCCGAATTTCAAGAGATTGCAAAGAGCGTGCTCGCAATAGCTGCCAAGCGTTCCGAGGACCTGCTCGGCTATGCTCTAGATGGCGAGCGTCTGAGTTTGCTGGAGCGACGGCTTGCTGCCCGAGCAAGCGAGTTGCCGCATCTCTATACCGCCTACATCGGCATGCTCAGGCGTCTGGGTACCAAAATTCTGCTCAAGGAAGAAGCTTGCTATGCTGGTGGCGCCACCGTGATGGCGGCGGCCAACCATTTGAACATCGTCACCGCTGAGTATCAGCACGGCCTTATCTCCCGCGGACACGACGCCTACAATTTCAGTCCGGACGTGCTCGATCTACCTGCGCTCCGTCACTGCCTGCCGCGCTATCTCCTGACCTATGGAGATTGGTGGAATCAGCAGATGTGCCTGCCTGTAGAGCGCGTTACGGTAGGCAATCCACACCGCAGCTATGCATTGGAGGGCCTTGAGCCCGAAGGCTCGCGCAGCGATGTCGTGCTTTTCTTGGGTGATGGCCTAGATACAACGGCGAGCCTTAAGATGGCGGCCACCTTGGCGAAAGCCGTATCTCCTGCCGGACTGCGTCTGATTTTTCGACCGCACCCGCTTGAGCGGCAGCAGATCAGCAAGATGGTGATCGCTGAAACTATCGCTATCGATCAGGTGCCCGATATCAGTGCATCCATGGCTGGTGTGGCAGCAGTGATCGGGGAAACGTCCACCGGCTTGTTCGAGGCTGCAGGGTTGGCGAAGCGCGTCTTTGTATGGGATACGCCCAAGTCGCAATTTGCGTTGGGAGAGCATCTTTTCGAGACTTTCACGACGGCGGAAGAGCTGGCGGCAAAGTTAGGCCAACCTTCGTCCCGCCTCGGCTCGGCGGCCGATAAGCTTTGGGCGCCGAATTGGCAGATGAATTATGCTAGATTTCTGCGCGACCATGGGGTGAGCAGTGGTGATGGTGGTAGCTGATGATCACGGTTATTGACTCAGGTGTGAGCAATCTTGGCTCGATGCAGAATATGCTCAAGCGCCTTTCAATTCCTTTCAAGGTTGCCGGTACGCCGCAGGATATCGAGGATGCAGCCAGCATCATATTGCCCGGCGTCGGTGCTTTTGATGCCGGTATGCGTAATCTGCATGCTCGCGGGCTCGTCGACATCCTGACGCACAAGGCGCTGGTCGAAAAGGTGCCGGTCATGGGTGTGTGCCTCGGCATGCAACTGATGACGCAGGGCAGCGAAGAGGGACAGCAGCCCGGCCTTGGCTGGGTGCCGGCTAAAGCGATACGGTTCCAGCCGACCACCAGCGAGCAGCGTGTTCCATTCATGGGCTGGAATGAAGTCACGCCGACCAAGCTCGATGCCATGACAACCCACATGCGGCCTGACACGCGCTTTTACTTCGTGCACTCCTATCATGTCGTATGCGACGATCCCTCGGACATACTACTCACAGCGCCATTTGGCGCGACGCCTTACACGGCCGCGTACCGGCGTGGAAATCTGGTTGGGATGCAGTTTCATCCTGAAAAGAGCCACAAGTTCGGCATGTGGCTACTCAGGAATTTCTCGGAAATGACTGCCTGATGTTGCCTCGTGTCATACCCACCCTGCTTCTGCGGGGCACCGGTCTGGTCAAGACCACCCAGTTCAAGGATCCCAAATATGTGGGTGATCCGATCAACGCCATTCGGATCTTCAACGACAAGGAAGTCGATGAACTCATCTTGCTCGACATCACTCGGTCGGGCGAGGGAGCAGGGCCTGCATTCGAGGTCATTCGTGATGCGGCAAGTGAGTGCTTCATGCCGCTTGCCTATGGGGGGGGCATCTCCTCTCTCCATGATATCGAGAAGATACTGTCCATCGGCGTCGAAAAGGTGGTGTTGAATACCGCCGCCGTTGCCAACATGTCGCTGATCAGCGAAGCGGCACGGACCTTCGGCAGTCAGGCCATCGTTGTGTCGATCGATGCGCGCAAGAAACTACTTGGTGGCTATGAGGTTGTCGGAAACCGTGGACAGAAGCGAACCGGCATGGACCCTGTGAGCTTTGCCCGTGCCTGTGACGAGGCCGGTGCGGGAGAGATCATGCTGACCAGCGTCGAGCGGGACGGAACCCTCCAGGGCTATGATCACGATCTTATCAGCCGGGTTTCCAAAGGTCTGAAGGTGCCGCTCATTGCATCGGGTGGTGCCAAGGACCTACCGGATATGGTCTCGGCAATACGCAATTCCGGAGCATCGGCCGTTGCAGCCGGCGCGTTTTTCGTGTTCCAAGGCAAACATCGAGCTGTGTTGATCAGCTATCCCTCTCCCAGCGACCTGCGCAAGGCATTCGTTTGAGCATGTCAAATATGAGTTTCGCCGCCATGACGGATAGTACGACGGTGTGTGTGCGCTGTGTCATGGACACGACTGACCCTGACATCACCTTCGATGAGCATGGCATCTGCCATCACTGCCGCGGGCATGAAGAGAAGGTTGCATCGATTCCAGCTCAGCGTCCCGACGCGTCGGAGCAGCTTGCAGAAGTGGTTCGTGGGATCAAGGCCCGCGCATCCGGGGAATATGACTGCATTGTTGGCCTCAGCGGCGGCGTGGACAGTTCATATGTAGCCTATCAGGCCGTTAAGTTGGGCCTGAAGCCGCTCGCTGTGCATTTCGACAATGGCTGGAATTCTGAGCTGGCGGTCGAGAATATCGAGCGTATCGTCAAGCATCTTGGTCTCGACCTCATGACTTTCGTCATCGACTGGGATGAGTTCCGCGATATTCAGCGCTCGTACTTCAAAGCCGATGTGATCGATATCGAGATGGTGACCGACCATGCCATTTTCGCATCCATGTTCGACATCGCCAACAAACATGGGATCAAAACGATCCTGTCGGGCACCAATGCTGCGACAGAGTCGATCATGCCGAAGAGCTGGCAGCACTTCAAATTCGATCTGCTGAACCTGAAATCGATCCACAAACGCTTTGGAACGATGCCGATCAAACACTATCCAACGATCAGCATCTGGCGCATGGCCTGGCAGAACTATGTGCGCAAGACCAGTTCGGTAAGCATTCTCAATTATCTACCCTACAGCAAGTCAGGCGCGATCGAAACGCTGCAGACCGAGCTGGGCTGGCGATATTATGGCGGCAAGCACTACGAGTCGGTGTTCACCAAATTCTACCAAGCCCATATCCTACCCACCAAATTCAATGTGGACAAGCGGCGGATCCATCTCTCCGATCTCATTATGAATGGAGAAGTAACGCGTGACGAAGCCTTGGCTGAGCTTGCGGGTTCTCCCTACCCCGCCGAAGCACTCGTGCACGACACAGAATATGTGTGCAAGAAGCTGGGCTTCTCGCAGCAGGAGTTCGCGGAATATCTGAGCCGGCCACCGGTAAGCCATTTCGCTTATCCGTCCTATGCCAAATTGGCGCAAAGGCTGGTGGCAATCTACAAGCGTCGCCGGTATCGCTGAAGGAGCACCGGGTGACTCAGGCCATTGCTCTGATCTACGAGACAATGCCGCCTTCGAGCGGCGGCGGCAGCGCACCGCGCGGTGATGCATTCGTGCGCGCCCTTGTCGCCGAGGGAGCATTTGGTCCTGTCACTGTTTACTGTGCCACGGCCGAGCCCACGCCCATCGATGGTGTCGAGCTGATATCTGTCGGCAATCAGTCGGCGGGAAATCAACGCTTGCTCGCACGCCTCGGCGGCGAATTGCTTCTTGGCCTGCGCCTGGCCATCAAGGCATTCGGGCGCGATCGAGATGTATTCTGGCTCGTTTCTACGCCGAGCTATCTGGCTATGCTGGTCGTCGTTTTCGCTCTGAAGCTGCGTGGTATTCGCTACGCGCTAGACGTTCGCGACATCTATCCGCAGGCCTACATTGCCGCCGGGCTGGTCAAGCCCGGAGGTTTTCTTGCCAGGATTTTCACGGGGCTTTCCCGGCGGGCTTATGCCGGCGCAACCGTGATCATCGCAGCAACTGAGGGCCTCACTAAGACGCTGCGCCTCCAAGGCGTTCAGGTGCCAGTTCATACCATCATCAACGGCTATTCGCGCGGCCGTGAGAGCGTAGCGCCGGACCTACACCAGCGCTTCACCGTGTGCTTCCATGGCGTCCTCGGCTATTTTCAGGACAATGCCTCTCTATTGGCCGTCGGTCGACAACTTGCAGCCCACGACATCGACCTTGTCGTGATCGGCTACGGACGCGACGCCGGCTTGTTCGAAAATGTGGACGTGCCGAATATCCGTTTTCTCGGCCGCCTGTCGCAGGAGCGCACAATCGAGGAAGTGGCACGGTGCCATGTCGGAATTTCCTTGCGCAAGGACGAGGAAATATCCGCGGACTCCTTCCCGGTGAAGGTTTGGGAATATCTTGGGCTGGGCATGCCGACCCTTGTCGCGCCGCGGAGTGATGCGGGCGATTTCGTCAGCCATCACGGCTGTGGCTATAATCTTGCCGCTGGCGATATCGATGCTGCCGTCGCCCACATCGTTGCCCTGCGAGATGATCTTGCGCTCTATCGTTCCATGCAGCAAAGCGCCCTGACGGCTGTCGCTCCTTATTCCAGAGCGCGCCAAGCGGGCGTTATGGCGCAGCTTCTTGCCGACGCGGCCACGGGAAGAGCAACCATGGATGAGACACCCGCGTCATTAGTGGCGGGAAATATTCCTCCTCAGACCTGATCGCACGTGAGCGTTTGGCAATTCGCTCGTTCTGTGCCAATTCAGAAAACAAGAATTTACACCAACCGGTATAACGGCAGACAATTGAGCAATGTGAGAATCATTCCCCGGCTGGATATCAAGGGCAAGAACCTGATCAAGGGAGTTCGGCTGGAAGGTCTCCGCGTAATTGGGGACCCACAAGCCTATGCCCTAAAGTACTATCAGGATGGCGCCGACGAACTGATTTATATGGATGTCGTTGCCAGCCTTTATGGTCGCAACAATCTCTCCGACATCATTTCGCGTGCGGCTGACCAGATCTTTATCCCCATTACTGTCGGGGGCGGCATCCGTTCGGTCGAAAATGCTCAGCATATCCTGCGCTCGGGGGGTGATAAAGTTGCTATCAATACCGCAGCCGTCTCCAATCCTCAGCTTATCTCCGATGTGGCTCGGCACTTCGGCTCTCAGGCCATGGTGCTCTCGATCGAAGCCAAGTCGACCAGCCCGGGACATTGGGAGGTTTATACGGACAATGGGCGTGAGCGCACGGGACTGGACGTCGTGAGCTGGGCGCAGCAGGGTGTTTCGCTTGGCGCGGGCGAAATCCTGCTCACCTCCATTGATATGGAGGGCACAGCGAAGGGGTTCGATCTTGACCTTATCCGCTCTGTTCGCAAGGCAGTCAAAGTGCCCATTATTGCGAGCGGCGGCATGGGTAACATGGCTCATTTCAAGGCGGCCGCGAACAACGATGTCGACGCAATTGCCGCAGCACATGTTCTGCATTACGAACACCTGACAGTCTCCGAAATACGCAAATCAGCTGTCGAAGCCGGCATCCAAGTGAGAACCGTGTAATGGCTGCGATTACTCTCCTCGATTACGGCATGTGCAACATGCTCAATGTTGCACGCGCATTCCAACATGTCGGCGCGCAATTGACGATCACGGAAGATCCTGCCCAGGCACGGAGCGCAGAGCGGCTTGTCGTCCCGGGTGTCGGCGCATTCTCCAATAGCATGCACGAGCTCAATCGCCGCGGCCACTCAGACGCGATCAGGGATTTCGTCGCTACGGGTCGGCCCATGCTGGGCATCTGCGTAGGCATGCAGATGTTGTTCGAGGGCAGCGAAGAGTTTGGCGACACGAACGGGTTGGGACTGCTAACCGGTTGGGTTCGGGCTGTCCCTGATCAGACGGTGGATGGCCAACCGCAACGCGTGCCCCATATCGGTTGGGACAAACTTTTTGTGCCTGAACACACGAACCGCTCGTGGGCGGGAACGCTTCTTGAGCCATTGGCCCAAATCGATCCTGCTGTCTATTTCGTCCACTCGTTCTGCGCCGTTCCTGCGGATAAAGCCGACATTCTTGCCGAATGCGACTATGGGGGGCACAGGCTCTGCGCCGCAGTCGCCCGCGACAATATCGTGGCAACCCAGTTTCACCCGGAGCGAAGCGGCGAAATAGGGCTGCGCGCGCTCCGCCACTTCGTCGAGATGTAATGTCGACGCTGGCAATAATCCCTGCTCGCGCTGGCTCCAAGCGCGTGCCCGACAAAAATCTACGGCTGTTTCTTGGAACGCCACTGATCGCATGGACAATCCGCTTTGCACGCGGCGCGGGCTTGTTCGACAAGATCGTCGTATCAACGGATTCCCAGCGTATTGCTGGGGTTGCGCGCGACGAGGGTATCGACGTCCCCTGGTTAAGGCCGCCCGAACTTTCCAGCGACACAGCAGGGTCGGTGGAGATGGCGCTGCACACAATCGCGCAGGAAGAACAGGCCGGGCATCGCTACGATAGAATCGCCCTGCTGCAGCCCACCTCGCCAATCCGCAAGCTTGAACGATGGCGCGAGGCCCTTGACCGAATAGAGCATGGCGGTGTTCCAGCCGCAGTGGGCATTGCACCAGCTGCGAGCCACCCGTTCCATGTCTATACGCTGGAGAACGGCGCCAGGATGAAAGCCTATATCGATGGCGATCGAAACCAGACGCGGCTCCGCACGCAAGATCTGCCACCTGCCTATGCCATTGCCGGCAACCTTTATGTGATCCGCACCGAGACGCTTATTGCGGAGAAAACCTTCTTCCCGGCCGAAACCGCCGGTATTGTCTGCGATGATCCGTGTGAAGCACTCGACATCGACACGATCGCCGACTGGATAGCCGCCGAAACCCTTGCAGCATTTTACGAGCACCACACATGGCCACTTTCATAATCGCGGAAGCCGGGGTCAACCATAACGGCGACCCAGAAAAAGCACTCCGGCTGGTGGACATCGCTGCCGATGCTGGCGCCGATGCCGTAAAGTTCCAGACCTTTACCGCCGACAAATTGGCGCGGCGCGGCGCGGCGAAGGCTGAGTATCAGGTCAAGGCCACCGGCGATGGCGACCAGTACGACATGCTCAAAGCTCTGGAAATGTCAGAGGAGCTTCATCATCGATTAGTGGAACGAAGTGCCGAGCGCGGGATCGAATTCATGTCGACCGCCTTCGACGAGGAAGCGCTGGATATGCTTGTTGCCGCCGGCATCAGGCGTATCAAGGTTCCCTCGGGCGAACTGACCAATATTCCATTCCTGCGCTATATGGCGCAAAAGGATCTGCCGCTTATCGTATCCACCGGCATGGCTTCGCTCGCTGAAGTGCAGGAGGCTGTGAACGCGATCGCAGACGAACGCAGCCGACTGGGCCTGCATGGCGCATTGGCGGATATCGTAACCATCCTCCATTGCACATCCAACTATCCAGCTGCGGCCGAAGACGTCAATTTGCGAGCCATGATCACTATCCAGCGAGAAACTGGTCTGCCGATCGGGTATTCCGATCACACGCTGGGAATTGCAATGCCGACAGCCGCGGTTGCCATGGGTGCCCGCGTCATCGAAAAGCATTTTACGCTCGACAAAACCATGTCTGGCCCCGATCACGCAGCATCGCTCGAGCCCGCGGAACTCACGGCAATGGTCCGGGATATCCGCGCCATAGAAACTGCCATGGGCGATGGCATCAAGGCACCAACGGCTGCGGAACTGCCGGTCCGGGCATTGGTGCGGCGAAGCGTTACCGTCATAAGTGATGTGCCCAAGGGGTCTGCGCTCACCAGTGACGTTGTCAGACTGATGCGTCCCGGTAATGGCATCGAACCAAAAGACCTCGGAAAGGTCGTTGGGCGCGTAGCTGCGCGTGATCTTCCTGCTGGACACACACTGGAATGGGTTGATCTGGCATGACGTCAGTCCGCCGCATCGCCTATATTACGGGTACCCGCGCGGACTTTGGATTGATGCTGTCGACGCTGCTGAGCATAGCCGGAGAACCCGGACTTGCCCTTGATGTCATCGCGACAGGCATGCACCTGTTCCCTGATTACGGCAACACCATCGATGAAGTTCGTGCCTCAGGGCTGAACATTGCCGGCATCGTGCCCATAGAGGCGGGACCTCCGAGCGGCGGCCTGATGGCTCGAAATGTCGGTCGAATGCTGACGGGCATCACAGAACAGCTTGAGGCTAGCCGTCCTGACGTCGTTCTGGTCTTGGGCGATCGAGGAGAAATGCTGGCCGCAGCGACTGCCGCACTACACCTCAACATTCCGGTCGCACATGTTCACGGCGGAGAACTGTCCGGTACGATCGACGAGCCTATCCGCCACGCGATCTCCAAACTGTCCCATCTCCACTTCGCGGCGACGGCCGGCAGTCGAGAGCGGCTAATAAGGATGGGTGAAAACCCCGACAATATCCACATCACCGGAGCTCCCGGCCTCGACGGCCTTGTCGAGCTTGCCAGTACCGATCGCAGCGCGCTTTTTTCTGCCTCTGGCCTGGATGAGACCCGTCCGACCGCCGTGTTGCTCTACCACCCTGTGGTGCAGGAAACAGCAATTGGTGCCAAGACGATCGGCTGGATGTTGGATGCCCTGGAGCAGTCGCAACTACAGGTGCTCGCGCTCAAGCCAAACTCGGATGCCGGTGGCCAAGAAATCGGGGACGTTCTGGACCGCAGAGCGTCATCCGCGGGTGGCCCAGTTGTCATGAAACATGTTCCGCGAGCAGATTTCGTGTCTTTCGTGCGCCATGCCGATGTTCTCATTGGCAACTCAAGCAGCGGCATCATCGAAGCGGCTTCCTTCGGTACGCCCGTGGTCAATGTCGGTACTCGTCAGAACATGCGAGATCGCAATGACAATGTCATCGACACCCCCGGCGCCTCAAAGGCTCAGATCGGAGAAGCGCTCAATCTTGCACTGCGGCAAGGACGTTGGCCTTCGGTGAATATCTACGGGGACGGAAAGGCTGGACAACGCATTGTTGGCCTTCTGCGCGATGTCGACCTCCATACGCTTGGAGCAAAGGTCAATGCCTACTGAGCGCCTGACGATGATCGGGACGGGCGGCCATGCCAAGGTAGTGGTCGATGCCCTTCTGGCGCAAGGCTGGACGGCCTCGGCAATTGACTTCATGACAGAAGACGAGAGTGCGGTCGGTGGCACGTTCTTTGGGCAGCCGATCCAACGGCTGTCGTCCGAGAGCCCTGTTGATCAGCCCGTACATATCGCCATCGGCAGCAACGCGGCCCGTGGTCGTATTGCTGCATTGCTCCAGACCAGAGGCGCAGCGTTCTTCACGATCGCTCATCCGCGATCGGTCGTGTCCCACCTTAGCCGGGTCGGCGACGGCTGTTTTATTGCCGCATGCGCTGTGATAGGTCCTGATGCCGAAGTTGGCTTGGCTTGTATCGTCAACCACGGTTCGATCGTCGACCACGACTGCGTTGTAAATGATTTCGCACATCTTGCTCCCGGATCGACCCTCGGCGGTGGCGTGATCGTTCACGCCAATGTATTGGTCGGGGCCGGCGCGAACATTCTGCCACGAGTCACAATCGGTCTAAATGCAGTCGTTGGGGCCGGCTCGGTTGTTAACCGGGATGTTCCTGCCAATTCCACCTATGCTGGCGTACCCGCGCGGCAACTTCATGAGACAAGAACTTGAACGTTCAATCTATCAGCGTGAGCCGTGAAACCCAGGTACGCGAAGTCCTGGCAATCCTGAATGCGACCGGTGGCGGCATCGTCTTGCTCGTGCGTGCGGATGGAACGTTCGAACGTACTGTTACCGATGGCGATATCCGTAGACTCATGATTGACGGCAGCACCATCGAATCGTCTCTCGACGGACTGCCCAAGGCGTCGTCCATCGTCATTGACGAGAAATATACCCGCCGCGACGCCCTCTCGCTCATGAACCAGCATGTGATCAACCATCTGGTCGTCCTCGACGCGAACGGCAAAGCCATCGACGTGGTTGAACGCTCTCGCATCGACGACCAGATCCTGTTGTCCACACCGCATATGGGCGAAAGTGAACTAGATTTCGTCCAGCAGGCATTCACCACCAACTGGATTGCGCCTCTCGGACCCAATGTGGATGCCTTCGAGAACGAAGTCGTTGAATTGATCGGCAGCAAGCATGGCGTGGCGGTGAGTTCAGGCACTGCGGCCATTCATCTGTCGCTTTTGTTGCTTGGTGTCGGTCCCGAAGACACCGTCTTTTGTTCGTCGCTGACTTTCGCAGCCAGTGTGAACCCGATCGCTTACCAGGGCGCCAGGCCGGTTCTCATCGACTCCGAGCCAGACAGCTGGAACATGTCGCCAAAGGCGTTGGAGAGGGCTTTGGAGAGCGCCAAGCGCGCCGGCAAGCTGCCCAAGGCAGTGATCGTAGTCAACCTTTACGGCCAGAGTGCCGACATGGACCCGATTCAGGAGCTTTGCCGGCAGTATGGCGTGGACATAGTCGAAGACGCGGCCGAGTCCATGGGTGCCAAATACAAGGGGCGACCCTCCGGCACCTTTGGCCGCCTCGGCATTTTCTCTTTCAACGGCAACAAAATTATCACGACCTCGGGTGGCGGAATGCTCATTACCGAGGAACGCGAGTTAGCCCAGAGAGCGCGCTTCTTGGCAACGCAGGCCCGAGATCCAGCGCCACATTATCAGCATTCAACGATTGGCTACAATTACCGCATGAGCAATATCCTGGCCGGTGTTGGCCGCGGGCAATTGCGCATGCTGGACGATCGCGTCGCCGCCCGTCGAGCGGTGTTCGATCTTTATAGCGAAGGGCTTGCCGACATTGATTGGCTGGAGCTGATGCCCGAGCCTGAGTGGAGCAACTCGACACACTGGCTTACCGCGGCCACCATCCGGCCAGACGTGACCAACCGCTCTGCGTCCGATGTGATCGGCCTGCTGTCAAACGAGTTGATCGAAGCTCGGCCTGTCTGGAAACCGATGCACATGCAGCCCGTATTTGCCGACGCACAGTACTTCCCGCACGATAACGAGTCAGTTTCGACCGGGCTGTTCGAGCGTGGCTTCTGCCTGCCGTCAGGTTCCAACCTGACAAAAGAACAGGTCGAGAGAATTATCGCTGTAATCAGGAAGATGTAGCACCCTTGCCTGGAGGACTTCCAGGCAAGGCGTTTAACTATTGTAACGTCAGTTGGACCGCGCCGAACGGTGCGGTCGACCAACTGAGTAGTATTCGATACCGGCATCGGCGACCGCAGCCGGATTGTAGAGATTTCGGCCATCGACAATCAAAGGCCTTGTCAAACGGCTTTTGACAGCCGCGAAATCGATGCTGCGGAAGGCGTTCCATTCCGTGCAGATCACGAGGGCTTCTGCGCCGGCCAGTGCATCATTGGCGTTTGCTGCGTAGACAAGGTCAGGGCGGTCCCCAAATATGCGCTGCGCTTCTTCCTGAGCCTTTGGATCAAAGACCTGTACCCGCGCACCTGCTTCCCAGAGCGACTGGAGCAGGGTAAGGCTCGGAGCCTCGCGCATGTCATCGGTATTGGGCTTGAACGCCAAACCCCACACCGCGATGTTGCTGCCTGCGACACCCTCCGGCATTGCGCGTGACAGCGTATCGAACAGCCAGTTCTTTTGCTCCTGATTGACGGTAAGCGCCAAGGCGCCCCCGTCTGACGCATTGGCTTGAGTTGGATTATTTGCACGTCTGATTTGATGACGGTGTGAGTTTCTATGTCTGCTCCTATGCCCAGTGATAGAAGTTTCCAATTGCTAGAGGTGGTGCCGGG
>NZ_LMQU01000015.1 GCF_001425445.1 Devosia sp. Leaf420 | reverse complement strand
GCCTGGCTCGCCGACACGCTCGAACGCATCGCAGGCGGCTGGCCAAACAGCCAAATCCCAGACCTCATGCCATGGAACTTCAAGCCCTAACGGCCTCGCCTACGCGCTTACGATTGACGGCCTCCACGGCGGCAAGCAATAGCGGTTCGTGCCCTGCCTTGCGGGCCGTCTGAGCCAGTGCTTTCACATCTTTCGGAAAGCAGCTGCCCCCATATCCCGCGCCGGCGTAGAGGAACTGATAGCCAATACGAGGGTCGGAACCGATACCTGTGCGCACGGCCTCGATGTCGGCGCCGACGAGATCCGCAATCCGCGCCACTTCGTTCATGAAGCTGATCCGGGCCGCGAGCATGGCATTGGCGGCGTACTTGGTCAGCTCTGCCGACCTGACATCCATGAACATGATCTTGTCATGGTTTCGGTTATAGGGCGCATAGCATTCCAGCATGACCTGCCTGACCCTATCGGAATCCGTACCGACGATGATCCGGGCGGCGCGTGCAAAATCCTCAAGAGCAGCGCCTTCCTTGAGAAATTCCGGATTCGAGCAGACATCGAAGGCAATCTGGACGTCTCGCTTTTCCAGTTGTTCGGCAATCGTTGCCTTGACGAGGTCCGCACTGCCGACGGGCACCGTTGACTTGTTCACGACGACCTTTGGTGTCGTCATGGAGGTACCGATGGTCGCGGCTACTGCAAGCACGTAACGCAGGTCCGCCGACCCATCTTCGTCGGGCGGCGTGCCCACGGCAATGAAGATGAGTTCCGCTTCGGTGATCGCCAGGTTGGCGTCGGTGGTGAAACGCAAACGTCCATCTGCCAGGTTCTTTTTGAGTAGCTCCTGCAGACCCGGCTCGTAAATCACGGATTCGCCATGGGACAGGCGATCGATCTTGTTCTGATCGATATCCACGCAGGTTACGTGATGCCCGACATCCGCCAGGCAAGCCCCAGAAACAAGGCCAACGTAGCCAGATCCGAATACTGCAATATTCACGCACAAGCTACTGTAATCGCCATTGCCATCTGCACGGGTGCTATTGGCATATCGGCTAGCGCGAAAGCAAATCAGCGATAGAAAATGTCAAAAATAGCGGACGAAAAACTAGTTTTCTTCCGCAGCGTTGACCAGGGCGAAGAGGAGCAATCGACGCCGCCATTTGCAACACGTCGTGTTCAATAAGGCGCGATATCAAGCCCCCAGAGCCGCTTGCCATGAATAGCGACGTCAATACAACGCCGAGGCAGCGCCGCCTGCATATTGAGGATGAGCGGCGCGTCGATACCCAGCTGCATGCAGTGGAGGCGGCGATTAATTGACAGCGTCAAGACGCCATACGTCATTCCGCAGGTAGCCTGCGATGAGGTAAAGCGACCCGTTGTGATTCACCAGACTGGAGGCGTGGCGCGGACCCCACTCCTGAATGGGAAATCCACCGATTGGCCTCCAGGTTTCTCCGTCCGGCGAAGCCCATGCTTCGCTTGAGAGCAGGACCTGCCGACCTACGGAGCCATCGGTGACGATAAGGTGGCCGTCAAATTCAGCCACGCTGTGGTGGGTGCGGTTTGCCCAATCGGCGTTGGCGGTAACTAACTGCCAGTCGGCCCCGTTTTGCGACTTCCAGACATCGCTGAGCTCAACCAGCGTCTGACCACACCCCCCGCAAGAAGGTTCAGCGATTTTCTGACCGCCGCCAATCAGCCACATTGCACCGTCGTGAACCGCGAAGCCCGAAATGAGGCCTCTCGCTGGCCAGGGCGCTCGTTCTAAAACACGCGTCCAATTTTTTCCATCAGGCGAAGACCATACGTCCGCAAGGCGTGTTCCCCGAGCACTGGCAATGCCACCAATGAGCCATAGTTTGCCGTCGAAGGCTCCCACATAGGGGCTATAGCGCTCGCCCCAGGGTGCTGCGTCAGTCTCCAGCTGCCAGTTAATTCCATCGGCCGAGGACCAGACGTCGGTCATGTCGTCACCGCCATACATAAACATGCGGTCGCCGAGGACGACAAAATTTCCCAGGTGGCGATTCTGCCAGGGAGCGTCTGACACGACTTCTTCCCAATCAAGCCCGTCCCTTGAGCGGTAGATAGGGTTGGGAAAGTCCAAGGTACCAGCCCAGCCATTTGCGAGCCAGATGTACCCCTTGAATGAGGCAACGAACGCGCCATCCCTCGCTTCCCATGGAGCATCCTCTGTAACGAGATTCCAGGCAACAGAGATGGGTTCAGGGGCAGGAATAAGCGCCTCGGCAGCCTGCAACTGAATGCGAAGAGCATCGATTTGATCAGAGCGCGATTGAGCGTTAGCTTTTGCTTCGATTGCAATCGCCCGAATTTTAAATGCGTACCCCGTCGCAGAGATGCTGACGAGAAAAAGCAGTGCCACTAAAAAAATGGCCGAGAGTTTCTTCGACATCAAGGGTAACTGTCATGATTTTTGTAGCCCGTAAACCTCGGATCTTGCCTCGCAGCCTTAGTTCCACAGGTGGGCCAACGTGCGGGCGATGAAGTCCGTCACCAAAGCAAAGACCTCTGCGCACTAGCAAGCGGCCCAGGGAATACCCTTCGAGATTGAGCATTGGATTGGGGCTGGGGCTCTGCAAAACGTCCACGGCTTTGGCAATCATTGCTTTATCTACCGCAATGGCCAGGTGATACTCACGCGATTTGGTGGGGCAGGTTTCGCCATGGATCATGACGAATGAGGAGCACACTTGATCGGCGAAGCATCCGTTCTACTCCGACAAATGTCCGATAACGCCGACTGTTGGATAGAGGTTTGGCAAATGACA
Source organism: Devosia sp. Leaf420 (assembly GCF_001425445.1). Classification (GTDB taxonomy): domain Bacteria; phylum Pseudomonadota; class Alphaproteobacteria; order Rhizobiales; family Devosiaceae; genus Devosia. Next base: position 188,255 of record NZ_LMQU01000015.1, on the reverse strand, counting down.
CAAAAGACCGTTGATGCACATCTGCGGTCAACCGGACTACTATTATCTCCAAGTGATGCTGCGTCTCAGGGATCTTTCTGAAAGGTCGAGCAACTGCCAGGATTTCTCGGATGGAGCGAAGGCAAAGCCTTTGTCGGTACTGATGCTTGGGTTCCCAATCGAGTGCCGATAGGCCAGACTTCTGTTTGCGAGAGCCATTATCTTCAGAGCTGATTGGGGCATATTCCTGAGCCGCCTCTCTCTGCCACCGCGTCAACAAACTCGAGCCCTGTAACTCAGACGAAATTTACGCCGTTAAAGCGGTCGTTTATCGCGCTGCACTTCCGCATCTCGAAGTCGTGACGCACTTTGCCCGCCATAGCCCCGGATCCCTATCGCTCTAAGACGCAGCAGCCCAGTGGCTTTTACGGTTCAAGCAACATGATCGGCGGCCTCAGATGTGGTTCTCAGCGCAAGGGGGAAAACCCGATGTCGCCACTTCTGAAAGCGGGGCAGGACGCCCTCAACTTTTTAAGAGAGTTAGACCGGACTTGGCTGCTGCTGCCTGTCGAGGCTCATCGCAACAGCAGAAATCCTGCGACAAGCAACGCCGTAAAAGCCCCATTAAGGGCCATGGCGATGCCGGCGAAGGCGCCAGCGGTGTCGTTGACCTGAAAGGCACGGGCCGTACCGATGCCGTGCGAGGCGATGCCAACGGCAAAGCCGCGCGCTGCGTAATTGCGGACCCCCAAGGCGTTCATCAGCGGCGTGACGATGATGGCGCCGGTTATGCCGGTCAGGATGACCAGCACGGCAGCGAGCGAGGGAACGCCACCAAGGCCCTTGGCCAGTTCCATGGCAATGGGTGCACTCACCGATTTTGGCGCAATGGATGCCAAGACGTCTGCCGGCGCGCCGAAAGCCGCGGCAATGGCAAGGGCACTGCCCATCGCCGTCAACGAGCCAGCGACCAACGCCGCAATGATGGGCAGGATGGAGCGCCGCACCGCAGCAAGATTGCGATAGAGCGGCACAGCCAGCGACACAGTCGCCGGCCCGAGGAGAAAATGCACGAACTGCGCGCCCTCGAAATAACGTGGGTAAGACGTGTGCGTGAGCAGCAGCAGCGGGATGACCATGGCTGCGGTCAAGAACACGCTGTTGGCGAGAGGCGAATTGCCAAGCCAGGCCGCGATACGCAGGGAAAGAATATAGGCCGCTAGCGTTGCGCCGAGCCAGGTCAGTGGCGATGCGGCAAGGTAGACCCAGATTGTGCTCAAGCCGCTCATCCCTGCCTCCGCCTGATCCATGCTTCGGTGGCAAGGAAGACGCCTACGGTGACGACAAGCGTGAGGACGGTCGATCCGAGGACAGCCAGGAGCAGCGGACCGCCCCAAGCGAGGATCATGTCGCCATATTGCATAATGCCGACAGCCGAAGGCACGAAAAGCAGGGATAAAATGCCCAGCAAGCCATCGGCCGCGGCGATGATGGGCCGGCCGCGATCGCCAAGAGGGGTCAGCAGAGCCAGAAGCATCAGCATGCCGGCGACGGGACCGGGAAAGACAAAGCCGGGCAAGACCAGGCGGAGCAGTTGCACCAGGGTTTCGCCGGCCAATTGGCAAAGGATCAATACGGTGAAGCCCGCCAACCAATCGGCCGGCCGCAGCGGCTTGGCGGGACTATCAATCATCGAGAACGACCAGTGTGAAGCGGCCTAGTGGAGCACGTTTTTGATCACGCGCCCATTGGCCATGATCAGCGGCATGTGCGCGCCGTCGTCCTGAAGCAGGGAAATGTCGGACAGCGGATTGCCGTCGACGATAAGCAGATCGGCAAAGGCGCCTTCGGCGATCACGCCGACCTGGCCTTCGAGCCGGCAAAGCCGCGCGCCGATCACGGTCGCCGATTGGATGATCTCGAGCGGGGTCAGCACCTTGGCGAGAAGTTCGAATTCCATGCAGTGATACTTGCGGAGCTGCCCCAAAAGGTCAGAGCCAAAGGCCATGGGCAGGCCAGCGTCGCGCATGATCTCGAGCGAACGCAGGCCACCCTTGCGAACGATGTCTATCTTGGCAAACTCGGCGGCCCCCAGTCCAAGAGCCTCACCTTCGAGCGCCAGCGCATCATAGGCAACAAGCGTCGGCACGGCGATGCAGCCCTTCTCGGCAGCCATTTTGGCGGTGTCCGGCTCGATCAGGTTGCAATGTTCGAGGGAATGGACGCCAAGCTCGACGCAGCGGGCAATCGAGCGGTCGGTATAGACATGGGCGGCGACATAGAGCCCGGCATTATCCGCCTCTTCCACCATGGCGAGGATTTCGTCGCGCGAATATTGAATCGAGTGGATCGGGTCATTGGGCGAGGAGACGCCACCATTGGCCATGACCTTGATGAAGTTGGCGCCCTCCTTGATCATGGTGCGGCAGGCGGCGCGGACATTGTCGACGCCATCGACGATAAGGCCCATTGAGCCAAGGCGGTCCGAAAAAATTCCCGGTCGGTCGTCGGTGCGATTGCGCAGGTCGGCATGGCCGCCGGTCGTCGTCAGGCCCTTGCCGCAGATGACGAGACGAGGGCCCGCGATGACGCCTTCATTGACGGCGCGGACGAGGCCATAATCGGCGCCGCCCAGATCGCGAAGGGTGGTAAAACCGCGCTGTAGCGCCTCGTCCATGACCCGGGCTGCGCGCAAAGCGGCGAGCGAAGCAGGCGCGACCATATTGGCCCAGAGATCGAGCGTTTCGGCAACGACATGAACATGACAATCGATGAGACCAGGCATGATGGTCTTGCCCGCGACATCGATGATTTCCACGCCTTCCGGACGGGCGAGGCCGGCACCGATGGCGGTGATCCGCTGGTTTTCGACCAGGACATCCAGACCGGACTTGAGGACACCCGCTTCGGCGTCGAGCACATTGCCGCCGATGAAAAGATAAGACGTGGTCATGGCGCGAACTCAGCGATTGTGGCAGGCGACGAGGCGACCATCGTCGCGAGCCGTCAGGGCGGGCTCGGTGGTCTTGCAGACGGCGGTGACGAGGGGGCAGCGCGTGTGGAAGGGGCAGCCACTCGGCTTTTTGGTGGCGCTCGGAATATCGTCATTACTGGCGCTGAAACTGTGACGCTTGCGCGGATCACGCGAGGGCGCCGAGCGCATCAGCAGTTCGGTATAAGGATGGCCGGGTGCGGCAAAGATCGCGGCTTTCGGGGCAATCTCGACGATCTTCCCGAGATACATGACCGCCACACGATGGGAGATAAATTCGACTACGCCGAGATCGTGCGAGATCGCGAGATAGGAGACACCGAGATCGCGCTGCAGATCGCTGAGGAGATTGAGGATCTGTGCCTGCACCGACACATCGAGGGCCGAGACGGGTTCGTCGCAGACGATGACGTCGGGGTTGAGGGCCAGTGCCCGGGCAATGCCGATGCGCTGGCGCTGGCCACCGGAAAACTGATGGGCAAAATTGTCGGCCTGGTCCGGACGTAGACCCACGCGCTCCATGAGTTCGGCGACGCGAGCATCGCGCTCGGCGGAGGTGCCGACATTGTGGATGTCGAGCGGGGCGCGGATGATGTCCTTGACCCGCTGGCGCGGATTGAGCGAGGAGAACGGGTCCTGGAAGACGATCTGCATGCGGCGCCGATAGCTTTTCAGCGCCGCGCGGTTGAAGCCGCGGATTTCCTGGCCGTCGAACTGCACCCGCCCGCCTGTTGGCTTGACGAGACCCATGAGCGCGAGGCCGGTCGTTGACTTGCCGCAGCCGCTCTCGCCGACAAGGCTCAGCGTCTCGCCGCGATTGAGCGAAAAGCTGACGCCGTCGACGGCTTTCACGGCGCCCACCTGGCGCTGGAGCACGCCGGCCCGGATGGGAAAGTGCACTTCGAGATTTTCGACCGAGAGCAAGGGGGTGCGATCAGGCTGCATCGTCGTGCTCCCAGCAGGCGGCCCAGTGTCCGGGGCGTTTTTCTTCGAATGGCGGGCGCTCTTCAAGGCAGCGCGCCGAGGCGCCGGGGCAACGCGGCGCGAAGGCACATCCCTTAGGCAAGGCCCAGAGCGGCGGTACGGTACCCGGAATATCGGCCAAGCGATCCCCGGCTTCGCTCGATGCGCCGGCCCCGGGCACGGCGCCCATCAGGCCAATCGTATAGGGGTGGAAGGGGCGATCGAAGAGATCGAAAATACTAGCCTCTTCGACCTTGCGCCCCGCATACATGACGATGACGCGATCGGCGACTTCCGACACGACGCCGAGATCGTGCGTGATAAGGATCTGCGCCGTGCCGAGGCGCTTTTGCAGATCAGAGATCAGGCCCAGGATCTGAGCCTGGATGGTCACATCGAGCGCCGTGGTCGGCTCGTCGGCAATAATGATCTTTGGATCGCAGGCGAGTGCCAGGGCAATCATGGCGCGTTGGCGCATGCCGCCCGAAAGTTCATGCGGAAACTGACCCGCGCGACGTTCGGGATCGGGCATCTGTACGAGGCGCAAGACATCGACGGCCCGGGCATCGGCCTCGCGGCGAGTGCATTTGCGATGCTGGCGCACGGATTCCGCGATCTGTTCGCCAATGCGCAGCACGGGATTGAGCGCAGTCAGCGGCTCCTGGAAAATCATGGCAATCTTTTCGCCGCGAAAATCCTCAACCTGGCGTTGGTTCATGGCGAGAAAATCTTCGCCATCGATCAAAACCTTGCCGCCAGCGATCTTTGCAGCATCCGGCAGGAGCCGAAGGAGCGACAGTGCGGTCATGGATTTGCCGCAGCCGCTTTCCCCGACGATGCAGAGGGTCTCCCCTGCCCTGACGGACAAATTCATGTCGGAGACGACGGCGAAAGCGCCATTGGCGCTCTGGATCTCGATTTCGAGATCCGAGACTTGCAGAACCGGGAGAGAGGTATCTGTGGTGGTGTCGCTCATTGCCGTCGTCTCCTATGTCGGGCAAGGGGTGTGCCCGACATGTTGGGAATATTAGTCGGTCGCGCCGTCGAGATTGCCGACCATGAAGCCATAGTCGCCGCTATGGACGAGGTTGCGGGTCAGGTGCTGCATGATCATCACGCCGTTCTCGAATGGGGTCGGGATTTCTTCGAGCACTTCGAACGTGTAGGGGCTGACGACGCGCCCGAGCAGCTGGCCGCCCTTGATCTCCTCGCCATTGGCCGGGGCCAGCGGCTCGAGCCAACCGCCCTGGGTCGGACGAATGCCGGCCAGTTCATTGACGACGATCTGCTTGGGATTGGTCCAGGGATCGCCCGGGATGGCGCCGATGGTCTTGAGCATGTTGAGCACACCGTCGACGGTCTGCTTCACGTAAGGAGTCTGGTCGACGATACCGCCACCAAGTTCGATCACCGCCACTGGGATATTGCGGGTGTCAATGGTCACCGACTTGGTGGTGCCGCCGAAGACGGTGCCCTGCTTGTTCTCAACCGGCCGATAAAGCAGCTTCGAGCCGAAGGCGCGCGACAGGCGCTCGTCGTTCCAGATGTAGACATAGTCGACGGTCGGACGATCGGTGCCTGAATGGAGATCGATATGCACGTCGATGACGTTGAGGAACTCATTGGTCAGCGCATGGGCGAGCTGCTGGGAATAGGTGCCCTTGGGATTGCCGGGAAACTGGCGGTTGAGGTCGACCTTATCGATAGTCGCAAAGCGCTCGTTGACGGCGAAGGCATAGGGATTGGCGACGGGCAGCAGCAAGATGCGGCCCTTGAGCGGCTGGTCCTTGAGCGCGCGATAAAGGTCGAGAACGGCTTGGGAGCCGCTGTTTTCATTGCCGTGGATCGAGGCGGAAATGCCGATGGTTGGGCCATCTTCCTCGCCGACCAGTTCGTGGATGAAGAGCACAGCGTCGCTGCCATCGGCATGGGTCGTGAACTTCGGGCGAAGCTGGTTGATGGACTTGACCATGAAAGAATTCCTTTAGTTACTTTGCCTTGGCGGATTTGCCGCCGCCGCGAGAGAGCTGGCGCGGGTCGAGCACATCGCGCAGACCATCGCCGAGGAGATTGAAGCCGAGCACGGTCACCATGATGGTCGCGCCCGAAATGATTGAGAGCCAGGGCGCGTCGCGCATGAAGCGGGTGCCATAGGCAAGGGTCCACCCCCAGGTCGGGGCCGGCGGCGGCAGGCCGAAGCCGAGAAAACTCAGCGCCGATTCCGAAATGATCGCGGTGCCGAGGCCAAGCGAAGCGAGGACGATGATCGGCCCAAGGGCGTTGGGCAGGATTTCCCTGAAGATGATGCGCATCGGGCTCGCGCCCAGCGCCTTGGCCGCCTGCACGTAGTTCTGTTCGCGCAGGACGAGTGTGGTCGAGCGCACGACGCGGGCATATTCGGTCCAGGCGACGACGATAATGGCAAGCGCCACATTGGTGATGCCTGGGCCAAGCACCGCAACGATGGCGAGCGCGAGGACGATTGCTGGAAAACCGAGGAAAATGTCGGTGATCCGCATCAGGACTTGATCGACCCAGCCACCGAAATACCCCGCAACCAGCCCAACGACCGTACCAATGGCAGCCGAGACCGCAACCGCGATGACGGCGATGGTCAGCGAGATGCGGGCGCCGAAAACCAGACGAGACCAGAGGTCGCGGCCGAAATTGTCGGTGCCGAGAATATGCTCGAGCGTCGGACCGTCGAAGCGATTGCGCATATCCATCTGCTCTATGCCATGGGTCGCGACAAAGGGTGCGAAGATGGCAAGAAGGATGATGGTCAGCGAGATCAATGCGCCGACGACGAGCGAGACATTGGTGAAGGCTTTTGGCATACGCATGGTCATCACCCGAGCCGAATGCGCGGGTCGACCGCTGCGTAAAGAAGATCCACCACGAGGTTCACAAGCGCGAAGACGATGGCGAAGGTGAGCACGATTCCCTGGATCAGCGGCAGGTCACGTTGCGAGATCGCAGCAATGGTGAGCTGTCCGAGGCCCGGCCAGGCAAAGATGGATTCGGTGAGAACTGCCCCGCCAAGTAGAGCACCGAAGCGAAGGCCGATCACACTGAGAACCGGGAGAAGCGCATTGCGCAGGGCATGACGGATCACGACGCGCCCCCTGCGAAGCCCCTTGGCATAGGCGGTGCGCACGAAGTCCTCGCGCAGCACTTCGAGCATCGAGGCGCGCACGAGACGCGAGATGATGGCCGCCGAGTTCGCCGCCAGCGCCAATGCCGGCAGGGCAATATGGCTGATGGAATCCCAGAGCACTTGCGGGCGTCCGGTGACAGCCGCCAGGAATGCTTCCGGCAGTGGCACGCCACGACCGATGGATGGCAGCCAACCAAGCTGAACGGCAAAGAGCAGCATGAGCAACAGACCGAGCCAATAAACCGGCATGGACACGCCAAGCTGGGCAAAGAGCATGGTGACGGTGTCGATCCACGAACCCTGACGAATAGCGGCGAGGACGCCCAGCGTCAGTCCGATCAGGGTGGCGAGAAGCAGCGCCACGACGGCAAGTTCGATGGTCGCGCCGAGGCGCCCAAAGATAATCTCGGCGACCGGCTGATTCTGGAAGATCGAGCGTCCCATATCGCCTTGCAACAGAGCAGCGAAATAGTCCCAAAGGCGGATATACCAGGGGTCATTCAGCCCCAAAGTATTGCGCAGGTTGGCGATGGCTTCCGGCGTCGCGTCCTGGCCGAGCAGCACGGCGGCCGGATCACCCGGGATGATCAACAGGAGACCAAAGGTGACCACCACCATGCCGATGGCCATGGGGATCAGCAGCAGCAGCCGGCGGATGACATAGGCTAGCATCGGCATTGCCCTTGTGTGTCGGAGTTGCGCTCAACCAAGGATCACCTCGTCGAGTTTGCGCGGAAATTTGGTGAGACTGTCTGGACCATTTTCGGTGACGAGCACCGTATCGGCGAGGCGGAAACCGCCAAGGCCGGGGACATAGAGTGCAGGCTCGGACGAGCACACCATGTTGGGCACGAGCACAGTATCGTCGCCGCCTTCCACCCATGGCGGCTCGTGGAACATCACGCCCATGCCGTGGCCGACGCGATGGAGGCAATATTGCCCGCCCCCCTGCTCGCGGATAAAACCGAGCGCCCGATCATCGGCCGAAGCGCAGGTGGCGCCGGCAACGAGCCCGGCCGTTCCGATGGCCTGGGCTTCCTGGGCAAGATTGTAGATGCGTTCCTGCTCTTTGCTGGGTTCGCCGAGGATAAAGGTGCGCTCGCTTTCAGCAGCGCGCCCGCCAACCCGGCAACCGAGCGAGAGGATCATGCTTTCGCCGCGCTGCGGGCGATGCCCGGTCGGCATGCCATGTGGAAAAGCCGAGCGCAGGCCGGAATAAACGAGACCGCCGGCAATGCCCTGGACGAGCATGATGTCCTCGTGCTCGCGATACATCGTGTCGAGCGCGTGGCGAATGATATGGGCCTCGATCTCGATTTCGGTCGGCATGGTCTTGCCGCTGCGCAGCGCCTCGTCGATGACAGCAACGCCTGCGCTCACCATCGAATCGGAGATCCGCGCGGCTTCGCGCTGCAGCACCAGTTCTTCTGGACGCTTGGTCAGGCGCATTTTTCCGACGATGCCAGACGCCGTCACCTTGGCATTGGGGAATGCACTTTCGATCTGGCCCACGCGGGCCAGCGAGATGCCAGGCGAGTGCGCCACGGTCCCCTTGATGTCGCCGAGGGTGCGGGCAAGGACGGCGAAGGGACGATCGCGGCCGGGGAATTCGAAGTAAACGACGAGCTCCGCCGCGGTCTTCTGGTCGAGCGCATGGTGGCGTTCGAGTTCGGGGATCAGCAGATAGACGTCGGTCTGCGTCAGCGCAAAGACGACGGGGCGTTCGGTCGTGTAGTGGGAAAAACCGGTCGTATAGATGACGTCGTCATTGGAATCGAGCAGCAGCACGTCGACGCCGTCTTCGGCCATCCGCGCACGGATATCGCGATGGACGGAGGCGTAATAGTCGGCGCTGAGGCGCTGGGAGAAGGCCATGGCGATGTCCTTGGAATGGGCATGAGGCCGGCCAGCACAGAAGCGCCGGCCGGGATGGTCTCAATCAGTCGGTGAGGCCGATCAGGCCACGCAGATTGCCGCGCGGTGTCGCCTGGACTTCGACGGGCAGGTCCTTGGCGTAGAACAGCTGATAGCCCTGGGCCGAGATGATGTAATAGGGCAGCTCTTCCGCCAAGATCGTCGCAGCCTTCTGATAGGCAGCGGCACGGCCAGCCTGATCGAGGGTCGAACGGCCTTCCTGCAGCAGCGCATCGACTTCGGGATTGGAGTAACCACCCCAATTGGTCGGCCCGCCGGTCGAGAGCTGGGCAAACATCAGGCGATCGGGATCGACGATGTTGAGCCAGCCGAGCAGCGCGATCTGGTGCTTACCCTGCTGCACATAGTTGGTCGAGAAAGACGGCCAGTCGGTGATCTGCGCCGTTGCCTTAACCCCAGCCGACTCGAACATGGCCTGGAGGAATTCGACGGTCTGCACGCGGTTGGTGTCTTCGCTGTGGGTCGAAAGAACCACTTCGAGGTCCTTACCGTCCTTGTCGAGGATGCCGTCGCCATTGCTATCGGTCCAGCCAAGCTCGTTGAACTGGGCGATGGCCCCTTCCATGTCGAAGGTCGGTTGCGCAATGGTGTCCAGATAGGCCCAGGACGAGGGCAGGATGATCGAATGCGCTTCCTGATCGACTCCCTGATAGATGTCCGCAACCATCGTCGTCTGATCGACGAGCTTGGCAAAGGCCTGGCGCATCTTCGGATCTGCGAGCAGCGGATCCTTGACGTTGAAATTGAGGTAATTGACGCCGAGGCCCGCGGTGATGACATTGCCGAAACGATCGTCGGCTGCGAGGCGCTCGATATCCTGAGGGGCGAGCGGAGACTGAATGACGTCGAGATCGCCGGCTTCGAAAGCCTGCGAGCGGGCCGAATTGTCGCCGATAATTTTCAGCGTCACGTTTTCGATGGTCGGTGCACCGCGCCAGTAATTTTCATTGGCTTCGAGCACGATCTCGCTGCCACGATTCCACGAGACGAGCTTCATCGGCCCCGCACCGACCGGATTGAGCGCGATATCAGTGCCGCCTTCGACAAGCGCCTTGGGAATGATGCCGATATCGAGATAGGTGAGAAGCGGCGCATAGGGCGCCGAAAGCGTAAACTTGACCGTCTGCGGATCGACGGCTTCGACAGCCGAGATCGGCGCGTAGAGCGCACGGCTTGGTGCATTGAGATCGGGGTCGATCAGCGTCGTATACGTGAAGACGACATCGTCGGCCGTCAGCGGGCTACCGTCCGAGAATTTGAGGTCCGGCCGCAGCTTGAAAATGAACGTCTGCGGATCCGGCGTTTCCCAGCTTTCGGCGAGGTCCGGCACCGGCTCGAGGCTCGGGGTGATGTGGACGAGGCCGGAATAGATGAGGTCAGCGGTGCGCGAGGCAGTGGTGTCGCGCATCAGGCGCGGATCGAGCGTACCGGCGTCCACGTCCATCCCCACGATGAGCGTGTCCTGATCCTGCGCGACGATCTCCTGCATCGGCAGCATGCTCAGCGCGACAAGAGCGCTGGTCGTCAAAAGTAGTTTTCTCATTCCCTGTTCCCTTGCTTTGACTAATTAAGCGGATAGTCGGCCCGCGAGCTGACCGCCCTTGGCGCGCCTGAGATCGGCGAGCCGCGGGGCCAGAATGGTGTCGAGCGCGCCGGAATCCGGCGCATGGCGATATTCGAAACATTGGACGCCGGGCCGCACGAGTTGGGCCACATGATCGGCGCCCGAGGCATAGACCACCGCATCCGAGCCGGCGATCACCTCGGCCAGATCATCGGCCGAAGACCAGGTGACGCGGATATCCGAGATATGCGGGGCAAACTCACGCACGCTTGGACGCATGATCGCGATATATTCCTTGAAGTGGGTGACGGCAGCGACGCGCGACCGGGAGTCGAGCCCGGCCAGGTTCTGCCGCGTGCGCTGGGACGGAATGAACCGCAGGCCGAGCACTTCCCCACCCTCGACCAGCGCACGGACCTCCGCTTCCCTGTGCCCGAAGGTCAAGACGATATCGGCAGCGGCACAGGCGCGGCGCTGTGGACCGTCTTCGCGAATGCTGTCGAGCGTGACGAGATCGATATGGTCGTTGCTCGCAAGCGTCGGACGGATTTCCTCGACATAGTCGCGGCCCGGCCCCTCGAAAATACAGACAAAAACGATATTGAGCCCGGTGGTCGGGCGTCGCATCTGCGCGCCAGCATTGATCATCGAGACAAGCGCCATCGAAGACACGCCGAGCGCCTCGGCCTTGGCCAGGATCGCCTCGATATCACCGCGCAACGCATTGATCGGCTGGCCGGAGCCTGCCGCAGCCAGGGGATCGCGTGCGGTAAAAGCGCCAAGTCCCGCCCGCATCTCGATCAGGCCCTCATCGCGCAGCTGCTGATAGACCTGACTAACGGTCATCGGCGCGATGCCGATCTCGCTCGCCAACTGCCTGACCGACTGCAGCTTGGTGCCATAAGGCATGTCGCTGAACGCAAGCATATAGCTCAAAAGGCCATGCAGTTGCGTCCCCACCGGAACGGGAAGCGACTTGTCGATGCTGGACGCGTCTATCGTAAACATGTGTTCTACCACTTTGATACACTGACCGTAACCGCGCGTTCTCTACATCGCAAGTGGGCATGCAATTTTTTTGTACAGCGTTTGATTTCGCTGTTTGAATGTGCACAAATGGATGAAATCACGCGAAAATCTGCGGTAAGTTAAGCCGCCGCAGACGAACCGATCATGTTTTCCTGCTGAAGGTGTACTAATGGATTATAGCAACCTGGGCCGTACGGGCCTTAAAGTCTCGCGACTGGCACTCGGCTGCATGACCTTTGGCTCACCGACCTGGGCGCCATGGGTTCTCGACGAAGCCGCCACGCGACCGATCATCGACAAGGCCGTCGATCTCGGGATTAACTTCTTTGACCTCGCGGATATGTATTCGCTGGGCGCAAGCGAAGAGGTGGTCGGCAAGATCCTCTCCGCGCAAAAGCGCCAAAAGCTCGTGCTCGCAACCAAGCTCTACAACCCGATGAGCAGCGACCCCAATGATCGCGGCCTATCGCGGAAGCACATCTTCGAGGCGGTCGATGGCAGCCTGAAACGCCTCGGCACCGACTATATCGACCTCTACCAATTGCACCGGTTCGACTACGACACCCCGCTCGAGGAAACGCTGGATGCGCTCAACGACGTGGTGCGCGCGGGCAAGGTGCGCTACCTCGGCGCCTCCTCAATGCATGCCTGGCAATTCATGAAGACGCTCGGCTTGCAGCGTGCCAATGGCTGGGCCCCGTTCGTCTCGATGCAGCCGCACTACAACCTGATCTACCGCGAAGAAGAACGCGAAATGCTGCCGCTCTGCCGGTCCGAAGGCATTGGCGTTATCCCTTGGAGCCCACTCGCCCGAGGGCGCCTTGCGGCACGCACCGACACCGAAACCACTCGTTCGCAAACCGACAAGACCGCGTCCGCGCTCTATGATCGCTCCCGCGAACAGGATGATGCGGTGGTTGCAGCCCTCCGGACCGTTGCCGAGCGCCATGGCCGCCCACCGGCCCAGATTGCTTATGCATGGGTCGCGACACGCCCCGGCATCACAGCCCCTATCGTCGGCATTTCAAAGCTTCACCAATTCGATGATGCCGTCGCCGCGCTCGAGGTGAAACTCAGCGGCGAAGACGTTGCCCTCCTCGAAGCCCCCTACCACCCCAAGCCGGTCGCCGGCCACCAATAGGACGTTTCTCATGCTGATCGGCAATGAACTTGCGGGCCTGACAGCCGGCATCGACGCGCTTTATCGCAAGACACCCCGCAGCGATGGCTTCCTCGATAAGGAAGGCCTCATTCCCGTGGCCATGGCAGAAGTCGAACCGATAGGGCTGCGCGACTACACCGAAGCGCGCGAAAAGCTTGAGGCGCTCGCTATCCGCAATGCCAGCGAGGCCGAAACGCCGCTTCGCCGCGACTATGTCGCCGAAATGATCGACTCGCTTCTCGCGCTCGTGACCACGTTCGAAGAAAAGCCGATCAGCTTCGCCGACCGTGTTGCCCGGCAAATCCGCGTAAAAACGCAATTGGTCTCGGATGCGGAACTGGATGTCTATCGCCAGACAATCCGCGAAAAACTAGACGAACTTGGCTATGCCGGCGGCAGTCTCACCGACGATTTCAATCGGTGGGAAGCCCAGGCCCGCGTGCCCAAGGAGGCGGTGCTCGCAGAACTCAAAGGCTTGATCCTCGAAGGCCGCGAGCGCGTCGACGCTACCATGTATCCCTTCGCACACGAATGGATGGAGCCCGAAGGCGTCACCGCCGTGCCCTTCTCCGCCTATTGCGACTATCCGACGCGAAAAGTGCTGCTGAACCTAGACTTTCCCTACACCCGCTTCTCGCTCAAGCACCTGGCAACGCACGAGGTTTTCCCCGGACACCTCGTCCATATGAACCTGCGTGAGCGGGCCGTCGCCGAGGGCAGGATGCCACTCGACGGCGCCCAGGTGGTGACGAGCTCGGCGAGCAGCGCGCTCTTCGAAGGCATTGCCGACAATGGCATGTTTTTCCTCGATTGGGTCGATGGCCCCGAGGACGAACTCGGCGTTGCCCTGCAACGCCTCCGCAGCGCGATGCGCTGCAATGCCGCCTGGATGATGCACGCCGAGGGCATGAGCCTTGATGAGATTGTCCCCATCACGGCCGACAAGGCCTTGCAGGACCCGGTCACCGCGCGCTCGCGCCTCGCCTTTCTCAACCACAACCTCCGCGCCCCCTTCGTTTATGCCTATTACGGCGGCGACTTGGCCGTGCACGAGGTTTGGAAAACGGTCCCCAAAGACCGACGCAGCGATTTCTGGAGCTATCTCTACGACAACATGCACACGCCAACGACGCTCGCCCAATATTGGCAATGAAGGGCGGCCATCTCGCCAACATGGTGTTGGTCGACACCTTAGAGTTGATCGCGGCAGGCGTACGAAAGCTGCGATCAGTACTAACGCAGCTTCGGCAGCGCAGAAGCGGCATACGGAGCGAAACGCGCTGCAAAAGTGAGGGGTCAGCAACCAATTCCAGCGGCGATATAGCCTCCGAGATTGTCGTCTTGGATGGCATGATCCTGTTGCCCAAGGCTAAATCTGGAGGGAAGCAGCGGAGTTAGGATGGTGGGCGGTCGGCTGCAGTGCGCAAATCGACCAACGAATCATCCTACCTTTGCGTCCGAAGAAAATCGACAAATGCGCGCAAGGGTGCGGGGACGAGGCGGCGTCCCGGATAATAGAGAAACGGACCGGAAAAGCTGGTCCACCATGGTTCGAGCACCGGAACGAGGGCGCCGTTGGCAAGGTGAGGGCGTAGCCAGTCTTCGAACAAGGCGATGATGCCCGAGCCGGCAATGGCGACATCGATGGCCAGTTCGGTCGCTGCACCGGCCTGCACGATTAGCGGACCGTTCGGCACGATGCGGACCTCTTCGCCGTCACGTTCGAAATCCCACGAAAAGACGACGCCACTCGGGAAGCGGCCCTGGATGCAGGCATGGTCCAGCAAGTCGCGCGGATGCTGAGGCGTACCGCGGCGCGCGAGATAATCCGGTGACGCTGCAAGCGCGAAGCGCTGCACCCGCGGCCCAATAGGTACGGCAATCATATCTTGTGCCAGTCGCTCCTCATAGCGGATGCCCGCGTCGCAGCCGCTGTCGAGGATATCGACGAAGTTCTCATCGGCGATAATCTCCACCCGAATATCGGGATAGGCTGCGAGAAAGGCCGGGAGGATCGCTGGCAACACGGTGCGGGTGGCGCTGGTGGGAACATTGAGCCGCAACGTTCCGATCGGCTTGTCCCGATGTGCATTGACCACATCGAGCGCCAACCGAATTTCCTCTAGCGCTGGCTCCAGCCGCCCAAGCAGGTCACGCCCCGCTTCGGTGGGCACGACGCTCCGCGTGGTGCGGTTGAGAAGGCGCGTTCCAAGGCCAAGTTCGAGCCGACGCACGGCATCGCTGAGGCTCGATGCACTCTTGCCCAACACCCGGGCTGCATCGCGGAAACCGCCGAGCCGTGCCACCGTTGCAAAAGCCCTGAGATCGTTGAGATCCTGATCCATTGTCCGCCTGCCTGCACAGCGTGTGCCGATAATGCTTACTTATCATCAAAATCGCCAATGACTAATTAGGCTGCAGCAATGGAGAACGAAATGTCCAATATTCAGACTGCCGGCACCTATCGCCTCGGCGACCGTGACGTGAACCGCCTCGGTTATGGAGCAATGCAGTTGGCAGGCTCTCACGTCTTTGGGCCGCCCAAGGATCGTGAAGCGGCGATCGCCGTGCTGCGCAGCGCAGTCGCCAACGGAGTCAATCACATCGACACCAGCGATTTCTACGGTCCACACGTCACCAATCAGATTATCCGCGAGGCCCTCCACCCGTATGGGGATGATCTGACAATCGTCACCAAGATCGGGGCGGTTCGGGGCGCTGACGCCTCTTGGCTGCCAGCCTTTTCGGCTGCTGATCTCACTCGCGCCATTGAGGATAATCTGCGCAACCTGGGTCTCGAGGTGATGGAGGTGGTCAACCTGCGCATCATGTTCGGCATGGAGCCAACCGAAGGCTCTATCGAAGCGCCGATGACCGCCGTGGCCCAATTGCAGCAGCGGGGCCTCATCAAGCATATCGGGCTCAGCAGCGTGACGCCAACCCAGGTCCAGCAAGGTCGTTCGATCGCGGAGATCGTCTGCGTGCAAAACCAGTATAATCTCGCCCATCGTGGCGATGATGCTCTGGTTGACGAACTTGCAGCTGTCGGTATCGCTTACGTGCCGTTCTTCCCCCTTGGCGGATTTGCGCCTCTCCAATCGTCCACCCTGTCGGACGTGGCTCAGCGGCTTGGCGCCACGCCCATGCAGGTCGCGCTTGCCTGGCTCCTGCAACGCTCGCCAAATATCTTGCTGATCCCCGGCACATCGTCCGTGGCGCATCTGCAGGAAAACCTGGCCGCCGCCAACTTAGTCCTGCCGCCTCAAGAGATTGCCGCTCTGGATCAGATTTATACCATCGGCGCCTGATGGGCAGAGTCGTGAAGGGCCGGTTTTTACGGCTGGCCCTTCTCACCGGGTTCTGACCAAGACAGAGGGCTCAGAGCGAACTGTCATTCCGGAACGGTCGCCTGATCTGCCCGAACCGAATCCGACCGGGCATCGTGGCGTTGCTGCGATGCTCGGATCGTTTGCCAATTGGCTTCGCTCCAATGCGCGAGCGGTATGAGCGTCGTGGTCAGGGTATGCCCAAGTTCGGTGAGCTCATACTCGACCCTTGGCGGCACCGTCGCATAGGCGGTGCGTGTCACGAGCCCGTCGCGCTCAAGTCCACGTAAGGTCAGGGTCAGCATGCGGTGCGTTATCCCGCCGATCTCGCGCATGATCTCGGTAAACCGCGCAGGTCCATCGGTCAGCACCGACACCACCATAATGGTCCACTTATCGCCGATCCGGTCAAGCACTGCGGCAACGACCCTGCAATGATCGGCGCGGTTCGGATAGATGACGGGGGTCACGGGCTTGCTTGGCGTCATCATGTCTCCAATCCGATCATGGGTGATCGTAAGCCACCATTCTGTGCGTTCTTGTGGGTATGGCCGATATCAAACATATCGTCACGTACATTTTGTTCGTAAAAGAGATTGGACCTCAGATGTCAGTCATTGCAATTCTCGGCGCCGGCCAGGGCATGGGCCACGCGATCGGCAAATTGTTCGGTAAGGAAGGCTACAAAGTTGCGCTATTGTCGCGCGATGCCGCCAAGCTTGCGTCGCTCGTCGCGGACCTCACCGCACTTGGCATCGACGCTGCAGCCTTCCGTGCCGACGTGACGGACGTGGACTCGATCAAATCCGGCCTTGCTGCCGTTAAGGCGCATTTCGGCGCGATCGACGTCCTCGAATATTCTCCGTCCAACGCCACCCTGCCGCAGGCGCCGGCATCGCGGGTCACGCCTGATACCCTGCAGCCATGGTTCGAGTTCCAGTTCTTTGGCGCAATTGCCGCCGTCGCCGAGGTCTTGCCAGATATGCTGGCGCGCAACAGCGGTACGATCCTCGTGACCACCGGCGCGTCTTCCGTGCGCCCAGAAATGGGCTATCCGGCCTTTGCCGCCGCAGGCATCGCCATGGGCGCATTGCGCAACTGGTCTTTAGCGCTCCATACCGAAGTAGCGCCCTCAGGCGTGCAGGTCGGTCATGTGGCAATCGGCGCCTTCATCGGCCAGGATGCCGAGGCCACAGCCGACGCCATAGCCCCGCTCTATTGGGAGCTTCATACCGAGCGCGACGCGCTCGAGCGGGTCTTCCGCTGATCACCGGAGAGGGCAAGAACCTCGGCAGGATCTTTCTCGGAAGAGCGTGGCTTATAGCTATGCTTCACAGCAAGCCCGGCCCAGACCTATTTCAAGCCCAAACCGCGTGCTCAATTTTAGCGCAATAGCCCGAAATTTCACCAGCCCACGACCATCCAACCGCCCGCCGCGCCCAATATCCGTTGATCTTGGGCGCAGTTTGGCTTGGCATGGTCCTTGCAAAGTCATGGTCAGAGTTGGTGGCTAGGGTTCCGGCGCAGATGCGCGACAGGTCCGAGAGCTGCCGCTGGTCCGGGAGACATCGGGCCAGATGCACGGCGGGATAAAAGCCCGGGAGACCTCGTAAGCCAGGGAATGGCGAGCGCAGCGTCTCGCCGTCCCTCAAGTTCGGAGGGATCGGCATGAAGCCGGCAGAAGCTAAAACAATCTTCCGGTGGCGCTCATGACCGCCGTCAAGCGCATGTTCGTGCTGCTCTGTGGGTATGAAATCCTGCCGATGAACGTGTCGCTGCGCGGCGCCGATCCGAAATTCATCGTCTCCGTCCCGATCTGCACCTATCTCCTCGACACACGTGACGGCTGGGTTCTTCTCGATGCCGGGCTGGATAGCCATCACCTGGTCGATCCCGGCCAGATAGAGAAATACTTCTCTCCCGGCCGCTGGTTTCCGCCGCCGATCGTCAAGCCGGTCCACGAAATGGAAGCCCAGCTCAAATCGATCGGCATCGGTTTTGAGGACATTTCCGTCCTCATCCTCTCCCATCTCCACGCCGATCACAGCGGCCATATCAAGCGCATGCCGCAAGCGCGCATCGTCGTCCAAAAGCGCGAATACGACTACGCTTTCTCGAACGCCGCAAAGATCGCCTACTTCCCCGAAGACTACGACATCCATGGCCTTAACTGGGACGTCATCGACGGCGACACCAAAGTCCTCGATGGCATAGAAGCCATCTTCACCCCAGGCCATACGCCGGGTCACCAATCGCTCATCGTCGATCTGCCGCAAACCGGCAAGGTCATCCTCACCGCCGATGTCGGCGATTGGATCGAAAATTTCGATCAAGAAATTCTACCCGGCTCCGCCACGAGCGACGAAGAAGCCATCGCCTCGATCCGCCGCATCAATGCGCTCCGCCAGCAAACCGGAGCCCCGATGTTCCTGACCCACGATCCGGTGCTGGTGCAAAAAATCAAACTGGCGCCTGACTACTATGCGTGACCCCGTCCTCTCCATCCGCGGCCTTCACGTTCGCCTCAGCCGCGATGGTCAGGCGAGTACCGTCCTCGATGGCATCGATCTCGACATGGCGCCCGGCGAAGTCGTCGCGCTTGTCGGCGAAAGCGGCTCCGGCAAATCGACGATCGGCCTCGCCATCCAGGGCCTCCTACCCGCCGAAAGCCAGCCCGACATTTCGGGCAGCATCCGCCTCGCCGAAAGCGAAGTCGTTGGCGCCAAGCCGGACGCGTTACGCCAGATCCGCCGCACCCTCGTGCGCGGCGTGCCGCAGGACCCGATGGGCGCGCTTAATCCCACCATGACCATCGGCCGGCAAATGGCCGAAACCGGCCTCACGTCAGTCGAAGTGCTCGATTGGCTGACCCGCGTCGGCCTCCCCGACCCAGAGCGTATCGCCCGCGACATGCCCCATCGTCTCTCGGGCGGTCAGCGCCAGCGCGTGCTGATCGCCATGAGCATGGCCGCCAAGCCGCGCCTTCTCATTGCCGACGAACCGACCACCGCCCTCGACGTCACCGTCCAGGCGCAAATCCTCGCTTTGCTTACCGATCTCGCGCGCGAGCAGGAAACCGCCATCCTTTTCATCACCCACGATCTCGCCGTCGCCGCGGAACTCTCCGATCGTGTCATGGTACTGTTCGGCGGCCGCGTCGCCGAGCTCGGCGACACACGAAAAGTAGTCGCCTCCCCAGCCCATCCCTATTCTGCCGGCCTGCTCTCCGCGCGCTTCGATCTCGACACCGATCGCAATCGCCAGCTCACTAGCCTCTCGATCGATCGCGATCGCCGTCGCCCGGAAGGCGCCCACTGCAACTACCAAGCACGCTGCCCCCTCGCGAGCAGCACGTGCCGTCTCCAGCGGCCGGACCTCAAGGAAACCGCAACCGGCTCCCGCGCCGCCTGCTTTCACAGCGACCGCGTTCCTGAACTTCTCCTCAGTGCCCGCACTGCGCCGGAATGGCCTGAGCCTATCGCCAGCGATGCCGATGCCCTCGAACTCTATCGCATCCGCAAGAGCTTTCCCGCCGGCCGCAGCACGCTCTTTGGCAAGAAGCGTCACACCCAAGTGCTCGCCGGCGTCGATCTTCGCATCCGCCTCGGCGAATGCGTTGCCCTTGTCGGCGAAAGCGGCTCGGGCAAATCGACGCTCCTCCGCATTGCCGCCGGCCTCACCCAGGCCGACGAAGGTGATGTCTCCTGGTTCGGCGGCGTACCACCTCAGGTGGTCTTTCAGGATGCCGTCGCCGCGCTGACGCCATGGCTCACGATCGGCGAGCAGATCCGCGATCGCCTGCGCCCTCTTGGCCTTAACCGGTCCGAACAGGACAAGCGGATCGCCGAAGCCCTCAATCTTGTCGGCATCGATCCGGCCCTTGCCGAGGCCCTGCCCTCCGAACTCTCCGGCGGCCAGTGCCAGCGTGTCACCGTCGCCCGCGCCGTCGTCGTGCCACCGCGCCTCCTTCTCTGCGATGAGCCGATCAGCGCCATGGACGTCTCCCTCGCCGCCCAAACGCTCAATCTCCTCGGTACCCTGCGCCGCCAATTGGGCATGGGTATGCTGTTTGTCACCCACGATCTCGCCGCTGCGCGCCTCATCGCCGATCGCATCGCCGTCCTCGAAAAAGGCCAATTGGTCGAAATTGGCGAACCCGACCAGATCATTTCCGCCCCGCAGGCGCCCTATACCAAAACCCTGGTCAGCGCCGTTCCGCGGCTCCATGCGCAGGAGGCACGGCTATGAGCGTCATGACCTCCGGACCCATCACCAGCCAAAACACCGGCGGCTGGCTGCGCCGCATCGGTTGGCTCGAACGCGTCGGTCTCCTCGGCGTTCTTGCCGTCACCTGTCTCGCGGTCTTCGGCCCGCTGATCGCGCCGTTCGATCCCATGCTGCGCGTCGCCGATGCTTATCTGCCGCCCGGCGCGACCCACCTGTTCGGCACCGATGAAATCGGCCGCGACCTCTTCTCGCGCGTCCTCCTCGGCGTGCGTTACACCTGGCTTCCGGGCCTCGCCGTCATCGGCATCGCGCTCGTCATCGGCAGCGCCGTCGGCGTCTTCGCCGGCATGATGGGCGGCTGGGTCGATGCACTGTTCCAGCGTATCGTCGAGCTTTTCCTCGTGCTGCCCTCGACGCTGATCGCCATCTCCGTCGTCGCGGCGCTTGGCCCCGGCCTTCTCAACACCATGATCGCCATCACCATTTTCTGGTGGCCTTGGTATGCCCGCATGACGCGCGACGAAGTCCGTCGCATTCGCAGCCGCCCCCATGTCGAGGCCGCCCGGATTGCTGGTGTCAGCGACATGCGCCTCATGCTGCGCTATCTGCTGCCCGGCACCGTGCCCGCGCTCCTTATCGCGGCGACGCTCGATGTCGCCAATATCATCCTGACCCTGTCGCTGATGTCCTTCCTTGGCCTCGGCCTTCCCGCCCCGGCGCCCGAACTCGGCGCCATGACGGCCCGCTCGATCGATAGCCTCACCACTTATTGGTGGCTGCCCATTCTCCCGGCAATCGTGATTTTCGTCATGTCCGTCTGCGCCAACCTTGCCGGCGATGGCATTCGCTCGGCGCTGCGGGGAGCCTGAGCCATGGCCTCCTACCTCCTCAAGCGTCTGGCCGGCCTCGCTCTCGTCCTGCTCGTCATGAGTTTCATCGTTTTCTGCCTCCAGAGCATTATCCCTGCCGATCCGGCGCGCTCGCTGGCTGGTCCTTCCGCTCCGCAAGAAACTGTCGATCAGCTCCGTCAAGATATGGGCCTCAATGACCCGCTCCTCGTGCAATACGGAAGTTTTGTCAGCCGCCTCACCCAAGGCGATCTTGGCACTTCCATCCGCACCCGCCAGCCGATTGCCGAAGATGTCCTGCGCTATGGCCCGGCCACGCTCGAACTGATCATCGCCGCCATGCTCATGGGCACGGCGCTCGCCTTCATCCTCGCCTTTGCCCAGGCAACTCTCCAGCGCTCCGGTGGCGTCCGTGTCGGCATGCTCGCTCTCGGCTCCGTCCCCATCTTCCTGACAGCGCTGCTTCTCGCCTATTTCCTCTGGTTCCGCCTCGGCTGGTTCCCCGGCAGCGGCCGTCTCGACATTCGCCGCTTCTCCGGCCCCACCGGCTTTTTCGTGCTCGATGGATTGCTCCTCGGCCGCCCCGAGGTCAGCCTCAGCGCGCTGCGCCATCTCTTCCTGCCCGCCCTCGCCCTCTCCGTCCCGATTGCAGTTTCGGTCGGTCGGTCGCTGAGTTCAGCGCTCGTCGATGTGATGCGCCAGCCCTATATCCGCACCGCGAGCGGCAAGGGGCTTGGCGCGGGCTATATCTTCTTGCGCCATGGCCTTCGCAACGCTGCCTCCGCCCCGCTCGCCATGCTCGGCCTCCAGGTCGGCCTGCTGTTCGGCAATCTGCTGATCGTCGAACGCGTCTTCGCCTGGCCCGGCCTCGGGCTCTACACCGTCCAGTCCTTCGCCACCTCCGACCTGCCTGCCGTTCTCGGCGTCGCTCTGGTCTTCGGCGCCTTCTACATCCTGGTCACCATGCTGGTCGAAATCGCCCAGTCCCTGGCCGATCCCCGTATCGCGCTCTAGCGCCAAAAGGAGAAAGAGTCATGCAGGCTTCCGATACCGAAACAGAGCAGCAGATCGCCGCTAACCGCGCCCGCTACGAAGCGCTCAAGGCCGCCGGCACCGGGCAGGCGCCCGAAGCCATGCCCCGCCCGACCGACCCGACCCAGGCGCCTCTCGAACCGTCCTCGGCGATCTTTTCCGAAACCCTGCCTGGCGGCTGGTACGCCAATTACCGGCTGAAGAAAGGCGAGCGCCTGCGCATCCTCTCCCCCGAAGGCAAGAGCGCCGTCGCCCTTCTTGCCTGGAACGCCATCGACACCTCCGAGCGGCTCAATCACGCCGACACCATCAAGATCCAATGGACCGCCGCGCTCGGCAAAGGCCGGCTGCTGTTTTCGGACATGGGCCGCGTCCTCCTCTCGATTGTCGAGGACACAAGCGGCGCGCATGACGTCCTCGCTGGCGGCCTCAACGCCGCTGGCACAGTCCGCAAATATGGCGACGACCCAAACCTCCGCAACACCCGCACCAATTTCGTCCTGGCCGCGGCCAAATTCGGTCTCGACCCGCGCGATATCCCGCCCTTCATCAGCTTCTTCGCGCCCGTTACCGTTGCCGAAGACGGCACGCTGTCCTGGCAGCAATACGCACGAAAGCCCGGCGACTTCGTTGAACTCCGCGCCGAGATGGACCTCCTCATCGTCCTATCGAACTGCCCGCACCCACTCGATCCCGCGGCAACCTACACAGCCACACCCATCGACGTGTCCGTGCTGCACCCGGAAACTTCGTCGGGCGAAGATTTTTGCCGTACGGCCACGCCTGAAGCCGTTCGCGGCTTTGAAAATACCGACGGTTACCGCCTGTCCTGAGGAGCGCGCCATGACATCAAAGACGCCCATTTTCGAGCATGACATTCCAGCGCGCCAGCCTTGGTCAGGCCTGGTCCGCAAGGGTCAGGTCCTCCGCATCATCGATACCCGCGGCCAACAAGCGATCGACACGCTCTTTTACAAAGCCCACGATTTTGCCGAGCGCTATAGCGCCCAGGATACGCTCCAGGCCCAAGGCTCGGCCTATATCACCACCGGCTCGAAACTGATGTCGAGCGAAGGCAACGTCATGCTGACCGTCACCGACGACAGCTGCGGTCGCCACGATACTTCGGCCGGCGCCTGCTCATGCGAAAGCAATACCGTCCGCTTCGGCCACCACACCAAGTTCGAGCACGCCTGCCGTGAAAACTTCGTCGCCGAGGTTTCGCGCCACGGCATGAGCAAGCGCGACATCGTGCCCAACATCAACTTCTTCATGAACGTGCCGATCGCACCCAATGGCGATCTCGTCATTGACGACGGCATTTCAGCGCCCGGCTCCTATGTCGAAATGGTCGCAGAAATGGACGTGCTCTGCGTCATCTCCAATTGCCCCCAGATCAACAATCCCTGCAACGGCTTCAACCCGACCCCCGTCGCCGTGCAGATCTTCGCAGGAGCAGAGGGATGACAACCACCCTTCCCCAGATCCTCGATTTCACGAGCCTCCGTGCGCTCTACGCTGCCGGCACATCGCCGCTCGACCTCGTCAACGCCCTGATCGAGCGGCTCGACGCGGCAACCGATCCGGCCGTGTTCATCACCCGCGCCACACCTGACCAGCTCCGCGCCGCCGCCGCCGACCTCATCGCGCGAGCGCCCGAGCCCAATAGCCTGCCGCTCTGGGGCATCCCCTTCGCCATCAAGGACAATATCGACGCCGCCGGCCTTCCGACCACCGCCGCCTGCCCCACTTTTGCGTACTCCCCCGAGCAGGACGCGACCGTCATCGCCCGGCTCCGCGCCGCCGGGGCCATCGTCGTCGGCAAGACCAATCTCGATCAGTTCGCCACCGGCCTGAACGGCACTCGCTCGCCCTATGGCGCGCCGCGTTCCGTCTTCAACGCCGATTACGTCTCCGGCGGATCAAGCTCCGGCTCGGCAGTCGCCGTCGCCAGCGGCCTTGCCGCCTTTGCCCTCGGCACCGACACCGCAGGCTCCGGCCGCGTCCCTGCCGCCTTCAACAATCTCGTCGGCATCAAGCCAAGCCCCGGCCGCGTCCCCAACACCGGCGTCGTCCCCGCCTGCCGCAGCGTCGACGTTGTGACCGTCATGGCCGCCAATGTCACCGACGGCATCGCGGTCCGCGCCGTCATGGACGGCTACGACGCCGCCGACCCCTTCTCGCGCAAACCAGCGTCCATGAGCCTCCCGCCAAAACTCCGCGTCGGCGTCCTCATGGACAAGGACAAGGAATTTTACGGCAACCACGCTTTCGCCGGTCTCTATGAAGAAGCCATCGCGCGTGCCAAAAAACTCGGCGCCGAAATCGTCCTCATCGATTACGCCCCCTTCCGCGACGCAGCCGCCCTCCTCTACCAGGGCCCCTGGGTTGCCGAACGCCTCGCGGCCATCGAAGACTTCTTTGCCAAGTCCGCCGATGAGATGGACCCAACCGTGCGCACCATCATAGGCGGCGCTACCAAATTTAGCGCCGTGGACGCCTTCAACGGCCGCTACGAACTCGGCCGCCTGCGCCAGTTGACGCTCCTCGAATGGGCCAAGGCGGACGTTCTCCTCCTCCCCACCTCGCCCGATATCCAGACCGTCGAGGCCATGCGCGCCGACCCCATCGCGCTCAATTCTCGCTTCGGCCTCTATACCAATTTCGCCAACCTCCTCGATTACAGCGCCATCGCCGTCCCCGCCGGTTTCACCGCCAATGGCCTTCCCTTCGGCGTCATGCTCGTCGCCCCGCAGGATTGCGACGACGCCCTCGCTCCGTTCGCCAATGCCATGCACCAGGCCGCGGCCACCGGCAGCGGCCTCGATCGCACCAAACTCATCCCCGCCGTCACGATCCCCGGCACCGACCGCATCGAAATCGCCGTCGTCGGCGCTCATTTGACCGGCATGCCGCTCAATCCCGAACTGACCGCCCTCGGCGGCTGGCTCGTCGAAGAAACCAGGACCGCGCCACAATACCGGCTCTATGCTCTCAAAGGCACCGTCCCGCCCAAACCTGGCCTCCAGCGCGTCTCCGAGGGCGAACCCATCATTATCGAGGTCTGGTCCCTCCCCGCCGCCGGCTTCGGCACGTTCGTGTCAAAGATCCCCGCGCCCCTCGGCGTCGGCAAGCTCGTCCTCGCCGATGGCCGCCACGTCACCGGCTTCCTTTGCGAAGCCACAGCGCTCGACGATGCCGCCGACATCACCAACTTCGGCGGCTGGCGCGCCTATATCGCCAGCAAGGCTAAGACCACCGCCTGATGCGACCTGCGGCAGCGCCCACCATTTGTGCAGCCTGCCGCAGCTTTCACCGCTAAAACGCTCAGAAGCCCGCCGATCCGACCGAAAACACCCGCCAGGACTTGGCACGCCGATTGCAACTCATACTGCATGAGTTAGCGGCTAGGGTTCCGGCATCGGTGATGCGTCTGGTCCGAGAGCTGCTACCGGACCGGGAGACATCCGGCCGGGTGCACGGCGGGACAAAAGCCCGGGAGACCTCTGTGGCCAAGGGATTGGCGGCATGATGGTCGCCACCAATCCCCTTCCAGTTGACCGAACGGAAAGGGACTAGACATGAACCTCTTGAAGACCGCCGCGATCGTCCTCGCAGCGACCACGGCGCTCACCTTGCCTGCCTTTGCCCAGGCCAAGACCGATTTCAAGGTCGCCTGGTCGATCTATGTCGGCTGGATGCCTTGGGGCTATGCCGAGGAGCACGGCATCGTCGACAAATGGTCCGAGAAATACGGCATCACCATCGAGGTGACCCAGTTCAACGACTACGTGGAGTCGATGAACCAATACACCGCCGGCGCCTATGACGCGGTCAGCCTCACCAATATGGACGGCCTCTCGATCCCCGCTGCCGGCGGCGTCGATACCACCGCCGTCATCGTGGGCGATTTCTCCTCGGGCAATGACGCCGTCATCCTCAAGAACGCGACCGAACTCGCCGACATCGCGGGCCAAACCGTCAACCTCGTCGAGTTCTCCGTTTCCCACTATCTCCTTGCCCGCGCCCTCGACAGCGTCGGCCTCACCGAGCGCGACGTGAACGTCGTCAACACCGCCGATCCCGATATGGTCGGCGCCTTCCAGACGGCCGACGTCACTGCGCTCGTTACCTGGAACCCCATGGTCTCGGAAATCCTCGCTCTGCCCGATGCGACGAGCGTCTTCGATAGCTCCATGATCCCCGGCGAAATCATCGATCTCATGGTCGCCAATACCGAAGTGCTCGAAGCCAATCCCGATTTCGGCAAGGCCCTGGCCGGCATCTGGTACGAAACCGTCTCCCTGATGACCTCTGATACGCCGGAAGGCGCTGCCGCCCGCGCAGCCATGGGCGCCGCATCGGGCACCGATCAGGCTGGCTTTGAAGCCCAGCTTGCAGCCACCAAGCTCTTTGCCGACCCCAAGGAGGCCGTCGCCTTCGTCACCTCGCCCGATCTGTCCGCGACCATGGACCGGGTCCGCACCTTCCTGTTCGACAAGGGCCTCCTCGGCTCGGGCGCGCCTTCGGCCGACGTCATCGGCATCGAACTGGCCGACGGCACGGTCCTCGGCGATCCCAACTTCGTCAAGCTGCGCTTCACTGACGACTATATGCAGCTCGCCGCCGACAACGCGCTCTGAGGCACCCTCCCATGCGGTGGATCAATTATAAGCCGTCGCGGATCACGGCACTGACGCTGGCCCTGTGCCCGTTCATCCTGGTCCTCCTGGCCTATGCCATCGGGTCCGCCGCGCGGCTCGCCGACAATCCTGCGGATAAGCTCCTGCCGGGAATTGCGGCGCTTGGCGACGCCATCAACCGCATGGCCTTCACCCCCGATGTCCGTACCGGAGAACTCTTTCTCTGGGCGGACACGCTCGCCAGCCTTGGCCGCCTCGGTGCCAGCCTTGGCATAGCGACGGCAATCGCGCTCGTGGTTGGCATGCTCGTCGGCATGTTCCCCTATTTGCGGGCGCTTCTCGCGCCCTTCATCGCCGTCGTTTCCATGGTCCCGCCTCTTGCCCTCCTGCCCGTGCTCTTCATCGTAATGGGCCTCGGCGAAGTGTCAAAGATCACGCTGATCGTCATCGGCATTACCCCGATCATGATCCGCGACCTCGCCTTTAAGGTGCTCGATCTGCCCCATGAGCAATTGGTCAAGGCCCAGACCCTCGACGCCTCCTCGTTCCAGATCGCCATGCGCGTCGTCCTCCCCCAGACCCTGCCGCGCCTGTTCACCTGCCTCAAGCTGCAGCTTGGCCCCGCCTGGCTGTTCCTGATTGCCGCCGAAGCCATCTCCTCGGATTCCGGCCTCGGCTACCGCATATTCCTCGTCCGCCGCTATCTCTCGATGGATGTCATCTTCACCTACGTCGCCTGGATCACGCTGCTCGCCGTCATCATGAATGTCGCGCTCGATTGGCTGCGCGTCGCCATCTTCCCCTGGACGCGGGGGACTGCCCAATGAGCCGGATCGTGGTCAAGGACGTCTGGCAGGAATATGGGGATCAGGTGGTCCTCGAGCGCATCTCGCTGACCATCGAACCGCGCTCCTTCGTGGCGCTGGTCGGCCCCTCCGGCTGCGGCAAGAGCACCTTTCTCCGCCTGCTGCTGGGCGACGAAAAACCGACGCGCGGCACCATCACGCTCGATGGCGCGCCTTTGGTCGCCGAGCCGGGTCCCGATCGCGGCGTCGTCTTCCAGCGCTATTCGGTGTTCCCGCATCTCACCGTTCTCGGCAATGTCCTCTTCGGCCTCGAAATGCGTGGCTCGTCCACCCGCATTCGCCTCCTCGGACAACAGCGCCGTCAGGCCATCGAAACCGCCCGCGCCATGATCGCCGCTGTCGGTCTCTTGGGCAGCGAAGACAAATACCCCGCCCAACTCTCGGGCGGCATGCAGCAGCGTCTGGCGCTGGCGCAGGCTCTCGTCATGAAGCCGGCCGTCCTCCTTCTCGACGAACCTTTTGGCGCGCTTGATCCGGGCATTCGCGCCGAAATCCACGAGCTCATGAAAACGCTCTGGCACGAAACCGCGCTCACCGTCGTCATGGTCACCCATGACATGCGCGAGGCCTTTACCCTCGCCACCCGCGTCATCGCCTTCGAGCGCCCCCGCGACCGCCCTGAAGAGCGCGAGCGTTATGGCGCGCTTCTGAGCCAAGACATTTCCATCTGGCCGCCCCGCATTGCGGGCGCCGCACATCCATCCAGCCCGGACCGGGACGACCCGGCATTCCCCCTGGGCCAGACGCGGGACGACCCGGTCATCTCTGAACCGCCGGGAGCCTGATCCATGTTCACCAAAGTCCTCGTCGCCAATCGCGGCGAGATCGCCGTCCGCGTCATCCGGACCCTCAAGCGCATGGGAATTGCCTCGGTCGCCGTCTATTCCGATGCCGATCGCTTTACCCCTGCCGTCACCCTGGCCGATGAAGCCGTGCGCCTCGGCCCGGCACCGGCAACGGAAAGCTATCTCAATGTCGATGCGGTGATTGCGGCCTGCCGCGCCACCGGCGCAGAGGCTGTCCATCCCGGCTATGGGTTCCTTTCGGAAAATATCGGCTTTGCCCGTCGGCTCGCCGCGGAAGGCATCACCTTCATCGGCCCCCGGCCCGAGCATATCGAAGCCTTCGGCCTAAAACATACGGCGCGCGACCTCGCCAAGGCCAACGGCGTACCGCTCCTGCCCGGCACCGGCCTCATCGCCGATATCGATGAAGCGCTGAGCGCAGCCGAAACCATTGGCTATCCGGTCATGCTCAAGAGCACCGCCGGCGGCGGCGGCATCGGTATGCAGCTCTGTGCCGATCCCGAAACCCTGCGCGAGAGCTTTGCCTCCGTTCAACGCACCGCCACCGCCAGCTTTGGCGACGCCCGCGTCTATCTCGAACGCTTCGTCTCCGATGCGCGCCATGTCGAAGTCCAGCTCTTCGGCGATGGCGCAGGCCGTGTCATCGCTCTTGGCGAGCGCGATTGCTCCCTTCAGCGCCGCAACCAGAAGGTCATCGAGGAAACCCCCGCGCCGCTTCTCTCCGATGCTGTCCGCGCGCGCCTTCACCAGGCCGCCGTCGATCTCGGCAGTGCCGTCTCCTACGCCTCCGCCGGCACGGTCGAATTCATCTACGACCCCGCGCGCGAGGAATTCTATTTCCTTGAAGTCAATACGCGCCTCCAGGTCGAACATCCGGTCACCGAGGCTGTCTTCGGCATCGATCTCGTCGAGTGGATGATCCGTCAGGCCGCCGGTGAAGATGTCATCGGCGCGGCCGGCCCGCTGATCTCCAAAGGCGCCGCGATCGAAGCCCGCCTCTATGCCGAAAAGCCTAATGCCAATTTCCAGCCCAGCGCCGGCCTTCTGACCGAGGTCAGCTTTCCCGAAAACGCCCGCATCGATGGCTGGATCGCGACCGGTACCGAGGTCTCGCCCTTTTACGATCCCATGCTGGCCAAGATCATCGTCTGGGGCGAGGATCGGCCCGCCGCCATCGCGGCGCTCCAGACCGCCCTTGCCGAAAGTGCGGTCAGCGGCATCGAAACCAATCTCGGATACCTTCAGGCCATTGCGGCCTCCGATCTCCTCGCCTCTGGCAAGGTCGCAACCACCGCTCTGCGCCAGTTCGCCTATGTCGCCGACAGCATCGACGTCATCCAGCCCGGCGCGCAGTCGAGCCTCCAGGAACTACCGGGGCGCCTCCATCTCTGGCATGTCGGCGTCCCCCCGAGCGGCCCCATGGACGAACGCTCCTTCCGCCACGCCAACAGGCTCGTGGGCAATGCCGATGTAACGGCCGCCCTGGAGCTCACCGTCTCCGGTCCGGTCCTCAAATTCCATGCCGAAGCGACGGTCGCTCTCGCGGGTGCCGACATGCCCGCGACGCTCGATGGAATTGCCGTACCGCACGGCAAAGCCTTCACCATCGCCGCCGGCCAGACCCTCTCGATCGGCGCGATCGCGGGCGCGGGCCAACGCACCTATCTCGCTGTCCTCGGCGGCTTCAAGGCACCTCTTGTCCTCGGGTCCCGCGCCGCCTTCGGTCTTGGCGCCTTCGGTGGTCACGCCACCGGCACGTTCAAGGCCGGGGACGCGCTGCACCTCGCCCGTACTCCACAAGACAATGTCCAACCAGCCGGCGACCCGGCCGAACTCTCCCGGCATTGGGATGTCGGAGTTCTCTATGGCCCCCACGGCGCCCCCGATTTCTTCCAGCCCGAAGATATCGAAGACCTTTTCTCCGCCAATTACGAAGTCCATTACAACAGCGCCCGCACCGGCGTCCGGCTCATGGGCCCCACACCCCGTTGGGCTCGCAGCGATGGCGGCGAAGCCGGCCTCCACCCCTCCAACCTCCACGACAATCCCTACGCCATCGGCGCAATCGATTTTACCGGTGATATGCCGATCATTCTCGGCCCCGATGGCCCGAGCCTTGGCGGTTTCGTCTGCCCCGCCGTCATTGCCCGCGACGAACAATGGAAAATGGGCCAGTTCCGCCCCGGCGACACCATCCGCTTCCATCCCGTCGCGCGCCCCGCCGACCCCATCAAGGCACCCAGCATCAGCCGCTCCGGCATCGATACCGGCTCGGCCATCGTGGGCGCCGATGACTCTGGCGTCGTTCCAGTCGTCTATCGCCGCCAAGGAGACGATAATCTCCTCGTCGAATATGGGCCGATGACCCTCGACATCGCCCTCCGCCTGCGCGTGCATCTGCTGATGGAAGCGGTTGAGGCGGCGAAACTGCCCGGCCTCATCGACCTCACCCCCGGCATCCGCTCCCTCCAGATCCACTATGACAGTACGGTCCTCAGCCGTGAGCGCCTCCTCGGCATGCTGGCCGAAATCGAAAAAAACCTGCCGCGCGCCGAAGACGTCAGCATCCCAAGCCGTATCGTCCACCTGCCTCTCTCCTGGAACGACCCGGAGGCACAGCTTGCCATGCGCAAATATCAGGACCTCGTTCGCCCCAACGCCCCCTGGTGCCCCGACAACATCGAATTTATCCGCCGCATCAACGGCCTCGACAGCATTGAAGCCGTCCGCAACGTGGTATTTGACGCGAGTTACCTTGTCCTTGGTCTCGGCGACGTCTATCTCGGCGCGCCCGTCGCCACCCCGGTCGATCCGCGTCACCGTCTCGTGACCACCAAATACAATCCCGCCCGCACCTGGACGCCGGAAAACGCTGTCGGCATCGGCGGCGCCTATATGTGCATCTATGGCATGGAGGGGCCCGGCGGCTATCAGCTCTTTGGCCGCACCATCCAGGTCTGGAACACCTGGCGCACGACGCCCTACTTCCCCAAGGGCTCGCCCTGGCTCCTGCGCTTCTTCGATCAGATCCGCTTCTTTCCCGTCAGCCACGAAGAGCTCATGGACGCCCGCGCCGCCTTCCCCCATGGCGCCTATCCCCTCCGCATCGAGGAGGCCACATTCTCCTACGCCGACTATGCCGGCTTCCTTGATCGCAACGCCGCCTCGATCAGCGATTTCCGCTCCGGCCAGCGAGCCGCCTTCAATGCCGAGCGGCAACGCTGGAAGGACGAGGGCCTCGACAGCTTCGTCGCCGAGGATCTACCGCCCGAAGGCAGCGACACCGACGTTCCCGAAGGCTGCTTTGCCGTCTCGAGCGCCGTCCCCGGCAATGTCTGGAAAGTGCTCGTCGAGGAAGGTGCTTCCGTCGCGGCTGGCGAAACCATCGCCATCATCGAATCAATGAAAATGGAAATTGCCGTCACCGCCCACGCGCCGGGTCGCATCCGCACCGTCAAGGCTGCTCCCGGCCGCACGGTCCGCGGCGGAGACATCATCGCCGTCGTGGAAACCGCCGCCTAACTTCTAATCAGCACCTGGGAATGCGACTAATTTCTACGCAATTCCCCGTTCTCTATCCAAGTCGCCTTTGCCAAGAAGTCAACGATAACGGAATGTTAGCACTCCCCAACCAGATGGCACACGCTTTGCACTAATGACAATGAGATTGGTGGCTAGGGTTCCGATGCCGAAAGGCGTGTCTGGTCCGAGAGCTGCCACCATGGGGCAGCCGCCCCATGGACGCACGGCGGGACAAAAGCCCGGGAGACCTCGCAAGCCAGGAAGTGGCGCGGATGGTCTTCGTCATTTCCTTGTCCAACAAGGAGACCCCATGTTGTTTTCAGGACTGCCGGCCTACCGGCAATGCACGCTTCGCCTCGCTGTTTCGGCCGCCATCCTGATCGGCGTTATCGCTTCCGGCGCCCTTAACCCATTGCAAGCACAGGAAGTTCTCCGCCTGCCGATCGCCACCGATTTCGACAGCTTCGACCCCGACAACGCCTTCGAAATGGATGGCCTCTCGGCCATCAACAACGTCTACGAAGGCCTCGTCGAATACGTCCCCGGCAGCGCCGAAATTCGCGGCCTCCTCGCCACCGACTGGACCATTTCCGAAGACGGCCTGACCTACACCTTCAATCTCGTCCAAGGCGCCACCTTCCACGACGGCACCCCGTTCAACGCCGAAGCCGTCGTCACCTCTTTCCAGCGCCGCAAGGACAGCGACCTGATCCTCTCCTACTTCCTTTGGAACATGGAAAAGATCGAAGCTGTCGATGACGACACGGTCGCTATCACCCTCGGCATGCCCCAGCCATCGTTCCTCGATAGTCTCGCAAGTCCTTGGAGT
The DNA here is from genome assembly GCF_001425445.1 of Devosia sp. Leaf420. Taxonomy (GTDB): domain Bacteria; phylum Pseudomonadota; class Alphaproteobacteria; order Rhizobiales; family Devosiaceae; genus Devosia. The sequence continues at coordinate 155,375 of NZ_LMQU01000015.1, read as the reverse complement.
CCAAAGGTTATCAGCCCGGCCGCGCTGACTGAACATGCCGGCACCGATAATGCTGCATCTTGGCTCGACACCAACGCCGTCGGCACCGGCCCATTCACCCTTGCAAGCTTTGATCGCGGCCAGGGCTACTCGCTCGAACGCTTCGACGGCTACTACGGCAAACCGTCTTTTTTCGACACGGTCGAACTGCCGTTGATGCCCGAAGTCAGCCAGCAGGTCCTCAGTCTCCAGGCCCAGGAAACCGACGCCGTACCAGCCAATTACCCCTGGGCGCAGCTTGCCGCGCTACGACCAGGCCTCGAGATCACCTCTGCGCCCAGCACTTCGTTGATCATCGGTTTCGTCAAGCCGGAATCTCCGCTGACCGACCCCGACATCCGCGCCGCCTTCCTCACCGCGGTCAACCCGGGCAACTGGGTCGCCGATGCCTATGGCGCCTATGGCCACACGGCCAAGTCGCTCTATCCAACCATCATGCTTGATCCCAAGACGCCATTGGAGTTTCCCACGGACACTGCCGCCGCCGAGGCGACCGTTGCCGCCAAGGGCCCGATCACGCTGACCATTGGCATCAGCACCGAAGAAGCCAATTCCCTGACCCGCGTCACCGACCTGATGGTCGCTGAACTTGCCGGCATCGGCATCAACGCGACGGTCACCATCCTGCCCTCCGGTGCCGCTTTCGGCCTCAAGGACAATCCCAATGGCCCGGACCTCTATATAGGAAAACTGACGCCCGACGCGCTCCACCCTGAAAACCAGGCGGCAATTTTCTTCACCGAAAAAGCGCCCATCAACTTCTATGGCCGCGCCCTTCCCGAGGCCGATGCCCTCGTCAACGAGGCCGGCACCCTGACCGATATTGCTGCCCGCAACGCGCTCTACGAACAAGCCAGCCAGCTCTATGTCGACAACGGCCTCTTCATTCCCTTCGTGGAAGTAGACGATGTCGTCGTGCATCCCGAAGGCCTGATCGACCTCGAACTTCGCGCCGCCTATGCCCCCGGCAATATCGATTACGGCTCCGTGCGCTGGGCCGACTGAACACTAGGCGGCCTGCGGGCCGCCTCTCCCTGCCATGAGGAATGTGCCATGAACACCGTGGAAATCACGCACGTCGCGCAGGATAAAACGATCGAACGCGCGCCCTTCACGCCCAATATGCGCGTCGCCAACCTAACCGATTATCTCATCTGCTTTTACGACGGCCGCGATATCGCGAGCTATCCAGATTGGCTGCAGAGCAATATCGACATGCAGCTCGGCGTTTGCTGCTACGTCATCCATCGAGGCGATAAGGCCATCATCTTCGACACCATGCTCTACAAGGAGCACATTCTTTGGATCGATCGCTTTATCCGGGACATGGGCATCCGGCACGTCTCGGTCATCAATTCTCATTGGGACTGCGACCACATCGCCGGCAATTTTCTCTATAAAAACAGCGACATCATCAGCACGTCGACGACGCGCCTCAAGATCGAGTCCAATGCCGAACTCTTCCGCACCGGCGAAATCTGGGCACTTGCCGGCGATCCCTATTATCCCGGTGTCGAAGAAGTCGTCCTGCCCAACCGGACCTTCGATGGCCGCATGACGCTTCATCTCGATGATATCGAGATCGAACTGATCGAGACCTTCGTTCACCAGTTCGGGCATCTCGTCGCTTATCTGCCAAAGGACAAAATCCTCCTCGCTGCCGACGCCTGCGAGGACACTGTGCCTTTCAACACCATGGCGATGACCTCGGAACTCCCGCTCCAACTCCGCACCTATCGCCAGATCGCCGCCATCCCAGCCGAGCGCGTCTATCCCTGCCATGGCCGCTTCGATGTCATTGCCAATGGCGGGTACACGCAGGATTTTACCGAGGCGATGATCGCCTACAATCTCCAGCTTATCGATCGCATGGATAGCGGAGACTTTCTCACCGACCCGCTCGAAAGCTTCATCGAGCCTGCCCTCGCCCGCGGAACGCTGGCGTTGCACGAACCCTATCGAGCGCTCCACGCCAACAACGTCAACCTGATCCACCGCATCTATGGATCGCGCGGAAAACCTATTGTTTCCCGATAGTTAGACGCTCTGCAAACGGCAAATCAAAGGTGATGAAAACGCCCAAAGCGGATCGCGTGCTCTGCCCTCGGCAGTCTCAAATGTCTTGAAAAAACTGGTGCACCCGGCGAGATTCGAACTCACGACCTCTGCCTTCGGAGGGCAGCGCTCTATCCAGCTGAGCTACGGGTGCAGGCCGGATTCGGGGACTGGCCCCGATCAGTGGGCGCAAACTAGTCGATGGGGGCGCGTTGTGCAACGGGGTTTCCGATGCTCTTTCGGTAGCATCACGTTAGCATCGAGCTGGCCTTTTGGCGGAATCGGTTACGGTTTGGGGAAAATGGAATGAGCGGAACCTTGCCCGGCCCGGATGGGCGCGAGCGCTGTGCCTGGTGTGCGGGGGCGCCGGAATTTGTGCCCTATCACGACCATGAATGGGGTTTTCCAGTCAGCGACGATCGCCGGCTTTTCGAAAAGATCTGCCTAGAAGGATTTCAGTCCGGGCTGAGCTGGCGGACAATCCTCAACAAGCGCGATGCGTTTCGGACCGGCTTTGCCCATTTCGAGATCGATGCGGTGGCAAAATTCACAGAGGCCGATGTCGAGCGGCTGCTGCAGGATAAGGGCATCGTGCGGCACCGGGGAAAGATTGCGGCCGCGATCAACAATGCCAAGCGCGCGCAGGAGCTGATCAAAGAGGCGGGGTCGATCGCGGCTTTCGTCTGGCGCTATGAGGTACCCGAAGGCGAAGCCCCGCCCCCGCAGAGCCAGACGACGAGCCCGGATGCCATCGCGCTCTCGAAGGCACTGAAGAAGCGCGGCTGGGCCTTCGTGGGGCCGACGACGGTCTTTGCCTTCATGCAGGCCATGGGACTGGTCAATGACCATGCTTTGGGGTGCGTGAGCCGGGAGAAGGCGGCGGCGGAGCGGGCTGCTTTCAAGGTGCCTGGACGCGGATGAGGCCCCCTCCCAACCTCCCCCTGAAGGGGGGCGGAGCTGCACCGCGTGCGGTAGGAGATCGAGCGTAAAAAGAATAGCCCGGCTTTCGCCGGGCTATCTTGGGCAGCGTGGAGGAGCAAAATTACTCCGCGGGCTTCGCCTCGACGTGTCCGTGCTCGTGATCATCCGGCGCTTTAGGCATGAAGCGGCGGGTGAAGGCGCTGAAGCTGTCGATGTAGGTGAGAAGCACCGGGACGACGAGGAGGGTCAGCGCAGTCGAGCTGATGAGCCCGCCGATCACGGCGTGGGCCATCGGCGCGTTTTGGCCGGAGCCTTCGTGGAGGCTGAGGGCCAGGGGCAGCATGCCGAAGATCATGGCGAGGGTAGTCATGATGATCGGGCGGAAGCGGGTGACGCCGGCTTCGACCAGAGCCTCATAGAGGTTCCAGCCATCGCGCACATGCTGGTTGGCATTGTCGACGAGCAGGATGGCGTTTTTCACGACGAGACCCATCAACATGATGAAGCCGATGGCCGAGAACATGTTGAGCGTCGAGCCGCCAACGAGAAGGCCGACCATGACGCCGATGAGCGCCAGGGGCAATGAGCCCATGATGGCGATCGGTTGGAGAAAGCTGCCGAACTGGCTGGCGAGCACGAGATAGATGAAGATCACCGCCAGGAGGAGGGCAGAACCCGCAGCCGCGCCGGCATCCTGGATCTGCTCGACGTCGCCGCCGAAGGACGAGCGATAACCCGTGGGGAAATCGAGCGTGTTGATCGCCTGTTGCAGTTGCGGCGTGATGGTACCGAGTTCGACGCCTTCGACATTGGCCTCGATGGTGACGCCACGCTGCAGGTCCTGCCGGTTGATGGTGGCCGGACCCGTGCTTTCGACGACATCGGCAACCTGACCGAGGGTGATCATGCCGCTCGACCCCGTCGCAATCGGCAGATTACCAATGGCGTCGATATCGCTGCGCAAGGCTTCGGGGAGACGCACGACGACCGAATAGACCTGGCCATTGGGCGCGGTCCAATCCGAAACATCGTCGCCGCTGATCAGAGGCGCCATGGTCGAGGCGATCTGAGCGATCGAGACGCCGAGGCTATCGGCGAGGTCGCGATTGATATTGATGCCCACCACGGCCTGCGCATCGTCAAGGCTCGACTTGATGTCGATAAGGCCATCGATCTTGCCAAGCTCGCGCATGAGTTGGTCGCCGAGGCGCTTGAGAACGATGAAGCTGTCGCCGTAAAGCGTGATGGAGACGGGTGCGGAAGAGCCGCCAAGACCCGACGCTGCCGCCACCTGGAAGGTAGCACCGGGCACCGCATCAAGAGCACGTCGAACTTCAGGCATGAACTCGACAGGCGTGACGTCGCGATCTTCCTTATCGACCAGCGTCACCGTCATCGAGCCAGTGTTCTGGCCCGAGGCTTGCAGACCCCCTGCGACGGTCGAATAGGTGGTTTCGACGACTGGGAAGGCGCGGACGATGGTCTCTGCCTGCCGCATCTTTTCGGCGGTGTATTCCTTGCTCGAGCCAGCAGGCGTTTCGACGCTGATGGTGAAATTGCCATTGTCGGTTGCCGGGATGAACTCGACGCCCACCTGCGGGAACAGCGCGAAACTGCCGAGGAACGACAAAAGGGCGATCAAAAGCACGCTCTTGCGCCATTTGAGGCCCCAGCGAATCAGGTGGCGATAGCCCTCGGTGATCCACTCGAAGAACCGATCGAACTGCTGCACCGCCTTGCCGATCGGGCCGCGGTTGGCATTGGGATTGGACGCCGGATCATACCAGACGCTCGACATCATGGGATCGAGCGTGAAGGCGATAAAAAGTGAAATCAGGACGGCGACGGAGACGGTGACGCCGAACTGCAGGAAGAAGCGGCCCATGATGCCGTCCATGAAGGCGACGGGCAGGAACACAGCGACGATGGAGAGCGTCGTCGCCATGACGGCGAGGCCGATTTCGTTGGTGCCATCGAAGGCTGCCTGCCTATGGCTCTTGCCCATATGGAGATGGCGCGTGATGTTTTCGCGCACCACGATGGCGTCGTCGATGAGGATACCGACGGCCAACGAGAGGGCGAGCAGCGTCATCATGTTGAGCGTAAACCCCATGACGTTGAGCGCCACCATGGTACCGATGATCGAGATCGGCAGGGTCAGGCCCGTGATGACAGTCGAGCGCCAGGAATTGAGGAAAAGGAACACGATGACGACGGCAAGGAGTGCGCCTTCGATCAGCATGTTCTGGACCGCATGGAAGGAATCTTCCACCGGCTTGGCATTGTCGACGACGACCTCGATCTTGACATCGCCACCCGTCAGTTCGGTTGCGAGCAAGGTATCGATGGTGTGGCGGATTTCCTCGGCGACGCCGACGGTGTTGGCGCCCTGGGTCTTGAGAATATCGACGGCGAGCGCGCGTTCGCCATTGAGAATGGCAAGGCTCGAGGCTTCGCCCGTGCCGTCCTCGATGGTCGCGACATCGCGCAGGGTGACCGGCTGACCGCCCTGATTGCCGACGACGATGTCGTAAAAATCCTGCTGATCTTCGAGCCGGCCCAAGACCTGGATCGACTGGACGATGCTGCCCTGCGTGATCGAGCCGGCGGCCAAATCCTTGTTGGCATTCTGCAGCGCCTGGGTGACGGCGCTCGGGGTGATGTTGAACGCAGTCAGGCGATCGGGATCGATATTGATATTGAGCTGACGCGGCACGCCGCCGACGACACTGGCGCTGCCGACGCCGGAAATATTGGAGATGCGCTTGACGATGATGTCTTCGGTCAGCGCAGTGAGATCGCGATCGGAGAGCGTGGTCGAGCTGACGGCGAGCGACAGGATCGGCAAGGCGGAAGGGTCGAAGCGCAGCACCTGCGGCTCCCCTGCCCCATCGGGCAGATTGGCTTTGACCGGATCGAGCTTGTCGCGAACGTCCTGGGCTTTTTGCTGCGAATTTTCTTCGAGATTGAAGATCATCAGCACCATGGCCTGGCCGGACTGGGCCGTGGACTGGATGGTGTCGAGGCCCGCAATGGTGTTCACCGCGTCTTCGATAGGCTCGATGATATCAGCCTCAACCGCCTCAGGCGAAGCGCCGGGATAGCTGACGACGACGGCAACGACCGGGAAATCGACATCGGGCATCTGCTCGATGGGGAGGCGCTGATAAGAGTAAAAACCGAAGACCACGATGGCCACCATGATCATGGTGGCAAAGACGGGGTGATTGACGCTGATACGGGTCAGAAACATCGTCTAGCCCTCGATCTGTTCATAGGCTTCGCCGGCCGAAAGTTCAGTCAACGGGGCGGTGACAATGGTGTCGCCGGCGGTCAGACCTTCAACTTCGACGGTGGCGCCACGGTCCCAGGTTGTGCCGCGAGTGACGGCCTGACGGGCGAGCGTGCCATTGTCGAGTTTGAGGACATAACTGCCCTCGGCATCTTCACGCAGGGCCGCAAGAGGGACGGCAATGGCGTCGGCCTTTTCGGCGACGGTGATCTGGCCGGTGGCGAACATGCCGCCGCGCAGGCGACCATCCTCATTGTCGAGCAGCACATAGATCGGCACGGTGCGGGTGCCGGTCTGGGCGACCGGATTGACACGGGTTACCTGCCCATCGAAGGTTTCGTTATCGAGGCCGGTGGCAGTGACAACCACGTTCTGGCCGGGCGAGACGAGCGCGCTCGAATTGACCGAGGCGGCGGCCTGGAATTCCATCTGCGAGAGATTGACGACAGTGATGACCGGCGTGCCGGCGCTGATCGTCTGACCCGGCTCGACCGAACGTTCGGAGACGATACCGGTGATCGGCGCGGTGACGGTGGCGTTGCTGAGCGCCAGTTCGGCCGTCTGCACGGCGCTTTCGAGTGCGGTCAGGTTGGCTTCGAGCGCAGAAGTGGCGGACCGGGCTTGTTCCAGCGCCGAGGGGCTGGCGAGGCCCTGGCGGGCAAGTTCCTGGGTGCGTTCGAGCTGCTGCTGGGAGGAGACGAGCTGGGCGCGGGTGGCATCGGCCGTGGCGCGCTGCTGAGCGAGCGCGAGGGAGAGATTGGCCTGGTCGATTTCGACCAGCACATCGCCCTCGGCGACACTATCGCCGGGACGCACGGCAACGCTGAGGACGCGGCCGGCAGCCTGGGAGGCAACGACGGACTGCTGGGCGGGAACGAGCGTGCCCGTGACCTTGACGGTCTGGCTTAGGGTTTGTGGGGCAATCGCGGTGACTTCGGAGGTCAGCAATTGGCGCACGACAGGCGCGGCTTCCGCTGTATCGGTTTCAGGCGCCGGTGCGGGCGGGCGGGTCAGGAAAAAGGCGACACCACCGATAATGATCAGGCCAAGGACGACCCAAGGGCCCCAGCGGCGCCTGGGCTTCTTGCCCTCAGCGACCAGGCGGGCATTCTTCTTTTCCCGCTTGCTCTGTGCCCATTCGGGCTTCTCATGGGCTGTGGTCATCGAGGTGTCCTGATATTTGGTCGATCAATGGTCTATCGGCCTGGGGCACTGGCCTGGCGCAAGCTTATACGGAGCCCTTTGGAAGTGGATCATCGCCGCCGGGGCAGCACGGAGTGCATGAAATCACCACTATGACGCCGGACCCGAACGGACCCGACGCGTCTTAAATGCTCGTATCACCATTCTTTTCCACCAGCCATATTGCCGCAACATTACGGAAAGGCCAAATCTGCGCAATGCAAAGGCAATCATTGCGCGGCATAACCAGCGCCAAGACGAGGTAGCCATGCGTATTCTTCTGGTGGAGGACGAGGTTGATCTGGCCAAGGCTTTGATCAGTGCACTCGAACGCCACGACATTCTTGTAGATCATGTGACAACGCTGGAAATGGCACTCGAAGCCGTCGAAAGCGGCGTGCATTCCATTGCCGTGCTCGATCGGAAATTGCCAGATGGGGATAGCCTCACCATCATTCCGCGCATCCGCAAAATCCAGACCGGCCTGCCAATCATCGTGCTGTCGGCGCTTGGGGCGCCAGAGCAGAGAATAGAAGGGCTCGAGACCGGGGCCGACGATTATCTGGCAAAGCCCTTTGTCGTCGACGAACTGGTGGCGCGCATTCGCGCCTTGATGCGGCGGCCGGCGATGATTGCGGACATGGCCGTGACCGTCGGGCAATTGACGTTCAATCTCGGCGATGGCTCGGCCGTGGCGGCGGGCGAGCCGCTGACGCTGACGCGGCGCGAAGTGCTGGCGCTCGAAGTTTTGGTGAAGCGCGCGGGGCGGACCGTGGCGCGCTCGATCCTCGAAGAGGCCGTCTATGGCTTTGACGACGAGATCGCCTCCAACACGCTCGACGCGCATATTTCGCGGCTGCGGCGCAAGATCGCGCCGGGGCGGGTCGAAATCCACTCGATCCGCGGCATCGGCTATCTCTTGAAAGCCACGGCATGAAGCATGCTCCGCTCTCCCTCAGACGCGTTCTGACCAAGGGCCTGATCGGCATTCAGATCGCTGTTCTGGTCGGCTTCGTCATGCTGGCGGCCGTGCCGATCTTGCTCGCCATGGGCGTGCAGCAAAATCTCGATGAGGATGTCGTGGGCGATATCGCGCGCTCGATCGAGCGCGGGGCCGATGGGGGCTTCGTGCTGGCGCCCAATGGCGACCTTGAAAAGACCATCGCGAACTATCCCGAATTCTGGTTTCTGGTCGTCGATGTCGACGGCAGGATGCTGACGCGGGGTAATGTGCCACCGCCGGCCATGCAGCATCCGGAAACGCTGGTGCATGTTGCATCGGCCAATATCAACGACCTTGGCGATCCGCGCTCGCCCTATGCCATCGTCCGCTCGCGCAATACCGATATCGGGCGGCTCTGGGTGATGACGGGTGGCGGACCGACACTGAGTTTTGGCGTGCTTGGCAAGGCGTTCGGTAATCCGGCGTTTCTGGGGCTCATATTCCTTCTGTCGACCGCGACGGTGCTGACAATCCCGTCGCTGATCCAGCGCTCGCTGCGGGGTACGGAGAAGATCGCGCAGGATGCGGCGCTGATCGATATTGGGCAGAGCGATGTGCGGCTCTCCTATGAGGACGTTCCGACCGAACTCATTCCGCTGGTGCGGGCCTTTAACGAGGCGCTCGATCGGCTCGATAGCGGTATCGCGCGGCAGCGGCGGTTTCTCGCGGATGCGGCGCATGAATTGCGCACGCCGATCGCGATTTTGCAGACGCGGCTCGAGAGCCTGCCCGATGGGCCGCACAAGCGGCAATTGCAGCGGGACTCGGCCCGGCTCGGCGGCATGGCCAATGAATTGCTCGACCTTCACCGCATGGCGCTGTCGCCCGATGGGTTCGAGCCGGTCGATATCGTCGATATCGCGACGCAGGTGACGGCGGATCTGGCGCCGCTCGCGATCGATGCGGGGAGCGAGATCGAGTTCGTGGGGCCCGAAAAGCCGGTGATGGTCAAGGGCGATGCCTCGGCGCTGTCGCGGGCCATCGCCAATCTCGTCCACAATGCCATGTCGCATGGCGGCGCGGCGGTGTCGGTGCGGGTCGAGGTCAATACCGATGGGCGGGTGGTCGTTTCGGACAATGGGCCGGGGATCGACCCGACACAGCGCGAAGAGATCTTCTGGCCGTTTCACCGGCTGTCGCAATCGCCCAATGGCGCGGGGCTGGGCTTGAGCCTGGTGCGCGACATCGTCAAGCGGCATGGCGGCAAGATCACGGTGGCGACGGCACCGCAGGGTGGCGCGCTGTTCGAAATCAGCCTGCCGGTGATCGCCGCCAACGGTCCCTAAAGAGATAGCCGAGCGCGAAAAGGCAGAGGCCGGTGAGGCCGAACCAAGTCACCGCATAGATCAGGTGATTGTTGGAAAAACTGATCACGGTCATCCCGCCGCGCGGATAGACGTCCCCTACCCTATCGGCATCGATGAAGAAGGGCGCGAGGTTTTCGAGCCCTAGCGTTTCGCCGAAGGCGGCGACATCGCGGGAGAACCAGCGATTGGCCGCGGGATCGTTGCTGCGGAGAAAGCCGCCCTCTGGCTCGGAGACTCGGAGGAGACCTTTGATGGTCACCGGCGTCTCCGCATCGAGCGCGACATCCATATCCTTGGGCGCAAAGCCGCGATTGATCAGCACCGCACGGCCGTCAGGCAGACGCAGCGGCGTCATGACCCAGAAGCCGGGGCCTTCGGCGGTCACCGCCTGGGTGAGGATGTCGCCAGGGAGCAGGCTGCCATTGACCAGCACGCGCTGATATTCGCTGGCCTCGGGATCGATGGTCGACCAGTCGGTCGTGTTGAGTGCGACAGGTTCGGAATGGGCGCGGGTTTCGACGGCGGCGATCAGCCCGTTTTTCCAGGCGAGGCGTTCGACCTGCCAGATGCCAAGGCCGAAAAACAATACCGCGCAGACGCCGGCGAATGTCGCAAAAGCGATGAGGCCGGGGGAGAAGCGCTTTCCCCCCTGGGCCGGATGGTCGGTCATCGGCGCTAGATCATGTCCGCGGGGTTCATGGTGTGACCCGGCATCATGTTGGTGTTGAGGTGGAACATCACCCAGAGCGAGCCGGAGAGCGCGATGACGATGACGATGATGGTGAAGATCGCCGCCATCATGGTCCAGCCGCCCTCGGACTTGGTGTTCATATGGAGGAAATAGACCATGTGAACGAAGATTTGGGCAACACCAAACGCCATGATGAGGAGCGTTGCGATCGTGCGATCGGCGATGACATCGCCCATCACCAGCCAGAACGGAATAGCCGTGAGGATGACCGACAGCGCGAAGCCGATGAGATAGGTGCGGCGTGTGCCGTGATCGTGCCCGTCCCCATGAGCATGGGGATTGGGGTGGGCATGGGCCATTTCGGAGGCCGTCAATGTGTCCGGGCTTTGAGCGCTCATCGCAGCATCCCCATAAGATAGACAACCGTGAAGACGCCAATCCAGATGACGTCGAGGAAGTGCCAGAACATCGAGAGGCACTGAACGCGGATCTTGTTGGCCGGGATCAGGCCCTTCATGCTGATCTGAGCGACAAGCGTGATCAGCCACAGGATGCCGAAGGTGACGTGGAGGGCGTGCGTGCCGACCAGGACGAAGAAGGCGGAGAGGAAAGCGGAGCGCTGCGGCACCGCGCCTTCCTGGATCATGTGGTAGAATTCATAGAGCGTCAGACCCAGGAACACCGCGCCCAAAAGCCCCGTGATCGAGAGCCAGATCAGCGTGCTCTTCTGCTTGCCCTCGTCCATATCCAGCATGGCAAAGCCATAGGTGATGGAACTCAGAAGCAGGGCCGTCGTGCTGACGGCAACGAGAGGCAGATTGAACAGATGCTCGGGCGACGGACCGGCGGCAAAACTACCACCGAGCACGCCATAGATGGCAAAGAGCGACGCGAAGATGAGGCAATCGCTCATCAGGTAGATCCAGAATCCGATCTGCGTCGAGGCGTGAGCGGGGTGATCGTGCGCCACGATCTCGTAGAATTCTGGCGCGTCGGCAGTCGTCGTGTTGGCGGGTGAACTCATCTTAGCGTGCTCCGCTCAAGAGGCGCGTGCGCTCGTCTTCGACCTCGGCCACAGCCTCGATCGGGATGTAATAATCGCGGTCATAATTGAAGGTATGCATGATGGCCGCGCCGATGATGGCGACAAAGCTCAGGATGACGAGCCACCACATATACCAGATGAGCGCAAAGCCAAGGACGACGCTGAGGCCGGCAAGGATGATGCCCGTGCCGGTATTGCGCGGCATATGGATGTCCATATAGCCCGTGACCGGACGCTGTGCATTGCGCGCTTTCATATCCGCCCAGGCATCGCCATCGTGGATGATCGGGGTAAAGGCGAAGTTGTATTGTGGCGGCGGCGAAGACGTTGCCCATTCGAGGGTGCGGCCGTTCCACGGATCGCCGGTCGTGTCCCATTCCTTGTTCTTGGACATGATCGAGACGGTGAACTGGATGATCATGGCGCCGATGCCGCCGGCGATGACGAGAGCACCGATACCGGCAATGATGAACCAGATCTGGAGCGATGGATCATCGAATGTGCGGAGACGCCGGGTGACACCCATCAGGCCCAGCACATAAAGCGGACCGAAAGCGAGCCAGAAGCCGACATTCCAGAGCCAGAACGAGATCTTGCCCCAGAACTGGTTGAGCTTGTAGCCGAAGGCCTTGGGCCACCAGTAGTTGATGCCGGCAAAGATGCCGAACAGCACGCCGCCGATGATGACGTTGTGGAAGTGCGCCACGAGGAACAGCGAATTGTGCAGCACGAAGTCGGCCGGCGGCACGGCGAGCAGCACGCCGGTCATGCCACCAATGGTAAAGGTGAGCATGAAGGCGATGAGCCACATCATCGGCAGTTCGAACCGGATCCGGCCCTTATACATCGTGAAGAGCCAGTTGAAGATCTTCGCCCCCGTGGGGATCGAGATGATCATCGTCGTGATGCCAAAGAACGAATTGACGCTCGCACCGGACCCCATGGTGAAGAAGTGGTGCAGCCAGACGAGATAGGACAGCACTGTAATAACGACCGTGGCATAGACCATGGACGTGTAACCAAAGAGGCGCTTGCCCGAAAAGGTCGAGGCGACTTCGGAGAAGATGCCGAAGGCAGGCAGGATAAGGATGTAAACTTCCGGATGGCCCCAGATCCAGATGAGGTTGACATACATCATCGGATTGCCGCCGAAATCGGAGGTGAAGAAGTTCGTCCCCACATAGCGATCGAGGGCGAGCAACGTCAGCACGGCGGTCAGGATCGGGAAGGACGCCACGATCAGGACGTTGGTACAGAGCGAAGTCCAGGTGAAGACTGGCATCTTCATCAAGGTCATGCCTGGCGCGCGCATCTTGATGATGGTCGCGATGAGATTGACCCCCGAAAGGGTCGTGCCCACGCCCGCGATCTGCAGCGCCCAGATGTAATAGTCGACGCCCGAGGCCGGTGAATGTTCGATGCCTGACAAAGGCGGGAAGGCCAGCCAACCGGTCTGGGCGAATTCGCCGATGAACAAGCTCGCCATGACCAGCACAGCGCCGCTCGCCGTCATCCAGAACGAGAAATTGTTGAGGAAGGGGAAGCTGACGTCGCGCGCGCCGATCTGCAACGGAACGATATAGTTCATGAAGCCGGTGATCAGCGGCATGGCGACGAAGAAGATCATGATCACGCCGTGGACGGAAAACAGCTGATCATAGTGGTGGGCGTTGAGATAGCCTTCAGAACCATTGAAGGCGATGGCCTGCTGGAGGCGCATCATCAAGGCATCGGCAAAGCCGCGCAGCAGCATGACGAGGCCCAGCACCATATACATGATGCCGACCTTCTTGTGATCGACGCTCGTGAACCACTCTTTCCAGAGGTAGCCCCAGAGCTTGAAATAGGTGATGGCGCCGACGACGGCGAGGCCTGCGATGGCGACCACGATGAAGGTGACGACGACGATCGGTTCGTGCAGCGGCAGCACGTCCCAGGTCAGGCGCCCGAAGATGAAGGACCAGAACTCGTTTGTCATAGCGCGTCAGTCGATGTGTTTTGATTGAAGGCGAGCTTGCCGGCGAGCCAGTCAAGAGCGGGTGCATTGCTTTGGGCAACAGCTTCCGGCCGGGCAATGCCGCGGCCAAGCAGCGGCGCGCTGTTCGGCGCGTGGATGGCCGGGAGCTTTGCGGTCATGGCGATGGCTTCGTCGGTCGAGCAGATCGCCGCGACATAGGTCTTTTGCGGGCCAAAGGGCGAGCGATTGCGTTCGCCGCCGCCATAAAGCGCGGGTGCGAGATTATCGATGCCGGCATGGCCAAGGCCGCCCTGCTCGTCAATCGACATCATCTCGCTCATGCACATCTTATCGAGTTCGACGCACATATTGACGATGGCGGTATAAAGCCCGCTTTCAACGCCGGCAAAATGCATGACCGGCACGTGTTCGCTGGGCTTTTCGACTTCGAGATAGCGCTGGCGGTTGAGCATATCGGGCGAACCCTTGACGTCGCCGACCCAGGTATCGAATTCAGCGTCGCTGACACCCTTGGTGACGAAGTGCATGCCCGAGAAACCATGGCCGCTATAGTGAGCGGCAATGCCCTTGTATTCGCCGGGATTGTTGATGACGCCATGAAGGCGGGTCTGCATGCCGGGCATGGCGTAGATCATGCCGGCCATGGCAGGGATGTAGAACGAGTTCATCACCGTCGACGCGGTCAGCCGGAAGCTGATCGGACGATCGACAGGCACGACGAGTTCGTTGACGGTCGCGATGTCGTACTGGGGATAGATGAACATCCACTTCCAATCGAGCGCGACCACTTCCACTTCAAGCGGCTCGGTATTGGCGGGGACCGGACGATCGGGGCCGAGGCGGCCAAGTTCGCGATAGGGATCGAGCAAATGCGTCGACACCCAAGTGACCGCGCCAAGACAGATGATGATGGCGAGGGGCGCCGACCAGATGACGAGTTCGAGCCGGGTCGAATGGTGCCAATCTGGCTCATATTCGGCTTCAGTGTTGGACGCCCGGTATTTTCGGGCGAAGAGCACCACCAGCACCATGACCGGGATGATGATCAGGAGCATCAGCACCGTAGCGATGATGATCAGATCGCGCTGTTGCACGGCGATATCGCCGGCCGGCGCCATCACCACGGCATTGCAACCGGCAAGGAATGGTGCCAGCAAAGAGACAGACAGGAATTTGGCAAAACGTGACATGGCGGCCCTTGGGAGGAAGACTGCGCTTTCCTTGCGGCCTACTCTCATGGAGCGAACAGCGCCATCGGACATTTTGTCCACTCGTAAGTCGCCGCGCTATAATGCATGAGAAAACGAAATTGCCCATATCCTGGGCGTCCTATTGAGCGAGCCGGAATAGCCCTCAAAGGAAAATCGATTAAAGTCAGGAGCTTAGCGATATGGCCGCTTCTTCTACGCATGTCGGTGAAACATCGGCTGAGCAAGACGCGCGCAACGTCAACGACAGTCATCGAGCAGTTGACGCTGGCGAAATCGCCATCGGTGTGATTATTGGTCGCACGTCCGAGTTCTTCGACTTCTTCGTCTATGCCATTGCCTCGGTGCTGGTTTTTCCCTCGGTCATCTTTTCCTTTGCCGATCCGGTGACCGGAACACTGCTTTCTTTCGCGGTTTTTGCGCTCGCATTCGTCGCGCGCCCGTTCGGTACGGTGCTGTTTTCGGCAGTCGACCGAAACTATGGCCGCGGTGTGCGGCTGACCATCGCGCTTATGTTGCTCGGCGTTTCGACGGTGGCCGTGGCGTTCCTCCCAAGCTATGATCAGGTGGGTTGGCTTGCCATTGCCATCCTCATCATCTTCCGCATCGGCCAAGGCCTCGCGCTTGCCGGTGCTTGGGACGGGCTCGCCTCGCTCCTCGCGCTCAATGCGCCGCAGCACAAGCGCGGCTGGTATGCGATGATGCCTCAACTGGGCGCTCCGATCGGGCTGATCGTCGCGAGTGCGCTGTTCGCCTATCTCTCCTCGGCGCTGTCGGCCCAGGATTTCCTCGAATGGGGCTGGCGCTATCCGTTCTTCGTGGCTTTCGCCATCAACGTCGTGGCGCTGTTCTCGCGCCTCCGCATCGTTGTTACGCCGGAATATACCAATCTCTTCAAGAGCGGCGAACTGATCCCCTCGACCATTCGCGAAACGCTCGCCAATGACTGGCGCAATGTCGTCATCGGCGCCTTTGCTCCGCTTGCCAGTTTTGCGCTCTTTCACATGGTCACGGTGTTTCCGCTCTCCTATGTGTTCCTCTATACCGAAGATCCGCCGGTCGATTTTCTGCTGATTGAAGTCGGCTCGGCCTGTGTCGGCCTTGTCGCGGTGATCCTTTCGGGTTTCCTCGCCGACCGCTTCGGGCGCCGCTGGCTGCTCGGCGTCTCGGCCGCTTTCATCGGTGTCTATTCCGTGTTTGCCCCGCTGCTGCTGGGCGCCGGACAGATCGGCGAAATCATCTACATGGTCGTGGGCTTTGCCCTTCTCGGCGTTTCGTTTGGCCAATCCTCGGGCGTGGTCGCCTCGAACTTCAGCCGGCTCTATCGCTATACCGGTTCGGCGCTGACTTCGGACATGGCCTGGCTCTTCGGCGCCGGCTTTGCGCCGGTTGTGGCGCTGGCGCTTTCGGCCTCGTTCGGGCTGATTTCCTCGGGTGCCTATCTGCTGTCGGGTGCGGTCTGTACGCTCCTCGCGCTCTACTTCAACCGGCAGTTGGCGCGGACCAACTGAGCGCCAAGCATCTGAATTGTTGGAAAGAATCGAAACGCGCGGCTCCCTTGGGGCCGCGCGTTTCGCCTTTTTTAGGTTGCGCCAAAAGAACAAGTGCACGCCGCCAATCTTGTATGGTACATGTAACCGCGCGGCGAATACCCCTGTTGATCGCGCCGCGGATGAGCCGGCATGCAAGGAGCGGAAATGGCCAAGACTTATGCAATCGTGGGCACGGGCGGACGGGCCAGGATGTTCTACGAGGCCATTCTGGGACCCCACAAGGACAATTCCCGCATGGTCGCACTCTGCGACACCAACCAGACGCGCATGGACTATACCAACCGCGTCTTCGTCGAAGAACTCGGCGGCGAAGCCGTGCCGACCTATAAGGCCGAAGATTTCGAGCGCATGATCGCCGAAACCAAGCCGCAATATGTGATTGTCACTTCGGTCGACCGCACCCACCACAAATACATCATCCGCGCCATGGAGCTCGGCTGCGACGTCATCACCGAAAAGCCGATGACAGTCGACAAGGAAAAGTGCCAGGAGATTCTGGACGCCGTCGAGCGCACCGGACGCAATGTCCGCGTGACCTTCAACTACCGCTATGCCCCGCACAACTCGGCCCTGCGCGAGCTGATCGCCGAAGGCGCCATCGGCACGCCGACCTCGATCCACTTCGAATGGCTGCTCGATACGCGCCACGGCGCCGATTATTTCCGCCGCTGGCACCGCGACAAGCGCAATTCCGGTGGCCTGATGGTCCACAAGTCGACCCACCACTTCGACCTCGTCAATTTCTGGCTCGGTAGCCAGCCCGACACAGTCTTTGCCATGGGCGATCTCAAGTTTTACGGCCGCGCCAATGCCGAAGAACGCGGCGTTTTCACGCCCTATACCCGCACGACCGGCGTCGAAGCGGCCAAGGACGACAAGTTTGCCATCGATCTGACCGCGACCCCGACGCAGAAGGCGCTCTATTGGGACGCGGAGAAGGAAGACGGCTACCAGCGCGACCAGAACGTCTTTGGCGACGGCATTTCCATCGAAGACACAATGAATGTCATGGTCCGTTATCGCAACAAGGCGGTGATGACCTATTCGCTCTATGCCTATGCGCCCTGGGAAGGCTTCAACGTCGCCATCAACGGCACCGGTGGACGGCTCGAGCTGATGGTTCGCGAGACATCCTATATCAATGCCGGCTCGACCTCGACGGCAGAGGGCGCGGCCAAGGGCGTCGACCTCTACCACTTCCCGCTCCATGGCGAATCTCGAGTGGTTCACGTACCGGCCGGCGAAGGCGGCCATGGCGGCGGCGACAAGATCATGCTCGAAGAGATCTTCGGCAACGCGACGCCGCGCCCTGGCTATGGCGCCAACCATCGCGATGGTGCGCTCTCGATCCTGACCGGTATTGCGGCCAACCAGTCCTTTGCCACCGGCTTGCCGGTCGATGTGCGGACACTAGTCAAACTCTGACCAAAAAGCGGATCAAGGCTTGATCGACACGGCTGGGGGCCCGTTGGGAGGCGGGCCCCTTGCTTCCCTGCAGCGACGGCATGAGGAGGAGATCATGCGCAAGACATCAGAGCAATTGCGGTCCGCGCGCTGGTTTGCGCCTGACGACCTCCGGAGCTTTGGGCACCGCTCGCGCCTGATGCAGCTCGGCTATTCCGAGGCCGATTTCATGGGCAAGCCCGTGATCGGCATCCTCAACACTTGGTCCGAACTCAACGCCTGCCACAGCCACTTTCCCGAGCGTGTCGAAGCGGTGAAACGCGGCGTGCTCGCGGCAGGCGGGTTTCCGGTCGAGCTGCCGACGCTCTCGGTCGACGAGAGTTTTACCAAGCCGACATCGATGCTCTATCGCAATCTCCTTGCCATGGAGACCGAGGAAACCATCCGCTCGCACCCGCTCGACGGTGTGGTGCTGATGGGCGGTTGCGACAAGACCACGCCCGGCCTCGTCATGGGCGGGATCACCGCCAATGTGCCGATGATCTACCTGCCCGCTGGGCCGATGATGCGCGGCAATTATGCCGGCAAGACACTGGGCTCAGGCTCCGACGCCTGGAAATATTGGGACGAGCGCCGCGCCGGCAATGTTTCGGACGAGGAATGGCAAGGCCTTCAAGGCGGCATCGCACGCTCGGCGGGCGTCTGCATGACCATGGGCACGGCGTCGACCATGACCGCCATTGTCGATGCCATGGGCCTCACCCTGCCCGGCGCGTCATCCATCCCGGCGGTCGACTCAGCACACCAGCGCATGGCCGCCGATTGCGGGCGGCGCATTGTCGACATGGTCTGGGAGGACCTCGCGCCCAACCGTATCGTCACCGAAGCCTCGATACGCAATGGCGCCATTGTCGCCATGGCCACCGGCTGCTCGACCAATGCCGTGGTCCACATCATTGCCATGGCGCGCCGCGCCGGGGTCGACCTCGATCTCGACGATCTCGACGCGCTGGGACGGACGACACCCCTTCTCGCCAATGTCCGCCCGTCGGGCACCGGCTATCTGATGGAAGACTTTTATATTGCCGGTGGGATCAGGGGGCTGATGGCGCAGATTGCCGATCGCCTCCACCTCTCTTGCATCACCGCCAATGGCAAGTCGCTGGGCGAGAACCTTGATGGCGCCAAGGTCTATAATGATGACGTTATCCGGCCGCTATCGAACCCGGTCTATCACGAGGGCTCGCTTGCCGTGCTGCGCGGCAATCTTTGCCCGGATGGCGCGGTGATCAAACCCGCGGCCTGTGACCCGAAATATTATCAACATCAAGGCCCCGCGCTAGTCTTTGATTCCTACGCCGAGATGAAGGCGGCGATCGACGACGAAGATCTCGATGTCACGCCCGACCACGTCCTGGTGCTGCGCAATGCCGGTCCGCTCGGTGGCCCCGGCATGCCCGAATGGGGCATGCTGCCCATCCCCAAAGCCCTGATCAAGCAGGGCTTTCGCGACATGCTGCGCATTTCCGACGCACGCATGAGCGGCACCTCTTACGGCGCCTGCGTGTTGCATGTGGCGCCGGAGTCTTACGTCGGCGGTCCCCTGGCGCTGCTGCAGACCGGGGACATCGTCAAACTCGATCTCGAAAATCGCCGGCTCGACATGCTGGTTGCCGAAGACGAAATCGCGCGCCGCCGCGCCGCCTGGACGCCGCCGGAGCCCCGCTTTCAACGCGGCTGGGGCTGGATGTATTCCAAACACGTCACGCAGGCCGACAAGGGCTGCGACTTCGATTTCCTCGAGCGCGGGTTTGGGCCTGCGGCTGGGGAGCCGGATATTTATTGAGGGAATGCGGGGTCCTCGTGGTGAACACGATGCCCTCACGTCCACCGATTGTCATCCCCGCGCAGGCGGGGATCCATCTCGAGATCTCAGGATAAGCCCCGGCTCAAGGCCGGGGTGACATCGAGCGTAGGGCGCCACTGGAGCACAAGGAAAAGCGAATGCCACTCACTCTCGACCAGGCCCTGACCGGCATTTCCGGCATTCTTGTCACCCCCTATGACGACAAGGGCGACGTGGCGCCGCAAAAACTGGTGCCGATTGTTGATCGCGCACTTTCCGCGGGGCTTCATATGCCGGTGGTCAATGGCAATACCGGGGAGTTTTACGCGCTGACGACCGACGAGGCCTCGATCATGGTGCGCGAGGTCGTCGCGCTGGTTGATGGCCGGGCGCCTGTGCTCGCCGGCATTGGCCGCGGCATTCGCGATGCCACGGCGCTGGCCAAGACCTCCGCCGAAGCGGGCGCCACCGCGCTGATGATCCACCAGCCGCCCGATCCCTTTGTCTCCCCGCGTGGCGTCGTCGACTATATCAAGGCCGTTGCCGATGCCTCGGGCGGCTTGCCGATGATGCTCTATCTGCGCAACGACGCGATCGGCACCAAGGCCATTGCCGATCTCTGCGCTGTGCCGGGGGTCAAGGGCGTCAAATGGGCGACGCCCAATCCGCTCAAGCTGGCCGAAGCCAAGGCCGCTTGCGACCCCGTGATCGTCTGGGTCGGTGGGCTCGCCGAAGTCTGGGCACCTAGTTTTTATGCTGTCGGGGCGCGCGGATTTACCTCTGGCCTCATCAATGTCTGGCCCGAACGGTCGCTCGCCATTCACGCCGCGCTCGAGGCCGGAAATTATGCGGAGGCCAATGAGCTCGTTGCTGGCATGCGCGCGTTCGAAGATATCCGAGCCGAAGAAATGAACGGCACCAATGTCACCGGCGTCAAGGCCGCACTCAAGGCGCTCGGCCGCGATTGCGGCCCGACGCGGCCGCCTTCCGCCTGGCCGCTCACACCGGCGCAGCAGGGAAAGCTCGACGCGTTTATCGCCGCGAACCAGCTTCGCTGATTTTGCGGTTTTCTTGGATAGGCTGGGAGGGCTAGATAGCAAAAAACTATCGAGCCTTCCGGAGCTGCCATGACTGAAACCGCCCGCTATCCCAGCCTTGCCGGCATGCCGGTCGTCATTTCCGGCGGCGCCTCGGGGATCGGCGAGTCGCTTGTCCGCCTTTTTGCGGCGCAGGGGGCGAAGGTGGGCTTTGTCGATATCGCCGATGAGGCGGGCAAGGCCTTGGCCGAGGAACTAACCGCGGCCGGCCAGACTGTTCTCTTCACCCTCTGCGACGTCACCGACACCGAAGCCTATCAGGCCGTCATCGCCGGCTTTGCCGCCGCCCATGGGGATACGCTGGCGCTGATCAACAATGCCGCGAATGACCAGCGCCACGACTGGAGCGAGGTGACCCCCGCCTATTGGGACGAGCGCATGGCGGTCAATCTCAAGCACGCTTTCTTCGCCATCCAGGCCGTGGCGCCCGGCATGATCAAGGCTGGTCGCGGGTCGATCATCAACACCGGCTCGATCAGCTGGATGATCATGACCCCAAAGATCCCGGTCTATGAAACGGCCAAGGCTGCGACCCATGGGCTGACACGCTCAATGGCGCGCGAACTGGGCAAGAGCGGCATTCGCGTCAATACGCTCGTGCCCGGCTGGGTGATGACGGAGCGCCAGATTACCCATTGGCTCGATGCGAAGGGGGAGGCCGAAATCGAAGCCAACCAGCCGCTTGCTGGACGCGTCATGCCGGAGGATGTCGCGCGCATGGCGCTGTTCCTCGCGGCGGACGACAGCAAGATGATCTCGGCGCAGCAGTTCGTCGTGGATGGCGGCTGGGCGAATGCTTGAGGCATCTGCCCCTAGCCATCTAGTTCAGACGCTGACTTGAACAGATGACACCTCGATCTCGATGTCACCCCGGCCTTGAGCCGGGGCCCACCCTGAGATCTCAAGATGGATCCCCGCCTTCGCGGGGATGACAGCCGGTGGTGGTGAGACGACGCGAGTCCATCCAACGACGGGCGCCAAAAAATCAATCCAAAAACACCGTGACGCTATCCCCCCTGCCCTCGGCATCAACGACGGACAGCGTCACATAGCCCGGACCATCCGGCGTCCAGCTATCTTGCCTCCCGAATTGCGACCGCCCAAACGGCGCGCCGTTGGCAAAGAAGGTGAAGGGCGGGACGCCGTTTCGGACTTTTACGGTGAGCGGCGCTTGCGAGCCCGAGGCCAGGCCGAGATCGACATCGACGCCGTCGCCGGGAAAGGCGATTTCGGGCGAGGCGACGCGGGCGACGAGGTTTTCGTTCGGGTGACGGAAGCGGCGGAGCGGGGTTGGCAGCTCGGCGTTGGAAGCGGAAAGTACGCCAGGGGGCGCTTTCGGCAGCGGCGCCTTGCGACTGCCGAGGCGATCGAAGGCTTCGAACAGCACGGGTGCAGCGCCGGTAATCCCCGAAAGCCCGGGTACGGGCGCGCCATCGGGGCGGCCGACCCAGACGCCGATGACCGTCTTGCCATCAAAGCCGATGGCCCAGGCATCGCGATAGCCATAGGACGTGCCGGTCTTGTAGGCGATGCGGCCGGGGGAACCGTTGAGGGGCGGCGGCACGTCGGCCAGAATATCGGCCACGTACCAGGCCGAGACCGGATCGAGCACGGGCGCGGCCACCTGTCGCTCCGGGCGCGGGCCGATGCCATCGTAGAGCGAGACCGGCACGCCGCCATGGCCGATGGCGGCGTAGACGGAGACGAGATCGCGCAGCGTAATGCCGACGCCGCCAAGGCCCACGGCAAGACTCGGGGCCGTATCGACCGGCAGGCGCGGATCGGCATGGGCGCGGCGGAGACGCGAAACGAGTCGCGCCGGGCCGACGGCATCGAGCACGACGACGGCGGGGATATTGAGCGATTCCGTCAGCGCGTCGTGGATGGTCACGGTGCCGCGGCTAAAACCGTCGAAATTGACCGGCACATAGCCGCCGAATGCGGTGGGGCGATCTTCGATCAGGCTTTGGGGATGGGCAAGGCCGAGCTCGAAGGCGAGGCCATAGATCATGGGTTTAAGGGTCGAGCCGGGCGAGCGGATGGCCTGCGTCATATCAACGAAGCCCGCGCTTTGCTGATCGAACAGGCCTGCTGAACCGACGGAAGCGAGGACCTCGCCGGTCTCGATATCGGCGGCGACAATGGCGACTGAGACGCGCGGATCGATCAGCCTTGCCCGCGCTGCTGCAAGACGCTCCAGCGCATCCTGCAATTGCCGATCGAGCGTCAGCGCCACGGTGCGGGCTTCGGGTTGGGCTTTTGTGGCCTGCTCTGCCATATGCGCCGCGAGCATGGGGAATGCGCGGCGGGCTTCGGGGATGGGTTCGCGCTTGGCAGCCTCGGCCTCTTCTGCGGCGATCGTACCGGTGGTCACGAGCCGATCGAGCACCTTGTTACGGCTCGCGAGTGCGGCAACCAGGTCGCGATCGGGACGCCGCGCTTCGGGGGATTGCGGCAAGGCGACGAGCAACGCTGCCTCGGCTGTCGTCAGCCGCGTCGGCTCCTTGCCGAAGTAAGCGAGGCTCGCGGCGCGGATGCCCTCGATATTGCCACCATAGGGCGCAAGGGTCAGGTAGAGATCGAGGATTTCGTCCTTACTCAAGTTCGCTTCGAGCTGCTGAGCGTGGACCATCTGGCGCAGCTTGCCATAGGCATTGCGGGTCGGCTGACCTTCAACGAGCCGCGCGACCTGCATGGTGAGCGTCGAACCACCAGAGACGATTTTTCCGCCGGCCAAGACGAACTGCCCGGCCGCGCGCGCCATGGAGGACCATTCCACGCCTTCGTGGCGCGCGAAATTGCGGTCCTCATAGGCGAGCAGCATGTCGATGAAGCGCTTGTCGACATCGGCCTTGGTCGCGGGCAGGCGCCAGCGGCCGTCGGCGGTGGTGAAGGGCCGAAGGAGGAGCCCATTGCGGTCGGTGACGGCAACCGAGACCGGCATGAGGGCGACATCGGGCACAGGCGGCAGATTGGCCGAGATCGTCGTGACCCAGGAGGTGAGCTGGATCACAGAGGCGAGTACCAGCACAAAGAGCGAAAAGCCAAGCAGGGTCAGCCGCGCCACCCAGGGGCGCGGCCGTTTGGCTTTGTTATCTCCGTCCGCCTCGATCATGGACCGCTGGCGGTGATCTCGATGGCGCCGGCGGCGGTATTGGCGCGGAACTCGGGCCGATACATATCTTCCACCGTCGCGCCCGGCAGCACGAAGCTGCCCGGGGTCACCGCCCGCACGAGATAGGCAGTGGTGAAGGTGCCGGGATCGGACGAGTAGCGGAAGGCGGCGACATATTGGTCGGTCCGCGATTCCACATGGCTCGGCGCATCAAGGCTCAGCCAATTGAAGTCCGACGCACCATCGCCGGCCGACAGGCTCGGGTTCTCGATTTCGAACCCGGCCGGGAGCGGATCGGCGACGATATACTGGCCAGAGCCGAGATTATCCGGCCGCACGCGCAGCACGACGACGAGCCTGTCGTTCTGGCTGAGCGATCCGTCGGTCGGATCGACCTCGGTGCCATCGGGCAGGTAGTAGTCGCGGGTGATGGTGAAACCGTTCTCGCTCGCCTCGGGCGGGGTCGCGGGATATCCCGTGACAGTCACCTTGGCCTCGGTATCGGCTTCGCCATTATTGCCGATCTCGATCGGCGTGAAGCCAGTCTCTTCGAAGCGGCGATAGACCTGGCCCGTCAGCGCCTCGCCATTGAGGCTCACCGAGCCATCGGTGGTCGAAGCGCCAAGTGCTGCGGCGGCGAGCAGCGTCCAGCTATCTTCTTGGGTGGACGTATATGTGGTGCGGTCCCGCATCTTGGCGAGCTGGTTGGAGAGCGAGGTCAGGTCAACGCCCGAGGACTTGAACTCAGCCGCCAGCGCCAGGACGCCGGCCATGTCGCGCATGCGGCTGCCATAGTCGTCGCGATAGCGATTGGCGTTTTCGCGGGCGCTGAGGCTGTCAAGCGCGGCGGCAAAAGCCTCGCTCGCCCGGCTGGTATCGCCATAAAGGGCGAGTGCTGCACCGAGCTGTGCCTTGGCCAGCGGCGAACCGAAGGCGGAGAGGCGGGCTTCGAAATAGTAGCGAAGATCGCCCATCGCCACGCGTCCGGCGCGCGCCAGATCGTAGAGCGCATAGGCAATGGCTTCGCCGCCATTGTCGAAATCAGAGGCATAGGAGAGCTGGTTCGAGAGATTATCGAGCGCCATCCCGAGCGCCTGTTCGGGCACGGCATAGCCGGCCGCCTTGGCGCGGAGGAGGAAGTCGGTCACGAAACCATCGAGCCAGAAATCACCGCCATCGAATGGCCCCCAAAGTCCGAAGCCGCCGGCCGATGTCTGCTTGGCGAGAACGCTGGCAATGGCATCGGTGACGGTCTTGTTGAGCTTGTCGTCCTCGGCGACGCCGATCATGCGGGCGACATCGTTGAGGTAAAGGAGCGGCAAGGCACGGCTCGATGTCTGCTCGGCGCAGCCATAGGGGTAGCGATCGAGCGAGAGGAGGAGCCCCGGTACGTCGAGACGCGCGATGGGGCCGATGGCAAGGGTGACCGAGCCGGTATCGGCGAGGAAGCCCTCGAAGATATCGCGGCCGATTTCAGCGGTTTCGCCAGCCTTGATCGGCAGGAGACGGCTGGTGGTCACCGGCGCAGAGGTCGGCCGGACGCCAAGGAGCAGGTCCTTGGTCTGGACCGTGCCATCGGGCGCGGTGATGGTGAGCGCCACCGGCCAATCGCCGATTTGCATGCCATTGAGGCTCAAATCGAGCGAGGTGCGTGCTTCCTTGTCGAGGGTGACATCCTGCTCTTCGGACGAGACCGAAATCCCCTCCCCGCTTGAAAGCGCGAGCTTATAGGTGCCGGCTTCGCCGCTGACATTGTTGACCTCGACGAGAAGCCGCGCCTCATCGCCGACGCGGAGGAACCGCGGCGGGCTGAGGGTGACGACGACCGGATCGCGCACCAGCACATCGGCTGAGGCATGACCCACGGCGCTCGCCGTCCAGGCCATGGCCATGACCCGCACCGTGCCGGTGAAATCGGGCATGTTGAAGCTGACTTCGGCCGTACCGTCTTCGCCTACGGTGACAATGCCCGAATGGAGCGCCACGAGAACCGAAGTCGGCGGCGGCGTGCCCAAGCGCGAACCGCCACCATCGCCGCCCGAGCGCATCGCGCCGGCCAGACCCTGCGTCGGATCGATCAGCGAACCGTAGAGATCGCGGATATCCATGCCGAGTTGGCGCTGGCCGAAATAGTAGTCATCGGGCGCCGGCACTTTGAAATTGGTGAGGTTGAGAATGCCGAGATCGACGGCCGCCACGGCGACATAGGCCGTTTCGCCCGGTTGTACATTGGCGATTTTGACCTTGGTGGTGAAGGCTTCGCGCGGCAGGGTTTCGGTCGGCGTTTCAAGGCTGACATCGAGCTTGCGGTCGCCGGGCTCCACATCGGCGAAAGCGAGGCCAAGCGCGCGCGAGGGCATGCGCTTTTCGGCAGCGTCGGACGGGCGATAGAGGATCGCGGTCACATAGGCGCCGGGGCCCCATTCCTCGGTGACCGGCAGGCCGACAGTCGTGCCGCCTTCTGGCACATCAACGGCTTCCATGGCGATGACGCGATTGTCGATCACCATGACAAGCGCCTTGCCGGCAAATTGCGGATCGAGTTTCAGATTTGCCGTGTCGCCGACCTTATAGGCGTCCTTATCGAGGGCCACCTGCAGCGTGTCGGGCGTGTCCGAGCCGGCATCGGCGTAATAATAGCCGGCATAGAATTCGTAGCTCGACGAGGTGCCATCGCCCTCGACTTCAAGGCGATAGAGCCCCCAATCGACATTGGCGCCGACAGTCGCGGAGCCGCCATCGGTGGTTTCGGCGGTGCCATTGGCGATATCGCGGGCGGTGGTGATCCCTTCCCACTTCCAGGTGCTGCCATCGCGATACCATTGGTAATTGGTCTCGACCTTGGACAGCGTCCAGTTGAGATCGCTGGCCGCGACCTTCTCGCCTTCGGGCGAAACGGCGATCAGCTCAAACTGCGCCTGGCTGCCTTCCTGCAAACCAGAGGCATCATCGAAGACAGGCTTGATGCCAATGCGCACGCCATCGGCTTCGACAGCGCGGGTGATGCTGCGCTCGACCGTGCGGCCGCTGGTATCGACAAGGCGAAGAAGAATCTGGGCTTCGAGCGGCCGCGTCGTCACCTGCGCTTCGGGCAAGGTTACCTCGGCAACGGCATTGCCTGCATCATCGGTGACGCCGACGATGCCGAGCGGCTCGCGGGTAGTTTCGATGGTGTCGTCGAGCCGGCCGAAGGTGAAGCCGGGGAAATCCGGCAGGGTCGTGCGCGGGCTTAGGATCGCATCGGCTTCGATGGAAAGCCCAGGCGCTGTCGCACCATAGAGATACTTGGCCGCGATATCGATCGCATTGACTTCGCCGGCCTTGAACGGCCCATCGCCTTCCGGCTTGATTTCAAAGGCCAGACGCTCGGGTTCGAAGTCTTCGACAAGGAAGGTGGTTGTCGAGAGCGCATCGGCGTTCGGATCGGAATAAAGGCGCAGCGTCCACGAGCCGCGCATGGCCTCATCGGGCATGGGCAGAGCGGTGAAATAGCCGCCGGCGCCTTCGTCATTGAGCACCTGCGTGTCGGCCAAGACGCCATCGGGCCGCTCGATCTGCAGCGTCAACGGCAGTTTTGTAACCGCCTCGGCCTTGGCATCGCGCAGGAGTGCCGTGAGATAGACCGTCTCGCCGGGGCGATAGACGCCGCGCTCCGTGGTCATGAACGCATCGAGCGGGCCGGGCGACGGACGCCCTTCGACGCCGCGATCGGTCAAGTCGAAGGCGGGCTTCGAGAGATCGAGGAAGGCATAGTCGCCATCGGCGGTTTCCGCCACCAGCAATTGCGGCGCGCGGCCACCAGTGCCACGGGCGAGGCCCGGCGCAAAGACGGCGCGGCCATCGGCATCGGTTTTGGCTTCGCCAAGGATTTCATTGTTGACCGCAACGAGCCGGACAGTGGCATCGGCCACCGGCTCAGCAATATCGAGGCTGCGCACGAAGGCGTGGACGCCATCATCGCCGGCAATGGTGGTGAGGCCGAGATCGGTGACGATGAACCACTGCGTGGCCAGCTCGGTCCAGTATTCCTCATCGGTATCGCCCTTGATGCGGGCGGTGATGACATAGGCGCCAGCTTCCATCTGGCCGAGCGTGTCCGCCACTGGAATAGCAGTGGTGACGAGCGCGTTGGGTTCGCCCTGGGCGAGATCGACCTCGCCCTTCCAGACTTCCTCGCCAGTTCGGTCGGCGATTTCCTCGGCATTGTATTGGGCAAGATTGCCCTGGAAAATGCCATCGCGCACGGCAGTAGCGATCGAGCGGTCGCCGATCCGGTAGATCATGACTTCGGCGGTTTCGGCATTGACCGAGGTGATCGGCAGGCCGCCGCCAAGCCCGGCGGGCATGACATAGGCATTGTTGGCAAAGCCGACAAAGGGCGCGCGATCGGGCACATAGACGTTGAGATCGACGTCTTTGGCCAGTTCTTCGCCATCGGCGGATTTGAGGCCGGCGCGGACCTTGATGTCATAGCGGCTGCCATGCTGCACGCCTTCGACGCAGATCTGGCTGGTCTCGGTTTCGACCGACACCTGCGGCGCATTGGCCACCGAAACGAAGGCAGACAAGTCGGTGCTGCCGAGGGGATCGGAAAAGACCATGCAGATGCGCGGCGAGGCGGCTTCAGCGTCGACCACGTGATCGGTGATGCGGAAACCATGCTGGGCAACAACATCGTCGAGATGCGCTTCGATATCGGCATCAGGCACGAGCTTGACGGCCAAGCGGTAGGTCGCGATCGCTTCGCGCCACATCTCGCGATATTCAAGGCTATTGGCGAGTGCACGAAGGGCGGAAGCGCGGGTTTCGACTTCCGTGGCGCGCAGGAACGCGTTCATCGCCGCGTTGGAGCCGACATAAGAAAGATCGTAGCTATTGTCGCCCTCGCTCTGCCCGGCGACAGCATCGGCACGGCGGAGCGCGGCTTCGGCCAGCGCCTGCCAGACAGCGCCGTCATTGGGATTGATGGCGAGCGCCTGACGATAGGCGACCATGGCGGCGGGATAGTTTTCTTCGGTTGCGGCTTCATCGCCCGACGTGACGAGATCGCCATAGACAGCCTTCGGCGCAGGAGCGTCGGTGTCGGGAAGGCTAGTCGCGAAAGACTTGGCAGAGTCGATAATGTCCTGAGCGGGGAACGGCAATTCGGCCTGGCGTACCGCTTCGGTCACGGCGGGCGATGGTGAATGGCTCACGCGGCCGGAGGTGGCGCCAGTAAATTCGGCTTCGTCACCAAGGCCGCCCTTGAGGAAGCACCACTTGCTCTGCGCATTGAAGGTGAAGGCACGGCAGATATTGTCGTCGGTGCATGCCGCCTGACAGGTGGGCAGATCGGTATCTCTAATGATCTGATAATCGAAGCCCGGGAGATCGGTGTTCTCGATCAGCGTGACCTTGCTTTCGGCCGAGGCCGGCAAGGATGTTGCCAAAGCCAGCGCCAGAGCACCGAACACGAAACGAACCAGATGACGGCCAGAGATCATGCTGCCCTCCCACAAGCTGCACCGCCGAGATAAGGACCTTAACGGTAACAAGATTGCAAGAGGGCGCTGGCGGACCTCGGCCAATGATTGTGCTGGACTTTGCCGCACCGTCACAATTGCCTAAGTCTCGGAGCCCAATCATGATCGCCGGATTTGAGCGGCGCGGTGGCCTTACCCGGTGGCGCCGCCTTCGGTTTCGAAGCCACGGTGCTTGAGAAGGCCCCCGACATCGGGATCGCGGCCGCGGAAGAGGCGATAGGCCTCGGCATAATCGCGCGAACCGCCGGCCGAATAGACATAGCGGTAGAGCCGTTCGGCCGTCGCCGTATCGAAGGGATCGCTGACCTCCTCGAATGCGTCGAATCCGTCGGCATCGAGCACTTCGGACCAGAGATAGCTGTAATAGCCGGCCGCATAGCCATCACCGGAGAACAGGTGAAGGAAGTGGGTGCTGGCGTGGCGGAGGGCGATTTCGGCCGGCATGCCGATATCGGCGAGAGTCTCGGCTTCGAGCGCTACAATGTCGGGATTGTCGCCGAGCGGCTTGGAGTGGAGATCCATGTCGAGCAGCGCCGAGGAAACGAATTCGACGGTTTCAAAGCCTGAATTGGCCTTGCCCGCCGCCTTCAGCTTTTCGAGCAAGTCCGGTGGGATAGTCTCACCCGTACGATAGTGGACGAGCCGTTCAAGGACGGGTTTGGATTCCAGCCAGTGCTCGTAAATTTGCGAAGGCAGTTCGACGAAATCGCGCGCGACGCTGGTGCCGGAAATGCGTGGGAAGGTGACATCGGAAAGAAGGCCATGGAGCCCGTGGCCGAATTCGTGGAAAACGGTGCGGGCTTCATCCAGCGAAAGCAGAGCTGGTTGGCCGGCGGGCGGCTTCATGAAATTGCAGGTGTTGACGATGAGCGGCAGCACGTCGCCATCGAGCTTGGACTGCTTGCGGAACGACGTCATCCACGCGCCGCTGCGCTTGCCGGGGCGGGCAAAGAAATCGCCATAGAAGAGGCCAATGCTGCGCCCTGCCCGCTGGACTTCCCAGACGCGGACATCGTCATGATAGCCTTCGATATCGGGACGCAGCACGAAGCTGACGCCGAAGAGGCGCTCGGCCGTATAGAATGCGGCTTCGATGACTTTATCGAGTTCGAGATAGGGTTTGATGGCGGTTTCGTCGAAATCGTAGCGGGCAAGGCGCAGCTTTTCGGCGTAGTAGCGCCAGTCCCAAGCGGCGAGCTTGAAATCTCCGCCTTCGCTGTCAATCAAGTGCTGTAGCGCCTCCTTGTCCGCCAGCGCCCGTTCGCGTCCCGGCGCCCAAACGCGCTCCAGGAGATCACGCGCGGCCTTCGGCGTTTTTGCCATGCTGTCGGCGAGCTTGAATTCGGCATAGGTCGAATAGCCGAGAAGTTTAGCGAGCTCGGTGCGGAGGCCGAGGATTTCGGCGATGACGGCGTGGGTATCATTGGCATTGCCATTGGCGCCGCGCTTGACGAAGGCGCGCCAGACTTTTTCGCGCACCGATCGATCGCGCGCGAAATGCAGCACGGGCTCGACGCTCGACCGCGATGTCGTCACCGCATAGGGGGCGTTGAGTTTCCGGTCGCGCGCGGTTTCGGCAGCGGCGGCAAGGGCGGATTCGGGCAGCCCCTCTGCCTCGGCTTCGCTGAGCGCGAAGACCGTATCCTGCTCATCGGCCAGCACTTTTTGACCGAAGGTGGTGCCAAGGACGGCAAGGCGCTCGACGATATCGGCAAAGCGCTGGCGTTCGTCGGCCGAAAGCTGCGCGCCCGCGCGGACGAAATCGAGATGATAGCGCTCAAGGACGCGAAGGGCTTCGGGCGAGAGTCCCAGAGCATCGCGCTGCGTATAAAGTGCATCGACGCGGGCGAAGAGCTTTGGATTGAGGAAAATCGCGTTCCAGTGCCGGGCGAGGAGCGGCGCAACATCGCGCTCGACGGCCTGCAGAGCATCGTCGGCCTTGGCCGAAGTCAGTTGGGAAAAGACGAGATCGAGCCGATCGAGATTTTTGCCGCTCAGTTCGAGCGCGACAACCGTGTTTTCGAAGCTCGGCGCCTCGGCATTGTCGGCGATCGCAGCGATTTCGGCGGCATGTTCGGCGATGGCTGCATCATAGGCCGGGGCGAAATGCTCGGTCTTGATCGCGGAAAAGGGCGGCGCCTCAAAGGGCGTGGTCCAGGCTTCTAAAAAGGGATTGGTCATCGGCAAACTCCTTGGCTCAACAATGGGCTGGCAGATGCCCAGGAACAAGGGTTGGCTGATGAAAAAGGCGGCTCAAACCCGCAGCATGTGATTATCGAAGTGAAAATCGAAACTTTGGGTTGGACGCTCGGCCCCGGCAATACCGATCATGTCGCCCATGCCGCTGGTGGCGATGAAGCCCGCGCCATCGGCCGCGAGGCCGCAGCCGCTGCGGAGCGTTTCAACGACCGCGGGCTGCCTGCCCTCGGCATCGATCGCGACGAGCAGGTCGCCTTCGGGTGATGAAACACCGATCTTGCTGCCATCGGCGGAGACGGCAACGGAGCCCACATAATTGCGCAGGGAGAGGATGGTGTCGGCGGGCAGTTCGATGAGGCGAATGTCGCCATCCATAGTGGCGTAGCCAACGAGCTGGGGCGCATACGAAGGACTGCCCTTATATTGGCAGCCAAACCAGACGCGGCTACGAGCATCGATGGCCATGTGGCGGATGGAGAGTTGGTGGAGACCGGCATCGAGGCGCAACTGGCCGACTAGCCGGCCGTCGCGCCGGTCGATGAAGACGACGGATGGGTCCATGGTCTCGATATTGAGTTCGGCGCGGCCGAAATCGGGGTGGGTTTCAATGCCGCCATTGGCGACGACGAATGTGACGCCATCGGGCATCAGCAGCATTTCGTGGGGGCCCGTGCCATAGGTGGGGAATTCGCCAATGCGGCGATAGCCATTGGTCGCGTCATAGATGCCGACAACGCCTTGGGCGGCCTCATAATCGCTTTCGGTCGCGTAGAGCAGTTTGCCATCGGGCGAGAAGACGCCATGGCCGAAGAAGTGGCGGCCGTCGATGCTGGTCAGCGTTTGAGGTGCGGCTTGACCATCGGGATCAAAGACCACCGCGAACGTTCCGGGTTGGCGGGCGAAGATGACGCCCCTGCCCGCCTCGCGACTGATGGTGATGTCGTGGCCGCGATCCGGAAGATCCAGAGTAGAAATGATGTCGCCGCGCTCGCCCATCAGCACCGCGCCATAGGCGCCGGAAGCGGTCTGGATGGCGCTGGCAAAGACCAGATCATTGCGCTCGAGCGCGAAGGCCTGACGCGGCAGGAGGCTCGCGGCAAAGCCGGCGCCAGTCGCTTTGAGAAAGGCGCGGCGCTGCCACATGATCAGTCTCCGTCGAGCGAGGAAAAGCCGACGCTGAGGCCGAGCGTGGACGAGAGTTCCTCGCCGATCAGTTGCTGCAGGTCCTGCGTTGCAACGACGAGATCGCCAAGCGCCGCGGTTTGTGCGGGGTCGGCGAGCGCTGTGTCGATCGGATCGGTGACCCGATCAAGGGCGGCCTCGGCACGATCAAAGGCGTCGGTGACTTTGGCAGCGAGCGCACCATCCGAAACCATGCCCGAAAGTTCGACGAGTTGGCGCAAGCCGCTGACATTGGCGCGGAGCATGGGGATCGTCTGCTCTGAACGCCAGAACAGGGCGAGACGCGGATTGGGCTTGGCATCGTCCTTGGGCAAGAAGGGATTGATACGGGTATCGCGGACATTTTCGATCCCGTGCGCGACGACGCCGATCAGCGCCTCAAGCGCCTCCGTCGTATCGCGATAGTCGGTATTTGCCGGATCTGGCTGGGTAAGGCGCTTGGCGATGCCGTTCGGGTCACTCCAGCCGTCGGCAAGGGCAGCGGCAATCTGGGCAATGTTTTGCGCGATAGCCTTGCCATAACCACAACGCGCTTGGCCGGCGGCTGAGGCCAGGGCTTCCTGTCCGGTGCCGAAAAGGACGAATTCGAGAGCGCCGAAACCCTGAACGGCAACACTTTTGCCTGTCAGCTCTTCGAGCGACGGCGTTTCGGATGCGGCGAGCACGGCCTGCACCTGCTTTAGACCGATACTGCGCCGATCGGGCCAGAATAGCAGCCGATCGGCGCGATTGTCCTCCATCAGCGGGCCAAGGCGCAAAAACTCGACGCGACCATAGGCCGTGGCAGCGCCGCTAAAGGCGGTCTTTGCCTCGGCAAGCGTTTCGGCAGACGGAGTGGTGCAGAGCGTCATCACTGCCGACGAGAGCGTCTCGGCCTCGCGGGCAAAAGAATTCATCTGCGGGCGGACGAAATTGCTGACGCTCGAGCGCAGCACCTCGGAAGGCGTCGTCGTTTGAGCGGCAACCGGAGCCGAAAGCGCAAGGGCAAGAACCGCACCAAAAAGAATCCGCATCACATCGACTCCAGGAAGGTCACGAGATCGGCGCGCTCGTCCGCACTCATTGCCGCGAAGGCATCGCGCGAGGCTTGGGCTTCGCCGCCGTGCCAGAGAATGGCTTCGGTGAGGTCACGCGCGCGGCCATCGTGGAGGAAGAAGGTGTGCCCCGAAACCGTCTGCGTCAAGCCGATGCCCCAGAGCGGCGGCGTGCGCCATTCATAGCCATCGGCTTGGCCTTCCGGTCGATGATCGGCAAGGCCTTCGCCCATGTCGTGGAGGAGAAAATCGGAATAGGGCCAGATCAGCTGGAAGCGATGCGCTGGATTCTCGGCGGCCTTGCTGGTGACGAATTTGGGCACGTGGCAACTCGCGCACTCGGCGCTATAAAAGGCTTTCTTGCCGGCCAGCACCTTGGGATCGTCGACGTCGCGCCGCTCGGGGACACCGAGGGTCTGGGCATAAAAGGTAACGAGATCGAGGACCGGATCGGGCGCCTCGCTGACGCCGAGACGTGGCTGTTCGCCGGTCAGCATGGCAAGGCAGGCGGTCTGGAATTCGGTGCAATCGCCATGGGGCAGATTGACGAGCGGGGTCGAAATCCCGACGTCGCCGGCAAAGGCGGCCGCGGATTGACTGCGGATGGTCGCCATCCCCGCTTTCCAGCCGAAACGGCCTAGGGCAACGGTCTTGGTTTCGGGCGCAATGGTCCAGTTCGGTCGGCCGGAAATGCCATCGCCGTCGCGATCTTCGGGATCGGCATGGGCGAGGATGTCTTCGGCCGGAATCTGCTCGACGAGGCCAAGGCCGATCATGGGATTGGCGATGCGCGGCGAGAGGCGGACGTCAGCGGCGAGCGGCCCATAGGCAAGATCGGCAGCGGAATAGGTTGGCTGGCGAAGCGTGACGACGGTGCCATCGCCAAGGGTAACCGGCAGGTCCTTGTAGTCGATGACCATGCGGCCTTCGGCCTTGAGGCCCGGAACGGCAAAGTCCTGAAGCTGAGTTCCGTAGACAGGGTCGCCGACTTCACCGGCGATGACACCATCCATGGCAAGGCGCGTATCTGGCTCTTTCGGCGGCACCGAAAGGCGCAGAAACATTGAGACGTTTTCGGCCTGGCCGGGGAATGGCGGACGGCCGCGACCATCCTTGATGTGGCAGCTCTGGCAGCCGCGAGCGTTGAAGAGAGGGCCAAGGCCATCCGAGGCCTGCGTGGAGCTCGGCGAACTCACCCAGATCTTGCGAAAGAGCGCATTGCCGAGCTTGAACTGTTCTTCCTGCTCGAACGTGAGATTGGCCTGAAAATGGCTGAACGAGTCTGCGTTGACGGAAAAGCGGGTCGTTGCCTTGCCGGCAGGATTGGTTTCGAACTTTTCGGGCTTGGAGAAATCGGTCGCAGGTGCCGTAACGGCCGCCACACGGGCGAGGTCGTCGCCGGAAATATCCGTGCGCTGCGTCAGGTCATTGGCAAAGACGAGACCAGTGCCAAGGAGGGCAACGAGCGCGAATGTCAGGCGGATGTGCATGGAAAAGACCGAACTGAAACCTTCACACCGGTTGCCACCCCGGCTTCAAGCCGGGGCCTATCTTGAGATCTCAGGATGGATCCCGGCCTTCGCCGGGATGACAGCCGGTGGTTGAAGACTTATGCGAGATTTACTCGAACACGGCATCTGGATTTGAGAGCGAGTCGCTGTCTTCGATGGTCACATCCGCAAGATCGAGAAGCGCCACGGCGCGTTCGATGCCGCGGGTCTGGGCGATGAGCCCATCGATGGCGGCCTGAACGACGGCATTGCCTTCGGTATTCCCCTCGGCGATCTGCTGGTCATAGGCTTCGACGGTCTCGGCACGCTTGGCCATGACGTTCATCTTGGCGACGGTATCGGCCAGCAGATCCTTGATCTCAGTGTCGAGAGCGGCGTCCTTGTCGGCGATGACGGCCGAAATGGAGGGGCCTTCGACGACGGAGCCATCAACGCGCACATAGCGGCCGAGATAGACGTTCTGGATGCCGACGGCGTCTTCAAGATGGGACACGTGGGTATTGTCCGAGAAGCAATCGTGCTCTTCTTCCGGATCGTGCAGCAAGAGGCCGAGCTTCATACGTTCGCCGGCCAATTCGCCGAAGCTGAGCGAGCCCATGCCGGTGAGAATGGCGGAAAGACCACGCTCCGGCAGGGCCTTGCGGGCTGCGCCATCGGCCGTCCAGTTGCCGACCATTTCTTCGAGATCGCTGACGAGGAGGGTCGTTGCGGCCTTGAGATAGGCTCCGCGGCGATCGGCATGTTCGGCGGTCGAATAATCGGTATAGGGGCGATTGCCGGCGCCAGGGCCAGTGCCGTTGAGATCCTGCCCCCAAAGGAGAAACTCGATGGCGTGATAGCCGGTCGCGACATTGGACTCGACGCCAGCGGCTTCCTGCAATTCGTTCTGCAGGAGTTCGGGCGTGATATTGGTGGCGTCGACCTCGGTGCCGTCGATCGTGATCTTTGGGTTGGCGATGACATTGGCGACATAGAGCGCGTTGCTGTCGCTTTCGGTGCCGTAGCTGGCATCGACATAGTCGATCAGGCCTTCGTCGAGCGGCCAGGCGTTCACCTTGCCTTCCCATTCATCGACGATCGGATTGCCGAAACGGAAGGCTTCGGTCTGCTGATAGGGAATGCGGGCGGCTTTCCAGGCGGAGCGGGCAGCGGCCAGGGTCTCTTCGCTGGGCTTGGCGATCAGGGCATCGACGGCAGCCTCGAGCGCCTTGGCGGTGCTTAGCGCATCCTCATAGCCGGCAAGCGCGAGATCGGCATAGTTTTGCAGAACCGCTTCCTCGCTCGGCGCTTCGGCCATGACCGCAACCGGGGAAACCGACAGAGCCAGAACCAAGGCCAAACCGCGCAGCGAGCGCCTGCCAATCGAAAACATCGCGCCATTCTCCAATGAAAGCTGCAAAGGTGATTAGGCTCATCACCTTTTGAAATCAACTGGCATGGACAAGCGCCGCGCTACAAATTAGACACTGGGCATCATCTTTAGCCGCCGCGGGCGGCATTTTTCGATGGAACAGTCGGAATGATCCGCAAACTGCCGCTTTTCGTCGGGACGTTCATCTCCCTCGCGCTCTCTACCGCCGCTTTTGCCCAGCAGGACCCGCTCATCGTCTACAATGCCCAGCACGAAACGCTGGCGCAGGAATGGGCCTCGGCTTTTACCGACGAGACCGGCATTCCCGTGGTGCTGCGCCAGGGGTCGGACCTCGAAGTTGGCAACCAGATCGTGCAAGAAGGCGAAAATTCGCCGGCTGACGTGTTTTTGACGGAGAATTCGCCAGCCATGGTGCTGGTTGATAAAGCTGGTCTCTTCGAAACGCTGCCGGAGGATCTGCTGGCGCAGGTGCCGGAGCAGTTCCGCCCCACCAATGGTAATTGGATGGGCATCGCCGCCCGCTCGACCGTCTTTGCTTATAACAAGGACAAGCTGACCGAAGCCGATCTGCCCAAGACCATGGCGGAACTGGCTGATGCCAAATGGCAGGGCCGCTGGGCCGCTTCGCCCAGTGGCGCCGATTTCCAGGCGATCGTCGCGGCCTATCTCGCGCTCGAAGGCGAGGACGCCACGCTGGCCTGGCTCAAGGGCATGCAAGAAAACGCGGTGATCGTCCGTGGCAATCGCGCTGCTCTGGCGGCAGCCAACAATGGCGAAGTCGATGGCGCACTGATCTACCACTATTATTGGTATGGCGATCAGGCCGGCACGGGCGAGAACAGCAACAGCACCGCCCTCCACTATTTCGGCAATGAGGACCCGGGCGCGTTCGTCTCGATCTCGGGCGGCGGCATTCTCAAGACCAGCAAGCACAAGGACGAGGCCGAAGCCTTTCTCCGCTTCATCACCAGCGCCAAGGGCCAGGATGTGCTGCGCGATGGCACTTCGTTCGAATATGCCGTCGGTGTCGATCACGCGTCCAATCCGGCGCTCCCGGCCCTCGATAGCCTTGATGCGCCAAAGATCGATCCGAGCCAGCTCGACACCGTCGGCGCGGCGCGTTTGATGACGGAAGCCGGGCTTCTCTAGTCAGCTCATGAGCGCGGTGACGGAAATCGCTATGGCGGATGGCCCGCGGCGCCGCTTGCGGTGGCGCCCGGCGCATCCCGTCGTCACCGCTTTTGCTGTGCTAACCGGCGCACTCTGCCTGCTGCCGCTTATGTTCGTCGTCTATATCGCGGCAACCAGCGGCTGGCAGGTGATCGCCGACCTTGTGCTCCGCCCCAAGGTTGGCGCGCTGCTGCTCAACACTTTTGCGCTGCTTGGGCTGGTCTTGCCGCTATCGGTAGCGCTGGGGCTGGGGCTGGCGTGGTTGATCGAGCGGACGGACCTGCCCTTTGCCCGCTTCTGGTCCTGGCTGGTCGTCGCGCCGCTGGCGTTGCCGGCTTTCGTCCATTCCTACGCCTGGAGCGCCTTTATGCCGCGCTTTCATGGGCTTGGCGCGGCGGTATTGGTTTCGATCCTTGCCTATCTCCCCTTCGTTTACCTGCCTATCGCTGCGCAATTGCGGCGGCTCGATCCGGCGCTCGAAGAAATGGCGCAGTCCATGGGAAAGCCGCCGCATCTGGTTTTTCTGCAGGTGGTGCTGCCGCAATTGCGGCTGGCGATCATGGGCGGGGCGCTGCTGATCGGGCTGCATCTGATGGCCGAATATGGGCTCTTCGTCCTGACGCGCTTCGACACTTTCGCCACCGTGATCGTCGATCAGTTCCAGTCTGCCTATAGCGGGCCATCGGCGAATTTGCTGGGCGGCGTCTTGGTCTTGCTGTGTCTGATGCTGCTTGGGCTCGAGACTGGCTTGCGTGGGGAGGAGCGATACGCGCGGGTTGGCGGCGGCGCCGCACGCGGGCGCATGGTCCAGGCATTGGGCAAGTGGCGCTGGATAGT
Source organism: Devosia sp. Leaf420 (assembly GCF_001425445.1). Classification (GTDB taxonomy): domain Bacteria; phylum Pseudomonadota; class Alphaproteobacteria; order Rhizobiales; family Devosiaceae; genus Devosia. The sequence continues at coordinate 116,812 of NZ_LMQU01000015.1, read as the reverse complement.
CCTTATTGTGCCAGCCGGTCTTGCGGCTTTATCGCTGGGCGTGCCGATCCTGACGCTCGGGCGTTGGCTCTGGGCGGGCGGCGCGGAAATCTGGCAATTTGAGTTCATTCTGCCGGCATTGAGCCAGACGGCGGTTTTGGCGCTCAGCGGGGCGTTGCTCACGACGCTGGCCGCGATTCCAATGGCCTGGCTTGCCGTTCGGGCCCCAAGCAAAGTGCAGCGCTGGCTCGAGGGGAGCCACACCTATGTCGGCGCTCTGCCAGGCGTGATCATCGCGCTGGCGCTGGTGACGATCACCGTTCAGGTCGCACTGCCCCTCTATCAGACCGTCGCGACACTGCTTTTTGCCTATGTGCTGATGTTCATGCCTCGCGCGCTTGTTGGCCTACGGACCAGCATTGCGCAGGCGCCGGTCGAGCTTGAACGGGCAGCAGCAAGCCTTGGGCGCAAACCGCTGGCTGCGGTCTGGCATACGACGATCCGGCTTGCAGCACCCGGCGCGGCGGCGAGTGCGGCGTTGGTAGCGCTGGGGATCACGACGGAACTGACAGCGACGCTGATGCTGGCGCCCAATGGCACGCGGACGCTGGCCATGCGCTTCTGGTCTTATACAAGCGAACTCGACTTTGCTTCCGCCGCACCCTATGCGGTGCTGATGATCCTCTTCTCCTGTCCCCTCGTCATCCTGTTGCAACTGCAAGCCGATCGCCCGGAGCGCGGCTGATGCTCGTGCTTGACGGCGTGACGAAGCTTTACGGCGGCCAGCCGGGCGTGCGCGATGTCAGCCTAACGGCGCCGCGAGGCGGCCGGACGGTGGTGGTCGGCCCATCGGGCTCTGGCAAAACAACGCTATTGCGGCTGATCGCCGGCTTCGAGAACCTCGACGCCGGCAGCCTCACACTCTCGCACCGGTCACTCTGCAAGGCGGGGCAAAGCGTGCCGCCCCATCGGCGCAACATTGCTTATGTGGCGCAGGAAGGTGCGCTGTTTCCCCATATGAGCATTGGGGAAAATATCGGCTTTGCCGTGCCCAAGAGCGATGCTGGCCGGAGCGCGCGGATCGGGGAACTGCTTGAACGCGTCGGCCTGCCACCGGAAATGATAGCGCGCCGCCCCCACGAACTTTCGGGTGGCCAGCAGCAGCGCGTGGCGCTTGCGCGCGCGCTCGCCCAGAAACCGGACTTGATGCTGCTCGATGAGCCATTCTCGGCGCTCGACACCGGTCTCCGCGAGGCCATGCGCGACATGGTGGGCGATTTGCTCGCTGAGGCAGGGATCACCACTATACTTGTGACCCATGATCAGGCCGAGGCACTGGCTTTTGCCGACCATCTCGTCGTCATGCGCGCCGGATCGGTGGCCGATGCGGGCCCGCCGCAGCGGCTTTACGCGCAGCCGGCCGATGTCGAGACTGCGCGGTTCTTAGGCGAGGCCATCGTGGTCACAGGGGCGCTTGAGAACGGTGTCGCCCACACGCCTCTGGGCATGATCGCGGTCAACCATCCGGATCAGGGGCGTGCCGAGATTCTCGTGCGGCCAGAACATATAGTTTTGGGTCCCGACGGCGCGAAGGGTGTCATTACGCACCGCGCCTATCGTGGCGCGCAGTGGCGGCTTGAGATCAAGCCGGATGCGGATGTCCCTTCGATAATCGTCGATGTGCCCGCGACGGTGGAGCACCAGCCGGGTGACGTGGTTTTCCTGCAGGTCGCAGGAAAAGGTCACGTCTTCGCCTAGGCCTCCGAGGCCTCGCGCAGACGATAACCGACGCCGGTTTCGTTTTCGATGAGGCCCGTTCCGGCGCCAAGTTTTGCCCGCAACTGGCCGACGAGCACCCGCAGATATTGCGCATCGTCCTTGTGAGCGGGTCCCCAGAGCCGTTGCAACGCCATGGCATGGGTCACGACGCGCCCGGCGTTATCGGCCAACAGCACGAAGAGATCGTATTCCTTGGGCGTCAGGTGGATGGTGTCCCCTGCCCGGTGCACGAGCCGCTTGTCGCGATCGAGGACGATATCGCCGAAGGCTTGCGGCTTATGCGGTATCGTTGCGGGTTCGCGATGCCGGAGAGCGACCCGGAGGCGTGCGAGAAATTCGCCGATGCCGAACGGCTTTTCGATATAGTCGTCCGCTCCCGCGTCGAGCGCAGCGATCTTCTCGGCCTCCTGATCGCGGGCCGACAACACGATGATCGGCACGGTCGAAAAGGCGCGCACCGTCTGAATGACTTCCTTGCCATCCCCATCGGGAAGGCCTAGGTCGAGGACGATCAAGGCAGGCGAGCGTGTTGCGGCTAGGCGCTTTGCAGCGGCGACGGTTTCTGCGCTTTCGACTTCGAAATCGGTCGCTTCGAGTGCTGCGCGCAAGAAGCGCTGGATCTGGGGTTCATCATCGACAACGAGGATACGCGGCTTCACGAGGCTGCTCGCTCGCTGCGCGGCAGGCGGATGACAAAACGCGTGCCGCGGCGACGTATGGCAGGGCTTTCAGCCTTGATCGTTCCGCCCATGGCCATGATGAGCCCGCGCGCAATGGCAAGGCCAAGGCCCGTGCCCGCGGCGCGCCCATCGCCCTTGGTGCGGCGATAAAATTTTTCAAAGATGCGTTCCAGATCCGCCTCCGGGATGCCTTTGCCTTCGTCGGTCACGGCGAGCACAACTTCGCGGCCCTCGCCACGGGCATAGACCGAAATCGTCCCATCGCCACCATATTTGCGCGCATTATCGAGAAGATTGAAGAGAACCTGTTCCAAAAGCGGAGCATCGGCGGCGGCGGCGGGCAGATCATCGGCGAGACTGACGTCGAAATCGACGCCGGGATGAATGCGCCGGGCGCGGGACACTGCGGAGGCGATGACATCGCGAAGGTCGATGGGATCGCGACGCGCCTTGATCATTCCCGCTTCGATGCGGGTCATCTCGAAGAGATTGGCGACAAAGCGCGTCAAGCGCCCGGCTTCCTCTTCAATTGAGAGCAACAGATCGGAACGTGTTTCGACAGGCATTCTATCGCCGAGTTCGCGAAGGCTTGTAACGGCTCCGGTGATGCTGGCGAGCGGGGTCTTGAGATCATGCGAGAGCGAAGAGAGGAGCGCCGCTTGCACCTTTTCGCTTTCGCGGGCGACGGTCGCGCGGGCACTCTCGCGGGAAAGCCGGGCACGATCGAGCGCGATCGCGGATTGTTCAAGGAGCGCATCGAGCGTGCGTTGTTCGCTCTCGCGTGGAGCGCCATCCTCGTGCCGCATGGCAAAGCCGGCGACGGCGAGCACCCGTTGCCCGGCCATGACGGGCCGCAGGAGATAGGGCACTTGCGGCAGGGTGCCCGTGAGAAAGCCGGCAGGCTCGCGCTTGTCGAGCGCCCAGCGCGCCGCGATCATCGCGGTGGCATCAAACGTTTGGTCGGGTGGCCAAGCGGAAATGACATCGAGTTCGCCAGTTTCATCTGGCGCAAGGACGATGACGCCACGACCGAGCGCCGTGTGGAAATGGCTCGCCATGGTGTCGAGCACCTGATCACGGCCAAAGGTTCCAGTCATTTTCCGCGCGAAATCGAGAAGCGCTTGCGCCTGTCGGGCCTGTTGGGCGGTGCGGTCGACGCTGAGCCGCAGGCTCGCCGCGAGTTGGCCCGCCGCCAGCGCCACGGCGACGAAAATGGCAAGTGAGAGCAATTCTTCGGGTCGCGCGACGGTGAGGCGGCCCGTCGGATCGATGAAGAAAACATTGTAGGCGAAAAACGAAAGGAGCGACGCGATCAGCGCCGAGAGGCGACCCGCGACGACCGCCGAGATCAGCACCGCCGCAAGGTACAGCATCGAAAGGTTTTGAAGGGCCACCAGCGCGGACACGCCAAGCCCCAGAAGCGTCGTCGCACCCACCGCGAGGATCGGCACGCCGAGGGTCAACGCCCATTCGGGTGGCGTCTTGCGCCGAGAGAGACTGATCCGGCCTTTGTCCTTTCGCGTCGCCACAACATGAACGCTGATTTCTCCGCCGCGTGCGAGGAGCGCATCAGGAAGGGAGCGACGCCAGAAGGGCGCCTTGCTGCTACGGCCGATGACGATCTGAGTGATATTTTCGCGCCGGGCAATCCTGAGGATGGCGTCAACAAAATCGCGCGCACTTTCGCGGCGGGTTTCTGCGCCGAGACGCTCCGCCAGGCGCAGCGTTGCTTCAAGCGTGTCATTGGCGGCGCCACTCGGTGGCAGGCTATGCGGGCGGAAGACCGATAGCACGATCCACCGGGCATTGAGACCCGAGGCGAGCCGGCTGGCTTCACGCACCACCGTGTCGGACATGCCATCGGGCCCGACGCAGACAAGCAGCCGCTCACCTGTCGCCCAGGGGCCTTCGATGGCACTCTGGCGGAGGAAATCGATCATCTGATCGTCCACCCGATCGGCGGCACGTCGGAGACTGAGCTCGCGTAGCGCCGTAAGCGTCGATGGTTTGAAAAACCCATCGAGCGCCCGACCGGCATTGTCGGGCAGATAGATCTTTCCCGCCTTGAGGCGCTCGATCAGCTCGGCCGGTGGCAGATCGACGAGAATAACCTCATCGGCCCCCTTGAGGACGATATCGGGCACGGTCTCGCGCACGGGAACGCCCGCGATGCGGCCGACGAGTTCGGAGAGGCTTTCGAGGTGCTGGATGTTGAGCGCGGTCCAGACGTCGATCCCCGCGGCGATCAATTCTGCGATATCCTGGTAGCGCTTGGGATGCCGGGCGCCGTCGGGATTGGTGTGGGCGAGTTCATCGACGATCAGCAATTGCGGATGGCGCTTGAGGGCGGCGTCGATATCGAATTCACCATAGGCACCCTGCGCGTCCCGGCGCGGCAGGGTTTCGAGACCTTCAGCGAGGGCGCTGGTCTCCGAGCGGCCATGTGTTTCGACCAGCCCCACGACCACATCGACGCCGCGCTCCTTCAGCGCCTGAGCGCGTTCGAGCATGGCAAAGGTTTTGCCGACGCCCGGCGCCATGCCGAGAAAAATCGTAAGCTTGCCGCGCTTTTCACGCGCGGCAAGCTGCAAAAGAGCGTCCGGATCGGGCCGGTTCTGCTCGCTGCCTTGGCCCATTTTACCTCGCCTCGGGCGCCAATTCGTCGAGCGCCAGATTGAGGGCGAGAACGTTGACACGCGGTTCGCCGAATATACCCAAAACCGGCAATTGCGTCATGCTGGCAATGAGCTCTTCAAGACGCCCCGCTTCAATCCCGCGCGCCTGCGCCACCCGCGCCACCTGCATCTGTGCATTGGCCGGCGTGATATCGGGATCAAGGCCCGAAGCCGAGGTTGTGACGGCATCGGCAGGAATATTTTGGCCCCCCAGTTGCTGGCTTGCCTCAGCAACGCGGTCCACCAGCCGCTTGTCGGTCGGACCATAGTTGGACCCGCTCGATGCCGCAGCATTGTAGGGATCGGGACCAGTGGCCGATGGGCGCGGCCAGAAATAGGTCGGGCCGGTAAAATTCTGGCCGATCAGGGTCGAGCCGATGACGGTGCCATCGCGTTCGATGCGGCTGCCATTGGCCTGGTAGGGCAAAGCGGCCTGGCTGACCCCGGTAATGGCAAGCGGATAAGCGACGCCAAGAAGGAGGGTCAGCGTGACGGTCAGTACGAGGGCCGGGCGAATATGGTTGAGCATGGCAAACTCCTAGATAATGCCAAGGCCGGTGACGATCATGTCAACGAGCTTGATGCCGACGAAAGGCGCGACGAGACCGCCAAGGCCGTAGATCAGCAGATTACGCGAGAGCAGCGCGGCGGCGCCGACCGGGCGATATTTGACGCCGCGGAGAGCCAGCGGGATCAGGGCGACGATGATCAAGGCATTGAAGATGACGGCCGAGAGAATGGCCGATTGCGGCGAAGCGAGGCCCATGATGTTGAGCGCAGCAAGGCCGGGATAGGTCGCGACGAACAGCGCCGGGATGATGGCAAAATATTTCGCGACATCGTTGGCAATCGAGAACGTCGTCAGCGCCCCGCGCGTCATGAGGATTTGCTTCCCGATCTCGACGATCTCGATGAGCTTTGTGGGGCTAGAATCAAGATCGACCATGTTGCCGGCTTCGCGAGCGGCTTGCGTGCCCGACTGCATGGCAACACCGACATCTGCTTGGGCGAGGGCGGGCGCGTCATTGGTGCCATCGCCGCACATGGCGATCAACCGGCCGCCGGTCTGCTCCTTGCGGATGAAGTCGAGCTTCTGCTCGGGCGTCGCTTCGGCGAGGAAGTCGTCGACGCCAGCCTCAGAGGCGATGGCGGCGGCGGTGATGGGGTTATCGCCGGTGACCATGACCGTGCGGATGCCCATGGCGCGCAGCGCGGCGAAGCGCTCCTTGATGCCGGGCTTGACAACGTCCTTGAGATGGACGACGCCGAGCAGGCGATCGGCTTCGGCCACGGCCAGCGGCGTGCCGCCGGAACGGGCGATGGATTCAACCGCTTTGATGAACTCGGCACCGGCTTGATCGCGATCGAGACCCACGAAGCGGAGCACGGCGTCGACTGAACCCTTGCGGATGCGACGGCCTTCGACATCCACGCCCGAGAGGCGGGTCTGGGCGGAGAAGGGGATGAACGTCGTTGCTATAGCGGCGTGTGGGGGTTCGGTCACGCGATACTCGTCGCGGGCGAGAGCGACAATGGAGCGGCCTTCGGCTGTTTCGTCGGCGAGGCTTGAGAGCAGAACGGCTTCGGCCAGCGCCTTGTCGCTGACGCCACCGACCGGAATGAATTCCGAAGCCATGCGATTGCCGAAGGTGATGGTGCCGGTCTTGTCGAGGAGCAGCGTATCAACGTCGCCTGCAGCTTCCACGGCACGGCCCGAAGTGGCGATGACGTTGAAGCGGATCAGCCGATCCATGCCGGCAATGCCGATGGCCGAGAGTAGCCCGCCGATCGTGGTCGGGATCAGCGTCACGAGCAGCGCCGCCAGCACGACCGCCGAAAGATCGGTGCCGGAATAGGCGGCCAGGCCATAGAGCGTGACGACGGCAATCAGAAAGATCAGCGTCAGGCCCGACAGCAGGATCGAGAGGGCGATCTCGTTCGGCGTCTTCTGCCGCTTCGCACCTTCGATGAGGCCGATCATGCGATCGACGAAGCTTTCGCCGGGACGCGTCGTGATCCGGATTTTGAGCCAATCCGAGATCACCTGCGTGCCGCCGGTCACAGCCGACCGGTCACCGCCGGCTTCGCGGATCACGGGTGCTGATTCACCGGTAATGGCGCTTTCATTGACCGAGGCGACGCCTTCAATGACTTCGCCATCGCCTGGGATGAGGTCGTTGACCTCGACGATGACGACATCGCCGATCTTGAGGGCCGTCGATGGAATGACTTCGCTGGAACGGTCGCCGGGCTTGTCGGGGAAAAGCAGCTTTTTGGCGAAGAGATCGGTCTTCGCGCGGCGCAGACTTTCGGCCTGTGCCTTGCCGCGCCCTTCGGCGACGGCCTCGGCAAAGGTGGCGAATAGTACGGTGAACCAGAGCCAGAGCGCGATCTGGCCGGAAAAACCAGCGGTCGTGCTGCTGGTCAGAAGGTCCTGGATGAAGATGACCGTCACCACCACGGCGACAATCTCGGTGACAAAAATCACCGGATTGCGCACGAGCTGGCGCGGGTCGAGCTTTATCACGGCATCGTGCAGGGCCGGCACCAGGATGGCGGGGCTGAAGACAGATATGGATTTTGTCGTCGTGGACATTTGCGTTGGTCCTAAAAGCTTTGGCCGGCGAGCATGGCGAAGTGCTCGGCGATGGGGCCAAGAGCGAGAGCGGGGAAGAACTGCAGCCCGCCCATGATGAGGATGATGCCGATGATGAGGCCGACAAACAGCGGCCGGTCGGTCGGGAAAGTGCCCGAGGAGGCCGGAACGCGTGGCTTGGCGGCGAGCGATCCGGCAATGGCCAGAACCGGCACGATATAGGCGAAGCGGCCAAGCATCATGGCAATGCCGAGGGTCGTATTGTACCAGGGTGTATTGCCGGTGAGACCGCCGAAGGCCGAGCCATTATTGCCCGCAGCCGAGGTGAAGGCATAAAGGATTTCGCTGAGGCCATGCGGTCCAGGCGTCAGGATCGGGCTGACCCCGAATTCGGCGACGGCCGAAATGGCGGTGAACCCAAGGATCACGAAGGGCAGGATGAGAATGGCCAGCATGGCCAGCTTCATTTCCCGCGCCTCGATCTTCTTACCCATGAATTCCGGCGTACGGCCAACCATCAAGCCCGCGACGAAAACCGCGAGGATGGCAAAGACCAGCATGCCATAAAGCCCCGAACCCACACCGCCCGGCAAAACTTCGCCAAGTTGCATCAGGAACATTGGCACGAGCCCACCGAGCGGGGTGAGCGAAGAATGCATGGCATTGACGCCGCCATCGGAAAGACCCGTGGTGACCGCGGCATAAAGCGCGTTCATGGACTGGCCGAAGCGGACTTCCTTGCCCTCAAAATTGCCCATGGCGACATCGAGACCGGCGCCGTGCAGCAGCGGATTGCCCGCCGTTTCGGCCCAAAAGACGACGCCCGTGCCGACGACGAGCATGATGATTGTCACCGAAATCAGCGCCCAACCCTGGCGGCGATTGCCGACCATCTGGCCAAATGAATAGACCAGTGCCAGCGAGATCGAGAGCATGGCAATGATATTGAGATAGTTCGAGAAAGCGTTGGGGTTCTCGAACGGATGAGCAGCATTGACGTTGAAGAAGCCGCCGCCATTGGTGCCAAGTTGCTTGATGGCTTCCTGGCTCGCTACAGGCCCGGTCGCAATCGTCTGCTGCGCGCCTTCAAGCGTCGTTGCGACGAAATTGGCATCGAGATTTTGCGGTAGGCCCAGGGCAACAAAGGCCAGCGCCACGATGATGGCGAGGGGGAGCAGCACATAGAGCGTGGCGCGGGTCATATCGACCCAAAAGTTGCCCAGCGCCGAGGTTTTCGAGCGGATGAAGGCCCGCGTAACAGCCATGGCAACGGCGATACCAGTCGCAGCCGACAGGAAATTCTGCACCGTCAGCCCAGCCATCTGACTGAAATTGCTCAGCGTGCTTTCGCCGGCATAGTTCTGCCAGTTGGTATTGGTCACGAAACTGACCGCGGTGTTGAAGGCGAGGTCTGGCGCGACGGGCCCGAAGCCCTGCGGATTGAAAGGCAGCACGCCCTGCAGACGCAAGATGGCAAAGAGCGCCAGCAGACCCGCAAGGCTGAAGGCGAGCACCGAAAAGGTGTAGCTGAGACAGCCCTGTTCGTCTTCGCGCCGAACGCCGGCCAGTTTGTAGAAACCGGTTTCGACCGGCGACAGGACCGGCGAGAGCCATGTGCGCTCGCCCGAAAAAACGCGCGCCATATAGAGCCCGAGCGGCTTGGCAAGCAAAAGCGTTGCAATCAGCACAAGGCCGATCTGCACCCATCCGATGATGGTCATTTGAAAACTCCGATCCGGTCAGAACCGCTCGGGACGCAGCAGCGTCACCAGAAGATAGATGGCAAGCACCAGCGCGACGAGGAATGAGACAAGCAACATGGCAGGGCTAAAGCCGATCGAGCGCCAACGCATAGCCCGCGAGAGCGGCGAGCATGGCGGCACCAAGAAAGATGAAGAGAATATCGAGCATGGACAGAACTCCGACTGGAGCCTCTCCATTGCATCCGCGGCGCCTCAAGCTTCCATATGGATTGGATGGCGGCGGTATAAAGATTGCATAAAAGCGAAGGCCCGCATCATGTGCGGGCCTTCTCAAGATCACGCCTGGACTGGCGCGACGTCTTCGCGCGGCGGCTCTGGTTCGGGCTTGATCCTGAACCAGGTGACATAGAGTGCCGGCAGGAAAACCAGCGTCAGCATAGTGCCGACGAGGATGCCGCCGATCATGGCAAAGGCCATGGGGCTCCAGAACACTTCGGTTGCGATCGGGATCAGCCCAAGGCTTGCGGCCAACGCGGTGAGAAGGATCGGGCGGACGCGATGCTCGGTGGCTTCCACCACCGCTTTCCAGGCTGCCATGCCTTCGCTCCGCAAATGCTCGATCTGGACGATCAGGATAACCGAATTGCGCACGAGAATGCCGATCAGCGCCAGAATGCCGAGAATGGCGACAAAGCCAAGCGGCTTGCCCGACGGCAGCAGCGCAGCGACGACACCGATCAAAGCAAGCGGCGCCACGGCGACGACGAGGAAGAGCCGCGAAAAGCTCTGCAATTGCAGCATCAACACGGTCGCCATGACGAAGAGCATGAGGGGAACGACAGCGATGATCGGTGCCGTGGATTCGGCGCTGCTCTCGACTGTGCCGCCTACGGCAATCGAATAGCCGGCGGGCAGCGTCTCGCTGAAAGCATCGACTGCAGGCTTCAGACCGGCAGCAACGGTTGCCGGCTGGAGATGGCCGAGCACGTCGGCACTGACGGTGAGCGTCGGGACGCGATTGCGCCGGACGATCATCGGATGCTCCTGAGTATAGGAAAGCGTTGCGACCGACGAGAGCGGAATGGCACGGCCGTCACCCGTCGAGAGCTGCAGGTTCTGCAGCGTTTCGAGCGAGTCGCGTTCGGCCGCTTCCGCCCGGCCTACAACCGTGACGAGGTAAATGCTATCGCGGATCTGGGTGATCGGTTGGCCGCTCGAAATACCGTTGAGACCATTGGCGATATCGGCATTGGTGATGCCTAATTGCCGCGCCTTGTCCTGAAGCACATCAACTTCGACGACCCGCATGGTCTCCATCCAATCATAGCGAACGAGCCCGAGATTAGGATTTTCGCTGATCTTGGCCGAGAGCTGCTGGGAAAGCGTGCGGACGGTTTCGATATCGGGACCACTGACGCGGTACTGGATCGGGCGGGATACCGGTGGGCCAAGCGAGAGCGTGCCGACATAGGTATCGGTGCCGGGGAAAGTCGTGCGGAGATAGGCTTCGATCTCCTCCTTCACCTGATCGCGGACCTCGATGCTCTTGGTGACGATCACGGTCTGGCCCAGCGAGGGCCGGCCGGCGGGAACGTCGAGCGTCAGGACGAAGCGCGGCGCGCCCTCCCCGACATGGCTCGAGAAGTGGTCGATATTGGCATTGCCGATCAGCGCTTCGCTCTCGAACTTGGCGATCTGCGCCTGGGTTTCGGCGATCGACGCATTCTGCGGCAGGTGCCAATCGACGATCAGTTCGGGCCGGTCCGAGGACGGGAAGAATTGCTGCTGCACATGGGTGAGCCCATAGACCGAGACACCGAAGAGCGCGACGGTGAAGGCTATGGTCAGCCATTTGAGCCGCATGGCGCCTTCGATGAGATTGGAAAAGCCCGTCATCAGGCGGCCCTTGCCATGCCCCTTGTGCTTCATCTGCTTGGGCAGAATGGTGACACCAAGCAGAGGCGTAAACAGCACTGCAACGACCCAGGACACGATCAGCGAAATCGCGAGGACCACGAAGAGGGTATAGGTGAATTCACCGGCTTGGCTCGGATTGAGGCCGATCGGGATAAAGCCCGCGACGGTCACGAGCGTCCCGGTCAGCATCGGGAAGGCGGTCGAGGTATAGACGGCCGTCGCCGCGTTGCGGAGGCTCTCTCCCGCTTCGAGCTTTGAGACCATCATCTCGACCGCAATCATCGCGTCGTCGACGAGGAGGCCCAGCGCAATGATCAGCGCACCAAGCGAAACACGCTGGAGCGAGATGCCGAGATAGGACATCGCGAGGAAGGTGATCGCCAAGACGAGCGGGATCGATAGGGCCACAACCATGCCCGCTCGGAGGCCAAGGCTGACAAAGCTGACGATCAGGACGATGGCGACGGCTTCAAAGAGCGCCTTGGTGAAGCCGTTGACGGCTTCTTCGACCACATGCGGCTGGTCGGAAACGCGATGGATTTCGACGCCATAGGGCAGTTCCGCGACGATCCGGTCAACCTCATGTTCGAGGCCTTCGCCGAATTCGAGCAAATTGCCCCCTGCCCTCATGCCGATGGCGAGGCCGATAGCCGGCTGGCCATTATAGCGGAACAGCGCGGTCGGGGGATCGGTGTAGCCCCGGCTGATGGTGGCTACGTCAACGAGGCGGAAGAAGCGCTCGCCGAGCCGGAGATTGATGTTCTTGAGGCTCTCGTCGGAGGTAAACTGCCCACCGACGCGAACAACGACGCGCTGTGACCCGGCCTGAACGACGCCGGACGAGGTGATCGCGTTTTGATCTTGCAGCGTCGCGATAACCTCGGCCTCGCTGATGCCGAGGGCGGCAAGCTGGCGGGTCGAAAATTCGAGGAAGACCTTTTCATCCTGCGCGCCGACGAGTTCGACGCTGCCGGCTTCGGGGAGCGTCAGAATTTTCGAGCGGGCGTCTTCGACATAATCGCGCAATTGGCGCTGGGTCAGCCCATCGCCGGTGAACGCGAAGATATTGCCATAGACGTCGCCAAACCGGTCGTTGAAGAACGGGCCCTGCACGCCTTGGGGGAAGGTGTAGGCGATGTCGCCAATCATCGAGCGCACTTCTTCCCACACCGAACGGACGGTAGCGGCAGGGGTCTCATTGCGCAGCGTGACATAGACTGTCGTCTTGCCGGCAACTGTCACCGAGCGGCTATAATCGAGCGTCTGCAAATCCTGGAGTTCGCGCTCGATCCGTTCGGTGACCTGATCGGTCACTTCCTCGGCCGACGCGCCCGGCCATTGGGCAACGATGACCATGGTGCGGATTGTGAAGGCCGGATCTTCCTCGCGGCCGAGATGGAGATAGGAAAAGACGCCGGCGACCAGAGCTACGGCCATGAAATACCAGACGAGCGAGCGATGCTGGAGCGCCCAATCGGAGAGGTTAAAGCCCTTCATTTACTTGCTCTCCTGCTCGAGCTTGATCTTCTGGCCATCGGCAAGGCTATTGACCCCGGCAATGACGACCCGCTCCCCTGACTCCAAGCCGGATTGGATAGTCACGAAGCCGTTGGCGGCCGGCGCAACGGTGACGTTGCGTTGGCTGACGGTCGCATCAGTTTCGTTGACGACGAAAATGCTGGTCGCGCCATCGACGGTCTTGATGGCCACCTGGGGGAGTTCGATCGCCCCGCTCACGCCACCTTGCGGAACAGCGCTTGCGGTGGTGCCGAGCCAGAAATCCTGCGATGGATTTTCAAGGCCGATGCGGAGGCGCCAAGTGCGGGTCACGGGATCGGCCTGCGGCGCGATTTCGCGCAGTGTCCCATCGGCAGCGACATCGGCTGCGAGCTGCGGCACGACCGTGAACCGATCGCCCAGCGAGAGGCCCTGCACCACTTCTTCGGGCACATCGATGACGAGATCGCGATCCTGCGGCTGGGCAATGGTGACCACGGCCTGGCCGGCAGCGACAACCGCGCCGGGCTCGGCACCAATGGCGGTCACGACGCCGTCGATCGAGGCTTTGAGGCCAGTATAGGCCAATTGCTCCTCGGCCTGTTTGACGCGGGATTGGGCCTGGACGAGACCAGCACGGGCGGCTTCCGTCTGTTGCTCGGATTCTTCAAGATTGGACGTCGAAATGACATCACTCTGGTTGAGCGTGCGCAGCCGGCCTTCGCTGGCGGCGGCATTGTCATATTGCGCCTGAGCGGTCTGGAGATTGGCGCGCGCCGTTTCGAGCGAAAGATCGTAGGTGGTGGCGTCGAGCGTTGCGATGGGGTCGCCGATGCTGACGGTATCGCCGACTTCGGCTGTGCGGGTCACGAGCGTGCCCCCAACACGGAAGGATTGGTCCACCGAGACTTGCGGCTCGATGACCCCGACAAAGCCAGCGACCGCGGCGCTGTTGGGCCCGGCGACAATGGAGAGCACCGGGCGGATCGGCGCTTCTGGTGGCGCCTCGGAACTGCAGGCAGCCAAGGTGCTGGCGAGCACCAGGGTAAGGGCGATGGAATAAAACTTGTTCATGCGCCGAGGTCCTGAACATCGACTTTTTGCTGGGGTGAAAGGAATTGCGTGCCGGAGACGACGACGCGATCACCGGGCTCGAGGCCGCTGCTGATCACCACATCGTCGGTGCCGTAGGATTCGATTTCGACGGGCTTGAGCGCGACGATGTTCTGCGCGTCCACCACCCAGACCTGTGCCACCTCGCCCGTCTGCCAAAGGGCGCTCGCGGGGAGATCGATGCGGGTTTCCGCAGGCCAGGACAGCACCGCCGTTACCGCTGATCCCAAAGGCATTTTCGAGCCGTCGTCGAGCGTCACCTTGACCTGAACCGTGCCGGTCGCATCGAGTGAGGGAGCTACTTCTGTTACCGTTCCGGTCGTCGAGATCGCAGGATTGGAGACCAGCGACACCTGCACCGGCCTCGACCTGTCCCAACGCGCAATCGCAGTTTCCTGCACATTGAGCGCCGCCTTGCGCGGGCCGTTTTCAGCGATGACGTAAACCGGGGAGCCGGCCTGGACCACCTCGTCGATCTCGTACAGTCGACGGATGATGACGCCATCGGCCGGTGCCTTGAGTTCGGTATAGCCGGCGCTTTCCTGCGCCAGATCAAGCTGGGCCTGGGCGCTGTCACGGGAATTGCTGGCGGTTTCCAATGCGGTCTGCGCACCATCGAAGGCGCTCTTCGTGGTCAGCCCTTGGTCGAACAGCGATTTCTGACGATCGAGCGTCGCGTTGGCCTGCTTCAGCCGCACTTCGGCGGCCTGAAGGCCGGCAGCGGCCGCTTCGACGTCCGCTTCCTGCTCCTGCGAGGAGAGGCGCGCGAGAACCTGGCCTTTGGTCACAGCCTCGCCGATCTTGGCGCCAAGCTCGGTCAGTTGCCCCGCGGTCAAAAACGCGACCGGCGTCTCGGCACGCGATTGAACGGCTCCGGTGATCTTGAGCGACTTGGCAACATCGGAAAGTGCAACAGACTGAACCTGCACCAGCGCCAGCGGCTTTTCCGGCGGGGTGGCGCTGGAAAAGCACGCGGAAAGGGACGCCATGACCGCGACTACCGTGGCGGATCGAAGGATTGATGATGAACGGGACCGCATATGCGAGCTCTCCGACTGGCTGCGGCCATACTGCCGCCTATTTGACAGATGTAAAATTACGGCATAGATTTACGATTGTAAAGTAGGTTATGCAAGGACCCATGGACGCTCGTCTCGAACGATCCCGCGGCGCCATTTTAGACGCTGTCATTGAACTGCTGGACGCAGGACCTCTGTCCGGCCTCTCTATTACGCAGGTCGCAACAAAAGCTGCCGTCACGCGCCCCACATTCTACCAGCATTTTCCAGATCTCGCCGCCGCAGCGCGCGCGGCTGCCTTCATGCGCCTTGATGAGGCTCTGGCGCATTCAGAGGAAAATGAGGAATTGGCGGGCGAGGCGCTACGGGCGCATATCGAAAAGGCGGCGCTGGAAATTTTCGCCTATCTCGCACAACACCGCACTTTCTTTGTGCGGGTCATGGAAGAGGCCGGAAATGCGAGCTTTTTCGATGACCTGGTTTCGCTGACGGGAACGCGCCTCGTGCCCAGCCATATCGCACCTTCGGAAGCGAGCCCGGTCTACGCCCAGACAGTGAACCGCTTCTTTGCGGGCGGACTAAGCTGGCTCGCCATCAACTGGCTCAGAACCGAACCTGTGGAGCCAGCAGAAAAACTGGCTCAACGGATTGCGACACTGGTTTCAACGCTCAGTTTTGAGGGGCGCTAACGCGATCAAGTGGCGCGGACGGCCTGCAACTCGTCTAGACTGCCACGCACGCGATCGATGGCCTGCTCGACAGCTTGGGCAAGCATTTGCGGCAAAGCCGGCTTGTCGCAAAACGAGGCATCAGGATAGCGCGACGAGAGTTGGTCGTGGCTGGCATGGCCGGAGTGAAAAACAATCGGGACGCCCGCCTCTGCCAGCACATCTGCGGCAGGCAGGACTTCCCCGTCTTCAAGACGCACGTCGAGAACCGCGCATAGCGGCAAATTGTTCTCGAGATAACGAAGGGTATTGCGAACGCTGGAGAACGGACCGTCTACATCCCAGCCCGCTTCACGCAGAGTGTCTTCAACGTCCATCGCTGTAAGAAGCTCATCTTCGACCAGCAAGATCTTGTTATTCATCTAACTCAATTACCGAAGTCGGCACGCTTAACTCGTGTTTCAGGCGATTGTCATCCACTGTGGTGATCAGTTCGCCCGCCAATTGTCGCGCCGAGGTCTCCATAAGGATCGTTCCGAAACCGGAACTCTCAATGTGCGGTACAGCGGTCACCCGCTGCTCTGTCCATTCTAGGGACAGCCGGTGGTCATGAACAGACCATTCCACCAAAAGGTTCCCCGGCTCGGGCCCGAGGACGCCATATTTGACGGAATTGGTGGCCCATTCGTGGATGATGAGGGCAAAGGACGAGATGGCCGATGCCTTGACCTCCAGCACTGGCCCTGACGAATGGATCTGCGCATGCCCCTCATAGGGGGCAAGCGTCGCCAGAATGAGGTCCTTGATATTGGCCGACTGCTCGCCCTGCGCGCTGGTCGACAGGGAGTGGGCCCGGCCAAGCGCGGCGATACGCGAGCCGATGTCCTCGGCCATGTCGCCAACCTTCTCGTACCGGCGCGACGCGATGCGGATCATCCCCGCGATGAGCGCGAAGAGGTTTTTTACGCGGTGGTTCATTTCGCGCAGCATCACGTCGCGCGTTTCGGCCAATTGGTGCTCCGGCGTGACGTCGATGGTGACACCAATCAGGCGACGTTCACCATTATCATCGATCAGGCGGCCAAAGGCGCGGACCCAGCGAAGACCAGCGGTCGCCGATTGAAGACGGAAGGTCGCTTCGAAATCACCGCGGCCGAGCGAGGCGTCGTGGAGCTTTTCCTTCACCACCCTGCGGTCGGCGGGGAAAACGTAGTTGATCAGGTCATCGACCGCGCCATCGCGCTCATAGATGCCGAAATTCGCCAATTCGAAATTGTCTAGAATAGCTCGCCCCGTTAGCGGGCTATATTCCCAGACGCCAATTCCGGCGGTGCGGACCGCCATATCAAGGCGCTCACGGCCCTGCTCGAGCTCGCGCTCCATGGAGAGGAGATCTGTCAGTTCGGTGAGAACCAGCATGGCCCCATCGATCTCATTGGATGCGAGGCGATAGGGGCGGATCTTGAGCGCGAAGGTCCGACGACCGTCCTGGCTTAGCACGCGACGTTGGATGGACTCGCCCGTTTCCGCGACACGCTGAGCATCGTCCAAGTAGTCGGGCGAGGCCAGACGGCTTGCGACTTCGGAGAGCGAACGGCCACGGTCGCCGGCTTGCAGCGGGAAGACTGTCGTTGCGGCATTGGTGAAACTACGGACCCGCAGGTCACGATCGAGAACGATAACGGCGAGATCGGTTGAATCCAGGAAATTTCGGAGGTCGGCGTTGACGACGGAAATCTGATCGACCTTGGTCTTGAGCTCGTCGTTGACGGTCGAGAGCTCTTCATTGGTCGATTGAAGCTCCTCGTTCATCGACATCATTTCTTCGTTGGAGCTCTTGAGCTCCTCATTGGCCGTTTCGAGCTCTTCCACGGCGGAGCGGAGCCGATGACGGGTCAGACGCAGTTCGCTCTCGATGGCTTCGAGATGTTCATCGCCATCGCTTTCAGCCAGCGTGTCGCCATCGGTAAACATGGCAAAGGGCGCGGATTCCTGGAACACGAAGAGGAAGGTGCCATCAGCCAATGGATCGCAAACGACCTCAGCTGTCACCGTGCCGAAGTCGGACTGCACCTTGACGTCGCGGCTGACGACACGGCGCTTGGCTTCTTTGGCCTGGCGCAGCAGCGGAGTAATGGTGTTGCGAAGACCGGGACGTGCCAAAGACGTCGCGCTCGCCGTATCCATCGGGGTGACGGGAAAATCGAAGAAGCGGCCTAACCGGCCATAGGCAGCAACGATTAGCCCTTCGCCATCGACAACAAGGCTTGCTGGAACATAGCGCTCCATCAGCCGCGATTTGGCGAGGCCACCTTCCTTGACCACCCGTGTCACTTCGCTTGTGTCACGATCTGCACGACGCGGAGCGGCCTCACCGCGTCCGCCAGGCAGCTCCATGGGATAGCTCGGTGACGCGTTCGAGCGCTTGAAGATGCGTGCCTGGGCGTTGACGGCTGGGAAGAGATTGTCGAAGCGGCCGACGGTCTCGGACGGACCAAGCACCAGAAAACCACCGGGCTTCAATGCATAGTGCAGCAGCGGCAGGACCGACTGCTGCAGCTTGTCGTTGAAATAGATCAGCAGGTTTCGGCACGACACGAGATCGATGCGCGAGAATGGCGGATCCTTGACGACGCTATGATTGGAAAAGCGAATGAGATCGCGAATGTGCGAGGCGATCGTAAAGTGGTCTTTGTGGGGGACCGTGTATTTTTCGCGCAATCGAGCCGGAATGTCCGCCATGGCCGAATTGGGATAGGAGCCATCCCGCGCGATCTGAAGCATTTGCTCGTCGATATCGGTGGCGATGATCTGCACCGTCAACGGCCGGTTGAGGGTTTCCGCAGCCTCGGCAAAGAGCATGGCATAGGAATAGGCTTCTTCGCCCGACGAGCATCCCGGGATCCAGACCCTGATACCATCCTCGTCGGCATCGGCTGAGACAAGGGGCTTGATAGCCTCTTCGGCAACCTGCCGGAAAATGGCCTCATCGCGGAAAAAGCGCGTAACATTGATCAGAAGGTCGCGGAACAATGCCTCGCATTCGGCGCGGTCGGTGCGCGTCCGATCAAGATAATCCCGGCCTTTGGCTATGCCGAGGACATGCATGCGCCGTTCGACGCGACGCACGAGGGTCGAACGCTTGTAACCGGAAAAATCGTGTCCGACAGCAGTCCTCAAGACGCGGCAGAGTTCATCGACATGATCGGCGACAACTTCGGCCTGATCGTGTTTGTCGACTTTATGGCGATTGAAGAAAGACTGGAGCCGGCCAACGATCTCGGCGGGTGCGGCAACGAAATCGACCAGGCCCGTTCCCACGGCCGAAAGCGGCATGCCATCATATTTCGCGGTGCCGGGCTCCTGGACAACACTGATGCCGCCATGCTCCTTGATGGCGCGCAGACCCGTGGTGCCGTCGGCACCCGTGCCTGAGAGGATGACGCAGGCCGCGTTGGTCGTCTGGTCGAGCGCAAGCGAAATGAAGAAGTCATCGATCGGCCGCCGAAGGCCACGCGGCTGCTCGAAATCGGTCAGGGTCAGGTGACCATCCATAATGGCAAGGCCGTGGCCTGGCGGAATGATGTAGACCGTATCTGCCTCGACCTTTTCACCGCCCTCGCATTGCTTGACGATCAGCTCGGTGTGCCGATCGATCAACTGAGCCATCATGCTTTCGTGGTTGGGGTCGAGATGCTGCACCACGACAAAGCACATGCCCGGTGATGTGCCTGCTGCTGCAAACATGTCGCGGAGCGCTTCCAACCCGCCCGCTGATGCACCGATGCCGATAACCGGCACAGTGGCGTCTTCCTCGATGTCTGTCGTCACCGCCGGTTGGTTGAGGGTCACGAGTTGGACGCCTCCAACTGGGAAAGGATCATCTTGGCCTGAGCGATCATGGCGGCGGAATTGGCGATGGTTGCGAGCGAACCTTCGATGATCATGCCGCTTTCCTGCAGCACGGGTGAGAGACCCGAAATGGCTTGCGACAATTGCAGATCATAGCTGTCGAGCATGGAGAGATGCGACCGGCTCACATCGAACTGCGAGGCAAATATGTAGCGCGTCGTTCCGCTCGGTCCCTTGAGTTTTGACATGAAAAGCAAATTGACAAAGGGCTTGTCGTCCTTGGTGAAGTTGACGATGGGTGTACGCACCGTCTGGACGTCTGGTTCAGAGAGGAAACGGTGGATGTCGGTCAACGCGTCGACATTTTCGGATTTACCCCGCGACCGCGACACCTGAAGGAAGCGGCAATTCTGCCCGACGACTTCGTCGCTGCCATAGCCCGTCAGATCACAGAAAGCCGTATTGACCATGACCAGACGATGGTCGTCGTTGACATCGGCGAGAGCCAGGGCGACCCGGGCGCTGCTGATATAATTGGCCAATTCCGGAGTGATCTGCTGATCTGCCACGAGAGTCTCCAATGTTGGATCATGGACCGGGCCAGATCGAGTAAGACGGTTCTGCCAGAGAATGCACATCAAGGGCCAGAGGTTCTTATCCCTTTGCCCGACACGTGTCGCGAGAAACGACGGATTGGGGCAGGAATTGCGGACCACCCGAGGCAATGAACTTCGGGCGGATAGATTTTGTCCAAACAAATTAAGGCGATAACCGGTCCGTCCGCTCAGTTATCAGGATTATTAGTGCGGCGCCGATGGGCTTTCCGAGACGCGCTGCCCCTCCCATGCACATGACCGGAACCCGGCTCCTTCGATTGCCATTGTCGTATGCTGCCTGTCGCAGCCTGTCGTTTATGCGCATGACGCTCTTGCGGACGAGACTTCTCGCTTCCGTAGGCACATGCGTTAGCCAAGGTTTTGCAATGCCTGTTTACGCCTCTGACCGGGACGAGCGTCCCGTCCCCCGCGCCAGCTATCGTCTGCAGCTTAACAAGGATTTTGGATTTTCAGACGCCGAGAAACTGGCGCCGTACCTTGGCCGGCTAGGCATCAGCCACGCCTATCTCTCGCCAATTCTCAAAGCGCGGCCCGGCAGCATGCATGGCTATGACACGGTCGACCATACGCTCGTCAACCCAGAACTCGGCACGCTCGACGGCCTCAGGCAAATGGCGGCGGCGTTTCGGCGCGAGGGAATTGGCATCATCCTCGATATCGTGCCCAACCACATGGGCATTGGCGGGGCGGAAAACCCCTATTGGCTCAACGTGCTCGAATGGGGGCGCGATAGCCGCTATGCCTATTGGTTCGACATAAACTGGGCGCCGTCTGAACCATCGCTGCAGGATAAGGTTCTCATGCCATTCCTCGGCTCTGCGCTGGGCGAGGCAATTGAAACGGGACGCATGTCCCTCAAGTTTGATGATGCCACAGGTAGCTTTGCGATCTGGGCTGAAGACACGCACAAATTGCCGATCGACCCACGGCACTACGGGGAAATCCTCAAACATGCAGGCGACATAGACGAGGCCCTGCTCTCCGGCTGGGGCGTCGATCAGGATGTCGCAGCACAGCTCAAGACGCGGTTGGCAGAGGCTCGCGCCCCGGGCATCGAGATGGCAGTTCAGCACTTCAACAGCGAAGCGGGGCGGCAGGATCTCGCGGAGCTGATCGCCAAGCA
This sequence comes from Devosia sp. Leaf420, assembly GCF_001425445.1. Lineage (GTDB taxonomy): Bacteria > Pseudomonadota > Alphaproteobacteria > Rhizobiales > Devosiaceae > Devosia. Next base: position 95,594 of record NZ_LMQU01000015.1, on the reverse strand, counting down.
GAACTGGCGCGCGGCGCGCTACTCCGTCGGTGCGGACGAAATCAATTATCGTCGCTTCTTCATCGTCTCCGATCTCGCGGCGATCCGTATCGAGCGGCAGGAGGTCTTCGACCATGCCCACAAGCTGATATTCCAGCTTGTCGAAGAGGGCTTGGTCGAGGGCTTGCGCATCGACCATATCGATGGCCTCTACGACCCCAAGCAATATACGTTGCGGCTGCGGCAAGCTTGCCCACGACCGATCTATCTCGTCGTCGAAAAAATCCTCGCGCCCGGCGAGGCCCTGCGGGCGGATTGGGATATCGACGGCACAACGGGCTATGAATTTGCCAATGTGACGGCTCAATTGCTCGTCGACCCAGCGGCAGAAAAAACGCTGACCGAATTTTATCGCGATTTTACCGGCGAAACGGGCACGCTCGACGCGCTGGAGCGGGAAGCCAAGCTCGAAATCATCGACTATGAAATGTCGGCCGAGCTTGACGCCCTGACGACCCGGCTTACTGCGATTGCTGGAAGCCACTGGACATCGGCAGACCTGACGCGCAACGGCATCCGTAACGCTCTGCGGCATTTCCTGTCCTGCCTTTCGGTCTATCGGACCTATGTCGACGGCGACACGACGGCGAGCGACCGAAATTATATCGAAGAGGCGCTGGCCGAAGCGCAGACGATGGCCCCGACGCTGGATGGGGCCCTGTTTGATTTCCTCAGGGATGTCGCGCTCCTCAATATCGAGGGAGACGACGTGCTCGAAACCGCGATGCGCCTGCAGCAATTTACCGGCCCGGCCATGGCCAAGGGTCTCGAGGATACGGCGCTCTATCGCTACAATCGCCTCATTGCCTTGTCGGATGTTGGCGAGCGGCCGGACCAGTTCTCGGCCAGTCCCGATCAGTTCCACGCATTCAACCGCGATCGCGCCGCAAATTTCCCCGGCGGCATGCTGACGAGTTCGAGCCACGACACCAAGCGCGGTGAAGATGTCCGCGCCCGGATCGCCGCGCTGTCGCTGCTACCGGATGAATGGATAGCAAAGGTCACCGAATGGCGCGCCCATTTCGGCGAGGATATCGACGCCAACGACCTTTATTATTTCTTCCAGCAATTGCTTGGCGCCTGGCCGGCGGAATTTGCGCGCTCCGGCGCGATCGACCCAGACAAACTGGAAACATTCCGCGAGCGCACAAGAGACGCCATGACCAAGGCTGTTCGCGAAGCGCGGCGGCATACGACTTGGACGGCAAACTCGGAGGACTACGAAGGCGCACTGATGGCGGTGGTCGATCAGACACTTGATCCAGATGGCGAGTTCCTGGCCGATTTCCGCGCCTTTGCGGACGAGATTGGGCCGCTTGGCGCGCGGAACAGCATCATCGCCGCGACGCTAAAGCTGACCGTGCCGGGCATGCCCGACATCTATCAAGGCGCCGAGCTCTATGAGCAGAGCATGGTCGACCCTGACAACCGTCGCCCAGTCGATTTTGCCGAGCGCACGGCACTGCTGAACGCGCTGCCCAATGATCTCAGCGAGACCATGGCCGATTGGACCAGCGGCAAGACCAAGCTTGGCGTGATCAGCCGGCTCTTGGCTCTTCGCAAGGAGATCCCAAACCTCTTTGCCAAGGGCCGTTACGAGCCGATCGCTTTCGACGAGGAAAATTCGCGCGCGGTCGGCTTCCTGCGGCGCGATGGCGATGCGACCATTCTGGTTCTGGCGTGGCTGGGGCTGCCGGAAGATACACCGGATCTAAAGGTGCAATTGCCAAGCGAGCTGGCGGCGGCAGACTGGACGAATGTATTCACTAGCCGCGAGGTCGACAGTGGTTCGCTCGACGAAATCCTGGGCGAGATGCCAGCCGCAGTGTTGCGGCTGGCCTGAGGGGTCAGACAGGTTCGGTGGCGCGGTCGCGGGTATGCCATTCCCCATCACGCCACTCGCGCACCGTCACGGTGATCAGCTCATTGCTGATGTCGATGAGGTTATAGGCATTGGGCTCACCACGGAGGCGCGTGGAGATCGCCGAGGACGCCTGGGCAATCAGGATCGGCGCAACGACAGACTTGCTGAGGCCCATCGGCTGTCCCTCGCGCTTCTTGTCGGTCTGTTCGTGTTTGCGCACGTAAGACAGATGAAAGTGACCCGACAGAACAAGGCGTACGCCGAGGCTCGCAAACGTTTCGAGCGCATCGTCCGCCCGCTTAACCCGCTTGGTCTTCTGGATCATCGGCTCAGTGGGAAAGAGCAAAGGATGATGGGCGACAATGACGCGCACCGCATTGGGCGAAGCCTTGGCAAAACGTTCATCTAGATCCTCGAGCTGGCCGCGCGAGATGGATCCATGCCCCCAGTTCCATTCGAGCCGTGCCCGACGTGACGTGCGCATGCCGACAATGGCAACGCCGTCCATTTCGAGAAACGGCTCGAGATCTGGCGAGATGTACTTTTTGTAGAACCCATAGGGATTGAAGAAACGACGCAGGATGTTGACGGCCGGCACGTCGTGATTGCCGGGAACGGCAAAGACAGGGGCGGTCAGCTTGTCAAGAAACTCACGCGCTTGCTCGAACTCTTCCTTGGTGCCGATCTGCGTGAAATCGCCGCTCGCCACGATCAGGTCGGGCTTCTGGGCGTTTATATCATCGGCAAATCCCTCTGCAAGCTTGGGATCGTGATGGCCGAAATGCAGGTCGGAGATATGCAGTATCTTCATGCGGCTTCCACATTAGGCTGGGTGGCGACTTCGGTCGGGACGATGACTGAAAGCGCCCGCGGTCGGATCGAGAAATTGAGCGGGCTCTGCAGCGCCTGGACTTCGCCGTCCAGCATGACTTTGACGAGCCCTTTTTTGGTCGTGATGACGACGCCATTGATGCTTTCCATCGACAGCGCCTCATCGCTACGCCAGCGACCCAGCAGCATATTGGTCGAAAGGCGGAAAAAATCGCCGGCATTGAGGTGCCGAAGGACATAAAGCGTCAGCACGCCGCGATCGAGACTGCCACGCGAGAAGAATTGCCCAAGCCCCTCGTCGTAGGAATTACTGGCCACCGCGATCGCCTGCACACGCTCAAGCCGCCGCTCGCCTTCGAGCGGCTCGATGGCTATGGCAAGGCGCTTGGCACGCGAGAGGCGACGGAAGAAATAGCGCACGAAGCCGATCTTGGCTGAGAATGTCTGCTTGCCGCGGATATGCTCGCGCCCGGCAGCAAGTCCGGGAATAAGCCCAATGACAACCTTGTGGAGAAAGATCTGACCATTGACCTCGCCGACATCGATGCGGTGCTCGACGCCAGTGGCCAACGCCGCAATCGCCGCAGGCAAGTTCAGCGGAACATGAAGATCCTTGGCGAGCGCATTGACTGTGCCAAGCGGAAGGATAGCCAGAGATTTTTCAGACCCAACAAGGGCGGACGCGACGGCCGTAATCGTACCATCGCCACCGGCGGCGACAATGACGGACGCATCACTTGCCATGGCATCGGCAAGCCGAGACGTGAATGTCACGTCGGTTCGTGCATCGACGGTTGCATGCAATTCGTGCGAGGCGAAGAGATCCTTGATGGACTCGGCAGAAACTCCCGTTGCGATGGCAGTTCCGGCATTGGCATTAAAAAGAACATAATAAGTTTTCTTGGTCACGGTGCCTGGCCCCGGTAAGACATTGGCATGGGAACGTGCGGGCAGCCCATGCGTTGCCAATGGCGCCGAAGGAAATCCATGTTCGACACACTCAGCCGTTCAAAGCACTACCGCCGCGTCCATAGCTTCGTGACCAAGGAAGCCAAACTCCTGACCGGGATAGCCCTGGTTTCGGGACTGATTCTGGCATTCCTCAAAATTGCCGACGAGATGATCGAAGGCGAAATGGAAGCCTTCGATCATGCTATCCTGATGGTCTTCCGCGACCCGACCAATGTTGATCAAATCATAGGACCGGCATGGGTCCATGAGATGGTGCGGGACCTCACCGCGCTCGGAAGCTTTGCCATCCTCGGGCTTATGGTGCTTGGTGTTTGCAGTTACCTCCTCCTCGCGCGCATGCGTGCAGAAGCACTGATGATCGTCGTCTCCGTGCTCGGTGGAACGCTTCTGAGTACTTTTCTTAAGATGTCGTATAACCGCCCGCGGCCGGACCTTGTCGCGATGTCGACCCAGTTCACCGCCAGTTTCCCCAGTGGACATGCCATGCTTTCTGCAGTGACGTTCTTGACGATCGGCGCTCTGCTCGCGCGGCTTGCACCAACGCGACCCCTGCGCATTTTCAGCATCAGCGCCGCGATCGTCCTGACCGTTATTGTGGGCATCAGCCGGCTCTACATGGGTGTGCACTATCCCAGCGACGTGCTTGCCGGCTGGTGTCTTGGTGCGGCGTGGGCGCTGTTTTGCGTCATGTGCGCCACCATCTTGCAGCGGCGCGGAACCATTCAGCAAGGCTTGCCTGAAGACGCTTGAGACTTGCCCTCGTAGGAAACAATCAAGATGATGCGCTCATTGCACTTGAGGCCGACTCGCCGTTTGCGCGTTTAGGTCCATGGTGACGGGAAAACCAGAAAGCTATGAACAGCGCTATTGACCCCTTGCTCCACCGTCTTGAGACGATCGGCACACTCACCGATGCCGACCGCGAGGAGCTGCGCCGCCTACCATTACGCGAGAGCGATCTCGCCAAGGGGAGCGAAATCGTCGCTGATGGCGAGGTGTCTTCGAGCTGCTGTCTTGTGGTGAGTGGCTACCTCTGCCGATCTAAAACGCTCCCGAACGGCAATCGCCAAATCTTTTCGCTACACACCGCGGGCGACATTCCTGACCTTCACAGTCTCCATCTAAACATGATGGATCACAGTCTGAGCGCGATCAGCGATTGCCGTATAGCGCGCATCCCGCATGACGCGGTCTATGAGGCACTTGACCGATCCCCAACGCTGAATGCCCTACTTTGGCGCGACACGTTGATCGATTCAGCGGCGTTTCGCGCTTGGATGCTCATGCTTGGCCAAGCCGAGGCGGTTTCGCGCATGGCGCACTTCTTCTGCGAGCTGTTTACTCGTGCCGCCATGGCTGGGCTGACCGAGAATAACACCTTTGCCCTGCCCCTGACGCAGGCCGACCTCGGCGATATATTGGGAATCTCGATGGTGCACGCCAATAGGACCCTTCAGGACCTGCGTGGACGGGGCGTGATGGATTTCGATCAGCAGATCGTCTCTATTCTGCGTTGGCAAGAGCTGCGCAAACTTGGGCAGTTTGACCCCTCCTATCTGCACTATCTCGACGGCCGAGTCGGCCGGGATAATCCAGCAAAACTCTAGCCAAGGATTTTTGAAGGAACCCAAGCCACTAGAGTGCGCTTCTCACTGCCGAGGAGTTCGCTCGATGCCACGGTTTTACTTCGATTTCGCGTCCAACGATGATGTCAGTGTCGACACGATCGGCCAGGAGCTGGAAAACGAAGATATGGCGCATAAGGAAGCAGTGAAGGCACTAGCCGAGATCGCTGCCGAGGAAATTCCAAGGGATGGCGAATTGGTCCTGACCGTCACCGTTACAGATGCCGAACGGCAAACCTTGTTCACGGCTCAAATGACATTTCGGCCGACGATTTAGTCCATCGCGCTGTGCCTGACGAACTTATCCGCACAAAATTGCAGCCAAGCCCTCGGCCCCTCTGCTAGAACTCGCCGCTGTCGATGTGACGTCTTGTGAGACCCGGTTTTGGCTTCGGAACGCAGCACTATTCTTGGCGATCTGGGTCACTCCGCTCGGCTCCGCCACAGGTTTCTATTGGCCGTAATATCAGTCCTCTTGCTGATCGCGTTCATTTTGGCGATCTGCCTCGGCTCCACTTCCATACCGCTCCAGTCAGTAGTCTCAGTTCTGACCGGGCAGACAAGCACCGCCGCGGGTGACGCAGACATCATCCTCTCCATACGCCTGCCCCGCGCCTTGACGGCAGGCCTTGCCGGAGCCGCGCTGAGCGTTGCCGGGCTCCAGATGCAGACGATGATGCGCAATCCACTGGCCGATCCCTTCGTTCTCGGCATTACCTCGGGCGCAAGCCTTGGCGTCGCGCTCGTAGTGCTCGCCTCAGGCAGCGCCATCGGCGTGTTCTTGACGGGCGGCTTGGGCATCGGGAGCGGCTTTGCGCTCGTCATTGCGGCCACGCTGGGCGGCTTGCTGGTTTTGCTGCCGACGCTGGCTGTTGCATCGCGCCTCCAAAACCCAACCACTGTTCTGGTTTTTGGTTTGATGACGGGCTACGCCGTTTCCGCCTTTGTGACGCTCCTCGTCGCGGGGGCGGCGCCGGATCAATTAGCGCGTTGGGTAGCCTGGGGGTTTGGATCGTTCAGCGCGGTGACCTGGACGCAATTACAGGTGCTAGCGCCGGTGGTCATCATCGGCCTCCTGATTGCGTGCCTCAGCATCAAACAACTCAACGCTCTGCTCCTCGGAGAGACCTACGCGCAATCAATGGGGTTGAACACCAAGGCGATGCATCTTGTGACCATGGGGACAGCGTCCATGCTCGCCGGCGCGGTGACCGCTTTTTGCGGACCAATCGGCTTTCTCGGCGTGGCAGTGCCCCACATCGCACGCTCTCTGCTCAAATCCTCCGACCACCGCGTTCTGGTACCAGCCTCGATCATGCTTGGCGCTCTCCTCGCCCTTCTCGCGCAATTGATTTCGCTGCTGCCCAGCCAATTCGGCGTCTTGCCACTCAATGCAGTGACGGCGCTGATCGGCGCGCCGGTCGTCGTTCTCGTGATCCTCCGCGCCCGAAACGGGGGCTTTGTCGGATGACGGCGCTGCTTGAGGCAAGGGATCTCGCGGTCGGCTATGGCCGTCGGCGCGACAAGCGCACGGTTCTGACCGGGCTCAACCTGACCGTCCAACCTAGCGAGATGGTTTGTCTATTGGGCCCCAACGGAGTGGGAAAATCGACACTGATGCGGACCCTGGCGCGGGCCCTGCGGCCGCTCTCCGGAACCGTTGCTATCGCGGGCAGTGATACCGCCCGAATGTCACCTGCCGAGCTGGCCCGGCACGTTGGGGTCGTGCTCACAGAGCGCATCAACATCGGCGCCATGCCCGCTTTTCGGCTGGTCGAGCTTGGCCGATACCCACACGTGAATTGGGCAGGACAGTTGGGCGAGGCGGATCGAGAGATTGTACGGGAGGCCATTGTCTCCGTCGGTGCAGCGCATCTGGCGCATCGCGATATCAGCGAGTTGTCAGACGGCGAACGCCAGCGCTTCATGATCGCGCGGGCTCTCGCACAAAAGCCATCCGTTCTGTTGCTCGATGAACCATCGGCATTTCTTGACGTTTCAGGACGTGTCGAGATGGTCGCCATGCTCCGCCATTTGGCGCGCGATCAAAATATTGCGGTCATTCTCTCAAGCCATGATCTGGACCTGTCGCTGCGCACCGCCGACACGATCTGGCTGATCGATGGCAAGCGCCACCTCCACATCGGTGCGCCGGAAGACCTGCTTGCCGATGACACATTTGCGGCGGTGTTTTCGGGGCCAAACGTTACCTTTTCGGTAACCGATCGAAGCTTCAGGATCAGAACGCATCCTCGCGGTCGCGCCTTCGTTTCCGGTTTTGCAGGCCGAGTAGATTTTGCGCGTTCAGTTCTCGAACGGGAGGGATTTGCGCCCTCAGATTCGCCCATGGCCGAGTTGCTGGTGACCGTTGGCGAACACGGGTGGACGGCCAACGGAAACGGCACGCAGGCGGAGGGGCAAAGCTTTGCAGACCTCGCCCGCTTTGCCCGGCGAACGGGAGAAGGCGTCCAGTGATTTCCTATCGAGTTTTTATCGGCCTTCTCCTAGCCCTCTTCAGCGTGTCGCCATCGGTGGCGGCGCCGGCGCTCGACGCGAAGGGCTGCGCCACCGCTTACGAGGCGGGGCAGGACTATTTTGCAGCCAAGTCGAGCATCGAATTCTCGGACAATTTCTCCGTCACGTATTTTGGGAATTACAAAATCGTCACCGTCGACCGGCCCTATCTGGGCGGCCAACCCGAGCACTATGTGCTGGTGCAATGTGGCACGCCGAGCCCGGACCTCGGACCCGACATGGCCAGCGCGCCGCGGATTGCCGTGCCGGTTCAGTCGTTGTTTTCCGGCAGCACGGCACAGGCCCCCGCCCTTGTTGCCGTCGGCGGATTGAAGGCGCTGACCGGAGTGGCCCGGCGAGATTTCATCGCGACGCCGGAAGTGATTGCGCAGATGGCAACGGCCCAGGTGATCGAATACGAAACCTCTGGTGTCGTCGATATCGAGGCCGTGGTCGCGGCGCGGCCCGACGTGTTCATGGCGGGCGGGGGTGGCGAGGCCGAAATCCAGCGGCTCGCAGCGGCAGGCATTGCCGTCGTCAACTTTGCCGATTGGCAGGACACATCGCCGCTCGGCCGAGCCGAATGGGTCAAGTTCATCGGGCTTTTCTTCAATGCCGAGGCCAAGGCCGAAGAGAGCTTTGCAGAGGTCGCAAAGCGATATGCAGCAGCGGAGGCATTGGTCTCAGGAGTTGCGGAAGACGATAAGCCGTTTGTCCTTAGCGGACAGGCGTTCGGTGGCGTGTTCTTTGCGGCGGGCGGCAAGTCATTCATTGCGCAGCTCATTGCCGATGCAGGCGGACGCTATATCTTTGCTGATAATACCAGCACCGGTAGCTTCGAAATCCATGACCTCGAACAGCTGGTGACCCGCGCGCGGGAGGCAAGTGTCTGGATCCAGGCGGCAATGACCTATCGCAGCCTTGCCGATATCGCGGCAGAAAATCCCCGCCTCGCCGCGCTGCCCGCGGCCCAGGCAGGAGAGGTATGGATACCCGATGCATTGAAGGGGCCGAATGGCGGCGTGCAGTTCTACGAACTGGGCACCATGCGCCCCGATCTGGTGCTGCTGGATCTGATCTCGATCCTCTATCCAGAAAAACTGCCGGGCTACCAGCGCGTGTTCAATCGCGCGATCACGATCGATTAAGGCGACACTGTGGATAGCCCCTCGCGAACGGTCTTACGCCGTTGACTTGAATTAAGGCTTTGTTCATTTTCGGCCCGTCCATGGTCCTCGCAAGGGGATAATAGGGAAGCCGGTCAAGGAGCGATCCCCAGTCCGACGCTGCCCCCGCAACTGTAAGCGGAGACGACGTTTCAGTGTCCACTGGCTTTTGGGCTGGGAAGGCGAAACGTCGGCTTGATCCGCGAGCCAGGAGACCTGCCATGGAAGCGGAATCCATTTCAGGCTGATCGGGCGGATCGGGCGGAGGACAAGACAGACGATGAGCGATCGTCCCCCGATGCCGTCGCGCCGCTAATCCGGCCGCACGCCCCACCTCATTTCAATCTCTGTGCGCCTCATGCGCGGGAAGCATTCACGCTTCCGCCTGAGCCGTCGCGCCACCTCGAAAGCCACGCCCTATGCGTTTCAAGTCGCTCACCTCGTCCATCGCCCTGCTGACTGCCACTCTGGCGATAGCCCTTCCCGTTACGGCTCAGGAAACGATCCTCCCCAAGCTCGTCATCAATGCCGGTGGCCTGACCCCGTTTGAAGAGAATGAAATCGGGCGGTCCTATACCGTGATCGATGGGGATCAGATTGCATTGAGCGGCACGCCCTATATCGCGGACGTGCTGCGTCAGGTGCCCGGATTTGCGGTGTCTCGCACGGGCTCCTTCGGCAACAAGACGCAGATCCGCGTCCGTGGCGCCGAAGCCAATCATGTACTCGTGCTGATCGATGGCGTGCCGGTCAGCGAAAACTCGGACGGTGAATTCGACTTTGCGCGTTTGGCGATGACCAATGTCGAACGCATCGAAATTCTGCGCGGTCCGCAAAGCGCCTTCTGGGGCGCCAATGCCATGGCAGGCGTTATCAATATCGTGACCAAATCGGTATCCGAGGACGGTTTGCACGGCACTCTGGCGGGTGAAACGGGCACAGACGGCACGAAGATGACCAGCGGGTCGCTGGCCTATGGCCAGAACAATTTCGACATTTCTGGTTCGCTGACCATGCGGCACACCGACGGCTTCAATATCTCCTCGTTTGGCACCGAGCTCGACGGAGCCAATCACATCGATGCCAATGGTCGATTTGCCGCCGATATCACGCCGCAGCTTACCCTTGATGGCAGCATCCGTTATGCGCGCATCGATGCGGACGCTGATGGCCAGGATTTTTCCGGGATCGTTCAGGACACCCCGGACACCGCCACCATCAAGGAGCTTTCGGGCGCTCTTGGTCTTGGCTGGGTGAGCGAAGATGGCCTTTGGTTTCAAAATGCCCGCGTGAGCGCCGGGACGATCGAGCGCGGCGCCAACGATCAGTTTGGTGCGTCGCTCAATACCAACGATCGCTACAAGGCGTCCTATCAGGTCGGCCGCAACTTCGACACGCCCGATTTCCTCGACAGCACGCATACCGTTACGCTCGGCTATGACGTCGTCTACGAAACCTTCCAGCAACTCGTGCCGACCAAGCTCGATGTGCAGAAGCGCGTTACCAATTCGCTCGCCGGGGAATATCGCGGCACATATTTCGATCAGGTTTTCCTGACTGCAGCCCTGCGCCACGATTTCAACGAAGGCTTTGCCGACGTCACCACCTATAGCCTCAGCGGCGCATGGCAGGTTCCGGATACCGGAACGCGCCTCCACGCTTCGCTCGGGACCGGTTCGACCAATCCGACCTTCTACGAGCAGTTCGGCTTCAATCCCGCCCTGTTCATTCCCAATCCCGGTCTGGTGCCGGAATCGAGTTTTGGCTGGGATATTGGGGTCGAGCAGAGCCTGCTTGACGGTGTGGTGGTTCTCGACGCGACCTATTTCAACCAGACTCTCGAAAACCAGATCCAGACGCAGGGTTTTGCACCCAGCACGGTCGTCAATCTGCTCGGCACCAGCACTCGCCAAGGCGTCGAGCTATCCGCACGCGTCAACATCGTCGAAGGTCTGACGGCTGGGGTGACCTACACCTATCTCGACGCTCGCCAGCCGAATGGTGCACGAGAGATCCGTCGTCCTGAGCACTCTGGCGCGATCGACATCGCCTATACGCTGCCGGAAATTCCGTTGACGCTGCATAGCGAGGTGGTTTTGAGCGGCCCGAACCTCGATACCGATTTTTCTCAGTTCCCAGCCGTCAACGTGACGCTTCCGGCCTACACCGTTGTCAACGCGGGGCTCAACTACAAGATCAATGATCAGGTAGAGGTCTATGGCCGCGTGCAGAACCTATTTGACACCAAGTACCAGGAGGTTCTGGGCTACAACACGCAGGGCCGGACTTTCTATGCGGGCGCCAAGGCAAGCTTCTAAGGCGACTGCGCCTTCACATCTGCCGGCATGAGCACCACATCGGGCTTGGCTTTCTTTTCCGAAAAACCCTCGGTAAAAGGCCAGGAAAGACGAGGTCATCATGCCGGCAAACCCATCCCCCAGCCGTAAGCTCCTGGAAAAATTGGCGCGTGAGCGCATCCTTGTTCTGGATGGCGCCATGGGCACGCAAATCCAAGGATTGGGGCTTTCCGAGGATGACTTCGTGGGCCACGGGTCTGGCCACGCCTGCCGGCATCACTCCGAACATCCGCAGAAGGGCAATAACGACCTGCTCATTCTGACCCAGCCCGAAGCGATCGAAGAGATCCACTTCAAATACGCCATGGCTGGTGCCGATATCGTCGAAACCAACACGTTCTCAGCCACGACGATTGCGCAGGCCGATTACGGCATGGAATCGGCGGTGCACGATCTAAATGTGGAGGGTGCGCGTGTCGTGCGCCGCGCGCTTGATCGCGCGACCGCTATCGACGGCAAGCCGCGCTTTGTGGCCGGCGCCGTTGGACCAACCAACCGCACGGCATCAATCAGCCCCGATGTAAACAATCCCGGCTTTCGCGCGGTGACGTTCGAAGACCTGCGCAAGGCCTATTCGCAGCAGGTCAACGGCCTCATCGCGGGCGGCGCAGACGTCATCCTGATCGAAACGATCTTCGATACACTCAATGCCAAGGCGGCGATCTTTGCCTGCATGGAAGCTTTCGAAGCGACCGGCGTGGCGCTGCCGATGATGATCTCGGGTACGATTACCGATGCCTCGGGGCGGACGCTGACCGGGCAGACGCCGACTGCCTTCTGGCATTCGGTCAAACATTCGCGCCCCTTCACCATCGGGCTAAACTGTGCGCTAGGAGCCGAGGCAATGCGCCCGCACATGACCGAAATTTCGGGCGTCGCCGACACCTTTACCTGCGCCTACCCCAATGCCGGCCTGCCTAACGCCTTCGGCCAATATGATGAAGGCCCAGAGGACACCGCCAAACAGGTGGGCGAGTTCGCGCGCGAAGGCATTGTCAATGTGGTGGGCGGCTGCTGTGGTACGACGCCGGACCATATCCGCGCCATCGCTGATGCCGTTGCAGGCGTTGCGCCGAGGGTCGTCCATTGAGCCGCTATCTCCGCCTTTCCGGCCTCGAGCCTTTCGTCCTCACGCCCGATATTCCCTTCGTCAATATCGGCGAGCGGACCAATGTCACGGGCAGTGCGCGCTTTCGCAAGCTGATCACGGCGCGGGATTATACGGCGGCGCTCGCTGTGGCGCGCGATCAGGTCGAGAATGGCGCGCAGGTCATCGACATCAACATGGACGAGGGGCTGATCGACTCCAAGGCCGCCATGGTCGAGTTCCTCAACCTCATCGCTTCGGAGCCGGAAATCGCCCGCGTTCCGGTGATGATCGACTCTTCCAAATGGGAGGTGATCGAGGCGGGCCTCCAATGCGTGCAGGGCAAGCCGATCGTCAATTCCATCTCGCTCAAGGAAGGCGAAGAGCAGTTCCGGCACTATGCTGGTCTCTGCATGGCCTATGGTGCCGCCGTCGTCGTCATGGCCTTTGACGAACAGGGCCAAGCCGATACCTATCAGCGCAAGATCGACATTTGCGCGCGTGCCTATAAAATCCTAGTCGAAGAAATGGGCTTTCCGCCCGAAGACATCATCTTCGACCCCAATGTTTTCGCCGTTGCCACCGGCATCGAAGAGCACGACAATTACGGCGTCGACTTCATCGAGGCGACGGCCTGGATCCGCCAGAACCTGCCCTATGCCCATATTTCGGGCGGCGTTTCCAATCTCTCATTCAGCTTCCGCGGCAATGAGCCGGTGCGCGAAGCGATGCATGCCGTGTTCCTTTACCACGCCATCAAGGCGGGCATGGACATGGGCATCGTCAATGCCGGGCAGCTTGCCGTCTATGACCAGATCGACCCGGAACTGCGCGAAGCGTGCGAGGATGTCGTCCTCAACCGCAAGCCGAAAACCGGCGGTACGGCGACCGAGCGAATGCTTGAAATTGCCGATCGCTTCAAGGGCGGCGCGCGTGAAGAAAAGGTCCGTGACCTTGCCTGGCGCGAATGGCCTATCGACAAGCGGATCGAGCATGCGCTCGTCAATGGCATCACCGAATTCATTGAGGCCGATACCGAAGAAGCGCGCCAGAATGCCGAGCGCCCGCTGCATGTGATCGAAGGCCCGTTGATGGCCGGCATGAACGTCGTCGGCGACCTCTTTGGCGCGGGGAAAATGTTCCTGCCGCAGGTGGTGAAATCGGCCCGCGTGATGAAGCAGGCCGTGGCGGTGCTCCTCCCCTATATGGAAGAGGAAAAAGCCCTGACCGGCGGCGATCAGCGGCAATCGGCCGGCAAGATTCTGATGGCGACGGTCAAGGGCGACGTCCACGATATCGGCAAGAACATCGTCGGCGTCGTGCTCGCCTGCAACAATTACGAGATCGTCGACCTCGGCGTCATGGTGCCGCCGCAGAAGATTTTGGAAACGGCGCGGGCAGAGAAGGTCGATGTTATCGGTCTCTCGGGTCTTATCACGCCTTCGCTCGATGAAATGGTGCATCTTGCCTCGGAAATGGAGCGCGAGGGTTTTGATATTCCGCTGCTGATCGGCGGCGCCACGACGTCGCGCGTGCACACAGCTGTGAAAATCGCGCCACGCTATACGAAGGGCCAGGCCATTTATGTGACCGATGCCAGCCGCGCCGTGGGTGTGGTTGGCCAGTTGCTCTCTGAGACGATGAAGCCGGATTATGTCGCCGGCATTCGCGCCGAATATGTCGAGGTTGCTGAAAAGCACGAGCGCGCGGAATTGGCCAAGCAGCGCCTGCCGCTGACCTCGGCGCGCGCCAACCATTTCAAGATCGACTGGACCGACTACAAGGTCAACGCGCCTCAGTTTTTCGGCACGCGGGTCATCGAGGATTGGGATCTCGCCGAGATTGCGCGGTACATTGATTGGACGCCGTTCTTCCAGACCTGGGAACTGAAGGGCGTCTATCCGCGCATTCTCGATGATGAAAAGCAAGGCGAAGTGGCGCGTCAGCTGTTCGCCGATGCGCAGGATATGCTCAAGCGCATCATCGCCGAAAACTGGTTTAAGCCGCGGGCGGTTGTTGGCTTCTGGCCCGCCAATGCCGTCGGCGACGACATCAAACTTTTTGCCGACAAGGACCGCAATGCGGAACTCGCGACGCTCTATACGCTGCGACAGCAGACCTCGAAGCGCGGCGATAGCCCCAATGTGGCGCTGGCCGATTTCGTCGCACCGATCGGCACCCATGACTATCTCGGCGGTTTCGTCGTTACGGCGGGTCCCGAAGAAAACGAGATTGCCGAACGCTTCAAAAGAGCAAACGACGATTTCGGGTCGATCATGGTCAAGGCCCTGGCCGATCGTTATGCCGAAGCCATGGCCGAGATGTTGCACCAGCGCGTGCGCAAGGAATTCTGGGGCTATGCCGAAGACGAGACCTTTGCGCCCAATGAACTGGTCGGCGAGCCCTATCGCGGGATCCGCCCTGCCCCGGGCTATCCCGCCCAGCCGGACCATACCGAAAAGGTGACGCTGTTCCGCCTGCTCGATGCAGAAGCCAATACCGGCGTGCAACTGACCGAGAGCATGGCCATGTGGCCGGGTTCATCGGTGTCCGGCATTTATATCGGCCATCCCGATGCTTATTACTTCGGCGTCGCCAAGGTCGAGCGTGATCAAGTGCTTGATTATGCAAGCCGAAAGGGCATGGAAATCGCCGAAGTGGAACGCTGGCTGGCGCCCGTGCTCAACTACGTGCCGGCCTAGGTTTCCAATAGCGCTCATTGCCGCCCGACGCGACGCGGGCGGCGATGAACAACAGGTCTGAGAGGCGATTGAGATAGACCCGCCCTTGGGTTGTCCGCTCTTCGTCGAGCGATAGCAGGCGGCGTTCGGCACGTCGGCAGACCGTGCGCGCGACGTGCAGCGACGCGACGGCGGCAGAACCGCCGGGCAGGATGAATTCCTTAAGCGGCGGCAGATCGGCGTTCCAGTCCGCGACGATCTGATCCAACGCTTCGATATGGGCTTCGGTCAGCACCGGGTGACCGGGCATGGAGAGCGCACCACCGAGATCGAAGAGGTCGTGCTGGATGTCGATCAGCACCTCGATAATGGCGGCGTCGGTCTGCTGACTCTCGGCAAAGCCTATGGTGCTGTTGAGTTCATCGACCGTGCCCATAGCCTCGATCAGCGGCGCGTCCTTACGAAGGCGCGAGCCGTCAGTGAGGCCCGTTGTGCCATTGTCGCCGGTGCGGGTGACGATTTTCGACAGACGATTTCCCAAAACAACCTCCAGCACAGCGACCATGCCTGTGGTGAGCATGGGTCGCTGCGCTGTCAAGGACGTCGTTAGAACGCGCTTTGGTAGATCGCCAAGATATCGGCCTCGGCAAGGGGGCGCGGATTGTTGTCGATCAGCCGCTTGATGGCGAAGGCTTCTGCAGCCCAGAGCGGAAGGTCGGCTTCATCCGCGCCGTGGCTTTTGAGGCTCATATTGACGCCGAGGGCGCTGCAATAATCCTGCGCACCAGCGAGAACGATGCGCTCGTCGGCATGGGCGGGCAGGCCGAGGGCGGTCAGCACCGCGGCGGTCTTTTCCGGGCGTGCCGACGCGTTGAAGGCGAGGACGTGCGGGAAGATGATCGCATTGGCGAGGCCATGCGGCAGTTTGAGGCGCGTGCCTAGAGGGTAGGCCAGAGCGTGGCCGCCAGCGGTGTTGACGGGTCCGAGGCAGACGCCGCCGTAATACGAGGCGAGCATCATGCCGGCGCGGGCTTCGGTATCGGAGCAGTTGGCGACGGCGCGGGCGAGGTATTTTCCGACGAGTTCGATGCCCAAGGTGGCGTAGCCGTCGATCAGCGGGTGTGACTTGATATTGGTGAAGGCTTCGACGCAGTGCGCCAGCGCATCGATGCCGGTGGCGGCGGTGACGGCGGCGGGCACAGAATAGGTGAGTTCGGGATCAAGGACGGCGATATCGGCCAGCATGTGCCGGCTTTCGATCGCGAGTTTGGCGAGGGTTTCGGGATTGGTGACGAGCGAGCGGATGCCGGCTTCGGAGCCGGTGCCGGAAGTGGTGGGCACCTGGGCAAGGGCGGTGCGGCGGCCGAGGACCTTGTTTGGGCCAACGACATCGAGAATGGATTGCTCGCTGTCCCAAATAACGGCGACGAGTTTTGCAACGTCCATGACCGAACCACCGCCGAGACCGATGACTAGATCGGGCTTGAAGGCGCGAGCAGCGGCGAGGACGGCTTCCACCGCCGGCAGATCGGGCTCGGGCGGAATGTCGGTGAAAGTTTCGACAGCACCCTTGAGGCCGATGCGATCGACAAAACCAACGGTTGGAGCCATGGCGACGACGAAGATGCGATTGTAGCTTTCGGCCCACTCGGCGAGGCGCGAAACGGCGCCAGCGCCGATTTCGAGGCGGGACGGCTGCACCAGCGTGATCTGGCGGGCCATGGAGAGGATGGCGTCAGACATTTTCCTGCGCCTCCAGCTCGGCCATCTTGGCCCAGACGGTGTCGAGCTCGGCCGGGGTCAGATCGACCAGCGGCGGGCGGACGCGGGTCCAGCCGGCGTGGTTACGACGCTTGGCCAGCATGGCCTTGATGGTGGGGAGTTGCACGTAGGCGTTGGAAAGATCGCGCCAGGCATTGATGCGGGCCTGGGCGGCATCGACCTTATCGTTCTGCGCGGGATCGAACCAATTGTCGAAGACGACGCGCAGATGCTTGCCGATGAGATTGGAGCTGGAGGTGATGCACCCTGCCCCGCCCGAGCGCAGCAGCGGCAGCATGAAGGGGTCGGCGCCGGCAAGGACAGAAAAATTCTCGAATGCCCCAGCGAAGGCCTGCATGCTCTCGATTTTGCCTGAAGAATCCTTCACGCCGACGATGACGCCGGGAAAAGCTTCGCGGAGGCGCGCGGTGAGGTCGAGCGAGATGCCGATCTGGGCGATGGGCGGGATGTGGTAGAGGATGACGCGCAGATCGTTGCTGCCGACGCCTTCGATCAGTTCGGCATAGAAGCGGAAGAGGCCTTCGTCGCTGACGCCCTTGTAATAGAAGGGCGGGAGGACGACGCAGGCTTTTACACCCGCTTCGACCGCGTGTTTTACGAGCGTAATGCTGTCGGGAACGTTGGTTTGCGAGGTGCCGGGGAGCAGGCGCTGTGGAGCGAGGCCCGCGTCGATGACCTTTTCGAGCAATTCTTGACGTTGGGCGATACTGAAGGAATTGGCTTCGCCGGTGGTGCCGAGGAGCGCGACACCGTCGCAGCCCTCTTCGATCAGGGCCTTACAATGGGCGGCGAAGGCGGCGTGGTCGGGTGCACCGTTTTCAAGGACGGGCGTGGCGGAGGCGCAGAAGACGCCGGAGACGGGGAGATTTTTAGCCGGATTCATCGCTTCTTCCCCGAAACGAGTCGCCGCGCATAGGCGATGGCGGACTGCATATTGGTGTGGTTGGCCTTGCCGGTGCCGGCAATGTCGAAGGCAGTGCCGTGATCGACCGAGGTGCGGTCGATGGGAAGGCCGAGCGAAACGTTGACGGCAGTATCGAAGGCGACGAGCTTGATCGGGATGTGACCCTGATCGTGATATTGGGCAACGACGAGATCGAAGGCGCCGGTATAGGCGCGGTGGTAGACAGTATCGGCCGAGATCGGGCCGACGACATTGATGCCTTCGGCCTTGGCCATGGCGACGGCAGGGACAACCTGCAGGTCGTCTTCATTGCCGAAAAGGCTGCTCTCGCCGCAATGCGGATTGATGCCGGCGACGGCGATGCGCGGATTGTCGTAGCCGATGCGCTTGAGGTGTTCGTTGCCGGTGCGAATGGTCGCAAGGATACGTTCGGGCGTGGCGCGATCGATGGCGGTTTTCAGCGACACGTGGGTCGACACGTGGATGACTTTTAGGCGCTCGGAGCCGAGGAGCATCCAGGCCGTCTTCTGGCCAGTCAGGTGCGCCAGCATGCCGGTGTGGCCGTCGTAGTGATGGCCGGCAAGGTTCAGCGCTTCCTTGTTGATCGGGGCAGTAACGATGCAGCCGATATTGCCGGCTTCGGAATCGCGAACGGCTTTTTCGATGAAGCGGAAGGCGGCGTCGCCACCGCGTGGATCGAGCTTGCCCCACGGGAGCGGCCCGCCTTCGATAGGGAGGTCAACGACCACGCCGTCGAGATCGAGATCTACGCCGAGGGCCGTGCGTGCTTTGTCCAGAGTTTCGCGATTGCCATAGATGCGGGTGCGGGCGCGTTCGTCGGCGCTCATTTCCGCCACGGCTTTCACCGAAATCTCGGGGCCGACGCCAGCCGGGTCGCCCATGGTAATGCCGATGATGTCGCTCACGAGTTTTCTCCGTCGATCCATCCCGCGGGGAGACGGACATATTTGATGGCGCGCCGGAAATAGGTGTAGGCGACGTGCAATGCGCCGTCTTCGCCTTCCAGCAGATAGGGATAGGATAGTTCCTTGTTCCGTCCATCGACGGAATTGTTGGAAAGGCAGGTGCCGGGGCTGTCGTCGACAATGCGACGCAGCGGCCAGGTTTTTCCGCCATCGCTCGACACGCAAAGTGTCATCGGCGCGCGTGGCACGCCCCAGATTGGGGCGCAGCCGCCGGAGGCGTCGGGGCGATCATCGCCCTCTTCGATTTCATCATAGAGCGAGACGCGACGGTCCGACGAGGTGGCGGCCGAAGTCGGATTGCACAGCATGGCCAGACGCCCATCGGCGAGACGGATGACATTGATCGAAGAATTGTTGTTCGGCACATCGGTCGGCGCGGGGGCGGACCAGGTCAGGCCGCCATCGAGACTCTCCGAGCGATGGACGAAGTCGGACTGGCGGCGGCGATAGAAGGCGACCATGTGATCGCCATCGAGCGGCACGATGGTCATGTGAACAGAGCCGATCGAGCCGGGCACTTCTGACATGGCCCAGGTCTGGCCATCGTCCGTACTGACGGCGACGGCGGCGGTGTCGTGGCTGCCGTTCCAGCGCTGGCCGGGGCGGGAGATGCAGCGGAACACCGGCATCATCCAGGCGCCATCATTGCGACGGACAAAACGGCTGCGAATGAAGCTGCCGAGGGGCAAGTCGATGGTGCGCGGCTCTTCGCCGGTCAGGGTGCCACCGGAGACGGAAATGGTGCGGGCGCGCAGCAGGCACTCGTCCTGATTGCCCGAGGGCTGGGCCGTGTGAAAAAGCTGCCACTGGCCGGCACCATTGCGCCAGAGCACCGGGTTCTGCTCGGAGCGATCGGGATCGTGGCTGAACCGCACCGACGGCGTCCAGCTTTCGGCCCCTGCGCTGAGCGTCGTGCCATAGATGGAAATGTCGGATTTGCCCTCGAGCGTACCGCCGAACCAGAGGCAGGCCAGCGAGCCATCGTCCAAGCGCTCGATGAAGGCGGCGTGATTTTGCACCATGGGCGACGGCAGAAATGCCTCAAGCCGCCCATCGGCACCAGAAACCAGACGACCATCCATACGGGCCGCAATTTCCTCCGGCGACATAGCTCTCCCCTTCACTTTGGTTGGGTCAAATTTCACATTCGCAGACATGTTGTCAATCTTGAGTTTCTTAAAATTTGCAATCATTGCCAGAGCCGTATCTCGTTTTATTATGCCTTTTCAATGTCTTAAAGACGCACAAAGTATGAAGTTGTAATGTCGATAATTTTTGGTTTGACAACATAGGTCCGAATGGAATTAGCTCAACCACAAGGAAGGACCTCGTCCGTCCTCGGAGGAATATGCATGAGCGCCCCGCAGCGACGCTCATGGCACCGTCAAGCTGCGATGGGAGGTTACCTTGTTGCTAAAGCCGATTCTGGTCGGCGCCCTTTTGGCGTCCACGACCATTGCCCCTGCCCTGGCGCAGGCCAATACCGATATCACCGTTGTGCTGAGCGAAGAGCTTGATCTGGTCGAGCCCTGCATGGCGACCCGCTCCAATATCGGCCGCGTTATTCTGCAGAATATCAGCGAAACGCTGACCGAACTCGACGTGCGTGGCGACAAGGGTCTCACCTCGCGCCTGGCTGAAAGCTGGGAAGACCAGGGCGACGGCGTGTGGCAGTTCAAGCTGCGCCCGGACGTAAAGTTCTCGGACGGTTCGGCTTTTGATGCTGCTGACGTCAAGCACTCGTTCGACCGGGTTTTCTCCGACCAGATCACCTGCGAGAGCAAGCGTTACTTCGCTGACACCGCGCTGACCTTCGATGTGGTCGACGACCTGACCATCAACGTCAAGGCCGAGCCCGCCCAGCCGGTGCTGCCGCTACTGATGAGCCTTGTGACCATCGTTCCGTCGGAAACCCCGATGGAATTCGTCCGCGACCCCATCGGCACCGGCCCTTACAAGCTGACCGAATGGACCGCCGGCCAGCAGATCGTGCTCGAACGCCGCGACGACTATTGGGGTGAGGCCCCGGCCGTGACCAAGGCAACTTATGTATTCCGCTCGGAGCCAGCCGTTCGCGCTGCCATGGTGGAAGCCGGTGAAGCCGATATCGCGCCGCAGATCACCGCCGAAGTTGCCAACAACCCGGCAACCGACTTCAGCTACCTCAATTCGGAAACCGTCTATCTCCGCGTCGACAACCAGGATGCGCCAACCAGCGACATCCGCGTTCGCAAGGCGCTGAATGCCGCGATCGACCGCGAAGCCTTTATCGGCACCGTTCTGCCTGAAGGCACTGAACTCGCCGTCGCCATGGTGCCGCCGACGACGCTCGGTTGGAATCCGGACGTCAAGGTCCCGGCCTATGATCCAGAACAGGCCAAGAAGTGGCTTGAAGAAGCCAAGGCTGACGGCGTCGATACGAGCCTACCCATCGAGATCATTGCCCGTACCGAAAACTTCCCCAATGTTACGGAAGTCGCTGAAGCGATCACCGACATGCTCAAGGACGTCGGCTTTAACGCCACCGTGCGCATGGTGGAAGTGGCCGAGCACGAGCAGTTCTACTCCAAGCCCTACCCCGAAAGCGAAGGCACGCGTCTGGTTCTTGCCCAGCACGACAATAGCCGCGGCGACCCGGTCTTCTCGATGTTCTTCAAGTATGACAGCGAAGGTACCCAGTCCGGCGTCAACGATCCCAAGGTCGACGACCTGATCGCCCGCGCCTCGGCCGCAACCGGCGACGAACGTGCCGGCCTCTGGTCCGAGCTCTTCGCCTACCTCCACGACGAAGTTGTTGCCGACGTCCTGCTGTTCCACATGGTTGGCCTCAGCCGCGTCAGCGAACGCCTCGACTTCACGCCGACCATCGCGACCAACCAGCAGCTGCAGCTGAGCGAAATCGGCTTCAAGTAAGACCTGTCCCAGGGTCTGATTGCGAGGTGCCGGGACTTTCCCGGCACCTCAAATTTTCAAAATACGGGTGACCGGCATGACCAAAATGATTGGACAGCGAGCGATCGCCAGCCTTCTCTCCCTTCTGGGGTTGATGATCCTGGTGTTCTTCCTTTCGCGCTTGACCGGCGACCCGGCAGTTCTCTTCCTGCCCATCGACGCGACCGAGGAGATGAAGCAGCAGTTCCGCGCGCTCCATGGGCTCGATCTGCCGCTCATCGAGCAGTTTGGCCGCTATGTGCTCGATCTCCTGCAGCTCGATTTCGGCGAGAGCCTGCGCAAGGCGCGGCCGGCCATCGATGTTGTGCTCGAGGCCTATGCCTGGACGCTGCCGCTGGCGCTGATCACTATGGGCCTAGTCGTCACTTCGGCGATCATTCTCGGCTCGCTGGCCGCCTTTAATGTCGGCGGGTTCTTTGACCGGCTGGTGTCGATCGTCTCGCTGATCGGCGCTTCGGCTCCCGATTTCTGGATCGCCATCGTCGCGATCGTCGTCTTCTCCATTGGCCTTGGCTGGGTGCCCACCTCCGGCGTCGGCACGCCGATGCACTGGGTGCTGCCGATCGCCGTACTGTTCATTCGACCCTTTGGGCTCGTGGTGCAGGTGGTGCGCGGCTCGATGATTTCGGCCCTCGGCGCGCCCTATGTGAAGACCGCCCGCGCCAAGGGCGTCAAAAACCTGCCGCTGATTTTCGTCCATACGCTGCGCAATGGCATGCTGCCGGTGATTACCGTCATCGGCGACCAGGCTGCGGCCTTGCTCAACGGCGCCGTCATCGTCGAGACCATTTTTGGCTTCCCCGGAGTCGGCAAGCTGATGATCGACTCCATCCTGCAGCGCGATTTCAACGTGGTGCTGGCGGCCATCATGGTCACCGCCGTGGCCATTTTCATCATGAACATCCTGATCGATCTCGCCTATGGCCTGCTCGATCCGCGAATTCGTAACTAGGAGGCGATGATGGCAGACCTGTCGCTCGCCAAAACCTCTGCGCCAACTGCGCACGGCCCCTCGCTGCTCTCGATGCTGTGGCGGGACAAGCTGGCCTTTATCTCAGCCGTGGTGCTGCTGATCATCGTCCTCTTTGCGCTGCTTGGTCCGACCTTGCTCGGCGAACTCGCGGGCGATCAAAACCTGCGTGGCCGCAATTTCCCGCCGTTCAGCTTTGATCGCGGCTGGGCCTTCTTCCTCGGTGGTGATTCGCTGGGCCGCCCTATGCTGGCACGTCTCGTTGTTGCGGCGCACTCGACCATGTTGATCGCGGCCGGCACCGTGGTTGCCGCGTTGACGATCGGCGCCGGACTCGGCCTTGTCGCCGGCTATATGGGCAAGAACACCTCGCAGGTGATCATGCGCCTCGCCGACGTGATCATGTCCTTCCCCTCGCTGCTGATCGCCGTGGTCGTGCTTTATGTGTTGGGGCCATCGATCCCCAACATGATCCTCGTGCTCGCCATCACCCGCATTCCGATCTATCTGCGCACCACCCGCGCCGAAGTGCTTGAAGTGCGCGAGCGCATGTTCGTGCAGGCGGCGACGGTGATGGGCGCAAGCCATGCGCGCATCATCCTGCGCCATATCCTGCCCGTGGTGGCGCCGACGCTCGTGACCATCGCAACGCTCGATTTCGCCTTCGTCATGCTGGCCGAGTCTTCGCTGTCCTTCCTCGGCATCGGCGTGCAGCCGCCCGATATCACCTGGGGTCTCATGGTGGCGCAGGGCCGGCCATATCTGAACACCGCCTGGTGGCTGGCCTTCTGGCCGGGCCTGATGATTGTCATCACCGCCCTATCGCTGAACCTACTGTCGAACTGGATGCGCATTGCGCTCGACCCGGCCCAGCGTTGGCGCCTCGAAGCAAGGAAGACCAAGAATGTCTGAACCCCTGCTCACGGTAAAAAACCTCTCGGTCGATTTTCACACCGCCCGCGGCACCGTCAATGCGGTGAAGAACGTCTCTTGGTCCGTCGGGCGCGGCGAAACGCTGGCGATCCTCGGGGAAAGCGGCTCAGGCAAGTCTGTGTCGGCCAATGCGGTGATGAATCTTCTCGACATTCCGCCGGCCGAGATCGTTTCGGGCGAGATCTTTTACGAGGGCGAAGACCTTCTGAAGGTCTCCTACGAAAAGCACCGGGCGCTGAACGGCAAGAAGATCGCCATGATCTTTCAGGACCCGCTCGGCCATCTCAACCCGGTCTATACCGTTGGCTGGCAGATCATCGAGATGATGACCGCGCATGGCCGCCCGGCCGACATGGCGCGGGCAAGGGCGCTGGAACTGGTGACACGCGTCGGCATCCCTGAGCCTGAAAAGGCGATGCACAAATATCCGCATCAGTTTTCCGGTGGCCAGCGCCAGCGCCTGATGATCGCCATGGCGCTGATGCTAAAACCCGACATCCTGATTGCCGACGAGCCGACCACCGCGCTCGACGTGACCATTCAGGCCGAAGTGCTGGCGCTGCTCAAGGAATTGCAGGCCGAAACCGGCATGGCGCTGGTGCTGATTACCCACGACCTCGGGGTCGTCGCCGAAATCGCCGATCGCGTCGTGGTCATGAACAAAGGTGAGATCGTCGAGGAAGGTGTCACCCGCGATGTCTATCACAATGCCCAGCATCCCTACACGCGAAAGCTGATCGACGCGGCGCCCGGCAAGGGCGAGATCAAACTACTCGATAAGGCGGCGCCGCTGCTGCTCGACGCCAAAAAACTCTGCAAAACCTATGGCAAGTTTGCCGCGCTCAAAGACGTGTCGCTGACACTGGCGCGCGGCCAGAGCCTTGCCGTTGTCGGCGAAAGCGGCTCGGGTAAATCGACCTTGGCGCGCACCCTGCTCCGGCTTGAAGAAGCCGATAGCGGGGAAGCGCTGTGGAAGGGTCGCGATCTCATCACCATGGGCCGCAGCGAACTCCTGGGCGTGCGCCGGCAGATCCAGATGGTGTTTCAGGATCCGACGCAATCGCTTAATCCGCGCATGTCGGTCTATCAGCTCATTGCCGAAGGGTGGGACATCCACAAGCTGATGCCCGATCGGAGCAAACGCCGGGCGCGGGTGATCGAGCTGCTCGAACAGGTCGGCCTCTCGCCAGAACATGTCGACCGCTATCCGCACCAGTTTTCCGGTGGTCAGCGGCAGCGCATCGCCATTGCCCGGGCGCTGGCGCTCGAGCCGGAATTGATCATCTGCGACGAAGCGGTGTCAGCCCTCGACGTGTCCATTCAGGCGCAGGTGATCGCTCTACTCGATGGCCTGCGCCAGCGGCTCGGGATTTCATTCCTGTTCATCGCGCATGATCTCGGCGTTGTCAGAGACTTTGCCGATACCGTCATCGTCATGAAATCGGGCGAGATCGTCGAGTACGGCCCGACTGCGCAGATTTTTGACGCACCGCAGCAGCCCTATACCCAGCGCCTGCTGGCTGCCAACCTCGATCCCGATCCCGATGTACAGGCCCAAAGGCGAGCAGCTCTGATCCATGCTTGAACGGGCGATCATAGCCGACGATCTGACCGGCGCATTGGACGCAGCCGCGCCCTTTGCCATGCGCGGCATTTCAACGGCCGTGGCGCTCAATGTGGCGGCCCTACCCCAAGCAATCGCCACAGGCGCGCGCATCGTCAGCGTCTCGACCGATAGCCGCGAAATCTCGCCGCAAGCGGCAAACGCCGCTGTACGCGATGCGCTTGCCGCACTCCCGACTGGGACGCCACTATTCAAGAAAGTCGACTCCCGCCTAAAGGGGAACATCGAAGCCGAGCTCGATGCCATCCCGCATCAGAGGAGTCTTGTCATCCCTGCGATCCCGGCCTTTGGGCGCTTGGTGAAAGATGGCGCGATCCGAGGTTTTGGCGTCCCCGAACCTATCATCGTTGCCGACCGTCTCGGCCGCCACGCGCTCGCTTCCGTGGTTCCCGATATCGCCGAGCAGGTGGACATCGACCAGGCGCTTAACAGAGCATTCGACCTGCCCATTGGCGCCCGTGGGCTCGCCGAGGCGATGGCGAAAGCCATGGCACCAGATGCTGCCGAGCCGAGGATCACCTTTCCCAAAGGCCCGGCCTATTGTGTCATCGGCTCGACCGATCCGATCACTCTCGCCCAGCTCGATCGCCTGCGCGCCGCTGACCAAAAAATCAGCTATATCGACGCGCCAAACGGGCACGGCGCGCCGCTGGTCGGCGCCTCAAAACTCACCATCATCCAGGCAACGCCAGGCACGTCGCCGGCCGATGGAAAGGCCGTGGCCACCACCCTTGGCAAAACCCTGGCCGCACTTTCTCCGCCGCCGGGCTCACTGCTGGTTCTCTCGGGCGGCGCCACGGCACAGGTCATTCTCGAGCAACTCGGCATCGCCGTGCTCGAACTCCTGGGGGAAGCCTTGCCTGGACTGCCCAATGCCCGGGCCGGAGACTTGACTGTCATCACCAAATCGGGCGGTTTTGGCGATCCGGACACCTTGTTCACCCTACTCGCCCCATATCTCAGCGCCGGGAGCCCAGTGCATAGCCATGTCGGATAGTCTCACCGGGCGGCGCAACCTCGCGGATACGGTTTTCGACCGCATCCAGCGCTCGATCAAATCCGGCGCTTACGCAGTCGACGAACGCCTGCCGACCGAGCATGCCCTCGCCGCCGAATTTCAGGTTTCTCGTCCCGTTGTCCGCGACGCGCTCCAGCGCCTCCGCGACCAGGGCATGATCTATTCCCGCCGTGGTGCCGGCAGCTTTGTGCGCGAGCAAGGCATCCGCGAGCCACTTGGCTTTGGCCAGATGGAGAACCTGTCGGACCTGCAGCATTGCTATGATTTCCGGCTGACTATCGAGCCAGAAGCCGCAGCGATGGCGGCCCAGCGACGCAGCCCCGAGGCGCTTGGCAAGATCAAGACGGCGCTGAACCTTTTGCGAGACGCGACCAATCGCCAGGCGCACCGGGCCGATGCGGATTTCATGTTTCATCTCAGCATCGCCCAAGCCTCGGTGAACCCCTATTTTGTGACGGCGATGCAGGCGCTCGAAGAGCACATCGCGGTCGGCATGCGGTTGCATGGTCTGTCGCTGCGGCGGACCAGCGACGGGTTGAGCCATGTCCTCGTCGAACACACAGCCATCTTCGAGGCGATCTCGACCAGCGACGGCGATACGGCACGAACCCTGATGCGCAACCATCTGATGGGCTCGCGCGATCGGCTTTTTGCGCCCAAGCAATAGGCCGACTGTTGCCCAAAGTCCCTTGCCAAGCCTTGGCTTTGGGACCAATCTCGCCGCTGCCAGCCTGGGAGAGGCAGAGACCTCGGGTCGGGCGGCAGGGAGAATTCAAGCATGAGCGCTGATATGACCGATGCGGTGAAGAGCATGGCCGGTGGCCTTGGGGCCAGTTCGATGAGCCGGCGCATGTTTCTCGTGGGGTCTGCGAGCCTTGCAGTCCTCGGCATGGCGGGATGCGCCTCGACCGGCACGGGCATGAGCACGGCTGAAGCTGAGCGGATCTATGGCCCTCTGCCCAATGAGCGGTTCCCGGTTCCAGCGGTCAACCTCAACAAGCTCAACCCAAAATATATGCGCCGCACAGTGCGTTACGACAGTAAGGAAGCCGTCGGGACGATCATTGTCGACCCCAAGAATTACTATGTCTACCGTATCGAAGGCGACGGGATGGCGACACGCTATGGCGCCAATATCGGCCGCGCCGGTTTCCTTTGGAGCGGCGAAGCCTATATCGGGCGCAAGGCGGAATGGCCGACCTGGACGCCGCCGAAGGAGATGATCGCGCGGCAGCCTGAGGTCGCCAAATATGCGGGTGGCATGCCGCCGGGCCTTGGAAATCCGTTAGGCGCCAGAACGCTTTACCTCTATCAGGACGGCCGCTACACGCTGTTCACGATCTATAGCACCATCATGCCGGAAACGATCGGCAAGGGCGTGACGAGCGGCTGTGTTGGCCTTCTGACCCAAGATATGATGGACCTCTATGCCAAGACCCCGGTTGATACCAAGGTCATCGTGCTAAAGGCTTGAAATGATTGAGCCCGCCAAGTTGGCGGGCTCTTTTTTACATGAGATCGCGGGGGAAGGATTGGCTCCATTCCCGCGTTTTGACCACCGTGCCATTCTCGCTGACCGAGAGGGTTCCGGTGAGATAGAACGTGTCCTTGTCCGCGCGCATTTCGGTCGTGCTGTCGATGCCGATGCGCCAACCGTCGCGGCCCATCTGGTACGATTGCGTTAGCAGATAGTTAGCACTGAGCGGCTCGTAGTCCGAAATCGTTAAATTGCGCTTCAGCGAGTGGCTGAGCTCCGTGCCGATATCATCGAAGCGCAAAATGCCCTCGCCGAAGAGACCTCCGATGCCTTCGGTGACATAGGTGGTCGTGCCTGCGACATGGTCCTGGCTCGACCAGCGGCGGACGGTGCCGGGATCGAGTTGGGTGGTCGTGGTCGCGGGACCGTGGGCCGGCGGCGGGAGGACGACCGACGCGTCGTTCGACGAGCGGACGGGCAGCGAGAGCGTGCTGCTCGATGTGTCGATGGTGAGGGTCGCGAGTTCTGGCGATGGCCAGACCATGGGCCAATAGGATGTGCCGATGGCGACGCGGATCGCGTGGCCGGCGGCGAAGCGGTGGCCGCAGTCGTTGAGTTTTACCGTGACGTCGTAGAACTGGCCGGGGACGAGCGCTTCGGGGTTCTCGTGGCTGTCGCGATGGGTGAGGTTCAGGACCTGATAGCTGATCCGGGTGACGGTGCCGTCGGGGCGGATGTCGGAGAGACGGACCGAGACCTGGGCGACCGGCTTGTCGGAGGCCACGCGGAGCTTGAGCAGCGGAGCGCCGAGGACGTCGAAGCTTTCGGTCAGGGCCGGCGTGTCGAAGACAAGGGCGGCGCCATCGTCGAGGCGCTGGTCAGTCGGGTGTTCGCCGACGCAGCCGGTGCCCATCCATTCGCCGCCGGCTTTGCCGTGGCTTTGGGGGGAGCAGATGGTCAGCGTGCCGGCAGGAGCCGTGCCGGTGTGAAGGGCATGGTCGCTGCCAAGGGTGAAGGTCTTGGGCGCGATAGATGGCGACGGCCAATTGGCTTCGCCGACCCAGCGACCGGGCGCGTCGGTGCGGGTACCGGTGGGGGCGACGCTGTCATTGATATAGGCGCGAAGATCGGGCTCGTTCATGACGCCCGTGTCGCGGCCCTTGAGCCAGTGATCCCACCAGCGCACGGCTTCCTCGAGGAAACCGATGGCCGGACCGGGGACGCCGTCCTGCGGATAGATATGGCCCCAAGGCCCGATGATCGCCTTACGCGGAGTTTTGAGACCTTCGAGGAGGCGCGGCACGGCATTGGTGTAGCTGTCGGCCCAGCCGCCGATGGCGAGGACCGGGACTTCGATATCGGAAAAATCCTCGCAGACCGAGCCGTGCTTCCAATAGTCGTCATAGCGCTGGTGTTCGAGCCAGAGCGCGGGGAAGAAGGGCAGGTCTTCGACGCGCTTCAGCCAGGCGTCGCGCCAGCCTTCGCCGACGATTTCGGGGTCGAGCGGGCGGGCTTGGTAGGCCAACATGATCGTGCCCCACCAGAGATTATCGTTGAGCAGCAAGCCGCCCATATAGTGGATATCGTCGGTATAGCGATTGTCGGTCGAATAGGCCGTGATGATGGCTTTCAGAGCCGGCGGCCGCCTTGAGGCAACCTGAAGGCCGTTGAAACCGCCCCAGCTCTTGCCCATCATGCCGACATTGCCGTCGCACCAAGGCTGGGCGGCGATCCAGGCGATGACTTCGAGCGCATCGTCCTGTTCTTGCTTGAGATATTCGTCGGCCATGTGGCCGTCGCTTTCGCCCGAACCGCGCATGTCGACGCGGATCGCGGCATAGCCGTTTTGCGCGAAAAAGCCATGCATAGGCTCGTCGCGGCCACGGGTGCCGTCGCGCTTGCGATAGGGAATGTATTCAAGGATAGTCGGGACCTTGGCATCATCTTCCGGGAGCCAGAGGCGCGCGCCGAGGCGCGTGCCGTCGCTGAGGGGGATGCAGATGTGTTCGGTGATGCGGATGGTCATGGGGTGGTCCGAGTGTTTTTTGGGGGCGTGGGCTCGCCCATTTGCGGTTGTCACCCCGGCGAAGGCTGGGGCCCATCTTGAGATCTCAGGATGGATCCCCGCTTTCGCGGGGATGACGGCCGGTGTGGGTGATGCCCCCCGCTCAAGGCCGGGGTGACATCGAGAGTGAGGATAACTTGGAGCTAAACCGCCACCTTGCGCTTGGCGAGAACGTCGTCCAGCCAGTCGCGGCGGAGTTCGGGGACGGAGATGACGAGCTCTTCGGTATAGGGGTGGAAGGGCGGCTGGAAGATTTCGGCCGTTGCCCCCTGCTCCACGATCTTGCCGCGTTGCATGACGAGCGTGCGGTCGGCAAGGCGGCGGACGACGCCGAGATCGTGGGTGATGAAGAGATAGGAAAGGCCAAGCTCGGACTGGAGGCTCTTGAGGAGTTTTAGAATTTCCTCGGCCACCAGCGGATCGAGGGCCGATGTGACCTCGTCGCAAATGATGAGATCGGGCTTGGCCGCCAGCGCGCGGGCGATGCAAACGCGTTGCTTCTGGCCGCCGGAAAGCGCGCCGGGGAGACGCGTGGCGAACTCCTGTGGCAGGCCGATGAGATCGAGCATGCGCGCGACCTCCTTCTCCCGCGGCACGTCATGCATACCGAAGTAGAATTTCATCGGGCGGCCGATGATCTCGCCGACGGTCTGGCGCGGATTGAGCGCCACGTCGGGGAGTTGATAGACGAGCTGGATGCGCCGCAGTTCTTCTTTCGAGCGCTTCTTGTAGGAGCGTTCAAGCCGGTTCTTGTCGAAACTGATCATGCCAGACGAGGTCGGCAGGAGCCCCGCGATGCAGCGCGCCAGGGTCGATTTGCCTGAGCCGGATTCCCCGACGACAGCGAGGGTTTCGCCGCGGCGGAGCTGGCAGGAGATGTTCTCGAGGACGGCGGTCTTGCCATAATAGGCGTCGATCGCCTTTACGTCGAGCAGCACCTCGCCAATCGGATGGTCGGTCACGGCATTGGAGAGATTTCCCTGCCGCTCGGCGACGAGCATACGGGTGTAATCCTCGCGCGGGGCTTCGAGCACCTGTTCGGCGGTGCCCTCTTCCACGAGCTTGCCGTGGCGCAGCACCATGATGCGATTGGCAATCTGGGCGACGACGGCGAGGTCATGGGTGATGTAGAGGGCCGAGGTCTTGTAGCGCTGGATCAGGCTACGAAGCAGCGCCAGCACTTCGATCTGCGTCGTTACGTCGAGGGCCGTGGTGGGTTCATCGAGGACGAGCACATGGGGGCGGCAGGACATGGCCATGGCGACCATGGCGCGCTGCAACTGACCGCCCGAGACCTGATGGGGATAGCGATCGCCAAAAGTTTCGGGATTGGGCAATTGCAGGGTTTTGAGAAGCTCGAGCTTCCAGGCTTCCGCTTCCGGCCTTGTCATCTTGGCGTGGTAGAGCGCGCCTTCGACGATCTGTTCGCCAATGCGGATGGCCGGGTTAAAAGCCGCCGCTGCCGACTGGGCGACATAGGCGATGCGGGCGCCACGCATTTTTTCGCGGGTGGCGCGCGAGCCGTCCATCAGCGAGGTTTCGCCAATGGTGATGCTGCCGCCGACAATGCGGCAGCCACCACGGCCATAACCCATGGCGGCAAGGCCGATGGTGGACTTGCCGGCGCCGGATTCACCGATCAGCCCCAAGACTTCGCCGGGGGCGAGATCGAGGTCGATGCCATCGACGAGGATGGCGCCGTTAGGAGCCGCGACCTTCAGGCCACGAATAGTCAGGATATTGCTCAACGATCGGCTCCCTGAACTGCGGCGCCGGAATTGAGCAGCCAATCGACCACGAGATTGACCCCGATGGTGAGAAGCGCAATGGCGGCGGCCGGGAAGAGCGGCGCGTAGAGGCCGTACAAAATGGCCTGCTGATTATCCTTCACCATGCCACCCCAATCCGCGAAGGGCGGCTGGATACCGAGGCCGAGGAAAGAAAGGCCGGCGACGAAGAGGAAGGTGAAGCAGAAGCGCATGCCGAATTCGGCGATGAGCGGCGGCAGGGCATTGGGCAGGATTTCGCGAGTGATCAGCCAGAAAAGGCTTTCACCGCGGAGACGCGCAGTTTCGGCATATTCGAGGACTGAAATGCCCTGGGCGACGACACGGGCGAGACGGAACACGCGGGTGCTGTCGAGCAGCGCGATGGTGAAGATCAGCACCGGCACGGATGAGCCGAGCGCCTGCAACACCACCAGAGCCGAGATCAGCACCGGAATGCACATGACGGTATCGACGATGCGCGACAGCACCGTATCGACCCAGCCGCCGAAAAGCGCGGCGATGAAGCCGAGCGGTATCCCGATCGAAAAGGAGATCAGCGAGGCGGCGAGCGAAACGCCGATGGACATCTGCGCGCCGGCCAGAAGCCGAGAGAACATGTCGCGGCCGTTTTGATCGAGACCGAACCAGAACTGGGCCGATGGTGGATCGAATGGCGCGCCGACGATTTCGTTCTGCCCATAGGGCGCGAGGATCGGCCCAAGGATGAAGACGAGGAGGTTGAGCGTCACGATGGCGAGGCCCAGCCAGGCGGAGATGGGGATTGCCTTGAGTTTGGCTGTCATCGTGGATGCCTCAGACGCGGATTGAGGGCGATGGCGGCGATATCGGCAATGGAATTGAGGATGACATAGGCCGCCCCAAAAACCATGGCCGCAGCCTGCACCAGCGGCAGATCGCGCTTGGCGACGGCATCGACCATGAAGCGCCCGAGCCCGTTATAATTGAAGATCGCTTCGACGAGCACGACGCCGGTGATGAGGTAGGCGATGTTGAACGCCACCACATTGACGATGGGCGCGGCGGCATTGGGCAGTGCGTGCCGAAGGACGACCCGCTTGGTGCGGAGGCCCTTGAGGAATGCAGTTTCCACATAGGCCTGATCCATGACCGAGAGCACGGCGGTACGCGTCATGCGCATCATCTGTGCCACGGTGACCAGAACCAGCGTCAGGGCCGGCAGGGTCGTGGCGCGAAGCCAATCGGGAAAGCTCATGCCCGCATAGGTATCGGCAAGGCTCGGCAAGAGGTTGAACTGCACCGACAGGAAGAGAATGAGCAACAGGCCCAAGAAGTATTCGGGCAGCGACACGAAGGCGAGCGCGACGATGTTGATGCCGCGATCGAAAATGCCGCCGCGGCGGACCGCAGCGGCAAGACCGAGAAGGACGGCAATCGGCACCGAGACAATGGCAGCATAGGCGGCAAGCGCCATGGTATTGCCAAAGCGGGGCCAGAGGAGATCGGCGACGGGCTGGCGATTGGCCAGCGACATGCCGAGATCGCCCGTGGCGAAGCCCTGGAGCCAGGTGAGGTAACGCTGCCACGCAGGCAGATCGAGGCCGAGGTCCTGTCGGAGCGCCGCAAGCGATTGCGGCGTTGCATTCTGTCCGAGAATTGCCGAGGCGACGTCACCCGGCAGGAGCTGGGTGCCCGCGAAAATCAACGCGGACACCAGCAGAAGCGTCAGGATCCCCAGCGCGACACGCTTAAGGATGAGTTCGATCATTATGCTTCGAGCCAAACCTTTTCAGCGAGGCGCGCGCCCATGAAGTTGAACATCGGGTGAGTGGTGACGCCGCCGAGCTTGGTGGAGACGGCATCGAGATAATCGCCGAACATCGGGATCATCGCGCCACCATCGTCTGAGATCAGCTGCTGGAGCTCAGCGTAGATTTCCTTGCGCTTCGCATTGTCGAGAAGCGCGCGGGCTTCGACGAGCTTGGCGTCGAACGTCTCGTTCTTCCAATGCGTGTCGTTCTGCGCGGAGGTCGAGGAGTAAGCGATAGTGAGCATCTGGTCCGCCGTCGGACGGCCGCCCCAATATCCCATCGAGAACGGCGCCTTCATCCAGACATTGGACCAGTAGCCATCGCTTGGCTCACGCTTGATCGAGAGATTGATGCCCGAGGCCGCAGCCGAAGACTGGAAGATCGCAGCCGCATCGACGGCGCCGGAGAAGGCAGCATCAGAGGCGGAGAGCTCGATATCGAGGGAATCGAGGCCCGCTTCCTTGAGATAAAATTTCGACTTTTCCGGATCGTAAGCGCGCTGCGGCAGGTCGGCGGCATAGAACGGATCGGTGACTGGGATCGGGTGATCGTTGCCGAGCTTGCCATAACCACGAAGGGCGGTGGTGAGGAGCTGCTCGCGATCGATGGCGTATTTGATCGCCATGCGGACATTGTTGTCCGTATAGGGGCCCTGGGTGCAATCCATGAGGAAAGTGAAGTGCTGGCCGCCGGCGGACTGCACGACTTCAAGGTTGGGATTGCGCTTCAAAAGATCAACGGTCTTGAAGTCGAGCTGGTTGATGGCGTGGACCTGGCCGCTCATCATCGCATTGGTGCGGGCCGCGATATCGTTGATGACGATGACTTCGACGGCATCGACCCAGGCGGTGTTGGGCTTCCAGTAGCTTTCATTGCGCGTGAAGCGGGCTCGCACGCCGGGCTCATAGCTTTCGAGCTTGAAGGGGCCGGTGCCGATCGGCTTGGTCCAGTCTTCAAAGCCCTCGGGGACGATCAGGAAGTGATAATCCGACAGGATATAGGGCAGATCGGCATTGCCGCTATCGAGGACGATCTTGATCTCGGTATCCGAAACCTTGACCACATCGGCGAACTGGCCGGCGGTGGAACGGGCCGCGGAGGTCGAGGCTTCGCCGCGATGGAGGTTCAGCGAATAGAGGATATCTTCGGCGGTGAGCGTCTTGCCATCATGGAAGGTGACGCCCTGGCGGATCTTGAAGGTCCACTCTTTCGCATCGGCCGAGGGCTCCCAGCTTTCGAAGAGCTCGGGCTGGACCTGGTTGTCCTTGTCGATTTCGACGAGGCCGTTGAAGGTCATATAGGCCTGGTTGACCGGCACCCAATCATTGAGCACGCGAATGTCGAACGTGTCGGTGGTCGAGCCGCCGCCGATGCCCAGTTTCAGGACGCCACCGCGCTTGGGGGTTGCTTCCTGCGCAAAGGCCTGCGGCACGATGAGACCGCTGGCCAGAGTGGTGAGACCGAGCCCGGCGGCGCCGGCCATGAACTGGCGGCGGCTCAGCGCGAACGGCGACTGGTTGTTCGACATATTCCTACCTTGTTGTTGTTTGACTTCCGCCGTTCTGCCAGGGCAGCAGAGGCGTCCCCATGGCCGGAATACTAGTGGGCAAATGATGGCGCCCGGCATGATATAAAATCATACCCCTATCAGAATCCGGCGTGCATGGTTTGGTCGGGTTCGAGGCTAAATGCCCCTCTGTTTGGGGAGGATGGCGCAGCGCAAAACGGCGCCTATCGTCCCGGATTCATGATCAGCACTGCAGCGCCGCCCCTGGCGCATTTTGGAGCATTTGAGATGGAGCTTGCGACTGCCGTAGGGCTCGTTGGCGCAGTAGCCTACCTGGCAGGCTATGCGTTGATCCAGATGCGCGTGCTCTCGATCGATGACGGCCGCTATGCGGCGCTCAACGTCCTCGGGGGCGTGGCCCTGATATACTCGCTGATCTGGAATTTCAACCTTGGCTCGCTTTTGACCCAGGTCGCCTGGCTGATTTTCACCGTCGTCGGCTATCTCCACAGCCGCCATCAGCGCCGGAAAAGCGCGAAGCCCGCGACCATTCAGGCGCCGGCCAATGACGAGACGCTGCCGCCGACCGAGGTCGCAGCTTAAGCCTCGTTATTGACGTTATTGGCGATGAGCCAATCGGCGACTTCGCGGGTGATGCGACGTTGATGCCGATCGGCGGGGCGCATGAGATAGAAGCGCCCTTCCGATTTCATCGTGTGCTCATGCATGGGCACGAGCGTGCCGGCTTCTAGCTGCTCACGGATGAGCCAGGTCCAGCCAAGCACATATCCCCCACCCTGCATGGCGGCGGCGACGCAGAGGCCATAATCGCCAAGGAGCCAGCGGCGTTGATCCGTGGGCGCGGTGAGGCCGGCGCTGCGCCACCAATGTGGCCAATCCTGCCATTCGCGCAGGGTTTCCTCGATGCCGATGATGACGGGATCGGGCACATCCATCAGCGGGAGAAAGCCAGGCGCTGCGACGGGGACGATTTCTTCGCGGCCGAGGACGATCGTGTTGACCCCAAGCGGCTTTTCACTGCGGTAAAAGACGGCGAGATCGAACTCGTCGAGCCGCAGGTGCATGATGTCGTCGGTGACTTTGAGGCGCAGTTCGAGCCCGGGAATATCGTGCTGCAGTCGCGTGAGGCGCGGCATGAACCACTGATCGGCAATGCCGCGCGAACAGGCGACAGTGATCTGGCGAGCGCCCGTCCAGGTACGCACGCCATCGGTGACGGCGGCAACTTCACCCAATACCCGCGAAATGTCGGCCGCATAGGCCTCGCCGACCGGGGTCAGACGGACGCCGTGGACGGCACGGGCAAAAAGCTTTGAGCCGATAAAAGCTTCGAGCTTGCCGATCTGGCGGCTGACGGCGCTCTGGGTCAGACCAAGCTCAAGACCGGCCCGGGAAAAGCTGCCAAGCCGCGAGGCGGCTTCGAAAACGACCAGGGCATTGAGCGGCGGCAATTTGCCGAGCTTGGACATCGGGAATGGGTTCGCGCTTCGGGGTGTTGTACCTCCGATTAGCACAGGCAGGCGCGGCGCCGAAAGAGAGCCGCGTCAAGACTGCTTTCCGCAAATGCCCGCGATGGCGATGAGGACGCGGCGGCGCGCGGTTTCGGCATTGTCGCCGTAACGGTCGATGGCCCAGGAGAGCGCTAGGATCAGTTCATAGATCTCGTCAGCCGTGACATTTTCCGCAGCTTGTCCGGCCGCCAAGGCGAGTTGAAGCAGGCGATCCGTTTCGTCGATCAGCGGCTGGTTCGACGCACTGAGCGAGCCGCCGGGCTCGGCATGGGCGGAGGCGAGGCAATAGGGCAGATCGTGCCAGATGCGCAATTGCCAGGCGAGGCTGACCAGCCACGCGCTGAGTGCTTGACCGGGCGGTAGCGTTTCGGAAAGCACCCTGCCCTCTGCCAACGCCGTCTCGAAACTCGATTGAATGATCTCGACGAGCAGATCGTCGCGCGTCGGAAAATTGCGATAGAGCGTGGCATTGCCTACGCCGGCCAGCGCGGCGATGCCGTCGAGCGGGGCCATGACACCCTCCGCCTCGAATGTCTGTCGCGCCGCCGCCAGAATCGCATCGCGGTTTTTGAGCGCATCGGCGCGGGGTTTCCGGGCCTTTTCCGTGCTCGCCAAGTCAGCCTCTTAAAAATAACGCCACACCACCTTGCTTAAGTGGGTAGTGTCCCCATTTAATTTTCGGGGATCGTCCCCACTTCATATAGAGAGCTCACATGGAAAAGTCACTTGATGGTCGCACGGTGTTTGTAACGGGCGCCAATGGCGGTTTAGGCGAGCAGTTCGTTCTGCAGGCGCTGGAACGCGGTGCGCGAAAAGTCTATGCCGCCGCACGGAAACCGCGAAACTGGGAAGATGCACGTATCCAGCCTTTCGCGCTCGACATAAACGATCCGCAGGCCGTGACCGACGCTGCGACGGTTGCTGCCGACGTCGATCTTCTCGTCAACAATGCTGCCATCGCGCCGGAAAACGACTCGCTGGCGGGTCCCGAAGAAAGCCTCCGGCGCATTCTCGAAACCAATCTGTTCGGCAATCTGCGCGTCGCCAACGCTTTTGCGCCTGTGCTCGCGACGCATGGCGGCGGCACCATTTTGAACGTACTATCGGCCGCATCCTGGATCGGGCTTGGCACCGGCTATTCCGTTTCGAAGGCCGCCATGTGGTCAGCGACCAACGGTCTGCGCTTCCAGTTGCAGGACCAGAAGACGCAGGTGATTGGCCTATTGGTCGGCATGATCGACACGGCCATGTCCGCGCGTTGGGATGTGCCCAAGGTCAGCGCGGCAAGCGTCGTGTCGCAGGGCTATGACGGCGTTGCCAATGGCGCACTCGAAGTTTTGGCCGACGACGACACCCGGGGCTTAAAATCCATGCTGAACATGAAGGCCGAGGAGCTTTATCCGATGTTGCATGCGCAGCTTGCCGGCTTCAAGGCCTAGGACGGACGGTTGCAGCTCATCGTTCCGGCTTCGGCCGGGACGGCGAACTTGCGCCCGCGGCCGAAGCCCTGCACAAATGCGAGAATTGCGTGGCACATCAAGGGGCAACGACCTGCACAAGGGCAAACTTATTCTCACAACCATGGGGCTGATCGGCGTCGCCGTGATTGCGGCTTTCGTTCTCGATCGTCTCGGCGTCAATGCGAGCCAGGAGGTGGTCGTCGGCTTTGGTGCGGTTTGCGGTCTTTTGGCCTGTGGATTGGCCTTTCGGGGCAAGACGGCGTCTCTGGCAAGGTTGGCGATGGTCTTTGTTTTTGCGGCCGTGGTTCTTGCTGGACCGGTGACGGCATTTTTCGTGGCATTCGGCCTGGCGAGCGGCTTTGGCGGGCTCTCGGCCTTGGCCGGGACATGGGGCAGCCCCGGAATGGACGGCGTCCTCGGCCAAAGTCTTGTTTGGGTGCTGATCGGGACGGTCGGTTTTTTCGGCTTCATGAGCCAGGCATGGGCCCTGTTGCGCGCGTTTGGCGTTTTTGCTGACGCGAGACGCGGAGCTTAGGCCGCATCATGCATATTGTCCTTGGAGCGCCGGGTCCGGGGAAATCAACCGTCATTGCCTTGGTTGCGAGCCAGCTACCACAGTGGGTTGTCTTGGACTGGGATGCGCTGATGAAACCAGCGGGCTTACTCGCCGGCGCTGATATTCCGTCGACACCCAGCACTTGGACCACTTATGCAGCGCTCGTGCGCACCATGGTGGAAAGCGTGGGGCCGGATCGGGTGGTGTTATTCGGCGTCCAAACGCCGGACGAGATGGTTGATTGGCCCGAAGCGACGTGGACTTTGCTGGACTGCGCGGATGACGAGCGCCAGCGCCGCCTTGAAAAGCGCGGCGAACATGCGCCAGGCATCGTCGAGGCGATCGAGGATGCGGCGACTTATCGGCGGCTGGGGATTTTTACGATCGACGGGACCACACTGACGCCGGCCCAGGTCGCACGGAACGTCATCGAGCGAGTGCAATCACTCGGATAAGCAGCGCCAACAGGTTCTTCGCTTAACCTGTGACGCCTTTCGTTTTCGTTCGCTTTTCTTTCGATTGGGTCTATAACCGATTCCAGTGGCTGGCCGAATGACTGTGCCCAAGCAGCGGCTGGCTGGGGAGCAATTTTGAAATGAAAAAGCAATCTCGCCTGTTCCACCTGGGATGGGTGGTCATCCTTATCGGTGCGCTTCTCGCGCACTTTATCCAGACCTCCGGCGGCATCAGTATTCGCGATATACGCTTCAACGGCGCCAATGGTCAGGTTCTGAGCGGTCTCCTGTATGTGCCGCCCGGCGTGACCGCGGAAAACAAGGCACCCGGCATTCTGGCGGTCCATGGCTACATCAATAGCCGCGAAACCCAATCGGGCTTTGCCATCGAATATGCGCGCCGCGGCTATGTCGTGTTGGCGCTCGATCAATCGGGACACGGCTATTCCGATGCGCCCGCCTTTGCCAATGGCTTTGGCGGTCCTGCCGGTCTCGCGTATCTCCGCAGTCTCGACATTGTCGACACCAACAATATCGGCCTTGAAGGCCACTCCATGGGTGGTTGGACGGTGCTGGCAGCGGCTGCGGCCATGCCGAACGATTATAAAGCGGTGGTTCTCGAAGGCTCCAGCACCGGCGCGCCCTTTGCGCAGGAAGGCTCGACCACCTGGCCGCGCAACCTTGCTGTCGTATTCTCGAAATTCGACGAATTCTCGCCGCTGATGTGGAACGTCGATCGGGCGCAGGACGTCGTGTCGAGCCCGAAACTGCAGGCCGTATTCGGCACGACCGATGCGGTGGTTCCGGGCAATGTCTATGGCGACATTGCCGCCGGCACCGCGCGCATGCTGCAGACCCCGAACACGACCCATCCGGGCGATCATATCTCGCCCGAAGCCATCGGCTATTCGATCGACTGGTTTGCCCAGACGCTTGAAGGCGCCAAGCCCATTCCCTCCTCGGACCAGATCTGGCTCTGGAAGGAAATCGGCACGCTGATCGCCTTTGTCGGCTTCATCATCTTGCTCGCCGGCACATTTGAAATGCTGCTGTCGACTGCGACCTTCGCCCATCTGCGCCAGGCGCCGGTGGCAACGGCGCATCGCAGCCGCACGGCCAAGTGGTGGATCGGGTTTGCGCTCAGCGCCTTCATTCCGGTGCTGACCTATTATCTGTTCCTTTATTGGGGCGGCCAGCTTCTGCCGGGTTCGGCGCTGTTTCCGCAGACGATCACCAGCCAGATCGCTTTCTGGGCGGTGCTCAATGGCGTCATCGTCTTCCTGATCGGCTTCGTGTTGCGGGGCGAAAAGGTTTCGGCGCGGGGCAATGTGCTCGGCTCGATCCTGATTGCGCTGGCGACAGTCGGGATCGGCTATCTCTTCGTCATCGCAGCCGATTTCCTCTTCAAGATCGACTTCCGGTTCTGGGTCGTTGCGTTGAAGCCAATGAGCCTCTTGCAGGCCAAGATCGCGCTCGTCTATCTCGTGCCGTTTACGCTGTTCTTCGTGCTGGCCCTGCGTGGCCTCCACACCGGCCTGACGGTGACGGGCGACAGCCGGGCCAAGCAGTATCTGAGCAATATCGGCGCACTGGCGATGGGGTTCCTCGTGTTTCTCGTCGTTCAATATGGCTGGTTGTTGATCAACGGACACCTCCTGAGCCTCAACGAGCCGCTCAATACCGTTGTCGCCATCCAGTTCCTGCCGCTGATGGCCATCATCGCGTTCCTCTCGACGTTCACCTATCGGAGGACCGGTAGCTATCTGCCGGGCGCGCTGATCAACTCGCTCTTCGTGACTTGGTATATTGTCGCGGGGCAAGCAACGCAGTTCCCGGTCAGCTGAGGCTGGGACAGAATGACGAAGGGCCGGTCTCGCGACCGGCCTTTTTGTTTTGATGGGTTTAACTAGCTGCCGAAAATATAAGGCGGCAGGCCGGGCGTGGCGACGCGAAAGCTGACGATGCCGTCATGGCCGGGTGCGGCGAGGCCGGAATCAAGGCTTGTGACGAAGACGGTGCGCAGGTCCGGTCCGCCAAAGCAGGGCATGGTCGGCTTGGCGATGGGCAGATCGACCCAGTCGAGCAGATTGCCATCGAGATCGATGCGATTGATGCGGCTGCAGGAGGGCGCGGCTGACCAATAGATATCGGTGATATCGAAGGCGCCGCCATCGGCGCGCCCGTTAGCGAGATCGTGTTCGCGCAAGCGGCGCTTGTTGGAAATGGCGCCGGAGGACGGATCGAAGTCCCAGCGATCGATGAACATCTCGCCCTGCGAATCCGAGTGGCACATGGTTTTCCCGTCCTTGGTCCAAGCCAGACCATTGGAGGTAGAAAAGCCTTCGGTAAGGAGGGTGACGCGACCGGCGGCATCGACGCGGTAAAGTGCGCCCTTCGGCTGAGGCGAGCGATCCATGCTGCCGACGTAAAAGGCGCCATCGGGGCCAACCTTGCCATCGTTGAGGCGGCTGACTTGGGGCGGCAGATCGATCGACGCCAAAACCTCGCGGGTGCCGGTCTCGGGGTCGAAGAGGATGACGCTCTTTGATAGGGCGACGACGACCCCCCCGCCTGTGGCGAGGCCAAAGCTGGCAACCTCGTCGCCCAAGGACCACTCCCGCCTTGCGCCGCTTTCAATATGAAGAGCGTGGATCTTGCCGGCGGGGATGTCGCACCAGAAAAGCTCGGCGGTTGCGGCGTTCCAGGTTGCGCTTTCGCCTACCCCGAAGCGCTCACGGATGACGAAGTCAACGGGGCCAGTTGCAGCGTTCATCGCGGTTCACCCGTCTGGTGTTCAAGGTTCCAATTGCGATAGCGCCGGCGGCCATTATCGAGATGGATACGCATGCTATCGCGCGCCAGTTGCGGCTGGCGATCAGCGATAGCATCGGCGATGGCCCGGTGTTCTTCCTGGATTTTCTTGAGAAAACTGATCTGCTCGTCGCTATCGGCAAAGGCAGCGCCAAGGGCTTTGCGCGGGATCAGGCGCTCGCCGAGCTGATCGACGAACTCGACGAATTTCGGATTGCCGGTCGCCTGGGCAATCGAGCGGTGCAGCGCCCGATCGGCGTCGCTCGCCATAGCCTTGTCCTCGATATGCCGAGAAAAGCTCGTCATGGCCTGTTCGATCCGCAGGAGATCGGTTTCGTTGCGCCGCTCAGCAGCAAGGCCGGCTGCTTCGATTTCGACGCTCATGCGCAATTCCATGAACTCGATCACATCGGCAATATCGTTGGGTGATCGCATCACGAGCGAGCCGGGAGCCGGCGACGGCGCTTCGCTGACATAGACGCCCGAACCGCGCTTCGAGACGAGCCGGCCCTCTGCCTGCAAGCTAGCAGTGGCTTCACGCACAACGGTCCGGCTGACACCAAACTTCAAGCACAGCTGTTCGGCTGTCGGCAGTTTGTCGCCTGGCTGCAAGTTTTCGGACGCGATGAGGCTGATCAGCCCACCCTTGACCGTATCCGTCAGCCGCGCCGCACCCTGCCGCATCATCAACCCACCCAGAATGTGATGTCTTCGAGCCCCTCAGCCTAGAGAAGGTGGCCCGAATTCAACTTGTAGCACCGGCAAATATTTCATACAACTTTTTCAAAGTTCACACAACTCTGGATCATCGATGTATGTAGGAACCCAGCTTAGCGGCAAAGACGTGGAGCGTCTCGGCGACGGCTACCTCCGGCAACTGGGCCAACTGGGCCTTAAGCACGTCTGCATCGACCCGCCGGGCAATCCCTATGAATGGACGCGTGATGTCATCGCGCGCCATATCGAGCGGCTCGACAAGCACGGGCTCGTGCTCGATATGGTGCAGTTGCCGATGCCGTCTTCGGGTATCGGGACCCACCAATCGCCGGGCGTCGTGCTGGGTAACTCGCCCGAGCGCGACCGCGAGATCGATGGCATGTGCACCATCATTCAAAATCTGGCGGCGCTTGGTGTCCACGCGACCAAATACAATTTCAACCTCCTGGGCATTCCGCGCACGCCATCCGAGCGCGGCCGCGGCGGCGCTATCGTCCCGACCTTCCGGCATGAGCAACTGACCAATAGCGATGAGCTGACCGAAGCCGGAAAAGTCAGCGCCGAGCAGTTCTGGGAGCGGATTACCTATTTCCTCAAACGCGTCGTGCCGGTGGCGGAAGCCGCCAAGGTCCGCCTCG
Organism: Devosia sp. Leaf420; assembly: GCF_001425445.1. Classification (GTDB taxonomy): domain Bacteria; phylum Pseudomonadota; class Alphaproteobacteria; order Rhizobiales; family Devosiaceae; genus Devosia. The sequence goes on along the minus strand of NZ_LMQU01000015.1, from coordinate 52,512 downwards.
CCTGCCACCCGCACGATCCGCTGACCCCGCCGGGCTATCGCGGCGTCGAACAGCGCGTGCTGGGCAATGCCGAAGGCCTCAAGCGCTTCGTGCAGATTGCGGAAAGCCCCTATCATGGGCTCAATTTCTGCCAGGGCACGATCGCGGAAAGCATGGAAAATCCGCGCGCTGAAATCGACGAAGTGATCCGCTGGTTCGGCAGCCGCGGCAAGATTTTCAACGTCCATTTCCGCAATATCAAGGGCGGCCGCTATTCCTTCACCGAGGTTTTCCCGGACGATGGCGACATGAACATGGCCCAGAGCTTTAAGGCCTATCACGAGAGCGGCGTCGACTGCATGATCATGCCGGACCACATGCCGGAGATCGATGGCGAGGCACCCTTCGAGACGGCATTTGCCTTCGCGTTCGGCTACATCATCGCCCTGTTCCAGGCCAATGGGCTCGATCCCTACGGCCATTGATCTAGAACCAAAGATATGAAAGGCCCGGTATCTTGCGATGCCGGGCCTTTTGCTGAGTAGATCAGCGGTGGTGCGTCGCGATGAGATCGGCGAGTGCACTCGGTCATTGGATCAGGGAGCCACCACCCCAGCGGTCGGATTAGTACTATTTCATGGAATTAGTATGATCGCAAATGCGGTCGACGGCGATGCGCATCGCCCGGAGCCATTCCCCTGAAGCGCTGGTCGCAGTGCGCAATTTCAAAGCACCGCGGCGTTGAGAGATGGTATGTCTGGCCGCACACCGCAGGAGCGGAGGATAAGAGCTTGAACCATCTGCTCGCGGACTTTGATATCGGCCTGTTGCTGACCTTCGATGCCATGCTTCGGGATCGAAACGTCACGCATGCTGCGGCACGGCTTAACATTACTCAGTCGGCGCTGTCGGCACGGCTGACGCGTCTCAGGCAATTGCTCGGCGATCCGCTCTTTATTCCATCAAATTCAGGCCGGGGCATGGTCGCATCGCCCCATGCATTGGCCTTGGCGCCCGACCTGGCGAGCCTTCTGGAACAGCTCAGCGATTTCATCGGCACCGCGCGGGTCTTTGATCCCAGCGTCAGCAGGCGCATCTTTCGCGTGGCCGCAACCGATAACCCGGTTTCGATCCTGGCGCCCGACCTTATCCCGCTAATTCGAAGCGCGGCGCCTGACGCGCGGATTGCCTTTACTGTACCCAACAAGGCCCGGATTGCCGAAGACTTGGAACAGGGAGAGGTGGACGTCTTCATCGGGGTCAACGAAGACGCGGCGCCTGGCCTGATGGCGCGCAAACTGTTCGAAGAGGCATTCGTGACCGCCTATCGGCATGGCCATCCGCGAAATCCGGGGCCGATGACGCTCGATGAATTCTGCGCTCTCGATCATCTGCTCATCTCCACCAGCGGTGGGCACTTTTCAGGGATGATCGATCAGGCGCTGACAGAGCTTGGTCGGGCAAGGCGGGTCAGCGTCTCTGTGCAAAGTTACGCATTGGCACCGCTGATGCTGGCCAGCACCGATCTGATCTGCACCCTGCCCCGGCGGTTTCTGCAGCGGTTTGAGTCCATGCTCGAGATCATCGAGACCCCGCTCGATTTGGCGCCATTCGAAATGACGATGTTTTGGCATCCGCGAATGAACGCGGATGCTGCCCATGTCTGGCTACGCCAGCAAATTCTCTCGACGGCAAGGGCCGGGCTTTGGCCCTGACGTAAGGCTCAGAACTGCTGAAGCAGGTAGTCGCCCACCTTTTCGGACTTCGGGTCGAAGAGGGTGTCGAGGCGCGAATTGAGGACGTAGACCCCATTTCCGGCCTCGACCGCCGCGGTCGGCATCGAGAGTTCACTCTTTTCGCTGCGCGTGATGGTCGTAGATTTCCAGCCATCGGTGGAGGTCAGTTCGACTGTCCGATCAGACCCCAGGTTCTGGACGACAAGCAGGTGTTCTCCATCGAGGAGATGAATACCGTCTGCGCCAAGCAGTGGCTCGGGCAAGGCCACACTCGAAATGTCCGTTGGATCGGAGAGGCTCACCCGGAACAGTTCGCCGCTGTTGTATTTGCCGACGATTAGATAGCCGTCTTCATGCACGGCAATGCCGTTGAGATTGAAGCCGTCTTCGGACCAGAACTGTGGGTCTTGCGCAAAGATCGACGCCTTCCCCGATGTGTCGATCTTGTAAATGATCGGCGCGAAGCTGTCGGTCACATAGGCATTGCCCGCAGCATCGAGCGCGATATCGTTGGCAAAATGCGTGCCTTGGCTGAGCGCGCCGAGATCGTAATAGTCCTTTGGCGTGCCGGATTTGGCGTCATATGTCGCGACGCCAGCGAGTTTCCCTTGGGTAGCTATGCTGGTGCGTGCCCCGGCTCCGGGATCGGAATTGGTCACCCAGAGCGTATCAGTCTGATCATCGACCAGTAGCCCCACGGTCGAGACCAGCTTGTCGTCGGCGATAAACGGCGTGTAGGCGCCGGTCCGGTCGAGTTTGGCGACCAGCCCTTGAGTGACGGAGCCGAGCAGGAATACGTCCTGTTCGGCCGAAAAGGTGAGGCTCTCGGGATAGGAGCGGTCCGAGGCGAAGCCGATATCGGCAGCCGTGGTGGGCACTGCCAGAGAGAGAAGAGCGGCGCTTGCAACGCCGGCGAGCAAAGTGCAGGAGATCATCATGCGGTCCTTTCGATCATGATGCCCATGATCTAGGACACGCTCCGCCAGGCTTGAAACGCGGCTCGGCGATTGGAGCTATCGATCAAATCGATGGCTTACTGAGATCAAATGCAGGGGCAGCTATCGATCTCAGCGATAGCTGCAAATCTTCGTATCGATTTCCGGGTCAGGCGCCGCGGGGGCATCTTCGGCCGCAGATGAGCCCGAAACCGCGGCTCAGACAGGAGACATCAATGCTCGATTTCTATTTTCACGCGACGCCGAATTCGATGAAGGTTGCGGTGTTGCTGCACGAACTCGCCCTCCCCTTTTCGGTCAAACCGGTGGACATCTTCAAGGGCGAGCAGCACCTCCCTGGCTTTCGGGCGATCAACGCCAATGGCAAGGTGCCGGCGATTGTGGACGGCGACACGATCGTCTTCGACTCTCACGCCATTCTGCTCTATCTGGCCGACAAGCACGGCGCTTTCGTGCCGACAGACCGGCGCGACTATGCCGCCATGCTCTCATGGCTCGAGCTGGTCGCAACTGGGCTTTCGCCCTTCTCCGGCCAGGCCATCCATTTCATGCATTACGCTCCCGAGCACCTGCCCTACGCCGTCAACCGGTATACCAAGGAAGTGGCGCGGCACTATGAGGTGCTCGACGACCGCCTTGGCAGCGCCCAGTATCTAGCGGGGGAGACCTATTCGATCGCTGACATGGCTCTTTGGGGATGGGCCGCTTCGGCAGGCTTCATCTTTGGCGATGCAGGGCTCTCGGCCTATCCCAATGTCCAAAGGTTCATGACGGAAATGGCGTCGCGTCCCGCGGTGCAAAAGGCGCTGGAGCTGAAAGCGGCTCACACATTCAAATCCGACCTCGATGCAACTTCGCGCAAGGCGATGTTTCCGCAAAACGAGAGCGATGCAGCCTAGCGTTTTTCGGATTTCGGGCCACCGTCTCCAACTTTGGCCGCGAAATCGACCAGTAGGCGAGCGAGTTGTGCGGGCTGTTCCTGCTGGATCCAGTGCCCCGCACCTTCAACGAACGCGACATCCCTCAGTTGCGTCGTTGATGTAGTTTGCATTAGGTCCAGCGCACCGGGCGAAATGTAGGGTGCCCAATCCTTGTCGCCGCCAATAAAGAGCGATGGCACATCGAGCGTCCGGCCGGAAAAGAGACGCAGCTCGGCGCCGAGTGCGGGGTCGGACAGCACACGGTAGCCTTGCATCGCGCCTTGGAAGCCGGTGCGCGAGAATGCCTCGACATAGACATCGAGCTCAGGCTCGGTGAGCCAGTGGGCGGCGGCAACCTCTGCGTCTGAAGGACGGAATGGAGCGACGTTCTCGGGCATCGTCTTCCCCTTTTCCATCACATAATAGGTGGGCAGTGCGGCGAATGCTTCAGGACTTGCGGGGCTGAGCGGATGCGGCGCATTGCCGGCCCAATCGGCGCTTTTGACGTGAAAGAAGGTCCTGAAAAACTGGCGGAGGCCCTCTGGTGCATTTTGCGGATCATCACTGGCGCTGCGCGATGCGAAATAGTGCTGATAAAGCTCTCGCGGTGGATCGAGCGCGGCAAGGCCGGCCGCCAATTGCTGCACCGGGGACTGTGCTGGCTGGGGCTGCGGGGCTTTGTCGGCGGTGTCGAAGGGAAAGGCCGGCACGCCGGGAAAGGGCGCGCTCATCAGGACGACTGAAGGAAACACATCGGGGCGGGCGATGGCGCAATAGGCCGCGATGGGCGAGCCGAAATCGTGTCCGACCAGCATGGACGTGTGGGAATAGCCCAAGGCCGCAACCAGGGCGAGTGTATCGCGCACCATGTTGAGAATGCCAAAGGGCGCGAGAGGCGCATCATAATCGGCCGACCATCCCGTGGTTTGACCATAGCCGCGCTGATCGGGCGCAACGACGTGGTAGCCGGCCTCTGCTAGGAGCGGCATCACATGGCGCCAACCATAGGCGAGATCCGGAAACCCATGGAGAAGCAGCGCCAGCGGGCGTCCGGTCTCCTTATGCCCGGCTTCAAGAATATGAAGATCGAGGCCATTTACCGCTGGGATCATTCGCGAGCGAATTGCCGCCGGCAGCGCGCCCTGAATATCTGTGAAATCCATTTGATCGGCACCTCTCTCATAGGCGGTAAACGCGTCGAGTTGCGTGAGCCAAACAACTATGGCGATCACCATACTATGGCGGTTGGTATAGTATGGTCAAGGCTCTTGTGGTAGGACACCGTATGACCCGCAAAACCGACGCCCGTGAAAATGCCATCGCTGCAGCTATTCGCCTGTTTCGTCTTCAGGGCTATACGGCCACCGGCCTCACCCAAATCCTTGAGGAAAGCGGGGCGCCCAAGGGTTCGTTCTATTTTCATTTTCCCAAGGGGAAGGTGCAGTTGGCAGAAGAGGCGATCGATCGCTATGTCGCGCAGCGCATTGCCGTTATTCAGGCAGTGTCGGCGGAGACAACAGGCGATGCGCTGGGCTTTACGCAAAGGCTGATTGGGTCGTTCGCCGCCGACATGAAGGCCTCCGACTTCCGATATGGATGCCTGATGCAGAACCTTGCTAATGAACTGCCGGCCCTCGATGCCGACCTCACACAACGGGTGGCCCAAGGCTTTGCGACCTCGACCGAGATCATAAGGCGGCATTTCGAGGGGTGCGGGCTGAGTGGCGGGAAGGCAAGGTCTGCGGCAGCCGCGCTGGTGGCCTCGCTCGAGGGCGCGCGAACGGTCGCGCGGCTCGAGCGGAGCCCAGCAGTGTTCGAGGCACTGTCCGAAATGGCCGCTCAGCAATGGGCCGCCTAGTCGCACAGCGACTTTGAGGAGGTGTCGCCTTCGCCTTTCCTATTGAGCCGGCAAGCGCGCCAGCCAGGCTTGCATCTGGCGGATTTCCACCTGCTGCGTAGTGATGATTTCCTGAGCAAACATCTTGATCCAGGGATCATTGGCATATTGCTGGGCGACCCTTGCCATCGCGACCGCGCCCTGATGGTGCGGGATCATGCTGCACACGAAGGCGGTCTGAAAATCGGTCGGCGTCATGCCACGCATCATATCCGAATGCATCGGCTCCATGGTCTGGAGCAGCGCCGCATGGGCAGGATCGGCATTGGCTGCCATCATGTCGATGTGCTCCTGCATCGAAGCGCCACCATGGTCGGCACTGGCATCGCCGCAAATGGGCGGCAGAGGGAGTTGAGCCGCAGCCTCCGCAGGCTGATCGCGCACGAACAGCGCACCGACAAAAGCGACCGCCAGAATTCCTGCCGCACCCCACTTCATCACGTCCATTTTCTCAGACTCCTGGGCCTCGTTGCTAGCCCGACTATGCCGCGCCCATTTCCCGAGCCGTTTGATCGAGATCAAGGATGCATGGGCGATGCACGTTTATGCCGGCCTCAGCTGCAGTCGTTGCAGAACTGATGGAGTCGCAAGTGATAGTGCACCAAGGAACCGTCGCCACACTGCGCAGGGGGGCTGGACGCCGGCTTTCCCTGGGCCTACCGCTCGGCGTTCTTCTCGCGGGGTTCGGCGCCGCAACGCCCGCTTATGCCCATGTCAAATGGTTTGCACCCTACGTGGTGGGCGCTGCGCCTGCCCCGATCACCAGCACGCTGGCCAATGGCTGGTTCTGGCTCGGTATTGTGCTGGTCCTTGCCTTCTTCGCGGCAACGGTCGTCATTGCAAAAGGCAAGTTTGGCAGCGCGGTCAGCAGCGGACTTGACTGGGCGAGCGCGCCGCTCTGGACCCGGTCGGACGATTTCATGCGGGCCATTATCGGTGCCTTCTTCGTCGCGATCTTTGCCGTTGGCGGGGTTTATCTGACGCCAGACCTGCAAACGCCCAATGAGTGGGTCTCGTGGCTGCAATTGCTGATCGCGCTGCTGGTATTCTCGCGCCGGACCATGCCGCTGGCTGCGGCGGGCATTATCGGGCTCTGGGTCATTGCGCTGCGCGACTATGACTTCTTCCACCTGCTCGACTATCTGGCGCTTGGCGTCGGCGTCGCCGGATATCTGGCGCTTGCCAGCGCTCCGGAGAGCAAGTGGTATAAGCACCGATTTGCCGTGCTTCGCTGGGGTGTCGCCATTGCGCTGATGTGGTCGAGCCTTGAAAAGTTCGCCTATGCCGAATGGTTCTATCCGCTTGTCGAAGAACGGCCCTACCTGACCTTCGGCATGCCGCGGGACACGTTCATTCCCATGGCGGGCGTCGCTGAATTCACCATGGGTTTTGGCCTTCTTTGGACGCCGTTGATTCGCCGACTGTCGGCCGTGGCGCTGCTGGTGATTTTCACCACCGCGGTCTATCCCTTCGGCCGTATCGATCTCGTCGGTCACGCCCTGATAATGGGCACGCTGTTCCTGATAGCTGCCGATCCGACGCCATCGGGCCCACGCCTCAAAACGCTGATGCCGGCAATTGGCGCAGTGCCTGCGGGTCTCCTCGCTGCCATGGTGATCATTGCGGGAAGCTATTGGGGGCTACACACGGTGTTCTACGGCGATGCCGTGCGGACAGAACCGCTGGCGCCCAATACCGAACTCCTGACGCATATGCCGAACGCCGAACAACCCCATGGCATGGTGCACTCGCCCCAGCCCTGAGCACTGAACCCCAGCAACCCCGCTTCGGCGGGGTTGTTTCGCTTAATGGCAAATGGCTACCGATCTCAGCGGCGCTTTTGGCCGATTGAGCCGGCGCCGACGGCGACGAGAATGAGCGCGCCGACAAGAACCTGACGGATATAGCTATCGACGCTCATCTGGGTGAGGCCATTGTCGAGGACGCCCAGCACGATGACCCCGACGACAGTGGCGAGAATGCGGGGCTCGCCGTGACGGCTCATGGTGGTGCCGAGAAAGACCGCGGCGATGGCATTGAGCATGAGGCCACTGCCCTGGACCGGATTGGCCGAGGCGACGCGGCTCGCATACATCAAACCGCCAGCGGCGGCGGCAAGACCAGTCAACGAGAAGGCGATGAGCCTGAGGCGCTTGACGGCAATGCCGCTCAGATGAGCGGCTTCCATATTGCCGCCGATGGCGTAGAGGCGGCGGCCGAAGGTGGTTTGCTCGAGAAGGACCCAGACCGCGAGGATTACCACGATAGCGATGATGGAGAGATTGGGGAGGCTGATGGCGACGCCGCCCCATTCGCCGAGCGGAATGCCGGCGCGGGCGAAATTGCCAAAGTCCTCGGGGATGGCGCGGCCCGAAATGGTCTTGCCGCCGCTGACAACAAAGGCGAGGCCCGAAAACATGGTCATGGTCGCCAGGGTCGCGATGAACGGGAGGATGCCGACAAGGCTGACCATGGCGCCATTGAAGGCGCCGCCGAGGAGGCCGACCAAAAGCGAAACCGAAACGGCGGCCCAGATCGGTTGACCGGCGACCATCATCAGGGCTGCGACGATGCCTGCAAGGCTCGCGGCAGAGCCGACCGAAAGATCGAAATCACCCATGACCATGACGACCGTCATGCCGGCCGCGACGACCATCAGCATGGAGGTCTGCTGGGTGATGTTGAGCCAGTTGCGCGCCGTCGGGAACGTGCCGGGGAGCATGACGGAGAAGAAAACGAGGATGGCGACGAAGCCGATCAGGGTGCCATAGCGGCGGATGAAGACCATGTTCTTAGGCAACCATGCCGGTGGTCCGGCCATAACAGAGATTGACGAGATCGTCTTCGCGCAGACCTGCGGCGTCGACAATGGTGGTGATGGCGCCATCGCGCATGATGGCGATGCGATCGCAAAGGCCGATCAGTTCGGGGAGATCGGAGGAGACGAGGATGACGCCAGAACCCTTGGCGGTGCGCTCGCGGATGATGGAATAGATGTCGAATTTGGCGCCGACATCGACCCCGCGGGTGGGTTCTTCGAGCAGCAACAAACGCGGATCGCCCGCGACCGCCTTGGCGAAGACGACCTTTTGCTGATTGCCGCCGCTCAGTTCGATGACGTCCTGACCCGGACCGACGGCTTTGAGGCGCATATTGGCGCCGAGGTCGGCGGTAAAGCGCTTTTCGCGGTTGGGGGTCAGCCAGGTACCGGCGCTGCTCTGGCGCTTGAGGTGCGCAAGCGTGATGTTCTCGTAGATCGGCCGGCGCATGATGAGGCCTTCGGCGCGGCGTTCGCGCGGGACATAGGCCACGCCGCTTTGCCAGGCAGTAGCGGGGGAGAACGGCGCATAGGGCGCGTTGCCGAGGGACATTGTGCCCGCGGTCATGCGGGCATCGCCGAAAATGGCGCGGATGAGTTCGCTTTGGCCGGAACCGGAGAGGCCGGCAATGCCCAGAACTTCGCCTTCGCGGAGAGAGAAGCTGGTGGGTTTGAGGCCGGGGCTGACGAGGTTAGTGGCTGAAAAGACGGTGGCCTCGCGCGGCGCGACGACGGCCTTGGGATAGGCTTCCTCGACTTTTCTACCGATCATCAGGGCGACGAGATCGTCGTGGGTGATGTTGGTCAGGGCGCCGCTATCGATCGAGCGTCCGTCGCGCAGCACGGTGGCTTTGTCGCAAAGCATCATCACCTCGTCGAGGCGGTGAGAGACGTAAAGAACCGAGCTGCCGGAGGCGCGGATTTCGCGGAGGACGCGGAACAAGCGTTGGCTCTCGTCGGCGGTGAGCGCGGCTGTGGGCTCGTCCATGACGTAGAGTTTGGCATCGTCGAGCAACGCGGCGGAGATGCGGACGAGCATCTGATCGCCAAGACCGAGCGTGCCAAGGTTCTGACGCGGGTCGATATGGTCGATGCCCAAACGATCCAGCGCGCGCTGAGCCTGACGGTTCAACTCCGCCCAATCGACGAAAATGCCGGCGCGGCGCGGATAGCGGCGGCCCATGAAGATGTTTTCGGCGACAGACAGGGTTGGGACGACGTTGAATTCCTGATGGATAAAACGGAGGCCCAGGCGATATGCAGCCTTGGTCGACTCGATGCTGACCGGCGTGCCGTCGATCGCGATATCGGCCGTGTCCGGAGCGACGACACCGGCGAGGATTTTGATCAGCGTCGATTTGCCAGCGCCATTTTCGCCCATAAGGGCGTGAATTTCACCTGGCGCAACGACGAGACTGGCCCCGGACAGGGCCGGAACGCCGGCATAGGCCTTGGTGACGGATGTGGCGGAGAGAAGCGGGATGGGAGGGGCCATAGCCGGCCCCTGCCCTAAAGCTGTTTCGGACAAGTGACCAATTACTCGGTGGCGTTAGCCTTGGTGATCAGCTTGGTAGGCACATAGGTGACCGACTGCAGGATTTCTTCGCCAGCCAGTACGCGGGCAACGGCATCAGCCGTGGTCGCGCCGATGCCGGAAAAATCCTGGGCGACGGAGGCTTCGAAATTGCCGCCGGCGGCGATGGCTTCGCGGGCCTGGGGATTGGCGTCGATGCCGGTGATGACGATGCCTTCGCCGGAACGACCGGCGTCTTCGATGGCCTGCAGCGCGCCGAGAGCTGGCTGATCCCATGCCGCCCAGACGGCCTTAATGCTGCCCGGCTCGGGATTGGCGGCGAGGATCGCTTCCATCTTGGCGCGGCTATCGGCAATGCCGCCATCGGCGACGTCCGGGGTCACGCGATCGAGCACCTTGATATCGGGATAGTTGCCGAAGACCGCATCGGCGACAACGCCGCGGACCTGCACCGGCGGGAAAGCCTCGAAGACGAACATGACGACATTGCCTTCGCCCTTGATGCGATCGGCAACATAGGTCGAGGTTTCGGCGGCCATGGCATAGCCATTGGACGTCACATTGGTGACGAGCAGCGGATCGGCGCCGGCATCCATGCCGAAGACGGGAATGCCGGCATCCTTGGCGGCCTGGAGACCAGCGGTCACCTGGGTCGGATCGACATTGATGACGATGGCATCGACGTTCTGGACGACGAGATCTTCCATACGGCTGATGACGGCGGCAACATCGCCGGCCGTATCGATCACATTGACGTCCCAGTCATTTTCGTCGGCGACGGCCTGGAAGGCTTCGACGTAAAACTGGGTGCCGGGCTGAGCCATATAGGGCGTGACGATGGCGACCTTGGCCTGAGCAAAGGCAGCGCCTGTGCCAAGAGCGGTCGTCGCGAGAAGAATACCGGCTAAAGCCAGGGTGGATTTATTGAGCGACACGAGACAGCCCTCCTGCTATCTCCGCCAGCGGGGCAGCGGGCGGTTGTTATCCTTGTGCTTCAAGGCACTATAAGGGGCGCCTGCCGGACGGCAAGCTGGATTCGGGGGAGAACGGGCATGGAATTTTGCCTGATCGGGATCGACATCGGGACAACGGCAACCAAAGCCACATTGATCGATGCATTGGGTCAGCAATTGGCAAGCTTCGAGCATCCCCATTCCACCTTTCGTACCAGCCCCGGCATGGCCGAGCAAAGGCCGGAAGATTGGCTCCGCGGCGTTTTCGGCGCACTTGGACATTTCGCCGAAATGGTAGAACCGTCGCGGTTGATAGGCATCGGCCTGACCTCGCAGGTCAATTCCCACGTCTTTGTCGATGCGCGGGGAGAGACGCTGCGGCCCGGTATCACCTGGCAGGACACGCGGGCGGCGGACGACGCGGCGCAGCTCGACCGACAGGTGAGCATTGAGCAAAAAAACGCGTGGTTTGGCGGACCGGTGCCGATCGACGCCAGTCACGCCCTCTCCCGCATGGCCTTCGTCGCCCGGACGGAGCCGCAGAATTGGGACGCAACGCGGCATGTGCTGTTGCCCAAGGATTTCATCGCACTCAAGCTGACCGGTGAAGTGGCGAGCGATGCGGTCGCGGCCGTGGGGCTGGTCGATACGGCTGGGCGCTATGTCGATGCGCTCCTCGCCCTCGTCGATTCAGCCGCGGCCAAACTGCCACCGCTTTACCCGTTTCATCATCAGGTGGGGCGCATGGATGCCGGGCTCCCCTTTGCCGGCACCCCCGTTATGGTTGGCGCCATGGATGCCTGGGCAGGCATGTTCGGCTGCGGTGTCGTTGCCAATGGCGATGCCATGTATCAATCGGGGACCAGCGAAATCCCCGGTATCGTCTCGGATACGGTTATCCCAACGGCGGGCGTAATCCTGTTTCCGCCCTATGAGGGTATCCGCATGCATGCCGCGCCAACCCAATCGGGTGGCGCGTCGATGACCTGGCTCGCAACGCTTCTTGGCCGCTCGCCGGCAGACTTGATCGAACGCGCTTCGACGGAGACGCTCACCGAGACCACACCGATCTTCTTGCCGCACCTCGCTGGGGAACGCGCGCCCATTTGGGACGCCTCATCCCGGGGCGTTTTCGCGCGGCTCGATACCAATTCCGGCCCCGAGCAACTGACGCTCGCGGTGATGGAAGGGGTGGCGCACTCGGTGCGCTGGGCGTTCCAGGCGCTGGAAGGTTCAGCGGGCATAAGCCCCGAACGCATCCGCATTAGCGGTGGCGGCGCGCGCTCCGATATCTGGTGCCAGATCCGCGCCGACGTTCTGGGAAAAACCCTGACTCGCACCAGCATTCCCGCTGCAGCCGCGCTTGGCGCTGCGATCATCGCGGGCGTGGGGAGCGGAGCATTCCCATCGCTGCCGGATGCGGTGCGCAGGCTCGTCCAATTCGAGCGCAGCTTCGAGCCGGATCCTAAACGCGTCAATTTCTATACCGACCGTTTTGAACACTATCGCGCGCTCTATCAGGACCTGCGGGCGTTCAATCAGCGATTTGGATAGCCGATGGTGCTGAACTTCAACTCAGCTTGTCGCCATCGATGATGGCCTGCACTTCGCGCTCGACCACATCGATGATGCGGCCGATGGCATCCACGGCGGCATCGGGGTTTTGAGCAAGGATTGCGTCGGCCAGATCGCGATGGATCGGGAAGGAATCGAGGCCGAAGGCATCGGCCGAAAAGGGTGACTTGCCGCCACGCTCGAGGGCATCGTCGAGATTGACCAGAAGCTGGCCATACATGGGATTGCCGGAAGCGTCGTAGATGGCGCCGTGGAAAGCGTGGTCGGCCTTGCGCCAAGGGAGGCCGGCATCGACATCGACGAGCAGCGCCGTGCAGAGACGCCCAATGTCTTCGCGCTGGGCCGGCGTCGCTTTTATCGTCGCCTTGCGGACGACGTCGTTTTCAAGCGTCCGGCGGATTTCAAGGAGGCGCAGCAACGCTTCGCCTTCAAGCCGCACCATGGTGGGGACGAGGCCGCGCGAGGTCTGGACGCGTGCCGAAAGATAGGTGCCATCGCCGCGGCGGCGGCGGATGATGCCGAGGCCTTCCCAGCGGTTGAGCGCTTCGCGGATGGTGGAACGGCCGACGCCGAGAGTTGCCGCAAGCGAAACTTCGGGCGGAAGACGATCGCCAATCGTGAGGCCCGATCTCTCGACCATATCGGCAAGCGCATCGAGCACCGCTACGCCACGCGTGCGGGTTTCGAGCGGCTCGAGATAGTCGAGTGCTGCCTGGCTCACGGCGTCATTCCTTCACAGCGGCGCGGGCCACCTTTCACCACAGTTTGCCTACTTTGTCAGCCCTGGCTTGCTGCACGACCTCGCAACGATCCGAGATCGAGAAGCTCGGAGAGGGCGTCGATCAGCTTGTCCATTTGCGGCTTGGAATTGTAGCCCTGAACCGAGAGGCGGGCGATGCAATGGTCCTGCCATTTGAACACTGGAATTTCGACGCGATAGCGCTCGAAGAGCAGCTTGTGAATTTCGGCTGTGTCGCATTCGGGGATGGGCATGGCCACCATTTGCGGGGCCGAAAATTCCGGGCTGCTGAGCGGAGCAAGACTCGTCAATTCGCCAAGCCGGCGCGCAGTGTCCTGCGCCAATTGCCGACAATGATCGGCAATCGAGAGCCAGTCGTTTTCCTTCCGGAACGCGATCGCTGCAGGCACGGTGAGCCAGGCCGAGGGATCACGCGTGCCCTGAACCTCGATGCCATCGATGAATGGCGAATTGCCGAAGGCGCCCTGCGCGCCGGGCTCCTTGGACTCCTTGGTCCAGCCGTGACTGATCACGAGCGGATCGAGCAGGCCCTGCACTTCGGGGCGGGCGTGGAGGAAGGCCGAGCCCTTGGGGGTCATCATCCACTTATGGCAATTGCCGGAATAGAAATCGGCGCCGAGCGCATCGAGCGACAGTGGAATATGGCCCGGCGTATGGGCGCCATCGATGACCGACCAAATACCGCGCTTACGCGCCTCGGCAATGGACCGCGCGATGGGGAAGACCAAGGCGGTTGGCGAGGTAATGTGGCTGAGAAACAGGACCTTGGTGCGGTCGGTCATGCCGGCGATAATGGCGTCGGTAAAGGCGTCCTCGGAAACCAGCGGCATCGGCACTTTTACGACGACGATTTCGGCGCCGGTCTTGCGGCAGACATAAGCCCAGGTCTTTTCGAGCGCTGAATATTCGTGGTCGGTCGTCAGGATCTGGTCGCCGGGCTTGAGCGGGAGCGACTGCGCCACGACGTTGAGGCCGCTTGTCGCATTCATGACCGCGGCGATATTGGTTGGGGCCGCGCCCAATTCTGCCGCAACGGCCTCGCGCGGCGTGCGCATCAGGTCGTTGAGGCGGCGACCGAGGAATTCCACCGGTTCGCTCTCGAGCTCAAGCTGAAACGCCTGATAGGTTTCAAACACCGGACGCGGGCAGGCACCGAAAGAGCCGTGATTGAGAAAGGTCACGTCCTCGCGGATGAGGAACTGACGGGCGAGATTGTCGGACACGGTTAGCGGCCTTTCAGGGTCGGATCGAGCGCGTCGCGCAGGCCATCGCCGAAAAGCGAGGTCGCGAGCACGGTGATGGCAAGCGCGGCGGTCGGGAAGACGGCCAGGTGCCAGTAAAAGAACATGAAGTCGATGCCTTCATTGATCATCTGCCCCCAGGTCGGCGTGGGCGGGGGAACGCCGACGCCGAGGAAACTGAGGCTGGCTTCGAGCATCATGGCGAGCGGAATGGACAGCACGAAGCCAATGATGATCGGGCTGATCGAATTGGGGATGAGATGGCGCCGGATGATATACCAGGGCGAAGCACCGAGCGCCTGGGCGGCGCGAACGAATTCCTTCTCGCGGAAGGCCTTTATCTGCGCGCGGACGAGGAGGCAGACCTGCACCCAGCCAAAAAGTGCAACGATGAAGACGATGGTGCCATAACCACCGCGGGTGATCGCGCCGAGCAATAAGGCTGCCAACAAAGGCGGAACCACCGAGAATATCTCAATGACCCGCATGATGGTCCAATCGACGCGGCCGCCAAAATAGCCGGCAAGCGCGCCGAGAGGAATGCCGACGAGCACACTAAAGAGGGCGGCCGTGAAGCCGATGGTCAGGGAAACGCGCGCGCCATAGACGACGCGCGAATAGAAATCGCGGCCGAGATTGTCGATGCCAAACCAATGCTGGGCAGAGGGAAAGGCAAGCGCTTCGGTGAGGAAGCTCTGTGCCTCCGGGTCATAGGGCGTGATCAGAGGCGCAAAAATCGCCATCAGGATGAGGACCGTGAGCACCGCGCCGCCAACGACGGCGGCCTTATTCGAAAGAAACCGCCGCCAGGCAAACCAGAGCGGGCTACGCATACGGACGGCAGGAACCGGCGCGCTGATATCGGTCATTCGGCGCCTCCTACCCGGATGCGCGGATTGAGGAGCGCATAGGCGATGTCGGAGAGGAGATAAGCAATGCAGTACATAAAGGTGATGAGCAGCATCAGCGCCATCTGAAGCGTGTAATCGCGCACCTGGATCGACGAGACGAAATAAGCGCCGAGACCCGGGACGCGGAACATGGCTTCGACAAAGATCGAGCCCGTGGCCGTACCGATGAACATGGGCAGAAACACCGTAACCAGCGGAATGGCAGAATTGCGCATGACGTGCTGGAAGATGATGCGACGTTCGCTGAGGCCCTTGGCACGCAGCACGGTGACGAAGGGGCGATTGAGCGTATCGAGCACCGCCGAGCGCGTATATCGCGCATAGGTCGCGAGCGGGATCGCGGCATAGCAGGCGATCGGCAGGATCCAACGATTGGGCTGCGGCCAGCCGCTTGCCGGAAGCCAGTTAAGCCAGACCGCGAAGATCAAAATAAGAAGCATCGAGGTCACGAAGACCGGGATGGTGAGCCCAAGGGTCGCGACGGTCGAGGCGACATAATCGATCCAGGAATTGCGGTTCAGGGCTGCGGCCATGCCGAGCAGAATGCCGAGTGGCGCCCCGATCAGCACACCCAACCCGCCAAGGACTAGGCTTGGCACCCAGGCGCGGGAAATGAGCTCGACGACGGTTTCGCCTGGGCTCTGGAACGGCACCCCGAAATCGAGGTGCAGGACGCCCCACATGTAATTGAAATATTGCACATGCAGCGGCTGATCGAGCCCCCACTGCGCCATCATCTTGGCGCGGACGGCCTCGGAGACCGGCATGTCATTGGCATCGAACGGCCCGCCGGGCACGGAATGCATCATCAGGAAGATGATGACCGACACGATGATGAAGGTGAAAGCGACCGAGAGGACGCGGCGGATGATATGGCCTAGCATCGCTTATCTCCTCACGTGGTCACGATCGCCTCGACCCGATGTCCTGGGGCGATGGTGACGAGTTGCGGATCGGGACTGGGGGCGGAGCCGGTCTGGATGACGGTATAGCGCGGGGTGCCGGCGCGGATTTCCTCGGCGGTGAGGAATGTGCGTTGCCGCTTTTCGCGCGGATTGGTCGCCGGGATCGCATCGAGCAGTGCGCGGGTATAGGGATGTCGCGGATCGGCGAAGAGACGCGCGGTCGGCGCTTCCTCCACAACCCGGCCGCGATACATGACGACGACACTGTCGGTGAGCGATTTGACCGTCGACAGATCATGGCTGATGAAGAGGATCGACAGCCCGAGTTCGGCCTGCAGGTCCTTGAGGAGATTGATGATCTGCGCCTTGACCGTCACGTCGAGCGCCGAGGTTGGTTCATCAGCGACGAGCACGGTGGGCTCGAGGATCAATGCCCGGGCGATGGCGACGCGCTGGCGCTGGCCGCCGGACAGTTCGTGCGGGTAGCGGCTGGCAAAATTGCGCGGGAGCCCCACCCGTTCGAGCCAAGCGAGCGCTTTCTGGGTTTGCTCGCGCGATGAACCGATCCCGTGAATATGGAGCGGCTCAGCGATGATCTGGCTCAGCGTCATCATCGGATCGAGCGCGGAATAGCTATCCTGAAAAACGATCTGCATGCGCTTTCGGAAGGGGATCAGTGCCGCTGCGTCCAGCCCCGAAATATCGGTACCATCGACCAGGATCTTGCCCCTGCTCGGCTCCGTCAGGCGCATGGCCATGAGGCCGGTTGTGGTTTTGCCAGAACCGGACTCCCCCACCAGAGCCACGATCCGGTTGCGCGGCAGGACCACATCGACCGACTTTACCGCCTGGAACTCGCCGTGAGTGACGCGAAAACCGCTGCGGCGGCGCGTGTGATAGGATTTCGCGAGACCGCGCAATTCGAGCGCCGGCGCCACCGCGTCCGGGTCGCCCTTGGATGGTTCGAAGCGCGAATGAAGGCTCGCCAGCAGCGCCTTGGTATAGGCGTGCTTGGGTGCTTCGAAGATTTCGGTAACCGGCCCCTCTTCCATGATCTCGCCGCCATACATGACGACGACCCGATCAACTGTTTCGGCGATGACGCCGAGATCGTGGGTGATCATGATGAGAGCCATGCCGAATTCGGCCTGCACTTTTTTGATCAACTGCAGGATCTGCGCCTGAATGGTGACGTCGAGCGCCGTGGTCGGCTCGTCGGCAATCAGCAGTTTCGGACGGCAGGACAGTGCCATGGCAATCATGGCGCGCTGCAACATGCCACCGGATAATTGATGCGGATAGTATTTCAGAACATCGGCTGCATTCTTGATTTCGACCCGCTGCAAAAGCTGCTCGGCTTCCGCCAGAGCCTCGCGTTTGCCGATCTTCCGGTGCGCCTGAATTGTCTCGGCGATCTGATGGCCAATGGTGAAGACCGGATCAAAGGCCGTCATCGGATCCTGAAAGATCATGGCCGCGGAACGACCACGCAGCCGCGCCAGGTCCTCCCTATTTGCCTTGAGGACATCGACGCCATCGAGCCGCAACGTGATTGCCTCAACTTCCGCGGTCGCGGGCAGCAGCCGCAGCAGCGCTGAACAGCTCACGGATTTACCGGAACCGGATTCCCCGACAATGCCGACGCTTTCGCCTTCATTGACGCTGAAGCTGACATGGCGAACCGCATCGACCCGGCCACCATATTGGCGAAAGCTGACGCGCAGGCCTTCGATTTCGACGAGAGGCATGAATAGGCCCTTGGTAGAGGGCGCCTCCCGATCAAAGCCGGGAAGCGCGTTGGGCGAGGAGCGACTACTGCTTCGTGATGTGCGTGAAGAAGTAGTGGCCGAGACGATCGAGCTGAGTGAAGCCCAGCGAATTTGGCTGTACGCCATCGCCAGTCAACTGATCGGACACCACCGCAATGGTCACCGGATGCACCAGTGGCACGATGAGGCCCTGGTCGATCATGAGCTGCTCGGCTTCCGCATAGAGCTTGTAGCGCGTGTCCCAATCGCTCTCGCTATCGGCCTTGGCGACGATCTCATCATATTCGGGAATGAAATAGCCGTGGCGGCCGCCATTGTAGAAGATGCCGTAGAAGTTGGACGGATCGAGATAGTCGTATTCATAAGGGGCAATGAAGATATTGTTCTTCTTGCCGCGAAGACCATCCATCCATTCGGGCCCTGGCAAAGCGCGGATGTTGAGGGTGATCCCCAGCACTTCCTTGAACTCGGCCTGCAGATACTGCGCCATGGCCGGCACGATCGCCTTGTTGTATCCGCCCTCGTCGCGGTACCAGATTTCGACATCCGGGAAGCCTTCGCCATTGGGGAAGCCCGCATCGGCGAGGAATTTCTTGGCCTTTTCCGGATCGAACACGGCTTCCGCCGCGATATCGGGATTGTAGCCAGGATAGCCGGGCGGCAGGATCGAGCCGGCCGGAATGGCGATGTCCTTGAGGACCGTCGAGGTCAGCTCGTCGCGGTTGACCGCATAGTAGAAGGCACGGCGGACATTGACGTCGTTGAACGGCGCGGCATCGAGATCGTACGAAATGTACGAGGTCGCGAAAACCGCGTTCTTGCGGATGCCGTCGGGATAACGCGACGTTGCGACGGGCACCTGTCCGGTATTGAGGAAGGAATAGTCCGCATCGCCGGCAAGGAAGGCCGGGAGGCCGACTTCAGGCGCATTGAGCGTCGGATCGAGTTCGAGCCGGTCGATCATTGGCGACCAAGGGCCCGTATAGGTATCGGACTTGGTCAGAACGACGGAATTGTTCGACTTTTCCCAGCTCTCGATTTCGAAGGGGCCCGAGGACACGATGGTCGAGACATCGAGCGACCAATCGTCACCCAGTTCATCGACCTTGTGCTTCGGCACGGGATACCAAAGGCTCGTCACCGATGGCAGATAGGGCTTTGGCGCGACCGTCGTCACTTCGATTGTGAGATCATCGACCGCCTTGAGCCCAAGGGTCGACACGTCTGCCGTGCCTTCAGTGACTTCCTTCCAACCCTTGATGCCGCCGGCGAAGTCCCAATACCAGGCAAAATCGTAGCCGGATGTCGCGGCGTGCTGGAGCGCAAAGACAAAGTCCTCAGCGGTCAGCGGCTCGCCGTCCGACCACACAAGGCCGGAGCGCAGTTTAAACGTCCACGTTAGACCGTCTTCCGACTGGGTCCAGCTTTCCGCCGCCATCGGCGTCAGTTCGAATTCCTTGTCGAAGGTCGCGATCGGGATCTGCAGCAGTTCAGAGCCGGTGCCGCGATCGTAGACCGTTTTCATGTAGTCCATATAGGTGCCGGCGGTGCTGCCGCTTGGCGCAACAACAGTCGTTTGGGCGAATGCCGGTATTGAAAGCGCCGTGGCGGCGACCAACACGCCGGCCAGTCTCACAAGTGTATTCATAGAGCTCCCTCCTTAATCCAGAGCCAGATGGACGTTCCCTCATGCGCCGTCGGTGCAGGCATTTGGCCAGCAAGAGACGGTCGCTCTCTTGACGCCGAACCCCCCTCAGGTCCGGCGCTGCGCGCGATCTGATTTCCTTAACAATGGTCTAATGACATATGTCTGACAAATAGAACTGGACTTGGCAAGGCGTGAATCCGCGCTCTCGTCTGCATCCCGTTGGATTGCCTTTAGGTCCGGTTGATGCTCGGCTATTGAAGGCTCATGATCCGCGCTCGTCTCCTCACCGTCATCTCCGGAATTTTGGTGGTTCTCGCCGCGGGGGCCAGCGTCCTCATCTGGAACCTGGCGAATGCCTATGAGAGTTTTGACGCGACTGCGCTGTCTCTTCAGGGTCGGGCATCCGCTCTCGTTGAGCAGCACATCGCCCTCTCGACGGCCTTGGCCGCTATCCTGCAATCCGGCGACGGACAAATGTTTCAGGATGCCGCGGAGGCAATCGAGGCCGCTTACCCACGTGTGATTTCAATCGAGGCCACGTCATCCGAGACGAGTGGGCTCAAAGCCGGGCGGGGAGAGCAGTATAGTTTCATCACTGTGAGCGAGGGACGTGGTGTCGACCTGACGATCGACGCAGGCGATCTGCTCCCGCAAGACCTCGGCGATATCGTCGCGAACCTTGCTTTGCCCGGTGGCACGCTGCTGGTGGGACCGCCAATTGCAGACCCCGAATTTGTGGGGACCTTGGAAAGCGCGAGCCAACCGCTGGTCCTGTCCGCAACGGTTGTTCCGGAACTAACATCGCTCCTGCCAATCTGGCCCACGCTGGCGGTGAGCGGATTGACGCTTGTTATTTACTGCCTCGCTCTCATTGCCTGGCAGCAGTGGCATACGGCCCGTCGCGCTGAGCGCCGCGCGCTTCGTGGCGAAAATCTTGCGCGTCTTGAACATGCTTCGCGCGTCAATGGACTGGGTGAGATGGCGAGCGGGATTGCGCATGAATTGACCCAGCCCCTGACCGCAATCCTAAGTCAGGCGCAGGCGGGGCGCCGCCTGCTGGCGCGCGGCGACGTGGCGGTGCTGGAACCAATCTTGGACGAGACTATCCTTCAAACCAAGCGCGCCTCGGCAATCCTTGCCAAGCTGCGTCAATGGGTGCGGCTTGAAAATCATGAGTCCGCGGTGGTCTCCTTGGCTGACGCGATAAGCAGTGTCGAAAGTCTGGTGCGGGGCGATCTCGCGGCGCGGCACATCAACCTGGTGCAGGTTCACGCCGATCCGCTGCTGACGGTTCGGGCCGACGCGGTTCAACTGGAACAGGTCATCTTCAACTTGGTGCGCAACGCCATGGACGCCATCGCGGACGCTAGGGGAACAATCACCGTGTCAACGCGGCGCGATGGCGAGACGGCGGTAGTCGATATCGTGGATACCGGACGGGGCGTGGACGACAGTGTAAAGGCGCATCTGTTCGAGCCATTCATAACCAGCAAACCTGCCGGCATGGGGCTCGGGCTGGCTTTGTGTCAGCGGCTCGTCGAGCGTATGGGCGGCAGTCTGAGTTATGTCGAGAGCGAAAACACTACCTTCCGGATTGTCCTGCCGGTTTCAGGGAGAGCAGAGTGATGGACATCGTTCACCTCATCGATGACGACCCTGCCGTGCGCAAAGCTCTGGCACTGCTGCTTGAAACCGTTGGATTGAAGGTTTTCAGCTTTGAAGGCCCAATGAGCTTTCTGGCGCAATTGCCTCATCTCGGTGCCGGCGTCGTCGTTCTTGATATGCGCATGCCGGTAATGTCCGGGCTGAAACTGCAAGAGGAATTGCGCAGTCGGAACATTGCCTGGCCGACGGTGCTCATAACCGGCCATGGCGATATCGATGCGTGCCGTCGTGCCTTTCGAAACGGCGCGGTGGATTTTTTGACCAAGCCTGTCGACGAGCAAGACCTGATCGAGGCGATCCAGCGCGGCCAGGAGGTGCTCTCTGAAATCTCGCAGCGGAACGCCGAACATTCCGAATTTCGCCTATTGCTGGACCGGCTGACGCCGCGTGAGCGCGACGTCCTTGCTTTGATCTCCAAAGGTCTCGCGACCAAGGACATCGCGTTGGCGCTTGAGCTATCCCCAAGAACCGTCGAAAGCCATCGATCCTCCATTTGCGCCAAGATCGAAACGACCTCGGTGGTCGAATTGACCCGCGTCTGGAACGCGGCCGGCGCCGCCACTCCGTAGAACTACGGAAGTCCTCGGCAGGCCTCGCCATGGTGCTCAGAGCGCCCTGCCCTCAAATGCCTCGCAACAGCGCCGGAGGCAATTTTGGGGATGAATTTCTACGCACCGATCAACTGGTTGTCGCATCGGCTACCAGGCAATCTCAAGGGACAGAACGTCGTCGGCATCGCCATCGGTGCCGTGGCGCTTTACGCATTGGCCCTGTCGGCATTCGAACTGATCGGCGCGACGGATCTGCGGCTTGCGACCGGCGATTTCCTCCAAAATGGCAGCAAGGACGATCCGCTCTACGAAGCGGGTAGTTCCCTTGGCTTTTATGCCGCTTTGCTTTTTGCGCTGAATTTCATTCTCGCGACGCGCTGGCATTGGATGGAGAGGCTTTTTGGTGGCGCCAGCCGGGTCTATGCGCTTCATACTTTTGCCGGCAAGACAGCGCTTACCTTCGTCGTGCTCCATACTGGCGCGCTGGTGGTGCAGGCCCTTCCGAACTGGAGCCTCGTCGCGACCTACATGCTGCCGGGGCGTGACTGGGCCTATACGCTGGGCATGGTTGGCACCTTTGGCCTTCTGATCCTCGTAGCCATGACCATCTGGATGAAGATGCCCTATCGGCGTTGGCTCAAAACCCACAAGCTGATGATCATCCCGTTTCTTGGGGGCACCGTGCATGCGATCATGCTGCAGGGGGATTGGTATATGATCCTGACCGTCGCCGTGGGCACCTATGCGTGGTTCGACAGCGTCTTCCTGCAGCCCCGCCGCGGCGTCCGAGTGAGTGTGCAATCGGCAGAGACTTTTGGCGATGTACGTGAGCTGGTCTTTGCAGGCACCACGTCATTCGTCCCCGCGCCCGGTAAGTTTGTGCTGCTCCGACTGGGTCAAGACCGTCACCCGTTCTCGATCTCCGGCATCGACGATCAGGGCAGTGTCCGCCTGTCGATCAAAATGGCGGGGCCATTTACAAAGGGCTTGGCTGAGCTCGATGCCGGAAAAGAGGCTATTCTCCATGGTCCCTATGGGCATTTTGGCGAAGATATTCTCTCGAGCTCCGCGCCCCAGTTATGGATCGCCGGCGGGATAGGCATCACCCCGTTTTTATCCGCCCTGCAGGCCCTATCCAAAACGCGTCCGGAGCAGGTTATCCATCTCATCTGGTCGGTTCGCGGCGAGGAACAGGCGATATACAAAGCTGAAATCGAAGCACTGATGGCAGCGCTGCCCAATGGCCGTTTCACCATCCACGACAGCACCATCAAAGGTAGGCTTGCCGCAGTCGATGCTCTCGAAGGCGCGCCGCGGACACAGCGCGTCTTCCTTTGTGGGCCGAGCGCGATGACAGATGACCTCAAAACCCAGCTTGAATCAGCGGGGCTGCGGAGCGAGGAAATCATCACCGAGCGTTTCGAATTTCGTTAGGTTTGGGCGGCACCGTCAGCGACGGCGCGTGGTCAGAGGCCAGCTTACTGCAACAAAGACCAGCCCCACTGCGACAAGGATAAAGGCTGTACTGAGGGTCCAGTGTTGGGCAATGAAGCCGATCGCCGCGGGGCCAGCCAAGATACCGGCATAGCCGAGCGTCGTGATAGCCGCGATGGCAAGGCTCGCCGGCATGCGGGTCTGATTGCCCGCAGCGGTAAAGAGAACCGGCACGATATTGGACGCACCCAGGCCAACGAGCAGGAAGCCGGCAAAGGCCAGAGGCTGGGCCGGCGCAAACACCGCAAGAAGAAACCCGGCAGCGGCGAGGAGCCCGCCGATAACGACGACTTTGGTGCCGCCAAGGGCCTTGACGATCTTGTCGCCTGTTAACCGTCCAAGGGTCATGGCAATGGCAAACATGGTGTAGCCAAAGCCGGCCTGAACAGGATCGACCTGATGGGTGCCGATGAGAAAGAGAGCACTCCAATCGAGGATCGCGCCTTCGCCAAGGAAAACCAGGAAGCACAGCAGGCCAATGAAGATGACGATGCCCTTGGGAACGACAAAGAGCGGCGTATCGCCGGCTTCACGGTTGCCATAGGGCAACAGGCCGGAAAAGGAATAGACCAGCAAAACTGCAAGCATGGCGCTGATCGCGAGAGTGGCAGCCAGCGGGCTGACGCCAAAGCCGAGCAGCAGGCTTACTCCACCAGCGCCGACAATGCCGCCAAGGCTGAAGAGGCCATGGAAGCCGGACATCATATTGCGTC
The DNA here is from genome assembly GCF_001425445.1 of Devosia sp. Leaf420. Lineage (GTDB taxonomy): Bacteria > Pseudomonadota > Alphaproteobacteria > Rhizobiales > Devosiaceae > Devosia. Next base: position 28,487 of record NZ_LMQU01000015.1, on the reverse strand, counting down.
CGCTGTCCTTTTCGACCATGACCGCTTGGATATTCATGGCGACGTCCACTGTTCCGACGCTTGCCCCGAACAGGGCAAGAGCTATGGCAAGGCCCGGAACGGTATCAACCACGGCGAGGAACGGCACGACGATCGCGACGGCTATCGTGCTCGCGACGATGATGGCGCGGCAGCCGAAGCGGCTGGCCAGCACGCCGGTGATCGGCATGGCGACGATCGACCCCAATCCCAGACACAGGAGCAACAGGCCAAGCGCGCCGTCTTCCACCCCGACCCGCGCCTTGGCGAAGGGGACGAGCGGCGCCCAGGCCGCCATGGCGAGCCCGGCAACGAGAAAGACTGCTCGGGTCGCCCATTGTTCCCTTGTTCCCGAAAGGACGTGATGCGTTTCGCTTGGCGCGGCAGGTGTTGCAGACATGGCTTTTAACTCGTGACGGTTGGCGTCGTTTAGACGCGATTGAAGACGGGGCGGGCAGAGACAGCGATGATCAGCATCGCCGCGCAAAGCAGGAAAAATGCCGTTTGCAGGCTCGTGGCGTGGGCAATCAGCCCGATCGCGGCAGGCCCGGCGATGATGCCCACATAACCAACGGTCAGGACCGAAGCGACCGCGAGGTTTGCCGGCATATGACGGGTTTGGCCGGTGAGGGTAAAAAGGATCGGCGCGATGTTGGATATGCCGGCGCCCACCAGCAGAAAGCCGACAAGGGCTGCGCCTGCCGTGGGCAGGAACAGACTGGCGAGAAACCCAGCCATAGCCAACATGGCGCTGGCGACCAGCAGGGCGAGATCGCCGAATGCCATGCGCAGCCTATCGCCAAACAGTCGGCCGATAGTCATCGTTATCGCAAAGGCAGTGTAGGCAAAACCAGCCAAGCTTATATCGGCGCCGTGGGCTTCGACGATAAAAAGGGCGCCCCAATCCAGCACGCCGCCTTCTGCAAGCATGGCAAGTAGACTGAGCGCACCGATCGCCAAAACGATGCCTTTGGGGATGACAAACGCCGGGGGCTTGGCCCCGCGCTCTTCACGATAGGGCAGAAGGCCCGGTCGGGCGACAACAAGGAGGCCCAGCATAAAAATGGAAATAATGAGCGCCGCTGCATAGGCAGGCACGCCCACGCTCAGCAACACCGCCATGCCACCAGACCCCAGAATACCGCCGAGGCTAAACATGGCGTGAAAGCCGGACATCAGCGATAGTCCCGCATCGCGTTCGACAAGAACCGCCTGGAGGTTCATCGACACGGACGTGCAGCCCATGACCACGCCAAAGCCGACCAGGGTTGCTGCCATAAGCAAGACCGTGTCCACAGTGGCCAAAAGCGGCAGGACAATGCAGAGGCCCGAGGCGGAGATGGTGATGACTTGCCGGCACCCGAACCGCGACGTGAGAAAGGCTGTCATCGGCATGGCTAAAATGGACCCGACGCCCATGCACAAAAGGAGGAGGCCCAACGCACCCTCGTCGACGCCGAGCCGAGCCTTGGCCAGCGGCACCAGTGGCGCCCATGCGCCGAGCACGATGCCGCCCAAGGCGAAGATGAGCCTTGTCGCTATCCGATCGTTGCCCCGTATCAGTCCCGTGCCATGCATGCTTGTTCTCCACTCGCGAATTACGCTATGACAAAAGATGCATAAACATGCAAGAACATGAATGAACGAGAAGATCCATGCTAACTGATGAACGGCTCGACGCTATTCGCCAATTGCTGAGCGAAAACGGTAAGGTGCTGGCCAACGATCTGGCGGCGAAGTTTGGGGTGTCGGATGACACGGTCCGCCGGGATTTGCGCGAACTTGCACGTTTGGGCCATTGCCGCAGGGTTTATGGCGGTGCTCTGCTCCCCGCCCCCGATACCGGATCTTTGTCAGTCCGGACGACGGACCGGGCCGATCAGAAAGCCCGGCTCGCCACGGCGACGGCAGCTCTGGTCAGAAATGGACAGACGATCTTCATCGATGCCAGCTCAACCAATCTCGCCATTGCGCAGGCCCTGCCGAAAGATCTGACGCTGATGATCGTTACCAACGCGCCGGCGATCGCTACGGCACTGTCGAAAAATCCCAAACACACGATCATGGTCCTTGGTGGTCTCTACGATCAGTCCAAAGGCGCCTGCCTCGGCCTTCAAACCATTCGCGAGGCAGAGCAAATCTTTGCGGACATGTTTATCCTCGGCGCCTGCGGCATAGACACAGCGCTCGGTGTAACGGCCCTCGACGCCAGCGAAGCCGAAATCAAGCGCGCCATGATAGCCCGCAGCAGCCTCCTTACCATCGCCGCCACCACCGACAAACTCAGCACCATCGCGCCCTTCAAACTGGCCGACGCGGCGCGCATCGATCACCTCGTGCTAGAAGCTGGAGCGGCCGACCCAGAGCCGTACCGACGCCTCGATGTCGAGGTGCATCTTGTGACGACGGATGGTGTGCCTTGACACTGCTTTCATGCGCAATGGCGTCGTGGTCAGGCTGCCTATCTTTCGCCGAAACTCGATCGGGACGATAACGCTTGGAGCCTTGTCGGCCTCGGTCACCGCTCCCGCAACTAGCGCGGCAGACTAACCGCAAGCGGCCTACCATGCGAAAGCGACGGATGCAGAACGCTGGTCAACAGGAGCATGGGGATGGGGGCGATGGCCCGCGTCCGATATCACCTGATCGTCACCCACCCAGCCTCTTCGTGGCTTTGGGCCATGGCGTGGACTGTTCGTTCGATTTCCAGTCCGTTCGCGAAGTCGATCACCCTACCCTTTTGGCCCCCTATGGTTTGGAGAAGCTCGTGGCATTCGATGACCTTGAGGTCATTGAAGCCGAGGCCGTGGCCGGGGGCTGGGATGAAGCGGTCATAAGGTTTGTGGGCGGGGGCCGAGAGGATGGTTTGATAGCCTTGGGCGGTGGAGGGGCCGGTGGCGCGGTAGAGCTGCAATTCGTTCATCCGCTCCTGATCGTAAACGAGGCTGCCGGCGGAGCCGAAGATCTGGAGCGCTATGCGGCCTTTGCGGCCCCAGGCCGAGCGGTTGACCGACAGAACGCCGCTGATCTCGTCGATCTCGAAGAGGACGCTGGCAATATCGAAGGTTTCGACCGGGCGGCGGCTGCCGTCTCTCAGAGGGCGATCGGCATAGGGCTTGGACTGGTGCGCAAAAACGCGCGTCGGATTGCCGAACAGGACCTGGAGCAGGCTCAGAGTGTGCACAGCAAAATCGTCGAGTGCGCCGTAGCCGGAACTCGCTTCGCTCTTCCAGTAGAACAAGGCCTCTGGATCGGCCATGAAGTCCTCGTCCATTTCGACGCGGACATGGTTGACCGTGCCGATCGCGCCGGAGGTGATCAGCTCTTCCATCTGCCGGATGAGCGGGTTCTGGATGTAATTATAGCCAAGGATGGCAACCTTGCCGCTGGCGCGCGCAGCGGCTTCCATGCGCTGCGCTTCGGCAAAGCCCACCGCCATGGGCTTTTCGCACCAGACATGCTTGCCGGCCTCAAGCCCGGCAATGGCCATCTCGGCATGGAAGGCATTCGGGGTGGTGATAGAGACGACGTCCACATCCGGATTGTTGATGAGTTCGCGCCAATCCGCCGTCGCCCGCTCGAAGCCGAACTCGTTGGCGCGTTGACGGGCAAGATCGATATTGGCCTCGGCAAGATGAATGAGGCGCGGCCGTGGGCCGGAACCGAATACCGATTTCACAGAACTCCAGGCCAAGGCGTGGCATTTGCCCATATAGCCGGTGCCAATGAGGCCGACGCCGATCGTGTCTGTCATGATATCCTCGAGAGAAACGAGATGGCGGAGCGCTTTCGGCGCCCCGACTATTCTTCAGATTGTGCCGCCGAGCGAACCGCTCAATTCGGCAAGTTCGGCGCCGCCGGCCATCATATCCTGCAACTGTTCGGGCTGAAGTTCGCCCTTGCGGGCAGTGCCGAGTGTCTTGCCGCGATTGAGCACGGTGAAGCGGTCGCCCACGGCCATGGCATGGCGAACATTATGGGTGATGAAGATGATGCCGACGCCAGTCTTGCGCACGCGATCGATCGTTGCGAGGACATGGGCGGTTTGCCGCACGCCAAGGGCGGAGGTCGGCTCATCGAGGATCAGCACCTTGGCCCCGAAATAGACGGCGCGGGCGATGGCGACAGTCTGCCGTTCGCCGCCTGAGAGCGTGCCGACGGCCTGGTCAGGCTCCCGCAAACTAATGCCCATGCGGCGCATTTCTTCGAGCGTGACCCGATTGGCCTTGTCCATGTCGAGGAACTGAAACGGTCCCCAACCTTTGCGCGGCTCGCGCCCCATCCAGAAGTTTCGCGTGACGGACATGAGCGGGATCATCGCCAGGTCTTGATAGACTGTGGCAACGCCTGCGGTCATGGCATCGCGCGGATTGGCGAAATCGACCTTCTGGCCATTCATGCGGATTTCGCCCGAGGTCGGCTTGTGGACGCCGGCCATGGTCTTGATGAAGGTCGATTTGCCGGCACCGTTGTCGCCGAGGAGGCAATGGCATTCACCGGGCATGACAGAAACCGAAACGCCGTTGAGCGCGATGACGGGGCCGAACTGCTTCTTGATATCGATAAGTTCGATGAGGGGTATATCGGCCATGATCTAGCGCTCCCCCGTGATGAGGCGACGGATATAGGTATTGAGGATCACCGCGAGGAGCAGGATGACGCCGAGGAAAACGCGGAACAGCGAGCTTTCGACGCCGGCAAAGAACAGCCCCTGCTGAACCACGCCGAAGATCAGCGCGCCCAAAGCCGCGCCGATGACAGAGCCATAGCCCCCGGTGAGCAACGCGCCCCCAATAACCACGGCGATGATCGCTTCGAACTCCTTGAGAAGGCCGCGATCTGCTGCCGCCGAGCCAAACTCCATGACCTGACAGGTGGCGAAGACCGTGGCGCAGAAGGCCGAGAAGACGAACATGGCGATCTTTACCCGATCGACGGGGACACCGACATAACGGGCGGCCTTGGCGTCGCCGCCCGCGGCGTAAATCCAGTTGCCGAAGCGGGTGCGGGTGAGAAGGATATGGGCGAAAACGATCAGGATCAGCGCCCAGACCATCAGCATGGGAATGCCATCGACGACGGGCTGGCCTGCTTTATTGCCGGCCTGGAAGGTCGCGATCAGGCCCATATCGGCGAGCCAGGTGAAAAAGAAGCCGAGGACTTTTCCGCCGAAGACCGGCGCAAGCCAATCGCCTTCCGCCGCTTCGCGAACGCCGCTGATGATGGTTTGGCGCGTGGTGGCGATCGAGAAATAGATGGTCAAGCCGCGCAGGATATAAAGCGAAGCGAGGGTGACGATGAAGGATGGCAGGCCGGTCTTGATGACGAGATAGCCGTTTATCATGCCGATCAGCATGGCACCGATGAAGGCCGCGATGATCGAGGCCCACATGGGCCAGCCGAGATGCACGCTTAAAAGCGCGATCACGATACCCGCAAAGCCGATCATGGACCCGACCGACAGATCGAACTCGCCTGCGATCATCAGGAGGCAGGCGCCGACCGCGATGATGACGAACTGCGCGGACACGACGCCCCAGTTCATGATGCCATCGGCCGCGAACATGCCGGTCCCGCCGGCGACGACGGCGAAGTAGATGAAGACGACGACTGTTCCGGCCATGGCGCCCAATTCGGGACGCACGAAGGCCTTGCGCAGGGCCGACTGGCGCTGAACGCGCTCGTCTGCGGCCGCTACGCCCGAAGGCTGCTCAATCATTTTTGAAACCTTTGCCGAAGGAGGTAACGGGGCCATCGAAACGGCCCCGTTGCACAGAACTCAGCGGTACTGACCGGCATATTGCTCGACGAGAGCAATATTGTCCTTGGTGATGAAGCCCGGGCCGGAATTGATCGAATTGCCCGGGACGACGCCATAGCGCGCAAGATTGGTCAGGATGACGACGGGCAGATAACCTTGGAGGAATGGCTGCTGATCGATGGCGAAATTGATCGTGCCATCCTTGATACCGGCGGCAATTTCGCTCGACAGGTCGAACGTGCCGAAGAAGATCGTGCCGGCTTTGCCATTGTCATTGAGGGCAGCGATGGTTGGGTGCGCAGAGGTTGGCCCGAGGGTTAGAATGCCATTGGTATCGGGATTGGTCTGGAGATAAGCGGCAACCTTGGACTGGATTTCTGCGGGGTCCTGGCCCGCATCGATCATCTGATTGCCCAGTTCTACGCCGAGAGCGTCGGCAAAGCCCTGGCAGCGTTCGACCGAAGCTGGATTGGTGATGTAGTGATTGACGCAAACAAAGCTCGTCACGCCGGCCGCCTTGGCCTTTTCACCGGCGCCGAAACCGGCGTCATATTCCGGCTGGCCGACATGGAGAAGCGCGCCGATTTCCTTGGACTGTTCTTCGGTGCCCGAATTGATGGTGATGACTGGGATACCACGCGCCACGGCATCGGAGAGCGGGCCAGACAAAACGTCGAAATCGGCAATAGTGGAAATGATCCCGTCAGGGTTCGACGCAGCAGCCTGCTCGATAATGCGCGCCATATCGGCGAGATCGCCGGTCGGCGGATTGCGGTATTCAACAGTTACGCCCATCTGCTCGCCAGCGAGCGCAATGGCGTTCTTGATGGTGTTCCACCAGCTATCAGAATCCGGTGCGTGAGACACCAGCACGAACCGCTCGCCTTCGGCATAAGCGGGGATGGCAACTGCCGGCAATACAATGGCAGCCAGCGCGAGGGCGGCAAGGCCCTTCGTCAAAACGTTCATCGATTTCCTCCCATGTGAGCGGAACCAAATGACATTTTTGTTCTATATGGTTCAGCTACGAAACAAACATTCCATTTTCCTGGACTTTAGTCAACGACAGTTTTCTTGAATGCGGTACTGATGATTATCAAGAAACGACAGACGTTTAGTATTGCATTTGTGCGATACTACCAATGAATGTCGGATGTTTAGCCGATGGTCGCCAATATTGCTGCTCCTCCGGTTACGTCGCGTAAACGTCCAGATCCGGCGTTTTTAGCTTTCGTGAGAAGGCGGTCCCCATCACCTTTCTGAGTGGCGGCGTGCTGGCGAGATGAAGGGCGGCGTGGAGGAACTTGATACCGATCGAGGTTTGGGGGTTCATCATCTTGATGCCAAATTTCGGCACGCCTTGGCCATCCTCGACCATTGGGCGCATGGCTTGCTCATAGCGCGAAAAGGCAGTTTCGATATCGGCGTTTCGGGCGAGCTCTTGGGCCAGCACATAGGCGCCGGTGACCGCCAGCGTGGCGCCTATGCCGGCCATGGGTGTCGCACACCACGCGGCGTCGCCAAGGAGGGCTATGCGGCCCTTCGACCAATTTTCGAGGCGAACCTGACGTAACACATCGAAGTAAAAGTCGTCGGTTTGATCAAGCCCGGCGAGAACGCGGTCGGCCTGCCAGCCGGCGTCCTTGAACTGATCCCGGAGAAAAGCGCGCTGCTGCTCCTCGTTCCAGTCCTGTTCTCCCTCATGTGGCTTGCGTATTGATAGCATAGCGCGAGCAGTGCCGTGATCATCGGGCCGGAGGGAAATGCTGCGGCCATGCGTGGTATTGTACCAGCGCCACATGCGGTCATCATCGGACGCGCGGGGAATGGTGAAATAAGCGATCGTGAGGTCCATCCAACGTGGTTCATTCTCGCCGGGAAACACCAGTTCACGCGAGGCGGAGCCGACGCCTTCGGCAATGATCACAGCGTCAAAGCTATCGCTGCGGCCGCTCTGGAACGTTACCTCGACGCGGTCGGCATGATCGATGAACTCCGCGATACTGTCTCCAAAGCGGAAGTCGCATCGGTCCTTGGCCGCGTCATAGATCAATTCGGCCAGGTCGCCACGAAGGATCTCGAGTTCCGCCGTCGGACCATCGGCGCCGAGTTCTTCGGTGACGAATTCTGCGACAACCTCTCCGTCATGGTCGATCCATGCTGTGCCTTCTTCCTTCGTACCCCGATCGAGCGCGGCCTCATCAAGTCCCATGCGCCGTAAGACCTCTCGACCGACATCCCGCACATCGATGTTCTGCCCACCCTTGCGGAAATCCGGCCATTTTTCGACGACGGTCACGTCAAAGCCCAGCTTGCCGAGCCAGAAGGCCGCCGTATTGCCGGCAATGCTGGCGCCCGAAATCAGAATGCGTTTGCTCATGGTATCATCTCCCGATGATCCAATAACATCACTTCTGATATTTCGTTCCTGCTGCCTTGGTGAGATTGTCGCTGAAGCGTTGAAGGAGCGCGACCAGTTGCGCAATCTCTTCGGTCGAAAACCCGGCAAGGCCGATCTTGTTGAGCGAGCGCAAGATATCCCCGCCCCGCAGCGCTGCCTGTTTTCCCGCCGCGGTCAGTTCGATCATTGCGGCGCGTCGGTCAGCGGCAACGGCCACCCGTTCGATCATATGGAGGTGTTCGAGTTTGCCAAGGACGGCGACCAGGGCTGGTTGCCGCACTGCCGAATGCAGCACGATATCGCGCTGCAACATTGGCCCCTTCCAATGAAGCAGCATCAGCGGCGCTACGAGCGCCAGCGATAGACCATCGGCCCGCAGGGCCTCGTCGGCAAGACGATTGAACGTCTGTGCGGCGTGGGTGGTCAGGAAGCCGGGCGCAACAGCGGCCTCAGGATGCACCTCAATGTCATGTGCTCCCATTGCCAATTCCCAAAGCCAATCTTCAGCGACTGGTTTTAGGAACGCTCTACACTGCTTGCAAGGCCAGAGATCAGTTGGTGTGGAGCACCGACAACCTAAATCGCCGCAGATGCTCTCTTCCCCTATCCAGCCCATGATCGTTCCCGATCAGGAGTTCAAAGATGCGAGCTAGAGATAACTGGCTTCGAAAAGCTGCTTTGAGTAGGCGTGATGTGTTGCGCCAGTCTGAAGATCTTGCTTGTCGAGTTGATCAACGAAAGTGCCGTCTTTCATGACGAGGACGCGATCGCACATGTGGGCGATGACCGCCAGATCGTGGCTGACAAGGACGTAGGTCAGTTGCTTGGTTTCCTTGAGGTCACTCAAAAGGTTGAGGACTTCGGCCTGGACAGACACGTCGAGCGCCGACGTTGGTTCGTCCAATAAGAGAATATCCGGCTCGAGCATCAAGGCGCGCGCAATAGCCACGCGTTGGCGCTGGCCGCCGGAAAGCTCGTGAGGAAACCGTTCGGCGAAACTACTGGGTAGACCAACCTGCTCAAGTGCAGATCCGACCTTGTCCCACCCACCGCCGCGTTTCATGGCTTGAATTGGCTCCACAAGCACACGCTCGATGCGGTGACGCGGGTGAATGGAGCTGAACGGGTCCTGAAATACCATTTGCGCCAGAAGGAGCTGCTCGCGGCTGCGATCTTTGCTCACCGGTTTGCCGGCGAGGCTGATTGAGCCTTCCCAATGGCGGTCCAGTCCGGCGAGCGAGCGGAGCACGGTCGATTTTCCGCACCCGGATTCGCCGACAATTCCGAGCGTCTCACCCTTCGCGACGGCAAAGGATACGGATTTCACCACCTGGCGACGCGCATCGCCCTGGCCAAACGCGACCGCAAGATCACTGACTTCGATCATGGCTGAACTCCCGCTGCGTCGATGGCTTTTCGATCGAGCACTTGCAGGCGCCGAACCGGTTTGCGTGGATCGGGCATGGCTGCAATCAGTCCCCGCGTATAGGGGTGCTGCGCATCTTCGAGTTTTGTCAGGGTCTCGACGACCTCGCCCTTGTACATCACCAAAATACGTTCGCAGAAGGCTGCGACCATGCGGATGTCATGGCTGATAAGCATGAGACCCGAATTGTTTTCACGCACCATTTCGTCGAGGAGCCGTAAAACATCGCCGCGCACGCTGACATCAAGAGCGGAGGTTGGCTCGTCGGCAATCACGAGCCGCGGTTTGGCCAGCAGCATCATGGCGATCATCACGCGCTGACCCATGCCACCTGAGATCTGGTGCGGATAAAGCGCCATGGTGCGTTCAACATCTGCGATGCGGACACGGCTCAGCATCTCTGCCGCGCGGGCGTAGGCGGCCTTCTTCCCGACCTTGAGATGGAGCGTTGCGGCCTCAGCGACCTGCTTGCCCACGGGCAGAACAGGGTTCAGCGAATAGCGCGGATCCTGCATGATCAGAGCCAGTTGATTTCCACGCAATCCGCGCATGACGCGCTCGCTGCGGGTCAGAAGCGGGGCACCTTCGAAGTCGAGCTGATCTGCACGGACTGTCGCGACGGGGGGCAGAAGGCGCATAAGCGCTCGGCCCACCGTGGACTTGCCGGAGCCTGACTCGCCAACCACGCCAAGACGCTCGGCGCCCAGGTCGAAGCTGACCCCGTTTACGGCGTTGACAGAGGCACGGCCGAAACGGACCGACAGATTGCGGACTTGGAGAATGGGATCAAGAGCGGGCATGGCGCGGATCCAGAATATCGCGGAGAGCATCACCCGCCAGATTGAAGGCAAGGCTGGTGACGAGGATGGCGATGCCGGGCATGACCGCGACCCACCAATTGTCGAGCATGAACTTGCGGCCGCTGGAAATCATGGCACCCCATTCCGGCGCTGGCGGCTGCGCACCGAGGCCCAGGAAGCCGAGCGCGGCTGCGGTGAGGATGATGCCAGCCATATTCATAGTCAGGCGCACGACGACCGAGGGAATGCACATGGGCGCGATGTAGCGGAACAGCAGCCGAAGCGGCGATGCGCCGTATAGCCGGGCAGCAGCGACATAGTCGGTATTGCGTACGATGAGCGTTTCGGCCCGCGCGAGCCGAGCAATTGGGGGCCAACCGGTAAGTGAGATCGCAATAATCGCTGTTTCCAGCCCCGCACCGAGCGCAGCCGCAAATGCCAGTGCCAAAATGAGCGAGGGGAAAGAGAGGACGATGTCTGTAATCCGCATCAGAATGGCGTCTGTCCGTCCGCCGACAAAGCCAGCGACGATACCGATCAGCATGCCCAGCGGGCCCACGATGACCGTAACCGCCAGAACGGTTTGCACGGTGATACGCGTGCCGAATATGAGGCGAGAAAGGATGTCGCGGCCAAATTCGTCGGTGCCCGCCCAGTGGGTCCAGCTGGGCGGCTTGAGAACATTGGATAAGTTCTGCGCTGTCGGGCTGTAGGGCGCAATCAAGGGCGCGAAGATGGCAATAACGACCAGCAAAAGCAGGACAATGAAGCCGAACATGCCAAGCGGTTCGCGGCTGAGCTTGGCTATGGCAGAGCCAAAGCCTGAGCCGAGGCGAGACGCGGAGAGGAAGCTTTTGGTTCGCGGCGGGACGGTCTGGGAAACGTTCACGTCGTCACCTCACGAGTACGCGGATCGAGCACGAGATAAGCGAGATCCGAAAGGAAATTGAGGACCATGAAGATGATGCCGATGATCAAGGTTGCCGCCACGACGGCGTTCATGTCGCCGATCATGAGGGCATTGGTCATGTACTGGCCGATGCCGGGCCATGAAAACACGACCTCAGTCACGACGGCCCCTTCGAGCAGCCCGCCATAGGCAATGGCCAAAACCGTTACGAGCTGGACGGCGATATTGGGAAGAAGATGTCCCGAGACGATGCGCCAATTGGAAGCGCCTTTGGCGCGGGCCGCAATCACATAGTCCTGGTTCAGCTGCTCGAGAGTGAAGCTCCGGGTCATTCGGGTGATATAGGCCATAGCCGAATAGGCCAGAATGCAGGCGGGCAGAATGATGTGGCTGACTGCATTCCAGAAGACTTCATAGTCACCAACGAGGAGACTATCGATCAACAGCAAGCCGGTCTGTGGTTCAACGAGACCTTCAAGGTAGATGTCGATACGACCAGGACCACCAACCCAGTTGAGCGTCGCATAAAAGATGACCAGCCCGACAATGCCGAACCAGAAAACGGGAATGGAATGGCCGACAAGCGAGATGACGCGGGCAAACTGATCGAACCAGCTATCCCGAAAGAACGCTGCCGTCATCCCGAGCGGCACGCCGATCACGGTCGAAAGAACGACAGCAAGGGTCGCCAGTTCGAGAGTTGCCGGAAAAGCGGCGCGCAAGTCGTTGACGACTGGGTTGCCGGTCAAAATGGCGGTTCCGAGATCGCCCTGAACCATTGATGTCAGATAGATCCAGAACTGCTGATAGATCGGCAGATCCAGACCCAACCGCTGGCGCATGGCTTCATAGGTCGCCGGATCGGCAAGTTCGCCGACAATAGCGCCAACAGGATCGGTGGGCAGCACGCGGCCGATCACGAAGGTGACGAGGAGGAGGACAAAAAGGCTCAGGAGCAACTGCCCAATGCGCCGGCCCAACTCTATAAAAGTGAATTCCTTCATGATCGGCCGTTCGTCCGTTAGTTGCCGGAGCTTTTTGTTACGTCTTCAAGCCGTGTCAGGGACAGGGGATGACCTTCATAGCCCTGAACCTTGGCATTGATCACATAAGGCTCGAACCGTTCGAACATCGGGATCACTGCGGGGCTTGAGGCAAGGAACAGTTCCTGAATTTCCTTGATCAGCTCGGCACGACGCGCATCGTCACGCTCGCCATTTGCTTCGTTGCGCAGAGCGTTGAGTTCAGGAATGTCCCAGTCAGAACGCCAGACAAAATTGCCGGCATTGTTCGCTTCAAGCGAGTTGTCCGGATTGGTGACGTAATTGTCGATAGAACCCAAAGCCGTTGGCATGAATGCGCCAGTCTGTGGGATCAGCAGATCGAAGTCGCGCGCACGGTGGGCAGCAACGATGTCTGATCCATTCCCCTGCTGGACGCGAACATTGAGGCCGATCTCGGAAAGGCTTGCCTGGATGGCGGTTGCCATATCGACGCGCGGGGTCTGAGAAATGGTCTTGATGGTGAGGTCGAAACCGTTGGGATAGCCGGCTTCGGCCAACAAGGCGCGCGCCTTTTCGGGCTGGAACGACCAGTCGGGATTGGCAATAGCGCCTTCAAAATCTTCTGGCACCGGCACATTGCGCGCACGTCCATATGGGCCAAGGATCGTGTTTGCGATGCCTTCGTAGTCAATGCCGTAAGCAATGGCCTGACGAACCAGAGGATTGCTGAGTGGCTCGCGACCGGCATTCATCGCCAGGGCATAAAATCCACCAGTCTTGCTCTGGCCGATCTCAAAACCTTCCTTGCCGTCAAAGACCAACACGTCAGGCGCAGTCAACGCATTGGCGATATCGATATCGCCACGCTCAAGCATCAAACGAGCTGCCTGGCTTTCCGGTGCGTGACGCATGGCAACACGGCGCATCGCCGGGGCACCGTCCCAATAATCGGCGTTCGCTTCGAGGAGGACAATGTCATTGGGCGTCCAACGGCGGAGGGTAAAGGGACCGGAACCTGCAGCATTGGTCCGCAGCCACTCGTTGCCATAGTCGTCATTCACGACATGCTTTTGCACTTCGACGCTGTCGACGACACTCGCCGTGCCCATTGTCAGGCGGTAGAGAAGGGATTCTGGGATGACGCCGTCGGTCATTTCGATACGAACGGTCTTGTCATCGACCGCAGTGACCAAGCTCTCGATACGATCAGCGGTGTAGCCGGCATTCTTGAATGACGCGGCAGCAGACTGGTCTAGCTTGATCAGGCGGACGAGCGAATAGACGACGTCCTGGGCACGCACCGGATTGCCGGACGTAAACTTGGCGTCCCGCAGATGAAAGGTGATCCCGGCATCATCGATGTCCCAGCTTTCTGCCAACTGAGGACGAACGGCATAATTGTCCTCCGAGCTGAATTCGACCAGGCGATCATAGATATTGGCGAGAATTTCCTGGGTCTTTACTTCGGTACCCTGCTGCGGGTCGAGAGAGAGAACCTGGGCAAGGGATGTACCGATAACGAGCTGATCATCGGGGGTAGCCGCGAATGCGAGAGGCGACACTGCGCTCATCAGGGCGAATGCGGCACCTGCCAGCAGATGCTTTGAAAAATGCTTCATAAAGACTCCTCCGTCTTGTACCATATCCGCCATAGCATGTCGGTTGTATGTCGTATTATGATTATGGCGTTTCCAAGCGGATGGCAATAGTCTGTCACATACCGGTGTTTGTTGAGGGGAGAGACCAAGTGGAACAAGTGGTTACGCGGCGCCGCCCGCGCTTGGCGCAGATTGTCGTGGACGAATTGCGTCGTCGAATTGCCTCTGGAGCGCTTCCCGTCGGCTCTCAACTGCCGACCGAACCGCAGCTTGAACAACAGTTCGAAGTGAGCCGCACCGTTGTGCGGGAGGCCATCGCCGAGCTGCGCGCATCCGGGCTCGTAATCCCAATCCAGGGCAAGGGAATCTTCGTCTCGGAGCAGACGCGACCTGCCATGATCGATCTGACGCCCAGCGAGATTCAGAGCATTCCCCAGACCCTCGAAATGCTCGAATTCCGTATGGCAATTGAGACAGAGGCGGCAGCAATTGCAGCCTATCGCCGCTCAGCCGAACAAGAAAATGCTATCCGCGCAGCCCACCATGACATGGCGAATCGAGTGATCGAGGATCGACCGACCACCGACGCAGATTTTGCATTTCACCTCGCGATCGGGGCAGCGACGAACAATCGGTTTTTCATCGATGGCCTGAAACGGTTCGGGCCTGCATCGATTCCGCGCAGTCAGTTCCCTACCCTGCCAAGTGCAAAAGATCCGGCTTATCTCGCCGGCGTTGTTGCAGAGCACGAGCGCATCCTCGATGCCATTGCCGATCAGGATCCTGATGCTGCGCGGCTCTCCATGCGCGAACATCTGCTTGGCAGTCAGAAGCGGTATCGCCGCCTCGCACGCTAAGTTGGCAACGACCTCTCGACATCATAGATAAATTCATATTATGTCATACCTCATATCAGGAGGTTGATATGGATTTCGCCGTTTGGCAGCGTTTGAGACATCCGCAAAGGCCGCGCTGGCTGCACCCACTGCGTCGATCTGACGTGCGAAATGCTGATTGCTTCAACGACTATCCTGCCCTGCCGACGCCCAACTCCACTCGGTAGCGCGAAATGAGGGTGCGACTTTGCAATCAGTCACGTCGCGCTGTTCCTTCTTCCTCCAGGCTTGAATTGCAAGCGGCTGAACTGCGCCACCATCTTCCAACTCTTCACTCACCCTATTCAGGAATCTTGTTATGACGCCTTCCGAACTCAAGGTTGCACTTGGCAGCGGGCTGCTCTCCTTCCCCGTCACGACGTTCACCAAGGACCTTGCTTTCGATGAGGAAGCCTATCGTGCACATATCCACTGGCTCGATGGCTATAAGGCTTCAGTGCTTTTTGCGCCGGGCGGTACCGGTGAGCTCTTTTCCCTCACGCCGCTAGAAGTCGCCTACGTAACGAAGGTCGCCAAGGCAACGTCAACCAATACCCCCATCGTCGGCGGCGCCGCTTATGGCACCGCAATGGCGGTTGAAATGGCAAAGGCGGCAGAGGCTGCGGGCGCTGACGGCATACTGTTGCTTCCGCCCTATCTGATGTTTGCGGAACAAGACGGTTTGGTCGCTCACGTAAAGGCTGTTTGCGATGCCGTCGGCATCGGCGTCGTCGTCTACAATCGCGACAACATCATACTCTCTGCCGATAGCCTACAGCGTCTGTGCGATCAGTGCCCCAACCTGATCGGCCTCAAGGACGGACATGGCGAGGTCGATCGCGTCATCGAGATAACGACCAAGCTTCAGGATCGCCTGGTCTATATCGGCGGCATGCCGACCCATGAGCTCTATGCTCAGGCCTATTTCTCTGCCGGCGTTACCACCTATTCCTCAGCGGTCTTCAACTTCGTGCCAGAGCTTGCCCAAAAGTTCTACTCGGCCCTGCGCGCTGGCGAAAAAGCGACGACCGACCAAATCCTGAAAGACTTTTTCTTCCCGCTTGTTGCGCTGCGCAATCGCAAGAAGGGCTATGCCGTTTCGATCATCAAGGCGGGTCTTGAAGCACGTGGACGCATCGCGGGCCCCGTTCGTCCACCTCTCACTAACCTGACCGCGACCGAAATGGACGAACTCAAGGCGCTCATCGCCAAAGTCGCCTAACCCTCATCCTGCGGCTTTTGCCTCCCTGTGAGCCGCGGGCAGGCTCTCTGGCTCTTAGCCGGAGAGTCTCGCAATTGCCCCACTCAAGCGAGTGTTGCCGCCACAGCCATCAAGCCTGTCTCGGCGCCGTGGCGAGACCGCACTTCCATAGTTGAAGGACACTAAACATGTATGTTGGCACCCAGCTAAGCGGCGGCATGCTCGAGGAATTTGGCGACGCCCATCTGCGCCAGCTTGCCCAGCTTGGGCTCTATCATGTCTGCATTGATCCCATCGGTGCGCCACGCGACTGGACGCGTGACCTGCTGGCGCGCCACATCGAGCGCGTCGATGCCGCCGGCCTCAAGCTGGACATGGTGCAGCTTCCGCTCGCCTCGTTGAACATCGATACCCAAAACATCGACAAAGTGAGTTCGCCTGCCATCGTCCTTGGACAGGGTGACGAGCGCGATCGTCAGATAGAGGGGATTTGTCGGCTTATCGAAGACCTCGCCGCGCTCGGTGTCCATTCGGCCAAATACAATTTCAGCTATCTGGGCGTCCCCCGAACGCGATCTGAACGCGGACGTGGCGGCGCGCTGGTGCCGACATTCCGCGCTGATCAGATCACCAATGCCGACGATCTGACATCTGCCGGCCGGGTGACGGCGGACCAATTCTGGGAACGCATAACCTACTTCCTCGAACGCGTTATTCCAGTGGCCGAGGCCAATAAGGTTCGCCTTGCGTGCCATCCAAATGACCCGATGACGCCCCCGAACTATCGCGGCATCGAAGACAGCGTCATCTCACATGTCGAAGGGCTGAAGCGCTTCGTGTCCATCGCCGAAAGCCCCTATCACGGGCTGAACTTCTGCCAGGGCACGATCGGTGAGAGCCTCGAAAATCCACGCGAGGAGATCGCTGACGTCATTCGATGGTTCGGTACGCGTGGAAAGATTTTCAACGTCCACTTCCGCAACATTCAGGGGAAGCGCTTCTCGTTTACCGAAGTTTTTCCGGACGATGGCGATATGGATATGGCCCACAGCCTGCGAGTGTACAAAGAATCCGGCGTCAACTGCATGATCATGCCGGATCATGTGCCGGAGATCGATGGGCAGGCGCCATTCGAGACAGCATTCGCTTTCTGCTATGGCTATATTATCGCCCTGTTCCAGGCGAACGGCTGGGATCCCTACGGCCGATAAACCGACCATCAACAGCAGCACCATTCTCCAAGCGGCTAGCCCGCTTGGACTTTTGCATTAAGGAGCAGGACGGTTAGTGACCAGTCCTGCTTTTTGATTGTCGCGAAGATGTTTTTCCCGGGTAGCGGGAGAGTAGGCGTGGTTCGCAATTCCCAGACAGACGCCTCAACTGGCGCAAACTCGCCCTAGCTGCGAGGGCGTAACATTTCGCGCGTGATTACGTCACACGCCTGGCGCGCAGGACTGATATTACACGCAGCTTATGATGAGAGTGTCTGAAAAAAAGTTCCTTGCTAACAGCGCAAGGAAATGGCGCGCCCGAAGAGATTCGAACTCCTGACCCCCAGATTCGTAGTCTGGTGCTCTATCCAGCTGAGCTACGGGCGCGCATGCCGCACGGTGGCGGATGCTATTCGGTGGGGAGCAACTTGGCTCTCCCCGAAAGCGAGGCAACCCATATAGTGGTGCTTTGCGCATTGCAAGCGTGTGACACGCACTTTTTGAGTGAAGCTGTCAGAGGCTGTGAATATCTCGTGGAAGCGTCAACTCGAACTGGGTGCCGGGCTCGGCGCTGTCGACATAGCGCAAGGTGCCGCCATTGGCCTCGGTGAGTTCACGAGCGATGGCAAGGCCTAGACCAGTGCCGCCGGCGCGCGCAGAGCCTTCGAAGGCGACGAAGAGATTGTCCTTGGCACGAGGCGGCAGGCCGGGGCCATTGTCGCTGATGAGCACGATCGCCTGTGTATCGGTCAGCGTGACGGTCGCGGTGATTTTCTGGCCGAACGTCTGCTGCGTCGCTTCCAGAGCCTCGCGGGCGTTTTTGAGGAGATTGACGAAAACACGCGTCATCTGCCCCGCATCGAGAAAGACGGAGACATCACCCGGCGCTGCAAGATCGAAAGCAATCGTGGGATGACCCGCGAGGTGCGCCTCGAACGCGGCATCCTCAATCAGCGCCTTGAGTTGCACCGGCGCAGGCTGCGGCACGCTGGTGGCCTCGCGACCATAATCGAGCACCGATTGAGCAAAGCCGATGGCGCGGTCGAGCGTCGTCACGAGACGTGGCGCGAGACGCTGGACCTTGGGATCGTCCAAAGTCGCCACCTGATCGGACAGAAGCTGAGCGGAGGTCAGCGTATTGCGCAGGTCATGATTGATCTTGGCGACCGCAAGGCCGAGATCGGCCAAGTGCCTTTGCTGGCGCAGCATGCTGAAAAGCTCGCTCTCCATCGCCGATAGTTCGTGTTCGAGAACCCCGATTTCATCGCGCCGCGAAGTCGGATCGAGGATGAGCGTTGCGTTCTCAGGCGCCTTGCGGAAGCGGAGGATATTGGTGGTCAACCGCTGGACCGGCAGGATGAAAAGCTGGCTCACGAGCATATAGAGCGCGAAAGCGGTGACGGCCGCGATGCCCAGAGAAACCAGCACGATATTGCGCGAATAATCGATGAGGTCCGCCCGCAGTGGCCGCTCCGACATCAGGATCTCGACCTGAGCCTCTTCGAGATCGCCCTCGCCAATGATGCGAAGCGTGCGTCCGGGGCCGGCAAAGAGCGTATCGAGCGCGCCGACGATAAGGCTCGGGAGATCTCGCTGGCGCATATCGGCCGTAACCACGCGCTCAGGGGTCACCGGATCGGCAAGTTCGATGAGCTGGCTCTGGCCTTCGCGGCGATACACAATGGCGTTGGCGCCTGCAGAGGTTAGGAGGCGATCGGTCAGATTGCGCGGTAGCGACATGACATCGGGCACAGCGTCGAGAACACGCGCCGCGACGATGCCAACGCGCAGACGATCATCGAGCCAAGATGCGCGATAGGTGGCGAGCGAGGGCAGATAGATGATGATTTCGACAAGCAGAATCACGGCGATGATCGTCGCGATCAGCTTATTGGAGAGGCCGAAAAAACGGGCCGGTGTCACATTGGATTCGTCTGTCATCGCAGCTCGATCATAGGAGATGACGGGCTTGGGCGTCAGCCCCTCAACCTACCGCTCGAACAGACGACGGATCGCGCGACCGCCCTGCCCTCTCTTTGATACGTATTGAGCGGCCAAATAGTTCTCTCCAAGTCGTGAAAGAACCTCCATTAGGCTGGGACGCGGCACGGGCAACCGGGCAAGATCGAGAAGACCACCTTTACGATCCGCGACGAGCGACAGGACGCCCGCCAATTCGGCGGCGTCTGGCCCCAGAATAGTCGCGCGCCCAATCTGGCCGCTTTCGCTCACGCTCACTTTGAGAAGGCCGGAGCCTTGGCCCATCGCTGCGGCGCGGTCGTTTTCCGCGAGGTTTTCACGGAGGATCGTTTCATTGCCCCCTTTGCGCCCAAGGCCGGCCGGAGCGATCTCGGCCATTGCGGGCTCGGTAAGGACAGTCCGCGGTATGCGCAAAGAGGGCGGTGAACTGCGCCCAAGCGCGGCTTCGACTGCCGCCCGGCCTTCGGCCAGGGCCTCGGACCACTCTGCGCGCCCCGCAGCATAGCCGGCAAATCGCACGAAGCGCGAGGACGAGGCGCCAAGAGCACCGCGGACGAATCCAATCGACGCTGCGCTCGGCTTGAGCTTCAGTTTGGCGATGTCGATTGCGTCGAGATCGACTTCTTTGCCCATCGAGATCAGCAGGTGCGAGGCGTCGAGTGCGTCAGTCGCGCCATCTGGTCCGGCAATTTCCACGCCGATTCCCTGTGACCGCTTCTTTATTGCGGAAACGCGCACCCCATCACGAATGGTAACGCCTTCTTCCCGGAGCGAGCGTAGCAGCAATGATACAGCCTCGGGATCAAAGCCCGGAAGCAGCTCGCCGTGCGGTACCAGTGTCACCTCGGCGCCAAGCCGGCGCTGGATTTGGGCCTGCTCCAAGGCGCTGGCATCGCCACCGACGATAACAAGGTGCGTGAGCTTCCGCTGATTCTCGAGGATGGAATCGGTGGTGAAGGCGGAAACATCTGCCAAACCTTCGAGATCAGGAAAAACGGGCAAGCCACCTATGGCAATGATCACCGCTCGCGGTTTGATCGTTATATCGCCGATCACCAGCGACCGCGCATCGATGAACCGGACATCCCCACGCATCACCGTGACACCACGCGCAGTCAGAATTTCTGGCGCAGTCGCGCGCATACGGTCGTCAACGAGCTTGGTAGCACGCTCGCTGATCTGTTTGAGCGAGACTTTGAACTCGGATGCGCCGATGCCGAGATCGGGCGCCCTGCGTATATCTTCGACACGCCGGGCGCTCTCCGCCAAGGCGGCCTTGCGCAAGGAAAGATGAGCGGCATCGCCCGGCTCCGGCGCGCCGCGATCGGCCAGAACCACATTGGCGCCAAGACGACGAGCATAGAGCGCGAGCTCGACGCCGAGGCTCCCGGCACCGATGATGCAAAGATCAGGAGGAGTGGACACGGGCAAAGCTCCGCCGCAGGCTGAATAATGCCTGCACTTATGCTGTTCCCTGCCCGGCTTTACAACCGCCCCGAAAGCGCAAGAGAACGGGCCTTGCCGCGTTGACTTGGCGGCTGGTTTTCCCTATAGACCCCTCGAACAAAGCTGGCGCGCTCTGCCCTGCCGGCCGGATAAGTTTTATGCGCGAGAAGCGCCAGCAATAGAGGAACCGTGCGGTTGCGCGGTTAAAAGTCATGAAGCGTACTTACCAGCCTTCCAAGCTCGTGCGTGCTCGCCGTCACGGTTTCCGCGCCCGCATGGCCACCAAGGACGGCCGTGCGATTCTGAACCGCCGCCGTCGCGACGGCCGCAAGAAGCTCTCGGCCTAAGGCTGTTGGCCGGATGACGGCCGACGCTCCAGCGGAAGCGACATTGCGCCGCCTCAAGCGGCGCTCGCAGTTTTTGAGGGCAGCCCGGGGCAATCGCGCCGGGCGCTCTGCGTTTGGAATGCAGGTTGCACCGGTCGAGGATGCGCTGCCTGGCGTCGGGTTCACCGTCACCAAGAAGGTGGGCAATTCCCCGGAGCGCAATCGCATGAAGCGTCGCCTGCGGGCGGCTGCGGCAGCTTGCGCAGATGACTTTCGGCCCGGACACGACTATGTGCTGCTGGCAAGGCGCGAGGCCCTGAGCAGGCCCTTTGCCAAAATGATCACCGACCTTAGCGGTCTTATAGCCCGCGTGCATGACACGGAAGCGGACGACAATCGGATACGGCCCGGGCGCGACCCACGGAAATCGACATCATGAACCTAGACAATCGCAATGTGATTCTCGCCGTCGTGCTCAGCATGCTCGTGCTGTTCGGCTGGCAGTTCCTCGTTGCCGGACCGCAAATGGAGCGTGCGCAGCAGCAAGCTCGGATCGCCGCTGAACAGCAGGTCGAACAGGAAGCGCTGGCCGTCCCGGCCGCCAACCCCGATGGCACTGTGTCGGCAGCAACGCCCGCTCAGCCCGCCAGCGCTCAGACCTTTGCCGATCGTGCCAGCGCCCTCGCTGCTTCGACCCGCGTCGCCATCGACACCGAAGATCTCGCAGGTTCGATCAACCTGACCGGCGCGCGCATCGACGATCTCCGCCTCGAAAAGTATCGCGAAACGGTCGATCCCGAATCCCCGATCATCACGCTCCTGAGCCCCTCGGGCGCCCCCGGCGGCTATTATGTCGAACATGGCTGGGCTCCTGCAGCCGGCGCCAGCGTCGCGCTCCCTGATTCCAATACCGTCTGGGCTGTCGAAAACGGCGCGACGACGCTGACCGCTGCGACGCCTGTGACGCTGGTTTGGGACAATGGCCAGGGCCTGATCTTCCGCCGCACCATTGCGCTCGACGAGCATTATCTCTTCACCATCACCCAGTCGGTCGAAAATACCGGTGCGGGCGATGTGTCGCTGTTCCCCTATGCCCGCGTCGTTCGCCAGGGCACCCCGCCGGTTCAGAACTTCTTCATCCAGCATGAAGGCCCGATCGGCGTTCTCGGCAACAACAACTACGTCTCGCGCAAATACCATGATCTGCAGAACGACAAGCAGGTCGACTTCGCCTCGACCACGGGTTGGCTCGGCATTGCCGACAAATATTGGGCAACCGCCGTGCTGCCTCAGCCGGGTGCCGGCATCAATGCGCGCTTTGCCTATTCGACCCAGGGCACGACCCCGATCTACCAGACCAACTATGTCGAAACCCAGCCGGTCGTCGTGCCGGCCGGTGGCACCGCATCGAGCGAAAGCTTCGTCTTTGCCGGCGCCAAGGAAGATCACGTCATCTCGGCCTATCAGACCGAGCATGGCTTTGATCGCCTTGAACTCCTGATCGACTGGGGCTGGTTCCACTTCCTCACCAAGCCGATGCATTGGCTACTGGTGACGCTCTATGGTCTCCTCGGCAACTTTGGTCTTGCGGTTCTCGCCGTGACCATTATCGTCAAGGCCATCTTCTTCCCACTGGCCAGCCGGTCCTATGCCTCCATGGCCGCCATGCGCCGCGTGCAGCCGGAAATGAAGGCGATCCAGGAGCGTCTCAAGGAAGATCGCGCTGCTCAGCAGCAGGCGATGATGGAGCTCTACAAGAAGGAAAAGATCAATCCGCTCTCGGGTTGCTGGCCGATCCTGATCCAGATCCCGGTCTTCTTCGCGCTCTACACGGTTATCTTCATCTCCATCGAAATGCGGCATGCGCCGTTCTTCGGCTGGATTCAGGATTTGGCCGCGCCCGATCCGACCAACATCTTCACGCTCTTTGGCCTGATCCCTTGGAATCCGACCGTTCTTCCGGTCGTTGGCTCCTTCCTCCACCTTGGTGTGTGGCCTGTGATCATGGGCATTACCATGTGGGTGCAGATGAAGCTCAATCCGCCGCCGCCGGATCCGACCCAGGCAATGATCTTCAACTGGATGCCGATCATCTTCACCTTCATGCTCGGCGCCTTCCCGGCCGGCCTCGTGATCTACTGGGCCTGGAACAATACGCTGTCGGTGACCCAGCAATGGGTGATCATGAAGCGCCATGGCGCCGAGGTGAACCTGTTTGGGAACATCCTCGACACCTTCCGCAAGAAGCCCAAACCGGCTGAAAACTCCAAGAGCTAACGACATTCCCGCACGATACGGGGCCCGCTGGAAAACCAGCGGGCCCTCGTCTTTGAGGCCGAGGACCACATGACCGAAATCGATTACCCAACCGACCTCATCGAACGCGGCCGCCTGATGTTTGCGCGCCCGATCCTCTTCACCAAGGGCTGCGTCAGCCTCGCCGACCTGCCGCCGATGGACCGCGTGGAAATCGCCTTTGCCGGCCGCTCCAATGTCGGCAAATCGAGCCTGATCAATGCGCTTTGCGGCACGTCGAACCTCGCACGCACCTCGAACACGCCCGGCCGCACGCAGGAACTCAACATCTTCGAGAGCCAGAGCGAAAACCTGCGCATCGTCGACATGCCGGGCTATGGCTATGCCAAGGCGCCAGAGCCGAAGGTGAAGGCCTGGACCAAGCTGGTCCATCAGTATCTCGTTGGCCGCGCCACGCTGCGCCGCGTCTATGTGCTGATCGATAGCCGCCATGGCCCGAAGGACAATGACCTCAGCGTCATGAACGAGCTCGACCGGGCCGCAGTCAGCTACCAGGTCGTGCTGACCAAGGCGGATAAGCCGAATTCGGCCGATGTCGAAAAGGCGCTGGAATTGACGCGCTGGTCGATCGCTAAGCGCCCCGCCTCGCATCCCCGTGTGCTGCTTACCTCAAGCGAAAAAGGCACGGGGATCAAGGAATTGCGGACCGAAATCGCCATGCTGCTCGCGAGCAGCAGCACCTGACATGCAAAAGCCCCGCCGGTCCTCTGACCCGCGGGGCCTTCTTGTTAGCTGCGCCTGGTATCAGGCAGCGTAGCGCGTTGCTGAGCGTATATCGCCGATATCGAACACCGCGACGATCTGATCGAGTTCTTCAGCCTGTGCCTCGGTCTGCTCGATGGCGGCATTCGTTTCTTCGACCAACGCCGCATTGTGCTGGGTGATCTCATCCATCTGCCGCACGGCGACGCTGACCTCACCGATCGACTGCGCCTGAGCGCGGCTCGCTTCGGCGATTTCCCCGATCAGTTTGGCGCTTTCCTTGACCGAGAGATTGAGCGAGGCAATCTGGCCGGCAATCTGCATGACGACTTCGGTCCCGGCGTGGACCTCGCCGGCAGAGATTTCGATGAGTTGCTTGATCTCCGAGGACGCCTCCGCGGCCGATTGAGCGAGGCGCCGCACTTCGACGGCAACCACGGCAAACCCCTTGCCTGCCTCCCCTGCCCGCGCCGCTTCAACCGACGCATTGAGCGCGAGGAGATTGGTCTGGAAGGCGATGTCGTCGATCATGCCGATGATGTTGGAGATCTTGGAAGACGAAGTCGAAATTTGCTGCATGGCGGCATTGGCAGATTCCATCGCAATGCCGCTTTCAACCGCAATGCGCGAGGCATCGTTGACGGAGCGATTAGCCTCGACGGCACGCTTTGCATTCTCGGTCACGGTGCCTGAAAGGCCAGCCACGGTTGATGTCGTCTGCTGCACCATGGCCGCCTGGCGGCTGGTGCGTTCGGCAAGGTCATTGGAGCCAGCGAGGATCTCGCCAGTGGCCGTCTTCAGAAGATGCGAAGTATCCTTGAGGCGCCCCATCAATTCACCGAGCCGATCCGCTACCGCATTGGTATTGTGCTGCAATTCGGCAAAGGCGCCGCGGAATTCGCCGTTTACACGCTTGGTCAGGTCAGCCTTTGCCAGGGCCGAGAGCACTTTGCCGGTGCCCGTAAGGCCGTTGTCGACGGCATCGAGGAGAGAGTTGACCTCGCCGGCCAAACCGCTGAGTTCAGGCTGGCTATAATCGGCAGAAACGCGCTTGGCGAGCTGACCACCCATCACGGCCTGCAGCGTCTCGCGCAGGTCTTCGGTCAACCGGTCGGAGGCACGGCGGCGGTGCCCGCTTTCCGTGCTGCGCTCCTGCTCGCTGCGCTCGAGTTCAGCCTGTTCGATCAGCGCGCCGCGGAAGCTGGAAAACGCATCGAACATCACCGTGAGCTCGTCCGAAACCTTCTGCGCCGGGATTTCGATGTCGGTATTGCCTTTGGACAATTGGGCAGTAATGCCAACGAGTTGTGCGAGCCGCGCGGCAACAACCTTCTGGAAAAACACGAGGACGGTCAGGCAGCCCATCGCTGCGCCAAGCCCCGCGAGCAGTAGTGTTGCGATCGCAAAGACCTGAGCGGTTTCAAGACGATCAAGGCCTGCCTGCAAGTCCGCATGGACGAGACTTTCAAGGCTGGTCGCTTCGTTGATGACGCTATCATAGCCTGCGTCGAATGCCGTGTCGGCGGCTGATCCAACGCCCTCTTGGCCATTGCCGCGCGCGGCATAGCGCTGCTCACCAGCGGCGCGGAACGCGCTGAGCGCCTCCGCGACCTTGGTGATGGCCGTCTGGACGCCTTCGTCGGTCGAGGCGAGGTAGGTTTCGTCGCCGCTCGTGGCGCCATTTTGGATAGCGCCCAGATAGAATTCGGCGCGGTCGAGTTTGGCCCAAACCTCTGCAATATCTTCGGTTTCGTCGCCGCCCATGATCTCTTCGAATTGAAGATGGGCTGCTGTCGTGTTCAGCTTGATTTCCATCGCCGCCTTGATGTGGGGCGCGAAACTGGTGCCGACTTCGTCGCCACGATCGGCGAGGGATTTGGCGCTGAAAAGAGCCATGCCACCGAGGGCAGCGACGATGACACCAAAGCCTATAAAGACGATGAGGAGCTTTTTGGTGATGGATAAGCTATTGAAGCCAAACATATTTGCAGACCTTGACGCTAGGGCATGCCTGCAAAGATGAACCTTCTTAGTTAATACGCTGTTTCACATAAGTTATGACGCGTTGTTGCGGAAGAAAGCGCCAATGTAATTGGCAACCCGAGAACTGTCGGATTGCTTATCGAATGACTTGAAACCCGTCTCGACAACTTCATCTGGCGCGATGCCGCGGCGGAGATCGACGAGCGCCTCGGCATAGCTATCCACAAACTCCGGATGTGGCTGAAAACTCAGGGCTTTTCCTGTTTTGTAATGAAGGCCGGCATTGGGAGTAAAGGATGAGCCGAGGATGACTTCGGCATCGCCTGGCGCCTCTATGACCTGATCCTGGTGCGAGCAGGCGATAGAGAGGGTTTCGGGCGCATCGGGCATGAAGCCGGGGCGGGCTTTGACCTCGTATGTGTGGCGGCCAAGTCCCCAGCCCTTATGGGATTTCTCGACTTTTCCGCCTAGGGCATCGGCCATGATCTGGTGGCCGAAACAGACGCCGAGCATGGGGATTTGAGCGGCGTAGGCTTGGCGGATGAAATCGCGGAGCGGGGGCAGCCAGGCGTGATCTTCGTAGACGCCGGCGGGTGAACCGGTGATCAGAATAGCGTCCAACTGCGCCGGATCGGGTAGCATTCCGTTATCGTCGACAGCGATGACGTCAAAGCTGAAATCGCCATCAGCGCCGCCCAGCATGCGCTCGAACATTTTCGGGTATGAGCCGAACTCGGGACGGAGCTTTTCGGGGACGTAACCGGTCTCAATGATGGTGATGCGCATCGGAGCCAATGGGCTGAACAGGATGCTCCACCTATAAAAGCTCGGGCCGGAAGTGCAACTCCGGCCCGCTCAACTCAGCCATGCCGATCAGGCGGCGACGAATTTCAGCGAGACGCCATTGATGCAATAGCGCAGGCCCGTCGGCGCGGGACCGTCGTTGAAGACGTGGCCCTGGTGACCACCGCAATTGCTGCAATGGACTTCGGTGCGCGTCATGCCAAAGCTGTTGTCTTCAGTGGAGCCGATGGCAGCCGGGATGAAATCGTAAAAGCTCGGCCAGCCGGTGCCACTGTCGAATTTCGTTTCGGACTTGAACAGAGCCTGATCGCAACCGGCGCAGTGGAAGACGCCCGTGCCGTGCTCGTCATTGAGCGGGGACGTGAATGGACGCTCGGTGCCTTCATGACGGAGAACGTCATAGGCGGCAGGGTCAAGCTTGGCCTTCCATTCCGCATCGGTCAGCTTAAAGGGAAAATCGCCTTCGGCAGCGCTCGGCTGATCGCCCGTGCGCCAAAGCGTCAGCGCCGAAATCGCGGCCATGGCCGAGCCGGCGGCAAGAAAACTGCGACGAGAGATCTGCATGGTAAAATCCTTTCGAGCACAGGCGCATCTTAGCCGATCGTAGGGGCGCTGATGCGTCAAAAAATAGAGAGGCTTCGCACCGGGGGGAGCGAAGCCTCGTCACCTCATTAGGGTCGGCGTGGACGGGATACGCATTCAGGCCGGGGAGTGGAGCCACTCATTGCCAAATGCACCCTTCGACCCAGTTGAGATTACATCTTGGGGGTGAGAACCTTGTCGATGACATGGATCACGCCGTTCGACTGGATCACGTCGGCGATGGTGACATTGGCAACGGTGCCGTTTTCGTCGGTCACGGTAACCTTGCCATCAGCAGCCTTGAGGGTCAACTTGCAGCCACCAACGGTGTCGACGACATGTTCGCCGCCATCAGCTTCAACCATCGAGACGATATCGGTCGACAGAGCCTTGGCCGGGATAACGTGGCAGGTCAGGATCTTGGTGAGCTGATCCTTGTTTTCTGGCTTCAGGAGCGTTTCGACAGTGCCGGCTGGCAGAGCGTCAAATGCTTCGTTGGTCGGGGCGAGAACGGTGAATGGGCCCGGGCCGGAGAGGGTTTCAACGAGGCCGGCAGCCTTGACGGCAGCAACGAGCGTCGTGTGATCAGCAGAGTTTACAGCGTTTTCGACGATGTTCTTGTCAGCAAACATTGCTGCGCCGCCAACCATCGGGTTGTCCTGCGCAAATGCTGCGGTGCCGGTGAGAGCGCCAAACGAGAGAACGGCTGCAACCGAGAGAGCACGAATAGAAATGGTCATATGAAAGTTCCTTCCTGTAATTCTGTTCCCGTTCATTGTCGGGACATGGAGAGATACGGAGGAATTTTCGGATCAGTTTTCGCGAGTTTCAGTGTTTTTGCGAGAAAGTTAGTGAAACTTTTTGGCGACGGGTGCCGTGCGGGTTTGTTCAGGAATGGGACGGATGCCGTCGAGAGGCATGAAAGCCGCTGAGGCTTCTTAGACTGGCACGATATTGCACCTATCTCTCCTCAACCACGGCGCTTCCCTCGGGCTTTACCCGAGGGTCGCTCGCACAAGCCTAGATGTTGGTGGCTCCCACAGAGGCCCTTGTCTGTTGAAAGTGTGCGAGATTGGTTCCGGGAGGGCGATCGATTGGCCCTTGGTCATCAGACCGTACCCGAGCGTGATCCCCTCCCGGTTT
>NZ_LMQU01000014.1 GCF_001425445.1 Devosia sp. Leaf420 | reverse complement strand
GTCAGATTGCGCTAATCAGTGGGAACAACTCAAAGTCGTTCGCGTCGTCAGCGTCGCGGTTTCTAGTGAAGTTCTTTTTCACTGTCAATCGCTTTTTTCGATTTTCTTTTCGGTTCGTTTGAACTCACCGAGGAGAATTTCGAAACCACCGCTAAGTCAGATTGCTCTTTCTTTTCAGTGGCTTGCTACAGTTCGTTTCGCCGTTTGGCGGCTCGCTCTGCAGCGGTGAGCCGGGTTATAGGGAGGTCGTTCGGGGCTGTAAACCCCCTTTTCCAAACTCGATGACATTTCTGTCGCCTTGGGAGGGGGTGTGCTGTGGAAATGTCGGATGAAAGCCCTAGAAAACAAGGGCTAAGCGCCGATTTAGCACTTCTGTTCACCGAGCGGTGAATGTTTCAGCGCCCTATTTGGTTCCAGTGATGTTCAGAACGGATAATGGATGTGTTCAGCGCTTTGCACCGTTATCCAGCGCAAATCGGTGAACTCGGCGATCCCAGCCTTGCCACCGAAGCGACCATAGCCAGAGGCCTTTACGCCACCAAATGGCATTTGCGCCTCGTCATGCACGGTCGGGCCATTGATGTGGCAGATGCCGGATTCGATTTGGGACGCGATCGCCATGGCGCGGGTCACATCCCGACCAAAGACGGATGACGCCAAACCGTATTCGGTATCGTTGGCGACCTGCACCGCCTCTTCAATGTCCGCTACCCGTGTGACGGCGACGACGGGGCCGAAGGATTCCTCGTGATAGATGCGCATGTCGCTCGTGACGCCATCAAGGACGGTCGCTTCCATGATGGCGCCTTCTATCCCGCCACCCGCAACAAGGGTCGCGCCTTTAGACACAGCGTCGGCGATCAGCGCGCCATTGCGCGTGGCGGCTTGCGGATCAACGAGGCAGCCGAGCGGGGTATTGTTGTCGCGCGGATCTCCGGCCTTGAGGCTTTTTGCCTTGGCGCCGAGCTTGGCGACGAAATCACCGGCGACCTTGGCATCGACAACAATGCGTTCGGTCGACATGCAGATCTGGCCCTGATTCATATAGGCGCCGAACGCGGCAGCAGCGACGGCGTCGTCGAGATCGGCATCGTCGAGCACGATCATGGGCGCCTTGCCACCGAGTTCGAGCAGCGCGGGTTTGAGATTGCGCGCGGCCAGCTCCGCGATTTTGCGGCCGACATTGGTCGAGCCGGTGAAGTTGATGCGGCGGATGGCAGGATGGGCGATGAGCGCCTCTACTATAGAGGGAGCGTCATCGGCCGCATGCGAGATGACGTTGAGAACGCCCTTGGGGAGACCGGCCTCGATCAGGACCTCGGCAAGGAGGCAATGGGTGCGCGGCGAAATCTCGCTCGACTTGAAAACCACGGTATTGCCGCAGGCAAGCGGCGTCGCCAGCGCGCGGATGCCGAGAATGACCGGTGCATTCCACGGCGCCATGGAAAGAACGACGCCCGCAGCCTGGCGAATGCCATAGGCCGTCGAGCCCGGGCGATTGGACGGGATGATTTCGCCAGTGATTTGCGTCGTCAGGCCAGCGGCTTCGCGCAGAATTTCGGAAGCGAGCATGACATTGAAACCGGCCCAGCCAGCAGTCGCGCCGGTTTCTTCGGCCATGGCGGCGATGAAATCGGGGGCGCGGGCAGAGAGGCGATCGGCAGCGGCAAGGAGAATCTTGCGGCGGAAGGCGGGGGCGCTGCGGCTCCATTCGGGGAAGGCCGCTTTTGCCGCATCGGCGGCGCGGATGGCGTCTTCGACCGTGGCGGCGGCGGCACTGGTGACGACCTCGCCGGTCATCGGATTGCGGCGGTCAAAGCGCGCGCCATTGCTGGCATCAGCGCTCTGGTTGTCGATGAGTAGGCCGATCGCGGTCATCTTGGTCTCCCGAAGCCGAATATGGCGCCAAGAGAGAAAGCGCGAGGCGTTCGGTCAAGGGGCTTTATTGACGCTCTCTATAAAGCGGCCCTGCCTCCGGGCGGGGAGACAGGGCCGAATGCTTGCGATCAGGCCGCTTTGACGTCGACGACCTCGACGTCGAAGACGAGGTCCTGGCCGGCAAGGGGATGATTAGCGTCAACCGTGACGCTCTGCTCGTCGAGGCCAACGACGACGATGGGCAAGAGGCCACCATCGGAGGTGCGCGCCTGAAGCTGGCTACCGACCGCCAATTCCATGCCGGACGGAATCTTGCTGCGGTCGAGTTGCTGCACCGCTTCTTCACGACGCTGGCCATAGGCCTCGTCGCACGGAATAGTGACTGTGCTCTTCTCACCGACTTCCATGCCAGCGACATGGGCTTCGAGGCCCTTGATGACCTGTCCCTGCCCCAGCTTGAACTCGAGCGGCGCACGGCCCTCGGAGGAGTCGAACGGGGTGCCGTCGGTGAGACGGCCGGAATAATTGATTGATACGATGTCGCCGGTCTTGGCCTTGGTCATGGCTCAAACCTTTCGGGGGATTGGGGCTTTCTTGGCCCGTTTGAGTCTGCCGCACGCCTTCGCGAGAATAGCCGAATGGCAGCTTGCGAAGCTTTGGCAGCGCGTCTTCAAGACGAAGAACGCACCGGATGCGCACGACGGCGATGGCGGGTAATGTAGGTGCTAAACCTCAGATGTAAACCGTGATCGGTCAGATAGGAGAGACTTCGATCACGTTTACCTTCGCTTGACGCTGAATCATCTATTCGCCATCAAGACGCCGCGATTACGCCTTAGGAGCCGCATGACAGAGACAATAAAGGACAGATCAATGACGGCACGCGTCTTGCCCCTGGCAGGAACGATTACGCTAGCCGTGCTTGTCTCGGCCTGCTCCATGGCCGGTATAAAGCCACTGCCTGGCAACAAATCGGCCACTGCCGCCATCGCGTCCCTGGCGCCCGCTTCGCCCGGCGATACGCCGGCTGGCTACATGCCCAAGGCTGCAGCCGTTCCGCGCGCCGCGCCGAACATGCTGCTTGGCTTTGCCGAAAGCGAGCGTGGTCCGATGGACGGCATGATCGCTCATTATGCGAGTGCCTATAAGGTGCCGGAATCCCTCGTCCGTCGCGTCATCGCCAAGGAAAGCGGCTTTAATGCCGGCGCCCGCAATGGCCCCTATTATGGCCTGATGCAGATCAGCCACGCGACGGCGCGCGGCATGGGCTTTGGTGGCGAGGCCGCCGGCCTTCTCGATGCCGAGACCAATCTGCGCTTTGCAGTGCGGTATCTGGCCGGTGCCTATGTGACGGCTGGCGGCAATGAATCGCGCGCCATGCAGCTTTATGCCAGCGGCTATTACTATGACGCCAAGCGTCAGGGCCTCTTGGAAGAGGCGGGCCTGCGGTAGAGGTTTTCGCAGCCGTGTTGTTTAGAGTCAGATTTCGGCCCCCTTTCGGGGGCCGTTTCTTTTTGTAACTCGGCTTAGCGGGTGCTGGTGACGCCGTAGATCTTTTCGATATCGTCTAGCAGCAGATTGGCCGCAATAATGCCGCCGGCCGTGTTCCAGACGGCGTCCGAAACGGCGTGCACCTTGCCGGCCTTGACGACGGCAAGGTTCTGCCAGAGCGGGTCGGCTGTCCAATCTGTCGCCTGGGTCGCGCCTTCGCCATTGCCGGTTTCATAGGTGAAGGTGATCAAGCGATCGCCTTCGAATTCGGGAATGCGCTCCTTAGTGATCTCTTCGGCGAACTCATCCTTGTCCTGGCTTGCGGGACGCTGGAAGCCGAGTTCGGAAAGGATCAGGCCCGAAAAGCTGTCCTTGAACATGATGCGGGTCTGGCCGGACATGAAGCGGGCAATGGAAATCTTTTCGTCGAGTGACGCGCCCAGTTCATCGTGCAGCGCAGCGACCCGCGCGTCGAATTTGGCAAGCGCGGCCTTGCCTTCTTCGCCCTTGCCGGCAGCGTCGGTGTAGAGCGCCATGTTGACCTTCCAATCGCCGCGGAGACGTTCGGAAATCACGGTCGGGGCAATGGCCGAGAGCTGATCGTAGATGGCCTCGTGGCGCAGCTTGGTGCCGAGGATCAGATCGGGCTCGAGCGAGACCAGCACTTCGAGATTGACGGCGGACTCTTCGCCGAGAACCACGACATCGGTCATATCGGCCGCGATGTGATCATACCACGGATCGCCGAGCCAGGATTTGACGGCGCCAACCGGCTTGATGCCGACGGCGAGCAGGGCTTCGGTGCCTTCATTGGTCAGGACCACGATGCGCTGCGGATTATCCGGCACATCGGTGACGCCCATCGAGTGGATGATTTCGCGCGCGGCGATCGGGCCACCGAAAAGAGCCACCAGGGCAAGTGGCGCGAGAATGGCGGAGAGAGACTTCATGGCTGCCCTTCTATTCTTGACATCAAGCATCAGAAATTGGATGGGTGCAAACAGTCAGAATTCAATATGACTGTCAATATCAGCATTACGAGGCAGGCTTGGCTTCCACAATGGCGCTTCCGAACAGGCGGTCCCGACTGGGGGCCTCGAAAGCGACCGTCTATGCGGGGCTGATCGGGCTTATGGCCCTCTCCATGCTGATGAGCCTGACATTGGGCTACAAGATTTACTCGCTCGACCAGGTTTTTGGCGCGCTCTTTGCCCATGATGGGTCCGAGACCGCCGTCGTCATCGCCGGATTGCGGCTGCCGCGCGCGTTGATCGCACCATTGACCGGGGCGGCGCTGGGGATGGCGGGGGTCATCGTGCAGACACTCTCGCGCAATCGCATCGCGTCGCCCGATACACTGGGCCTCAATGGCGGTGCATCGCTGGCGGTCGTCGTGGGCAGCGTGGTCTTCGGGGTGCAGTCGCTCGCTGGACTGTCGCTGGCTGCGGCCTTCGGAGCCTTTATCACCAGTATTGTCGTCTTTGGCGTCGCGGCAAGCGCGGGCGGCTTGTCGCCGCTCAAGATCGTGCTGGTGGGCGTGACCTTCGCGAGCCTTTCGCATGCGCTGGTGGAAGTGATCCTGACAAGCAATGAGGCGCAGCTCCAGCAATTGCTATTCTGGCTTTCAGGCGCCTTTGTCGATCGGCCGATCAGTCTCTTTTATAATGGACTGCCTGTGGTGCTGGTTGGCGCCGTTCTGGGGATTGGCCTGTCCCGGGCGCTCGATGCTCTGCAGGCGGATGACTCGACGGCCGCGGGTTTGGGCGTACCGCTGGCGGCCGTGCGGGGAGTGGCGTTTCTGGCCGTGGCACTACTGACGGGTGCGGCCGTTTCGATGGCAGGACCGGTGGCCTTTGTCGGCCTCGTCGTGCCGCATGCGGCGCGGCGGCTTGTGGGGCTTCGGCATATCCACCAGCTTCCCGCGGCGGCATTGTTCGGGGCGGTCTATACGACGCTCGCCGATGTCGCGGCGCGCTTTGTGATTTATCCGGTGGAAGCGCCGGTCGGCGCGATTACGGCCGTAGTCGGCGCCGTGGTGCTGCTCGTGCTTTTGGCGCGGAGGGCGGCATGAGCCTTGTGATGGATAGAGCCAGCGCGCAAAGCGGCCTCGGGATTGGCGCAATCGTGCTCATCGTTTTCGCGCTTTTCGTGCTGCTCTGCTTGGCCGGCATTGGATTTGGCTCGACATGGATTTCGTTCGATAAGGTCGCGCATGTGATCTTCGGCGGCGGCGAAAAGTCCGAACGGCTCGTCGTGCTGCAATTGCGCATGCCGCGTGTCATGGCGGCCGCTATTGCCGGGGCGGCAATTGCCTTTTCGGGTTACCTCCTCCAGCGCATTACCCGCAATGAATTGGCATCGCCCGGCGTCTTGGGCGTGGTCGATGGCGCAGCGCTCGGTGTCGTGCTGTTTCTGGCCCTTTATTCGAATGAATCAAACGCACTGACGGTACCTGTTGCCTGGCAGCCGCTCGCGGCGGCAATCGGCGCGCTGGCCGCAATCACGCTCGTTTTCATTCTATCCGGACGGCAGGCGTCTTCGGCCATTCGCCTCATTCTCTTCGGCATTGCCGTTGCAGCCGTTGCAAAAGCACTGACGACGATCTTCATGCTAATCGGGCCGATCTATCAGGCGGCGCAGGCGGCGCGTTGGCTGGCAGGATCGGTCAACGCCATCGGCTGGGGCGAAATCCAAATCATGGCCTGGGCGCTGCTGCCCGTCGTTGCCATTGCCGGTCTCTTGGCGCGAGAACTGCCGCCGGCCGATCTCGACGATGTGTCTTCGCGCAGTATCGGGCTCAATCTGCCGGTCTATCGCGTGGCGGTGTTTGCGGTCGCAGCCCTGCTCACCGCGATTGCCGTCGCCTTTGTCGGCGGGGTCGGCTTTATCGGGCTGATAGCGCCGCATCTGGCGCGGTTGCTGGTCGGGCGGGCGCGCTTTGCGGGCATCGTCACGTCGATGATGCTGGGGGCGATGATGCTGGTTGGCGCCGATCTCTTGGTGCGCGTCGCCTTTGCGCCGACAGAAGTCCCAGCTGGTACCGTCACCGCGATTGTCGGCGCGCCCTACTTCCTCTTTCTCTTGATGCGCAAGGACAAGACCAATGGCTGAGCTCGCCCCAAGCCGCATTGAAGTGCGCGACCTGACGCTGATGTATGGGCACGACACCGTGCTCGACGCGCTGAGCCTACCCATTCCGGCGGGCAAGGTAACGGTTTTGGCCGGTCCGAATGGCTGCGGGAAATCGACATTGCTGCGCGCCATTCGCCGGCTGCATCTAGGCCAACGTGGGCAGATCCTCCTCGATGGCGTCGATATCGGTTCGCTCGGGGCCAAGGATCTCGCCCGGCAAATCGGGCTTCTGGCGCAAAGCCCTTCGGCGCCGCCGGATATGAGCGTCGAAGAGCTCGTGCGTCTCGGCCGCTATCCGCATCAGGCCATGTTGCAGCCCTGGAGCGAGAAGGATGGCGCGGCCGTCCATCGCGCCATGGAAGGCACGGGCGTCGACAATCTTCGGCATCGTCGGATTGGGTCGCTATCCGGTGGGCAATTGCAGCGCGCCTGGATCGCCATGGTGCTTGCACAAGAAACCGACATCATCTGCCTCGACGAGCCGGTCAACCATCTCGACATGGCCCATCAGCTCGATTGCCTCGACCTCGTCGCCAAACTCAATCGCGAGGATGGGCGGACCATCGTGCTCGTCCTCCACGATCTCAACCTTGCCGCGCGCTATGCCGACCAATTGGTGTTCGTGCATGAAGGACGGGTGCGGGCACTCGGCAAGCCGGAAGAGCTGATGATGCCGGAACTTCTGGCCGAGGTCTTCGAGGTGGACGCAGCAATCATGACCGACCCGGTGCACGGGCGGCCGATCTGCATTCCGCGCGGACGCGCCAAAGTGAAAAGAGTGCGGGAAGTCGCCTAGGCGCTAATGGCCATTGGCTCTGGCTGCGTCATGAGCTCGCGAATTTCGCACCAACGGTTCTGAAACGCGACGACGCAGCAAGGGTCGAAATGCGTGCCTGAGCAGCGGACGATTTCGGCATAGGCTTCGTCGAGGGACCAGGCCCGCTTATAGGGACGCTCGGAGCAAAGCGCGTCGAAAACGTCCGCCAAGGCAACGATGCGGGCTTCGAGCGGAATAGCTTCGCCTGCCAGCCCATCGGGATAACCGCTGCCATCCCACTTTTCATGATGGCGGAGCGCGATGAGTTCGGCAGTCTGGATCAGTTCAGAGTCGCCATTGCCCAGAATATTCGCGCCAATCGTGACGTGTTCGCGCATGCGCGCGAGTTCTTCGGGGCTCAGTTTGCCGGGCTTTGAGAGGATGGCATCGGCAATGGCGATCTTGCCGACATCGTGCAAAGGCGCCGCGAGATAGATCATCCGGCATTGGTCGGCATTGAGGCCAAGGCCTTCGCCGATGATCTGGCAGATGGTCGCGACACGCGAGACGTGCTCACCGGTATCGCCATCGCGATATTCGATGGCGCGAGCGAGACGCCAGATGATTTCTTCCTCGCGGGCCAGGAGATGAGCCGTCGCCTTTTCGACTTCGCGGGCTAGGTGTTTTGCCTGATCGGCCAGCTCGACCTGCGCCATGCGGAGCGCAAGGAGATTGCCGACGCGGGCTTTCAACTCGGTCGCGTCAAAGGGCTTGGTCAAAAAGTCATTCGCGCCAGCGCCGATTGCTTCGATGCGAATGGCCTTATCGATATCGGATGTCACCATGATGATAGGCACGGTGCGATAACGCGTGCAGGCGCGCAGGGCCTGGGTGAAAGCGATGCCGTCCATTTCCGGCATGATGTGATCGACAAGGACAATATCGTATTGGTAGAGGTCGCACCGATCCAGCGCCTCAAGCGGATTGAGGCAGAGGTCGATATTGTCCCCTGCCACTTCCCGAACGATCGAACCTAATAAGGCAAGGCTCGATCGGCTATCGTCAACGATCAGCACGTGCACGGTAGACGCCCCCCGGCAATAACGGACCGATCCTATAAAGCTCCCCTTATTCAGAGCTTAATATTTGCGGCAGAAACGAGCCGAACGGGGGCATGGTTTACTGGGACTTTCCAGCAGGAATAAATTTGTTCTCAGTTATCGAAGCCGGTTTCATCTCGATCGAGAAGCCCGGACGCTCCGGCGGCATATAGGCGGCATTCTGGATCACGCAGGGATCGAGGAAATGCTCGTGGAGGTGATCGACATATTCGATCACGCGGCCATCCTTGGTGCCGGAGACGACCAGATAGTCGATCATCGAGAGATGCTGCACATATTCGCAAAGACCCACACCACCGGCATGCGGCCAGACGGCCTTTTTGTATTTTGCAGCCATCAGCAGAACGGACAGAACTTCGTTGAGGCCGCCGATACGGCAGGCGTCGATCTGCACCACGTCGATGGCATCGCGGGTGATGAACTGCTTGAAGAGGATGCGGTTCTGGCACATTTCGCC
Organism: Devosia sp. Leaf420; assembly: GCF_001425445.1. GTDB lineage: Bacteria > Pseudomonadota > Alphaproteobacteria > Rhizobiales > Devosiaceae > Devosia. Next base: position 195,737 of record NZ_LMQU01000014.1, on the reverse strand, counting down.
GGTCGCAACTTTGACCGGGGCGATCGCTTCGCGGATTTTTCGGTGCCCTTCGATGTCGTCGGGGCTCGTCGGCTCTTCGATGAAGTAGGGTTCAAACTTTTTAAGAGCGTTGACCCACTCGATGGCTTGATCGACTTCCCACACCTGATTGGCATCGATCATCAGATAGCGATCGGGCCCCATGATGGAGCGGACGATTTCGAGGCGGCGGATATCGTCGGCGCGATCGCGGCCGACCTTCATCTTGATATGGGTAAAGCCTTCGGCGACGGCTTCGGTCGCAAGGCGGGTCAGTTTTTCGTTGGAGTAGCCGAGCCAACCGGCCGAGGTCGTGTAGCAGGCATAGCCCTCGGCGCGCAGCGTGGCGATGCGTTCGGCCTTGCCGGGCTCGGCAGCTTTGAAGATGGCGAGGGCTTCTTCGGGCGTGATGGCATCGGTGAGATAGCGGAAGTCGATGATGGAAACGAGCTGTTCGGGGCTCATTTCGGCGACGTAGAGCCAGACAGGTTTGCCGACGCGCTTGGCGAGGAGATCCCAGACCGCGTTGACGACAGCGCCGGTCGCCAGATGCATCGCGCCCTTGTCGGGGCCGATCCAGCGGAGCTGGCTGTCACCGGTCATGTGGCGCCAGAAGCGGCCGGGATTTTCTTCGATCCAGTCGAGATCAAGATTGCTGACGCGATCGGTGAGCGCAGCGATGGCGGCGCACACGACTTCATTGCCGCGGCCGATGGTGAAGGTGAGGCCATGGCCTTCGAGATCGCCATCGGTGCCGAGGACGACGTAGGCGGCCGAATAGTCTGGATCGGGATTCATCGCGTCGGACCCATCGAGCGAGGCCGAGGTGGGGAAGCGCAGGTCGTGGGTGGTGAGGGTGGTGATTTTCATTTGTTGCTCCGGGATACCCCTCACCCGCCCTTCGGGCACCCTCTCCCACAAGGGGAGAGGGGGGCATCGTGGCTATCTAGGTCTCGGTTCTCCCTTCTCCCCTTGTGGGAGAAGGTGGCGCGCAGCGCCGGATGAGGGGTCAGGCCGTCCAGCCACCATCGATGATGTGGACCTGCCCCGTCGTATAGGTCGCGCCAGCGAGATAGACCGCCAAATCCGCCACCTCTTCCGGGCGGGCGATGCGGCCGATGGGTTGGCGGGCGATGAAGGCTTTCTTGGCGACCTCGAAATCGCCGGTCGCGGTCCAGCGCTCGTGAAGGCTTGGGGAATCCACAGTGCCGGGGCAGATGGCGTTCACGCGGATATTGCTTGTGGTGTAATCGGCCGCGATGGATTTGGTGAGGCCGACGACGGCGGCCTTGGAAATCGTATAGGCCGCGCGGTTGGGCACGCCTTTTATCGAGGAGGCGACAGTCGCCATATTGATGATGGCGCCGTCCTTGCGTTCGAGCATCTGCGGCAGGATCGCCTTGATGGTGCGGATTTGCGCGCGGACATTGAGATCAAGTGCGAAATCGAGATCGTCGTCGCTCATCTCGAGCAGGGCGCCGGAATGGACGACCCCGGCGCAATTGAAGAGCACGTCGATATGGCCGATTTCGCTGACGGCCTTGGCGACGGCCTCAGTGGAAAGAACGTCAAGCACGCGCGTCGTGATGTTCTCGATGCCGTCGAGACTTTTCAGCTTTTCGGCATTGATATCGGTCGCGATCACCTTGGCGCCGGCCTTGGCGAAAGCGCGAGCTGAAGCTTCGCCGATGCCCTGCGCGGCGGCAGTGATGAGAACGATCTTTCCAGTGAGGTCGGCCATATTTTATTCCCGCTAGAGAAGCCGGGCGGCACAAAAGCACCGCCCGGGAAAAGAGATCAGTCGTAGAGCACGGCAGCGATTGCCGGATCTGCCATGTTGGTCTTGTCGTACCAGTTGAAGCCCGAGTCGATGATCTTGGGCAGGGTTTCGCCCTTGAGCGCGCCGATGGCGGCCTTGACGGTTTCGTAGCCGATGCCCACCGGGTTCTGGGTGATGGCGCCGGCCATCGCGCCAGATTCGATAAAGCCCTTCTGGGCAGCGCCGGAGTCGAAGCCGATGACGACGATATTGCTGTTGAGCTCGGTCTTGCCGTTGACGACACCGATCGCCGAACCTTCATTGGCACCGAAAATGCCCTTGAGGTCTGGGTTGGCGAGGAGGATCGATTTGGTGATTTCGGTCGACTGCAGCTGGTCGCCGCCACCGTACTGAACCGAGACCACTTCGATCTTGGGATAGGCTTCCTTGATGCGATTGACGAAGCCATCGACGCGGTCGATGCCGGTGCGGCTGGTCTGGTCATGGGCGACAACGGCAACCTTGCCTTCGCCGCCGATGAGTTCGGCCATCTTGTCGGCAGCGAGTGCGGCTGCGGCGACGTTGTCGGTGGTGACGGTGGTAAGCGGGATGTCGCTATCGACGCCGGAGTCGAATGCGATGACGGGAATGCCGTCATCTTTGGCCTGCTGCAGCAGCGGGCTGGCGGCCTGGCTGTCGAGCGCGGCGAAGCCGATGGCACTGGGCTTGCGCGACAGGGCGGCGGCCAGCATGTCCATCTGACGATCGACCTGGGTTTCGGTTTCCGGACCTTCGAAGGTCACGGTGACGCCGAATTCGGCAGCGGCCTTATCGGCGCCGGCCTTCACGGCCTGCCAGAACTGATGCTGGAAGCCCTTCGAGATCAGCGCGATATCGTAGTTCTCCTGCGCCACGGCGGGGCCGTGAGCAGCGGCCAACATGGCCAGGGCACTGAAAGCCCCCAGAAGAGTGCGGCGATTGAGCATGGTTTTCCTCCCACATGCTTTTGAAGCTTTTATCATTCCCGACACCGTCTCAGAGAGCGCGGCGGCGGAGAATATCGGCGTAGACCGCCAGGATGATGATGGTGCCGGTGACGACCGTCTGCCATTCCTGGGGTACGGATAGGATGCGCAGGCCATTGGCCAGCACGGAGATGATGAGCGCCCCGATCAAGGTGCCGACCACGGTGCCGCGACCGCCCGAAAGCGAGGTGCCGCCGATGACGACGGCTGCGATGGCGTCTAGCTCATAGCCTTGGCCGAGCGCAGGCTGCGCCGAGTTGAGGCGGCTGGCGATCAGGAGGCCAGCGACGCCGCAGATGGCGCCGGTAACGGCATAGACGGCAATCTTCCAGCGATCGATATTGACGCCCGACAGACGCACGGCCTCTTCGTTCGAACCGAGGGCAAAGGTGTAGCGGCCAAGGGCGGTCTTCGAGAGTACGAAGGCAGCGACAAGGGCGACGGCGAAGAGCACCAACACGCCATTGGGCAGCGGCACGGCGGGGAACACGCTGCCAACGGCAGAACCCAGGGCGATCTGGTTAAAGCCCGGCGTGTCGTTGAAATAAATGGGTTTTGTGCCCGAAATGACCAGCGACAGGCCTTTGAGGATCAGCATCATGCCAAGCGTCGCGATAAAGGGCGGCACTTTCATCTTGGCGATGATCGTCCCGGAAACGAGGCCGCAGGCTGTGCCCGCCAGGATGGCACCGACAATGCCGACGGGAAGAGGCAATCCCCAATAGGTGAGAATGACGCCGGCAATGACGGCGCAGAAGGTCATCAGCGTGCCAACGGAAAGATCGATGCCGCCCGTGATGATGACCAGCGTTGCCGCAATGGCCAGCACGCCATTGACCGAGGTCGCCTGCAGGATGGCGAGGATATTCTGGGTCTGCATGAAGTTGGGCGATGCGAGCGAAAAGGCGACGACCAGCGCGATGAGACCGGAAAAAGCCAGGAGCCGATGAAACGCACCGGAAATGCGCGGGCCGGTCTTGACGGCGGGAGCTGCGGTGTCGGTCATGCCATCTTCCTTTGTGGTGCGCTCTCAATGACGCTGCTTTGGCGCAATGTGGCCAGTCGCATGATTTCTTCCTGGCTTGCACCACCCGGCAGAATGCCGGTGAGGCGACCTTCGCACATCACCGCGATGCGATGCGAAAGGCGCAGCACTTCGGGGAGCTCGGAAGAGATCACGATGATCGCCTTGCCCTCGGCTGCGAGCGCGTTGAGGAGCTTGTAGATTTCAGACTTGGCGCCGACATCGATGCCGCGTGTCGGTTCGTCGAAGATCAGGATATCGCAGTCGCGCAGCAGCCACTTGGCGATAACGACCTTTTGCTGGTTGCCGCCAGAGAGCAGCCGAGCTTCCTGGGTGTCGCTCGGGGTTTTGATAGCGAGCTGGCGGATATAGCCCACCGCTTCTTTCTGCATGCCGGCTTCATCGAGCACGCCGGCGGGGCCGGTGAAGCGCTGGAGGCTGGCGAGCGCGATATTGTTCCGCACGTCGAGCCCGGTCGCGAGGCCGAAATGCTTGCGGTCTTCGGAGAGATAGCCGATGCCGGCTTCCACTGCGTCCTTTGGCGAAGAGATGCCGACGCGTTTGCCATGGACCCATATATCGCCGCCTTCGCGTCGATCGGCTCCGAAAATGGCGCGGGCGACTTCGGTGCGCCCTGCTCCCATGAGCCCGGCAAAGCCGAGTATTTCGCCCTTGCGGACGGAAAAGCTGACATCGCGGATTTCGCGGCCGCGATTGAGGTTTTTCACCTCGAGCGCGATGGGAGCGTCGGCCGTATTGGGAATGACGAGGGTATCGCTGCTCAGCGTGCGGCCGACCATCATCGAAATGATGGTTTCGATCGGTGTATCGGCGCCCGGGACCGTGCCGACATATTCGCCATCGCGCATGATTGTGACGCGATCGGAGATACGTTTAATCTCATCCATCTTGTGCGAGATGTAAACAATGCCCACACCCTCGGCCTTGAGCCGATTGATGATGGCAAACAGTTCGGCGATCTCGGCGTCGTTGAGCGCCGCAGTCGGCTCATCCATGATGAGGACGCGCGAGCGATAGGACAGCGCCTTGGCGATCTCGACCATCTGCTGCTTGGCAATGGTGAGCGTTTCGACGCGCACGGTTGGCTCGAGTTTGAGATTCATTGAGGCAAAGATGGCGGCCGCGTCACGATTGAGCTGGCGCTCGTCCAGAATGCCAAAGCGGCGCGGTTCGCGGCCGATGAAGATGTTTTGCGCCGCCGTCAGGTCGCGCATCAGCGCCAGTTCCTGATGGATGATGCCGACGCCCAGATCCTGCGCCTGGCGCGGCGACGTAATGTCGACGGGCTGGCCGTTGAGCAGCACAATGCCGGCGTCACGGGTGTAGACGCCGGACAGGATTTTCATAAGCGTCGATTTGCCAGCGCCGTTTTCTCCCATCAGGGCGTGAACTTCGCCAGGCAGCAGTTCGAAACGCGCCTTGGCCAGCGCACGGACGCCGGGAAACGACTTGTCGATGTCGGTCATTTCGACCAGCGGCACCGCAGCACCCGAAGCGGATGCCGGCGCGATTGGCGCAGCCATGTGACGTCCTCCCATTGCCTTGAGCGGTTGCGTTTCCTCCCGAACCGCCCGGCAATGGCGACAATCAAGGCGAAATTGATCAGGCTGTCAAGTGGTCAGACCAGTGGACATATGTTGGCGGCAGCGGTAATGATTTCAGCGGATGAGCCGCGCAAAGCGGACGCCGGGGGGACTATGAAACTTCAGGCCGTTTCGAACCGGAAACTCTATATCCAGATCGCCGACCAGATCCGCGACCAGATCCTGGCCGGCGCGGTCGATGGCGGTCAACAATTGCCGTCGGAGCGGGATCTGGCGGTCAGCCTCGGCGTATCGCGACCAACCGTACGCGAGGCGCTGATCGCACTCGAAGTCGCTGGGTTCGTCGAGGTGCGTGTTGGTGTCGGAGCCTTCGTGCGCGATCAATCACGTGGCGGCGTGCCCCTTCCCGATGAAGGGCATTCGCCTATCGAGATCATGCAGGTGCGCCGGCTGCTGGAGCCGGAAGCAGCAGCTTTGGCAAGCCAGACGATTTCGCCAGAAGGCACGTTGCGCCTGGGGGAAACAATGCGCTCCATGCAGGCGGAAGCTGCCAAGGGCGGCTGGTCCTCCGAGAGCGATCGCATGCTGCACATGACGATCGCCGAGGCCTCGGGCAATTCGATGCTGCGCGAAATGCTCGATATTTTGTGGAGCTCGCGCTCCGAAGAAGTCGACACCCGCTTTCACGAGCACCTCGCCGCCATGACGGAAGTGCGCGAGCACATCATGGACGATCACGGCAAGATCGTCGGGGCCATTGTGGCGGGCGATGCTGAGGCGGCAAAAGATGCCATGGCCGCGCATCTGGATTTCGTGACGGCGGCGATGTTGAAGGCCTGGGATTGAATTATTCGTCCTAGGCTTCCATCCAACCCGCCGTCTGTCATCCCGGCGTAGGCCGGGATCCATCTTGAGATCCTAGGATGGGCCCCGGCCTAAAGCCGGGGTGACATTCGAGCAGATGAGAAGCGCAGCGTTAGAACCGTACCAAGATCTTCGTAAAATCGCCCGGCCGCTCATGCCAGGTCGCCAGCGCTTCCGGCGCTTCTGCCAGCGTCGCGGTGCGCGTAACAATGAGGTCCCCCGCTTCGGGGCGCTTCCGCAGCTCATCGATGACATCATCGAAATCGGAACGCAGCGCATTGCGGGAGCCGCGGATGTCGAGTTCCTTGGTGATGAAATACTTCGTGTCATAGGCGATAGGCGCCTTGGCGTAGCCGATATAGACGACGCGGCCGGCCGTCGCGACGAGATCGATGGCCTGGAGGAAGGTGGCTTCGGCACCGACGGCTTCGACGACAACATCGGGTCCCTCCCCCGTCAGTTCCGCGACGCGCGCTTTGACGTCACCCGAGGCATTGATGACTTCGTGGGCGCCGAGCTTCTTGGCGACGTCCAATTTCGCGTCGCTCAAATCGACGGCGATCACCTTCGCGCCCTGGCGCAGCGCGCCAAGGATGACGCCGAGGCCGATCATGCCGCAGCCGAGGACGACGACGGTTTCGCCCGAAGTGAGCTCGGCCCGGCGCACCGCGTGGAAGCCGACGGCGCAGGGCTCGACGAGCGCCAGATCGCGTTGGGAAATGCCGGTGACGGGAATCACCTTTTCGGCGGGGACGACGATACGTGAGGTCATGGCGCCTTCGCGCTGCACGCCCATGGTCTGATTGTTGGGACAAGCATTAGGTCGGCCGGTGCGACAGGCCCGGCATGTGCCGCAATTGAAATAAGGGAGCACGGTTACGGGCGTGCCGATGGTCATGGCCTCGACCCCAGCGCCCAATTCGGCAATGGTGCCGGAGATTTCGTGGCCTGGTACGCGAGGATAGCTGACGAGCGGATTGAGGCCCCGATAGGAGGTGAGGTCCGAGCCGCAATAGCCGACAAAAGCGATGTCGATGGCGACTTCCCCGGCCCCCGGCTGCGGATTTGGCTTGTCGGTGAGAGTGGCCTCATTGGGACGCAGGATAGTCAGCGCTTGCATCTTCCGGCCTTTCATCACCGTAACATGTTAGTGCTTATATCTGCCATACATGTCGGGTGACAATAGCGACCCGCGCGGGCTACACAGGGCACGAAGCCCGATAGTTTGAGAGGACACGCGATGAAAACGCATCTGCCGACAAGAGCCTTTGGCCAGACGGGAATGCAGATTACCAAACTTGGCATCGGCGCCTGGGCCATGGGCGGCAATATGTGGGGGCCGCAGGACGATGCTGCCTCCATGGCGGCCATTCGGCATGCCATCGACAGTGGCATCAACTGGATCGACACCGCCGCCGTATATGGCAATGGGCATTCGGAAGCTGTCATCGGCGACGCGCTGGCCGATCTTCCCACCGATCAACGCCCGCTGGTTTTTACCAAGGGCGGCATCGTGCGCGACGAGAACGGGCAAAATCCGCGCCGCATCGGCGAGCGCAATCACCTGCGCCAGGAGCTGGACAATTCGCTCAAGCGGCTCAAGGTCGAGGTGATCGATCTTTATCAGATGCATTGGCCATCTGACGACGTGCCGCTTGAAGACTATTGGGCAACGCTTCTGGAGCTGAAGAAGGAAGGCAAGGTGCGCCATGTCGGGCTGTCCAACCATGACGAGGCGCAGTTGGTGCGGGCCGAAGCGATAGGCCATGTCGAAACATTGCAGCCGCCCTTTTCGATGATCCGCCGCGATACGGCGGCAAAAATCCTGCCGTGGTGCGCGGCGCACGGCACAGGCGTTATCTGCTATTCGCCGATGCAAGCAGGCCTCCTCACCGGCACCATGACGGCTGAACGGGTCGCGGCCATGCCGGCCAATGACTGGCGCAAGGATAGCCCGGAATTTCAGGGCGAGAAGCTGACAGCGAATCTCAAACTCGCCGAGGCGCTGAAGCCGATCGCAGAAAAGCATGGGACGAGTGTGTCGAGCGTAGCGCTGGCCTGGTGTCATGCCTGGCCGGGGCTGACAGCGACGATCGTCGGGGCGCGGTCGCCGGCACAGGTCGATGGCTGGATCGATGCGGCGAGCCTGGAGCTGGACGCGGAGGATCTTGAGGTGATCGCGAAGGCCATTGAGACGACGGGCGCTGGTCAGGGGCCGGCACGCGCCTAAGCCTCAGTGCCAGCTACTACCGCCTCCCGGCCTCCCACATCAAGGGGGAGGTGTCAGGCCGGTGCTCTTGGCTAGGCGTTGCCCCCTACTCGATGCGGCACCTCCCCCTTGATGGGGGAGGATGGGAGGGGGTGAAGCGGCCCGCCATTCGAGCATAGCTCTCATGGCCTCCTTCGCCTCAAATCGCTCCACCGGAGCGATTTGCCCTACGGGTTGGCTCAGGAGCCCTCTATCTCTTCCCGCAGCATTTCCAATTCTAGCCACTGCTCTTCCGCCTTGGCCTTCTTGGTCGCCGCTTCGCTCAGCGCGGCAGAGTCCTTGGCAAAGCCCTGCGGGTCGCGCGTGTAATAGTTCGGCTGGGCAAGCTTGCGGTTGATGACGACCATCAGATCATCGAGCTTGGCGATGTCCTTGGGCAGGGTTTCGAGGGCGTGTTTTTCCTTGAAACTCAGTTTGCGCTTTGACGATGAAGCGACGGCGGAGTTGCCGGACTTGCTCTTGGCTGCTGCCGCCTTTTCGACGACGCGAGCCGAAACCCCTGCCCCGCGCTGGGCGACCATGTCGGAGTAGCCACCGGCATATTCCAGCCAGTTGCCATTCCCTTCAGCCATGATGATCGAGGTGGCAACGCGGTCCAGAAAATCACGATCGTGGCTGACAACGATGACGGTGCCGGCATAGTCCGAGACCATTTCCTCGAGGAGATCGAGGGTTTCGAGATCGAGGTCATTGGTCGGTTCGTCCAGCACCAGCACGTTGGAGGGAAGCGCCAAAGCGCGCGCCAGGGCGACGCGGGCGCGTTCGCCGCCGGAAAGTTTGCCGATGGGCGTATTGGCCTGTTCGGGGGTGAACAGGAAATCCTTCATATAGCCGACGACGTGCTTGTTCTCGCCGTTGATTTTCAACGTATCGCTACCCCCGCCGGTCAGCGCGTCCTTGAGGCGCGTTTCGGGATCGAGGCGCGCGCGGCCCTGATCGAGCATGGCCAGTTCGATTGCCGAGCCGAGCTTGATCGTGCCGCTATCGGGCTCGAGAAGGCCGTTGAGCATTTTGATCAGCGTCGTCTTGCCCGCGCCGTTCGGGCCGACGAGGCCGACGCGATCACCGCGCAGGACGCGGGTCGAAAAATCGTTGACGATGGTACGCGTACCGTAGGTCTTCGAGATGTTCTCGGCTTCGACAACGAGCGCACCAGACGTGCGTCCCTCGGTGACCTGCATATTCACGGCGCCCGTAACGCGACGCTGGTCGCGGCGATCCTGGCGGAGGCCGGCAAGGCGCTCGAGGCGGCCGACATTGCGCTTGCGGCGGGCAGTCACGCCATAGCGCAGCCAGTGTTCTTCGCGCACGATCTGGCGGTCGAGCTTGTGCCGGTCTTTTTCTTCCTGCTCCAGCACTTCATCGCGCCAGCCTTCGAAGGCGCCAAAGCCCTTTTCGATGCGGCGGGTGAGGCCCCGATCAAGCCAGACGGTCGAGCGCGAGAGATCTGTGAGGAAGCGGCGGTCGTGGCTGATGATCACCATGGCCGAGCGCATAGAATCGAGTTCCTGCTGCAGCCATTCGATGACGGGCAGATCAAGATGGTTGGTCGGCTCGTCGAGGAGGAGCACGTCCGGCTGCGGCGCAAGCACGCGCGCCAGAGCGGCGCGGCGCCCTTCGCCACCCGAGAGGGTCTTGGGATCTTCTGTGCCCTTGAGGCCGAGGGCCTCGAGCAGATATTGCGCGCGATATTCATCGTCGCCCGAAGTCATGCCGGCTTCGACATAGGCGAGCGTCGTTGCAAATTCCGAGAGGTCGGGTTCTTGCGGCAGATAGCGGATCGTGGCGCTCGGTTCGGCAAAGCGCTTGCCGCCGTCCTGCTGCACCATGCCCGCCGCGATTTTGAGGAGCGTCGATTTGCCCGACCCGTTACGGCCGACAAGCGCAATGCGCTGGCCCGGCGAGACGATGAGTTCGGCGGCTTCGAGCAGCTGGGTGCCGCCAAAGGTGAGCTGGATGTTCTGTAGAGAAAGAAGCGGGGGCGCGGCCATACGATAATCCGGAAATGTGCCGCGGGTAGAGCATAGGCACGGGCACAGATCAATGTGCCAGTCCTTATCCCGAACCGGGACCCGCTTTGTTGACAGTGAAATGAAAGAGGCCGATCAGGACGTTGAGGATCCTGATCGGCCCGGGGAAGACGGCAGCAGCAAGCCCCGTCGTCGTTTAGGCGCTGCAGCCCACAGGCCCCACGGGGCCGCTGCACCACGGTCTCTATCAACCATGGTTAAACTTGATTGTCAAACTCATATTTGAGTTTGGCAGTCAGATTTTACGCCGCTGCAATTTCGTTGACGATGTCGCCCTGCGCATTGGCATTGACGGCTTCGGTGGTCGAGAGGCCCAGGCGTTCACGGATCGAGCGCTTCTTGGCCGCGAGATCAGCGATCGTATAGCCGGCCAAAACCTCGAAGAATGCGCCAAGCGCTTCACGCAGCGCGCCATTAAGATCGCATTCGCCGATCAGCGGGCAATCGGCCCCTTCCTCGAAACATTCGGCAAGAGCGAAGTTCTCTTCGGTGAGGCGAATGGTTTCGAGCAGCGTGATCTGGTCGGCAGGCTTGCCCAGCTTGATACCACCATGCCGGCCGCGCACGGTCTGCAAGAGACCATTTTCGACCAGTGGCTTGATCAGCTTGAACAGGAACAACTCGGAAATGCCATAGGCCCGCGCCACCTCGGCAACGCGGCTGAGATCAGGATCGTTGACCGCGCAATAGACCAGAGTGCGGATAGCATAGTTGGATTGGCGGGTCAGTCTCACGAGTGGTCGATCCTTCGCGTTTCAGCGGTCCGGCCAGGACCTCGAAGCGTCATGGCATGGAGTCGCAATTTAAAACCATTCTAAAATAAGTCAACCATATCCTGAACGATCACGTCAGGTTTAAAGGCCCTAAAAGGCGTCTGGACAGAATCTTAACTTCGCAATATGAAGTTAATTAAGGAGACCTCGACGTGCCCGCCACTGTGACCAGAGCCATTGTTACGACCGCAGCGTGCGAGACGACCGGTCTAGCCAAAGCCGATGTGACTGCCATTGGGCAGCGGATGTTCGAATTGATCGGGGACGCGCTCAAAGCAGGCGAAACGGTCAAGCTCACAGGCTTCGGTACGCTTGAAGTCCGTTCGCGCGCCGAGCGCGTCGGTCGCAATCCACGCACAGGCACCGAGCACAAGATCACATCCCGTCACACGGTGATCTTTACCCCAAGCGCCAAGCTGCGGACCGGGCTCGACACATTGAGCAAGAGCAAGCTGAAGGCTGCTGAATAACCAAAAAGCGTCAGCGCTTGGTTTTTCGACGCTCTTCGCCGGTATAGGGCTTCTTGCTTTTCTTTTGCGGCATATCGCTGCGAATCTGGTTTTTTTCGAAAAGATTGCGCGAGAAGTAGCGGTGATAGAGCGGCAGCTCTGCCGCGCCAAGTGCCGGCGCCAGCCGGCCAATCGTTCCAGGAACGATTTCGACGCTGCGCCGCTGCGGCAGCAGTGCGAATTCTTCAAGCACCATCCGCGACAGTCGCTCAGTGATTTGAGGCGGCAAGATCGTATCGATCACGGCCAAACGCCCTTCGACCACCGCATTGGCATTGTAGATCACAAGGGCCAGCACCTTGGCGCTTTGGCGCATCCAGGCTTTAAGCACCGGCTCAAGCGCATCCCAATCCCAATCGGCATTGTCGCCAGCCTTGAGGGTAATACCAGCCTCTTGCGCGCGCTCCACCAGCGACGTGACCGAGGCGAAGGCATTGGCGGGCATGGGAATGCCATCTGGCTGCGCCACCAGCATGGCGCCGAGATCGGCCGAATACCCCGAAGGACCCTGCCAAAGACGCCCCTCGCCGATCAACCCGGCACCGAGAAAGGTCGAGACGAGGAGGTAGATGAAGGTTTCTGGACGCGGCGCCGGGCGCGCCACGAGTTCAGCCCAGCAGGCGGCATTGCCGTCATTGAACAGCATGACTGGAAGACCCGTCAGTTGTTCGAGTTCCGCCGCAAAGGCGACGCGCAAGGCGGAAGGAACATTATCGTCTTCCGGAACGCGATTCTCGTCGATGGTAGAAGGCAGGCCAATGCCGATATCGGTCAAGCGTTCGCGCTGTGCCGCGGGCCAATCGCGCACCATCTCCGCGATCGCATCAGCGATTTTGCGCGGTAGAGCGGCGAAGTCTGGTTCTTCGTAACAAAGATGTCGATGTGCGAGGGCTTTGGCGTGGAGATTGATCGCAACGATATCGGCGTGACGCCAGCTTAGTTCGACACCGATGCCGAACGATCCTTCGGCGCGTAGAAAAATGGGCGTCGCGGGCTGGCCCCTCCGGCCGCGCAGCACTTCGCCGCGCACGATGAGGCCCAACGCCTCGATATCGTTGAGAATGGCGGACACGGTCTGCGGCGCAAGGCCCGACATCCGCGCAATTTCGGCATTGGAGAGACCAGGATTAAAACCAACAACAGTGAGCACGGCGCGCTCGTTGGCGCGTCTCAAGCCGTGGTGTTGGAGGCCCCTCGATCCCAGATTAAAGAGATCGATCGTGGGGGCCGCGGAGTCATTCACCCTGGTCTATCCGTTTTTGACATAGGAAAATTGCGGTATCCGCCCCGATTTCAGGCTGGGCAGATACTGGCCGGCGATTCCCCGACCTTGCTTAAATCCATAATGTCAAAGCCGAAAGGCGACGCCAAGCGGCAATCGCCTTTCGTATTATATCGATTGTTATCTAAATTTATGCGCCGGCCTCGGTCAGGCGCTTGTTGGCGTCTTCGCTCAGTTCAATGCGCACACCGCGCGACAGGCTCTTGACCTGCTCGACCGAAGTGGCCGAAGCGATCGGCGCGCTGACGCCGGGTTGCGCGATAAGCCAAGCGAGTGCCACTTCGGATGGCGCGGCATCAAGTTCCTTGCTGACGGCATCGAGCGCCTCAAGGATCTTGAAGCCCTTTTCGTTGAGATACTTTTCGGCGCCACCACCGCGCGGGCTTTTGCTGAAATCGGCCTTCGAGCGATATTTGCCGGTCAGGAATCCTGCGGCGAGGCTGAAATAGGTAATGGCCCCGACCTCGTTCTCAAGAAGGAACGGACGCAAGGCGTCGAACTCGGACCGGTCATAGAGATTATAGAGAGGCTGGGTCACCTCATAGCGTGGCAGGGATTTCACGATGGATGTGTCCTGCGCTTCCTTCATCGCCGCGGGCGAAAAATTGGAGGCGCCGATCACCCGCACCTTGCCCGAACGTACCAGCACATCATAGGCAGCCAGCGTTTCTTCGTGGGTATTTTGATCGGCCGGCCAATGGCTGAAATAAAGATCAATATAATCGGTCTGAAGGCGCTTGAGCGAAGCTTCGACAGCGGTCTTTATGGCCTCAGCCGAAAGCCCCTTGGGGTCGCGACCGGAATTGACCTTGGTGAAAATATGCACGCTTTCGCGGTTGCCGCGCGCCTTGAGCCACTTGCCGATAATGGTTTCGCTCATGCCGGGCGGATTGCCGGGCACCCAGTTGGGATAACCTTCGGCGGTATCGATGGCGGTAAAGCCTTCATCGACATAGGCATCGAGAATGGAAAAGCCGAGCGTTTCGTCGACGGTCCAGCCGAAGACATTGCCGCCCAGGACGAGCGGTTCGATGACAAGTTCACTGCGGCCGAGTGGGCGACGGTTCATTGGGCTTCTCCTTTTCGGGTAAGTCGAAATCAACGCTCGCGGCCGGATTTTGTTCGACGGGCGGCACGCGAGGCGCGCACCAATAGAGCGCTTCGTTGATTGCGGTCATCGAACCGGCAAGGCTGATGAAGGCAAAAGGGGCGTATTCATCCTCGCCATGCCGGAGATAAACGAAGGTGCCGTTCCGCAGGCGATCGAGCAGGGTTTCGGCGTTTTCCGTGATCTTGCCGCCATAGGGCCCCGTGGAGGCTTCGGCCATAAAGCGCATGTCTTCACGATCGAGCGTCATGGTCCACATGCCTGGACCACCACCAAAGCGGTTGGTGTGGATATAAAGCCCGGTCGAAAAGTCATCCTCACAGCGCACGACGAGACAAGTATATTGCGCAGCCGTCGCATCGCGGTCGCAACCCATAGCGGCGCGATCGCCTTCGCCCGGCAGAGGCGAAAAGCCCCAGCCCGGCGTTTCGGCCAAGGCAGGCGTCGAAAGGGCGAGAAGCGCGATCAGCGCCGCGGCTCGATGAGATCCCATTTGTTTCCGTAAAGATCCTCAAAGACGGCGACCGAGCCATAGGCTTCGTGGCGGGGCGCTTCGAGAAAGGTGACGCCCTTCTCGCTCATGGCCGCAAAGTCGCGCGCAAAATGGTCGGTTTCAAGAAAGAGCGCGACGCGGCCGCCCGCCTGATTGCCGATGGCTGCGCTTTGTTCAGTTCCATCCGCTTTGGCGAGCAGAAGCTGTGCTCCACTTCCGCCAGCCGGCGCCACGAGCACCCAGCGCTTGTCGGGCCCCAGAGCCTGATCAGCCACAAGCGTGAAGCCGAGCTTCTCGCAATAAAAGGCGATGGCTTCGTCATAGTCCGCCACAAGCAGAGACAGGGTCGCGATTTTCTGGGTCATAAGACAATCGATCATCTTGGCAAGGGCACGGTCAAGCGCCATCATGGGCCGAACGGATTTCGAATCTTCCGTCCAATCCTGTGGAAAGGCTTTTGACCGCCACACGATTGACCAAATGGTCAACTTCCCCCATTGCGCATCCGAAAAAACTAGGCTTTTGTGTCGCCAAGCCTCTGGACGGGAACGCCGGAGCGCGCATAATCTTCGGGAGACACCAATAATGAAATTGATGAAAACCCTTCTGGCCGCGACTGCAATGGTGGCTCTTGCCGCCGGCGCCGCACAGGCCAAGCAGCTGGTTTATTGCTCGGAAGCCTCTCCGGCCCACTTCGACCCCGGACCGCTGACCGGTGGTAACGACTTCGACGCTTCCTCGCACACGATCTATAACCGCCTCGTCGATTTCAAGCCAGGCACGACCGAAGTCGTTCCGGCCCTCGCCGAGAGCTGGGAAATCTCCGAAGACGGCAAGGTCTACACCTTCAAGCTCCGTCCGGGCGTGAAATTCCACACCCAGCCCTACTTCACCCCGACCCGCGACCTGACCGCTGACGACGTCGTCTTCTCGTTCATGCGCCAGATGGATGAAGAGAGCCCCTGGTTCAACTATCTCGAAGGCATGACCTGGGACTATTTCCAGGGCATGGATATGCCCAAGTACATCGAATCCATCGAAGCGGTCGATGACCTCACCGTCAAGCTGACGCTGACCGAACCGAACGCACCGATGCTGGCAAACCTTGCGATGGACTTCGCTGCCATCGTCTCGAAGGAATATGCCGATCAGCTCGAAGCTTCGGGTGATCTGGCGGCTTTCTCGACCCAGCCTGTCGGCACCGGTCCCTTCCAGTTCGTCGACTACCAGCTCGACACCGTCATCCGCTACGCTGCATTCC
This sequence comes from Devosia sp. Leaf420, assembly GCF_001425445.1. Taxonomy (GTDB): domain Bacteria; phylum Pseudomonadota; class Alphaproteobacteria; order Rhizobiales; family Devosiaceae; genus Devosia. The sequence goes on along the minus strand of NZ_LMQU01000014.1, from coordinate 179,757 downwards.
CTGACTATTGGGAAGGCAAGCAGCCGATCGACGACCTGATCTTCGCTATCACCACCGACGCTTCGGTGCGCGCACAGCGCCTGCTCGCCGGTGAATGCGATATCATGCCCTACCCGGCTCCCGCCGATCTCGAAACGCTCCAGGCCGACGAGAAGCTGACCGTTCAGGAAGGCGAAGGCCTCAATATCGGCTACCTCGCCTACAACACGACCGAAGCGCCGTTCGACAATCCGGACGTCCGCAAGGCGCTGACCATGGCCATCGACAAGCAGGCCATCATCGACGCTGTCTACCAGGGTGCCGGCCAGGACGCCAAGAACCTGATCCCGCCCACCATGTGGTCCTACGACGAGGCAACCGCTGCCGACGTCTATGATCCCGAAAAGGCCAAGGAGATGCTGGAAGCTGCCGGCGTCACCAACCTGACCACCGATCTCTGGGCAATCCCGGTTTCGCGCCCCTACAACCCGAACGGCCAGCGTATGGCTGAACTGATCCAGTCCGACTGGGCCAAGGTTGGCGTTACCGCCAATATCGTGACCTATGAATGGACCGAATATCGCGAGCGCGGCAAGCAGGCCGACCGCAAGGGTCCGTTCATGATCGGTTGGACCGGCGACAATGGTGATCCGGACAACTTCTTCGCAACCCTCTTCTCGTGCTCGGCCATCGGCGTCTCGAACTATTCGAGCTGGTGCAATGACGACTTCGAGGCTGCGATCCAGGCTGCCAAGACCACCAGCGACCAGGAAGAGCGCATCAAGCTCTACACCACCGCTCAGGAAGTCTTCAAAGCTGAAGAACCCGCACTGACCATCGCGCACTCCAAGGTCTTCATGCCGATGAACAAGCGCGTTCTCAACTATACGCTGAGCCCGCTTGGTACCCACAGCTTCAAGTATGTGGACGTCGCTGAGTAAGGCTTAACGTCGCAAGCAAACAGGAGCCTCGATCCGGCTAAAAACCGGAGCGAGGCTCCGCTTTTAAGAGCAAGAGCTGAGCCATGCAGGCCGATAACGGCCGCCTCAAGGATCAGCCGAAACAGGAAACGGGACTAAGCCAGCTCGCCGCTCAGCGGTGGGCTGGCACCCCAAGGGCAAGGCCCAACATGCTGAACTACATCCTGCGCCGCGTTGCGCTCCTGGTGCCGACCATTATCGGCATTTCCATCTGCGCCTTCGCCTTTGTCCGCGTGCTTCCAGGCGATCCGATCCTCGCCATGGCGGGGCAACATGGCGTGACGCCCGAGCGCTACGAAATCCTGCGCGAGCAGTTCGGCTATAACCTGCCGATCTGGCAGCAATATTTCAATTATCTCTGGAGCGTAATGCAGGGCGATTTCGGTATTTCGCTCGCGACCAAGCGCCCAGTCCTGACCGAATTCATGACGCTCTTCCCGGCAACGATCGAGCTGGCGCTTTCAGCCATGTTCCTTGCCGTCATCATCGGCATTCCCGCCGGCATCTTTGCCGCCGTCAAGCGCGGCTCGTGGTTCGATCAGTTCACCATGGGCGTGGCGTTGACCGGCTATTCCATGCCGATCTTTTGGTGGGGCCTTCTCCTCATCATCTTCTTTTCCGGCTATCTCGGCTGGACCCCGGTTTCGGGCCGTATCGCCCTAACCTTCTTCCTGCGGCCGATCACCGGCTTCATGCTGATCGACACGCTGCTCTACGGCAATTGGCCCGCCTTCGTGTCGGCCCTCCGGCACCTGATCCTGCCCGCCATCGTCCTCGGCACCATTCCGCTCGCCGTCATCGCGCGCCAGACCCGTTCGGCCATGCTCGAAGTGCTCGGCGAAGATTATGTCCGCACGGCTAAGGCCAAGGGCATGTCGCCCAATCGCGTCGTCAACGTACATGCCCTCAGGAATGCGTTGATCCCCGTCGTCACGACGATCGGCCTTCAGGTCGGCCTGCTCCTCGGCGGCGCGATCCTGACCGAAACCATTTTCACCTGGCCCGGCATCGGCAAGTGGATGATCGATTCCATTTCCAAGCGCGACTATGTCGTCGTGCAGTCCGGCCTCCTGATCATCGCGCTCATCGTCATGGCGGTGAACCTGATCGTCGACCTTCTCTACGCGCTGATCAATCCGCGCATCCGGGTGCAGTAACATGGCAACCACCACTCCTACCGTTGGCACCACCAAGCCGGTCTCCGGCCTCCGCGAATTCTGGTTCTATTTCTCGGTCAATCGCGGCGCCGTCATCGGCCTCACTGTTTTCACGATCCTGCTCTTTGTCGCGATCTTCGCGCCGCTGATCGCCCCCCATCTGCCTGACGCGCAATATCGCGATGCCCTGCTCAAGCCACCGATCTGGGACGCAAATTCGGATCCGCGCTTCATCCTCGGCACCGATCCCGTCGGCCGCGACATCCTCTCGCGTCTCATTCACGGCGCGCGCTATTCGTTGTTCATCGGCTTTTTCGTCGTCATCGGCGCGCTGGTCGTTGGCGTCCTCCTCGGCGTGCTCGCGGGTTATTTCCGCGGCTGGGTCGATGCGCTGATCATGCGCATCATGGATATCATCCTTGCCTTCCCGCCCTTGCTGCTGGCGCTTGTTCTCGTCGCCATCCTTGGCCCCGGCCTCTTCAACGCGATGATCGCCATTGCGCTCGTCCTGCAGCCGCACTTTGCACGCCTCGTGCGCGCAGCGGTCATGGCCGAGAAGAACCGGGAATATGTGACCGCCGCCAAGCTGTCCGGTGCCGGCCACTTCCGCCTGATGCTGATCACCATCCTCCCCAATTGCCTCGGCCCCTTGATAGTCCAGGCCACGCTGAGCTTTTCCAACGCCATCCTCGAGGCTGCCGCCCTTGGCTTCCTCGGCATGGGCGCTCAGCCACCAACGCCGGAATGGGGCACGATGCTGGCCTCCGCCCGCGAGTTCATCCTCAAGGCGCCTTGGGTCGTCACCTTCCCCGGCCTTGCCATTCTCATCACCGTTCTCGCCATCAATCTCATCGGCGACGGCCTGCGCGACGCGCTCGATCCAAAGCTGAAGAGGAGCTGAGACCATGTCCCTTCTCGAAATCAAAAATCTCACCGTCGCCTTCGACACCTCGGCCGGCCTCTTCAAGGCCGTCGATGGCATTGATATCTCCGTCGATGCCCGCGAAGTTCTCGCCATCGTCGGCGAAAGCGGCTCGGGCAAATCTGTGGCCATGCTCGCCACCATGGGCCTCCTGCCCTCGACCGCGACCGTGACGGCCGATGTCATGACCTTTAATGGCCGCGACCTTCTCAAGATGCCCGAAGCCGAACGGCGCAAGATCATCGGCAAGGACATTGCCATGATCTTTCAGGAGCCCATTGCAAGCCTTAATCCCTGCTTCACCGTTGGCTTCCAGATCGGCGAAGTGCTCGAAAAGCACTTGGGCCTCCGTGGCCGCGCGGCGCATGACCGCGCGCTCGAACTGCTGCGCCAGGTCGGCATTCGCGATGCCGCCGACAAGCTCAAGGCCTTCCCGCACCAGATGTCGGGCGGGCAGTGCCAGCGCATCATGATCGCCATGGCTATCGCCTGCAATCCGACGCTGCTGATCGCCGACGAGCCAACGACTGCGCTCGACGTGACCATCCAGAAGCAGATCCTCGATCTCCTGGTCCGCCTCCAGGAACAGACCGGCATGGCGCTGATCATGATCACCCATGACATGGGCGTCGTGGCAGAGACGGCCGACCGCGTGATCGTCCAATATAAGGGTCGCAAGATGGAAGAAGCCGACGTGCTCTCCCTCTTTGAAAATCCGCAATCGAACTACACGCAGGCGCTGCTTTCGGCGCTGCCGGAAAACGCTGTCGGCGATCGCCTGCCGACGGTCTCCGACATGCTGTTCCAAGCTGCGCCCGGAGCACGCTGATGACGACACCGGTTCTCGAAGTCCGCGACCTCAAGCGCGACTACATCACCTCCCAGGGTTTTCTGCGCCCGGCGAAGGTTCTGCATGCCGTCAAAGGCGTCAGCTTCACCCTCGAAAAGGGCAAAACCCTCGCCGTCGTGGGCGAAAGCGGTTGTGGCAAGTCGACCCTTGCCCGCATGATCACCCTGATCGATCCACAGACGTCTGGCGAGATCCTGATCGACGGCATTCCGGCAAGCGCTGCGCATGTCACCAAGGAACTGCGCCAAAAGGTCCAGATCGTCTTCCAAAATCCCTATGGCTCGCTCAATCCACGCCAGAAGATCGGCGACGTGCTGGCCGAACCGCTTCTACTCAACACCGACATGTCGGCCGCTGAACGGCGCGAAAAGGCCATGGCCATGCTGATCAAGGTCGGTCTGCAGCCCGAGCATTATAACCGCTATCCGCACATGTTCTCGGGCGGCCAGCGTCAGCGCATCGCCATTGCGCGCGCGCTGATGCTCAACCCGAGTTTCCTGGTTCTCGACGAGCCGGTTTCCGCGCTCGATCTCTCCGTACAGGCCCAGATTCTCAATCTTTTGAAGGATCTGCAGGACGAGTTTGGCCTCACCTATGTGTTCATCAGCCACGACCTTTCGGTCGTGCGCTACATCGCCGATGAAGTCATGGTCATGTACTTTGGCGACGTCGTCGAACACGGCACCCGCGAGGCGGTTTTTGCGGCGCCACAGCACGAATATACCAAGACGCTTTTTGCCGCGACGCCCAAGGCCGATGTCGAGCACATCCGCGCCCGCATCGCCCGTAAGAAAGCATTGACCGCATAATGCATGATTGCCGATACGGCGCGGAGCCAAGCGCTTCGCGCCGCGTTGTGCGAACATGTCTATTGCGTCGAAAAAATCTCGCCCCAAACGCCGTGATCGCGGTCGCCGCGCCAGAACGCCGATCGCCATTCCGTGGCGCGGCTGGCGCGATATAGTTTATCGGCTTTTCGTCGGCTTCAACGACAACCGGATTCTGCTTACGGCCGCGGGCGTCACCTTCTTTCTGCTCTTTGCGCTCGTACCCTCGCTCAGTCTTTTCGTCTCGAGCTATGGGCTTCTCAACGATCCAGCGGGCGTGATCGAACAGCTTAATTTGCTCGAGGGTTTGGTCCCCGGCGATGGCCTCGAAATCATCCGCGAGCAATTGGTCCGGCTGACGAGCGAAACCAATGCCTCGCTTGGCTTTGCGCTGCTGATCTCCCTCGGTCTTGCCCTTTGGGGCGCCAGCGCCGGTATCAAGGCCTTTTTCGAGGCGATGAACATCGTCTATGGCGAGCGCGAAAAGCGCAGTTTCATCCGCATCAACCTGCTGGCGCTCTGCTTTGTGCTTGGCGCACTGCTGTTGCTGGTGGTCGTCCTTGGCGCAGTACTCGTCATGCCGGTGCTGCTGCATTATCTCGCGCTTGGCCGGTTCGAATGGCTGGTGCGCGTCGGCTCCTATGTCATCATGCTGACAACGCTCGTCATTGCGCTCTCGGCCATCTATCGCTGGGGCCCGAGCCGGCAGGAGGCGCAGTGGCGTTGGGTCACGCCGGGGAGCCTTTTTGCCACCTTCGGCATCATGGTGATGTCGGCCGGTTTCTCTTGGTATGCCGCCAATTTTTCAAACTACAATGCGACCTATGGTTCGCTTGGCGCACTGATCGGCCTGCTCACCTGGATCTGGTTCTCGGTAACGATCGCCATTCTGGGCGGGGCACTCAATTCCGAGCTCGAACATCAAACTGCCATCGACTCGACGACCGGCGAGCCGGCGCCCCTCGGTGCGCGCGGCGCCTATGTCGCCGATACTCTTGGCGAGACATGGCCGGAGAGCGAGGGCAAGGGCGGCAGCCCGTCCCCCGCCTGAAACGCTTCAGAGGGTGACGCGCTTGCCCCCGCGCGAAGACGCGATCAAAGCGTCGATGAGCCGATGCACCCGCAGCGCCGTCGCTCCGGTTGAAACTGGCTGGCGGCCCGACTGTACTGCGTCGGCAAATTCAGCGATCTGATCCATGTGCCAATCGAAGGGGAAGGCCATGGGGTCTGCTCCACCACCACTGCTGCTGGCTTCGCCGACGACCTCTTCCCGGCCATCGAACCAGCGCAAGGTGAGATTGCCGCCGGTCAGCGTCGCGCTGGCTTTCTCGAAGTTGAGCACCAGGCTCTCTGCCCCGCCCGGAAAATTTGCCGTCGTCGCCATCAGCGCGCCCACCGCACCATTGGCAAACTCGATGCCGCCAGCGACGAAATCTTCGGTTTCCATCTGGTGGAAGCCTGTGGTCGCGGCGAGGGCCGTGACGGCTTTGGCCGGTCCCGTCAGGCTCAGCATCAAGTCGAGCGAGTGAATGGCCTGGGTGATGAGCACGCCTCCGCCATCCTGGGCGAAGGTCCCCCGGCCGGGCTTGTCGTAATACCCAACCTGCGGGCGCCACCACGGCACGACGAGATGAGCCGAAAACAGCGCCCCAAGCTCATCGCTCGCAACTTTCGCCGCCAAGGCCTTCGACGCCGCGCGAAAGCGATGCTGGAAGATGATCCCAAGCGTCACGCCGGACTTTTCGCAGATCGCGACGATCCGTGCGGCAGCTTCCGTCGTCCGCTCGACGGGTTTTTCCATCAGGATATGCTTGCCGGCCTTCGCCGCCGCTTCCACCAGTTCCTCGCGCGCATTGGGCGGGGTCAGGATCAGGATGGCGTCGATTTCGGGATCGGCCAGCATGGCCTCGTAGCTCTCAGCGGCGGGAAAGTCATAGGTCGCGCAAAACTGCTGCAACGCTGGCGTATCGCGGCGCCAGACGCCCCGCACCTCGATGCTGTCCCGGAGCGCATCGAGCGCCTGCGCATGCGGTTTCGCAGCCATGCCAGCGCCCACCACGCCCAGTCCGAATTTTTTCGATTGCGCCATGGCCGGCCCCTTTGCGTTCCATACAAGATCGTGGAAATCGCAATAGCCAATTTTGCTGCCGTTGTCGCGCCCTCTTGTGACGCAGCTATACCGCCGGATTACCCAGCATGCCGCCAGGCGTTCCGGCCGAGGAATTCCTCGAAGGCTTCGCGAGACATGGGCTTGGCGAAAGCATAACCCTGCAAGATGTCGCAGCCGAGATCGCGGAGGATGCGTGCATGCTCCATGCTCTCGACGCCCTCGGCGACAATTTCGATATCCATGGACTTGCCAATATCGACGATGGAGGCAACAAGCCGCCGTTGACTGGCTTCCGTGGTGATTGGATCGACCAGAAGCCGATCGATTTTCAACCGGCGCGGCCGCAGTTTTTGCAGCGAAACGATGGATGCATAGCCTGTGCCGAAATCGTCGATCTCCACATCGATTCCAAGCGCTTTGATCTGGTCGATATTCCACGCGACGATGCCGTCGCTCTCGTCGAGATAGATCGATTCCACCAGCTCGAACGCAACGCGGTCGGGCGGAAGATCCATATCCCTTAAGGTCGACACCAACCCCTCATCATGGAGCCGCCTCTGCGAGACGTTGACAGACACGCGTGGCACACCCAAGCCGAGCTTGTCCCACCGGGCGAGATCGTCCAACGACTGGCGCAAAATGGCGTGGTCGATCGCAGCGACGACGCTCAGCTCCTCTGCAACCGCCATAAAACTGTCGGGCGCACGTAGACCCTTGGTCGGATGCTGCCAGCGCGCCAGGGCCTCGACCCCGACGACATCAAGCGTCTGGGCGCAGAATTGCGGCTGGTAATAGGGAATGAAATCTTGTCTTTCGAGACTGGTCAGGATTTCGTCGGCCACGCGCTTGGTCTTGACCACCTCGGCCTGCAGCTCGGCGGAGAAGAATTCAAAGCGGTTACGGCCCCTGCCCTTCGCCCGATAGAGCGCGATATCAGCATTGATCAGCAGTTGCTCGATATCGATGTCGGGCACCATGGCTGTGGCAATACCGACGCTGACGCCGCAGCGGCATTCGTGGCCCTCGTGGTAGAGTGGCTTGCGCATGGCTTCAACGATGCGCGCCGCAAGACGGGCCAGGCTCTCCTCGCCATGCCGGTTGCTCGAAAGCACCACGAACTCGTCGCCACCGATGCGCGCCACAAAATCGTCCTCGCGGCAGGAGTCGCGCAAGACCGCGCTCGCATGCACAAGCATAGCGTCGCCAGCCGCATGGCCAAGTGTATCGTTGATCTGCTTGAACCGATCGAGGTCGATGTGCAGCAGCGCGATCGTGCCGCTGTCACGGTAGCCAAGCTCAGCATGACGGCGCAGCGTTTCGTCGAGAAAGCGCCGATTGGGCAGGCCCGTCAGGCTATCGTGCAGCGCATTGTATTCAATCCTCACGCGGACCGCTTCGAGCTCGGCATTACGTGCTTCGGTCAGCGCATTGGCGCTCCGCAGGTCTTCATTGCGCAGGACCTCGGCCGTGACGTCCCAATTGACGCCCATGACCTTTTCCCCGTCCCCTTCCTTGAGCGTGATGGCGATGGAGCGGATGTGGCGAAGCGTGCCATCGGGCAAGAGCACGCGATACACCGATTCATAACGGCCATTGGCGATCGAATCCTGGAATTCCCGCTCGGCCCGCGCCTGGTCCTCGGGATGGACGACCTTTTGCCAATGGTCGTGGGTGCGGCCGGTACTATCGGGCGGCATGCCATAGATTTCGTTAGTTCGCGCGTCCCAGACTTCGTCTCCCGTGGCCATGTCGAGCTCCCAAAGCCCAACCTTGGAGGTTTCGAGCGCCAGGTTGAGCCGCTGGGTCAATTGGGTCAGCGCCAGTTCGCGATCCTTGAGCTGGCCGATATGCTCTTGGCGCTGGGCCATCAGCCTGCCGGTAATCCAGAACGGAAAGAGGATGAGAATACCGGCGAGAATGATACCGCCGCGCATAAAAAGCTGCATCGGCGTCGACTGCTGCCATCCTCCGCGCGGCACCGCCTGAATCTGCCAGCTACCGGACGGCAGGGTGACATCGGCAACCACCGGATTGAGTGCCGACACATTCGTCCCAAAGAACGGCAGGCCCGCCTTGCCTTGCCCGTCTTGTCCAATGATCGAGATTTCGAGGTCCTTGGCGGCCGAATAGACGCCGCTATCGCCATAGAGGCGATCGACATCGACCACGGCTGAGACGACGCCCCAGAACCGGCGCCCCTCACCTTCCCCCACAAAGACGGGAAACCGTCCGACAAAGCCGCGTCCGCCCTGAACAAGATTGACCGGCCCGGCCAGCACCAATTCGCCTGTTTCAAGCACGCGCTCGATCGCCGCCCATTGATCGGGAACTTTGCGATAATCGAGCCCGATCGCCTTTTGGTTGGCAATGCGGGGATAGGTCATGCGAATGACGAGATCGGGCGCGGCCGCGACCAAACGCAACTGGCCCGTGCCGACGAACAGGTTCTTGACCAGTTCATCAAACCGCGCCTGATCCATATCCGGCTCGGTGGCAATCACGGACACAAGTCCGCGCATCAACTGGATATTGCTCGAGACCTGGCCTTCAAGCTTGGCCCGGATCACTGAAATCTGGCTCAGCACCTCTGAACGCATGCGTTCCTGGCTGATGGTCGTTGCCTGCTTGTCGACAACAATCCCGGCAATGATGACCACGATGATGGCGATCAGCATGGGCAAAATGCCCGTTCGTCGCCAATTCCACAGGTTCTGCCGAAGGACTGTTCCGACCATGACGCCCTAAAAGTTATGGCCGGATTTCGGCCTTAACTCAGATTAGCGTGTCAGCTCTTGATCAGATCGTTACAAACCGTGACCAAATCGAGGCGTGGTAAACGGCTGGCAAAGAAACCGGCAAACGTAAGCTACCGTGAGCGCTGAAAATTCACGCAGGCTCTACTGGCGTCGCAAACTCATCGCCCTGCCCTTACCACCAGGAGGAATGGCAAGCGTGATGACGATTGTTGCCGCTTCCTGGACATGAGGCGCCCGTTCTGCCCATTCGACAAAGACCACACCATTATCGGTGTCGAGGAGACCGAGCTCGTCGGCTTCCGCAGCATCGCCGAGGCGGTAAAGATCGGCATGCAGCACAGGCCCGGCCGGCGTTTCATAGGGCTGCACGAGAGCAAACGTGGGCGACGGCACTTCCAGATCGGCATCCTTCGCCAGGGCCCTGATCGTCGCCCGCGCCAGCGCCGATTTACCGGCACCCAATTCACCTTCAAGGCTAACGATGTCGCCTGGCCGCAGCATCCCGGCCAGCTCCTGGCCAAAGGCTGAGGTTGCGTCGTCGTCGGCGAGGAAACGCTGCATTTATTCGGCTACGCCAGCAAGGGCGCTGTCACGGGGAAAGTTGACGACGATGCGGCTACCACGCGGTTCGCGCTGCTCGGCCGAGATCGTCCCCCCATGAAGATTCACGAATGTCCGCACGATGGAAAGACCGAGTCCGGCCCCCCGCATGCGCCCGCCTGCCCCGGGAGAATCGAGACGGGTCAGAATGGCCGACCGCAATTCGTCGGTCAGGCCCGGACCCTCGTCTTCGATGATGAAGAGCATGCGGTCGGCGCGATGCGATACCGAAAGCCGGATCTCGCCATTGGGCGGCGAGAACCGCGCAGCATTGGAGAGGAGATTATACAGCACCTGCACGATGCGCGTCCCATCGGCGATGAATTCGGGCAGGTCAGGCTCGACATAGACAACGAGATTGGTGCCATTGCCGTTAATTTCCGGAAAAGTCGCGGAAAGGCCGGCCTTGGCCTTATCGATCAGTTGCGGAACGCTGAGCGTTTCAGGATTAAGCTCGGCAATCCCGGCATCGACCGAAGCAAGATCGAGAATATTGTCGATAAGCACGCCCAGCGTGACCGACGAGGCCCGGATATATTCGATATAGGCCTTCTGGCGTTCATTAAGCGTATCGCCCTCTGTCCCCGCGAGGAGATCGGCAAAGCCGATGATATTGGTCAGGGGGCTCCGCAACTCGTAGGACACGTTTTCGACGAAGGCGTCCTTGAGGCGATCTGCAGTGACGAGCGCATCATTGCGCTCCTTGAGCACCTTGGAATAGCTCGCGCTTTCGGTGACATCGAGAAAGGTCATCATCGTCTGGCCATCGGGCAGGCGCGTGATGGCATAGTCGAGCAGACGCCCATCGGCGCGCTCGATGCGCCCGGCCTTGTCGGTTCTGGTCGGATTGAGGTCGATGATATTGCGCTTGAGGTCGTGCCATATCTTGGCGCCATCCTGCAGCACCTTGCCGGACGCATCGGCCAGTTGATCGATATGCGGATTGGCGTCGAGGATGTTCATCGGCAGCTTGAAGAGCGCCGACAGCCGTGGATTGGACAGGGCGAGGCGACCATTGGTGCCGAACACCGCCACAGCCTCGGAGAGCGCGTTGATGGTTTCGCGCTGCACATTGGTCATGGCCTTATTGGCCGATTCAAGTTTGAGGCGCTCGGTAATGTCTTCAAAGACATAGATCACGCCGCCCTGGGCACCGGCCGGCGCGGAAATAACCTTGATCGTGCGGCCGTCCGGAAGGTGCCAGGGCTCAGCCTCGAAGGGCTCCTTGCGATTGTAGGAGTCGAGGTGCTTGGTCCGCCAGGTGTGATAATCGACCTGATTGGGCAGCATGCCCTCGGTGCGGAGCTTGTCGAGAATGGCCCGCTCATCAAGACCAAGAGCCAAAAATTTGCGATCGAGATTCCAGATCGAGGCGTAAGCAGGGTTGAACTGCACCAGTTCGCGTCGTGCATTGAAAATGGCGATGGGCGTCGCCAAGGCATCGATGATGCCAGCGATATGGGCAAGGCTCGGCTCGCCCGCCTTTTCCGCTGCGACTGGTTCGGTGCCCGACAATCGGCGCAGGTAACCCGCGCGGCCATCGGCGACCGGAATATCGATCAGCTCGAAATTTCCCGCCTTGCCAAGCGAGATGCGCTGGCGCAGCGGCTCGCTATTGGTGCGGCAGGCCGCCAGATACGCGTCGAGGTCGCGACTATCCAAGATTTCGGCAGGGGCTTCGGCCGAGCCTGTTTTGCCCAAACCCGCGCACAGTTCGAGATAAGCGGGGTTGGCAAAGACCAGGCGGCCGGACACATCGCGCAAGAATGCGGGCGTCGAAAGCAATTTGAGGACTGCAAGCACGCTGCCGCGATCGGCGCCTTCGGCCGCCAGACGGTCTTCGGCGTCATTCTGCGCTTGCGAAAAGGCCGGGCGCAGACGAAGAGCGGCGCCACCGCCGGCAAGCCATCCGGTCGCGCGGACAATGCGTCCGTCGAGCGACTTGATGCTGGCCGAAAAACTATGGCCATCGACGCGCAGGCGCTCGACGAGAATGGAGAGACGCTCCGCCTCGCTGCCACTGAGCCATGTATCGAAGTTGAGGACGCTTTCGGCGCGGCGGCCCGGCGGCAGTACAGCTGCAGGCTGCCCCAAAAGCCGCGGCGCGACGCCAGCCTGCTCGGGCCAGACGACGGTCAGTTCGCGGCTGCCACCGATGAGATTTTCATAATCGTCGACCAGGGCGCGCAAATCGGCGATTTGGGCGCGGGCCTTGCCTTGGGCGAGCTTGCCGTCGCGCAACAGTGTGCGCAACAGGGTCACGGCGACAAGGGCGAAGCCACCTGCACCAATGGCCACGGCGACGGGTACAATGCCGCCCATATTTGCCACTGAAGCACTCTGCGCGAAGGCTGGGACTGCCATTGTCAGAGTTAAGGGGACGGACGCAAAACTTGCGAATCCCCAATGCTTCCGGAATCGATCCGGCGCCATAGACTGCCCTCGCTTCTTTTATTGTTGCAAGTCCGGCCTATGCGGCCGGTACGCGTTCACTGAAACTGGCGCCTGAACGCGGAAAGATCCCTACTGGGATTCCAAGGTGCCCCCGAGCCGGTAACGTGTCCCCCGCGACCGAATCGCCCCAACATAACGAGGGTATGAATCGCGAAAAAGAGTCTTCATGGCTGTGCTTTGCGGGCAAAGCGCTAAGGAAGCGCTTGACGGAGAACGAACTAGAAACGTTTTGTTAACCATTCGCGCCAAAGCAGAAACAATGCGGGCCGGATACGCTCAGGCCCGCTTCAATCGGTCTAGAACTCGGACCAATCATCCTTGAGTGCGGTATTGCCGCTGGTGAGATAGGCAGATGCCGCCGCCTTCACCTTTGGTGCGGCCTTCGCAGCGACCGGTGCTGACCGCGCCCGGTTGACGGGGCTGCGTTGCTGCGCGCCTTCGATGTGGAAGACATCGACGATCCGGTCGAGTTCGCTCGCCTGGTTTTCGGTCTGCTCGATCGCCGCATTCACCTCTTCGACCAGCGCCGCATTGTGCTGGGTCATTTCATCCATCTGACGAACGGCGGTGTTGACCTCGTCGATCGCGGAAGCCTGTTCGCGGCTGGCGCGCGCGATATCGTCGAGAAGCGCTGTATTGGCGCGGAGCCCGTCCATCATCGCATTGAGCTTGCCGGCGGCATCGGCCACGAGCTTCGAGCCCGAACCGACCTCCTGCGCACTCTGCTCGATCAGCGCCTTCACTTCGGACGACGCCTGGGCAGCGGACTGCGCCAGACGGCGGACTTCGACAGCAACCACAGCAAAGCCCTTGCCCGCTTCACCAGCCCGCGCCGCTTCGACCGAAGCATTGAGTGCCAGCAGGTTGGTCTGGAAGGCGATGTCGTCGATCATGCCGATAATATTGGAAATCTTCGAGGAAGACTGGGTAATCCGCTCCATCGCCGAATTGGCCTGATCCATCACCGCGCCGCCTTCTTCGGCTGACCGCGACACGACGCTCGCCTTCTGGCTCGCATCCGACGCCTTCTTGGCATTCTCGGTCACGGTCTGGGCAAGCTGCTCCATCGAGGCCGAGGTCTCTTCGATCGTTGCCGCCTGACGCGTCGTGCGCTCGGAAAGATCATTGGCGCCCGAAAGAATCTCGCTCGTTGCCGATTTCAGCGTGCCCGAGGTCCCTCGCAACTGATGGATAACATCGCTGAGCTTGTCGGCCACGAGGTTGACGTCAGTCTTGAGCTTGCCGAAGGCGCCGCGATGTTCGCCATGCATGCGCTGGGTCAGGTCGGCCTGCGCCATCGCGCTCAGCACCGTGCCGGTTTCCGTCAGGCCGCGATCGACGCTGTCGACAAGATCATTGACCGAGGTCGCGAGGCCATTGAGTTCGGCGTCCGGGAAAGTCGCGGGGACGCGCTTCGAAAAATCACCATCGAGCGCGGAGTCGACGACATTGCCGAAGGCCTGCTGCAGCTCCATCATCATGTCCTGGCGCGATTCCTGATCCCGGATGATGCGGGATGCTTCTGCCTCGGTCATTTGCGACACTTTCATGCCATTCTCGCGGAAGACTTCGACGGCCCGTGCCATGGCCCCGATTTCGTCCATGCGATCGGTCCCGATCACCTCGGTCTCGAACTTGCCGTCGGCGACCTTATCCATGATGCCGGTGAGGCGAACGATCGGGTTGGTAATGGTGCGCGCCAGAAGGAAGGCCACGGCCGAAACCACCAGCGCCACGATGAGGCCGATGATCCCCATCTCGACATAGCTGCTGCGGGCGGCGGCGGCGAGATCGTCGGTATAAACGCCGGTGCCGATCACCCAGCCCCAGGGCTGGAAGAGCTTGATATAGGAGAGCTTGGCGACGCCTTCGGTGTCGGCTGTCCGCTTCCAATGGTAATCGACAAAGCCCTGGCCATTGGCCTTGGCCACGTCGACCATTTCGCGGAAGATGAACTTGCCGTTGGTGTCGGTCGCTTCGAGCTGGCTGACATTGACGAGGTCGGCGCGGATGGGGTGCATGATCATCACGCCATCGGTGTTCAGCACGAACATATATTCGGTGCCGCGATAGCGCAGGTCCTGCAGCGCCGCGAGCGCCGTGGCCTTGGCCTGATCTTCGCTGATTTCGCCCTTTTGGGCGCGCTGATATTGGCCATTGGAAATCGCGTCGGCCGCTTCGATCAGCGCCTGCAATTCGCCGCGACGGGCTTCTTCGCGTGTGCCGTTGATCTGCTGAACGCCGGTCACGCCCATGATCGTCAGGGAGACGATCGCCAGGGCCACGAGCAAATAGATGCGGCCTACAATCTTGAGTTTGAACACTGTTGCCTTCCTAATCCTTCTGGACACCGCGGGGGACCGCGGCAACGAGGCAAACCGGTTCAATGAGGCGCAGTTGGGCACCGCGCCACACTATCCTTCGTTGTGCCCCCGCACTTTGGGGTCGTGGCTTCTGCTCCACTTCTCCTAAACTTAAGTTAGGGGAAACACGGTAAAGACTTCGCTACACCGCCCAAGGAAAAGGGCCCCGTAAGGCCCTTTAATTGCTGATTTGTGACAGCGGAAACACTTCAAAATTCGGACCAATCGTCCTTGAGTGCCGCATTGCCATTGGTCAGGTAAGCCGAGGCTGCCGCCCTGACGCGCGGAGCGGTTTTGGTGGCGGGCGCCGAGCGTGTCTGGGACGGGCGCTGAAGGCTCGTTTCAATGGTGAAGACATCGACGATCCGGTCGAGTTCGCTCGCCTGGTTTTCCGTCTGCTCGATCGCGGCGTTCACTTCCTCGACCAGCGCCGCATTGTGCTGGGTCATCTCGTCCATCTGACGAACGGCAGTATTGACCTCGTCGATGGCCGAAGCCTGTTCGCGGCTGGCATGGGCGATATCGTCAAGCAGTGCTGTATTGGCGCGCAGCCCTTCCATCATGGCGTTGAGTTTGCCCGATGCGTCCGCCACGAGCTTGCTGCCCGAGCCGACTTCCTTGGCGCTCTGCTCGATCAGAACCTTCACCTCGGAAGAGGCCTGCGCGGCCGACTGCGCCAGACGCCGAACTTCGACGGCAACAACCGCGAAACCCTTGCCTGCTTCTCCAGCCCGCGCCGCTTCCACCGAAGCGTTCAAGGCAAGCAGGTTGGTCTGGAAGGCGATATCGTCGATCATGCCGATGATATTGGAAATCTTTGACGAAGACTGCGTGATCCGCTCCATCGCCGAATTAGCCTGATCCATCACCGCGCCGCCTTCTTCAGCCGAGCGCGAAACCACGCTGGCCTTTTGGCTCGCATCCGACGCCTTCTTGGCGTTTTCGGTCACGGTCAGGGCAAGCTGCTCCATTGAGGCAGATGTCTCTTCGATCGTCGCTGCCTGACGGGTAGTGCGCTCGGAAAGATCATTGGCGCCAGAGAGAATTTCGCTCGTCGCCGATTTCAGCGTGCCCGAGGTGCCGCGCAACTGACCGACAATATGGGTCAGGCGGTCGGCGACCTGGTTGACGTCGGCTTTGAGCTTGGCAAAGGCGCCGCGATGCTGGCCATCCATGCGGCAGGTCAGGTCGGTATTGGCAAGTGCGCTGAGCACGGTGCCCGTCTCGCTCAGCCCCTTGTCGACGCTGTCGACCAGGTCGTTGACCGAGGTGGCAAGCCCATTGAGTTCGGCATCGGGGAAGGTCGCGGGAACGCGCTTGGAAAAATCGCCATCGATGGCGGAGTCCACCACATCGCCGAAGGCGCGCTGCAGCTCGACCATCATCTCGCGCCGGGCTTCCTCGTCGCGGATGATGCGGGCGGCTTCCGCCTCGGTCATCTGCGCGATCTTGAGGCCGTTTTCGCGGAAGATTTCCACGGCCTTGGCCATGGCGCCGACTTCATTGTTGCGATGGGTATAGGGCACTTGGGTTTCGAGCGCGCCCTGACCGATGCTGGTCGTTGCCTGCGAGAGCTTGAGCACCGGGCGGACGAAAAGGCGCGCCATCAGCAGCGAAAGACCGCCAATGATCAGCATGGTCAGGCCGCCGATGATCGCGAGAAGGCGCAGCGTGCTTCCGATCACGCCATTGATCTTGGCCTGTTCGATGCCGACGTAAAGAATGCCCACAACCTTGCCCGCGGTGTCGACGATCGGCTGATAGCGCACATAATTGGGCACACCCAGCACGTCGGCCGTTCCGCCATAGGCGGTGCCGCCAGAAACGACGGGGAACACCGACCCCTTGGGATCGAGCGGCGTACCGATGGCGCGTTCGCCACTGGCCAAAAGAATATTGGTCGATTGCCGGATGAATTCGCCCGTCGCGGGGTCGAGCGCGAAGATCGTTGCCTTGTTGCCGGTGACGCGGACAATGCTGTCGATCAGGTCGTGGCTCGCGATGGCGGGCATGGCCGGAACGGTGACGGCGCCGATCGTGCCGTCAGTATTCCAGGAAATTTCTGTTTGAGGGAATTCGGCGCGGAACAGGGTTGATGTCAGGCGGATGCCTTCACGCAGCGATTCTTCAGCCGTCCTGTGGGCATCGCTCGCTAGGCTCGCATAGACAGCGCAGACTACGGCGATGATGGCGATGAATATCGCGCCAATCACCAGAGCGGAAATGGAGGTGGTCAGCTTGATGCTGTGGAAGAAGGATTTGGTCGCTCCGCGCATGGCGTGGGGTGCCCTGTTTGCTTGTGTTGTCGTCCTCCCAACCACAAGATAGGCAAGGAAGGTTAACGAAGGCCGCTGGCCTTAGAAGATTTCCGTAATGACAAGTGCTTAGCGCAACCCCAGACCAAATCTTTGAAAAACAAAGGCAAATAGAAAAGCCCGCCGAAGCGGGCTTAGCTTTTGGTCTAGGTCGAAGAGATCAGTAGCGATATTCGTTCGACTTGAACGGGCCGTTTTCGCTGACGCCGATGTAGTCGGCCTGGGTCTTCGAGAGCTTGGTGAGCTTGGCGCCGAGTTTGGCGAGGTGCAGTTCGGCGACCTTTTCGTCGAGGTGTTTTGGGAGAACGTGCACCTTCTTTTCGAGCTTATCGCCCTGCGTCCAGAGTTCGATCTGGGCCAGCGTCTGGTTCGCAAAGGATGCCGACATGACAAAGCTCGGGTGACCGGTGGCATTGCCGAGGTTCACAAGACGACCTTCGGAAAGAAGGATCAGGCGCTTGCCATTGGGCTGCTCGATCAGGTCGACCTGCGGCTTGACGTTGGTCCACTTGAAATTGCGAAGGCCCAGAACGTCGATCTCGTTGTCGAAGTGGCCGATATTGCAGACGATGGCCATGTCCTTGAGGTTGCGCATATCGTCGACCATCAGCACGTCACGGTTGCCCGTGGCAGTGACGACGATATCGGCGCGGTGCGCTGCATCTTCGAGGGTGACGACTTCAAAGCCTTCCATGGCGGCCTGCAGGGCGCAAATCGGATCAACTTCGGTGACGAGCACGCGGGCGCCGGCGCCCCGGAGCGATTCCGCCGAACCCTTGCCCACATCGCCATAGCCGCAAACGATGGCGACCTTGCCCGCCAGCATCACGTCGGTGCCGCGACGGATGGCGTCGACCAGCGATTCACGCGTGCCGTACTTATTGTCGAACTTGGACTTCGTGACCGAGTCATTGACGTTGATGGCGGGGAACGGCAGCTCGCCCTTGGCATGGAGCTGATAGAGGCGCATCACGCCTGTGGTGGTTTCTTCCGAAACGCCGCGGATCGCATCGCGGATCTTGGTGAAGAAGCCCGGCGATTTAGCGAGGCGGCGCTTGATGGTGGCGAAGAACACTTCTTCTTCTTCGCTGCCTGGCTTGTCGAGGACGGAAATGTCCTTCTCGGCCTTGGCGCCGGTGAGAATATACATGGTGGCGTCGCCGCCATCGTCGAGGATCATGTTCGGGGTCGAACCCGGCCAATCCATCATGCGATCGGTGAAATCCCAGTATTCTTCGAGCGTTTCGCCCTTATGGGCAAAAACCGGAATGCCGGCGGCGGCAATGGCGGCTGCAGCATGGTCTTGGGTCGAGAAGATGTTGCACGACACCCAGCGCACTTCGGCGCCGAGAGCCACCAGCGTCTCGATGAGAACGGCGGTCTGGACGGTCATGTGGAGCGAGCCGGCAATGCGGGCGCCACGCAGCGGCTGGGCTGCCGCATATTCCTCGCGGATCGACATCAGACCCGGCATTTCGATCTCGGCGATCGTGAGTTCCTTGCGGCCGAAATCGGCCAGCGAAATATCCTTGACCGCATAGTCGGTCGATTGGAGCGTCATGCTCGGTCTCCGGAAGGTTTTTTTGCGTTGCCTTTCCTATACGCAAGCGGGCCCCCGCGTTCAACCGCACATATAAAGGAATGTTTATATCCTATGAACGATAGACGACGCGCCGGCGGCGAAACGGCAGGCTGCAGAACCGGATCAGCGCCGAAAGAATGATATAGCCGAGCGCAAAACCGGTGCCCGCATAGAGAAGGCCCTCAGCCGTCACCGGCATGGCGGGCTTATAGTTTTCGAGCGTCCGGCGACCGATATCGGTGTCGAGATAGGCGGGCAGGTTGCGAAGGCGCTCCAGGGGATCGGCGCCGGCGATGCGTTGCAGCGTCGCGTTCAGCTCGGCATAGCGGCCAAAGGTGCGCTCCATGCTGCGGCCGCGATCGGCGAGAAATGTATCGGTCGATGCCTGGTAGCGGCTGAGAGCCCCCACCCGATCAAGCCCGGCTTCGCCCGCCGAGCGATCGAAGTCTTCCGTCATGATGCGCAATTCATCCACCGCGCCGCCGAGGCGCTGGGTATATTGCTGGGCATATTCGGGAAACTGGCTGAGCATCACGGCCAGCCCGACCCCACCGACACCGGCCAACATGCGTCGCATCGATTGCCCTCCCTCACACAGACCCTGTCAGACGCTTTCGCAACCGGCAAGGTTTACTCGGCCGGAACCTGTCTCGGCCTCATGTCAGAAACGGGGCGATGCGCGGTTTTGATCCAATGGAAGGGGCGCATGGTGAGATCGATGAGCGCCCGCACCGTCGCCCAGGCGATGGCGATCCAATAGATCGGCAAGAACAATTGCCAGCCGAGAATATCCTTCTGCCCTGACCGCAACAGCCCGGCGATCTGCTTTGAGAAGGCAATGCCATAGCCAATGGCGAAGACGGCGAGGAACGAGACCGACCACAGATCGAGCCGGAACGGCTCGAACCGCCCCAAGAGAAGGGCGAGAATGCAGCTCAGCGTAAAGCCGGTATGAAGGAGCGGCGAGAGGATCATCCCGAGCACCATGATCTCGAAAACGAGAAACCGCGGCAGGCCAAAGTCTTTCAGCAATTGCCTCGGCTGGCGATTGTGGACGAGGAAGGTCTGCATCCACCCCTTCATCCAGCGCCGGCGCTGGCCCATCCAGATGGTCAGGCTTTCCGGCGCGTCCTCATAGGTCACAGCGCTACTGGTGCCGCAATTGAGCCGCCGACGCGCGAGGCGCACGCCGAGATCGGCATCTTCGGTGACATTATAGGCATCCCAGCCGCCCACGGCCCTCAGGCTCGCGAGGCGGAAATGATTGGATGTGCCGCCGAGCGGAATGACGGCGCCCCAGCGTCCGAGTGCGGGCAGGAAGACCGAAAAAAGCCCGGCATATTCCCCGGCAAAAAGCGCAGGCAACCACCCCCGCGCGCCATTGGCGATCACGAGCCGGGCCTGAATGCAATGGAGGTGCGGCGCACGGCGGAAATGACCGACGATCTGGCGCAGCTGCTGCGGCTCGGGCCGATCCTCGGCATCGAAGACGACGACAAACTCACCGCGGCAAAAGGGCAGCGCAAAGTCGAGTGCCTTGGGCTTGGTCAAAGGCAGAGCATGCGGCACCTCCACCAGGCTGAACCGCCCCTTGGGCAAGTGCCGCTGCACGGCCGCCACGGTTTCGGGCGAGCGCTGCTCGACGACGAAAATGATGTCGAGGAGATGGGCGGGGTAGTCGAGTTTGAGGAATTCGCGGCAAAGCTGGTCGACCATGTCGGCCTCGTCGCGCAGCGGCACCAGGACGGAATAGACCGGCAAAGCGTCGTTTTCGATTCTCTTCTCGACCACCGGCGCCGCTTTTGGCGATAGCAGCGCCGCCAGACGCATGAGCGCGGGCAGCAGGATGATCAACGCCCAGATCGGCATGATCCAGGCCGGCGCAAGATAGGGCGTCAGCACCAGCACGGCGATGATGGCAATAACAGAAGCCGCAAAAGCCATGCGCACGCCAAACGTCAGTTCAAGGCTCGCGGCGGCGCGGGGCCAGTTCCGCGCCAGCGTCTGCCGTGCGCTGTCGATGAGATCAGGCGCCGCGACCCCGGCCAGATATTGGCGCATCGCAGCAGCGGGCACGACACAGACGCGGCGCGTCAAAGCCGGGTCTGCTTCGGTCAAGGACTTAAGCGCCATCAAGCCGCGGAAGTCGGGCGCGGTATAGGCGATATCACGGTCGAGCGTCGTGACCCGCACCATATGGATTTCGGCGAGACGCTCGGTGAGCAAGGGCACAGAGAGATCGCTACCGACCGGAATGGTCTCGAAATAAGCAATCCCGATATGCTCGGCGCCCCGCTCCAGCGCCGTGTTGACGTCGAGATGGAGCGAAAACGCGGCATGGAGCAGCGGATCGACCTCAACCAGCATGGCCTCTTCCAGAAGCCGCTGTGCCGTGTGTTCACTCTCTTCCGGCCCGATGATTGCACGCATGAGTGCGAGGGCCCGGGGCATGATGGCCTCAGTGCGCGTAAAGCGGGATGGACGGCCCGCGTGTGGGCGGGGAGGCCGGGATGAGCGCGCGTCTCATCCCGGTGGCCCGCCGCACATTGTCGAGGGCATGCTCGGAAACCTCGATCCAGGCGGCGACAGTGGCCTTGCCATCGACCAGAGCGGGTTCGCCGAGCGGGGTAATCCTCCATCCCACGGCATTGCCATGCTCCACCATGGAGAGGGAGGAAACGAAGGTGATGAAGGTGAAGCCCTCATTGAGGGCATATTCCATCATCGCGCAGAAAAGAGCTGCAGACTCGGGTGTGCGCCGCCGGCCTTCGCGTCGATCGGGCCGCACATAAAAGCGCGTCCAATCGGCCCCAAGCGATGGGTCGGCGGGGAGATCGTCTTGCACGAGCCCGCTAAAAACTGTCTGCAGCAAGTTCGGTCGATCGAGCGGCGTCACGCGGGAGCCGCCCACCAATTGATCGCTCTTGGTGAGCAGAATATGGGTCGCATCCGCATTGTCGAAGGCATCGACATCGCGGCCATCGGACCGGCGTAGGGCTTGCCAACCCTGTTGCTCGACGAAAATCCTGTGACGCAGGCGGTAATTGTCTTCGAGAAGAGCGGCATGCCTGTCGCTGACCGGTCCGCGCACGATGTGCACCTGCATGCCCTTGCCCCCACTCCACCTCTACTGAGAGAATAGTCATGAAGCGGCAGAGACGAAAATTGTCAGTTTTCCCAATGCCCAAGCGCTGACACTAGAGCGCGATCAGCTTATGCCGGATGGCTTCGACCACGGTATGGAGCCGATTATTGGTGCCCAGCCGGCGCTGCGCGTTTTCGCAGTGCTGGTTGACGGTGCGTGCGCTGAGCCCAGTAATCTCGGCAATATCGGCAGCGGTCTTGCCGCTCGCCACCCATTTCAACACTTCCGCCTCGCGCGGGCTGATAGCGCGGCGTCGCCGATCGGTCTGCACCGTGTTGAGGAACCGCAGCCGGCCATGGGCATAGAGCGCCAGCATATGCAGTTCGAGCCGCTGCTGCTCGCTCAGCCAATCGGTGCGGCCGACGAGCGAGACAACCCCCTGCATCCCACCTTCGAGATGAACGGGCACGCAAAGCCCCTCATTCATGCCGAAGTCGTGCGCCTCGTCCATGACGCGCCGGGCCTGAGGATCGCCTTCGCGATCGTAGGGCGCATCCGACCAGTCGAACGGGAGGGTTGTGGCAAAGCAATTGCGCGCCACGGGGTCGAGGTGGACATAGCCGAGATTGGTGTAGCGCTTGTACCATTCATCGTCCCAGCCCGAGAGCAGGACAAACGGCCGGACATCGACGCCGCGATCGGGAAGCCCGGAGATGATGAAGCGCTCAAAGCCATAGTGCCCGATCGTGTCGGACACCACTTTGTGGATGCCGTCAGCGTCCTCCTGACGCTGCAGCAACTCGATCCTGTTCATCAGATCGGCGTTCACTTGGAAGCGGTCCCTCCAATTGCTCCGTAGCGTCAATTTTGACATGGACCGCAGAAATAGCAAGCTGGGCGACGGCAAGAGAGGAAATTATTTCCGTCGCCCCAGAGATTTAGTGTTTCAGGTTAAACTGATTGGGATTGAAGCGGTAAGCGGTCGAGCAGAACTCGCAGACGACCTCGATCTCGCCATTCACCGCCATATCGCCGCGTTCTTCATCGGTGAAGTTGGTGGCCAGCATCTCTTCGATCCGATCGGCCGAACAGGTGCAGCGCTCGACGAGCGGCATTGCCGGAAAAACCCGCGCGCCGGTTTCATGATAGAGCCGGAACAACAGGCGTTCGGGCGAGACTTCGGGATCGGCCAGCTCGACATCGGCAACCGTTGCCAGCATCGAGCGGGCCTCGGCCCAGCCATTGGCTTCCTCGAAAGCCGTATCGCTCGTGTCCGGATTATCGAAATTACCGTCGCCGGGCAGGTCGGCCATGCGCGCCATGCCGTTTTCAGGCAGGTGTTGGATCAGAATCCCACCAGCGCGCCAGCGCGGACGATGATCGCCGCGCATCGACATCTGCGCTACGGCGAGCCGGACCTGGGTCGGGATCTGTTCCGATTGCAGGAAATAGGTATGGGCCACTTCTTCCAACCCATTGCCATCGAGCGCGACGATGCCCTGATAACGCTCGGTATGCGAGCCCTGGTCGATGGTCATCGCCAGATGGCCCTTGCCGAGCATATCGGCGGGGCTGGTGCGCCCTTCCTCTGCCCACTTGACCACCATGTCATGATCAAAGCGGGCATAGCCGCGCATCCCGTCGGGCGCGTCGAAATCGACGACGATCAGGTTCACCGGACCATCGGTCTGCGTTTGCAGGATCAGCTTGCCCTCGAATTTCAGCGACGAGCCGATCAGCGCGGTCAGAACGACAGCCTCGCCAAGAAGGCGTGCCACGGGAGCGGGATAATTATGCCGGGTCAGGATCGCGTCGAGCGAAGGCCCCAGATGCAGGATGCGCCCGCGGGTATCGAGCTTTTCAAGCGTGAACGGCACCACGGCATCGTCGCCAGTCTCGGGGCGATCAAGGCCCATGGCAGAAAGGAAGCTGTCGGTCATGGTCGTCGGTTCCGTGGTCATTCGCTCAACTCTATCACGGCTAAGCCTTGAGGGCGAAACGCGCCTTGTCCCGTTCGCTCAACACCGCGTCATTCCCGCGAAAGCGGGAATCCCTTCCTTGCGTCTGGAAAAGAGATCCCCGCTTTCGCGGGGATGACGCCGTTCTTGTCGAGCGATCGAAGCGGCTGCGCAAAAAGCGCCTAGTTCGTTTCAACCCCGAAGGCCCAGCACAAAATGGCTTTCTGGGCATGGAGGCGATTTTCGGCCTCGTCAAACACCACCGACTGTGGACCGTCGATCACTTCGTCGGTCACCTCGTCGCCACGATGGGCAGGAAGGCAGTGCATGAAAAGGGCGTCTTTGTTCGCCAAGCCCATCAAATTGGTATTCACCTGATAGGGTTTCAAGACCCGGCGGCGCTCGGCGGCATCGACGTCGCCCATGGACACCCAGGTATCGGCAATGACGAGATCGGCGCCTTCGACGGCTTCGCGCGGGTCCTCGATCAGTCTGGCATATTTGCCGGCTCTGGTGATGTCCTGCATCAAGTCCTTTTCCGGGCTATATTCGTCCGGCACGGCAATGGTCAGCTCGCATTCAAAGAGTTCGGCAGCGTTGACCCAAGAGTGCAGCACGTTGTTGCTGTCACCCACCCAGGCAACCTTGGCGCCCTTGATCGAGCCACGATGCTCTTCAAAAGTCATGAGGTCGGCCATGATCTGGCATGGATGTGCCCGGCGCGTCAGGCCGTTGATCACCGGCACTGTCGCACCTTCGGCGAGCTCGAGCAGATCGGCGTGGGAGAGAATGCGGATCATGATGGCATCGACATAACGGCTCATGACCTTGGCGGTGTCGGACAGCGTTTCCTCGCGCGAAAGCTGCATTTCCTGGCCGGAGAGCATGATGGTTTCGCCGCCAAGCTGGCGCATGCCGACGTCGAAGGAGACGCGTGTGCGGGTCGACTGGCGCTCGAAGATCATCGCCAGCACCTTGTCCTTGAGGAGCTGAGGCCGATCGCCATCTTTCAGGCGCGCCTTGAGCGCACCGGCCTGATCGAGCATGCCGCGCAATTCGGCATAGGAGAAATCATCGATAGAGAGAAAATGGTTCGGAGTACCGGTCGAAGACATAGGCCGGGTTCTTTCATGACGCATAAAATGTTGGAGCGGCGGGAGCCGCGGTTAATCACTCTGCCCTAGAGGCGGGTCTCCCGAAAGAAGATTCAGGTTCTCGGGAGACCGCTGCTCAGAGAGGCGGAGGAAACAAGCCGCGTCGGCGACGCCCAAAATGATAAAACGTCAGCATGATCTCAGCTCGCTATCGGCGCGGCCTGCGTTTCAGCTTCGATAGCGTCGAAAGCAGCGGCAATCTTGCCCACGGCTTCTTCGATATCGGCCTCCGAAACGATCAGCGGCGGCAAGAGACGCAGCACATTGTCCCCTGCCCCGATCGTGAGCAATTGGTGATCGTCGCGGAGGCGCGTGACCATGTCGCGCACCGGCGTCGAAATCTTGATGCCAGCGAGCAGCCCCTTGCCGCGTAGCTCCAGCACATAGTCGGGATATTTTTGCGCCAATTGCTGCAGGTGCCAGGCGAGACGCTGGCCCATGACATTGACGTTGTCGATAAAGCCGGGCGCCAGGACACGATCGAGCACGGCATTGCCCACCGCCGTCGCCAGGGGATTGCCGCCATAGGTCGAGCCATGGGTGCCGGGGACCATGGACGCTGCGACATCGCCCTTGGAGAGGCACGCGCCGAGCGGAAAACCACCGCCGATCGCCTTGGCGACCGCGACGATATCGGGCGTGATCCCACTCCATTCATGCGCAAAAAAGCGCCCGGTGCGGCCAAAGCCACACTGCACTTCATCGAGAATGAGCAGCATGTCGTGTTCGTCGCAGAGCGCGCGAAGACCCTGCATGAATTCATTGGTCATGGCGGTCACGCCGCCCTCGCCCTGCACGGGCTCGATGAGAATGGCGCAGGTCTGGGGCGTGATCAGCGCCTTGACGCTCTCGATATCGCCGGGCTTGGCGTGCTTGAAGCCGGGCGCGGCAGGTCCAAAGCCCTGGAGGTAATCGGGATTGCCGCCAGCCGCGATCGTGCCGAGCGTCCGGCCGTGGAAGGAGCCGCTAAAGGCGATAACCTCGAAGCGCTCTTCTTGACCCTTGGCCCAGAAATAGTGCCGCGCGGTCTTGATGGCGCATTCGATCGCTTCGGCGCCCGAATTGGTGAAGAAGACGGCATCGGCAAAGGTTGCTTCGACGAGCCGTTGGCCGAGGCGTTCTTGCTCGGGAATAGTAAAGGTGTTGGCCGTGTGCCAGACCTTGTCCGCTGCAGCCTTGAGCGCGCTGACAAGATGCGGGTCGCCATGGCCAAGCGCATTCACCGCAACGCCGGAATGAAAGTCGAGATATTGCCGTCCATGCTGGTCGAAAAGGCGCATGCCTTCGCCGCGCTCGAACGAAACTTCGGAACGGGCATAGGTGGCATAGAGCGCAGACATGGAAGGCTCCCCTTTTCTTCTTAGGCGGGATGCGAAAAACCGTGGCAAAGGTGCCACACAAATCAAAAACGCTGCTCACTGGCAGCGCCTTGGGCCGGGAGAATTAGGCGGGTTTTGGCTGCCAAGTCAACGCTCTCGCGGGCAAGTGCCTGATTTGACTCAATGATTGTTAGCGAAAAATTAACCACTGAATTCGGGGGGAAAAACAGCCCCGACTCTTGATCCCGATTCCGCCGATGTCGTAAGGTCATAGGCATTGGGGACACGATATCTCGTGTGGCGGACCCACTCAGCATACGAGCCGTAGAGTCGAAAGGCTGCCAAGTCACTTTGGCGGCGGAGAAAAGGATTCTAAGTTGACGATGGTTACCGGAGCGCAATCGAATGGCTGGACCGACGATCGCGTCGAACTTCTCAAGAAACTTTGGATGGAAGGCCTGAGCGCCAGCCAGATCGCTGGCGAGCTCGGCGAAGGCGTGACCCGCAATGCGGTGATCGGCAAGGTTCATCGCTTGAAGCTTTCGGCTCGTGCCAAGCCCACCAATACCGCACCACGCACCCGCCCGGCGCCACGTCCCGCGCCGCGCCGGCCTGCCGGTCCCAGCGTCTCGACCAGTGCGCCAAGCATGGCCGCCGCGGCCAAGCCGCGCCCGTCGATGCCGCGTCCGCAGGTCATGGGCGCCACTGCGCTCGCCATGTCGCCTGATATGGAGCAGGAGCTTTACGTCGCTCCCGCGAGCCAGGAAATCTTCATTCCCGAGGACAAGCGCCTGAGCCTCCTCCAGCTCAACGAGCACACCTGCAAGTGGCCGATCGGCGATCCGCTCTCGAAGGATTTTTATTTCTGCGGCCAGCACAGCCTCGAGACCGGCCCCTATTGCGATTTCCACTCGCGCCGGGCCTATCACCAGCTCGACAAGAAAAAGCGCTGATCAGCTAAAAATAAAGGGCGCCGCGAGCGCCCTTTTTATTTGCCTAAAAGCAAACCGCGTTAGCCGAGATTGCTCGAGCGCAAGGGACCTGCGGGATTATCCTTGCCCACCACGACCGGCAGGCCATGGCGCGCGGCAATGACAAAGCGCCCGTCGCGCGTCAGCATTAGCCCACCGGGCGTCAGCCGCGCCAATTTGTGGTAGCATAGCGCCCGCTGGATCGACCATTCGATATGGCCTTGCGCGCCCGCCGTCATCGAGACCATCGCCATGCGTTCGGCCAGCGTCAGCTGCGCCCAGGTGATCCGGTCCAGTTTTCCAGAAATACTCATTCAACCCTCCGCCGCAAAGATCCCCCGATTGCGTCCAAACGCGCCATATGCGCTCTGGTTGCGGCGGCAACCCGCGGCGGCTTCGTGCAAAATCCGGGTACCGCTTTTGTTCACGAAGCTTTAAAGTTGCGCCCGGACTGAAAGGGAATCGTCTCATGCATCTGCTGCTCGTCGATGGCTCGGGTTACATCTTCCGCGCCTTCCACGCCCTGCCGCCGCTCAATCGCAAGTCCGACGGTCTGCCCGTCGGCTGCGTGCAGGGGTTCTGCAACATGCTGTTCAAGCTGACGCAGGACATGGATATCGATGAGCCGCCCACCCACATGGCCGTCATCTTCGACGCCAAGGGCAAAACTTTTCGCGACGATCTCTATCCCCAATACAAAGCCCAGCGCCCACCGGCGCCGGAGGAGCTGGTCCCGCAATTCCCGCTGACCCGCTCGGCTACCCGGGCCTTTTCCATTCCCTCCATCGAAATGGAAGGCTGGGAGGCCGACGACATCATGGCCACCTACGCCTGCATGGCCCGCGCCGCCGGCATGAAGGTGACCATCGCCTCGTCCGACAAGGACCTGATGCAGCTCGTCGAGCCCGATGGCTCCATTCGTCTTCTCGACACCATCCCCCGCCCCGGCCAGCCGCCCCTGCGCTGGATCGGCCCCGAAGAGGTTTTCACCAAGTTTGGCGTGACACCGGACAAGGTCATCGACGTCCAGGCCCTTTGCGGCGATAGCGTCGACAACGTTCCGGGCGTTCCCGGTATCGGCGTCAAAACCGCGGCCGAGCTCATCAATACCTATGGCAATCTCGAAACGCTGCTCGAACGCGCCACCGAGATCAAGCAGAACGCCCGCCGCGAAAAGTTGATCGCCAATGCCGATCTCGCGCGCATTTCCAAGACACTCGTCACCCTCGAGCAAAAAGTCCCGGTCGAGATCGACCTCGATGGTCTCATCCGCCAGCCCATGGCGCCTTCGGTCCTGTTCCCCTTCCTCAAGGCCATGGAATTCGCGACGATCACCAAGCGCATGGCGACGCTGCTCGACGCCAACCCCGATGATTTCGAGGCCGATCCCGATCTCCGCGCCGGCGGCGCCGAAGCTCCGGCCTCGCTCAAATCCACCTCGCTCTCCGTCGCCAAGGCAAAAATCGCCGCCAATGTCGTGCCCGGCTCCGGCCCCGCGAAATTCGCCGCCGAAGAGCACGCGCGCATCAAAGCCATCCCCGTCGATTACGACGCCTATGAAACCGTCACCACGCCCGAGCGCCTTGCCGCCTGGGTCCAGAAAATCTGGGATGTCGGCTACGTCTCGATCGACACCGAAACCACCGGGCTTGATCCGCAACAGGCCGATCTCGTCGGCATTTGCCTCTCCACCCAGATCGGCGAAGGCTGCTATATCCCGGTTGGCCACGTCCTTGCCGGCGACCTCCTCTCCGGCGGCGGCCTCGTCGAGGGCCAATTGCCCATTCGTGATGTGCTCGAAGCCCTGAAACCGGTCATCGAGGCGCCCTCGATCCTCAAAATCGGGCAAAACATCAAATATGACATGGAGATCTTTTGGCGCTACGGCATCAACCTCGCGCCGATCGACGACACCATGCTCATCTCCTATGCGCTCGATGGCCCGCGCTATAATGGCATGGACGTCCTCGCCGACCACTGGCTTGGCCACAAGACCATCACCTTCACCGAGCTTGCCGGCACCGGAAAGGCGCAAAAAACCTTCGACCAGCTCGAAATCCCTGCCGCCGCGCGCTACGCCGCCGAGGATGCGGACGTCACCCTCCGCCTCTGGCACGTGCTGAAACCGCGCCTTGCCGCGGAAAACGCTACGACGCTCTACGAAACCCTCGAACGCCCCCTCGCCCCGGTCCTTGCGCGCATGGAAGCCCGCGGCATCACCGTCGATCGGCAGATCCTCGCGCGCCTTTCCGGGGATTTCTCCCAGCGCGCCGCCGCCTTCGAGGCCGAAGCCTATGAACTGGCCGGCCAGAGTTTCAATCTCGGTTCGCCCAAACAGCTCGGCGAAATCCTCTTTGACAAGATGCAGATCGAGGGTGGCACCAAGACCAAGACCGGCGCCTGGTCGACCGGCGCCGATGTGCTCGAAGACCTCGCGCTCAAGGGCGTGCCGCTCGCCCGCACCATCGTCGATTGGCGCCAGCTCACCAAACTCAAGGGCACCTATACCGATGCCCTCCCCACCTATGTGAACCCGCGCACTGGCCGCGTGCACACGTCCTATTCGCAGGCTTCCGTTCTCACCGGCCGCCTCTCGTCCAATGATCCGAACCTTCAAAACATTCCCGTCCGCACCGCCGATGGCCGAAAAATCCGCACCGCCTTCGTCGCCGCGCCCGGAAAGGTGCTGATCTCGGCCGATTATTCCCAGATCGAGCTGCGCGTCCTCGCCCATATCGCCGATATCCAGGCCCTCAAGGACGCTTTCGAAGAAGGCCTCGACATTCACGCTATGACGGCCTCGGAAATGTTCAACGTGCCCGTCGAAGGCATGCCGAGCGAAGTCCGACGCCGCGCCAAGGCCATCAATTTTGGCATCATCTACGGCATTTCCGCCTTCGGCCTCGCCAACCAGCTCTCCATCCCCCGCGGCGAAGCCGGCGATTATATCAAAACCTACTTCGAACGCTTCCCCGGCATTCGCGACTACATGGACGAGCAAAAGGTGAAGGTGAAAGCCGACGGCTTCGTCACCACCATTTTTGGCCGCAAAATCCAGTTCCCCAACGCCAATTCCGGCAATCCGAGCGAACGCAGTTTTGTCGAACGCGCCAGCATCAACGCCCCCATCCAGGGCTCTGCCGCCGATATCATCCGTCGCGCCATGATCCGCATGGAACCGGAATTGAAAAAAGCCAAAATCGACGCCGACATGCTGCTGCAGGTCCACGACGAACTGATCTTCGAGGTGCCGGAGGGCACGGAAGATCAGGCGATCCCGGTGATCAAGCGAGTGATGGAAAACGCGGCCGAGCCGGCGGTGCGGTTGTCAGTGCCGATCCAGGTAGACGCGCATGCGGCCAAGAATTGGGATGAGGCGCACTAAGTACGAGGTTATATTCTAACTCGTCCCACCCACCGGCTGTCACCCCGGGCTTGACCCGGGGCCCATCTCCAGACGCCAGCCGCCTCGATAAGCACTATCAGTACTCAACCATCTCAAGATGGGCCCCGGCTTTCGCCGGGGTGACACCCCGTGGTTGGCTGCCGCTATTCAGCGTAGGCTCTCACCGCGTCCTTGATCGCGCCAGCGCTGCGGTAGATGTCCTCCACCTGCTCAATGTCGTGGCGGCTTCCTTCTTTCTCCGCGCCAAACACCGTTAAGAATTTTGACTTTCCGTTGAAATGAAGACGCACGATAGGCTTGCGATTGTTGTCGTCAAACAAGATCGCGCAATACGATTGGGCGTCCCGCAGAGCAATGCGAGAAACTGGCGCCACCTCGGCCGCGATAGCTCGGACGATCATGAAGCCCTGCATTTCTTCAGCGGTGGTTTCGATTTTCTTGTCATCGACAGTGGGAATTGCCTCATCAAGTCCGCCATCGAAAGCCACATCGATCTTATGCTTCGCCCTTTGGCGGAACAGGTCATCAAATGCTCGGCGCACGATGGGCTTTAGCTCATTCACTACCGCACCTGTAAGTTTGCCCTCGTAAAAACCACGCGCGACCATGCGCACGAACTCCTCATCGGGATCAGACCATTGACCTTCGATGAAGTTCATTGCTCCGCGCAGATATTTCAGGGATGACGCAGCGGCTTGGATCGTCTCGATTTTGAAATTTGACTTGTGGAATTTCTCCAGTTCCTTGAGGTCGTTATCGTCGTAGGAAAGGAGGTCAAACTTGAAAAAGGGAGTGGCATCCATCTTGTTGGGCGCTTCTAAGTCCGTAAAGAACCAGATGTGTAACCCATTGGTGAGAATGCCAATGTTGGCATCTGAGGTGTGGAAGTAACGGAAAAGCTGACTGTACTGTGCATCACGCAGGTTGGTAGATACGGACTTTGCTTCGACTAGGTATTCAATGCGATCGCCTATCTTGCAGGCGTAATCGATTTTCTCTCCTTTCTTCAGTCCGACATCCGCAACGTATTCTGGAATGATCTGGGTTGGATCGAATACATCGAATCCAAGCACTCGCAAGAATGGCATCACGATAGCGTTCTTGGTTGCTTCCTCCGTCTGAGCCACAGCCTGCGCACTAATCGCCCGCTTCGCCAGATCAGCAACATCTTCTTTGAATGACATGCGAAATCTCCCCCAATAATCGAAAAGTAATTGGAGTTTAAACTTCTGTAAACTACTGCTTTTTCTGTGGGGCTCCGAAAGTGGGGTGGCA
The DNA here is from genome assembly GCF_001425445.1 of Devosia sp. Leaf420. Lineage (GTDB taxonomy): Bacteria > Pseudomonadota > Alphaproteobacteria > Rhizobiales > Devosiaceae > Devosia. The sequence goes on along the minus strand of NZ_LMQU01000014.1, from coordinate 147,694 downwards.
TCTAAGCGTGAGGGCCTGGAATGTTTAAACAACCTCAGGATGGGCCCCGGCCTTCGCCGGGGTGACAGCCAGTGGTCGGTGAAGCGGCCAAGACGATCAGGTATCGCTTCTATATGGCGTGCTCTCAGCGGACGCTTGCGGCCCGATGATCTCCCACCACAGATCACGCCATTCGGGATTTTGCGCTTCGATCAGCTCCTCTTTCCAATCGCGACGCCACTTCTTGATCAGCTTCTCTCGGGTGATGGCGACCTCGATGTCCTCGTGCACCTCGAACCAGACAAGCACCTTGCAGCCATGCGTCTTGGTGAAGCCCGGCACCAGTCCTTCGCGATGTTCGGAAACACGACGGATAAGGTCGTTGGTCACACCAGTATAGAGCGCGCCACGTTTGCGGTTGGCCATGATGTAAACGAAGTACATGAGCCCCCTCGCGATACTTCTGCGGTGCACAGTGACACCCAACCCACCAGCTGTCACCCCGGCGAAAGCCGGGGCCCATCCCCCGGCAGTTGTGAGCCGCGATCAGTCGACCTTGGCAGAAACATCTCAGGATGGACCCCGGCCTTCGCCGGGGTGACATCGAGTGGGTGAGTGGACCAAGGGCTACATGCCCCGCATCATCTCCGCCGCTGCATCTAGCCTCTCCACGCTCATCTCATTCCATCCCTCCACCGCCTGGCGCGCAGCCGCCTCTCTCCGCACGAACGCCTCGATCCGCTCATGCCCAATCTCATCCAGCATATGCCGGATCGGGGTCCACATGGACCAATTGGGCCTGACCATCCGCATATGCAGGCGGTCTTCGGTGATATCGAAGGTGACATTAGCCGAGCGCGCGAGGTCTAGAAATTCGGCGACATAGGCGTCGGGCATTGGATCGGAATAAGCCATGGGGCTGCCTCGTATTTGATACAAATACAATGCGTTCTCGCGATCCGGGCTCCGAGCGCTTGGTTTTATGGTGAATGAAGGGTTAAGGGGCGCCCCCTTTCAGTCACCCCCTCCCGGCCTCCCCCATCAAGGGGGAGGTGTAGCATCGCGCTCGAGACTGGCTATCAGCCAAGACCACCTGCCCGGCACCTCCCCCTTGATGGGGGAGGATGGGAGGGGGTGTGGTGAGCCACGAAACTATCCCGCTTATCCCCCCTCCCAAAATCTCCTCTATTCTTCCCCCATCTCCCCGTGTGAGCGGCCTGCAGGCGATCAGTGGCGGGGGGAGCCGGTCGTGGGAGGTCGCCTTCCCATGGGTTCTGGAGTCGGCCGCCCTGCGACGAGCGATCAACTGGGCGCTGTGGTCTCTGTCCAAAAATCCGGCCTCCGGAGCGGCTGTCGCTTCAATAACAAAAATCTCATCCGAGGCGATTGCCGCTCCGGGGTCCGCTCAATCACCGGAAGCCATCCGGCCGGCCGGGGCTTCAGCCTGTCCAAACATTCACTTGCAACCGCAATGGGGCTGGACAATTCTCCCCAAGCGGCGTCTGTCGCGCCGCGGCCCCATAGGAAAGCGTCGCCATGTCCGTTTCCACTCCATCTGCGGGTTATTCCCGCGCCCAGATCTTTCTTCATTGGGTCATTGCGGCCCTCATTCTCTTCCAGCTCATCGTCCATGAAGGCATGGAAATGGCCTGGGATGCCCGCATGGAAGGCGGCCCCGCCGAGGGCGCCAATCCCCTGCCCCATATCATCGTCGGCAGCGCCATCCTGATCCTCGCCGCCATTCGCCTCATCATTCGCCTCCGCCATGGCGCGCCGCCGCATCCGGCCGGCCAGCCCGCCATTTTCGGCGTCCTCGCCAATATTGTTCATGGCCTCATCTATGTGCTGCTGTTCGCGCTGCCGATTTCCGGCCTCGTCGCCTGGTTCGGCGGCATCGAAAACGCCGCCGATGTCCATGGCGGCCCGCTGCGCCTCGCGCTTATCGCACTCGTCCTCATTCACATCGCCGCCGCGCTCGTGCAGCAATTCGTTCTTCGCAGCGGCATCCTTTTGCGCATGATGAAGCCAGAAAGCTGAGCTTTAACACAAGATTATCAAAGCCTGAGCATAGTCCTCCCCAAATAGAACCAGCCTCTTTGGGGGAAGAGAATGGTAGAACCGGGCGTCAAGACTATACTTGCCGGCTGCATGGCAGTTACATTCGGGCCGAGCGCTGTCGAAACGGCAGCGCTGGGCGATCTGGCCAAACGTCTCGGCTTCGGCGCCGTCGCCGCCTATACGCCAGAGCTTGAACTGCCGAGCGAGCGGTTGGTCTTTTACATCGTCCACGCGCTCCTGCCCGATGCCGGCAAGCAGCGCGTGCTCCGCGGCCTTCGCGCCTCCGAGCACCAGCTCCGCCGCTATGCGCCGATCATCTGCGTCGTGCCCAAAGGTCCGCGCCACCAGATCGTGCCGCTCGTGCAGATGGGGTTCGATGAAGTGCTGTTCCTCGGCGATCAACTGCCCGATCTGCGGCGCAGACTGACCGAACAGCTTTGCCAGGATATCCTCTATGTCAGGAGCGAGCGTTATTTCGGCCCCGATCGCCGCCGCATCGAACTGATCGATCCGCAGGATCCGCGCCGCAAGCCCGGCGGCGCTTTCTACAAGCGCATGAACGTTCACCGCGATCCGCTCACCGGCATTTCCGTCAGCGAACTCGCTTAAAGAAAAACCCGCGGATCGCTCCGCGGGTTCTTTTGGTCACTAGGCTACGAGGCCCTTGGTCAGTTCGAGCGCCTGCCGCTCGAAGAGCCGGCGATAGATCCCGCCCTGGAGCCGGATCAGCGCCTCGTGATTGCCCTCTTCGACAATTTTGCCCCTGTCGAAAACCAGCAACCGGTCGAGTGCACGGACCGTCGAGAGACGATGCGCGATCACCAATGTCGTCCGGCCTTCCATCAGCCGCTCCATCGCCTCCTGGATCATCACTTCGCTCTCGCTATCCAAGCTCGAGGTCGCTTCATCCAGGATCAGCACCGGCGCATCGGCAAGAAACGCCCGGGCAATGGCAACACGCTGCCGCTCGCCACCCGACAGTTTTACGCCCCGCTCACCCACCAGCGTTTCATACTTCTTGGGCAGGCTCATGATAAAATCATGCGCATTGGCCTGAGTGGCCGCCTCGATGATTTCAGCCCGGCTCGCTTCCGGCCGACCATAGGCGATGTTTTCCGCCAGGGTCCGGTGAAAGAGGATCGGCTCCTGCTGCACGATGGCGATCTGATTGCGCAGGCTCGCCTGTTGGTGCTCGGCGATGTTCTGCCCATCAATGGTGATCGCACCCTCGTTGATGTCATAGAGCCGCTGGATCAGCTTGACGAACGTCGTCTTGCCAGAGCCAGAATGCCCCACGAGACCCACCCGCTCGCCCGGCTTTATGGCGACGGAGAAGTCGCGATAAAGCGGGGTCGCGTGGCTGCCATAGCGGAAGGTGACGTGATCGAACTTGATCGCGCCGTCCTTGATCGCAACTGGCTTGGCCCCTGCCTTGTCCTCGACACCGAGCCGCATGCCGTTGAGCGCCACCAGCTCCTCCATGTCGTTGACCGAGCGCTGGAGGTTGCGGATGTGCATGCCGACATCGCGCAGATACCCCTGCAGCACGAAGAACATGGCGAGGACGAAGGTGATATCGCCGGCCGAAGCCAGCCCCTGCGTCCACATATAAAGGCCCGTGCCCAAAATACCGGCCTGCATCAGGGTCATGAGGAAACCCTGGATGGTGCCGTTAAGCGTCCCGCGCTTCCATGTCCGCCGCGTGCGCGTGTCCCACTTGGAGAGCACGTGCTTGAGCCGCTCCTCCTCGCGATGCTCCGCGCCAAAAGCCTTTACCACCGAGTTGCAGCTCACCGCATCCGCGAGGGAACCGCCTAGGCGCGTATCCCAAGCATTGGCAAGGCTGGCGGCCGGCGCGACATAGCCCACCGACATCAAGACGGTGAAGGTAATGTAGATCACCGAACCCAAAGCCACGACGAGCCCCATCACCGGCCAATAGGAGCCGAGCAGCACCGACGCACCGACCAACATTACGATGCTGGGCAGAAGTGCGATGAGAAGGATGTCGTTGAGCGAATCCAGCGCCCACATGCCGCGCGTCACCTTGCGGACCGTCGAGCCTGCAAAGCTATTGGCATGCCAATCGGTCGAAAACCGCTGCACCTTGTAGAAGCCGTCATTGACGACCTCAGCCATCATTTTCAGCGTCAACTTGATGATGCCGTTGAAGACGAAATAGCGCAGCACAACGCTCGTCAGGCCAAGCGCCGCAACCGTAGCGAATGCCGACAACGCGCCGCTCAGCGCGTCATCGCCGCCGCCGGAAATGGCGTCGACGATGCGGCCCGAAAACATCGGCACCAGTACTTCGGCGAGCGTCGAGATCATCACGAGCCCGGCGATCAGCGCGATGCGCTTGGGCTGATGGGCCCAGTGGCGGAAGGTAAATCCGAGCACCTGTCTGAAGGCGTCGGCACGAAAATCGAGTTTCTTGCGACTCATTCTGGCAGTCCGGTCCCGTTCTCCGGCAACCGGCTCCTCAAAAGGATATGAAAAAGGCGCAGAACGGACTTTTAGAGACAATGACCCCGTTGGGATCAGTCAGCTCTGCAAAAGCGAAGGAAAGAGAAAACCGCGGGCGGCTTGTCCTCGGATCAGTAACCGAAGCGGGCCGCGAATGGGATCAGCCTAAGGTCGGCGGCTGGCCCACGGGGAAGCGAATGAAAATGCTGGCATGCATCGCCTCCCTGTTGCTGAAAAATGAAGCGGCGACCGGTTGATACCCAAACCGTCCGCCTTTGCCAATAGGTTAATACAAGTGAATGTGAGGGGTGGTGCCAATGGGACACAGTGGGCGGGTGCAGCACCCCCACCTAACCTCCCCCTGGCAGGGGGAGGGCTCTATTGGTGGCTCTCCGGCCCCGAACTTCACTCGATGCATTCCTCCCCCGACCAGGGGGAGGTTAGGTGGGGGTTCACTCCGGCCGCCGCGCGCCCGGCGCAACGATCCCGTGTGCTTGGATCTGCGCATAGGCCATCCCAACAGCAAAGGCGCCGAAAATACCAAAGACTGCAGTGAGAAGAATGATCATAAGAGCCTCCTGATGTGCTGGCTCTTTCCTGCGCCTCGCCGCCGCGCAAAACCTTGATCCAGGTCAAGCGAATTTCCGATTTCGCCGGGTGGCGTCGCCACAATTGGCCGGATAGGCTCGCACCAACCGATTCAACAAAATCAGGGCCATGCCAGAATGAGCACTTCTGCAATCGATCCGACGAAACTCGACAAGCTCGGCGAAGTGGCGATCAAGGTCGGCCTGCAACTGGCCGAGGGTCAGGATCTCATCATCACCGCGCCGATGGTGTCTGCTCCGCTCGTTCGCCGTATCACCGAACACGCCTATAAGGCCGGCGCCGGGCTCGTCACCACCATCTATTCGGACGAGGAAGCAACGCTCGCGCGCTACAAATATGCCAATGACAAGAGTTTCGATCGCGCCGCCGGCTGGCTCTATTCCGGCATGGCCGAGGCCTACAAGAACAATGCCGCGCGCCTGGCCATTTCCGGCGACAATCCGATGATGCTCGCCGGCCAAGACCCAGAAAAAGTCTCCCGCGCCAATCGCGCCAATTCGGCCGCCTATCGGCCGGCGCTCGAGCTGATCACCGGCTTCGACATCAACTGGAATATCGTTTCGTACCCAACTCCAGCTTGGGCCAAGCTCGTTTTCCCGAACGATGCCGAAGAGATCGCGGTCGCCAAGCTCGCAGACGCTATCTTCAAAGCCAGCCGCGTCGATCAAGCCGATCCGATTGCAGCCTGGAAAGAGCACAACGCCAATCTCAAGGCCCGCTGGACCTGGCTTAACGGCAAGAAATTTGCGTCACTGAAGTACACCGGACCCGGCACCGATCTCACCATTGGCCTCGCCGATGGCCACCGCTGGAAGGGCGGCGCGTCCGAAGCCAAGAACGGCGTCACCTGCAACCCCAACATTCCGACCGAGGAAGTGTTCACGACCCCGCATCGCCTCCGCGTCGAAGGTACCGTGGCCGCCACCAAACCGCTCTCGCACAATGGCACGCTGATCGAAAACATCCAGGCGCGCTTCGAAGGTGGCGTCCTGGTTGAACTCAAGGCGACCAAGGGTCAGGACGTCTTTAACAAGGTGCTCGATACCGACGAAGGCGCGCGTCGTCTCGGCGAAGTGGCTCTCGTGCCCCATTCCTCGCCGATCTCGGCCTCGGGCATTCTCTTTTACAACACGCTCTACGACGAAAACGCCTCGTGCCACATCGCCATGGGCCAGTGCTACGCCGATTGTTTCGAGGGCGGCAAGGAGCTCTCGCAAGACCAGATCTTTGCCCAGGGCGGCAACAAGAGCCTCATTCACATCGACTGGATGATCGGCTCGGACAAGATCGACATCGATGGCGTACATGAAGACGGCACGAGCGAGCCCGTCATGCGCAAGGGTGAATGGGCGTTCTGAGCCGCCCTCTTTATCACCGCCACCCCCTCCCGACCTCCCCCATCAAGGGGGAGGTGAAGGGACAGCGTCTTTTGCTCCATGGTGCCCAGCCCACAGAACGGCACCTCCCCCTTGATGGGGGAGGTTGGGAGGGGGTGACGGCACGCTCAGAACGACCGCTCGCCCTGCTCAGCCATATAGTCGCGCTCCTCCGGCGTACTCTCCCTGCCAAGCGCGGCATTGCGGAATGGAAACCGCCCGAAACGCTCGATGACCTTTCGGTGCTCGAGCGCAAAATTCAGCTGATCTTCATCTCCCAGCGCCTCATAGAGCCGCACCGAAGCTGATTGGATCGCTGCCGACTCTGCGTGCATGAACGGCAGATAGATAAATCCGCGCTGCGGCTGCTCGAATTGCATATCGAGCCCTTGCCCCACCATTTCCTGGGCCAGCACCAGCGCCATCTTGTCCTGCGCAAAGGCTTCTGGCTGGTTGCGAAATAATTGGCGAGAGAACTGATCGAGGACGATGATTTCGGCGAGCCGTCCGCGTGCGCCAGCGCGCCACTCCCAGGCTTCGCCTTTGGCGACATGGGCATGGGTAGTACTGAACCGCTCGGCGATCTTGGCGTCGAACTCAGGCTTGCCGGCAAACCAATCCTCTGGTCCGTGCGCCACGAACCAGAAGGTCAGAACATCGTGTGAACTGCGCATTCCTGCCCCCAATGAAAACCCTCGGGGCAGAAACGCGCCAGTTGCGGTTTAGTTTGCGAGCGTCAAGCGGAGCCGATTACCGAACGGATCTTGCGTCTCCATACTCCCATCGAGCTCCTCGATCGGCGCGCCCGCCTTTGCGAGCCGCTCAAGCAAATCGTCTCGTGTCGCCTCATCGGGCAAGGAGAGCGTAAACCACCGGAGGCCAGCTGATCCGGCCGACGGCAGTGCCGCGTTGGGTCCGGACCAGATGTTGAACGCCACAGTATGGGGCATATAATCAAGCCCGACATCGCCCATCCCGAAGGAGTTGATCAAAAGGAAGCCGGCAAAGCCGATGACGTCGCGATAGAACGTCATGGCGATACCGAGATCGTTGACGTGCAGATGAATGTGGCCGATGCGCGTGCCAGCCGGCATACATGCAGCAAGGACACGGCTTGGCCCCAGCTCACCCAGCAAATCGTCGAGATCGATCGCCTCGCGGCCTGAATGCGGCTTGCCATCGGCAGCGATAGCATAGGTCTCGCCCTTTTCCGGATCGCCCAGCGTCCCGCGCCATGGCGTCTCGAAAGTGATCTCGATGCCATTGCCATCAAAATCCCAGAGATAGATGGCTTCGCTGACAAGATGGTCGGTGGGCGAAATGCGGACATTGCGCTGCAGCGCGCGAACGGCCATCTGCGCAAGATCGACGCGCTTCGGCACATGAATGGCGACGTGATAAAGCCCGATGCTGCGCGGCACGACCGGGCGGATGGCGCCGGTTTCGAGCACGATGAGCACGGTGCCGCCAGCGCCGAGGAAAAGCGCATTGCCGCGCTCGGCGATAAGGTCGAGCCCGACGACATCCTGCCAGATGGCGAGCGCCTTGGCGCGATCGGTCACGGCGAGGTGCACGGGCCCCAGCGTGGTGCTGAGCGGCAGGATGGGTTTGGATTTGACGACGGTCTGAACGGATGTGTCGATCATGATCGACCTCTCTGAAGCAATTTCGGTGTTGCCCATAATCTAGGCCTCACGCGGCTGCGCTTCTATAAGACCGAAGGCGAAGGCTTCGTTCGCCGAACTCTAGCTAATCAGATGCCCTCATTGTCTTCGTCAAAGCCGTTATTGACGAGCTCGACGATGGCTTCCAGAGCTTCGCGCGCCTGCTTGCCGGTCGCCTGCACCAGAATGGTCGAGCCGGGCCCCGCACCCAGCATCATCAGGCCCATGATGGAATTGCCGTTGACCGATTGCCCATCCTTGATGACCTGCAGATTGGCATCGAAACACTCGGCGGTGCGGACGAAGCGTGCCGACGCGCGGGCGTGAAGACCCTTGCGATTGACGATGGTCAGTTGCTGGGCAACGGCGCGATCACCGTCCATTTTCTCAGGCTCCGCCGAGGATCGAATTGGCGACGGTGATATATTTGCGGCCCGCTTCCTGCGCCAGTGCTACGGCTTCGGGCAGCGCCATATCGCCCCGCACGCGGCCGAGTTTCACCAGCATCGGCAGATTGACGCCGGCAATCACTTCGACATGCCGGTTCTGCATCACCGAAATGGCAAGGTTGGAGGGCGTGCCACCGAACATATCGGTCAGGATGATGACGCCGTCGCCGCTATCGGCACGATCGATGGCGGCAAGGATATCCTCGCGCCGCGTCTCGGCATTGTCCTCGGGACCAATAGCGATGGTTTCGCACTGCTCTTGGGGGCCCACCACATGCTCGAACGCCAGCTTGAATTCGTCCGCCAGCGCGCCATGCGTCACCAGAACCAACCCGATCATGCAATCTCCCCAGACGATGGCTGCGCCTTCTGGCGCTCGGTGCCATCCCAGTCCATTAGCCCCCGCTCCCCGCACCGGGCGCGTTCGGGAGCGGGCGCCAGTCTTGCCCCCGAAGCCTTGGAAGGCAAGCGATAAATTGTCACGCTCCCGAGCCCAAAGAGATTGCGTCGAGCGCCGCTTCGATCAAGAGGCGCTGGTGCTCGATTCCGATGATTCCCGCTTGAGGCACGGGGCACCGCGGCACTGGAGTGCCCAAAATGCCGGTCACAAAGTCAGCGTCTTCCGGCATGCGGACCAATTCCGGGACGAGATCAACAACCAGCGCAAGATGCACAGCTTCAACATAGGGCCGCCTAATAATGCCGCGGCCGCGCAGTTCAATCAGCCCGGCAATGGTTTTGGGCGGGGACAGGATGACGTGATCGTCATGGTGCTCGAGATCGACCCGATCATCGGCAACGAGGGCGACCTCGCGCCCTCGGGCACCATAAAGATCGAGCAGATAAAGCGCGAGCAGCGACTTGCCTGAGCACGAGACGCCTCGGATGAGAATGCCGTGGCTATCGATGGTAATGGCAGTGGCGTGAATGTTTTCTCGCTGATTCATGGAGAGATCACCCCCTCCCAACCTCCCCCATCATGGGGGAGGTGCCGCATCGAGTGCGTGGCACGATCCCACCTGAAACACAGTCCCTTCACCTCCCCCTTGATGGGCTCCGAGCCGTACCGAAGGGCAAATCGCTCCAGTGGAGCGATTTGAGGAGAGGAGGATGGGAGGGGGTGTCGAGAGCCACAGACCACGAGAGAATTACCGCCGCGCCTTCGGCAACGACACCGTAAACACCGCGCCCGACCGATCCGTCCGGTTATGCGCCCTGATCGTCCCCTTATGCGCATCGACGATCTGTTTGGAAATCGACAGTCCCAATCCAGAATGATTGCCAAACCCATCACCTTCCGGCCGGTCGGTATAAAACCGCTGGAAGATGCGGCCAACATCGCCGGTGATCCCAGGCCCCTCGTCCGTCACCGTCGCAACGATCATGTCCGTCTCGGTCGAAACCGCAACCGTCACCGTCCCATCGGGCGGCGAGAAGGACACCGCATTGTCGATCAGATTGGCGAGCACCTGCGCCAGACGGCTTTCGTGCCCGCTGATCACGGTCGAGCCACGGCCAAGCCGCTTGCCCATGACCACATTGACCCCGCGGCCCGCCGCCACGTCCTTCTGGATACCCACCATGGCTTCGGTGAGCTTTTCGATATCGACCTGCTCGGCGCTTTCGCGCGCCAGTTCCGCATCGAGCCGGCTTGCACTCGAAATGTCGGTAATCAGCCGGTCGAGGCGTTTGACGTCATGCTGGATGATTTCGTTGAGCCGCGCGCGATCTTCCGGCTTTTTCGCTAGCGGCAGCGTTTCGACCGCCGAACGCAATGAGGTCAGCGGGTTCTTGAGCTCATGCGCCACGTCGGCCGCAAAGCGTTCGATGGCTTCGATGCGATTGTAAAGCGCGTCCGTCATGCTCCGCAGCGCGCCGGACAGATGCCCGATTTCATCGGGCCGATCGGTCAGGTCGGGAATTTCCGCGCGCGCATTGCCGGCAGTCTGCACCCGCTCGGCCGCCGCAGAAAGCCGTCGCATCGGACCAGCGATCGTGCCGGCCAAAAGCAACGAGAGAGCAATCTGCACCGCCGCCGCAATCAGCGCGATGCGCAAAATGCTCCAGCGCTCCTGCGCCACGACGGAGTCGATATCGCCCGGCGCGGTCGAGAGGAGGATTGCCCCAACCACCGCGCGCATGCGCTGCACCGGCACGGCGACGGAAACCACGAGCTGGTTCTGTCCATCGACGCGCACGAAATCTGCCGGCGCGCCTTGGAGCGCAGAAGCCACTTCGGGATAGCGCGTGCCCTCGTCGGCCCCATATTCCTGGTATTTTGAGAACGTATCGCCCGGCGCCCAGGAGATAATGGCGTTCCACCAATCGGCGAGGAAGAAATCCTGCGTCCGCGAGGTATCGATCTGCTGCCGGATCACCTCGCCGCGCGCATAGATATTGTCGCTATCAAGGATCAGCAGACCCTGCTGGTCATAGATGCGCGCCCGCGTCCGCGTCGGGGTGATCAGGTTCCGCAGCAGCGGTGCGACCCGTTCCGGACTGATCGGAAATTCCAGCGTCGGGTCGAAATAGGACAGCGGGGAAACATTGCCCTGCTGCAGTTCGACCAGACGATCGGGATTGACCGAAATCACATCGCTATCGACCGTCGCTGAGGCGGCGATGGCGGCGGCGATAATTTCGCCCTGCACGCGGAGAGATTGCACGCGAGCGTCGATCAGGCCCGCGCGCCATTGGTTGAGATAGAGAATGCCGACGACGAGGACCAGAAGGCCGGCCAGATTCAGGACGATGATCCGGCGCGTCAGGCTCGAAAAGATCGTGAAATCGATGAAGCGCCGGAAGCCGACGATCAGTTTGCCAAGCGGCATCAGCGCCAGGCGAAGCGCCCGCCGCGAATGCTTGTCGGCAGGCGCCTCTTTCCCCTCGGCCCTGCCGAGCGGCTCGTCGAGTTCAGGATCGATCGTGGCCACGTCGGGTCTTATTGCTCCTTGAAGCGATAGCCGACGCCATAGAGCGTCTCGATCATTTCAAAATCGTCGTCGGTCGCCTTGAACTTCTTCCTGAGCCGCTTGATGTGGCTGTCGATGGTCCGGTCGTCGACATAGACCTGATCGTCATAAGCCGCATCCATCAGCGCATTTCGCGATTTGACGACGCCGGGCCGCAGCGCAAGCGCCTGGAGAATAAGAAACTCGGTGACGGTCAGCGTCACGCGCTGGCCCTTCCAGGTGCAGGTGTGGCGCTCTTCGTCCATCACCAGCGAGCCGCGCTCGATCAGCGCCTTGCTTGGCACAGGTTCACCCACCGTACCTGGCGCAGCCGAAGGATCGCGCGGCGCGGAGCGGCGGAGGATCGCCTTGACGCGTTCGACGAGGAGACGCTGGCTAAAAGGCTTGGTGATGAAATCATCCGCGCCCATCTTGAGCCCAAAGAGCTCGTCGATCTCTTCATCCTTGGAGGTGAGGAAGATCACCGGCACATCGGACTTCTGGCGCAGGCGCCGCAGCAGTTCCATGCCATCCATGCGCGGCATCTTGATATCGAGAATGGCGAGATCGGGCCGATCGCTGGTCAAGCCTTCAAGGCCAGAGGCACCGTCGGTATAGGTTGCCACCTGATAGCCTTCGGCTTCAAGGGTGAGGGAGACGGAGGTGAGAATGTTCCGATCGTCGTCCACCAGGGCGATTTTGGGCATATTCTGCCTTTCTTTTAGCGACGCTTATATTCTTTTGGCGAGTTAAGCCGAGCGCGACGTTGCAGGCGACAATTACGTGTTAAATAAGGCGTGGCCAAGTCTAACGCCAGATGACCCATCTCGAAAAGCCTCGGTTCGACTTCCGTCTTACGACCGATTTCCAGATGGTCCGCCTGGGATAGCGCGGCCTATTTTGTCTTCAACGGCGCCGTATCCGGCCCCTGATGGAGACAGAATATGCGCGTCGAGGACCATGCCAGCCTGCGTCAGGATATCGCCGAAGCGGCCCTTTCGCTGAGCGAAAACGCCATCGCGCCCGCTCTGGTTGCTGCGGCGCTTGCCGGAAACGGCGCCAAACTCACCGCCCATGGCGCAGTCTCAGTCGAAACCGGCGCCTTCACCGGCCGCTCGCCCAAGGACAAGTTCATCGTCCGCGATGTCGCAACTGAAAACACCGTCTGGTGGGACAATGCCGGCGCATTGACCCCGGCCCAGTTCGATCTGCTCCTTAACGACATCAAGGCCCACCTTGCCGGCCAGGCCCTCCACCGCCAGGACCTGATTGCCGGCGCCGATCCCCGCCACCAATATGGCGTCACCGTCCTTACCCCCAGCGCCTGGCATGCGCTCTTCATCCGCAATCTTCTCATCCGCCCCGGCGAAGGGATCGATGTGGCGCCCGACGCCATGCCGGTCACCATCATCCACGCCCCCCATTTCACTGCCGACCCGGCCCGCCACGGCACGCGCACCGAAACCGTCATAGCCCTCGATATGGCGCGCAACATCGTCCTTGTCGCCGGTACGCTCTATGCCGGCGAAATCAAGAAGAGCGTCTTCTCGCTTTTCAATTTCCACGCCCCGGCCAATGACGTACTGCCTATGCACTGCTCGGCTAATCTCGGCCCCGATGGCGAAGCTGCGCTCTTCTTCGGCCTTTCGGGCACTGGCAAGACGACCCTTTCCAACGACCCGAACCGTCCGCTGATCGGCGACGACGAACACGGCTGGAGCGCTGATGGAGTCTTCAACCTTGAAGGCGGGTGCTATGCGAAAACCGTCAAACTCAGCGCCGAAGCAGAGCCCGAAATCTTTGCCGCCACCCGCAGCTTCGGCACAGTCCTCGAAAACGTCATTCTCGACGACGCGCACGTTCCTGAATTCGACGACGTATCGCTGACCGAAAACACCCGCGCCGCCTATCCGCTCCATGTTCTCCCGTCCATTGCCAAGGGCAGCGTTGGCGGCACGCCAAAGACCGTCGTCTTCCTCACGGCCGACGCCTTTGGCGTTCTGCCCCCGCTTGCCAAGCTGACGCAGGACCAGGCCGTCTACCACTTCCTCTCGGGTTACACCGCCAAGGTTGCCGGTACCGAGCGCGGCGTCACCGAGCCGCAAGCCACTTTCTCGGCCTGTTTTGGCGCGCCCTTCATGCCGCTCCACCCCACAGTCTATGGCGAGATGCTCGCCGAGCGACTCGAACAGAGCGGCGCACAGGTCTGGCTCCTCAATACCGGCTGGACCGGCGGCGCCTATGGCGTGGGCAAGCGTATCGACATCGCCTCGACCCGGCGCCTCCTCACCGCAGCACTCGATGGCACGCTCGACAACGCCCCGACCCGCACCGATCCGCTCTTCGGCTTCGACGTCCCGCTTTCGGTCGAAGGCGTCGCCCCCCGCCTCCTTGATCCGCGTCAATGCTGGGCCGATACAGACGCCTATGACCTCCAGGCCACTAAACTCGTCGACCTCTTCCGCAAGAATTTCGAAAAATTCGGCCCCAGCGCCGATGCCGATGCCGGCCCGCAATTGGCACAAGCAGCGGAGTGATCGGTTTCATAACCGAACGACAAGGGGCGCTCCGGCGCCCCTTTTTGTGTGTCGGAACTTTCGTAGTGAGATGCAATCTGGGCTCCCAACCCTCCCCGCCAGGGGTAGGGTGAAGGCCGGTATCTTGAACCGACCCCACCCCACACTGGATACGGCACCTCCCCCTTGACGGGGGAGGTTGGGAGGGGGTGACGACAAACTCGATGCCGACACTAGAAGCCCTAAAAATAAAAATCCCCGCTCGCGCGGGGATCCATCAACTCACTCTCAACAACCGCCAATCAATTCGGCGCGTAGAAAATATGCGCCCCGACCTCAGCCACGCGGCTATATGTGTATGACCACGACGGCCGCACATTGGTCGTGTGATAGAACAAAGCCGAATCCGGCACGGCGCCGATTTCATCGCCCATCGCATATTCTGCGTAGACATCCTTGGCGAGTGCGGTCGAACGGGCCCAGGCCTGGCGCTCGCTCGGCGCGTCATTGTTGCCGTCGCAGGCAAAGGTGAACTGGCAGCGATAGCGGCCGTTCTTGGCGCCCTGATAGATCACGCCACAGAGCGAGGACGGGTACTTGTCCGAGCGCGCGCGGTTGACGATGACATTGGCTACGGCCAATTGGCCGGCTTGGCTCTCGCCGCGGGCTTCGTGATAGATCGCCTGCGCGAGGCAATCGCGCTCGGCATTCGCCACCTCGACGCGCTTGGCCATCGGCTCATAGCCCGAGGCGATATAGGCATCGAGCAGTTCCGGGGTCACGGTCGGCTTGTGCTCTGAAACCGGCTTCATAAAACTGTCGATGGCGGAAAGCGCGGTATTGCCGCCGGCAAGCGAACCGCGAGCGATATACCCCATCAGCATTTCATTGGAGAGCGGCAACTGGATGCCGGCTTCGGTCACATCGACCGCGCGTAGCTGCTGCTGCCGGGCAACGTAATTGGTCAGAAGAGCGGCAGTGAGTTTCTGCTGGCCCGGTGCAAGCGGCAAATCGGTCGCGCCAAGCGCGGGCTGCAAGCGCAATTGCGCGATCGGCGCGGGAACGGCGAGCGGGAGAACGAAATCGGCTTTTTCGTTGGCACGAACCACAAGCGGAGAAGCGATGAGCCCTGCGACGAGTGCCATCGCACCCACCACCGCCGCCTTGGAAGCGGCACGCACAAACCTAGCCCGCCAAGATGCAGTCAATGCCCCGTCCTTGCCCCTGAGCTCAGCCGGTACCTCCGGTGAGCCTTCTGGTGGAGTCTTGAGACCCCTTCATTGTGGACTGCACACTAGCCAAGCCCGCAGTGAGATGGAAGCCGAAATTTACGCTGGGTTAACCATACGCCTTAGCTTCTTAAGGTAGGGTTAATGGGCAAAGCCGCGAAAGAAAACCCATGAAATTCATGGACTTGCCGCATGCTCAGCAAAGACTTTCGGGGATTGTTAGAATTTTATGCGCTTTTGGACGCGATCAAATCTTAATGTGGACCCGAGGGCTGATGCGGATGCGCAAAAGCCAACGCCCGCTTTCGCGGGCGCTTTAAGGAGACAAAAAGACAAGAAGACCTAACGGCGAACCGGGAAGGCGGCCGCATGAACATGGGTCAGGCTTTCCATCACGGCGATCCCCAAAGCGAGGATTTCTTCGCTTGGATGGACGAGGTCGGGGACCATGATGGTCTGCATCCCAGCCGCATGCGCCGCGTGCACCCCGGCATAGCTGTCTTCGAGCGCGAGGCAATCCTTGGGTGCCACATCGAGCCGCCGCGCCGCCGTCAGGTATGGCTCGGGATGCGGCTTGGGGTGAGTCACATCATCCCGCGTCACGATCGTTTCGAAGAGATCGAGCAATCCGGCGGCTGAAAGGTGATGCTGGGCATGGGGATTGCGCGACGAGGTCGCTACCGCCGTGCGGATATTGTTGGCATGGAGCGCCGCGATAAAGTCGCGCACACCGGCCTTGACCGGCACGCCGCCATGCGAGCGCTCGCGCATGCTGACGCGGCATTTTTCGTCGAACAGCGCATAGGGGAAGCTCACGCCATAGGCTTCGAGCAGCAATTGATTGGTGCGCTCATGGCTGCCACCGACCATGGAACGATGCACATCGTCGGTCATTTCAAAACCGAGATCGGCGCAGACTTCGAAGACGATGGTCTTGAACACCGCTTCGGTGTCGAGCAAGGTGCCGTCCATATCGAAGATGGCGGCTTGAAAAGGAGCAAGCTGTATCATCCCGCATGATATAGGCCGATTTGATTGACCGCGCCATAGAGGCGCCTGCATCGGAGCCTTGCATGCCGGATGCGATACGGAGAGCGCCATGACCACTTTCATCCCTGCGCGCCGCCACGCCGAACTCGGCCCCGATTTCTTCGATCCCGTCCGCCCCGCAGATTTCCCGCAGACTGTTTTGCGCCATCGCGATCAGCGCTGGGCCGAGCGCATCGGGCTTGGCGAGCTCAGCGAGGCCGAATGGCTCAATCATTTCGGCCGTTTCGCGCCGCTGCCCGGTTCGCTCCCTCAGCCCCTGGCGCTCCGCTATCACGGCCACCAGTTTCGCAGCTACAATTCCGATCTCGGCGATGGCCGCGGATTTTTGTTTGCCCAATGCGTCGACCCAATCGACGGCCGCCTGCTCGATTTCGGCACCAAGGGCACAGGCAAAACCCCGTGGTCGCGCGGGGGCGACGGACGACTGACGCTCAAGGGCGGCGTACGCGAAGTGCTCGCCACCGAAATGCTCGAAGCCTTGGGCGTCTACACATCTAAGAGCTTCTCGCTCGTTGAAACCGGCGAAGCGCTTTATCGTGGCGACGAACCCTCGCCCACCCGCTCCGCCGTCCTGACCCGGCTCAGCCATAGTCACATCCGCATCGGCACCTTCCAGCGCCTGGCCTATCTCGAGGACACCGAAAACCTCCGCCGCCTCGTCGATTATTCCATCGCCAACTATTATCCGCATCTCGCCGGCGCATCCGATCCCGCCGCAGCCCTCCTCGAAGCCGTGGTCCAGAAAGTCGCAAACCTTGGCGCACAATGGATCGCCGCCGGTTTCGTCCATGGCGTCCTCAACACCGACAATATCAACATCACCGGCGAGAGTTTCGATTACGGCCCCTGGCGGTTCCTGCCAGCATATGACCCCGATTTCACCGCCGCCTATTTCGATGAAACGGGCCTTTACAGCTTCGGCCGCCAGCCCGACACCCTGGCCTGGAACCTGACGCGCCTCGCCGAATGCCTGGTACCTCTCTCGAGCATCGACACTCTTGAGCCTGCGCTCAACACCGTCTGGCCTACATTCCGCACCGCCCTCCCCCTCGCCATGCTCGCCCGTCTCGGACTCGAACCCCGCAGCGAAGACGACAACAATGCCTTCGTCACCGCTCTTTTCGGTTTCCTCACCGCCAGCAAGGCGCCTTACGAACAATTCTTCTTCGATTGGCGCGGCGGCGCCCTCAGCGCCCAACGCGCCGCCCAAAGCCCCTCCACCGAATTTTACGCCAGCGATGCCTTCCGCCCCGTCGCCAACGCACTCGAAGCCTTTGCGCCGACTGAAAACGTCAATCTCGCTCATCCCTACTTCGCCCGATCAAATCCGCGCACCATGCTGATCGACGACGTCGAAGCCATCTGGGCGCCGATCGCCGAGAATGACGACTGGTCGCTATTCCATCAGACCTTGCGAGAGATCGGTGAAATGCGCGAAGCCTATGGGGTGAAGATCTAGCGCCACTCAACTACTATGCCGCCACACTACCCCCGGAGGACCCCATGCCCATCTACGCCCTCGACGGCATCCACCCGGATATCTCCCCCGACATCGGCTACCTCGCCCCCTCCGCGACAATCATCGGCGCTTGCCATCTCGGCCCCGAGGTCGGCGTCTGGTTCGGCGTGGTTCTCCGCGGCGATATCGAGCCGATCCGCGTGGGCGCGCGCTCCAATATCCAAGAAAACTGCGTGCTTCATACCGACAGGGGCTTTCCCCTCACCATCGGGGAAAACTGCACCATCGGCCACAGCGCCATCATCCATGGCTGCACCATCGGCGACAACACGCTGATCGGCATGGGCGCCACCGTGCTCAATGGGGCAAAAATCGGCAGAAACTGTCTCATCGGCGCCAATGCGCTTGTTACCGAGGATAAGGAAATTCCCGACAATTCCCTCGTCGTCGGCGCCCCCGGCAAGGTCATCCGCACGCTCGATGAAGCGACCATCGCTGCGCTGACCGCATCAGCCGATCGTTATGTCGAAAATGCCAAGCGCTTTGCGAGTGGGCTGGTGGAAGTGCATCGCCCGGCGGAGTTCGATCCGGCCTGAATCAGCACTGGGGCCCTATGGCAGCATAACATCCACGCGCAGCCCTTCGCCGGGCCGGCTCTTGATGGAAATATTGCCGCGGTGCCGCTGGACGATGTGCTTGACGATGGCGAGCCCCAGCCCCGTGCCCTTCTTCTTACGGCTCGTCTCGGCATCGATGCGGTAAAACCGTTCCGTCATGCGCGGCACATGCTCTGGCTCGACGCCGGGCCCATGGTCGATAACGCTCACGAGGTGCTTGAACCCGCCGCGCTCGATGTGGACCAGTGACACATCGACCGTCTTCCCGTCCGCGCCATATTTGATCGCGTTGTCGATGAGGTTCTCAAAAACCTCATAGAGCTGGTTGCGATCGCCGGTCACCATCACGGCGCCCTCGGGCAGGCTGAGCACCACATCGAGCTCGGCAGCCTTGGCCTGCGTCTGCAGCCCTTCGCGCACTTCGCGCAACAGTGCTGCAAGGTCGACCGAGCCCGTCGGTCGCACATGCTGATACATTTCGATGCGCGAGAGGCTCAAGAGATCATCGATCAGCCGGCTCATGCGATCGGCCTGGCCGCGCATGATGCCGAGGAACTTTTCGCGCGCCACCGCATCGCGTGCCGCGGGCCCCAGAAGCGTGTCGATAAAGCCCAGAAGCGAGGCCAATGGCGTGCGCAATTCGTGGCTGGCATTGGCGATGAAATCGGTGCGCATGGCATCGACGCGCTTGAGTTCAGTGAGGCTCTGGAAGGTGACGAGCAGATGCCGCCCGCCCTCGCTTAGCCAATCGCTATCGGGCTGGCGAATGGGCGCCACGGTCACTCGGTCCCAGGTTTCGCTGGGCAGGGTTTCATGCAGTTCAAAACTATGCGGCATGCCAGTGCGCAGCGTCGCATCCACCGCCGAGACGAGTTCGGGATTGCGCATGACAAGGGTCAGAACCTTGCCCGGCTGCACATTGGGATATTGCCGGAGCGCGGCCCGGTTGCGATAGGCGACGGCTCCGCGCTGGTCGAGCACGAGACAGGCTTCGCCCAAGGCCTCGGCAAAGGCGGCCATGACGGTATCGGTATTATCCGGCGCCTCGAGCACCGGCGCGGGGGCTTCGACGATCCGCGTCACCTCGCGCACGGGCAGCGGCAGGAAGGCGACGAAGCCAATGACGAACCCATAGGCCAGGACGGCCAGATCAGGCCGCAGATTGCCAAACGCCACGAGCGCGACAAAGAGACCGGCAAGACCGATGAGCAGCCCGGCATAGTGCACAAGACGGGACAGCAGGGGCTGCGCGCCATAAAGAGTTTGGGCCGATTGGGAATCGTCCATTTTGGGCCGCCGAATCAATCGCTTGCTCCCGCCTCTTGCGCGGGACCCCAGTTTTTAGCACGGTGCATGTAACAACGGAGCGACAGCGTGAGCGATCCCTTTTTGAGCTTTGACATCGACAATCCCGAACTGCCCCATGCCATCGATAAGGCAGCCCTCAAATCGGGCGGTTTTCCCTATGACAAGAAGCTCGACCGCACCGAGTATGACATGCAGCTTTATGCCCTGCAAAAGCAGCTTGTGCTGCTCCAGGCGCACATGGCCAAGGCCGGCGAGCGCATCGTCGTCGTCTTCGAAGGCCGCGATGCCGCCGGCAAGGGCGGCACGATCAAGACCATCATGGAAAACCTCAATCCGCGCTACAATGTCATTGCAGCACTGCCCAAGCCCAATGATCGCGAGCGCACCCAGTGGTACTTTCAGCGCTATATCGATTGGCTTCCCGCCGCTGGGGAAATGGTGCTGTTTGATCGCTCCTGGTACAATCGCGCCGGCGTCGAACCCGTCATGGGCTTTTGCACCCCGCAAGAAACCGAACTCTTCCTCGAAGAAGCCCCCGAATTTGAAAAGCGCCTGACGCGCGACGGCATAAAACTCTTCAAATTCTGGCTCTCGATCGGCCGCGAAATGCAATTGAAGCGCTTCCACGATCGCCGCCATGACCCGCTCAAAACCTGGAAGCTCTCGCCGATCGATCTCGAAGCGCTCAACAAGTGGGACGATTATTCCAAGGCACGCGACCGCATGCTCGAGCGCACCGACAGCAAGCACGCGCCCTGGACCGTCGTCCGCGCCAATGACAAACGCCGGTTGCGGCTCAATGTCATCCGCACCCTGATCGATGGTTTCGAGTTCGAAGGCAAGAATCCCAAGGCGATCGGCAAAATCGACGACAAGATCATTCTGTCGGGCGAAGATTTTTTGAAGATGGATGGGGAGTGAGGGCCGCCCCCTCCCGGCCTCCCCCATCAAGGGGGAGGTGAAGAAGTTGCGGGTTTGATCAGATCCAACCATCAACTCGATGCGGCACCTCCCCCTTGATGGGGGAGGTTGGGAGGGGGTGATTTTCGGCCCTCCTCACCCCAAAAATTTAGGCTCCACCAAAGCCCCCTTGTGCCCGATCACCACCCCGGCCACCCGGTGCGCCTCTTCTGCCGCCTCGCGGATCGATTTGCCTTCAAGCCGCGCTGACAGATAGCCGCCGTTAAAACTATCCCCGGCCCCGGTCGCATCGACAACCGTCTCGACCGGCTTGGGCGAAATGCTGACCCGCTCCGTTGCCGTCGCGATAAACGCTTCCTTCGCCCCGTCCTTGACCACCACCTCTTCCACCCCAAGTTCGAGATAGCGCTCGGCGGTGTCTTCCACCGTCTTGTCGCCAAAGAGCGGCGCTTCGTCCGAGTGCGTGGGCAGGACGATATCGCAAAGGCTCGCCGCTGCCGTCAGCACCGAAGCCATCACCCTTTGGCTCGACCACAGCGCCGGCCGCAGATTGGTATCGAAGGCGATCTTGGCGCCATTGTCCCGTGCCTTGACGATCGCCCCGAGCAACCGTCCGCGCGCCCGCGGCGCGAGGATTGCGAGTGTAATGCCGGAGAAATAAACCAAGCTCGCGCCCGCGACGGCCTTATCGAGCGTTGCCTTGTCGTCCGCCAAGAGCTTGGCCGCGGACTGATCACGCCAATAGGTAAAGTGCCGGTCGCCCTTATCCTGATGGATCATATAGAGCCCTGGCCGCCGCTCCGGCACCGTGCCGATATGGTCGGTACCGATATGGTTGGTTTTGAGAAACGCCCTGATATCGTCGGAGTAGCGGTCCTTGCCGAGCGCCGTCACATAATCGACCCCCCAATCCTTGCCGAGCAGCGCCCGCAGATACCAGGCGGTGTTGAGGGTGTCGCCGGCATAGCCGAGGCGATAATTCCTGTCCTCGCCGCCGCTCATTTCGATCATGCATTCCCCGATGCTGGCGATCCGCTTGCCGGCCATGACGCTCTCCTCCTCAGTGCTTCCAAGGCTTATGCCGGGCGCAACACCCCGCCGCAAGTCTTAGACGACAGCGCAAGCCCACCCTTCCATACAAGATTGGAAGCCACTATGCTGCGCCCGATTTCATTCCGGAGCCGACATGACCAACCCGCGCCTCAGCCCCACAACCCTCGGCTCTCTCAAAGCGGGCATTGGCGTGCCGAACTATGATCGGGCCAAGGTCACGCCGGGCATTGTCCATCTGGGCATCGGCGCCTTCCACCGCGCCCATATGGCCGTCTATGTCGATAATCTCCTGGCCGACTACCCAAGCTGGGGTATTGTCGGCGCCAGCCTCCGCCGGCCGGACACCAAGGATGCGCTCGAACCCCAAGGCGGGCTCTATACCATCGCCGTGCGCGATGCCGCCGGCACCCATCCGCGCGTCATCGGCTCGATCCTCTCGGTGATGGATGCGAACACGCAGCGCGAAGAACTACTTGCCCTGATGGCCTCGCCCGATATCCGCATCGTCTCCCTGACCGTCACCGAAAAGGGCTATTGCCACGATCCGGCAACCGGCGAACTCGACCAGAAGCATCCGGACATCGTCCACGATCTTGCCAATCCCAGCGCGCCGAAATCGGCGCCCGGCATGCTGGTCGAGGCGCTCGCCCGCCGCAAGGCTGCCGGTGTTACTCCTTTCACGGTGATGAGTTGCGACAATCTCCCCTCCAATGGTGAAACCGCCAAGCGCATCGTCACCCGCTTTGCCGCCCTCCGCGATGCCGATCTCGGCACATGGGTCGAAGCCGTCGCTTTCCCCTCCACCATGGTCGATCGCATCGTGCCGTCCACCACGGACGCTGATCGCACCGAGGTCGCCGACCTTATCGGCGCCGAAGATGCCTGGCCGATCATGACCGAGCCCTTTACCCAATGGGTGATCGAAGATCATTTCCCCGCCGGTCGGCCCGCCTTCGAACAGGTCGGCGCGCAACTGGTGAAAGATGTTGAGCCGTTCGAACTGATGAAGCTCCGCATGCTCAATGGCTCGCATTCGACCATGGCCTATCTCGGCTATCTCGGCGGATATCAATACATTGCCGAGGTCATGGGCGATCCGGCCTATGTCAAACTCATCCATGGCCTGATGACCGAAGAGGCCATGCCGACGCTCGATATGCCCGGCACCGATCTCGGCGCCTATCGCGATCAACTGCTCGAGCGCTTCCGCAATCCGGCGCTAAAACACCGCACCTGGCAGATCGCCATGGATGGCAGCCAAAAACTGCCCCAACGCCTTCTCGGCACCATTCGCGATCGCCTCAAGGCCGGTCAGCCGATCACCCGCCTTGCCCTCGGCGTTGCCGCCTGGATGCGCTATGTTACCGGTGTCGCCGAAGACGGCAGTGAAATCGACGTGCGCGATCCGCATGCCCTCAAGATGATGGCCATCTCAGCCGATGCTGGCGATGACGCCGAAGCGCTTTACGACGGCCTCTCCGCGCTCACCGAAATCTTTGGTACCGATCTCGCCGGCAATGCGATCTTCCGCGAGACCGTGATCGGCCATCTCGAAAGCCTGTTCGAAGAAGGCGCAAAGGCCACCGCAGAGACAGTCGCCGGCTGAAGAAGGCCTAGTTCCGTCCGCCCTTGAGGCGCGCAACTTCAAGGCTGCGCGCCAAAAGTCCCGCCCATCGCCGAGCGCCTTCGGGCGACAGGATCTCGTCATTGCGCAATTCGATCATCGTCGATTCGATGCCGCGCCCATCCCCATGCTTTTCAAGCGTCAGGGTAACCCCCGTCAGCGCCGCATAGGGTTCGTTCCAGCCGATATTGAGGTCCGGTTGTTCTTCGGCCATGGCGTCGCGCAGTCTTTCGGTAAAGCGGCTGTCGCGTCCATGCAGCACCCCGATGGGCCAGGGTCGCGCCACGCCGAGATAGACCGGGGTGAACGAATGCATGCAGACAAGGATGGTCTCCCTGCCTGCATTGCGCCGCGCTTCGAGCAGCATCTCGATCGCCCCATGAAAGGGCCGGTGATAATTGTTGATGCGGAATTGCCGCTCTTCGTCGCTGAGATTTTCATTGGCGAGGATCCGCGTCCGCTCCGACAGCGTCCAGATCAGGTCGGGCGCTGTCAGCGCGCGGTTGCAGTCGATGATCAGCCGCGACACGGTGGACTCGATCAACGGCGCATTGAGGCTTTCGGAGAGATAGCGGCTCACAGCCAGCGCGCCGGGGTCCCAGGCAATGTGGCTTAGCCTTTCGCTCGGCGAAAGACCAAGATCGCCATAGCGTTCGGGGATGCGGTTCGAGGCATGATCGCACACGATCACGAAGGGCGAATTGCCCCGCGCATGCGTCACCAGAACCGGATTTCGCGCCTCTCTATCCATATCGCCTCGACGTTTTCCGCCCTCAATAACGTCCGGGCGGCAAAAAGGAGCCCGTCCCTATCAATCGATTGGCTGGCTCTAGCGCGTTCAATCCGCGCTGTCTTCTGCTAGTCTCTCGACCGGAGGACCCATGCGCATCATCGATACCCATCTGCATCTTATCTACCCCGATCGTCTCACCTATCCCTGGCTCTCGGGCGCGCCAGCGATCGACAAGCCCTGGCCGGCCCAAACCTATTGGGCTGAAGCCAAGCCCCTCGGCATCGAGCAGGCCCTGCACATGGAAGTCGATGTCACGGAAAGCGACATCGAAAAAGAGACCGGTTTCGTCCTCGGGCTTTCCGGCATTGTCGGCGCGATCGCCGCCTGCCGCCCCGAGCACGCCGATTTTCCGGCCCAGCTCGATCGGCTGCTCGCCATCGGCGGCACCCGCATCAAGGGCCTGCGCCGCATCCTCCACGAGATCGACGATAGCGTCAGCCAGCCCCAGCTTTTCGCTGACAATCTCCGGCTCCTTGCCGAACACAACCTGACCTTCGATCTATGCCTCCGGGCCGATCAGCTTCATCTCGGCGTGGCGCTAGCGCAAAAGCTGCCCGAGGTGACGTTCATCCTCGATCACTGCGGCAATCCGGATATCAACGGCATTGGCCTCGACCCGTGGCGTCGCGACCTTCAGTCGATTGCTGCTCTCTCCAATGTCCATGGCAAGGTCTCGGGCATCGTCAATCACTGCGACCCCGATTGGACCACCGAAACCCTCCGCCCCTATGTCGAGCATGTCATCGACAGCTTTGGCTGGGACCGCGTCGTTTTCGGCTCCGATTATCCCGTCGTCACCAAAACCGGCACCCTGACGCGCTGGGTCGAGGCTCTTTCCGAGATCGTCTCGGACGAGACCGCAGAGAACCAGCAAAAGCTCTTTGCGATCAATGCCGAGCGGATCTATCGCCTCACCTAGGGCATTATAGGCAAGCCTGCGCAGACGCGCGGGCACGCGTTAAGTTCTGATGGGCAATCAAATTGAATTGCACGACGCCTTTACGCGTGAGATTCTGATTCCGAGGAATGGGGAGAATACTTATGGCGCAGAGTGCTGACCGCATCGCGGTCTCCACCTGGTCGTTGCATCGCCTTTTGGGCACGACCTATGCACATGACCTGACGACGACGGCCATCGGCCCAGGTGAAGACACCTATGGCGAGGGCAGCGAGTCCCTGCTCGGCCTGCCCTCGGTGCTCGCCAATCACGGCTACAAGCGCCTCGAAATCGTCTCCTTCCACATGCGCAGCCGCGATTCCATCTATCTCGCCGAACTGCGCGAGCAGTTGCGCATCGCTGGCGTCACGCTGCAGACCCTCCTCATCGATGCCGGTGACATCGCCGACCCGGTCAATGGCGCTCGCGACACCGCCTGGATCGCCGGTTGGGTTGAGGTCGCCAATGAGCTCGGCGCCGAAAACGCCCGCATCATTGCCGGCAAGCAGCAGCCGACGCCCGAAAACATCGAACGCTCCATCGCCGCCCTCCGCCAATTGGCCGACGCCAATGCCGGCTCGCCCCTCCGGCTCGTCACCGAAAACTGGTTCGACCTACTGTCCTCGCCTTCTGTCGTCCATGAAGTGCTCGACCGGCTCGAAGGCCGTATTGGGCTCTTAGGCGATTTCGGCAATTGGTCGGGCCCGACCAAATACCAGGATCTCGCCTCCATCTTCCCGCGCGCCGAACTCTGCCACGCCAAGGCAACCTTCGCCGATGGCCAGCTCGACGAGGCCGATTATGCCGCCTGCCTCTCGGCCGCCGAAGGCGCCGGCTATAAGGGTCCCTATACGTTGATCTTCGATGCCCACCATCCCCACGAATGGACGGGCCTTGCCGAAGAGCGCGACTTCATCCTCTCGCGCCTCGATCAGGGCTGACAGGATGAGCATGGCGCGTGCCGTCCAGCGGCGTGTAGTCCGATCGAGAAGCAGCCAGCGCGCAGTGCCCGTCCTGTCGCGTCTGGCTGAGATTGCACCGGTCGGCATGCTCGTCACCGGGCT
Organism: Devosia sp. Leaf420; assembly: GCF_001425445.1. Taxonomy (GTDB): domain Bacteria; phylum Pseudomonadota; class Alphaproteobacteria; order Rhizobiales; family Devosiaceae; genus Devosia. The sequence goes on along the minus strand of NZ_LMQU01000014.1, from coordinate 121,571 downwards.
CGACGGCACAGCGCGCTATCTCAACCCCGCCTTCACGCGGCTCCTCGGCTATCAGCTCGATACCGAGCAGCCGTTTTTCGGCTTCGATCTGCTGCACGAAAGCGATGCCAATGCCGGGCGGCAACATATCGCCCGCCTGGCGCGCGGCGAGGCCGAGCTTTATCGCGGCGAACATCGCATGCGCCATGCCGATGGCCAGCCTGTCTGGGTCATGCTCGCCGCAGCCCTTGCGCGCGATGCCGAAGGCCAGCCCGATTGCATCATGCTTCAGGTCACCAGCATCGAGCTGCAAAAGCGCGCTGAAGAAGCCCTTGCCCATTCGGAAAACCGCTGGAATTTTGCGCTCGAAGGCGCCCGCCAGGGCGTCTGGGACCATGATATCCGCACCGATGCCATGTTCTATTCGCGCATGTGGCGGCGGATGCGCGGTATCCCCGATGATGAAGTCATTGGCAAGGATCATCAGGAACAGTGGGCCTCGCGCCTTCATCCGGACGATGTCGGCCGGGTGATGAACGACATCCACAAGCAAGATAGCGGCGACGACAATTTCGACGCGCTCGAATACCGCGAACGGACGCGCGACGGCAATTATATCTGGATCATGAGCCGTGGCCGCCCGGTCGAATGGGACGAGAACGGCAATGCCCTTCGCACCATCGGCACCGATACCGACATCACCTATCTCAAGACCATCGAACAGGAACTGGCTGCCGAAAAGGAGCGCCTCCGCGTGACGCTTGAAGCCGTCGCCGATGGCATGATCGGCACCGATTGCCAGGGCCGCGTTACCTTCATGAACCCGGCGGCCGAGCGGTTCACCGGCTTTTCCCAAAGCGAAGCCATTGGCAAATTCGCCGAAAACGTCTTCCCGCTTCGTCTCGCCCATAGCCACGAAGCAGCCCACTGCCCCGCCATCACCTGCCTCACCCATGGTATCCCGTTCGAAGTTTCAGACGAGGTCATCCTCGTCTCCCGCGATGGTCAGGCGCGCGATATCCGCTGCTCCGCCTCGCCCGTCGTCATGCCCGATGGCAAGGTCACCGGCGCGGTCCTCGTGTTCCAGGACATCAGCCAGAGCCGGGCGCTGCAGCGCGAACTGGCTCATTCCGCCAATCATGATCCGCTAACGGGCCTCCCCAACCGCGTCGCCTTTGACCGCGCGCTCAATCTCGCGCTCGCCTCCGCCGAGGGCAGCAATCGCCGGCATTGCCTACTCTATATCGACCTCGATCGCTTCAAGCCCGTCAACGACACGGCCGGCCACGCCGCCGGCGACGCACTTCTCAAGCAGGTTGCCGAAACCATCCGCGGCGCCTGCCGCGGCCACGATCTTGCGGCCCGCCTCGGCGGCGACGAGTTCGCGGTGCTGCTCGAAGATTGCCCGATGCCCAATGGCAAGCTTGTCGGCCAGAAAATCGTCCGCGCCATCGGCTCGCTGATCTTTTCCTGGAATGGGCGCGATTATCGCATTGGCGCCAGTGTCGGCGTTGCCGCCATCACGCCTGATGCCAAGTCCCCTGCCGATTGCCTAAGCGAGGCCGATGCCGCCTGCTATGCCGCCAAGGCCCAGGGACGCGCCTGCGTCGTTGCCTATCCCGATATCGCTGGGGGCGCCTGAAAGCGCGGCTCGCTTTCGCTTAAGCCGAGGGGGAATAGGTTTCCGCACACAGCGCCACGAAACTCTTCATCCCCGCCGATTGCGGGCTCGACTTGCGCCGCGCCACCAGCAATTGCCGCATGGCCCAGCTTTCGGCCAATGGCGCGCAAACGAGGTCCGTGCCCGCCAGCAGATGCAGGCTCGTCGAGCGGAGGAAGCCAATGCCGAACCCGGCCTCGACCATGCGCACAAGCGCGGGAAAACTCTCAACCCGCAGCGTCTCGTTGAGCGCCTGCCCCTTGGCCTGCGCGGCCTCGGCCAAGAGCCGGTCGAGCGAGCCGGAATGATGCACCCCGACGATGGTGTGATCGCGCACCGTGTCGAAGGAGATCGATTTGCGCGGCTCGATCTTGCTCGCGAGCGGATGATCGGGCGGCGCTAGAACCCAGATGCGCTCGTCCTCGAAGGGCCGGATTTCGAAACGCGCAAAATCATAATTGTCCGAGACGATGGCGACATCCGCCCGCCCCTCGTCGAGCGCCAGCAGCGCCTTGGCTGCGCCCATCTCGGCGATGGAGAGCTCGATCCCCGGAAATTTCTTCGCAAACCGCGCCAGCAATTCCGGCAGGCGCCCCGTCAGCGCCGATCCGGTACAGGCAAGCCTAAGGCTTCCGCGCTGCCCCGATCCAAACTCGGCCATGACGGCATCGAGATCGGCAATGGAACGGAGAACCGTCCGGCACCCTTCGGCATAGGCTTCACCCGCCGCGGTCAGCTTGACACCCTGCGCCGAGCGATCGAACAATACGACCCCGAGCCGCGCTTCAAGATCGGACACGCGTCGGCTGACAGCGGACGAAGCGATACCTTCGCGCTCGGCCGCCCGGCCAATTGAGCCGGTTTCAGCCAGAAGCAGAATAAGCCGCGCGGTGACGCTGTCGAATGGTGCCATGTCGTTTCCTCGCCGCCACCATAAAGGCGGATCGGCCGAGGTCAAAACCCATCGCAGAACATTGGACCAATTGCTGTGCGTAAGCTATCCCGCCAGCGCCATCAGCCCGCGCACGAGATAAAACAGCCCGATCCCGGTGACGATCCAGCGCGTCCACTTGCGGAAATTCTCATCCGAAAGCCGCTGCAGCACGCGATAGCCGACATTGGTGCCCAGGATGGCAAAGGGCGCTGCGACCAGGGCGATGATCCAGTCCCCCGGCGCCATTGCCGAAGCCATGGCGCCATAAAAGACGATCTTGGCCCCATGCGAAAGCACCTGCGCCGCCGCCTTGGTCGCGATGACAGTACGCCGATCCATTTCGGTGCGAATAAAAAAGATATCGATCGTCGGCCCGGCAACACCCACCGCAAGATTGAGCCCCGAGCCGAAAAAGCCGCAGAGAAAACCATGAAGCGGCTTACTGGCGTCAAGCGCCAGCCAACCTTTCGGGATCCAAACCAGGATCGGCATCAATCCCACGACGATACAGACCGTGACGAAATCGGGCGTATAGCGCACGATGAACAACAGCGCCGCCGCCGTCAGCAGCCCCAGCAGGATCGTCCCCAAAATCCGCCACTCGATAAATTTGCGCGAAAAGATCGCCCGCGAGCCATTGGCGATCAATTGAATGACACCCTGCACGGCAATCGCCGTCGCCACCGGCAACAGCGTCATCAAAGCCGCCAGGAGGATCATCCCCCCCGCCATGCCAAAAATCCCCGACAGCACCGAGGTACAAAAGGTAGCGATGGCAAGGGCAAAAAGGATCAGGGGCGACATGACAACAAGATGACTGACCTGCCCCCGGCAATCCAGCCGGCTTTGGGCATGGGGTCATGCTGCTTTTGGTGGCGAAGAAAAGCCTCTTTCGCGCAGCACACGTCCGTTTGACCGCAGTTGCTTTAGCCAACTCGGTGGCACCTCCCCCTTGACGGTGGAGGTCGGGAGGGGGTGCGTGAGTCACGACGCCAAAATTCTTGAGCACCCCTCCCCAGCCCTCCCCGTCAAGGGGAGGGTGCTGCATCCAGTCCGCTGCTGCTCTCGGGAACAGCATCACCATCCAGCAATTCCGGATAAATCACCGCCGAACACTGGCGATTGTTCTCGTCGAGCTTGGCCTGCTCATCGGCCGTCAGCACGCCGGAATAGACCGGGTCCCACAGATTATCACGCGTGAGACCCTCCATGCCGCACTGGCAATAGGTCGTGCACATCTCGGCACTCGTCCCGCCCGTCTCGCACGTCGCCTGGCAGGTTTTTAGAAAATCCGCCTCGCGCAGCGCATCCTGCGTGCCAAGCAGCATGGAAAGCGGCACGATCGCTGCGAGCAGCACCGGCTGATGGATCAGGTAAAACGGCAAGCTCCAGCGTCCCAACCAGCCCAAGGCCCGCGGCACTTTCCCCTGCGGCTGCACCTCAGCCAGTTTGGGCAAAACCCGCGCCTTGGCGAGCCGTGTCGCCAAAATCCCGACGAGCACCGCCCCGAACCAGGGAAAGACCGGCACGAGATCGTTGGTCACGGGCGGCGTCACCCAGAAGCCAAGCCAGGAAAAGATCTTCTCGTTAAAGAGCGGATCGGCAAAGACGAAATGCGGCACGATGAACAGCAGCGCCACCAGCCCCACCGCCCAAAGCGGCACAAAGAGGAAGGGCAGCCCCATCAGCATGAAAAGCGCGATGGCATGCAGCACGCCGAAATAAACAAAGGCATCTGGGAAGGTGAAATAGGTCCCAAGCGTTATCGCCAGCGCCCCAACCGCCACGAACAGCCAACGCCGCCAAAAGCTCTGCCAGCGAATGCCATTCCCATGCCCGAGCACGAGGCCGACACCGACGAGAAACAAAAAACTCGCGAGGATCGAGCGGGCAAAAAACACCCAGCGAGGATCGAACCCCACATCGGCGCCGATGAACCCGAAATACCAGAGGTCCCAGCAGAGGTGGTAAAAAGCCATGAACAAAATGGCCACGCCACGCGCGATGTCGATGACGGGGAGGCGCGGTTTTTTAATCGAAACGTCGCTCACGCAGAGCCCCTCTCACCCGTCTCGGGCTTCGCCCGATCCACCCTCTCCCCAAGCGGGAGAGGAATGGTGCACACTTCTAATTCTTCTCCCTCTAGGGGAGAAGGTGGCGCGAAGCGCCGGATGAGGGGGCCTTATCAAAAGGCCTCAATCCCCAGAATACCCCACCACCACCGCCAAAAACGCGTCGCCATAGCGATCAAGCTTCCCCTGCCCAACCCCAGGCAGGTTCAGCATCCCATGCGGATGCGTTGGCTTTGCCATCGCCATGGCTTTGAGCGTCGCATCATGAAAGATCACATAGGGCGGCACGCCCTGGCTCTTGGCGATTCTGAGCCGTTCCGCCCGCAGCGCCTCGAACAGCCCCTTGGCATAGTCCGGCACTTCCACCGATTTGCTGAGCTGGCGCCGCACTTCGACGGCCTTTTTCGGCCGGTCCTTGCGCAGCGTCACGCTGCGCTCGTGCTTGAACACCGCCCGCGCGCCTTCGCCCAGCGTCAGCGCGCCATGATTGGCGTGGTCGACGACAATCAGACCCATGGCCGTCAATTGCCTGAGCACCGATTGCCAGGCTTTCGCATCGAGCTCACGCCCCTGCCCGAAGACGGGTTGGTTCTGATGACCAAAGCGCTGGACCTTCTCGGTTTCCTTGCCGACCAGAACATCGATCAAATGTGCCGCGCCAAACCGCTGCCCGGTGCGATAGATCGCCGCCAGCGCCTTGATGGCTGCCTCCGTGCCGTCCCAGCTTTCGACCGGCGAGCGACAGGTATCGCAATTGCCGCAATTGCCGTCATGCGCCTCGCCAAAATGGTTGAGGATGGCCTTGCGCCGGCATTCCGCGGTTTCGCAAACCCCAAGCAGCGCATTGAGCTTGCCATGCTCGACCCGCTTGATCTCGTCGGGCGCATTGCCCTCCTCGATCATGCGCCGCCGCTGCACCACATCGGCCATGCCATAGCTCATCCAGGCATCGGACGGCTGACCATCGCGCCCGGCGCGGCCAGTTTCCTGATAATAGGCTTCAATGGAAGACGGCAGATCCATATGCGCGACATAGCGCACATCCGGCTTGTCGATCCCCATGCCGAAGGCGACCGTTGCGACGAGACACAGCCCCTCCTCCTTGAGGAAAGCGTCCTGATTGGCGCTCCGCATCTCGGCCGGCATGCCCGCATGATAGGGCAGCGCCCGAATGCCCTTGCCAGAGAGATAATCGGCAATATCCTCGACCTTGGCGCGGCTGAGGCAATAAACGATGCCGCTTTCGCCCTTATGGCCGGCCAGAAAATCGAGCAATTGCTCGCGCGCCTTGTCCCGCTCGACGATGGAATAGGAAATGTTGGGCCGGTCGAAGGAAGTCGTAAAGACCTCAGCCTGCTCGAGCCCCAGGCGCTCAATGATGTCTTCGCGCGTCGTCGGATCGGCCGTCGCCGTCAGCGCAATACGCGGCACGCCGGGGAAGAGCTCGACGAGATGGATCAGCTCGCGATATTCCGGCCGGAAATCATGCCCCCACTGGCTCACGCAATGGGCTTCGTCGATCGCAAAGAGCGCGATCTCGACGCCAGACAGCATATTGGCAAAGCCCGGCGTCGCCACGCGCTCCGGCGCCACATAGAGAAGATCGAGTTCGCCGGCGCGCAATTGACGCCGCACCGTACTCGCTTCCTCAGGCGACAGCGAAGAATTGAGCGCCGCCGCCGCGACGCCCGCCTGCTTGAGCGCCTCGACCTGGTCGCGCATCAGGGCAATCAGCGGGGAAACGACAATCCCGACCCCCGGCCGGCAAATGGCGGGGATCTGAAAGCACATGCTCTTGCCCGCGCCGGTCGGGAACAGCACGACCGCGTCGCCACCGCCGACGATTTGGTCGATCACCTTGGCCTGCTGGCCGCGAAACTGCTTGTGTCCGAATATTTCGCGCAGAACATCGAGCGGGGTCAGCCGCTCGGTTCGGTGGGGCGAAAACAGATCATAGGAATCGAGCGCTTGCACAGGTTCCTTGAATCATGAGCGCGGGGTGAGCCGCAAGGGCATCGCGCCCGCCTATCCCCTACACATAGCCGAGAGCGGCAAACTGACTGTCGAACCACCACCAGCCGAGCCCGGTCAAAACCGCAACGACGGCAAAGGCGATCCAGCCCTTGGCCGTCAGGTTCTGGTGGTCGGGCGTACGATAGTCAAAGCCATCGCCAAAAACGAGAAAGATGGCGCCGAACACAAAGCAGAGCGGCACCAGCGCAAAAACTTTGAGTTCATAATGCACTTCCGGCACCCCGGCCTGCGCCTGCTGCAGCGGCACGAGCAGAAAGAAATAAAGGCAGGCAAAGCCGATCAAGACGATCGCCAGCCCGCCCAGCCGCACCAAATTCTCCCGCGCCATATAGCCCCTCCCGCTTCGCCGCCGGAAGGTGACACGCGCGCGGGAAAACAAGCAAGCCTTAGCCGCCGACGATCTCGCCGCCATTGGGGTGCAGCACCTGCCCGGTCAGGTAAGAGCTTTCGTCACACGCCAAAAACAGATGGCACGTCGCCACCTCATTGGGCTGGCCCGGGCGCTTGAGCGGCTGGCTCGCGCCAAATTCAGCGACCTTTTCCGCCGTAAAGGTGGCGGGGATCAGCGGCGTCCAGATTGGCCCCGGCGCCACCGCGTTGACGCGAATATTCTTCTCGGCAAGGCTCCCAGACAACGAGCGCGTAAAGGCGACAATCGCGCCCTTGGTCGAGGAATAGTCGAGCAGTTCTGGCGACCCACGATAGGCCGTGACCGATGTCGTGTTGACGATCGAAGCACCGTTCTTGAGGTAGGGCATCGCCGCCTGCGTCATGTAAAAATAGCCGTAGAGATTGGTGCGAAAGGTCTTTTGCAACTGCTCTTCGGAGATATCGGTGATCTCCTCCTGCGGATGCTGCTCGGCCGCATTGTTGATCACCACATCGATCTGGCCGAATTCCTCGATAACCTTGCCAACGACCGTTTCGCAAAAACTCTTGTCGCCGACATCGCCGCGCAGCAGCAGCGCTTCCTTGCCCTCGGCCGTGACGGCGTCGGCCGTAATCTTGGCGTCCTCGGTTTCCTCAAGATAAACCAGCGCCACCTGCGCCCCCTCGCGGGCAAACAGCACCGCGCAAGCCCGCCCGATGCCGCTATCGCCGCCGGTGATGATGGCGACCTTATCCTTGAGCCGCCCATTGCCGGAAAATTTCGGCATATATTGCGGTCGCGGGTGCATCTCCGTCTCGCGCCCGGGCTGATGATCCTGCGTCTGCGGCGGGTTGATGGCTTCGGACATTTTTGTTCCTTGGATTCAGGTCGGAAAACGCGATGCGATAGGCCTAGTGCGCGTGCTGCTCGGCATTCCGCTTTCGCGTCGCGGCGGCCTTTTTCGCCGAAGCCGATCGATCGGCCGCCGAGCGGTTCGCCGATGCCTTGCCACCCTTTTCGCCGCCTCTATGCGCAGCCGGATGGCCAGTGTCCTTGCCGCGGCCGGAGCCGGATTTCTTGCCGCCGCCATCGTCCTTGTTGACGCTGGCCCAGGCGCGGCGCTCGGCTTCCTCGTGGCTCACGCCCTTTTTCTCATAACCCTCTTCGATATGCTCGGCCTTGCGCTTCTGCTTATCGGTATAGGCGGATTTATCGCCCTGCGGCATGGTCGCCTCCTGCGACGGAAATGGGGATGAAGGGATCGCGCGGGTGGGATAGAGGCTCGGCTGCCTATTCGTTGGCCGGGCAGGGAAACCGGAAAAACCAAGCCCGTTCCTCATGCCACCGCGTCCGGTTGACGCGCGCTTTCCCTTCGAGAAGGCAACGGCATGCCCCCGGTGCAGTTGCCGAGAGCGTCAGAGGTTAATCAGCTGGATTTTTCGGCCTGCAAAAAGCTCAAGGCTTCATCGGCTTGCTGAGATAGCGCGAGTTGCGCTCGACAAACCGCCACGGCGTCTCGACACCCTTGGTGATGCCGATCCGCGGCCCCGTGGCCACTTCGCTCACGACCTCAGCCAGCAGAAGCGCAAATGGCGCTTCATCGAGCGGCAAGCCATTTTGCCTGAGATCCACCGCCAAAGCCGCCGCCAGTTTCCCCGGCCCCGAGCAAAGCTGCTTCTCAACCACCCCGCCCCGCCGCTCATGCATCATATCGAGCCCGACATTCGGCTCTAGTGCCCGAATGAGGATGGCACTGCCCGGCCGGCAAACAAAGTTGAGACAGTAGTGGATGCCATAGATTTTGTAGACATAGGCATGGCCCGGCGGCCCGAACATCGCTTCGTTGCGCGGCGTCGGCCCACGAAAACTATGCGACGCCGGATCGGCCTCATCATAGGCCTCCACTTCGACGATCCGCCCGCCGACGCCATCGACCAGCAGCACCATGCCAATCAGCTCCGGCGCGACATCGAGCACCGGCCGATCGAAAAATTCCTTTGAAACGCTCAAGCGCACACCGCATGGGCAGGCCTAGCGCCACGCCCATTCAGCCTACGACCAGCCACGAGCACGCCCGCGCGCTCGCGCAAAAGGGTCAGTCTGACCGAACCGCACCCGCCGCGCTCAGAACGCTTTTGGCTGTCCGTGCGGTCTGATAACCAGCGGCTTACCGCCGATATAGCGTTCCTGGGCCGCGTTGCTCCACCAGGAGATGACGCAGAAGCCAAGATTGAGTGTGGGCACGACGCCCTCGACTTCGAATGATCGCATCTGCCGCTTAGGCTTGATGCGCAGGGTCCCGCGACCCAATGGCAGCCTGATCCAAGACATTGCAATCCCCCCGGATTGGATCGGACCAGCATGGTTAAAAAGACCTTAAGCGTCAACGTCATAATTCCTACACATAGAATTTTTTCTTTTGACGTCAGAAGTTTGCGTGAAATCCTCTCAATCGACGCGACCGCGCGCTGCAACCTGCACGGTTTCAACGACTTCCTCGCCGCGCACGAGCGTCACCGTGTCGAACAGATTGCTCACCGGGCAGCAATGATTGGGCACGATGCGGATCGTGTCGCCGATTTTCGGCTTCACCGCGCAAGCGGAAACATCGACCGTGCCATGCTCTTCGCTGAGGCCAACAATCGTCGCCTCGGGGAAATCTAGCACATATCCATGCCCCTCCAACCCCAAGAGATCGCTGGTCAGCGTCTTCGAGCCAGCATCGATAATCGCCCGCCCCTCGGCCGGCCGCGACACCACAGTCGCCAGCACCGTCAGCGCGCACTCGTTATAGCTGGCCGCCCCCGCCGCCACCTGGCTGCGATCCATATAGATATAGGTGCCCGGCCGATATTCAGTCGCCACCCCGGCTTCTTCCATATGCCAGATATCGGGCGTTCCGCCGGTCGTGATCTCGGGCAGCGGCATGCCCGCGCTGTCGAACAGCGCCTTGGCCTCGGCCAGCCAATCCGCCGCCTCGCGATATTTCTTCGCCGCCGGATAGGTCATCAACCCCGCAAATTGGAGCCCCGGCAAAACCGCGATCTGCCGCGCCAGCGACAAAGCCGCCTCTGGCGATTGCACGCCGCATCGGCCCATACCGGTATCGCATTCGACGAAAACCCCTAGCGGACGGTTTTGATCGCCAAAAGTCTCCGCCAACCCCATAACCGTCTCGGTGCTATCGGCAACGACGCGAATGGTTACCCGCTCATGCAGCGCTTTCAGCCTGTCGCGCTTCTTCGCCCCGACAATATTGAAGGTCAGCAGCAGATCGTCGAGCCCGGCATCGGCCATCACCTCGGCCTCACCGAGCTTCTGCACCGTGATCCCCACCGCGCCCAATTCCACTTGGCGTTTGGCAAAGCGCGGCAGCTTATGCGTCTTAATATGCGGCCGGAGCTTTATGCCGGCTCTATCCGCCGCATCCTGCGCCTTCTTGAGGTTGGCTTCGGCCTTGTCGAGATCGACCAGCACCACCGGGGTTTCGAGTTCAGAAATAGTGCTCATTTGCCCCTCAAGACCTCGTCCACAAATCTCAGATTGCCCGCCGTCAGCCCGGCATCGACCGGCAATACCGTGCCGGTTATGCCCGAGGCCGCATCGGAACACAAAAACAGCGCCGCGTGCGCCACTTCCACAGGGCTCACCATCCGCCCCAGCGGATAATGCGGCAATACATTATCAAGAAGGCTCGGATCCGCGGCCAATCGATGATCCCAGGCCGGCGTTCGCACCGAACCCGGCGCCACCACATTGGCCCGTACCCCCTCGTCCCCGCGCTCCACCGCAATCGCCTTGGCATAGGCCACCAGCCCCGCCTTGGCCGCCGAATAGGCCGGATTGCCAAAATGGGCGATGGCATTGACCGAAGAGATAAAGACCAGCGCCCCTAGCCCCCGCTCCGCCATGGCGGCAATGATCGGATCGGTCAGCGCATAGGCGCCATTGAGATTGATATTGAGCTCTGCAGCCCAAACCGCATCATCGACCATCCCCAGATGCTCGGCCCGGGTAAAACCGACATTGGCGACCACGGCATCATAGACCCCATGCGCCGCAATATCGGCAGAGATCGCCGCACGCGTCGCCGCCATATCCGCCTGGTCGAAAAGCACCGCCCGCTCAAGGTCGAGCCCCTCAAGCAGAGCTCGCTCTTTCTCCGCGCCCACCACAACGGCGCCAGCATCCTGAAACACCGCCACCAGCGACCGCCCAATACCGCCCCCGGCCCCGGTAATGAGCACAGTCTTGCCATCGAGGCGGAAGGGGGATTGGGTCATAGGTTTCCTCATTCGATTGGGGCTCACGTCACCCCCTCCCTCCTCCCCCATCAAGGGGGAGGTGTCGCATCGCGTTTGGAGCTAGATTTTGCCACACACACCGGCCAGCACCTCCCCCTCGATGGGGGAGGTTGGGAGGGGGTGACCGGCAATCACCAGATCACTCCCCCTTATACGCCACCAGATCAATCTCAACCTTGCAATCCACCATCATCCGGCTCTGCACGCAGGCTCGGGCCGGCGGATGCTCGCCAAAATAGCTCTTATAAACCCCATTGAAACTCCAGAAATCCCGCGGATCATCGAGCCACACCCCAACGCGCACCACATGCTCGAGCCCGTAATCGGCCTCTTTCAAAATCGCGAGCACGTTCTGGATAGTCAGGTGCGTCTCGTCGACGATCCCGCCTTTAACGATCTCGCCGTCCTTCATTGCCACCTGCCCCGAAACATAGAGCCAGCCGCCGGCTTCCACGGCGCGGGCAAAGGGGAGGTTCTGGCCACCGGCACCGGACTTTTCAGTCCCATAACGCTTGATCGGCATGGCGGCATCCTTCCAGGAAAATGAAACTCAGTTTCTCTTTTCGTCCAATTTTTTGGTCCTTTGAAGCCGAAAACGCCTGGCTTCGGCTGCAAAAATGTAAATTTCTTACGTGAAGCACTGAAAACACCGTGCTAGGCTCGGCCAGCGCGAACACTCGCGCCCTCACGTCCCCAGCCTTCGGAAATCTGTCGTGCGCGTCTTCACCGCGGCCCTCGCCACCGAGACCAATACCTTCTCTCCCATCGCCGTCGACATCAGGGCCTTCGAAGCCTCACTTCATGCCGGCCCCGGCGAACACCCGGCAACGCCGACGCTGTGCACCGCTCCGATCACCGTTGGACGCGAGGTCTGCGCCCGCGAAGGCTGGACCCTCATCGAAGGCAGCGCCTCCTGGGCCGATCCTGCCGGCCTCGTCGCCCGCCAGACCTATGAAGAGATGCGCGATGCCATCCTCGGCCAACTCCAGGCCGCCATGCCCGTGGACGCCGTCGTCCTCGGCCTTCACGGCGCCATGGTCGCCCAGGGCTATGATGATTGCGAAGGCGATCTCCTCTCCCGCGTCCGCGCCATTGTCGGCCCCGATGTGCTGGTCTGCGCCGAACTCGACCCCCATAGCCATCTCACCGCCAAGCGCACCGCGGCCGCAGACTTTTTCGTCTACTTCAAGGAATTCCCGCATACCGACTTCGTCGATCGGGCCCGCGACCTCTGGGACATCGCTGTCCGCACCCTCAAGGGCGAAATCAAGCCGGTGATGTCGATCTTCGATTGCCGGATGATCGACGTCTTCCCGACCTCCAAGCAGCCCATGCGCGGCTTTGTCGACAAGCTGCTTACACTCGAAAAATCCGAGCCCGATCTATTGTCTCTTTCGGTCGTCCACGGCTTCATGGCCGGCGACGTGCTCGAAATGGGCACCAAACTTTTGGCCGTCACCGACAATGCTCCCGCCAAGGGCGCAGCCCTCGCCGAAATCCTTGGTCGCGAACTTTTTGCCATGCGCGGCACCTTCATGGTCGCCCAGGTCGATGAGCAAACCGCCGTCACCGCCGCCCTCGCCGCGCCCAAGGGTCCGGTCGTCATCGCCGATGTCTGGGACAATCCCGGCGGCGGCACGGCGGGCGATGCCACCGTTCTCCTCGCCGAACTCATCCGTCAAAACGCCAAGGACGCTGCCGTCGGCACCATCTGGGACCCGATCGCCGTCCAGATCTGTTTCGCCGCCGGCGAAGGCGCTGAAATCCAGCTCCGCTTCGGCGCCAAATCCGCGCCTTACACCGGCCAGCCCATCGACAAACGCGTGACGATCAAAAAGCTCGTCCGCGACGCCCAGATGCGCTTTGGCGAAAGTTTCGCCCCCTTCGGCGACGCCGCCTGGATCCACTTCGACGGCATCGATGTCATCCTCAACTCGACCCGCGCCCAGAGTTTTGATCCCAGCCTCTACTCAGCCCTCGGCATCGACCCCACGTCGCGAAAGATCCTTCTCATCAAGTCGACGAACCACTTCTACGACTCGTTCTCGAAAATCGCCTCCGAGATCATCTACTGCTCCGCCGGCAAACCCTACCCCAACCGCCCCGCCGAAACCGACTATCGCAAAGCCCCCAAAACCATCTGGCCTATGGTGGAGAATCCGTGGGGGTGATGTGTCCCAATCTCGATTGTCACCCCGGCGAAGGCCGGGGCCCATCCTGAAATCTCAAGAGGGCTCCCCGCCTGCGCGGGGATGACAGCCGGCGGATGACGGAAGTCTAACCAACTCCGCCTTCCCCACCCCTCAACGCTAACGGAATGCTAACAAAAAGGCCGCCGTTTCCCAACGGCGGCCCTTGTCATTTCAGGCTATTTCAATCCGCCGACCAATGCCCATACATGATCGGCATAAGCCCCACGAGCGCCTTGAAACGCTCCCAGCTTTTCCGCTCCGGTAGCGTCCAACCAGCCTCAGCCACCGCCGAAAGCCTTGGAAATACAAGGCGATCGAAGATCGCGCGATCCGTCATCGACTCGCTCCAGATGCAGCTCTGGATCCCAAGGAGATGCTTCAAGCCCTCCTCCGAAAACCCTTCGCGCGCCTCGAATTCGTAAGTCTCTTGCGGGCCCGACCACCCGGCCCAACCGGCACCCGGCTCGGCCCAGGAAATTCCGTTAGCCATATCAAGGTAGTAGCGCTGGCCGGGCGACACGACGATGTCAAAACCGCGCTCGGCCAGCGCCGCGTTGATCTCCACATTGCGCCAGCCGATGACATAGGATTTTGCCTTGTCCACCGCATCGCCATGCGCCGCTTCTTCCCAGCCGCCGGTCACAGCGCCCTTGGACGAAATATAGGCATGCACCCGCTTGATGAACTCGGCCTGGAGGATCGCCGTCGGCGAGCCTTCGATCTCGTCGGCGCCGTGATGGTTGCCCAACTGGTTGAATTGCTTGGCATGTTTTTCGCGCATGGCGGGGCCAGCCATCTTCTCGAGCATGTCGAGCGCCAGCGGCGAACCCGACCAGGCCGCGAGCGGTACTTCGTCGGCGCCGAGGTGGAAAATGCCCTCCGGGAACAGGTCCAACACCTCGTCGATCACCGTTTCGACGAACTTATACACGGGCTCATGCGCCGGATTTAGACTGTTGTTCGGAAAGCCCTGGACCGATTGGTATTCGCCGGTCTCGTTCGGGTCGCGCAATTCAGGGAGGGCCTGCAGCGCCGCATAAAAGTGGCCGGGCATATCGACTTCGGGGATCACGGCGATGCCAAGACTATCGGCCAGCGCCACGACCTGCCGGATGACGGCCTTGGAATAGAAGCCACCGGTCGGCTGCGGACCAGACCCGAGCAACGGCGGCAAGGCCTTGCCGTGACCACGCCAGGCGGCAACTTCGGTCAGTGCGGGATAGGCGTCGATCTCGATGCGCCAGGCCTCGTCCTCGGTCAGGTGCCAGTGGAACTTGTTCATCTTGTTCCACGCCATGATCTTGATGAGCTGGCTGACCTCAGCTCCAGTATAGAACTGCCGCGCCACGTCGAGATGGCTGCCGCGGAAGGCAAAGCCGGGCTCGTCGCTGATCGTACCGCCTTTGGGGAAGCTGAACGTGTGCGGATAAAGTCGCGCGCCGCGCAGCATATGCCCGAGCGTTACGAGGCCATAAAACAGCCCCTGCCGCGTCGTCGCTGTGAGGCTGACGCTGTTCTCGCTGAATGCCAGCTCATAGGCCTCCGACCCCATGCCCGGCTTTTCGGCGATCGTCACCGGCATGCCGGCTTCCGAAGCCGGCCGCACCAGCGCTTCCACCGGGAAGAGATCATGCGCCAGCCCGGTAAAGGCAGCTGCCGCGCGGTTCGCGGCCTCGCCCTGCGGCTTCAGATCGAAGCCGACCGGCGCGATGCGCGAGCCGGTGGTCGCCACCGATTTCGGCCAGGGGATGATCGAATGCGCCACCGGAGCCTTGGCCGGCACCGGGAACTTTGCCGCGCCCTTCAAGAGTGGCGCATTGTGTCCCTTGCCCTTGGTGGGCAGGGTCGGAATGGTGACAACCTGCCCATTCTCTAGCACCACATATGCCGAATTTGCGCCGTCGCTCCAATGCCTTAGCCCATAGGAGAGCCCACGGGCCGTCGCCGTCCAGGTCGCGCCGGGTTCGAGCACGAAACCATCGGGCGGCGCGATCAGCGTGTGGTTAGACAGGCGTTTCAGGAGCTTGCCATTCTCCAGCGTCGCATGGGGATCGACCCGCGCGGGCCCGGAAAACCCAAGCTGGAAATTGCTGACCGGCTCATCGCCAATATTGGTCAACTCGATGCCATAGCCCAGCGCCTCGCTATCGGAAGCCGGGGTCCAGGTGGTGACGAGCGAAAATTGTGTGGTCATACTTCTATTTCCTAATATCTTTCAATATCTTGGCTCCAACCACGTCATTCCCGCGAAAGCGGGAATCCCTGCTGGAGCAAAAGCGGATTCCCGCTTTCGCGGGAATGACGCCGGGGACTATCTTGCCCTTGATGGCGCCCTAATCCCCGAGCGGCTGCCCGTCGTCGCCGTCGCGATTGACGACGAGCTGGTGCTTTATGCGGCGCATGCTGGCGATGGCCGAAGGGCCGAGGCGGGTCGCAATGGTCTGGGCCAGCACATCGACCGTCGCGAGGAAGGCATAGCGGCCCGGCGTTGGCCGCAGGATATCGGCGTTCTCGTGCCAATTGACCGGCAGGAGAATGTCGGACTGCGCCGAAACCAGCGATCCCGACCGGGTAGCAACGACGCGCGTCAACCCATATTCCCCCGCCACCGTCAGCGTCTTGGCAAGCTGCGCATTGTTGCCAGAAAGCGAAAAGGCGATGATGACGGTCCCGGCCGGCGCTGCCGCCACCCGCATCAATTGCAATTGGTGATCATCGGTCGAGGCGACTTTTAGCCCGAGCCGGAAAAGCCGGGTCTCGATCTCGCCCGCCATCATCGAGGAGGCGCCGCCCGAACCGAAGGACAGGACAAAGCTCGACTTGGCGATGCTCTCCGCCGCCCGCTCCACGGCATTGAAATCAAGCTGCTCGAAGGTTTCGTAGATGATCGACTGGATGCCGTTGACGACGCCCTGCGCGATCTCATGCACATTGGTCGGCCCGGCTGCCGGTGCGAAATAGCGCTGGCCGACAAAGCGGGACTGGGCCAGCCGCACCTTGAAATCGGCATAGCTGCCGCAGCCAAGCCGGCGACAGAAACGGGTCACCGTCGGCGGCGACACCTCGGCCTGCGCCGCAAGGTCGACAATGCTCATCTTGAGAACACTGTCGACATCGGCGAGCACGATATCGGTCAGGGCGCGCTCGGACCGGGTGAACCCGTTCTTTTCGGTCTGCAAAAGGCCAACGATATCAAGCATGGCCCCTCCCCCGGACAGCATGACGCGGCTAATAGACGGCGAGCCCCCGGCTATCGAAGAGGTGGGCATCGGCAATGGCAAAGCTCATGTCGAGCGCCTTGCCGTCCTCAATGGTGGGATTGCCTTCAAAGAGCCCGATGAAGTTTTCCCCGCCCGGCAGCGTCGAATAGCTGATCGTGTGAATGCCAAGGTGTTCGACGATATTGGGCGTCGTCGAAATCGTAAACTCACCCGAACCAAGCTGCATATGCTCGGGCCGTATGCCAACGGTGACGTCCTGCCCCGCAACCGCGGTACTCGTGCGCGGCAGACTCAAAACACCGAGCTTGCCCAAATCGACGGTGACAGTCGATCCATCGGCGCTGCGCACCTTACCGTTGATGAAATTCATCTTGGGCGAGCCGATAAAGCCGGCGACGAAGAGATTGTCCGGCTTGTGGTAGAGGTCGAGCGGCGAGCCGACCTGGCTGATTTCGCCGGCATTGAGCACGACGATCTTGTCGGCCATGGTCATGGCTTCGATCTGGTCGTGGGTCACATAGATCATGGTCGAACCGAGCCGCTTGTGCAGCTCCATCAGTTCGATGCGCATTTCCGAGCGAAGCGCGGCGTCGAGGTTCGAGAGCGGCTCGTCGAAAAGGAAAATCTTGGGCTGGCGCACGATGGCGCGGCCGATGGCAACGCGCTGGCGCTGGCCGCCGGACAATTGACCGGGGCGATGCTTTAGGCGCGGCTCAAGCTGCAATACCTTGGCGGCAGCGCTGACGCGGCGATCGACTTCGTCCTGCGGCAGTTTTTCGACACGCAGCGGAAAGGCGATGTTTTCATAAACTGTCATATGCGGATAAAGCGCATAGGACTGGAAGACCATGGCGATGCCGCGCTGCACCGGCGGCAGATCGTTGACGACCTTGCCGCTGATCTCGATCTGGCCTTCGGTCACGTCTTCGAGGCCCGCGATCATGCGCAGCAGGGTGGATTTGCCGCAGCCCGATGGGCCGACGAAAACGACGAATTCGCCTTCGGCCACCTCAAGGTCGATCCCCTTGATGATGCGGGAATCATTGAAGCTCTTTTCGAGGCGCTTGAGGCTCAGTTGCGACATTTTTTGCGCGGCTCCGGCACGAGTTCTGGGTCAGGGAACCGCCGCCCGAACCGGGCGGCGGCACTTCGTTCGGCTTATTTGTACTGTTCGATTTCGCCAGCAGCCTTGGTCAGGGCAGCGGCGGGTTCAGCGGCGCCGGTGACGACGGACTGGACCATCTCGATCATGACGTTCTGGAAGCCGATATAGTCGGTCAGCAGCGGCTCTGGGCCACCGAACTCGATGCCGTCGATGAACGGCTTCCAGTACGGATTGTCGGCGACGAGCTTGTCGACTTCAGCAGACGGACGGAGCGGGGTCAGGCCACCTTCGGAAAGTTCGTAGGCCAGCTGGTTTTCCGGCGAGGTCAGGAACTTGCCGAATTCGATGACCTTGTCTTCCTGGCCGGTGCCCTTGAACACGGCGAGCGAGTCGGTGATCAGCAGCGTGCCTGGACCCTGTGCATCAGGACCGGTCGGGAGGGGAGCAACACCCCAATTGATCCCGGCTTCCGTGCCACGGCCGGCGCAGCTCACCGAGCAGTGCAACATGGCAAGGCCGCCGTCGAGCCAGATGGCGCGAACTTCGTTCTGTTCGTAAGCGGTCGGACCTTCTTCGGAATAAGGAACGATGTCCTTGAAGGCGGTCAGCGCAGCCAGGTTCTGCGGCGAGTCGAGGACGATGTTGCCATCGGCATCGATGACCTGGCCATTGTTGGTGTAAACCCAGTGAAGGAACCAGTGCATGGTGCCGTCAAAGGTCTTTGCGACCATGCCGAAGCCGGCTGCGTCGGTCTTTTCGGTGATCTGCTTGGCGAAAGCGATCTCTTCTTCCCAGGTCTTGGGCGGCGTTTCCGGATCAAGACCGGCTTCCTTGAAGAGGTCCTTGTTCCAGAAGAAGGCCTTGGTCGAGAAGGCGACCGGGATGCCCCACTGGGTGCCGTCGAAGGTCACGGTGTCGGGCACGTAGTTGTAGTAGCCGGCCTTTTCTTCGTCCGTCATCGGCACGGGAACGATGAGGTCGTTCTGGGCAAACTGCTTGAGCGTGCGCGAACCGACATAGGCGATATCGACCGGGGTGCCGGCAACGGCGAGGGTCGTTACCTTATCCTGGCACTGGCCCCAGCCAACGAGCTCGGGCACGACCTTATAGTCGGGGTTGTTGGTGTTCCATTCTTCGAACAGCTTGGTGTAGACCGGGGTCACCACGTCGCCGCAGAGGATGATGTTGATATCTTCGGCCACGGCCACACCGGCCAGGCCCGTCGTGCCCGACAGGGCAATCAAAGACGCCAGCACGAAGCCTTTGGTCTTGTTCATTTGTAGTCTCCCTTGTTGCACGCCCGAAGGCGCCTTCCCTCTCGTCCGGCCCCTGCGAGCCGCCCGAAATTCTACTGTTTGACCGCCCCTGCGGTCAGGCCTGCCACGAGATAGCGCTGCAGGAAAATGATCACGATCATGACCGGCAGAATCCCCACGAAACTGGCGGCCATGAGCTCGTTCCACTGCACTTCCTGCTTGCCGAAGAAGGCAAAGAGGCCGACCGGCAGCGGCATGAACTCGGTCTTGGAATTGAAGGTCAGCGCAAAGATAAACTGCTGCGCATAGGCCCCGATAAAGGTCATGATGGCGACGACGACGATCCCCGGCATGGCAAGCGGCAGGATGACGCGACGCAGCGTATAGAGCCGGCTTGCGCCATCGACCCAGGCGGCTTCGTCAAGCTCGCGCGGAATGCGCAGCATATAGGTCCGGAGGAGCCAGATCGAAGATGGGATCAGGAAAGCCGCCCCGGGTACGATCATGGCGAAATACGTGTTGAGCAGCCCCATGGCGCGCATCAGGCGGAAGAGCGGAATGAGCAGCACCGCGCCCGAGAACATGTTGACCGCGAGGAACAGCCCTAGCAGCATGCCCGCACCGGCAAAGTTGAACCGGGCAAAGGCGTAAGCTGCGGGCACGACGATGACGACGACGATCAGCGTCACGACGCTCGAGATGAAGAACGAATTGAAGATGTGCATGCCCAGCATGGGAACCGAGGTCCACATGTTAAAGTAGGCGTCGAACGAGCCATTCTTCGGGATGAAGCTATAGGGCGTCGAAAACAGCTGCGCGAGCGGCTTGAGCGAGACCAGAAACCCTTCGATGAAGGGCGCCAGCACGAAGAAGAGAAAGACCGCGATGCCGAGATAGATCGCTGCGACCTCATACCACTGATAGCGGTCGATCATGGCGCGGGCGGTACGGCGGCGGGCCTTGGGCTTGACGATAGCGGGACTATCGACGGCGGCGATTTCGGTGGTGCGGGCGACGTCGCTCATTTGGCTTCTCCCTGCGAGAGCTTCCTTACGGCGCGGAAATAGACGAGGCAGAAGATCGACACGAAGATACAGATCACCACTGCGCGCGCAGCGCCTTCGCCATATTTGCGGCTGCCCATGGCGGTCTTGTAGGTATCGATGATCATCGTCGTCGTCTGGCCAGACGGACCGCCATTGGTCAGGATGTAGATGATGTCGAAGGAATTGAACGTGGCGATAAGCGAGAGAAGGCTCATGGTGATGATCGCCGGCAGCATCAGCGGCAGGGTGATCCGGCGCCAGCGATAAAAGCGGCCTGCGCCATCGGTCCAGGCCGCCTCGTGCAGATCCTTGGGGATCGACTGCATGGAAGCAAGGAAATAGATCGTGACCATTGGCACGCCGATCCAGACGTCGGTGATGATCGTCGCCCAGAAGGCCGTATTGCCATAGGCAAGGAAGGCGACCGGGCCATTGGTCAGCCCAAAATTCTGCAAGAGGCCCGAAATCATGCCGAACTGGCCGTTATACATCCAGGCCCACATATAGATGCCGATGGCCATGGGCACGATCCAGGGCGGCATGGTGAGGATGCGGAACACAGTCTGGCCAGGCACGGCGGCATTGAGCAGCACGGCGCCGAACATGCCGATGATCATCTTGATCGAGACCGAGAAGAAGGTCCAGATCAGGGTGCGGATGATGACTTCGGTGAAGTTGCCGGCAGTAAAGATGCGCTGGTAATTGGCCCAGCCGACGAAATCATAAGTCGGGCGCAGCGCAGCATTGGTGAAGGAGAGGATGATCGTATCCACAAGCGGATAGGCGACGATCACCGTGATATAGATGAGTGCCGGAGCCAGCAGGGCGAAGGCGAAGAGTGTTGCGCTACGGGTGCTGGTCATCGGCTTTTCTCCCTCAGCTCGCTCGGCCCAAGGCCGCATCGAAGCGCTGCCAGATCGGGGCCATGTCGACGACGGACCTCGTTTTCATCGCCTCATCCATCGACAGCGCCAGAAGCCCCGCCTCAAGCGCATCGACCACCGAAACCGGCAGCGACGCGCCTTCGATCATGTGCTTCAAGATGTCTTCGGCCATCTGCTCGTCAGCGCCATAATGGGCCGACAGGTCGCTTGCCTGATAGGTCTTGTCTTCGAGCCGCTCGGAGGTGCGGCTATCGGTGACCTTGAAATAGTTGCGGACGAAATCGCCTTCCGCCATGCCCTTGGCACCGATCACGGCAAAGCGCCGGTAATCGTCGGGCACGTTGAGATTGGTGTGAAAAGTCAGCGCCGCGCCGTTTTCGTACTGCACCATCGCGGTCTGAAAATCGATGATATCGCCGTCGCTATCAAAGACGTTTTCGGTGCTTTCCCAGCCCGACGGCTTGCGGTGATAGACTTCGAGATCATTGGCGCCAGCGCCTTGGGGCGCATTCTTGGGCACGAAGCTACGGCGACCGCCAAAGCTTGAGACATAATGCGGACGGCAGCCCATGACCCCATTATAGAGGTCGAGATCGTGGCAGCACTTTTCAAGCATGAAGCCGCCGGCATATTTGGCGTAGCGGCGCCAATCGCGCATGAAAAAGGCGCCGTGATAGGGCGGAATGGTCTCGGACGCCTCGATGGCGGCGATATCGCCGATCTTGCCCTCGGCCTGCGCCTTGCGCAGATCGACATAGAGCGGAGCATAGCGCAGCACGAGGCCGACCATGACATTGTCCGAACCATATTGAGCAATAAGTTCGGCCAGGGCCATGGTTTCTTCGACCGAGGTCACGACCGGCTTTTCGGCAAAGATCTTCATGCCGCGCTCGAGCCCGATGCGGATATGCTCGAGATGCAGGTGATTGGGCGAGCCGACCATCAGGAGGTCGAGATTGCCTTCGTCGATCAGCGCTTCGAGCGAGCCATAGGCCTTGCCGACGGATACGCCATGTTCCTGGGTATAGGGGAGACCGGCCGGAGCGGGGTCGACATAGCCAACGATCTTGAAATCGTCGCGCGCCGCGGAAAAGACGCGCGCCAGATATGCAAGACGATAGCCGAGGCCGATAATGCCTACCCGCATGACGACGATGTTCCCTGCCTATAAACCGCGAGCCTCTTTTCGGGCCGCTGTCGTTTGTGTAAACGATTTTCAAGCCTAGGCGGCTCTATGACACAATGTCAACATAGATTCGGACGCCTGACAATACCAATTTAAACCACCCGAAATCACTGCCACTTCTAGCGCCACTTTGCTTTATTTATAAGCTGTTAGTGGGGGTAGGCGGGCATTTTGGGTGTGGACAAGATCGGGCTTTCATCGCAGCATGATGCAATTGGTATCCATGTGGCCTCTTTCAGGATTAGCCCTTGGAATGACATGTCTGAAAATCTGATACAGTCGCCGGAAACCGTTCGCTAAACAGTGGCGTGGCCGGCGCAGGGGAAGCCGAGTGAGCCTGTCCGAAAACCCTTTTCCCAACGACGCCGACCGCTCGGCCATCTGGACCATGCTGGTCCCACGCGACATCGCCGCCTATGTCGCCGCCGATTGGTCCATGGTCAAAGACGATTTCGTCGCCGACGATTTTCTGGGCATCAATGGCAACAGGAACGACAATCCCGACGGCTGGACCATCAGCTTTCCCACCCTTGCCGATTATCGCGACGAATGGCTGCGCCAAGCCCATGAAGGCCAGGCACAATCCTATGCCGAGGATGTCGAAGCCGGCATTCACCGCGCGACGAGCCTGACCGCAATCGAAATCACCGGCACCCGCGCGATTGCGCACAAGAAGTTCAACGGCGAAATCAAACTAAGCGACGGCGGCACCGATCGCCTCAACTGGCAAACCCTCTACTTCTGCCGCAAGGTCGAGGGCCAGTGGAAGCTGACAGGTTTCGTGGGCTATCTGCCTTACCCAATGGGAAAATCGAGCTGAGCCACTGACCATTCTACCTGCCCACAGCGTCATTCCCGCGAAAGCGGGAATCTCTGAGGCTTCGGGATCCCCGCTTTCGCGGGGATGACGCGGTTCAAAAGGGGGGGAGAGCCACCAGAGACCGAGCATTGCCATGTCCTTCACCCCACAGCGCCTGACCATGCTGGCCTTCTTCCTCCAGCCCATCGCGTTCGGCTCCTGGCTGCCGCGCATCCCTGAAATCCAGGCGGGCCTGGATCTCGGTCCCGCTGGCCTCGCGCTCGCCCTTCTCGGCATGCCCTGCGGCACGCTGATCACCCTGCCCTTTGCCGGTCCGCTCGTTGCCAAGATCGGCGCCCGCGCCGCCATCTTCTGGGGTTTTGTGTTCTATTCCGCAGCCGTCAGCCTGCCGGTCCTGGCGCCGCACCCGATCCTCCTCTTCATTGCCCTCATGCTGGCAGGTTCCGCCATTTCCTTTGTCGAACTCGGGCTAAACGTGCAGGCCGATCTCGTCGAAAAATCGAGCGGCAAGCTGATCATGAATACCTCGCACGGCTGCTGGTCGCTGGGGATCATGGCCGGTAGCCTCATCGGCTCTGGCTTTGCCGCCATCGGCCTTGCCCCGCAAAGCGCCGTGCCGCTCCTTGCCGCCGTGGTCCTCCCCATCGCGCTCGCCACCGCGACCGCCCTGCCAAGACTTCATGACGCGCCCGCCGAAGGCCAGACGCAAAAATCCGCCTGGTCACTCCCGAGCCCCGCCCTAATCGGCATCTGTCTTTTTGTCTTCGGCATCACCATGACCGAAGGTGCCATGGCCGATTGGTCGGCCATTTTTCTCCGCGATGCCCTTTCAGCCGAAGGCGGGCTCGTCGGCCTCGGCTATTCGCTCTTCGCCTTCATGGTTGCCGCCGGCCGATTCGGTGGCGATTTCCTGAAGCGCCGGTTTGGCGCCATCGGCACAGCGCGCCTCTGCGGCGCCCTCGCGGTTCTCGGCGGCATTTTGCTATTTTTCGCACCGGGGGTCGAACTGGCTTTGATGGGCTTTGGCGTTATCGGCATCGGCGTTTCCGTCGGCTTCCCCCTCGCCGTCACAGCCGCCGCCGGGCTCGGCGATCGCGCCGCCTCCGCCAATGTCGCTGTTCTCTCCTTTGTCGCTCTCACCGGATTTCTCATCGGTCCGCCGTTGATCGGTTTCGTCGCCGAACATGCCGGCATCCGCATCGGCATTGCCTGCGTTGTGCCCTTCCTTCTCCTCAGCCTCTTGCTCACCGGCCGCCTCGTGCCAAAGCCGGTCAGAACTACTCACAACCCAGAAGCCGAAGTTCCAGGAGTGCTCTGATGCGCATTGCCGTTGCCGGTCTCCATACCGAATGCTCGACCTACAATCCTGTCATCGCCCGCGAAGCCGATTTTCGCGTGTTGCGCGGCCCCGCCATGCTGCGCGATCAATATTTTGATTTCCTGACGCATTTCCCGGCCGAATTCATCACCGTGCTCCACGCCCGCGCCATTGCCGGCGGTGCCGTGGAGCGCGCGCTCTATGAGAAATGGAAAGCCGAAATCCTCGAAGGAATTCGCGCAGCGCTGCCACTCGATGGCATCTATCTCGCCATGCATGGCGCGATCTTCGTCGACGGCATGTTCGATGCCGAAGGCGATTTCATCGCGGCCGTGCGCGACCTCGTCGGCCCCGACGTCGTGATCGCCGCGAGCTACGATCTCCACGGCAATGTCAGCCAGAAAATCGTCGATGGGCTCGATATCTTTTCGACCTATCGGACCGCGCCCCATATCGACGTGCCCGACACCATGCGCCGCGTCGTCACCATGCTGGTCCGGGCGCTCCGCACTGGCGTCCGCCCAAAGCTCGCCTGGGCGCCCGTTCCCGTTCTCCTCCCCGGCGAACGCACCTCCACCCAAGACGAACCGGCCAAAAGCTTTTACACCCAACTCCACGAGATCGAAGAACCGACCGGCATCTGGGACGCCTCCTTCCAGGTCGGCTATGTCTGGGCCGACGAGCCCCGCGCGACCGCCTGCGCCGTTATCACCGGCACTGATAAGGCCACAATGGAAGCGGCCGCGACAAAGCTGGCCCAGGATTATTGGGACGTGCGCGAAAAGTTCGTCTTCGGCATGGAGACCGGCTCGATAGAGGATTGCGTCGATCGAGCCATTGCCAGCACTACCTACCCCGTCGTCCTCGCCGAGTCTGGCGATAATCCGACGGGCGGCGGCGTCGGCGACCGCGCCGAAGTTTTAGCCGCCCTCATCGCCAAGAACGCCCGGGGCGTCATCTTTGCCGGCATTGCCGATCGCGCCGCCACCGAAGCCGCCTATGCAGCCGGTGTCGGCGCCACCCTGCCGCTCCATATCGGCGCCAGCCTCGACCCGTCTTCGACTCCAGTCGATGTGTCAGCCGAAGTAGTCTTCCTCCTGGAAACCGAAAACCCGCTCTATCGCGAAGCTGTGGTCCGCATCGGCGGCATCGACCTCGTGCTCACCGCCCGCCGCCGCCCCTTCCACAATATCCTCGATTTCACCAAGCTCGGCCTCGATCCGCATGGCGCAAAGATCATCGCGGTGAAATCGGGCTATCTCTCACCCGAACTCGGCCCCATCGCCAATCCCGGGATCATGGCCCTCTCACCCGGTGTCGTCGACCAGTTCGTCGAGCGCACCACCCGCAACCACACCCCGCGCCCCAGCTTCCCCTTCGATCGCGATTTCACTTTCGTGCCCCAGGTGAAGTGGTCGGCGCTTGCCAAGTAGTCCTGCGCCCTTCCCCCAGCCCCCGCTTTCGTTTACTCACGAAACGAAAGCCAAGGGCACATTTATGAACCCCCAGATGCGACAGGCCCAGATCGTCGAACTCGCCCGGCAAAAGGGCGGGGTCACGGTCGAGCAACTGGTCGAAGCCTTCGACGTCACGCCCCAGACCATTCGTAAGGATCTCAATATCCTCTGCGATCGCGGTGCGCTCAAACGCACGCATGGCGGGGCCATGCACCCCTCGGGCGTCGAAAATGTCGAATATGAAGCGCGCCGCCAGATCGCGACGGAAGAAAAGCAGGCCATCGGCCGCGCCGCCGCCGCGCTCATCCCCGACGATGCCTCGCTCTTCATCAATATCGGCACCACCACCGAGGCGGTCAGCCATGCCCTCGCCGAACATCGCGGCCTAATGGTCATCACCAATAATATCAACGTCGCCAATCGCCTCCGCACCGTGCCCTCGATGGAGGTCGTCATCGCCGGCGGTGTCGTGCGCCCGGCCGATGGCGGCATCGTCGGCGAAGCGGCCGTCGATTTCATCCGCCAGTTCAAGGTCGATTTCGCCGTCATCGGCGTCTCGGCCATCGATGCCGATGGCGCGCTGCTCGATTTCGATTTTCGCGAGGTCAAGGTCGCCCAGGCGATCATCGCCAATGCACGCCATGTCATCCTCGTCTCCGATTCCAGCAAGTTCGACCGCACTGCCCCCGTCCGTATCGGCCATCTCTCCCAGGCCCATACGTTCATCACCGATTTTTGCCCGCACGACTCCATCCGCACGCTCTGCGCGGATGCCGGAATCCGCCTGATCGAAACCAGAAGCGAAAGCCCCTCTCCATGACCGACCGTCTCGACGCCCTGAGCCAAGCCCTGATTTCCGCTCACGATGGCGGCGCGCCAGTCGGCCCGGTCCCGGCCGAAGACGTCCCTGCCGATATGGCGGCGGTCTATGCGCTCCAAAACAAGATCATGGCCGGCATCGGCTCCTCGGGCGGCTGGAAAATCCTCGCCGGCGGCGAGGGTGAACCTATCTGCTCGCCCATCCCCGCCAATCGCTACTTTGAAAACGGCGCCACGCTCGATGCCGCAAAGCACCGCTTCATCATCGCCGAAGTCGAAGTCGCGGTGAAACTTGGCGCTGATCTTACCGGCGCCGTGGATGCCGAAACCGCCCATGCCGCCATCGCCTCGGTGCACCCGGCGCTCGAATTCGTCGGCAATCCCTTCGTCGATCGCGATGCCACCCCGCGCAACTTGCAGCTCGGCGATCTCCAGAGCAATGGCGCGGTCGTCGTTGGCCCCGCCATTGCGGGCCATATCCAGTCGGCAGTCCAGACGCTTGCCGTGTCGCTGAGCTACGATGGCGCTGTCTCAAAGAGTGTCGAAACCGGCGCCAACTGGTCCGACATTCTCGCCGCTCTCGTCTGGCTTGCCCCGCATGCCGAAAAGCGCGGTTATCCGCTTCGCGCTGGCCAAGTCATCATTACCGGCGCCCGCGTCGCAACGCCCATGGGCTATGCCAAGCAGGTCGAAGGCTCGTTCGGTGCCTGGGGCAAAGTCTCGGCCACCTGCACCCGCTAAAGAAAAGGCCCGCCGAAGCGGGCCTTTTTTTTCAGAACATCAGGGCGTCGAGGTCCATGTCGTCATTGGCGGCATCCTCGACCTCCACGGCCGGCGCGGCATTGCCAAAGAGCCGGTTGTGGATCTGGCGTTCGCCTTCCATCGTATAGGTCTTGCGCAGGCGTTCGAGCGTCGGCGCCAGCGCCTCAGAGATCGGGTCGGGCATGGGGTCGGTCGAAAGCCCGGCAATTTGCAGCGCAATGTCGTCCATGGTCTCGGCAAGCCGCGATTGACCGTCGATCCCCTTGGCCGCTGCCTGGAGCAGGCTGATAACCTTTGGACCATCGGCATTGAGGCTCGCCGACGCGACCGAGAGCCGCTCGTCAAGGCCGGTGAGCAGCGTCATGGCGTGGTTGGCCAACTGTTCGAGACGTCCGATCTGGCCCGCATTTTCGCCGCCTGCGGCCTCGACGAAGGCACCAGCCAAAGCCGAGGCTTCATCGAGCCGGGTCATCGCAGCCTCTGCAGCCACGACGGTCTCGGTGGTCAGTTCGCGCAACTGCGCTGCAATCACGGTCAGCGACGCGCCACGCGGCCCAAGCTGGGCACAGCGCACCGCAGCGTTCAAGCTGACAAGGCGCATATTGGATTCGATTTCCTGCACCGCCGCCACATGGCCGAGCAGCACGGAAACGGTCTGCTGCACCGCAGCGGCGAGCGCTTCGAGCTTGTTGCGCTCGGTTTCGCAGTCCCGCAAAATCGCGGCGGCCTCGCGCAGTTGCGCACTCAATGTCGAGAGCGCCGAAGCGTCGCCGCCCTTGCCGCCATAGAGATTGCGGCTCGCCGTCATGATGGTGCTGGCATCGATCGCCAGCGCCTGCAGCGCGCCTTCCGCTTCGCCCACTTCATCGGCAAAGCTCGACGCCGTGGCGCGCAATTGTTCCTGTTCCAGCGTCGACAACGCCGCCAGAGCCTCCGCCGTCACAGCGTCATCCAGCACTGCGCCATCGACCGGCTTACCCGCCATAATATCGGCGAGGCAATCGAGCCCGGTTTCGATATGTTCGAGCCGCTGACGCGTCGAGTCACCGACCTGCAATGCCATGACGGCGCTACCGATCCGCCCGACGATCTGGCGCGAGACACGGCCGGTTTCGGCGCTGCCTTCGACCGCAGTCAACCGCTGCCGATCGAGCGCTTCGAGCGTCTCGTCAAGCTGCTGGGCCAATTCGGTCAGCGTATGGGCATGCGCCTTGTCGAAGCGTTCGCGCTGGCTCGCCGCCCGATCGACCTCCGCCGTCAACTGCCGGTAGACCTGGCTGAATTCATGGATCGTCGTATGCGCCGAGTTGGAGAGCGTCGCGATATCGGTGGTGAAAACATCAAAATCGTCGCTGTCCCCGATAATGCCGGCCGCCGTGACGCGCGCATTGATCGAGACAATGCCGATCATCTTGACCGTGCGACGCAATTCGTTGATCGGCCCATTGGCCGCGGAAACCACCTCGACCAGCCGGTTGAGATTGGCTTTTTCCTTGCCAAAGTCCTCGGTCAGTTGCCGCGCGGTGCTGGCGACCGAGCGCAGTTGGCTACTGGCCTCGATAACCTCTTCGCCCTGCAAGGCTGCCGGCAGCGCTTCGAACAGCCGCGTCAGCTTGTTGAGCATCATGGCGCCTTCGCTGAGGCGGGCGCCGACGGAAACGAAAGATTCTTCAATATCCTGCCGCGGCTTGGCGACGGCGGCAGAGAGAGCGGAAATGGTGCTGGCTTGGGTCTTGTTATTGATCACGCCGGGCCTCCTGTAGATTTGTTGCCATTGCGGCCAAAGGCATTGATTTCGCCAGCCATGCGCGAGAGCGGCAAGACACGCACCGCGGCACCGCGCTGAATGGCTTCCTTGGGCATGCCGAAGACGACGCTGCTTTCTTCGTCCTGGGCGACCGTCGGGCTACCCATCTGCCGCATTTCGAGGAGCCCCCGCGCGCCATCGTCGCCCATGCCTGTCAGCAGCATGCCCAGCGCATTGCGACCGGCCGCCTGCGCCGTCGAGCGGAACAGCACATCGACGGATGGCCGATGGCGCGACACATGCGGCCCCTCGACGATTTTCACCGTGTAGCGCAAGCCGTTGCGCACGAGTTGCATATGCACATTTCCCGGCGCGATCAGCGCCCGCCCGGCCATGACCAGATCGCCATCTTCCGCTTCCTTGACGGCAATGGCGCAGGTAGAATCGAGCCGGCGCGCAAAGGCGCCCGTGAATTTCTCCGGCATATGCTGGACGATGAGGATAGCGGGGCTATTTTCGGGCAGGGCTTCTAGCACTTCGCGCAAAGCTTCGGTTCCGCCTGTCGAGGCGCCAATCGAGATAATCGGCTCGGTCACCGGCATGCGGGCAATCAGACTTTCGCGGCGCGTATCCGAAATCGGCGGAATGATCGCGTCGGCATTGAGCTTGGCTTCGACCTTGAGTTCCGGCGCCGCCTTCTTGAGGCCTTTGAGCTTGGCATGAGCCGCAGCCTTGGCCGCATCGCAAATGCGCATGCGCGATTCTTGCAGGAATTGCGCCGTGTCGATGCGCGGCTTGGTCACGACATCGACCGCGCCGGCCTCAAGACACTGCATCAGCGTGTCCGAGCCCGCCTGGGCCGCGCCCGAGCAGATGACGACCGGGATAGGCCGCTGCGACATAATCTTGCGCAGGAAGGTCAGGCCGTCCATGCGCGGCATTTCGACGTCGAGAAAGATCACATCCGGAATTTCATGCCGGATTTTCTCCACCGCGACATAGGGGTCGGCGGCCGTCGCCATGACCTCGAGGTCCGGATCGGCAGAGATGATCTCGCTCAGCGTCGTACGCACCGAAGCGCTATCATCCACGATGAGAACGCGGATCTTGCTCATGACTTTTGGCTCACGCTCGCTGGAATACGGCAGGCGCAACCTGCCGCACTGGAATTGACGTGCCGACCATGGACTCGGAATGACCAAGAAGTAGATAACCGCCGGGCCTTAAATGGTTGACCAGTCGGCTAATGACCTTGGCCTGGTCCGCCTTGTCGAAATAGATCAGCACATTGCGCAGCAAGATGATGTCGACGTCCCGATCGAACGGATATTTCTCGTCCATCAGGTTGAGCCGGTGAAATTGCACCAGCTTGCGCAGTTCGGGAACGATGCGCACATCCGGCCGGAGGCCAGGCTTCCGCGCCCACATCAGGTATTTGCCCTGCATCTGCTGGGGCACCGGCACGATCTGGTCGGCGGGATAGACCCCGCGCTGGCCCTGCGCCAACACATCGGTTGAAATATCGGTGCCAAGGATCGAAAAGCGGAAGCCGCCGCTTTCCTTGACCATGTCGGCGAGCACCATGGCGCAAGTGAAGGCCTCGGCGCCGGTCGAAGCCGCCGCGCTCCACACCTTGACCATCGGATTGCGCTCGCCCGTGCGGGCGGCCAGCAATTCGGGGATCATCTTTGACCGCATCAGTTCGAAATGTTCCGGCTCGCGGAAAAAGTCGGTCTTGTTGGTCGTCACCACATTGATGAGATAGGTCAGTTCTGCCGCCATGCCATCGCCGCGGAAGATATGATCGCAATAGGCGTCAAAGGTCGGGATCTGCAAGGCGCGCAGGCGACGGCGCAGGCGCCCCTCGACCATCAGGCGCTTGGCCGGCGGCAGGCGGATGCCCACTTCATTGCCGATCAGCGTCGAAATCTTGCTGAAGTCGGCAACGCTGAGGTGGTCTTCGCCATCGGCTTCAACAATGGGGGCACGCGCTAATAAAGCCACTCTTGTCTCCCTGGCCGGTCCACGCTTTTGGCATGCGCCGGTCGTCCCAACTGCGCCCTTCTGGGCCAGAACTTGGGTGTGATGATCGTTCAGCCGCTCGATGCCTTCGTGGCGCCGAGCGGCAGGATGGTTTGTCGCCTCAGGCGGCCGACAGCGCTGCCGTCTCGCCGCCGAGGAGCTTGTCGAGATCGAGCACGGTGACGAACTGGCCGTTGCGGCGGCCAATGCCCTCGATGCAGTGGTTCTGCCAGCGCGCATCGACGGCCGGCGGCGGATCGAGGCTTTCACTGTCGAGCACAGTCACCTCGAAGACCCGGTCGGCCCGCAGACCTAGCGTCACAGGACCGGAGGCGCTTTGGACGCAGAGAACGACGATACGCGTCGTCTCCGTGTCGCCCGCCGGCTCCATCCCGAGCGTCAGGCGCAGGTCGAGCACCGGCACGCCCTGCCCGCGGACATCGATGATGCCGAGGAAGTTCTGCGGCGCCCGCGGCAGGCGGGAAATGGCCCGCATGTCGAGGATTTCCTGCACCTTGGTGACAGGGGCGGCGAATAGCTCGTCCGCCACACCCAAGGTCACGAATTGATTGTGATCGGCCATCGTCCTCTTTCCTAAGCTACGCGTGTGAAATCGGCGTCCATGTCATCGTCACCGCCATCGAGCGAGAGATCGAAGCCGCCCATATTGGCTTTGGGCTTGGCGCCGGACTTGTTCATATGCGGGGAGACAGAGAGCACCGCCGCCTTGATGTCGCGCTTGGCCGGCTTTGCCGCGAGATTGGCATTGGCCGCCCCGCCGAGGCGGAAGTAGCTGATCGCAGCCTGCAACTGCTCGGCCTGGCTCGCCAGTTCTTCTGCCGTCGAGGAAAGCTCCTCGGAGGCAGAGGTGTTCTGCTGGGTGACCTTGTCGAGCTGCTGGATCGCGGTATTGATCTGGGCTGCGCCGGCATTCTGTTCACGACTACCGGCCGTGATTTCTTCCACCAGTTCCGCCGTGCGCTGAATATCGGGCACGAGCTTGTTGAGCATGTCGCCCGCCGACTGGGCTGCCTTTACCGTAGTGCCGGAGAGCGTCGAGATTTCGGCCGCTGCAGCCTGGCTGCGTTCGGCAAGCTTGCGCACCTCGGAAGCGACCACCGCGAAGCCACGGCCATGTTCGCCGGCGCGTGCCGCTTCCACCGCCGCATTGAGCGCGAGAAGATCGGTCTGGCGCGCGATTTCCTGCACGACCATGATCTTTTCGGCGATCGTCTGCATGGCCGAGACAGCGTTGTTGACGGCATTGCCCGAAGCAATCGCGTCGGCAGCGGACTGGCGCGCGATCTTTTCGGTCTGCGACGCATTGTCGGCCGACTGCTTTATGGTCGAGGCCATTTCTTCCATCGACGCCGAGGCTTCTTCGGTGGACGAAGCCTGTTCCGTGGCGCCCTGGGAGAGCTGCTCGGCCGTTGCCGACATTTCCTGCGCACCGGCCGAAACATTGTTGGCCGAAGAAATCGCATCGGTGATCACGTCGCGCAGCTTTTCGACCATGCGTTCGAGCGCAATGCCGAGTGTGTCCTTATCCGACAGACGCTTGGGCTGGACCGTCAGGTCGCCATTGGCGATCTGGTCGGCGATGTTGGCCGAAGCGCGGAGATTGTCGGTCATCACGGTCAGCGAATTGGCGAGATCGCGGATCTCGTCATTGGCCTTGTGCTCGATCTTCTGGTTGAGATCGCCAATGCTGATGGCATCGGCAAGGCCAATCGCGCGGCGGAGGCCGGAGCTGATGGTCATCGAAATCCAGAAAGCGACGGCCAGCGACAGGATAAGCGTGAAGCCAGCCGCGACCAGTAGCAGCATGCTCGACGCATCGTATTGGGCGTTGGTCTCGCTATCCATCTGCGCCAAGGTCGTAGTGATCTGACCGTTGAGCTCATCTAGCAGGCTGATCATCTCGTCATTGATCTGGGCAGCCTGTCCCATGGAAAGGGCTGCTGCGCGCGAATTGCTTTCGGTTGTGTTCTGCTTGCCGAGCGCAACAATCTGGTCCTGCAGCGAAACCCACTTCGGCAAGACCGTGCGGAACTTGCCCGCAATCGACTGAACCGTCGTGTCCATGTCCTGCTCAAGGCTTGCCAGGATAGGCTCGACCTTGGCGCGTTGTGCCGTCACATCGTCGATATAGGACTGGATCTGGGTGGCGTCGGAATTGAGAATGACGTTCTTCTCGGCGCGAATCGCCATGAGAACCGCGTTCGCAAGATCGTTCGACTCTTTCAGATTTGCCGAAGGACCATCCACGATCTTGGTGATCGCGTTATTGAGCGACCCAAGATTTGAGATGGCAAACAACGCCATGGCGCCGGAGACCAGAATGACCGCAGCGAAGGCAAGTCCAAGCTTTAATTTGATCGTGAATCTCATTTGAGATTGTCCATCGTCCCCACGGACGCTTCTGCGTCCGCACTTATGGTTGTCGCCGGTACACACCGGCTGGTCTATTTGGAGCCGGGCTCAACGTCCGGCTTCAGAATTGGTAGGGCTACGCCTCACACAGCCTCGAAAATTCAGGCGGCGCCGCGACGGGTGAATTCGCCGTCAAGGTCGTCGGACGCCCCATCGAGATCGAGATCGAAACCACCCGAATTGAGCTTCGTGCGGGTTGATGCCGATCCCGTATTCATGTGTGGCGCGGACGCCATTACGGCCGAGCGCATGTCGCGCGGGCTGGTCTTCTTGGTGACGGCGCTGGCCTGCGCGGCCATGCCGGAATGGTTCAGCTTGAAGTAGCTGATCGCCGTCTGTAGCTGCTCGGACTGGCTCGCCAGTTCTTCTGCCGTCGAGGAAAGCTCCTCGGAGGCGGAGGTATTCTGCTGGGTGACCTTGTCGAGCTGCTGGATCGCGGTGTTGATCTGCGAGGCACCAGCATTCTGCTCACGGCTACCAGCGGAGATTTCTTCCACGAGTTCCGCCGTGCGCTGAATATCGGGCACGAGCTTGTTGAGCATTTCGCCGGCCGATTGCGCTGCCTTCACCGTCGTCCCCGACAGGGTCGAGATTTCGGCTGCGGCAGCTTGGCTGCGTTCAGCGAGCTTGCGCACTTCGGAGGCGACCACCGCAAAGCCACGGCCATGTTCGCCGGCACGGGCTGCTTCGACAGCAGCGTTGAGTGCCAGCAGATCGGTCTGGCGCGCAATTTCCTGCACGACCATGATCTTCTGAGCGATGGTTTCCATGGCGCCCACAGCATTGGCCACTGCTTGGCCCGAGGCAATTGCGTCGGCAGCGGACTGACGGGCGATCTTCTCGGTCTGGGAGGCGTTGTCGGCCGATTGCTTGATCGTTGCTGCCATTTCTTCCATCGAGGCCGAAGCCTCTTCCGTGGACGAGGCCTGCTCGGTCGCGCCCTGCGAGAGCTGCTCTGCAGTCGCCGACATTTCCTGCGCACCAGCCGACACATTATTGGCCGAGCTGATAGCGTCCGAGATCACGTCCCGCAGTTTTTCGACCATCTGCTCGAGCGCGATGCCAAGCGTGTCCTTGTCCGAGAGACGCCGTGGCTCGACCGTGAGGTCACCACCGGCAATCTTTTCGGCAACAGCCGCGGAGGCGGCAAGACCATCCACCATGCGCTGCATGGACTGGCCTAAAACGTCCTTGTCCGAAAGCACCTTGGGCTTGGCGCTGAGATCGCCATAGGCCACCTGATCGACCACCGCGGCTGAAGCCCTGAGATTGTCGGTCATGACATTGACGGTATCGACGAGGTCCTTGATCTCGTCATTGCTCTTGATCTCGACGCGCTGGTCGAGATCGCCGATCGACACGGCCGAGACCACCTGCTTGACCTTGTTGAGGCCGCGGGAAATGCCAAGAACGATGACGGTTGCCGCAATGCCTGCGATGAGCGCCGAGCCAATGAGAAGGCCAATGAGCAGGGTCAGGCTCGAGTTATAAAGCTGGTCGGCCTGAACGCTCGCCTCTTCCATCAATTCCTTGTTGCGCGCCAGCATATTGCCCAGTGTCTCACTGGCAGCGCGGCGAACAGTGGCCGCTTCTTCCGACTTCTGTTGTGCGAAATAGTCGCTTTTGGTGATGGCCATTTCGACCGCACTATCCATTGCGGTGACAAGCTCTGCGAAAGCCGCCTCTGCATTGGCAACCAGGGGCTGCTCAGCGGGCGACACGGTGCGCTGCAAATTGGGGAACAGCGTGCCCACTTCAGCGATGCCGGTCTTGTAGTCGTTGTACCATTCGTCCTGCTTGGCAGGATTGGTCGCTGCGAGAAGCACGTTGCGCTGCTGTCTGAAAATATCGGAGACGGCGAGGAAGGCCGAATTGGCGGCGGAATATGCAGAGAAGGCGCTGAGGTCGCCGGAAGACAGGCGTGTACCCGTGGCCCGGACAAGGGCGGTCATGGCGTCTTCGGTTTTCGACAATGCGGGGCTACCCACAGTGGTCGTAATCTTGAATGCCTCGGTGTCGCTATTGGCGAGCGCAAACGTTTTGGTCGCCTCGAGAAGCGGCACATATTCTTCGAGCTGGGTATCGAACTGCTCGAGCAGTGCACGCACCTGCGTGTCTTTGACATTGGCTTCGAGGAAGTCTCGCTTTGCCGCGATCGCTGCCAAGCTCTTGTCGATCTGGTCGATATTGCCCTGCATCGTTTCGACGTCGTTCGCCATGATGGTTGCGCGCAAACGCGCCCCGACATTTTCGAGGCTGGTCTGCATCTCAGCCATGGCGACGGTGTTGGGGGATCGAACATCGACGATCAGGCTCAGCGAGTTATTCAACTGACCGAGGTTTTGTACGGCGATGAACATGCTGCCGGCAGACAAAGCGACGATCGTCGCAAAAGTGGCCGCGAGCTTGGCCTTGATAGTAAGTCGCATTCTAGAGCCTCTTCTAGGCAGGGGTTGAGCGTCGCTTCGCGGCGGTCGGGGGGAAGGATGCCGCGCTGTCCATCGCGGCATCCCAAGGTTTAGGGCAGGCTAGGCTTCACGCAGCGCTGCGGCGGGAGAATTCGCCGTCGAGGTCGTCCATGCCACCTTCGAGATCGAGGTCGAACCCACCGGCATTGGGCTTAGCGCGGTTGGTGGCGCTCATGTGTGGAGCGGAAGCCATAACGGCCGAGCGAATATCGCGCTTGGCCGGCTTTCTCGACGGCGCCGAGAAGGCTGGTGCGTTGGCGGTATCGAGCCGGAAGTAGCTGATCGCGGATTGGAGCTGCTCGGCCTGGCTCGCCAGTTCTTCGGCCGTCGATGACATTTCCTCGGCCGCCGACGTGTTCTGCTGGGTCACCTTGTCGAGCTGCTGGATCGCGGTATTGATCTGCGAAGCACCCGCATTCTGCTCGCGGCTACCGGCGGAGATTTCTTCCACAAGTTCTGCCGTGCGCTGAATATCGGGCACGAGCTTGCCAAGCATTTCGCCGGCAGACTGGGCGGCCTTCACAGTGGTGCCGGACAGCGTCGAGATCTCTGCTGCGGCAGCCTGGCTGCGTTCGGCGAGCTTGCGCACTTCGGAAGCGACCACCGCAAAGCCACGGCCATGTTCGCCGGCACGAGCGGCTTCGACGGCAGCGTTGAGCGCCAGAAGATCGGTCTGGCGAGCGATTTCCTGCACCACCATGATCTTTTCGGCGATCGTCTGCATGGCCGAAACCGCATTGTTCACGGCTTCACCCGAAGCAATCGCATCGGCAGCGGACTGGCGGGCGATCTTCTCGGTCTGTGAAGCATTGTCGGCGGACTGCTTGATCGTGGCCGCCATTTCTTCCATCGACGCCGAAGCTTCCTCGGTGGACGAAGCCTGTTCGGTCGCGCCCTGGGAGAGCTGTTCGGCCGTTGCCGACATTTCCTGGCTGCCCGAAGCGACATTGCGGGTTGCAGACGTCACTTCCGCCACGACTTCGCGCAGCTTGGCGGCCATGGCATTGAGCGCCTTGATCAGGTCGCCCACTTCGTCGTCACCCTTGATCGATGCCGTGGCGTTGAGATCGCCGCCGGCAACGTCATTGG
Source organism: Devosia sp. Leaf420 (assembly GCF_001425445.1). GTDB lineage: Bacteria > Pseudomonadota > Alphaproteobacteria > Rhizobiales > Devosiaceae > Devosia. The sequence continues at coordinate 84,393 of NZ_LMQU01000014.1, read as the reverse complement.
CGAGCCGCACGGCGCTCGAAAGAGCACGCGAAATCGACACGACGATCCAGGTTGCCGCGATACCGGCGATAACGGCCGCGCCGATCATCAGCGCGATCAGCAGCATACGGCTCTGTTCGTAGAGCGAGATCGCGTCGGTATTGGCCTGCGCCATCTGCTCGCTGTTGAGATCGATTATGGCGTTGAGCGCATCGACCGAGACCAAGCGGGCTTCACGCGCATCACCATTGGCAAGCTCGGCAGCGAAATATTCGCCATTGGTCTGGGCGGTCGACTGCGCCTGGGCAACGCCATCGAGCCAGGACGTGATCTGCTGCTGATAGGTTGCAAAAGCCGTGCGCTCGGCAACAGGCAGGGAGCGGCCGAGCGCTTCGATCTCGTTCAGCAGCGTCTGCTTCTTTTCCGTCAAAGCGTCGATGTAGGTCTGCTGGCGCTGGGGCTGGTTCATGTTGAGAACCACGGTGCGAACTTCGCGCGAGATTTCCAGCATCGCGGTATCAAGCGACTTGAGCGCGCTGAAGGTGCGGAAGTCGGCCATGTCGCCAGAGTTCAGAATATTGGATTCGAGCCGAGACTCGATGCCGCGCAGGGTTTCGAACGCGGCGCGCTGCGTTGCGCCTGCAGTTTCGATTTGCTCGCTCGCAACGATGTCCGAGTTGAGCCCGGCCAGGCGGTTCACTTCTGCATGCTGGGCGAGATAGTCCATCCAGGCATCGCTGAAGGCATCAACCCGCGGCTTGCCCGCTTCGCTCGAAAGATCGCGCAGTTTTGCGGTCTGCTCGGTGATGGCGGCCTTTTCCGTCTCGATCTGGCCGGCAAACTGCTGGAATGTCTCATCGTCTGAGGCAAGGATGAGATTCTTTTCATCCCGAGCGACGCGAAGCGTCCGTGCATTGAGGTCGGCCGCGATCTGGATGCGCTCGACATTGCCGTCGACCATGGCTTCCATCGAGCTGCTGAGCGCGCCGAGGTTCTGGATCCCCATGAACATGCCCACCGCAGAGGTGGCCACAACGGTGACGAATGTCGCCGCAAGTTTTGTCTTGATGGTCAATCTCATGCTGCAGACCTTTCTTCTGATGCTGCCGCGGACGGACTTCTGCCGCCCGGTGATTCAAAAATCTTTTCCATGTCTGGGATGATGATGAAGCCGCCATTGCGCTTGCCGATGCCCTTCACGAATTCAGGGCGCCAGCGCATGCCGACTTTGGGAGCCTCTTCGATCGAGGCGGTTTCGATATCGGTGACGTCATGCACCTTGTCGGCCAAAATGCCGGCAATGGTAGGCTCGCCGTCGATATCGACTTCCATGACGACGATGCGCGTATCGGCATCGGGCTCGGGCCGGTCCATGCCGAACATGACGCGGAGATCGGCCAGCGGCACGATCGAGCCGCGGACATTGATCAGACCGCCAACAAAAGCCGGGGCGCTTGGCACTTTGGTGATCGGCACAAGATCGAGGATTTCGCGCACCCGGCTCGCCTCGACGGCAAAGAGCTCGTCTTCGAGGCGAATGGTCAGCGCCGTCATATAGGACTGGTCGTCGCTCATGCGGCTCTCCCCAGGTTGCGGTCGACATAGGATTGGCCGGAGGCCACGAGATGGGCGGTGTCGAGGATCAGGGCCACCGAGCCGTCACCGAGAATGGTGGCGCCCGAGAAGGACTTGATGCCCGAATGAAGCTTTGAGAGCTGCTTGATGACCGTCTGGTTGTTGCCGATGATCTGGTCGACCACGAGCCCGACCCGGCCTTCGCCCGAGGAGACGATGACGACCTTCTGATGTGCTTCGGCCTCGCCCTTGATCCCGAACACTTCGCGAAGGCGCAGATAGGGAACGAGCGACCCGCGGATATCGAGGAAGTTGCGGCCCTTGGCATTGGCTTCGATGCCTTCGGGCAGTTCCACACATTCTTCGACGGCGGCGAGCGGGATGGTGTAACGGCCGTCGCCGACGCGAACCAACATGCCGTCGATGATTGCGAGGGTCAGCGGCAGGCGGAGGGTAAAGGTCGAGCCCTTGCCCTGGGTCGTCGTCACATCGATCGTTCCGCGCAGCCCGTCGATGGTTCGCTTGACCACGTCCATACCGACACCGCGGCCCGAAAGGGCGGTGACTTCCTTGGCCGTCGAGAAGCCAGGCGCAAAGATCAGGTGGTTAAGCTCCTGCTCGGTCAGCTTGGCATCGGGACCGATAAGTCCGTTTTCTTCGGCCTTGGCGCGAATGCGCTCATGGTTGAGGCCGGCGCCATCGTCGACCACCGAAATGGCGACTTCGGCACCCGAATAGACGGCCGAGAGACGCACTGTGCCCTTGGGATCCTTGCCCGCCGCGACGCGCTTTTCGGCGCTTTCGAGACCATGGTCGACCGAATTGCGGATCAGGTGAACCAGCGGATCGGCGAGGCGCTCGATGACCGTCTTGTCGAGTTCGGTTTCTTCGCCCGTCGTGATGAACTCGATCTGCTTTCCGAGTTCGCCCGAGAGATCATGCACAAGGCGGCGGAAGCGCGAGAAGATCGTCCCGATCGGCACCATGCGGATGCCCATGGTCGTATCGCGCAGACCCGACGACAGGCGCTCCAATTCTTCAGCAATGGTTTTGAGCGATAGATCGGCAGAGCTCGCCGCGATCTGGCTGAGGCGCGCCTGGGCGATAACCAATTCGCCGACGCGGTCCATCAATTCATCGAGCCGTTCGGCTGGCACGCGCAGCGAGGTGGCTGCCGGCTTTTCGGCTTCGGCCTTTTCCGCAGGTTTTGCCTTCTTCACCGGCGCCGCGGCCTTGGCCACAGGCGCCGCTTCGACGACGGGCTCGGGCACATAGGGCGCCTCGGGCATCGCATCTTCGCTCGGTGCCGGTGCTGCCACGGTAACCGGTGCTGCCGCCGGTGCGCTGAGCGGGGTCAGCGTCAATTCCATATTGTCGCGGAGGAAGAGGAAAACGTCGTCAATCGCGGCGGTCGGATCTTCAGATGTTTCGATATCCACCTGCCAGCTGATATGGCTGACTTCGGGGTCGATGACGTCGAGATCGGGAATGCGATCGGTGAGCGCCAGGATTTGGATCGGCCCGATCCCGGCGAGTTCCTGCAAGAGCAGTTCAGGGTTAGTGCCATAGATCAGCGCGTCGGAAGGCAGCGAGAAAACCAGCCGCCAGCGCTTGGCGCTATCAGCCAGGTTCGGCACGGCAACCACTGGCGCAGCACTTGGCGCGGCAACAGTTTCGATAGGCGCCGGCGCTTCGACCGGACCACCGTTGACGATCGCCCGGAGCGCAACGAGGATCTGTTCGCCACCCTCGTTGGGCGCATCCGGATCTTCGATGAGAAGGTGGATATGGTCCTTGGCGTCGAGCGCCACGCCGATGAGCGCAGTATTGGCTTCGCTTTCGCCCTTGCGGACACGGTCGAAGGCCGTCTCGAAATCATGGACAAATTCGGCAACGGCCGTGAACCCAAACATCGCGCCCGAGCCCTTGATCGTATGAAGAGCGCGGAAGGTCGAATTGATCAGGTCGGAATTGGACGGATCCTGTTCCAGGTCCAGAAGGCCGGCCTCGAGCTGATCGAGCAGCTCGCGCGCCTCCTGGCGGAAGGTCTCGGAGGGATCGGAAATGTTCATGCCCCTGTCATCTTCTTGATGACGGCCAGCAACTGGTCCTGCTTGAAGGGCTTTACGATCCAGCCGGTGGCGCCGGCTTCCTTGGCCTGGCGCTTGAGTTCCTCGTCGGACTCGGTCGTCAGCAGGATAATCGGGATGCCCTTGCTCGAGGGGTGCTGGCGATATTTGCGGATGAATTCGATGCCGTTGAGAACCGGCATATTGAGGTCGGTGATAACGGCATGAATCGTATTGGTCGTCGCCTTGTCATAGCCATCCTGGCCATTGACAGCCTCGATGACGTCGAGACCCGCCGAGGTCAGCGTCATGGCGACCATCTGACGGATGGAAGCGGAATCGTCGATTGTCAGAATTGTCTTGGTCATGCCGTCAAGTCCCGTGGGATTAAGAGTGTTCGGTCCAGAAGGACGCTGCCGGCTGGGCCGGGTTCATGAACCCCGCGCCGTCGAGAACGGCCTGCAGCTTTGGGCCTGGAGTGCCCTTGAGAGTGAAGGATTTGCCCAGCGCCTGGGCCTTGTTGCGCGCCGCGAGAAGCGACTGCACGGTCGTGACATCGGCCTGGCCGATGGCGCTCGTGTCCACTGCGATTGCAGCGTGCTCGGCAATGGCCGATTTGAGCTGGCCGAGAAAATCCTGGGCCGATTTGACCGAGAGATCGCCGGTCAATGCGAGCGTGAAGGTGCTATTCCCGGTCATGCCAAAAACCGGGCTGGGTAGTTGATCCGCGATGTCATAATGCTCTCAGGCTTTGGGTCGTTAACAACCGATGAACGGTATGAAGTAATCAGGCGACGAGCGGTCGTCCGGCTAGATGTCTGACTATGCTCGAAGCCGTATTCCCATCCGGCCTGACACTGATAATTTCATGGATGACTTAATCATTGGTTACATGACCAAGTTTTTTACCAGTCTAGATCACGCATCCTTAGTATAACTTCCGAGTTAATACATGAGTCTCGCTAGAGTAACCCATGAATCGATTCAGAGTCCAAAGGGGAGGAGCGTGAATCCGGGCAAATAGACTCTGTGCTGATTCAGAGTCCAAGCTTTGCCAATATTATTTGATTCAACGCAGCTAATGCAGTCTTGACGCAAATGGGGGCCTAAAACCGCTCTCCGAGCGGCTCTTGGCCGCCGCCAAATAAGGCAAAGTGACTGCCTTTATTCTGCCCAAATGTAAAACCGCATTTGGGACGTGTCAGAGCAAAACGCATCGAAAACGGCAAAAATGACCGCTTTCAAAGGTTTGCGCTCATTCGCGCAAAAAGCTGAACCCTTTTAGCAAGGCAGATTCGGATCAGCCTTGGGGCCAGTCGTAATGCGGTTTTGCGAGGTAGGTGAGATCGTCTGCGTCCCCGGCAATACGGCGGAGAAGTAACTCACCGAGATGCCGGCCAGCGGCTACGAAATCCTCGGCCACTGTTTCCGCTGCAGGCTGGAACTGCATGAACATCGAGGACGACTGCTTGGTCACGACATGCGCCGTCTTGCCCACAACAAGACCTGCTTCATTGAGCCCACCAATAATGGCAAGGGCCGAGACTTCCGAGGCGCAGATATAACCATCCGGGCCATCAGGGCGCTTCGAGCGCTTGATGACGTAGTTGCGGATCGCATCGGTGGGGCTGCTGAGATTGACATCCGCGGCAAACTCGAAGGCAATCCCCGCTTCGCGCGCGCCGCGCTCCACCCCGGCTTTCAAATGCCCGGTATAGGTCAGCGCACTATCGGGCAGAACGATCGACACCTTCTTGCAGCCGAGCGCCGCAAGGCGCAGCGTCGCGTGATAGGCATAGTCTTCATTGTCGAAATCGACGAAGGGATGGGCGTCGGGCCATTGGCTGCGACCATGGCTGACGAATGGAAAGTCATTGTCGAGCAAGAAGCGGATGCGCTCGTCAAAGGCTTCGGCTTTCGAGAAGATGACACCATCGGCCATGCGATTGCGCACAATATGCCGGATCGGCTCGATTGGCTGCATGTTGCGGAACAGCGGCGTGATGACGAGGTGATAGGCGGTGTCGCGCAGGGTCTCGGTTATGCCGGTGACGAGCGACGTGCCAAAGCCATAGATCTGTTCGTCCGGCTCGAGAACCAGCGAAATCACATTGGTTCGGCCGGTCTTGAGGCGGAGGGCCGCGCGATCAGGCAGATAGCCGATTTCGGCCGCGATGCGCTGCACGCGGTCGCGCGTTTCCTGGGCCAGTTCCGGCGCATTATTGAGCGCGCGCGAGATGGTGGTCACTGCAAGGCCCGTCATCTGGGCAATCGTCTTCAGCGTGGGCTTGCCGGATGGTTTTACACCGCGCTTGGCGCGACCGTTGGCCGGCACTTCGTCTTGCGACACGTTTATCCCCTCACCCGTCCACATGGGGACGACACCAAGGCCGAAACAACACCAGATTGGGCAGGATAGATCAAGAAAAAGAGCGTATCCGCGGGCTCATCCCAATGGCATTCGGCCGGAAAACCGTCAAATACCGGGTCCAACACGGTCTGGACTATTCTGACGTACGTATGTCACCATACCATACAAGAATCTGACCCTGCTGTGCGCCGCCTTTTGCGGCCACCGCAGAAGGGGTTCGGGATGCTGCCAAAGGCAGTGGGAGTTAAGGTTCGTGCTTTGGCACGGCGTGAGGAGACAAGATGCGCAAAGTTGGCATCGGCATTATCGGCTTGGGCAATATTTCGGCGGCCTATCTGAAGGCCGCCAAGGATTTTCCGGTTCTCGACATCAGGGCCGTGGCGGATCTCAACCCCGCGGCGGCCAGGGCCCGCGCCGATGAGTTCGGCCTCAGGGCAGTGACCATCGACGAGATCTTTGCCGATCCCGACATCGAGATCATCCTCAATCTCACCATCCCCAAGGCCCATGTCGAGGTTGGCCTTCGTGCCATCGAGGCCGGCAAGCACGTCTACTCGGAAAAGCCGCTCGGCGTCGTCTTTGCCGAAGGCAAGAAGCTCGTCGAAGCCGCCCGCGCCAAAAATCTCCGCGTCGGCTCCGCCCCCGACACCTTCCTTGGCGGCGCCCACCAGACGGCGCGTCGCGTCGTCGATGAGGGCAAGCTCGGCCAGGCCGTTGGCGGCACCGCCTATTTCATGTGCCCCGGCCACGAGCGGTGGCACCCCAATCCCGCCTTCTATTATGAAGAAGGCGGCGGCCCCATGCTCGACATGGGCCCATACTACATCACCGATCTCGTCAATCTCCTCGGACCCGTCGCCAGGGTCTCCGGCTTCGGCACCATGCTGCGCGACACGCGCACCATCACCTCGGAAGCGCGCAATGGCGAAGTCATCCCCGTCCATGTCCTGACCCATGTCTCGGGCACGCTGGTCTTTGCCAATGGCGCCGTCGTGCAGATCTCGATGAGCTTTGACGTTGCCGGCCACAAGCACGTGCCGCTCGAGATCTACGGCACCGACGCGACCCTCATCGTCCCCGATCCCAACAATTTCGGCGGTCAGGTCGAGCTCATGGAAAAGGGCGGCCAGTGGACCAATGTCGACACCGACCAACCCTATGCTGACGGCAATTACCGCTCGATCGGCCTCGCCGACATGGCCCATGCCATCGTCGAAAACCGCCCGCACCGCGCCAATGGCGACCTCGCCTTGCACGTGCTCGAAGTGATGGAAGCCTTCGAGACCTCCTCGCGCACGGGTCAGGTCGTCGAGATCACGACGCCCGTCACCCGCCCGGCGCCACTTGCGACCTCGCTCGTCGATGGGAAACTGGGGCGATAAAACCAGCGCTCCGCCTTATCCTTCCTTCAGCCCTCGTGGTGACGTGCTTGCCTTGCCAGGTCACGCACCATGAGGGCCTTTGCGGACGACCAAAGTCCCAACGAAAATGATATGAATTCCGGGTCCATAACCGCCCAGCAGCCCGATCCACGCGGTCCAGCCCAATCCGGGGCGAAAATCTGACAGCCGCTGCGTGTTTTTTCGGCCCCAAAGCCGCTTTTTTCGGGCTTTGAGGATACATTGGACTTGTTACATTCGGAAAACTCGTTAGCTTGCCGATCCTCTAATCGGGAAATAAATCATGGCTATCAAAGGCACCGTCAAGTTCTTCAACACGACCAAGGGTTTCGGCTTCATTACGCCAGAAACCGGCGGCAAGGACGCATTCGTCCACATTTCTGCCGTGCAGCGCTCCGGCCTGGACGGTCTCTACGAGAACGACAAGGTTGAATATGACCTTGAGTCCGGCCGCGATGGCAAAGAGTCGGCTGTCAATCTCAAGCTGCTCTAATCTCGCGATCGACATGGAGGGGCGCTGAATGGCGCCCCCTATGGTTTGCCTGCCGCCGGTCCGGGAGTAGTTGTTCCGCCGAGCGGATATGGCCGCAGCGCAAATGCGCTGCCAGCTCGCTCAGTCACAGGATGACAGAGTTTGAGCGCACAGTCCCAATGACTGCGCCGATCCTTTTAGTGATAAAACTCTAGGCCAATCGCCCTAAGCGGCACTCATCGCATCGGCACGCACCGATTGCGGCAGAACGAATGTCCCCGCTCTTGGCGCCAGGCCAACGCGCAGCGGCACATCGAACACACGCTCAAGCACCGTGTCCGTCAGCACCGCCTCGGGCGGACCGCTCTCGACGACCCGGCCATCGCGCAGCGCGAGGATCGTATCGGCATAGAGCGCGGTCAGGTTGAGATCGTGCAGCACGGCGATGACGCCGCCGCCCTGGCGGGCAAAGCGTTTGGCGACGTCCATGATCATCAACTGATGTTTGATATCGAGGCTCGACACCGGCTCATCGAGGAAAAGATAGCGCGGCACGCCGTCGATGACCGGCTCCCAGACCTGGCAGAGAACGCGCGCCAATTGCACCCGCTGCTGCTCGCCGCCCGAAAGCTCACCATAGAAGCGACCGCCAAAGCCGCCGAGATCGACGCGCGAAAGAGCCTCGTCCGGCAGGTGATGTAACGCGCGGCGATCGACACCCGGCCGCCCCACCGTCAGCCCCATGGCGACGACTTCGCGCACCGTGAATGGAAAGGGCAGATTGGACGATTGCGGCAGTACGGCACGGAGGCTGGCAATTTCAAGCGGGCTCATCTGCGCGATGTCGCGCCCATCGATCGAAATCACGCCGGAATAGGCATGGTCGCGACAAAGCGCTTTGAGCAGCGTCGACTTGCCCGAGCCGTTGGGGCCGATGATCGCCGTCAGTTTTCCGGAGGGCGCGCTGAGCGACACGTCGTCGAGGATTTGCCGCGCGCCGAGCGTTACCGAGACGCTGTCGATGTCGATCATGATTTTACCAAGCAAAGGCGCTGCGGCGATGCAGCAGGATCCAGAGGAAGAACGGCCCACCAAAAGCTGCCGTGACGATGCCGATGGGCACTTCGGCCGGCGCGACGATGGTGCGGCTCAGGGCGTCGCAAATGAGGAGGAAGGTGGCGCCAAGCAGCGCGCTGGCGGGCAGCAGATAGCGATGATCCGGCCCGATCGCGAGCCGCAGAAGATGCGGCACGACGATGCCGACAAAACCAATGCCGCCGCTGACAGCGACAGAGGCACCGGTCGCTGCCGCCACGGCGACGATGGTGATGCGCTTGAACCGCTGCACGGGCACGCCGAGATGCGACGCCGTGGCTTCGCCGAGCGTCATGGCATTGAGCCCCTTGGCGAGGAAACCGGCGACAACCAGCGCTGCAAAAATGATCGGCCCCGCCGCCAGAACCTTGATCCAGGTCGCCCCGGCGAGCGACCCCATGCCCCAAAAAGTCAGATCGCGGAGCTGGTTTTCGCTCGCGATATAGGTGAGCACACCGGAAAAAGCACCGGCTAGCGCGCCGATGGCGATGCCGGCGAGAAGCATGGTGGCGATGGCCGTCTGTCCGCCGCGCGTCGCGACGCGATAGAGGACGAAAGTGGTGACGAGGCCGCCGCCAAAGGCCGCAGCCGGCAATGACCAGATGCCGAGCGCGGTCGTAAAGGGCGCCAGCGCCGTGCCGCCAAGCACGATGATGACGACCGCGCCAAGTGCGGCGCCGCTCGACACACCGACAAGCCCCGGATCAGCCAGCGGATTGCGAAAAAGGCCCTGCATCAGGAGGCCCGACACCGCCAGGCCAGCGCCGATCAGCACGCCAAGCACCATGCGTGGCAGGCGGATATTGACGATGACGGCATAGTCGCGCAGTGCATCGGCCCCTTCCGATCCCGAGATCAAGGAGCCGATGAGATTTCCAAGCGAGGCGCCCGAGGCGCCGGTGGTCATGGACAGAACCATGGCTGCCAGCAGCGCGAAGACCAGCGCAATGACGGTAATGCGGCCGATATGGCTGCGATCGCCGTCGGGCCGGGTCCGTGCGCCGCTTGCGGCAAGTGACATGGTGCTGTCCATTTCAAACCGCCTTAATGCGAGGCTTGTCCGTAAAGATGATCGGCAAGCTCAGTGGCGGCAGCCGCCGTGCGCGGGCCAAAGCCGAGGAGATAGGCGCCGTCCATGCGGTAGATCGCCTTGTTCTGCCCCGCCGGGGTCAGGGCGATGGCCGGGTGTTCGAGGAGCTCCGTTTCCGTCGCGCCATGGTCGCCACCGCGATCCATGAGGAGGATCACATCAGGCGCCGCAGCAGTGATGGCTTCCTCGGAGAGCGGACGATAGCCTTCATACTCGGTGATGGCATTTTCGGCGCCAGCCAGCGCGATGATGCCATTGGCCGCCGTGCCGGTTCCCGAAGCCTGAATCTGGCCGCCCTGGTTGGAGAGGATGAACAGCACCTTCTTCGGCGCTTCCACCGCATCGGTGCGGGTCTTGAGCGCGGCGAATTCGCCTTCGAGCTTTTTCGCCAGCGCCTCGGCCTTATCTTCAAGACCCAGCGCTTCGCCAACGGCCCGCACCTTTGTAAGAACGCCCTCAGCCGAATAGCCTTCCGGCACGGTCTGATATTCGACGCCGGCATGCGAGAGCACTTCAAGCGCTTCCGGCGGGCCGCTGCCTTCGATGACGAGGAGGCCGGTCGGATTAACCGAAAGCACGCCTTCCGGCGCCAAAGCGCGCATATAGCCGACATCGGGCAGGCTCAACGCCGCCTCGGGGAACAGCGCCGTCTGGTCGCGGGCGACGAGCGAACCTTCGGCACCCAGTTCATAGATGATTTCGGTCAGCGAACCGCCGATCGACACCAGGCGGCTCGCATCGGCAAATTTGTGCAGTTCCGCAGCCGAAAGCGGCGCCACGGAGAGCGAAGCTGCCATCAGCACAGCAGCAAAAGAGGAAAAAATGCGCATGTTTGACAAATCTCAGGCAGCGTTGGGAGTGGAGAACAGCGGCAATTGCTCGACGACAGCGCGCCATTCGTCGCGTTCGCCATGGCCTTCATGGCGCTTGCCGAAGAACTGGATGATCAGTTCGCGGTTCTCGTCATAGAGTTCGACCGAGGTGACATGGCCGTCCTTGGTGGGCTTGCGCACCGCCCAGGCCGCGACGGCGTGGTCGATCCGCAAGTGGAGGTGGAAGGTTTCATCCATGACATTGAGCCATGGCCCCATGGGCGAGACCTTGTGGATCGGCCCGGAATGGATCTGGATGCAGCCTTCATTGCCGGCAAAAACCATGATCGGCAGGTCGGTCCCCGCCACCTTGCGGAACATACCTTCGACGGCGGCATGATCGAGCTGCCAGGCGAGATCCTCACCCACGGTTTCAATCGCATCGAGCCGGGGATAGTTGAGCTTCTTGATCAACCCAAAGAACTGGTGCGTGTCCGTCATCGCTTCCCAGCCCTCGCGAAGCTCGGAGAGCGGCGCGGGCGCGGCTTCCGGCGCGGCCTTCACATAGGGCGAGACCTCGAGCGTATCGACCTGCTCGTCGTGACGCAGTTCGCTGACGAGCTTGGTCCAGGCTGCAACATCGGTCGCCGGGCGCGCATGGACCTTATGGACCGCATTGCCCGCACGGTCGAAAAACTGCAGCGAGCGCTTGGTCGTGCCATCTTCCATGGCCTTTTCCAAGGCATAGCCATGCACCCAGCGGCTTGGGAAAATGCGCAGGTCGATCTGTTCGCCCAAGACGATCGAGGCATGGGCATTGACCGAGACGCCCTCATAGATGCCGATCTTTTCATGCACCGCGCTTTCATTGCGCGTCAGCGCCATGACTTCGCCGACGCCCGTCAGGCCATGGAGCAGCGCCGACATATCGACCTTGAGCCGCGTCGCCGTATGGCCGACTTCGGCGGCCACCAACTGGCCCTCGCTGATGGAATGGATGCGCGCAAAATCGCGTTCGCGCATCTGCGGATTGAGAGCCCGCAGGCGGCGGATGTCTTCGGCGGTTTTGGATGTCGGTTCGGTCACAGCGCGGGCCTATTTGGTGAGAATGAGCTTGTCCTGCCGGGTGACGCGCAGCCGGTAGATCATGCCCTTGTGCTCGATCTGCAGCTCGGAACCCCCATTCAGAATCTCGGAACTCGAGACAATTTTGATGGGGGAAACGGCGGAGTCAGAGCCACTCGGCGGCATGATTTATCCAACGACTTCATCGCCTTAAGGCATCGAAAACGAATACCTCGGCAAGAGAATTAAACTTGACTCACATAGCCATATTAAATTATCAGCGCAATAGGTGAATGAAAGAGTCAGCATTCTTTCAACCGGTCAGCCCGCCTCCCGCCAGCCAGCCGATCACAAAAAGACTTTTAAAAAACTGGAGACAGACATGGGGCTGGTCAGGTCACGCGCGGCCGCGCTTTTGGGCGGCGTCGCGCTGGCGCTCGTCGCGCAGCAGGCAGCGCAGGCGCAGAACGTCAACGCGACGAATATTACTCTTCTTGAACGTCTGGTTATCGGTGCGGGGGCGCCGAAAGTTGCCATCAATACGCCTCAGGCGGTGACGGTGCTCAACCAGGCCGATATCGATAAGGAACAGGCCGACACGACCGGTGCACTCTTTGCCACCGTTCCCGGCGTCACCGTCGTCGGCAGCCAGCGTCAGTTCGGCGAGGCCTTCAATATCCGCGGCATCGGCACCACCGAAAACTCCTCGGACGGCTCGCGCGTCATCATCAACATCGATGGTGCGCCAAAATTCAACGAGCAGTACCGCATGGGCTCGTTCTTCTCCGATCCCGAGCTTTACAAGCAGGTCGAAGTGCTGCGCGGCCCGGCCTCATCGACGCTTTACGGCGCAGGCGCCATTGGTGGCGTGATCAACTTCACCACCAAAGACGCATCCGATTATCTGCGGGACGGCAATACCGGCGCGCTGCGGGTCAAAACCTCGCTCGACACCAATGGCCTGGGCACGCTGACCTCGGCGGTTCTCGCCCAGCAGGTCACCGACACATTCGAAATTCTCGCCGCCGGCAATTGGCGCCGTCGCGAAAATGTCGAACTCGCCAAGGGTGGCGAACTCGCCGGCTCAGGCTTCGACACATTGTCCGGGCTCATCAAGGGCACCGCCCATTTCGGCGACAATAACGAGCAGGAACTCAGCCTCTCCTACCAGCGCTGGACCAGCGATGCCAAGGATCAGGCCTATGCCCAGACCGGCACGTCCTCGCTCTTCGGCGTCACCGATCGCGCCGTGCTCGACCAGACTGCCGTGCTGCATTGGGAAAACCCGGCGACCGACAATCCCTGGGTCGATCTCAAGGTCAATCTCAGCTATTCGGACACCCAGAACGACCAGACCAATCACCGCTACGCCCTCGGCGCGCCGCGCACCGTCATCGGGCCGGTCAATCCGGCCTTCCCCCAGAACGTGACGGCCGACAGCATCCTTCTCGATACCCGCTATGGCTACAAGACCTGGCAGCTTACCGCCGACAACACGATCGAATGGATCGGCGACGGGTTCGAGAACTATCTGACCACCGGCTTTGCCGCCTCGACGCAGGACCGCACGGTGGTGCGCCCCGGTACGGCCATTGCCTTGCCGGCACACCCGCAGGGCACCGAGAACAAGCTCGGCATCTTTGCCCAGAACGAATTCATCTGGGCCGAGAAGCTGACCTTGATCGCCGGCGCGCGTGGCGACTTCCACTGGGTCAATTCAACCACCGGCGCCGCCAATATCGAAGACAGCGCCTTCTCGCCGAAGCTCGCCGCCCATTATGAACTGACGGACAATATCGGCGTCTTCGGCTCCATCGCCCATACCGAACGTCTGCCGACCATCGATGAGCTCTATTCCGTCGCGGCCGCTTCGCCCGGCCGGTCTGCACCAAAGTCGACCAGCCTTGGCCTTCTCAAGGAAGAAGCCAATACGATCGAAGCCGGCTTCTCGCTTTCGGGCAATGATCTGCTCACCTCCGGCGACACTGCCGCGCTCAAGACCACGGCCTTTTATAGCGACCTGACCAACCTCATCGCGTCCAACACCGCCCGTCCCTTCGGCGGCGCCACGGTTCCCTACTATGGCAATATCGGCAAGGCGCGCATTTATGGCGTCGAGGTCGAAGCCTCCTATGATGCCGAACTGCTCTATGCGAGCCTCGCCTATGGCATCACGGTGGGCGATAATCTCGTCAACAACACGCCGCTGACGACCGTACCGCAGAACAAGCTGGCGCTGACCATGGGCATCCGCAATGTCGAATATAATCTCGACATGGGCGCGCGCCTCACCATCGCCGATCAGGGCCGCTACATCGTCGCCTCCGGTCCGTTCGGTGCCGATGGCCCGGCCGATGCCTATGCGACCGTCGACCTCTTCGCGTCGTGGAAACCCGAGACCGGCCCCCTCGCCGGCACCGAGTTGCAGCTCGGCATCGACAACCTCTTCAACGCCGATTACCGCCCCAACCTCTCGATCGATCGCTCGACCGGCCGCACCTTCAAGGTGACGCTCGCCAAGCAGTTCGACTGGTAATCCTTTAAAATTCAGAGACTTACGATCCTCGCGGCGGCCTTCGGGCCGCCGTTTTCATTCCCGCTGAAATCCTCTTTACATATAATAGTACTTTATAATAGCGTCCCTCCATCGCCCGAAGCGAAAACGCCGGGCGGTCTTTTGGGAGGATCCATCGTGAGCATCATCACCAAGCTTGCCATCGCGGCAAGCCTCGCTACCGCCTTGTCTACCGCTGCCTTCGCGCAGGATATTTCGGGCAAGGTCGTCGGCTTTTCGCAGATCGGCTCAGAATCGGGCTGGCGCGCTGCCGAAACCTCGGTCACCAAGCAGCAGGCCGAAGAACGCGGCGTCGATCTGAAGTTCGCCGACGCCCAGCAGAAGCAGGAAAACCAGATCAAGGCCATCCGCGGCTTCATCGCCCAGGGCGTTGACGCCATCCTCGTCGCTCCGGTCGTCGCCACCGGTTGGGACGATGTGCTCGCCGAAGCCAAGGACGCCGAAATCCCCGTCGTGCTGCTCGACCGTGGCGTCGATGCGCCCGAAGATCTCTACCTGACCTCGGTTGCCTCCGATCAGGTCGAAGAAGGCCGCGTTGCCGGTAACTGGCTCGTTGGCGATGTTGGCACCGAGCCGTGCAATATCGTCGAACTCCAGGGCACCGTCGGCTCCACCCCGGCGATCAATCGCAAGAAGGGTTTTGAGGAAGCCATCGCCGGCCACGACAACCTCAAGATCACGCAGAGCCAGACCGGAGACTTCACCCGCTCCAAGGGCAAGGAAGTCATGGAAGCCTTCATCAAGGCGACCAACAATGGCGCCGATATCTGCGCTGTCTATGCCCACAATGACGACATGGCCGTCGGCGCCATCCAGGCGATCAAGGATGCAGGTCTCAAGCCCGGCACCGATATCAAGGTCGTCTCGATCGACGGCGTGCCGGATATCTTCACCGCCATCGCAGCCGGCGAAGCCAATGCCACGGTCGAACTGACCCCGAACATGGCCGGCCCCGCCTTCGACGCCCTCGCCAAGTTCTGGGCTGACGGCACGGAACCGGAAAAGTTCATCATCACCGAATCCAAGCTCTACACCTCGGCCGATGACCCACAGGGCGAATACGACCGCCGCAAGGGTCTCGGCTACTAAGGCTTAACCGCAGGATGGGCAGCGGCGCACCGCCGCTGCCCAAACCCACGACGTCATTCCCGCGAAAGCGGGAATCCCTTTCCCGAGGTGGAGATTCCCGCTTTCGCGGGAATGACGCGGTGATGAATAATGAATTCGCCGTCCGAGAGGCGGCAGGGGAGAGGCAATGGCGGAGACTGGCTACGCGCTCGAAGCGCGCGGGATCGTCAAGATTTTCGGCAATCACGTGGCGCTCGATAAGGTCGATTTCGGCCTCCGCCCCGGCGAAGTCCACGCCCTTCTCGGCGAAAACGGCGCCGGCAAATCGACGCTGATCAAGATCCTGACCGGCGCCTATCAGCCGACGCTGGGCGACGTGATCGTCGACGGTGCCCCCGTCACCCTCAATAATCCGCAACACGCCCAGACCTATGGCATCGGCACGGTCTATCAGGAGGTCAATCTCCTCCCCAACCGCTCCGTCGCCGAAAACCTCTATCTCGGCCACCAGCCGACCTGGTTCGGTTTCGTCGACCGCCGCAAGATGGAGCGCGATGCGCGCACTGTTCTTGCGCGCTATGGCCTAGACATCGACCCCTCGAGCGAACTCGGCGCCCATTCCGTCGCCGTCCAGCAGATCGTCGCCATCGCCCGCGCCGTCGAACTCTCGGGCAAGGTCCTCATCCTCGACGAGCCTACCGCCTCCCTTGATCGCAACGAGGTCGAGCGCCTCTTCGACATCATTCGCGATCTCAAGGCTCAGGGCCTTGCCGTCGTCTTCATCACCCATTTCCTCGACCAGGTCTTTGCCATCGCCGATCGCGTAACGATCCTCCGCAATGGCAAGCTGATCGACACCAAATCCCTCGACAATCTCACACGCACCGATGTCGTACGCCTGATGCTGGGCAAGGACATCGCCTTTTCCGGTGCCACTCAGCTCGAAGAAAATCGTCCGCTCGGCGAAGTGCTGCTCGACTTCAAGGGCTATGGCAAAAAGCGCAGCGTCATGCCCTTCAATCTCACCATCCACAAGGGTGAGGTCGTCGGCGTCGCCGGCCTCCTCGGCTCGGGTCGCACGGAAATGGCGCGCATCATGTTCGGCGCCGATTCCGCTGACGAAGGCACCGTTTCCGTTGCCGGAAAGCCCACCTCCATTTCCAAGCCCACCGATGCCATCGCCCACGGTTTCGGCTTTTGCCCGGAAGATAGAAAAGCCGAAGGTATCTTTGGCGATCTTTCGGTGCGCGAAAACATCGTGATTGCCCTCCAGGGCAAGCTCGGCTGGTTCAGCGCCCTGACGCGCGACGAGCAGATGGAAATCGCCGGCCGCTATGGCGAATCCATGGATATCCGCGCCGCCTCGCTCGACATGCCGATCAAGCTGCTTTCAGGCGGCAATCAGCAGAAAGCGATCCTCTCGCGCTGGCTTGCCACGGACCCGACATTCCTCATTCTGGATGAACCGACGCGCGGCATCGATGTCGGCGCCCACGCCGAAATCGTCCGCACCATCAATCGCCTGCGCGATGAGGGCCTGGCGCTCGTCGTCATCTCCTCCGAGCTCGACGAGGTCGTCGCCTATTCCTCGCGCATCGTCGTCATGCGCGATCGCGAACTGGTCGCCGAGCTCAATGGCGAAAACATCAATCCCGGGGTCATCGTGCAGGCCATCGCCAATCATAAAGACGGGGTGCAGGCATGATCCGTCGCTCGCTCCTCAAACTCGCCAATCCCCAGCTCCTCGCGCTGATCGGCGTCTTGCTAATCAATTGGCTCCTGTTCCCCAATTTCTTCCGCGTCACCTGGCAGGATGGCCGCTTTTTCGGCTCCTTGATCGACGTTCTCAATCGCGGCGCCCCGGTCGCCATTCTCGCCGTCGGCATGGTCGGGGTCATCGCCACCAAGGGCGTTGATCTCTCGGTCGGCGCCGTCATGGCCGTGGCCGGCGCTGTTGCCGCCACCATGGTGGTCGCCGGCTATCCCGCGCCTATCGCGGTTGTCGCCGCCCTCGTCGTCGGCCTCCTTTGCGGCCTCTGGAACGGCATCCTGGTCGCCATTCTCGATATCCAGCCGATCATCGCGACGCTCGTCCTGATGGTCGCCGGCCGCGGCATTGCCCAGCTCATCACCGAAGGTTTTATCGTCACCTTCACCGATCCGGTGCTCATCTATATCGGTACCGGCTCCTTCCTCGGTTTCCCCATGGCCGCGGTGATCGCGCTGGTTCTCATGATCATCGTGACGCTCGTCGTCCGGCGCACCGCCATCGGTCTCTTCATCGAGGCAGTCGGGGTCAATCGCGCCGCCGCCAGCCTTGCCGGCATCCGCAGCCGCATGCTGCTGCTCCTCGTCTATTCCCTCTCCGGCCTTTGCGCCGCCATTGCCGGCATTATCGTTGCGGGTGACATCCGCGGGGCCGATGCCAACAATGCCGGCCTCTGGCTCGAGCTCGACGCCATTCTCGCCGTCGTTATCGGCGGCACTTCGCTCCTCGGCGGCCGGTTCTCGGTGCCGCTCGCGGTCGTCGGCGCCCTCATCATCCAGGCGATGAACACGGGTATTCTGGTCTCGGGCTTCCCGCCCGAATTCAATCTCATCGTCAAGGCGGGACTGATCTTCATCGTGCTCGTCATTCAGTCGCCGCTCGCGAGCCGCCTCGCGCCGCCCCGTATCAAACCCGTCGCCAAGGCAGCCGCGAAATGAACCGCTCGCTTCGACCCCTCGTCGCCACGGCGCTGATCTTTGCCATCGCCTATGCGCTGGCCGTCATGCAGTTCCCTTCCATGTTTTCGACCCGCGTGCTCGGAAACTTCCTCACCGACAATGCCTTCCTCGGCATCGCGGCCGTCGGCATGACCTTTGTCATTTTGTCCGGGGGCATCGATCTCTCGGTTGGGGCCGTCATCGGGTTCACGGGCGTCCTCGTCGCCGTGCTGATCTCCTGGCTTGGGCTCCACCCGCTCCTCGCCTTTGCCATAGCAATCATAGTGGCCGGCGCGTTCGGCGCGATCATGGGCCTCGCGATCCATTATTTGCAGGTGCCCGCCTTCATTGTCACCCTCGCGGGCATGTTCCTCGCCCGTGGCGGCGCCTCGGTGATCACGCGCGATTCCGTGCCGATCAACCACGAATTCTATGCCTGGATTTCCGACCTCACCATTCGCCTCTCCGGCGGCGGGCGCCTTAGCGTCATCGGCCTCACCATGGTCGCGATCTTCATCATCGGCGCCCTCCTCGCCCATCGAACCAAGTTCGGCTCCTATGTCTATGCACTTGGCGGCAATCCGGTTTCCGCTTCCCTGATGGGCGTGCCGGTCGCGCGCACGACCGTGGCGATCTACGCGCTGTCCTCCATTCTCGCGGCCATTTCCGGCATCGTCTTCTCGCTCTATACCTCGGCCGGCTATCCGCTCGCCGCAGTCGGGGTCGAGCTCGACGCCATCAGCGCCGTCGTCATCGGCGGCACGCTGCTTACCGGCGGCTATGGTTTTGTCCTTGGCACCTTTATCGGCGTCATGCTGCTTGGCCTTGTGCAGACCTACATCATTTTCGATGGCACGCTGTCGAGCTGGTGGACCAAGATCGTCATCGGCATTCTCTTGTTCCTCTTCATCGTGCTACAGCGCCTGATCTTCGTCGCCTCTGCCCCCGGAGAGAAAACCTCGAAGGCCTAGTGTAAAGACGCCATCATGATAGAAGCTGGCAGCCTCATCCGGTCCCTTTCCGGCCGGCACGCTGCGCGCAATTTCCATACGTTCGTGATCAACGAAATCGGCCGGGCCATCATCAGTGGTGAGTTCCCGGTCGGCTCCGTTTTGGCCAGCGATGCCGTCATGATGGAAACCTATGGCGTCTCCCGCACGGTCCTCCGCGAGGCGCTCAAGACGCTCGAGGCCAAGGGATTGGTCGAAGCCCGACCCAAGGTCGGCACCCGCGTTTCGCCGAAAAGCCGCTGGAATTTTTTCGATAGCCAGGTCCTCGCCTGGCATTTTCACGCCCCGGCCGACCCGGTCTTTTACAGCAATCTCTTCGCCGTCCGCGCCGCCCTCGAACTCCCCGCCGTCGAAGGCGCCGCCCGCCACCGCACCGCCGAAGACGTCCGCATCATGAAATACTGGCTGCACCAGGCCGCTACCGCGGGCGACAGCGTGGAACAATTCGGCCTCGCGAGCCTCGAAATCCACAGCCAAATCGCCGAAGCCTCGCAGAACACCCTTTTGCGCGGGGTGGTGGGTGTCGTCGAACTGCTTCTGGCTTTGGCGCTGACCCGGCAACCCGAAACGCTGCAGGCCTATTGCGCAGAAAGCATCGAAAACCTCGAAGCGGTTATTCAGGCGATCGAGGCGGGGAAGGTGGATGCCGCGCGGGACCATCTCGCAGCGGGCATCGCGTTGGATCACCAACGGATTTTGGACCGCACCTAGCTGTGCACCAGTCCCATACACCGGCTGTCACCCCGGCGAAGGCCGGGGCCCAACTCCCGCTCTCGGGGAGCCGCAGTCGGGTGGGTACACCTAACTATCTCAGGATGGGCCCCGGCCTGCGCCGGGGTGACATCCTGTGAATGTGGTCCTCAGCCTACCACTCAAACGCCGGCCCATCGACCCGCGCGCCCAAGAAAAACACATCCGACATCAGCCGCAGCGGCGCCGCATCGACATCGCTTTCGTGTGCTTCAAGCAGATCCGCGAACCGGTCATACATGGCCGAATATTCGAGATCGCCATGCTCGAGCACGACCTCGCCATTGACCCGCAGCGTACGGCCGCCGCGTTCAAGCTTGATCTCGTTGCCCTGGCCCGTCGTAAACCGGATGGTCCAGACCTCGCCATTTTCCTCGAGCCAGTTGAACCCGCAGGAGAGATCAGGCTGATGCGCCTGGCTCGATTTGAAGGCGATTTCGACATCGACCGGGGTCTGCCGGTTTTCGGGGAAAGTCAGTGTTGCCTTATCGACAAAGACCGGGAACGGCATGACTTTCGTGAAAATCGAAAATGCATTGATGCCAGGATCGCAGACACCGAACCCGCCGGGCTCCCAGACCCAGTCCTGCCCCGGATGCCACTTGCGCACGCTTTCGCGCCAGTCGATGCGCGCCGACGTCACGCCTTCTTCGGCAAGGATCACCTTGGTCCGATCGACCGCCGCGTTAAACTGGCTGTGCCAGGTCTGGTAGAGCACGCGATCGAGGCGCTTGGCGTGCGCGATCAGGTCGTCGAGTTCGGAAATCGTCGTCGTCGGCGGCTTTTCCATCATCACGTCCTTGCCAGCGTCGAGCGCCTCGCGAACGTAGGTGTGGCGAATGCCCGGCGGGGTGCAGATGGAAACGAGCGACACGTCCGGCATGGCGGCATAAAGCTCGGCCGGCGTCTTGAACACCGGCACGCTGCCATGGCCGACGCCGCGGGTCGAAACCGTCGCGGCCAGTTCGAAATCATCCGAAGCATCGATTACCGGCAGGTGCTGGTCCTGCGCGATCTTGCCGACACCAATCACCGCGATTTTGCGCTTGGCCATAAACAGTCTCCAAAAGCCTTCGGCAGGCTATAGAGCAGAGCCTGCAAACGCCGCCAAGACCCTGCCGCGCAAAAGTATGATTTTAATGCTTATTAGGACGCCGGCGGCTCCCAAAGCTCGATCTGATTGCCTTCGGGATCATGGATGCGCGCAAAGCGCCCGGTCTCGGGTGTGTCCCACTCATCCGGCCGCGTCTCGACGGCGATGTCGGTAGCTTTGAGTTGAGCAATCAGCACATCGAGATCGTCGACGCGGAAATTGATCATCCATTGCTTGTCGGCCGGGAAATAATCGGTGCTGTCCTTGAACGGCGCAAACACCGTCATGCCCGCCTCCTGGTTCCAGAAGCCCGGCACGCCGAGATGAGTTTCGTACCAATCCGCGAGCGCCTTCGTATCCCGCGCCCGAAAGAACACGCCGCCAATGCCAAGTGCCTTTGCCATTTCCAGTCTCCGCTGATGCCCACCGATCTTGGCACGATCCCATCTAAAACGCGATGAGATCCGCCTTTTTTAGCAGGACCGGTACATATAGCCCGGCATGCCCGGCGGCTGCAGGTTGCGGTCTCGTAGAATGATGGAAAATTGGCCGCCACGCGCAGCGCAAGCTTGTTCGAAGAAGCGGCTTTCGGTGTCGGTATATTCGATCTCGAGCACTCGGGCGCCGTAGCGCTCGGCATAGGGCCCGCATTCGTCATATACTTGGCAGGATTCGGTGATGGCGAAATCGAAGGCCGGAAGGTCCGCGCGATCGAGGAGTTCCACGCCATTCTTCTGGCCGAAGGCCAGCCCGAGACCATGTGCTTTATCGATAAGCAGCCCGACAAAGGCGAGATTGTCCTCGATTTTGAGGCGACCGTCCGAGCGGGAATAGGTGTCGAGATTGTCCGCCTCGATGGCGTCGTAGCCATCCCTGGCGCAGCCCTCGATCCAGTCGCCGACAATGTCGGCAAGGGCGCCGCGCTTGGCCGCGGTGCTGGTATCGAGCAGATATTCGCCCGGCCAGTTCTCGTCCTCGACCGGCCGTCCGTCGGCAGTGAGGATCAAATCCGGATGATCGCCCTCCCACCACGCGTTTTCGCCGGGCTGCGTCTGGAAGGCGTTGACGTAGCACACATTATAGAGCCCCGGCGCAGACGCTTCGCTCCGGTCGCGGCTGACGATCCTGGTGCCCGCTGGCGGCGTATAGGCGCCGCCGAGCTGTGAATCATATTGCGCGCCGGCCGCCGGAAAATCCTTGGCCAGAACGCTCGCCGAGGACAAGCAAGCGAGTAGGACGAGGGCCAGCCGGCGCATCGCTAAACGCTCGACATTTCGCGCAAGAGCAGCGCTGGGCGGATGGACAACACACGGAGCAATGTCGTTGCGCCCAGAATTGCGGTGACGCCGATGAGGCCGACAACGACGATGCCGATCGTCGATGCATCCACCGTGAAGGCGACATTGAGCAGAACCTGGGTCAGCAGCCAGGCCGTAAAGATGCCAGCTGGTATCGCAATCAGCGCGGCAAACAGCGAGAGCAGCAGGAACTGCAACAGCGCAGCAACGAGGATTTCGCCGCGCCGCGACCCCAGGACCTTATAGAGCACCGCATCGGATTCGCGCTGACGCCGCCCCGCGGCAAGGCTGCCGATGAGGATGAGAAGGCCATTGAGCACCGCAATGCCGCCGACGCTCGCGACCGCGAAAGAAAGCTGGCTGAGGGCCTCCGTAATGCGGGTCAGCGTTGCGCCGATTTCGATGAACTTGATATCGAGGAATTCCCCGGCAAGGAAGCGCTCGACATCTTCTTCGCGGCCGGGTTCGGCCGTGACGGCGGCCAGCAGCGTCGTCGGATAGGCATCGAGCGCGCCGGGCGAGAAGGTCACCAGAAAGTCGATCCCACCCTGCCAGGCATAATCGCGGAAATTGCCGACCTTGGCGGTGATAGTCTCGCCAAAGATTTCAAAACTGATCTCGTCGCCGAGTTTGACGCCGAGCCCCTGGCGCAGGTTCTGATGCAGTGACACCAACGGTTCGCCCGAATAATCCCCTGGCCACCAAGTGCCTTCGACAAGGCGCGAAGCGGACGGCAGGACGGCACGAGAGGTCATCGGGATTTCGCCCGAAAGCAGGAACGAGGCCTCCGGCCCATTGGCCGAGAGAGTGTCGACCGGCGTACCAGCAATAGCGGTCACGGCGCCGCGCAACATCGGGGTCGAGGTGACGAGCGCAATGCCGTGCTCCGGCCCGACATCGGCTTGCAAGGCTTCCATTTCATCGGGGAAGAGATCGGAGGCGACAAGCGTCGGCGCATCGAACACCGAGGCGCCCAAAAACTCGTTGCGCAGGTTGATCGCCAGAACCTGGACGACGACGAGGATCACCATGGCTAGGCCCACGGCGGTGACAACAGCCGAGGAATTGCCCGCCGAGCCAATGATGGCGCGGAGGCTTTGCCGCAGCGGCCGCCAACGCGGCGATGGCAGGCGCGACAGACCCGATAGCGCAAGGCGGCTGCCAAGCTGCAGCAGCAGTGCCGCGGCAATGGCGGAGCCGACAAAGGCAAGAACGAGCAGCCAATCACCGGTCAGTACAACAGCGAGCCAGAAGAATAAAAGGATCGCGACGGCGAGCGGCAACAGTTCGGCCGAACGCAGGAAACGGCCCCATTGGATGCGCGGCGCACCCAGCCCCTTCGAGCGGAAGAGGCTCGCAGGCGACACCATCTGCGCCTGAACCAGCGGCAGATAGGAAAAGGCAAAGGCGGTGAGGAGACCCACAGCGCCGGCAACAAGAATAGCCAACACATCGATATCGCGCGCCAGCGGAATGCCGATGGCGGTGCCGACGGCCGGCAGCACGAAGAGGCCGATGGTGACGCCAATCACGACCCCAAGGCCCACACCGATAAGACCAAGCGCCAGCACCTGAACGAGGAAATGCACGAGCACGCGCCAGCGCGCTGCCCCGAGGCTGCGCAGCACCGCAATAACGCCGGCGCGCTCGGCGATATAGGCCGACATCACGCTCCAGACGCTGACGCCGCCGATCAGCAGCGAGCCGAGGCCGACGACGAGCAGGAAGCCGGTGAACAGCTCATAATAGCGCAGCATGGGCCCGAGCCCATCGAGCGCCGAACGGACTTCCCAACCGGAATCACCGAGCTCGCCGACGAGCCGCGCGCGTTCGCCTTCGGTGTCGCTGCTCGCGAGCAGCAGCTTGTAGCGGAAATTGGTGCCAAGGCCCGGTAGCGGCGAGGTGCGATCGGACACATGGGCAAAGCCATCGGTGCTCAAAAGCGTCGCAAGACCCAGGCGGAAGCCGCGCACAGGACCATCGGGGAAGCCGGTGAGAACGCCGCGAACCTCGAAGTCCGTCCCACCGATCATGATGGTGTCGCCGGTTTTAAGGCCAAGCTGGTCGAGCATGACCGGATCGACCAGCGCCCCAAACATGCCATTCTGTTCTTCGAGCGCCGTGAAAGGCGCGGTCTGCGCATCCGCATTGTCGGTATAGACGCCGCCGAGCAGAGGATAATTTGGGCCGGCCGCAACGAGATCGACAAAGGCCTCGCCCGTCGCGGATTCCGCGCTGAGATTGGTTTCGACCGTGCTCGCGAGGGTGCCCGCCTGTTCGAGAATGGCGATTTCGCTGGCATTGGCCGGGCGATCGGAGCGGGTGAATTCGAGATCGCCGCCCATCAGCAGCGCCGCGTTCTGGTCGACGGCGCGGGTGATGGCCGATGAGACCGAGGACACGCCCGCGATCAGCGCCGTGCCGACGGCAAGGCAGATGATAAGGAGGGAAAAGCGCGCCCAATCGCCCGCCATTTCCTTGAGGCCCACGCGGGCCGCCGCAAAGAAGGCGCGCATCAAACCTGGCCCGTGGTTTCGGTCAGTTGCCCCTGTTCCATGGTGAACTTGCGGTCGGTGCGCTCCGCGAGGTGCGGGTCATGGGTGATCATGACGATGGCAGTGCCGTTCTGACGCGCCAGATTGAACATAAGTTCGACGACGACGGCGCCGGTCTTCTGGTCGAGATTGCCCGTCGGTTCATCGGCGAGCAGCAATTTGGGCTTGGTGACGAGCGCGCGGGCCAGACCGACGCGCTGCTGTTCACCGCCAGAGAGCGCGGCGGGCCGATGATCCAAACGCTTGCCGAGGCCAACGGCATCGAGCGCAGCCGCAGCTTCCTTGCGCACTTCGGCTAGCGGCAGGTCGGGCCGGGCGATTTCGAGCGCGAGCCCCACATTGTCGAGCGCGGTCAGGGACGGGATGAGATGAAAACTCTGGAAGACGATGCCGAGCGTCTGGCGGCGGAAGACGGCCATGGCGTCTTCATCGCGCTTGGTGATGTCGGTACCCGCAATCGTGATCGAGCCGGCGCTGGCGCGTTCGAGCCCGGCAAGTAGCATCAAAAGCGAGGTTTTCCCGCTGCCTGAGGGTCCGACAATGGCCACAACCTCAGCCTGGCGGACGGTCAGATCGACACCCCGCAAAATGTTGAGCGGCTTGCCTGCGACCTCAACGCTATAGTCGACGTTATGAGCCGTAACGAGCGCATCGGCAGAAGGCGTCGCCCGTTCGCGGATATCGGACTTGCCCGGAATGGTCTGGGTCGGTTCAGACGACTGCACGCTGCCTCCGGCGTTTGCTCTAGCTTACTATGATGCTGCATATTTGCTGGATCACATTAAACTGGCATTGTTGGATGAAATGCTAAAGTCATGAGGTCCCTGGCGGACACTTGGGAGAAGAGGGAAAGACGTGGTTAAGGACAAGAAAAAGTCCATTCTGGCAGCGCTGGTCCTTCTGGGCCTTGCAACCGGGCCAAGCCTGGCCGGGCCAAATGAAGAAGCCTTGCTTGCCGGCTATGTCGGCAACTGGCGCGGCGAAAGCATGCTGCAGGGCGGCGACAAGCCCGAACCCTTCCGCTGCCGCCTGTCGGTGAGCCCGGGCAATTCGGGCAAGATCAATTATACCGGCCGCTGCACGCTTGTGAACATGAACCTCTCGGTTTCGGGCACGATCGGCTATATCGCGGACAAGTCGCAATATGAGGCCGTAATGACCTCCAATGCCGGCTTCTCGGGTACTGCAGTCGGCCGTCAGTCGAGCAAGGAGATCGGTTTCGATCTCGTCGAGCGGCAGAAGGATCGGGGCGGCAACGACCTCCAGATCGGCTCGCGGCTCTTTCTTGTCGGCGATGCCATCCGCGTCGAATTCCAGGTGGAGTTCAACGATTCGGGTGATGTGCTGACAGCCAGGGTGCCGTTCACGCGCTGATCTACAGCTTGCCTCGCCTATAACCTGACCCAAACGCTCAAATTTTCAGTGCTCGACGAAAGTCGAGCACGCTTTTTCGTTTTTTTGTCGCTTTGCGCACGCTGGTGGACTTTTAAATCCGTGAAAGCTCCCCTATCTTGCCATCGCTGCGCCGCAAAATGCGCGCTTCCATACAGTCAACACTCGCAAGGAGAGGAATGACGATGACGACATCGCAAACCATTACCATCCATGCCGTGTGTTCGACCGTAGTATCCCGCCGATATCATGCCAAACGCTGGCAAGGGTTCTGTCGCTCGAAACGAATGTGACACGTCACATTACCATGTGACTGAGGTCATGTTCTCGGTGTGAAACAGCCAAAGAGAAATCTGGCAGCAGTCACACCACCGTCTCAGAGTATCGATAAGACCCGCAGCGAGCAGGCTTCACCGGCGTGGATAGGTCCACTGCCCGTGTTTTCCCTATCGTCGCGCAAGTGGAGATTCCACCCATGCAGGAAAACAGTTTCAAGAAGGCCGAAACGCTTCGGCCAACCGTGATCGAAGTGGCAGGCGAGCCGCAGGGCGTCGTCGTGCCGGCCGAGGGCGGCTATCGCTTCCTCGCCGTCAAGCTGCCGGCCTTCGTGGTCGATGGCCAGCACTTCGCCTCGATCGAGATCGCCCATCAGGTGGTGCGTGATGCCGTTCAGGGCGTCGCGCTCTAAGCCATTATTCCGCCTCTGCGGCTTAACCCTTTGCTGAAATGACCAAACCGGCTGCCTTACGGCAGCCGGTTCGTCGTCTTCTGGAGCTGGGGCGCAGGGGTCAGAAGACGTAGACGGTGAGGGTGGAGCCGGTGGACTGCACCCCGATGACATTGCCCGGCTGATATTTGGTGCGGCTGAGCGCAGCGTTGATCAGTGCATCGGACGACACGGCGCCCACCATGCGGTGGAAATCCTGGTTACCGGCCAGCCAGCCTGCCAATTGCTTGCGCACTTCGGCGCAGACC
This sequence comes from Devosia sp. Leaf420, assembly GCF_001425445.1. GTDB lineage: Bacteria > Pseudomonadota > Alphaproteobacteria > Rhizobiales > Devosiaceae > Devosia. Next base: position 57,043 of record NZ_LMQU01000014.1, on the reverse strand, counting down.
GGCACGGGAACGAGCTGGATGCTCGTCGCGCGGTCCCAATTGCGGATGCGGGTGGATTCAAAGAGGTTCACCAACTGGTTTGGATTGGTGCCGGCGCAGGCCGCCGTAGCAATGAAGCCGCCATTCGAGCCCGAGTTGCCGGAGCGGTTGATTACGGTGCCATTGCCGTTGGAGCCATTATTCCCCATGGCGCCGTTATTGCCGCGGCCATTGGTGCCGTTCGTGCCGTTGCCGCCATTGCCCCCGTTTCCACCATTGCCGCCGTTTCCGCCATTGCCCCCATTGTTGCCATGGCCCCCGCCGCCGATATTGACGCCGACGCCGATGAGGCCACCAGAGCCGCCAACATTCACATTGGCATCGACAAGACCGCCGACATTGGCGTTGACGTCGAGAAGGCCGTTGCTGCCGCCGAGATTGACATTGGCATCGACGAGGCCGCCTCCGACATTAGCATCGAGCAGGTTGCCGCCACCGCCGCCAAGACCCACATTGACGAGGCCGCTATCGCTGGCCGAACCACTGCTGATCGTCACCAGTTCACCGCCCGTGACGGTGTTGACCGTTTCGGTGACCGTGCTGGTGACGGAATCGAGCGTGCCCCCCAGGCCGCCGAGATCGAGCGCCATGGCCGTGCTGGACCAGAGTGCGGCAGTCAGGCTCAGGGCAATCGCAGTCTTATTCATTCTGAACATCGTTACCTCCTTGGTGAACAACAAGTCTTCTTGCTGTCTTGAGGTAGATGTTGCGCCGCTCACGGCTGACGATAAATTCGAGACTCTACGTATATTATTTTCTTGTATTGAACTGGGTTATTCGGACGTTACTTCATACAATTGATTCCAATAGATTCTTTATTTTATCTATTCGCTTTTTGATGGAGTTTTGGAAATGAAGCCGGCCAATAGGCCAGCGGTTCCATGACGACCAGCAGGTCGGCATCGTCCGGGAGGTCGGCCATCAGCCGGCAGATACCGAGCACCAAATCGTGGGGCGAGGGATCCTCGGGCACACGGCGGTCGAGCCGGCCATCGGCGCGGTGCTCGAGCGCTCCGGCGCAGAGTTCGTTCTGGTGCACGAAAAGCAAAAGGGCCGTCTGGCCCAGAGGAATATGATCGGGGGAGACGCGAATATAGCGCGCCATTGTCTTGGCTCCACACAGCACACCTCATGAGTGAGGCAATGCCCAAGTGTGCGCCGTGACGGTTGGCGGGAAATTTCCGCCCATATGGGGGAAAGAGGAGGGGCCCTAGAGGTTTTGCCGAGGCCCCTCAGGACTATCCCTTAGCCGTCATTGCTTGAATTGAGCTCCTCGGGCCGGCGGCCCTCGGCGGCTGGGCCGGTCGGTTCGATCGATTGCAACACGGCTTCAGCCAATGCCTCGACATCGATGCGCTGCGCGCCGGCTTCCGCCTGGCGCTGCAGTTCGACGGTGATGGCGGTGGTGACGGCAGTCCGCTGCAGGTCCTTATCCGTTTCCATCGATCGACACTCCCTGCTGGTCAATGCGCACTTCGACACCCGGGCGGGCCTGCTGCTGCTGATAGGTGTAGACCGCAAAGCCAATCACCGCGATGGCAAGCACTGCCACCAGGGCGTAAAGTCCGTTTCGGCTCATAAAAAACTCCTGACGCTGGATATCCCTTCCAAACGCAGAAGCCCCGCAAGGGTTCACTCTTCGGCAAGGGCCCTGAGCGACATGACAAAAGCCGTTACGCCAATCCCGACCGAACTCGAATTGTCGATGACGATGGGCGAGACGCCCTCCGGCAGGGACGCTCCTTCGCGAGCCAGGCGCGCGGTGATCTGATCGCGATTTTCCCGGCCGCGCTGTGCGAGACGATGGGCGCGGAGCGAAATTTCGGCCGTGATCATGACGACGCGGCAGGCGGGATATTTGGCGATCGCCTTGCCCACCACATGGCGCGAGACATTGGCGACGACGATACGCCCAAGCGCGAGATCGGTATCAACGCTGATCGGCAGCGCATAATTTAGCCCGTGCGCTTCCCAATCGAGCGCCAGGCGGCCATCGCTCCGGGCGCGGAAAAACTCCTCGGGCTCAATGGACAGATGGTCTTCAAGATCGATATCGGTCGGTCGGGTGACGAGCCGCCGCACAAAGCTGAAGCGCTTGTCGGCATCGAGGGCATGACGGGCGCCTGTGATCAGCGTGTCCTTGCCGACGCCAGAGGGCCCAATGACAAGCACCAGCAGTCCAGGCGGACGTTCGCTCAACTGACCCGCACCCCTTGTTTCCAGACGCCCCGCACCGCCGGAATACGTCCCTGCCCCGACACTCGCACCAGGTCAGCCCGCTTGCCAATGGCGATCTCGCCACGATCCACAAGCCCGGCTGCCGCAGCCGGATTGCGGGTCACGAGCGCGACGGCCTCGGGCAGGCCGATATCATCGATACGCTGAGGCAGCAGGAACACGGCCTGCAAAAGCGCAAAAGGCACATAATCGGAGCTGAGAATATCAAGCAGCCCCGCAGCGACGAGATCGCTGGCCGAAATATTGCCCGAGTGTGAGCGGCCGCGGACGACATTGGGCGCACCCATCAAAACCGCAATCCCGGCATCCTTGGCGGCAGCAGCCGCTTCAAGCGTCGTCGGGAATTCGGCGATGGCAATGCCGTTTTCCGCGGCTTCCTCGACATGGGCAATGGTCGCGTCATCATGGCTTGCAAGCGCAAGGCCAAGCTTTTGCGCCAGCGACACGATCGCGGTGCGGTTCTTGGCCGAATATTTCTCATGCTCGGCCTGGCGCGCATCGATATAGGCCTGCATCTGTGCTTCGCTCTGGCCCATATGCTTGGAATAGAAGCGCTTGTAGTCCTCGAGCGAGCGGAACTGGCGCTGGCCGGGCGTATGATCCATCACCGAAGCGAGCTTGGTCAGCGGATGATCGGCAAAAGCCTCGAAGTGTTCGAGCACGTCATGGCTCGGCAATTCGCAGCGCAGATGCAAAAAATGCTCGGCGCGCAGCCAGCCCTGCTCGGGTCCCTGGCGAATAGCCTCGACCATTTTACGCGAGTGCTCGAACATTTCGGGCATGTCGACATCCGAGCCGATGCGAACAGCATCGAAAACCGTCGTAATCCCCGAACCGGCGATCTGCACGTCATGCGCATGGAGCGCCGCAAGCGGATCCCAGAAAACGCCGGGACGCGGGCGATAATGGGTTTCGAGATGGTCGGTATGGAGTTCGACAATGCCGGGGATCAGATAGTCGCCCTCGAAATCCTCCCCCTGCTGCGCCCGGCCCGTGGCGATATCGGTGATTACGCCATCGCGCACCTGGATGCTGCCTGAAACGACGCTATCGGCGAGAACGAGGCGCGCGTTCTTGATGACCAGTTCGGACACGCTCAGGCTCCCAGGCGAAAATCTTCAAGGCGGCGGAAATAGGAGGCGGGCTCTGGCTCATGATAGAGCACGAGCCGGTCAAAGGTCAGCGGCTCGGCAAGGTCCGGCGCGAACCAAGCCTGTGCTGCCGCCATGACTTCGGCATGGTCCTCTTGGCTCAGCCGATCCGTCAACGTCATGTGGAAGCGGAATTCGTCGAACACGTAAGGGTAGCCATAAGCGTCGAGGAGTTCTTCCTGACGTGGCGTCAAACCCCGCGCAAGGCGCGCGGCGCGATCCTTCAGACTGAGCGGCGCGCGATGTGGCTCGAATTCTTCGACAACCGATGCGGCGAAATCGACGAGCGCTTCGTTTTCGGCTTCCGGGATCAGCGCCAGAAAGCCATCGAGCGAAGCGACGGTCAGCTTGCCGATCGAAAAGGGCGATTGGCGCTTGGCAAAATCGGCAAGGCTCGCGCGCAAATCATCCACTGTCGCGCCATCGGCCAGCGCCATGGGCGGCTTGATGGTGGCGTGGAAGGCGTAGCGATTGGCCGATTGGGTGAGATTGAGCAGCCGATTGCGCTCGATCCCGGCAATCGCGCCCTCGAACAGTTCATTGGTCAGCGGATCGCGCCCAAGCCAGGCCGAGGCCCGGTCCCAGAGGGGGCTATTGGCGGACGGCGCATAGTAAATGGCGAATCGTTCGGTCACATAAAACTCCCTGCGCCTGCCGGTACTGCCTCTATGTGTCCACCTTTTGACAGGCTGGCAAGGCTGGACAAGGACGGATGCCGCCGTCACAAAGGCGCGGGGAAAACGGCCGGAGGACCAAATGGATCGCGAAATCCTGCAATCGCTGTTCGAGCTTGCCGTAGATCGTGCCCAGCCCGCGCTGGCCGTCGAGCGGCATTTGCCCGAGGCGCCGAAGGGGCGGACAATTGTCATCGGCGCCGGCAAGGCTTCCGCCCAAATGGCGCGCGCTTTTGAACAGGCTTGGCCACATGCGATCCACGCCGGTCTCGTCGTTACGCGCTATGGCTATGCCGAAGCCTGCGAGCGCATCGAAATCGCGGAAGCCGCCCACCCCGTTCCGGACGCCGCAGGCTTTGCCGCAGCCCAGCGGCTCAAGGACCTGGTCTCAGGCCTCACGGACGACGATCTCGTCGTCGCCCTGATTTCGGGCGGCGGCTCCGCCCTGCTTCCGGCACCGGCAGATGGCCTGACGCTCGAAGACGAGCAGGCGGTCAACCGCGCGCTTCTCGCATCCGGAGCCCCGATCGGGGTGATGAACCTCATCCGCAATCAGTTTTCGACCATCAAGGGCGGCAGGCTTGCGGCATTGGCCGCGCCGGCGCGCGTCGCCACCCTCGTCGTGTCCGACGTGCCGGGAGACGATCCCGCCCTCGTCGCGTCCGGGCCAACGATTTCATTGGCCGGCACACGCGCTGAAGCACGCAAATTCGCCGATCTCTATCGACTGGACTTGCCAGAAGCGGTGCAAGCGGTTCTCGCAGGCGACGACAACCCCGCCCCGCGTTCGGACGACCCGCGTTTTGTCGGCAATTCGGTGGTGACCATCGCCTCGGCGGCCCTGTCGCTGACTGCCGCTGCAGAAGAAGCCCGCAAGCAGGGGATCGGCGCGGCCATCCTCTCCGATTCCATCGAGGGCGAAGCCCGGGACGTGGCGCTGGTCCATGCCGCGATTGCCAAGGAAATCGCGGGGCGCAATCAACCCTTTGCCAAGCCGGTCGTCCTGCTCTCGGGCGGCGAGACGACCGTCACCCTGCGCGGCAAGGGGCGCGGCGGACGCAATGGCGAATTTCTGCTCGCGCTCGCCATCGCGCTTGACGGCATCGCCGGCGTCACGGCGCTGGCGGGAGATACCGACGGGATCGATGGCTCCGAAGACAATGCCGGCGCCTTCGTCGACGGCACCTCCGCCCAGCGCATGCGTGCGGCGGGGATAGATCCACTGGCCGCCCAGGCAAACAACGACGCCTATAGCGCCTTCGAGGCGATCGGGGACCTCTTTGTCACCGGCCCGACCGGCACCAATGTGAATGATTTCCGCGCCATTCTGATCCGGTAGGCTTTGGCCTGCCGGTCACAGGGTCTCAAGGCGGAGCAGTCCCCGCTTTCCACAACCCCGCACCCGCCGCATGTGTTTTCGCCAAATTCCCCATTATGGTCGCGCCAGTTCGACTCAACTTGGCTGACCCATGGCGCTCCCCTCCCAAAACCTTGCCACCCGCATCGCCCAGGAAATCGGCGCCAAGCCCGATCAGGCCAAGGCCGCGATCGAATTGCTCGATGGCGGCGCCACCGTTCCCTTCATCGCGCGCTACCGCAAGGAAGTGACCGGCGGGCTCGACGACACCCAGCTCCGCACGCTTGAAGAACGCCTCGGCTACCTTCGCGAACTCGACACGCGCCGCGACGCGATCCTCAAATCCATCACCGAGCAGGGCAAGCTCACGCCAGAGATCGCCCAAGCCCTCGCCGCCGCGCCCACAAAAGCCGAATTGGAGGACATCTATCTCCCCTTCAAACCCAAGCGCCGCACCAAGGCGGAAATTGCCCGCGAGCGGGGACTCGGCCCCCTGGCCGAAGCCATCCTCGGCGACCGCCGCCTTGTCCCTGCCGATCTCGCCGCCAAATATCTCACCGACGATGTTCCCGACGTAAAAGCCGCGCTCGACGGCGCCCGCGACATCGTGGTCGAACAGATGGCCGAAAACGCCGATCTTGTCGGCCGCCTTCGCACCTATATGAAAGACCGCGCCACCATCCGGGCCAAGGTGATCAAGGGCAAGGAAGAGGCCGGCGCAAAGTTCTCCGATTATTTCGACCACACAGAACGCTGGGCCACCGCCCCCAGCCACCGGGCGCTGGCGATGCTGCGCGGCCGCAATGAGGAAGTGCTCTCCGTCGATATCGAAGTCGATGCCGACGACACCTCTGCCGTCAAACCCGCCGTCCGCATGGTCGCCTCCGCCTACCAGGTCGGCGGCGCCCTCCCCGGCGACAAATGGCTCCTTGAAGTGGCAGGCTGGGCTTGGCGCACCAAACTCTATGTGCACCTCTCGCTCGATCTGATGCGCGATCTCCGCGAACGCGCCGACGAAGAAGCCATTCACGTCTTCGCCCGGAATCTCAAAGACCTGCTGCTCGCCGCCCCTGCCGGCTCCCGCGCCACCATGGGCCTCGATCCCGGCATCCGCACCGGCGTCAAAGTCGCCGTCGTCGACGGCACCGGCAAGGTCCTCGCCACTTCGACGGTCTATCCCTTCCCGCCGCGCAATGACGTTTCGGGCACCCAGGTCGAACTCGCCAAACTCATCCGCGCCCACAATGTCGAACTCATCGCCATCGGCAATGGCACCGGCTCGCGCGAAACCGAAAAGCTCGTTGCTGACATGCTCGCAAGCATGCCCGCGCCAAAGCCGATGAAGGTCATCGTCTCCGAAGCCGGCGCCTCGGTCTATTCCGCCTCTGCCCTTGCCGCCGCCGAATTCCCCGGTCTCGACGTCTCGCTCCGCGGCGCCGTCTCCATCGCCCGCCGCCTCCAGGACCCGCTCGCCGAACTGGTCAAGATCGAACCCAAGAGCATCGGCGTCGGTCAATATCAGCACGATGTCGATCAATACCGCCTCGCCAAATCGCTCGATGGCGTCGTCGAAGATGCGGTGAATGCCGTCGGCGTCGATCTCAACACCGCCTCGGCCCTGCTCCTCTCCCGCGTCTCCGGTCTCAGCGGCTCGATCGCCGAAGCCATTGTCAATCATCGCGACGCAAACGGCCCCTTCAAGACGCGAAAAGAACTGTTGTCCGTCGCCCGCCTCGGCCAGCGCACCTTCGAGCAAGCCGCCGGGTTCCTGCGCATCACCGATGGCACCGAGCCGCTCGATGCTTCCTCAGTCCACCCCGAAGCCTATGGCGTTGCCCGCAAAATCGTCGCTGCCTGCGGCCGCGATGTCCGCGCCCTAATGAGCGATCCCTCAGCGCTCAAGGCCTTGGACCCGCGCGTCTTCGTCGACGAGCGCTTTGGTCTGCCGACCGTTTGCGACATCATCGGCGAACTCGAAAAGCCCGGCCGCGATCCCCGCCCCGCCTTCAAGACCGCAACTTTTGCCGAAGGTGTCGATGACATCAAACACCTGAAACCCGGCATGCAGCTTGAAGGCACCGTCACCAATGTCGCCGCCTTTGGCGCCTTCGTCGATATCGGCGTCCACCAGGACGGGTTGGTCCACGTCTCCCAGCTCGCCGATAAATTCGTCAAAGACCCGCATGAGGTCGTCAAAGCCGGCGATGTCGTGAAAGTCACCGTCGTCGAAGTCGACGTCCCCCGCAAACGCATCGGCCTCACCATGCGCCGCGACGGCGGCGCCTCGGCCCGCGAGGATCGTCCGCAGCAACAGCGGCCCGCCAACAGCCGGCCATCCCAGCAGCGCCCCGCCCCCGCGCCCAAGGCCAACGACCAGGGCGCGTTTGGCGCGCTCCTCAGCGCCGCCATGAAAAAGAAGTAACCCGCCTCCCCGCCAGCGCGGATTGCCTGAAACGCCGCGCTGGTTTCTACTGCCGTCCAGCTTCACGCCGGAGGAAACGACCATGGCGACACGCGGCTTTACCGGACGCCCCCGCGAACCCGAGCAAAAGGATCGCGTCCCGCCCGGCCAGCACCTCGTCGATTATTTCCCCGTACTCACCGCCGGCCCGACGCCCCATATCGCGACCGAAAGCTGGAAATTCACCCTCAAGGTCGGCCCGCGCCCGGTCAAAACCTGGACCTGGGCCGAATTCAACGCGCTCCCCATGACCAAAATGGTGCGGGATATCCACTGCGTCACTACATGGTCGATGCTCGATACCACCTGGGAAGGCGTCCTCATCGACGATCTTCTTGCCGACGCCTTTATCGAGCCGCCGACCAAGTTTTTGCTCGCCCATTCCTATGATGGCTATTCGACCAATGTCCCCGCCGCCGATCTCCTCACCGGCAAGGCGATGGTGGCCCTGAAATATGGTGGCAAGCCGCTAGAGCGCGACCATGGCGGCCCCGCCCGCCTTCTCGTGCCGCATCTTTATTTCTGGAAGTCGGCCAAGTGGGTCAATGGTCTCCAATTCACCGAGCGCGACGAAGCCGGCTTCTGGGAATTGCGCGGCTACCACATTTATGGCGACCCCTGGAAAGAGCAGCGCTATACCGATGATTGATACGATCAATCGCGAGATCCGCTGGCAAGAGGCGAGGATCACGCGCATCGTTGCACGGACAAAGACGCTCTCGAGCTTCTTCTTTCTGCCGCCCGAGCCTTTCGCCCATCGCGCCGGCCAGCATGTTGATGTTCGCCTCACGGCGCCCGATGGCTATGTCGCCCTGCGCAGCTATTCCATCGCCTCGGCGCCCAATACCGTTCCCGAAATCGAACTCGCCATCGACCGGCTCGATGATGGCGAAGTCTCGCCATTCTTCCACGATGTCGCCGAGGTGGGCGACGAGATCGAACTGCGCGGCCCACTCGGCGGCCACTTCGTCTGGAGCCCCACCAATGGCGGCCCGCTCCTTCTCATCGGCGGCGGCTCCGGCGTCGTGCCCCTGCTGGCCATGATCCGCCACGGCTTTGCCGAAAAATCCGACGCCCGCGTGGTGCTTCTCTTCTCGGCTCGCACCGCCGCCGAAGCACCCTTCCTCGACGACCTCCTCGCCATCGAAGCTGAGTGGGAAAACTTCACCCTGCGCCTCGCCCTCACCCGCGAAACGCCCAGTCGCCCAAGCGACTACGCTCGCCGCATCGACGGCCCGATCATCACAGACACGATCAAAACGCTCGGCGCCGCGCCAAAGCATGTCTTCATCTGCGGCAGCAACGCCTTCGTCAACGTCGCCGCCGACCGCGCCGTCGAAGCCGGCATGCCCGCCGAGATCATCCGCACCGAGCGCTACGGCTAAGCGCGAATCGCCCGTCCCTGTTCATCGAACAGATGCACCTCGTCGGGTGGCAGTGCGATATGCATCGCCTGGTGCAATTCGAGGTCTGGCGCGCCGTCGAGTTTCACCGTCACCATTTCCCCGTCCGGCAGTTCGACATAGGCCAGCGCATATTCGCCGAACTGTTCGATCACGGCGAGCGTCCCGCTCAGATGCGCGCTTTCCGGGCTCGCCAAAGTCAGATGCTCGGGCCGTGCCCCGATGGTTTTAACCTTTGCGAGATCGACGCCGCTCAATGTTAACGGAATGTTACCCGGCAGGCGCAGTTGATTGCCCTCTGGCGTCACGGAGATAAAGTTCATGCGCTGGCTGGCGATGAACCCCGCCACGAAGGTGTTGACCGGGTTGCGATAGAGATCGAGCGGCGAACCGACCTGCTCGATATTACCTGCATTGAGCACCACGATCCGGTCCGCGAGGGTCATCGCCTCGACTTGGTCATGGGTCACGTAAATCATTGTCGCATCAAGCGTATCGTGCAGTTTTGCAATCTCGACACGCGTCTGCGCCCGCAGCGATGCGTCGAGATTGGACAGCGGCTCATCGAACAAAAACACCTTCGGATTGCGCACGATCGCCCGCCCGATGGCGACACGCTGCCGCTGCCCACCAGAGAGCGCCTTGGGCATGCGATCGAGATAGGCTTCGATCTGCAAAATCCGCGCAGCTTCCCTAACCCGTTGATCCACCTCTTCTTTCGGCGTCTTCTTGAGCTTGAGGCCAAAGGCCATGTTCTCATAGACCGTCATATGCGGATAAAGCGCATAAGACTGGAACACCATGGCGATGCCGCGCTGGGGCGAGGGCACGTCGTTGACCACCCGGCCCTCGATTGAAATCTCGCCGCCCGTAATCGGTTCGAGCCCGGCGATCATGCGCAGAAGTGTTGATTTTCCGCAGCCCGAGGGCCCGACGAAGACAACGAATTCCCCGCTTTTGATCTCGAGATCGACCCCATGGACGACCTCGAGGTTCCCATAGGATTTCCGGACTTGGCGAAGCGTGACATCGGCCATGAAAACCTCCTCAGACTTCCAGGAGAAGCGTTGTGATTTCGAAGGGGCGCAGCTTCAAGGTGACGCTATTGTCCTTGATTGCCAAAGGCTTGCTCGGCCCCTCTTCCATCAGGTTGACGGTGCGCACGCTCTTGACCTTGACCCCGAAGGAGATGGTCGCCTCGGCCCGGATATTGGCGTGCTCGAAGACGCGCAGCACCACGGCGTCGGATTTCTCGGCCTTTTTCACCGTCTCGATGGTAACGTTATCCACGTCCACCTGAGCGAAGCTAAACTGGGCGAGTTCACCAGCCTTCGCCGCCGAAGGCGTCAGATTGCCGATCACGGCGAGGGGGTTGTTGAAGCGTTCGGCCGCGCGATGCACCTGGGCCAGATCCGCCACGCCTTCATGGATAAAGAGCGCATATCGGATGCGATGTTCGCCGAGGTCAGCGTCGGGTGCCGGGAAGGTCGAACCCCGCACCAGTGTCAGGCGCACCGATTGCTCGTGGCAATCATAGGCATATTTGCTGTCATTGATCAGCGCGGCGCCAAAGTCGGATTCGGAAATATCGACCCAACGATGCATCGAGGCCTCAAACCGCGCGCGGTCCCAGGTGGTATTGCGATGGGTCGGGCGCTTCACATGGCCGAATTGAATTTCCGAGCGGATTTCGGAAATGTTGAGATCGAACGGGAACTGCGCCTTGATGACCTGCTGCCGCTCCTGCCAATCGATGAAGGTGTCGAACTCCACCTGACGCGCACCGGCGGAAAGCGAAATCACCTGCACGATCAATGACTTTTGGTATTTTCGTTCAACCCGGATCGCCGCGCGGTGCGGACCGGTTTCGACGACGGAAATCTTGGTCGGGCTATCGGCCAGCGGCCAGAACTGCTCTTCGAAATAGCGGTCGATATCCCAGGCGTCCCATTCCATGGGCTTGTCTTCATAGGCAATCAGACGATTGGCCGTCTTGCCCGGCGCCAGCACATCGCGCTGCCGCTTCTTGTCGAAGATCCCGGTGATCTCGCCGGCCTTATCGAAATCGACGCGGATCAGCTCGTTTTCGAGATGCTTTTCGGAGACCGAAACGCTTGAGGTCATCACCAACGGCCCAGCCACCACCTGCGCCCCGGTCCAGCCGAGCGCCGCGATATTGCGCACCGGCGCCACCGATTCCGTGCTGCCATCGGCGCGGGTAATGGTCTGGATCGGTGCCGAGCCATTCGCCGTCACCAGCGTATTGCCATCGGCAACCTGGCCGAGGCTCACCAGTTCGGCGCGGTTCTGGCTGGTGAAATTGAGCACGCGAAGCTGATCCTTGCCGGGCTTGGTAAAGGCCTGGGCCGCCGCATGCCATGGCCCGTTTTGCGAGGAGAGCGTCGAGAAAATCTGGTGATATTCGCCATCGCTATCCACATAAACTTCCGGAATAGATGTGCCCGGCAGGATGTCGTGGAACTGGTTGATCAGTACCAGCTCCCAGAATTCGGCAAGCGTTTCAGTGGGATAGGCATGGCCCGCCTGGGTCAGCGCCATGATGCCGACAAATTCGAGCTCGCGCAAACGGCGCTCGGCATTGCGGTTATTGGCCTTGTTCTTGGCGACCGAGGTCAGCGTGCCGCGGTGATACTGCAGATAAAGCTCGCCATTCCAGGTCGGGAATTTGCCGGGGTTCGCATTCATCGCCGCGCCAAGGCGATCAAGGAATGGCACGATGCCCTCAAGCTTGACCTTGGGTGCGCCGGGAATGCCACGCTCGAGCCGCGTGCCACGCTCGATCATGGCGCGCGTCGGTCCCCCGCCGCCATCGCCATAACCATAAGACATGACGACCTGATCATAAGCCGCCTTGGGCTCATAGCGCTTCCATGCGCCCATGGTCTCGGAAACAGAGAGATCGCCATTGTACGTCGTAAAAATCTGTTCGCTGTCATACCTTTGCGCGGTGATCAGCTGCGCTTTCGTGACGGTCCCGTCGATGCCGCGCCAGAAGAACGTGTCATAGGGATGCCGATCCGTGTCGTTCCAAGAGAGCTTCGACGTCACGAAATATTCGAGCCCGGATTTCTCCATGATCTGCGGCAGGTTAGCCGAATAGCCGAACGTGTCCGGCAGCCAGACGGTCTTGGGCGTCACCTTGAAGTTTTCAATATGGAAGCGACGCCCGCGCATGATCTGGCGGACCAGCGACTCCCCCGAGGCGATATTAACGTCCGGCTCCACCCACATGGCGCCTTCGATCTCGAACTGCCCGGATTTAACCTTCTTGAGCATGCGCTCCCAGATTTCCGGATAGTCCTTTTTCAGGAAATCGAAGAGCACCGACTGGTTATACATGAAGACGAACTGCGGATACTCCTCCATCAGGTTGAGCACCGTGGCAAAGCTGCGACCAGTCTTGTCGCGCGTATGCATCACGCGCCAGAGCCAACCGACGTCGAGATGGGTCGAGCCCACCGCAGTGATCTGCGGCTGCACCTCGGTATCGACCAGATCGTAGATCTCCTTGGCGATCTTTTCGGCCGCCGGCAGGGTCGCTTCGAATTCCGGCGTATGCCCATCGCGTCGATCAAGTGCGCGCAGGGCGCGATCGACGATGTTCAGAATCGCCTGCCGCCGCGGATCGTTCTGATAGAGGCGCACCGCCACATCGAGCGGGGTCTGCAGGTCATAATAGAGTTTTTCCGCGCGCTCATTGCGCACCAAGAAATCCACTTCGAACCCAACAAGCGGCCGGTCAAAGAACGTAAAGGCATTGACCAGAATGACGTGCTTGTTGCCTGGCTTGGCATTGCGCTCAATGACGAGTTCAGTGTGATTGCCGTCCAGCGCCTGCGCGATCTTGCCGTCGAGATAGGCGAGACATTGCGGGTCGGTCGAACCAGGCCGGTCCTGCCATTGGCTGGTGAAATGGGCGACAAACACCTTGCCCTTCGCTTCTGCCGGCACGGTAATTTCAGCGGCGAACCAAGTGTGTTCCTGATGCTTGGCCCAGACAGAGTGGCTGCCGAACTTTTCCCAAGTCCGCCAATCCGCCTTCAGTGCCTCGGCTGCCGTAAACCCGTCGGCGCGCTGCACGTGCCACTGGAATGGCACATTGGCGAGCGGCGTGCGGATCTTTGTTTCAAGGTCCTTGCAGAGGCGGAGGAGCTTTCCTTCCATCTTGAGGTCGTCATCGAGAAGACCGAGCTTGGTGGATTGGGGATTGGAATAGGTCATCCTTTGACTCCGACACCGGCGAACCCTGTGTTCATGTTCCGCCGCAACAAGAAATAGACGGCGATGGCAGGCGCCGCATAGAGAATGGAAAAGGCCGTGAGGAAGCCGTAGTTGATGGCGCCCTGCTGGCCGAACGCTGCGTAAAGCCCCACCGACATCGGAAAGGCATCCTGCACGCGCGCGAAGATCAGCGGCAGCAGGAACTCGTTCCAGGCTCCCGTGAAGCTGAAGAACCAGACCACCGCAATGCCTGCGCGCGACATGGGCAACACGATTTTCGTGACAATCTGAAGAAGCGTCGCGCCTTCCACATAGGCGGCTTCCTCAAGCTCGATCGGCACCGTGTCGAAGAAGTTTTTCAACAGCAGCAGCGTGAAAGGTAGATTGAGAATAGTCAGCGCGATGATGACGCCGAGCTGATTGAGGAGGCCCGAGCGCTGCGCGGCAAAATAGAGCGGCACCAGCACGCCGGCCGACGGCAGCATGCGCAAGAGTACGAGCGTCCAGAGGAAAGCATTGCGCCCCGGAATGCGCAGGCGCGACAGCGGATAGGCCGCCGAAATCCCCACCACGACCGATAGCGTCGCCGTGCCCGCCGCGATGATGAAGGAATTGAGGAACTGCCGCCCGGCATTACCGCTGACAGCGAGCCCAAAATTGTCAAAACCAAATGCCCGCGGGATTTCAAGCTGGCCGGTCGAGAGCGGATTGAAGGCGTTGAGGATCAGCCAGGAAAAGGGGCTGACCCAGATCACCGCCATGAAGGTCAGCGCAATGGCGGTCAGGCGCGAGGGGCCGGTATTGTCCATTATTTGGGCTCCCGCAGAAGACGGAGATAGAAGAGCGACAGGAAACCAACGATCAGCAGCATGGCGACCGAGATCGCCGAGCCAAAGCCCAGATTGCCGCGCGAAAAGCTCTGATTATAGAGGAACACGGCGAGCGTTTCCGTCTGCCGACCCGGCCCGCCGCCGGTCATTGCGAAGATCAGCGGGAAATAGGTGAAGGTCCAGATGGTGATGAAGAGCATATTGGTCGCGATATGCGGCCGAATGATCGGCAATTGCACGAGCCAGATGCGTTGGAGCGGCGTCGCGCCATCGACCTTGGCCGCCTCGACCACCTCACGGCTGACTGAGTCGAGGGCTGCGGAAAACAGCAGATAGGACCAGGCCGTACCCTTCCAGATATTGGCGATCGTCACGACCGGTAGGGCATAATTGTTGATGAAGTTGATTGGCGGAAAGCCAAGCGGCACGACGATCAATTGGTTGATGAGGCCGGTCTGGCTCGTCGTTGCCGACCAAAGGAATGCCGCGACGATATCGGGCAAGAGCCAGCCGAGCATGATGCAGACTTCGACCACCGTGCGCAGCGTCGATTGCGTGCCGCGCAGCGTCGCCGCGAGCAGGAAACCTAGTACCGACTGGCCGACAATGGCCGAGAAGAACACGAAGATAACCGTGGTCCAGAGCGATTCAAGAAAACCGCGGCGCGTAAACAGCCGCTCGAAATTCTCGAGGCCAACCCAGCTCCATTCGACGCTCTTCCGCCCGACCAGCGCGAGATCGGTGAACGAAAAGGCAAAGGCCCAGGCGGTGAAATAGAGCAGCGCACCAATCAGGACGATGGCTGGCAACATGCCGATAACAAGCACATAGAGATTGCCGGTGAGCCAAGGATTGACCTGATTTTTCATGGATTTTTTCTCACTGGCAGAAGATCGGCCACGCATCCCGCGTCAGCCCCAAGAGGGCGACAATCGAGAATAAAACTCCCGTCACGGCGGCACCCGGAGGACGAGTGGGCGCCGCCGCGTCGGGAGGACTCTTTATTCGTAGGTGATGACGTTCTCTTCGCCGAACTCGTCGACGAGAGCGTTGTGATAGGTCTCGATGACCTCATCGACCGACACACCATCGAGCAGATCCGAAGTCGCCTGCTGGATCAGGGCCGATACCGTCTGATAGCCCGGAACCGTGTCGCGGCCGGTCGTATCGGCGGCAAGCGCCGTTGCCTTGGCAAGGAACGGATCAGCCATATATTCGGGCGAATCCGAGATGTCGGTACGGACAGCCATGCGGTGCGTTTCAAGGGTCCAGGCCTTGAAATTGGCTTCGTCGAAGATCGAGGTGATCAGCTTGAAAGCCAGTTCCTTGTCAGAAGCCTTGGCATTGACGCCAATGGTCCAGCCGCCCGAAATATTGGTCGTCGCCTTGGTGCCCGGCTCACCCGAACCCGGCCATGGCGTCCAGGCCACTTCCGCATCGCGGACTTCGCGGGTGGGCGGATTGTTGCAGTCCCAAAGGCATGCATCTTCCCACGAGCCGGAGGCTAGGATACCGAGCTGATCGGCAGCGAGAGCCGCGCGAACGGCTGCGCCGATATCGGTGGCGTAGTTCAGATCAGCCGGGTTGAGCTGATCTTCGGAATAAACCTTGGAATAGAGCTCGAACGTGCGGCGCAGGGCCGGGCTATCGCCAATCCACTGATTGGTTTCGCGGTTGAGGAGGCGATTGCGATCGCCCTCGGGCACGTCGGCGCCGAGGAGGGCCATATAGACGCCCTGCATGGTCGACGCTTCGCCCTGCTTAGTGCCGGCCGGAAGCTGGAACGGATACTGGACGCCCGCATCCTTGAGCTTTTGCGCAGCATCAAGAATGTCCTGCCAGTTCTTGGGCTCCCATGGGGTCGGGATACCGGCCTTTTCGAAGTTGGACAGATCGTACCAGAGCATGCGCACGTCGGTATCGGTCGGCAGCGCGTAGACTTCGCCCTGATAGGAAGCGACTTCCAGGAGGCCCGGCAGATAATATTGCGACTGGTCCCAGCCCTTGAGGTGTTCGCCAAGCGGCTCGAGATAACCGGCCGAAGCCAGTTCGGACACCATGAACGAATCCATCAAGGCGACATCGGCGGCAGTGCCGGCGCTGAGATCGAGCGCGATGCGCTGATCATAGCCCTGACCCGGCAGCTTGATGGCGTTGACCTTTTCACCGGTCTCTTTTTCGAAATTGGCAATGCCGGGCTCGACCAAGGCGGCGATCCAATCGGCATACATGAATGATATTTCAGCCCGCGCAGGCAGCGTCGACGCGGCCATCAGCGTTAAGGCGGCAACGGTCGACAGGAAACCGGTTTTGAGCATTAACTCCTCCTCTGCTCTTTGGCCGCGCTTTGCACCGCGGCTTTGCACCGGACCTCCATATCCAGCACGGCCCGAGGTAATCACAACCTCTGCAACGTTGCAATGGCCTCGTGCTATTTGTCATCCCTGCTGACCTATCCGATTTTTTATCTAATGATATCAGCGGCTCGATCCGAGCTGTATCGTTTTCATCGAACCGTTCGGCCAATAGAACGTTACAAAAAATTCGCATTGGATTGGCCGTGCGGCCATGTGTAGACTCGCGGTCCAGATATTTCATGAACAGCCAAGACGACAGTGACCAAAGCCAGTAACGGCAATCAGCGCGTGACGCTGAAAACCATTGCCGAAATGACGGGGCTGAGCCTCTCGACCGTCTCGCTCTCCTTGCGCGGCGGCACGACGCTCAAGCAAGAGACCCGCGACAAGGTCAACGAAGCCGCGCGCTCGCTCGGCTATGTGCCGGACCGTGCCGGCGTGCGCCTACGCACCGGCAAGACCAATGTCATCGCGCTGGTTCTCGATGGCGCCGAAGACTCCATCGATTTTGCGCGCTCGATGATCCAGGGCATTGGCCACGCCATTCGCGGCACGCGCTATCACCTGACGGTCATCCCCGAATTCGAGCAGCACCCCACCACCGATACGATCGGCTACATCCTCTCCAACCGCACCGCTGATGGCGTCATCATCACCCATACCGGCCCGCGCGACCCGCGCGTGCAGATGATGATCGATGCCGACTTCCCCTTCGTCAGCCATGGGCGCACCGAGTTTTACACGCCGCACGCCTATCACGATTTCAAGTCCGAGGAATTTGCGGCGCTTGCCGTCAGGCGCCTCGTAGACCTCGGACGCAAGGACATCATGCTGGTCATTGGCGATGACAGCACGACCAACTACCAAAACATCGTCACGAGTTTTCGGAAAAACGCCGCCCGCGCCGGCGTCGAGGCGCGCGTACTGGAAGGGACGGCCAAACTGCCTCCCGCGGAGATGCGCCAAGTCGGCTTGAAACTGGCCGCCGCGCCCGACCGGCCGGATGGCATCATTTCAGACAGCGAAATGCGCACCATCGCGCTCGTGGGCGGGCTCACCGAGGGCGGGGTCGTGCTTGGGCGGGAAGTGAGCCTGATTTACAAGCAAACCTCCGGCATTCTGCCGACACTCTTTCCGCAGATGGACAGCATTCGCGAGGACATTTTTGGCGCCGGCGGCGAATTGACCCGTCTCCTCCTCCGCCGCATCGACGGCGCGCCTATCACCGACTTGCAGACGCTTGCCGAACCCCAGCCGCATTGGCGGAGTGACTAGGGCGCCACCGGCCCCGTTGGCACGGCCTTGGTCCGTGCTTCGCCTGCCCGCATCTTGACGGTGTCGGTCAGGGCGTAAGCCAGGCCCACCTGAATGCCGAGGCCCACAATCAGGATAAGCGCGTCAGTCAGCGTGCTCGCCGGCGTCCCGGCCTTCACGGCCTGGAAAAAGAGGCTCAGCGCAGTGCCGGTCGAGAATACCGCGAGCCCCTGTCGCCCCATGACCCGGAGCGGCGAGACCCAGCGCGAGGCCGCAATGGTCTGCATGGCCGGGATCGAGGCGAGCACATAGAACAGACACAGCGCATGCAGCAGCCGCGGCAGCGACAGGAAGGTCTTGTCGAAGGAATGGATGTAGAACGGAAAGCCCGACTTCCAGAGGAAGGTCAGGAAGCCATTGCCCATGGCGCCAACCGGCTTCACCTTCATCCAGAAAATGGTGAGGATCAGAAAACCCAGCGCCAGCAAAAACGCCAAAGGATTGACCGGGAAGAACCGTCGCGAGGTCTTCATGCCGATGCCGGCAAGAAGGCCGATGACGAAGATCAATTGCCAGGAAAGCGGATTGAAGAACCAGCCGCCGGAATTGGGATAGTTCGGGAAATTGAGCCGGAACTGACCGGCGATGGCCCAGACCAAGACCGAGCCGGCGAGCACCCAATAGGGCTTTTTCAACGCCGCCATGATGAGGAACGGCGTGAACAGCAGCAGCGTCAGATAGAGAGGCAGGATGTTGAGATAGCCGAACTGATGGGTCAGCAGCGGAATGCCGATCAGCGTTGGCAGCGGATCGCGCGCCAGTGCCTTCAAATTATTGGTTTCGAGCAGTTCAAAGAGCCCGAAATAGTGTGCCGCTGCGGCAAAGGTGCCGAGGAAAATAAAGGTCAGCGTCAGGTGCACGAAATAGAGCTGGCGCGCCCGCGCCCAGGGCCGGGCGACCGAGAGCCAAAGCGGCGCCTTCTTGAGAATTGAGCCGGAATAGGCCAGCCCCGCGGCGACGCCCGACATGAAGACAAAGGCTTCAGCCGCGTCGGAAAAGCCAAAATTGCGATTGGTGAAATATTCGAAGACCGTGCCCGGCACGTGGTTTATGAAGATCATCACCAGCGCGAGACCGCGGAACATGTCGAGCCGTTCGTCGCGCGCGCCGGGCGGCAACGGAGCCGGCCCCGCCATGATCGATCGCATGAATGGAATTGCCCCCCAAAAGGAAGGCCTAGGCTGGAGCATGGATACCCACTTCGGCAAGACCCGATGTCTTTACCGGGGCGGTCGCACGCCAGCCGGCAAGAATCAAGTCCGCTTCGCGGATAATCGCGCTTGGTGCCCGCTCGCTGGGCACGCTGAAGAGCCAGGAACTGACCGGCGCATCGCCACCGCGCGAGCTCGCCCAGATGACGAGCGGCGCGGCGAGCGCCGGGGCTGCCACGGGCAGAAGCCAGGGCAGATAGGCCAGAGCGAAGAGCGCCATGAAGACGAGCGTTGCCAACGCCGTCACGACGATCCACCAACTGGCAGCAAAGGCTGTTTTCATCGACACAGCCTTGGCATCCCGTTCGGTCGCCGGCCAGCCACCGTCGAACCCGAACAGAATTTGGAAAACGGCGCGGCTCTGGAAAGCGAGCAGCACCGGAGCGATGACGGTCGAAATGACAATCTCGCTTAAAACCGAAGGAATGATGGCCCAGCCGCCAAACCGCGCATTGGTGCCGTCAATGGCGCCGCGCAGGGCAATGGCGAATTTGGGCAGGAGCAGCGTGGTCAGAACACCGATACCGATGAGCCACGGCGTCGCGCCCCAGCGGTCACCGCCACTATCGGGCAAGATGCTGGCCGCAATGCTGGCGATCAGCAGCAGCAGCCAGAGCGGCGAGGCCAAATAGGCCATTATGCCCTGGACGAAAGTGAACCGGCTCCAGAATTTAAGACCGGGCGCCGCAATCAGGCGACGATGCTGCAGGTTGCCCTGGCACCAGCGGCGATCGCGCTTGGCGTATTCGATGAGGTTTTCCGGACCCTGCTCATAGGAGCCGCCGAGTTCAGGGTCGACCTCGACCTTCCAGCCACCACGGGCAAGCAGGGCTGCCTCGACATAGTCGTGGCTAAGGATATGGCCGCCATAAGGTGGCTTGCCAGAAAGCACGGGCAGGCCGCAGCAGGACGCAAAGGCCCGCACGCGCACGATGGCATTGTGCCCCCAATAGGGACCATGTTCACCCTGCAGCATGGCCGAGCCACGCGCGAAATAGCGCGAGAAATAGGCCGAGGAATAAGCCATCATGCGGCCAAAGACCGTGCGCGCCGCGATCACGACCGGCACGGTCTGTAGAAGGCCCATTTCCGGATCGGTATCCATCCGACGCACCATGGCCACCATAGTGTCGGCTTCCATCAGGCTGTCGGCATCGAGGATGATGGCATAGTCATAGGCGCCACCCGAGCGGGCGACGAAATCTTCGATATTGCCGGCCTTGCGCCCGACATTGCGGTCGCGGCGCCGATAAAAGATGCGGCCAGCGGCCTCGGGCTCGACGATCAAGCGCTCGAATTCGCTCGCTTCTTCCGCTGCGACTTCAAGCGAGGTCGAATCGGAGAGAATGACGAAGTGAAACTGCGGTCCGAAGCCGCGCGCCACGATCTGGCGGTTCATCGCCGCGATGCGCGCAAAAGTTTCGACCGGGTCTTCGTTGTAGACCGGGATCAGTACCGCCGTCTTGCCCTCGGGCCGGCCGACATCGCGGCGCGGTTTTGGCGCCGGCGACAGCGCGCCGAGTAGGCCGATCGTACCGCCCCAAACCAGCCAAAAGCCGGTGAGGACCAGGAGGGTGGTTCTTACCCAATCGAGGAAAACCGGACGGTTGCCTCCGATCAGGTCGAGAAAGACCGTGCCTGCGGTCAAGCTCACGGCCGCGGCAAAGCTCAGCGTAAGTAGCCTTAGCCACTCAGCCTGCCCCATCGTGTGCCGATTGCTCATACGTTCACTGTCCTAGCCACGCTGCCATACGAACAGGAAAGCACGCCAAAACGATCCAAATGCGGCAGGACGCTCAAGCGCCTGCTTTGGCATGGACAAGGGTGCATTCGGCAAGCCGTCTAGGGGCTGGAAATTCTGATGCTTCATGCGGGTACTCCACGCCATTGGTAAAGCCAGGCTTCGGTCAGCGGCTCCCCGCCCGATCCGATGCTGGCTCGCAATTCAATTAGGCTCTGCCCCTCGGTCTCGACATCGAGCACCAACCGCCAGAGGCCATTGGCTTCGATCTGAGAAAAGGTCGATCCCACGATCTCGCCGGCCGATGCTGTCGCCTCGACTTCAAAGACCGTATCGGGCGAAAGTTCGGCGAGCCTGCCGCCATCGAAATCGATGACGAATTTTCTCAGGCTTGCGGCGTTTTCGACACCGGAGACACCGCCCTTGCCGATGCGCGTCTCGACCACATGGGCAAGAGCATCATCGTCGCGCGGCATCAGATCGCCCCAGATCAGCCGATAGCCATATTCACGGGCTTCGCCTGCCTTCGGGGGCTCGTTGGGAATCCAGAACGCGCCAATATTGTCATCGGTTTCCGACTTGGCCGGAATTTCGATGAGGCGAACCTGGCCCTGGCCCCAATTGCCTGTCGGCTCGACACGCATCGAGGGGCGGCGTTCATAATGGGCGCCGGCATCCTGGTAGGATTCGAATTCGCGATTGCGCTGGTAAAGCCCAAAGGCGCGAATATTGGCATCCCAGAAGTAGGAATTGCCAAGCTGCTCGTTGTTGTTGAGCTGGCGCCATTGCGGCAGGCCGGCTTCGGGCTCGATGACGAGACCGGAACAATCATGCACCTGCGGCCGGAAATCGTCGAATTCATGCCGGTTGGTTTCGGCAAAGAGGAACATCGAGGTGAGCGGGGCAATGCCCATTTCGGCGATATCGGTGCGGAAATAGAGCCGCGCCGTCACGTCCATGATGGTTTCCTGCTGGCTTTCGCCGGCGGGATGAACGACGAAACGATAGGCGCCGGTGACGCTCTGGCTTTCAAGCGCGGCATAGACCGTCAGCGGGCCCTTCTCGCTTGGACGCTCGATATAGAATTCGCTAAAGCGCGGGAATTCTTCCGGGCCATCGCGCCAGGAATTGATCAGGAGGCCACGCGCGCTCGAGCCGTAGATATTGCCGCGGCCAAGCGCGCGGAAATAGCTCGCGCCCAGAAACGCGACGAGTTCGTCGGCCACATCCGGACGGTTGAGCGGATAGTTGATGCGAAAGCCGGCGATCCCTGGAAACTCGGCGGTCTCCATCTTCTCGCGCTCGGCCTTGTCATCGAAATGATAGATGAAATCGTCCGAGTTGAAGGCGAAGGGATGGGAATCCCCGTCGGTGATCTCGTAGACCGAGACCTTTTCCTTGAAGAGCCAGCCGGGCGGGAAAGCCTGGATCTGGAAACCATGATCATCGCCGAGCCAGCGCGCCTTCTTGGTGTTGAACTGCACCCGGCGGTAGCCGTCATAGTTGAGGCCGGTATAGGCCTCGGAATCGATCAGCTCAGGGCTCTGATAGGGCTGGCCGGCTAGATCGCGCATGCGCGCGGAAAAACTGTCGAAGTCGAACTGGCCCGAAACCGGTTCGAGCGCCATCGCCGCGCCGGTGAGCGACGTCGTGGAAAGCAGGGCAAGTGTCGCCGCGGCGCTGGTCAGAAAAGCGCGGCGCGAAAAGCGATGGGAATGAGCGGTGAGCATTTGTGACGCTTGTTGTTCTTTGCTTTCCATCAATTTCCGGCAACGCCGCCAAGGTGGGAAAGTTGTTGCATGGCGGGCATGCGAATCACGCATACCCAAACGGCTCTCGTTTCCGCCTTCTGGCGGCCTTGTTTCACGCGTTAAAAATGCGTGAACAGCGCCTCGCTAAGGGTCGATTGGGGCGAAAGGCAGGCGATCAAAAAATGAACAAAAATTGATTTGGTTCCACTAAACCGATGAAATTCCTCAAAATCTCAGGACTCTCGGTGTTTTGATCAGCTGTTTTGCTGGCTTTGCGCCGCTTTCGATGCGCCGACTTGCCGCAGATGAAGCCACTATCGCGGTGACTTGCACCTCGGAGCATGGGCTTGTACCTCACGATCAAGACCGACTTGAGGAAGCCAGCCATGAAATCCCGCGCCGCCGTCGCCTTTGCGCCAGGAAAGCCGCTTGAAATCGTCGAGATCGACGTCGCTCCGCCCGAGAAGGGCGAGGTGCTGATCAAAATCACCGATACCGGCGTCTGCCACACCGACGCGTTTACGCTCTCGGGCGACGATCCGGAGGGGCTCTTTCCAGTTGTTCTCGGCCATGAAGGTGCGGGCGTCGTCGTCGAAGTCGGCGAGGGCGTGACCTCGGTGAAGCCCGGCGACCACGTGATTCCGCTTTACACTGCCGAATGCGGCGAATGCCTCTTCTGCAAGTCGGGCAAGACCAATCTCTGCACGTCGGTCCGCGCCACGCAGGGCAAGGGCGTGATGCCCGATGGCACCACGCGCTTTTCCTATAATGGCGAGCCGCTCTACCACTATATGGGCTGCTCGACTTTCTCCGAATACACCGTCGTCGCCGAAGTCTCTCTCGCCAAGATCAATCCTGAGGCGAACCACGAGCACGTCTGCCTTCTCGGCTGCGGTGTCACCACCGGCATCGGCGCTGTTCACAACACGGCCAAGGTGCAGGAAGGCGACACCGTCGCCGTTTTCGGTCTCGGCGGCATCGGCCTTGCCGTCATCCAGGGCGCACGCCAGGCCAAGGCCAGCCGCATCTTTGCCATCGACACCAATCCGGGCAAATTCGATCTCGCCCGCGAGTTTGGCGCCACGGACTGCATCAACCCCAAGGATCACGACAAGCCGATCCAGCAGGTGATCGTCGAAATGACCGGCTGGGGTGTCGACCACTCCTTCGAGTGCATCGGCAATGTCAACGTCATGCGCGCCGCCCTCGAATCCGCCCATCGCGGCTGGGGCCAGTCGATCATCATCGGCGTTGCCGGCGCCGGCCAGGAAATCTCCACCCGCCCCTTCCAGCTTGTCACCGGCCGCAAGTGGATGGGCACCGCCTTCGGCGGCGTCAAGGGCCGCAGCCAGCTTCCCGGCATGGTCGAAGACGCCATGAGTGGCAAGATCGACCTCAAACCCTTCGTCACCCACACGATGGGGCTCGATGAAATCAACCACGCCTTCGATCTCATGCATGAAGGCAAGTCGATCCGCTCGGTGATCAAGTACTGATCACCAACGCCTCTTGACGGGGCGTGGAATGAAAGCAACATCGCGGGCCCGACACTCGAGGCCCGCGATCATGACTGAGGAACGCCGCCCCTTCGTCAGCGCGCGCACCGTCGCCGAGCGCGCCGGCGTTTCCCGCTCCGCCGTTTCCCGCACCTTTACCGATGGCGCCAGCGTTTCCGAGGAAACCC
Source organism: Devosia sp. Leaf420 (assembly GCF_001425445.1). Lineage (GTDB taxonomy): Bacteria > Pseudomonadota > Alphaproteobacteria > Rhizobiales > Devosiaceae > Devosia. Next base: position 32,590 of record NZ_LMQU01000014.1, on the reverse strand, counting down.
GCCGCAAGGTCCTCGAAGCGGCCGGTGAGCTTGGCTACCACGTCAATCACCTTGCCCGGGGACTGCGCGAACGCAGCAATATCGTCTGCCTCGTCGTCGCCGACATGACGACGCCCATCCGTGCCCGGCTGATCGACGTCTTGACCCGCAAATTGCAGGCCGCCGGCAAGGTGACCATGGTCATCAATACCGGCACGGACGAGCAAAGCGTCGCCTCGGCCATGCGGCAGACCCTCAATTACCGCGCCGATGCGACCGTCTTTCTCTCCGGCACGCCATCGGCAAAGCTCATCGAAACGAGCCTCGCCAATGGCCAGCAGGTCGTCCTCATCAATCGTGACGACCCGCTCACTGGCTGCCACAATCTCGGTGTCGACAATGAAATGGCCGGCCGCGAGGCCTTCTTCCTCCTCCGCCGCGCCGGCTGCACGCGCCTTGCCCTCGTCACTTCTACCGCCCATACCGCAAGCCTGATCGAGCGCGAACGCGTCTTCGTCGCCGTCGCCGAGGCGGCGGGCCTTCCCGTCGCCGTCATGGCCGCCGGCCCCACCACCTATGCCTCGGGCTATGAAAGCGCGCGCCGCCTCTTCGGGCGCTCGGATGGCCCCGATGGCGTTTTCTGCGTTACCGATCTCCTCGCGCTCGGTTTCATGGATGCCGCCCGCCACGAGTTCGGCCTCACCCTCCCCGATCAGCTTTGCCTTGTCGGGTTCGACGATATCGAAGAGGGCGCCTGGGAATCGTATAAGCTCACCACCTTCGCTCAGCCCTTTGCAGAAATGGGCGATCACGTGGTCGACCTTCTGGCTGCACCAGTGCCGGTTATCCCCGGCCGCCGCATTTTTCAGCCCGTCCCGATCTGGCGAAAAAGTATAAGAGCCTCAGCACTCTAAAAAGGGCACTGCACAGACGGAAACACCTTGCACACGTGCGCAGCCTTTCACTGTCATCAAAGCGTTACCCAAGCAAAATATTGAGCACAGCCGAAAGAGATGGAATTGCACTTGTGTGCAAGCATCTTTCGGTGTTGTCTGGTGCTGCAACGATGCACAAGATTGACCCGGCAAAAGATTGGGCTGTCTTCCGCACGCTGCCGCAATGAGGAGGGGAGCCCATGAGTTGGGTGGATGCGAGCTGGCCGCGCATCCGCTGATCGGCCAGCGTGCCGGTTCATGGACTCCGTCGCCAGCGAGAGCGAAGGTTAGCTCGCCCTGAGCTGCCGACACGGGAGAGTATGATGAAACGCCGCCATTTCCTGATTTCCGCCGCCGCTATTTCGGCTGGCGTGACCCTGATGCCCCGCATGACCTTCGCTGCCGAAGGCGTGATCGACGTCTATTTCACTTCGGACCAGAACGTCATCGACTTCTGGACCAATGTGGTAAAACCGAAATTCGAAGCCGCCAATTCCGGCATCACGCTCAATCTCGTAGACGGTGGCGACGGCCCCGGCGTTGCTGCCATCGGCGACCGTGCCCTTGCCGCCCTCGCGAGCGGCGCCGATCCGCAGGCCGATCTTTTCGAAGGCTACGACACCCGCGTCAATGCCGGCGCCATCGACAAAGGCCTTTTCGTCGATTTTTCGACCGCTGGCCTTTCGAACTATTCCAAGATCAATCCGCTTGCCAACGACATCCCGACCCGCCTCCCCTATCGCGGTTCGCAGGTCCTTTTGGCCTATGACACAACCAAGCTCGATCCGGCCAATGTGCCCAAGACCTGGGCTGATCTCGTCACTTGGATCAAGGCCAATCCGGGTCAGTTCATCTACAACCGCCCTAACAAGGGTGGTTCGGGTGGCAATTTCGTCCGTCGCGCCATTTTCGAAGCCAACGGCAACGACCCCAAGAAGTTCACCGTCGACAATTTCACCCCTGAATTTGCCGAAGAAGCCCTGACCCCCGCTTGGGCCATGCTCAACGACCTCGCTCCGTCGCTCTTTGAAAACGGCGCCTACACCTCGGGCAATACCCAGTCGCTGCAGCTCCTCGGCCAGTCGGCTGTCACCATGATCCCGGCCTGGTCCGATCAGGCCCTCTCGGCCATCCAGCAGGGCGTGCTGCCGGAAACCACCGGCCTCGTCCAGCTTCAGGACCTCGGCCTTCCCGGCGGCTTCACTTATATCGCCGTCCTTTCGAACGGCGCCAACAAGGACGCCGCTCTCAAGCTCGCCGACTTCCTCCTCACCGAGGAAATCCAGTCTGCCGTTCTCACCGAGCTCGGCGGCTTCCCCGGCGTCTCCTGGGACTATGTCGCAGCTGACCTGCGTGAACGCTTCGCCGACATCATTCCGGAATCGATCCCGACCTTCCCGGGCGGCAAGTGGGAAACTGCCATCAATGATGGCTGGTACCGCGCCGTTGCACCGAATGTGGACCCTGCCTCGTGACATCGACAGAAGCGGGCGCCCTCGCGCCCGCACCCACCCAACGCAAGAGGCCGATCGGCCTCTTGCTCGTGGCCGTGCCCGTTCTCCTCGTTCTCTGGCTCATCATCTGGCCGATCATTTCGGCGGTGATTCAGACGCTCTGGTTGCCGACGCCCGATGGCGGCCGCACCTTTTCGGCGGAGAGCTACGAGTTCTTCGTCAGCGATCCCTATAGCCGGGCGAACCTCGCCATCACGCTCTGGACCACCGGCGTCTGCGCCGTGCTGCTCCTCGTGATCTGCCTGCCCATCGCGCTTTACCTGCGCTTTTCCAATTCCAAGATCGCTGCCTATGTGCAGGGCCTCGCCATCTTCCCGATGTTCGTGCCCTCCATCATTCTCAGCTTCGCGTTTATCCGCGTGTTGGGACCAAATGGCACCGTCGACCTCCTTCTCAATTCGGTGGGCCTCCCCAAGATCAAATCGCCCTACCTGACGCCCTGGGGTCCGGTAATCGGCCTCGTCTGGGACAATATCCCGCTGACCGTGCTGATCCTGCTTTCGGGCCTCGGCAATGTGTCCAATCAGGCGATCGAAGCCGCGCGCGATGTCGGCGCCGGGCGCTTCGCGCTCCTCTGGCACATCATCCTGCCGCGCATTTCCAATTCCATCCTTGTCGCCATTTCTTTTGCCGTCCTCGGCATCTTCTCGGCCTTCACCCTGCCCTATGTGCTCGGTCCCGCCGCGCCGGAAATGATGGGGCCCTTCATGCAGCGCACCTTCCGCGATCTTTTCGATCCGACCAATGCCATCACCCAGGCCGTGATTACCTTCGGCTTCTGCATCGTCTTCGGGCTCTTCTATGTGCGCTCCGTCGCCAAGAACAGGACGCCGTGACATGAGCACCACAGCTGTGAAAATCAGAGCGCCGATCGACTGGACCGGCATTGTCTTCGCCGTCGTCCTCACCCTCGTCATCGTCGCCCCACTCCTCGTCGTCGGCACCTGGGCCTTCACCAATGTCTGGCGCTTTCCTTCGGTTATCCCGCAGGAATTCGGGCTCAAATTCTGGTACCAGACTCTGGCCCGTGCCGATGTCTGGTCCTCGATCACCATGAGTCTGACGCTCGCGACCACAGTGACGGTGCTCTCCGCCGTCATCTGCCTGCCGGCTGCCTATGCCTTTGCCCGCCTCGACTTTCCCGGCCGCGATATTCTGTTCTTTTCGTTTCTCGCCGGGCACGCCTTCCCAAAGTTCGGGCTTCTTGTCGCCATCGCCGGCATTTTCTTGCAACTGAACCTCATCGGCACATTCTGGGGCGTCGTCCTCATCCAGCTCGTCGGCACGCTGCTGTTCATGATCTGGATCCCAGTCGCCGCTTTCCAGTCGGTTGATCGCAAGATGGAAGAAGCCGCCCGCGACGTCGGCGCCTCACCCTTCCGCGTCTTCTGGTCCATCACCCTACCACAAGCCGGCCCGACCATCGCCGCCGCCATTCTCCTCAGCTTTGTCGGCACCTTCTACGAGACCGAAGGCGCCTGGCTCATCGGTGCCCCGCAAGTCCGCACCCTCCCGGTCCTGATGATCTCCTTCATCAACAACCAGCCCGTCATCCAATACGGCGCCGTGCTCTCAGTCTTACTCTGGGTGCCAAGCTTCATCGCCCTGCTGTTTGCAAGGCGGGTGGTCAATTCGGGTTCGTTTGCCAAGGGGTTCGGTGCTTGAGCATGGCCCAGCACACCCCCTCCCAACCTCCCCCATCAAGGGGGAGGTGTCCGATCCAGTTTGAGGCAGCTTCTCGCCTAAACCACCGTCCCTTCACCTCCCCCTTTGATGGGGGAGGCCGGGAGGGGGTGTGGCCAAACTCACCGTTCTCCAGTCGCGCAGCGACCCTTCCCCGCGACCGCGTGACCTAGGAATAAAAATGTCCGTCCTCACCATCAAAGACGTCACAAAACTCTTCCCCGGCGGCACCAAGGCTGTCGACTCTTTCTCGCTCGAAGTCGCGGACGGCGAACTCGTCTGCCTGCTCGGCCCCTCGGGCTCGGGCAAGTCCACGCTTCTCCGCATGGTCGGGGGTTTTGAAACCCCGACCTCGGGCCTTATCGCCATCGACGGCGAAGACATCACCCGCACCCCGCCGGAAAAGCGTCCGACGGGCATGGTGTTTCAAAGCCACGCGCTCTGGACGCATATGGATGTCGCCAAAAACCTCGCCTTCGGCCTCAAACTCCGTCGCCTCCCGGCAGACGAGATCAAGCGCCGCGTCGAAGCCGTGCTCGAGCTGGTCGGTCTTGGCGGCTATGGCTCGCGCCGCGTCACCCAGCTTTCGGGCGGCCAACAGCAGCGCGTCGCCCTGGCCCGCTCGCTAGTGCTCGAACCAAAAATCCTCCTCCTCGACGAACCCTTCGCCAGCCTTGACCAGCACTTGCGCGAGCGCCTCCGCGAAGAAGTCCGCGACATTCAGCAGCGCGTCGGGATCACGACGCTCTTCGTCACGCACGGACAGGACGAGGCCCTTTCCATGGCCGATCGCATCGTCGTCATGCGCGATGGCCGCACCGAGCAGATCGATCGCCCCGACGTCGTCTATCGCAACCCGCAGACGCCTTTCGTCGCCGGCTTCATCGGCACGATGAATCTCATCGAAGGCACGGTCAGCAACGGCCAGTTCACCCGCGCCGGTTTCTCTCATCGGCTTGCCATCGGCGACGGCCCGGCCACCCTCGCCGTCCGCCCCGAAGCCCTCGATATCGTTCCGGCCGAACCCGGCGCCGGCAAAGTCCATCGCGTCACCGATTACGGCACTCATGGCCTCGTCGATTTCGACCTGCCCGATGGCAAGCGCCTCAAAGCCATGGTCAATCAACCCGGTCAGTTCCAGCACGGTCAAGGCGTCAATCTCATGCCCCGCGCCGTCGCCGCCTATCGCGACGATGTCCAGGTGTTCCGGAGCGCCCCATGAGCGATCCTCTCTATATCGAGCGGGATGGTCACCGCACCTCTATCAAATGGCATCGCGGCCGCCGCAAGCCAACCGATCCGGTCTTCACCGGCAGCCGCATCCTCGAAGCCATGCGCCTTGGGGCCAGTGTCGAGGTCGATCTCGTTATCCACGCCGACCACGGCTGCGCTATCCTTCATAACTTCGCGCTCGATGCCGAAACCACCGGCACGGGCCTCGTCCGCGAAACGCCGGCCTCGGTTCTCCGCGAGCTGAACCTTCGCGGTAATGACGGTCAGCCGATCGCCGACAAGGTCATGCTGCTCGAAGACCTCTGTGCGCTTCTTTCCAAAGAGAAGCCGCACCCCGACGCACTGCTGCAGCTCGATTTCAAGGAAGGCTACGCCGCCCTCACGCCAAGGATCGTCGCCAATTTCGGCGCGAGTGTCGCGCCTGTCGCCGATTACCTTATTCTCTCCGGCGGCGACTTCGATGCTATCGGAATGCTAACGAATTCGGCCCCGAAACTGCGCAGCGGTTACGACCCTTGCTACGGGGAGTCTCTCGCCAAGCTGCAAGCAACCGGCGACTACCAAACCTTCATTTCCGAGGCCCTCGCGACCGCGCCAAACGCGGACATGATCTACCTCGCCTATGACATTGTCCTCGTCGCGGATAAGTCCGGCTTCGATATCGTCGCGCCCATCCACGCGGCCGGCAAGCGCATCGACGCCTGGACCATACGCCAGGTCGATTCCTCAACCATTCCGCTGATCGAGCGCCTTCTCGCGCTCAAAGTCGATCAGATCACGACGGACGATCCGGAGGGGCTCGCAGCAGCCTTTGCCTCATGAGCCAAGACTACTCAAAGATTCTCGCCGACATGGTCGCCACCGCCCGCGAAGCCGGCGCGCTGACCCTTGAGCATTTCGCGCGCTTTCGCGATCTCGAAATCGGCGTCAAAGGCCCGGGCGACTTCGTCTCCGACGCCGATCGCGACTCCGAAACCCTGATCCGCGACCGCCTGCTTTCCGCCTATCCCTGGGGCCTGACAGGCGAAGAATTCGCGCCGGCCGAACGTGATGACGAAACCCATCGCTGGCTCGTCGATCCAATCGACGGCACGACCAATTTCCTTAACGGCCAGCACTATACGATCACCATTGCTCTCCGCCGGGGCAACGAAACCATGTGTGGCCTCATCTACAATCCCGTCTCCGACGAGATGTTCACCGCGCTCAAGGGTGGTGGCGCCTTTCTCAATGGCGAACGGCTTCATGTCAGCCGCTCGACCGATGTCGCCATGATGTGCATCGGCACTGGCTTGCCCACGCCAAACCTGCAACTTTATCCCGGCGCCTATGCCCGGCTCGACGCCATTCGCGCCCCGACCGGCGCCGTCCGCATCGTCGGCAGCGCCGCCAATTCCTGCGCCTATGTCGCCTGCGGCCGCCTCACCGGCTATTTTGAGGAAACCGGCTTCGTCGACACCGCCGCCGGGATTCTGCTCGTCGAAGAGGCCGGCGGCATCGTCACCGACTGGTGGGGCCGCGGCCCGGAAGTCTTTGAAAAGACCGGCACCCTGATCGTCGCCAATGCCGCGACCCACGCTTTCCTCATGGATCAGCTCAAGGACGTCCCGCGGAAAGATCCCAAACCGTAACGAGATATCCTCGCCCCGGCGCATCACGATTTCTGCGCTCCGTCCCGACTTATTCCCGGCCCTCAAACCTTGTGGCATTCTCATCGCCAACAAGGGCTGAGGATTTGAACCCCAAATGAGTTGGGATGCGCTGACACTTTGGGACGCGACGCGGATAAAACCGCTCACCGGCGGCTCGTCCAACGATGTGTGGAGCGTCGATATCGGCGGCACAATCGCGGTCGCGCGCCTGGGCAAGCGAAGCGATGACGATCTCGCCTGGGAGGCCGCGCTGCTGCAGCACCTCGATCGCGCCGGCCTGACCGTGCCGGTACCGATCCCAACAAAAGATGGCCGCCCGTTCGCGCATGGGCTGATGGTGATGACCTTTATCGAGGGCGGACCACCGGCCGATGCCAGCGATTGGCGGCGCGTGGCCGAGACGTTGCGCGCGCTTCATCGACTGACGGCAGATTGGCCTCAGCGCCCGGGCTGGAAGGCGTCGCTCGAATTATTGCGCGCCAATCACGGCACCCGCATCGATCTCACCGCCATGCCGGACGAAGCCGTCAAACGCTGCCGCGCGGCTTGGGCCCGTCTTGCGGGGCACGAAATGTGCGTCGTCCACGGCAATCCCAACAACCCGGCCAATATCCTCATGACAGGCGATCGGGTCGGCCTTGTCGATTGGGATGAAGCCCATGTCGATGTGCCCCTCCTCGATCTCGTCCTGCCGTTTAATGGCGGCGCGTTGGAGGGCGCCGAGGGTGATGCCGCGGCCCAAGCCTCTGCCGCATGGGAGGCTGCCGTCTGCTGGAAGGATGATTATGCCGAGAATAGGCTGGCCGAAGTGCGTGCCGTGTCAGCCTCTAGAGATTAATTCAAATCCCCTTGTCGCTGAACATTTTTTGGCCCAGACAGCGCGCAGAATGCCGTCATGCCCTTGATGGTGAAACTTCAATGTCCGTAGCGTCAGGACAAGACCATGCCAACATCCCTTACACCTGATTATCGTCAGGTGGCCGCCGATCCCAACCGTCTCGATGCCCTCGAGCGGCTTGGCATTTTGGACACGCCGGGAGAAATGGTCTTTGACCGCGTTGCGGCCTTGATCAAGCTGATCTTCGGGGTCGAAATCGGCATCGTGTCGATGATTGATGCCCATCGCCAGTGGTACAAGGCCGTCGATGGCCTTGAGAATACCGAAGTCTCTCTCGACAGCACGTTTTGCAAGGATACGCTGCAACTGGGCCGGCCGCTGATCGTGCCCGATGCCAGTCAGGACGAGCGCTTTTTCGACAATGCGCATGTCACGGGCGGGCCCAAAGTGCGCTTCTATGCCAGTGCGCCAATCATGACAGGCGACGGCCTGACCATCGGCACCGTGTGCGCGATCGACGGCACCGCCCGCGAGTTCAGCGAACGCGACACCGCCATCCTTACCCATCTTGCAGCCATCGTCATGCACGAGCTGGAGCTGCAACAGGAGGCATCGACGGACGTGCTTACAGGCGCGAGAAGCCGGCGTGCCTTCCAGGATGAGGCGGTCAAACATCTCGCCCTCGCTATCCGTTATGCGGCGCCGCTTAGTTGCATCGCCTTCGATATCGACCACTTCAAGCAGGTGAACGACACCTATGGCCATGCGGCAGGCGATCGTGTGCTGGCGTCGGTCGCAAAGGCCCTCAAGGACGGGTTGCGTGAGAGCGATCTCGTCGGTCGCGTCGGCGGGGAAGAGTTCGCGATTATCCTCCCCCGCACCGAGCACAAGGCGGCGATGGCGACCGCCGAAAAACTCCGGGCCATCGTTAAAGCGCTTGATTTTCCTGGAACATTCCCGCCCATTGCAGTCACTGCATCCTTCGGCGTCTCGACCATCGGCGAGGGCGACGATCTCGATACGCTGCTCGAACGCGCGGATCAGATGCTCTATGTCGCCAAGCGCTCCGGCCGCAACCAGGTGTGCGGGTCGGACGCGCCGACCGAACCACCAAAGCCCAACCGGCGCCGCGTGCTCAAAGCCGGCCAGGTCATCTTCGATGGCGGCAGATCGACATACGATTGCACCATCCGATCGCTCTGGGATGGCGGCGCCGAGTTTGCCGTCTCCCTGCCGATGATCATCCCCGACGAATTCGAATTGGTAATCAAGGGCACGGCGGAGCGTCATGCCTGCACGCTGTCCAAACGCTCCGCAACAAGCCTTGAGGCCACTTTCGCAGCCTGAGCTCAGGCGACCTTGCTTGCCCCCGTCGCTGGTCGGAGGAGGCGCGGAAACCTATGCCGCTCGGCAAGCAATTCGAGAATGCGCTCGGTGTCGGAAACAAAATGCAGACCGTCGCGCACGCGCGCATCACCGGGTGAATTATCGCCGAGGATCAAGAGCGGAAGGCCTTGGTTTGCCTCGCCGACCAAGGCCACGACCTCCTGTCGTGGTCGGGGAAATGCTACCCGGACCACCTCGATATCAAGCGATAGCTGCGGAAAACTGGCGAGCAGCCCTTCAATCTGATTGCAGAACGGACAGACGAAAGGTCCATCGTCCCGGCCCGTAACCTCAAAGCCGGGATCGATCAGAAAAAGCCGGTCATGCGCCATGGTGAACTCCACTCTGGTTGAGAGCATGGGGCGGCCGGCTCTCGCACGGCCGTCGTTTTGATGCGTCAGGTCTTGGGCAGGCCCGGAGGATTGGTCTGGGATTGTTCCACCGCCTCAGCGCTGATGTTCCAGCGTTCGAGGGTCTTGCCGTAAAGGCCGTTCTCGATCAGGCCATTGATCGCGATGGTCACGGCCTCTGCCAGACCGGACCCTTTGCGCGTCGTTGCCGCGATCTCAGCCTTTGCCGGCCAGCCACCGCTTTGCACGCCGACGAGGCGCGTATCGCCGCTCACGGCCGAGGAATAGGACAGCGTTGGGTTGGGGTTGAACTCGACATCGGCACGGCCCGATTGCAAGGCAAGCGTACTGGCCGCGGAGTCGTCGTAGTACTGGATTTCAACCGGTGCGAGGCCCGCTTCCTGGTTGAGGCGATCCCATTCGAGGATGATCTTTTCCTGATTAGTCCCGGCGCCGGTGACGACTTTCAGCCCCGCGACATCCTTGGGCTCGGTGATTGATTGGATGGGGCTATCGTTGCGGACATAAAAGCCTACGACGTCCTGGCGGTAGCTCGAAAAGTCGAACTTTTCCTTGCGCTCTTCGGTGACCGTGACGTTGGAAATCACCGCATCATACTTGCCCGAAGTGACCCCGAGCGGCCAATCGGCCCAGGCGGTGGCGACGAGATTGAGCTCGAGGCCTAGGGAGTCGGCGATTAGCGATGCGAGGTCCGGGTCGGCACCTACTACCGTTTGGCCGTCCGTCGCATAGGTGGCGATCGGTGGGTCCCAAGGCGAAACCGCGACGGTAAACTTGCCTTCGGCAGCAAATTTGAAATCAGCCGGAATCGCCGCAATGGCTTCCTGGTTGGGTTCGGCCTTGAGGCGGGCCGGCTGCTCCGGGCTCAGATCGAACTCGGCCGCGTGCACGGCAGTCGCAAGCGCCAGAATGGCAAAGCCGGCAAGAAGAGTAGTTTTCATGATTTCATCCAGATGTCGGAAAAAGTGCGCTTAAGGGAGGGCTTGGCGTCGCGCGGGCGCCGGAGCCAAAGTCATTCGGCCGCGAGCGCGGGCTGGGGTTTTGCGCGCCAACCAAGGGCCGGCGCGATGCGGGTGATCGTGTCCGAGAGGATCTGCTCGTATTCCTCGCGCTTGAACTCATAGGGAAGTTCGAGGCGCAGCTCCGAGACGAGCGGCAGCACCGGATCATCGAGCAGCCATTCGACGATCTGCTCGGCAGGTCCGACGAGATCGCGCGGAAAAAGCGTGCGGCGTTCGCCCTGTGGCTTCAGCGTGCGATCGAAACGCGACGCTGCAAATGCCTCATAACGCGCGATACGCGAAGGTGGCGCCGAGTCCGTCGGGACGATGACGCGGCCAAGGGCAACGCGCCCAGACCGCCCGCCTAAAGCCTCGCGCCAGGTGTTGATCAGATTGACCTGGGCCAGATGGAAATCATCCGTTCCTTCGCCGGAAATGACATTGCCGGTGAGGAGGTTAAAGCCATTCTCGCCCGCCCATCGCGCCGACCGCAGCGAGCCGCCGCCATACCAGAGACGATCGACCAGCCCCTCCGCATGCGGCTGGAGGCGTGGGCGCTGCGGGCCAAAAGGCGTTGCCACGAAGGTCTCTTCGTCCCCGAGATAATCACCGCGCAGATTGTCGCGAAACCGCTGGATCCGCGCATGGCTCAGGTCATGCTGGCGCCAGTCGCCGTCATGGATCAGGTGCGCGATCAGATGGCTATGCGGTGGCACGCCGGCACTGAGGCCGACATTGAGCCGACCGCCCGAGAGCACATCGACCATTGAGAGGTCCTCGGCGAGCCGGAATGGGCTTTCATAGCCGATCTGGATCACGGCTGACCCCAGTTGGATAGTGCTGGTGCGCTGGCTGGCGGCCGCAAGAAACACGGCAGCAGAGCCGATGCCTGGCTCGAGGTGGCGCTGGCGTACCCAGGCGCTGTCAAAGCCGAGCTGCTCGCCCTGAGCGATGACCTCGAGCGTATCCTCGATGCCGGCAGAGGGCACGGCATTGTCGAAATTGCCAGGAATGAGGAAGCCAATCTCTTTGATGTGCGCGGTCATGGTCTGTCTCGAGAAGGAGGGGGCGCGGGCGGAACAGGGAAGGAGGGAAGCCACCGCCCGCGCGAGGGACCGATCGTCGTTGGATCGACCGGCCCCTAAACTAGTCAGGGTTTTGGCAGGCCCGGTGGATTGGTCTGAGATTGCTCGACGCCTTCGGGCGTCAGGTTCCATTGCTCGAGGAGCTTGGCGTAAGTACCGGTCTCGATGAGGTGGTTGATGGCGGCGGTGAAGGGTTTGGCAAGGCCGCTGTCCTTGCGGGTCGTCACGCCTACCTCGGCTGGATTGGGCCAGCCGGAGCTGATCGTGCCGACCAGTTTCGTATTGCCGGTCAGCGCCGCCTTATAGGCCAGCGGGCCATTGGGGTTGAGTTCGACATCGGCGCGACCGGAAGCGATGGCGAGGTCAGAGGCGGCATCGTCGTCGTAGTATTGGATCTCGACCGGTGCGAGCCCAGCTTCCTGATTGATCCGATCCCATTCGAGCGTGATGCGCTCCTGGTTGGTGCCTGAAGCGGTAATGATCCGGAGGCCCGCGATATCCTTGGGCTCCTTGATCGAGGTGATTGGGCTATCCGCCTTGACGTAAAAACCGTGCACGCCCTTGCGATAGGTTGAGAAGTCGAATTTCTCCTTGCGCTCCTCAGTCACACCGACATTGGAAATGACGGCGTCATATTTGCTGCTGCTGAGACCCAGCGGCCAATCGATCCAGGCAATCGGGACGATCTCGACCTCAAGGCCGAGCACCTCGCCTACAAGCCTTCCGAGGTCGGGATCGAACCCGACCACCGTCGCGCCATCGGTGGCATAGGCCGAAATCGGCGGGGCGCCGGCGGCGATGGCGATGCTGAGAACGCCATCCTTGGCATAATCGAAATCGGCCGGCAGGAGCGCTGCGATCGCGTCGACCTTTTCGGCATGGAGCCGACTTGGCGGATTGGGGCTGAGATCAAAGGCCTGAGCGAAGACGGCGGCTGGTGCGGCGGCAAGAAGAAGCGCCGTGGCGCCGATAAGGAATGAACGTCTGAGAAGCATGATAAAACCGGGGTTGAGATCTGGACGTGCGCCATCCTGCCGCTGACCGGCATGGAAAGAGGGAGGAGGGCGCAGAGTTGGGAGTGGCTAGAGAACCTTGGCGAGGAACTCGCGAGTTCGGCTGTGCGAGGGCGCGCTGAAGAGGCGTTCCGGCGGCGCGATTTCTAGGATCCGTCCGTTTTCCATGAAGACGATGCGGTCGGCGACTTCGCGGGCGAAGCCGATTTCATGGGTGACGATCACGAGCGTCGTGCCGGATTTAGCCAATTCCTTGATCACGTCGAGCACTTCGCCGACGAGCTCTGGATCAAGCGCCGATGTCGGTTCATCAAAGAGCAGAACTTTTGGCCGTAGCGCCAGCGCGCGAGCAATCGCAACGCGCTGCTGCTGGCCGCCAGAGAGATGACGGGGATAGGCATCAGCCTTATCGGCAAGCCCGACCCGCGCGAGGAGATCCCTGCCCTGCGCCAGGGCTTCGTCCTTTGGAACGCCGGCCACCGACACAGGCGCTTCGATGATGTTTTCCAGCGCCGTGAGATGAGGGAAAAGATTGAAGTTCTGGAACACCATGCCGACACCGGCGCGGCGGCGGCGAATGGCGGGCTCCTTGAGTTCATAGAGCGTGTCGGCGCGTCGTTCGTAGCCGATGAGCTCGCCATCGATGGCGACGATACCGGCATCGACGCGCTCCAGATGATTGATGGTGCGCAGAAGTGTCGATTTGCCGGCGCCCGATGGGCCGATAATGGCCACCACCTCGCCGGAGTGTACGGTCAGATCGATCTTATCGAGCACTTTGAGCGCGCCGAAGGACTTGTTGACGCCGTGGATCGACACTTCGCCACCGATACGGCCGCTTTCGAAACCGGCAAGCGGCTTGCGATCGACGACCACTGACATGGGCGCGACGGGTGCTGCATCCGGCGCCTTGCGGCCAATAGCGCGGAAGAAGCGATCGACCAGCGGCGGCAGAGCTTCGCGCTTGGCGCCGCGCGAATAGTATTGCTCGACGAGATACTGGAAGCCCGAGAGCACGACCATGATCACGAGGTACCAGACGGTTGCGACCATCAGGAGCGGGATGACCTCGAGATTGCGGCGATAAATCACCTGCACAGTGTAAAACAGCTCGGGCAGCGCCAGCACATAGACGATGGACGTTGCCTTGGCCAAGCCGATGATTTCATTGAAGCCCGATGGCAGGATGGCGCGCATGGCCTGCGGCAGGACGATATGCACTGCCTGGCGCCAACTGCTGAGGCCAAGAGCGGCAGCGGCTTCGTGCTGACCCTGATCGACAGAGAGAATACCGCCGCGGATAATCTCGGACGAGAACGCAGCTTGGTTGAGGCTGAGGCCGATAATCGCGACGGCGAAGGGGCTCAGCGTCTGAACGGTATCGAACTGGGCCCAGAGGATATCGGTGAACGGCACGCCAAGATTGATGCTGGCGTAGAGATAGCCAAGATTGTTGAGTACGAGCAGCAGCACAATCAGCGGGATCGAGCGCAGGAGCCAGATATAGCCCCAGGAAAGCCTCGACAGCAGCGGCGACTTTGATACCCGGGCGAAAGCCAGAAGGCCGCCAAGGATAAAGCCGATGACGGCGGCAATGCCAGTAAGCATCAGGGTTCGCCCGAGGCCTGAAAGCACTGGGGCGGAGAAGAAATATTCCGCGAAGACCGGCCAACCCCAGCGCTCGTTGGTGAACACCGAGTGGAGCGTGATGAGGATGACGGCAGCCGCAAAAATGGTTCCGGCGACGCGCCAGGGATGACGTGCCTCGACCACTTTGAGGCGGTGAAGGTCTTGCGGCGCGGTGCGCTTGGGGGCGCTCTCCAAACCGATGTCAGTAACCGAAGCCATGGCCATACCTTTAATCTACAGAATTAGTAGATATTAGTTTGAGAGTGGTGGCGTTGAGAAGCGACGCCATTCTGTGTTTGGAGAGGAGAGGAAACTATTTGCGCGCGACGGCGGCTTGCAGCGCACTGCCATTTTCATTCGCAAATGCTGCACGCGGTGCGACGAGCGCTTTCTCGAATGCCAGAATCTGGATGCTTTCCGGATCGGCTTGAAGATCGAAAAGCGCGGTGTAGCCGGTGCGCAGATAAAGCTCGCGCGCTTCGGGTTGGCGGAAGCCGGTCGTAAGATAGACCCGGCCATATCCTTGGCGCAGCGCCTGCGCTTCGAGCTCGACGAGAATTTTCCGCGCGAGGCCCTGGCGACGATGATCACGATCGGTCCAGACGCGTTTGAACTCGGCCGTCGTCTCGTCGTAGCGCATGAAAGCGCCGCCAGCGATGGGTTTTCCGTTCCGCAGAAGCAGGACAAATGCGCCATCGGGCGCGCCAAAGCGCTCTGGCGGATAGCGGTTCATTTCCTGTGCTGCGCCGCCCTCTTCGAAATAATTGCCGTAGCGGGTTTGGTACTCTTCGGTCAGTTGCTCGACGAGCGGCAGGGCCACGGGATCGGTGGGAAGCGTATAGAGAAAGCTGTCGGTCACGACCGGGCCTCCGCGCTGATGGTTATTAAGTGGGGCGGAGAGCCGCAAAGCCCCCCGCGGTTGGTCGGTCAGCCGGCTGCCTTTTCCGCAGGCAAGGCATAGCGGCTTTCGCGGTACGGCAGACCGAGATGATCGCGCAGCGTCGTGCCGATCTGCTCGCGGTTATGGCGGCCGCGCTTTTCGAGGATGGGCAAGACCTGTTCCTCAAAATCGGTCCAGCCTTGTGCCGAGACCGGAAAGCCGAAAACGAAGCCGTCGGCGGCGCCGGTATCGACCCATTCCTCGATCTTGTCGGCGATCTGCTCCGGGGTACCCTGAAATTCGCTACGCGGCGTCGTTTGTTCGAGAGCGACCTCGCGCAAGCTTTGCCCATGCTCCCTGGCTCGGGTCTTGATCCGATCGGTGCCCGACTGGAAATTGTTTCGGCCGATTTCGCCCAATTCGGGGAATGGCGCGTCGAGATCGTATTGGCTGAAATCGTGGTGATCGAAATAGCGCCCGAGATAATGTAGCGCTTCGGTGATGTTCACGAGACCCGCGATCTCCTGATATTTGCGTTCGACTTCCTCATCGGTCGAGCCGACGATGATGCCCACACCGGGCAGGATTTTTATCGCATCAGCGCCGCGGCCGTGGGCGATGGCGCTTTGCTTGAGTTTTTGGGTCAGCACTCGGTTTTCGTCGATCGATGTAGAGGCCGCAAAAACAGCATCGGCATGGCGGCCGGCAAGCTCGATACCGGCCGGCGACCCACCGGCCTGGAACAACAATGTCTGGCCCTGTGGCGAGCGCTCGATATTGAGTGGGCCTTCGGCGGAGTGGAACTTGCCCTTGAAATTGAGGCGGTGGAGCTTGGCGAAATCGGCAAACTGGCCGCTGGCGCGGTCGCGAGTAAAGGCGCCGTCGTCCCAGCTATCCCAGAGCCCTTTGACGATCTCGATATGCTCGGCCGCGATTTCGTAGCGGAGGGCGTGGTTGGGATGCTGGACGCGGCCATAGTTCTTGGCGGACCCTTCGAGCGGCGAAGTCACCGCATTCCAGCCGGCGCGGCCATTGCTCAGGAGATCGATGGAGCCAAACTGCCGCGCCACGGTAAACGGGTCGCTATAGGAGGTCGAGAGCGTGCCGACGAGGCCGATCGTGCTGGTCGTTGCCGCCAGCGCAGAAAGCAGAGCGATCGGCTCGAAGCGGTTGAGGAAATGCGGGATCGACTGCTCGTTGATGTAGAGCCCATCGGCCACGAAAGCGAAGGCGATGCCTGCCGCTTCAGCCTTCTTGGTCTGTTCGAGCAGGAACTGGAAATTGACCGAGGCATCGGCGGGGCCGCTTGGATGCTTCCAGGCATTCATATGGCCGCCCGGGCCATGCAGCATCAGGCCGAACGGAATGCGGGTCTTGGTCATGGTCTATCTCCGAAAAATCAGGCGGAAAGTGCTGTCGGCGCGGCAGCGCGCTCACGCGCATCGGCGATCAATCCGATGGCGTCGAGGCGGCTATCGCCGGGATTGAAAAGATCGAGAATGAATTCTTCGATGCCATATTGGCGGGCGAGCGCATCGAGCGCCGCAACGATGTCGTGGCCATCGCCGGCAAGGACATTGGCCTTACGCTTTTCAACTTTGAAGTCGGTGACGCCGGCCTGACGAGCATATTCGGCGGCCTGCGCCTCGCTGCCGACGGTGACGCTTTGACCGCCCGGGATGGTGACGCGGAAGGGCGTGAAGCCGGCTGCGGTTTCGCGCGCCTTATTGCCATCCTTCTCAACGATGGCTGCCAGTGCCACGATCGGAGTGCGATGGTTCAGATCGCGATAAGTCGAAATGGACGTTGCCAGCGCGACATCATCACCATTGAGGTGGCGGGCGAACACGAAGTTCCAGCCAAGACTCGCGGCCAGTTCGGCGCTTTCGACACTCGCCCCGAGCAGGAAGCGCTCACTGGTGCTGGCCGGTTGAGGCGTCGCGGAAAGACCTTCCACGCGATCGCCAGTGCCCTCGCCCAGATAGGCGTTAAACTCGCGCAGTTGGGTTGCAAAGTCGGGACGGACTGCAGCGTCGCGGCCGGCCTGCAGCGCCTTGGTCGACAGCGGCAAGCCGCCGGGCGCCTTGCCGATCCCGATATCGATGCGTCCCGGGGCGAGGCTTTCGAGAAGATTGAAATTTTCGGCGATTTTGTAGGGGCTATAGTGCTGCAGCATGACCCCGCCGGACCCGACCCTGATGGTTTTGGTCGAGGTCGCCAAAGCGGCGATCAGGATCTCGGGAGACGAACTCGCAAGCTCGGGCGCGTTGTGGTGTTCAGCGACCCAGAACCGATGATAGCCCAGCGTTTCCGCCCGTTGCGCATAGGCAATCGTCCGCTGCAAAGCCCGGTGGGCGGTTTCGCCCTTGGCAATCGGGCTCTTGTCGAGCAGGCTGAGGCGATAGGTCATGCATGATCCCCTTGGTACAGGGCGCCAGCATAAGTCTAGTATTTTTATAGATAAATAGCTTAGGGATTGCGGGACCTGAAGATGGCAAGTCTTTTTCCCGTCTTACAACCGGCGGAAGCGGCTGCTTTTGTTGATATAGCTTCGTAGGAAACGTTCTGCCTCAAATCATGCATGCAAGAGCAAGCTGCCGAACGACCTTCACCATCGGGCTGACAGGCGCCGCTGCGGATGAATGGCACGCCGAATTACGCCGCTATCCCACCTTGCTATTTCTTTGGGCCCTGCAAGCGTCAGAGCAATATTTGACCTCATCCCAAACCTTGGCCCACTTCTTGCGCCAGACGAATGGGCGCTTGCAGACCAAGCAAGTCTTCACCGGCAGATCGCTTTTCTCGATGCGCTTGGCCATGCCGAAAACCTCGTTCGTTTTTCAAAAGATGGCTCGAAGCCAACCGCAAAAAGGTGTGCCCTTGGAAGACGGATATAGAACTAGGCCTTCCTTGCATGCTCAATAGCAGTGCAAAACAAAAACGCGGAAGAATGTCTCGAGTTCACCATCGAGCGGATTGGCCTCAAAAAGGCTCGCGAGCCCCATGCGCCACTGCTCGTAGTTTTCCTCTCGCGACAGCGCACTGGAATGGATGGCCTGGCTGGGCGCCGCACTGTCTACCATGGGGGCTGTCTACCGTCTCAATTCGCAGCGAATGGAAGAGAATGACTAAATTCATTCGCATGAGGAAGATAGTCGCGTAAAATGTGATCGGAGGGCTAGGCGCGTGCGGCGGAGAGGATGGACATCATGTGTTCAAAGCGCGCCCCGGCCAGCGACACCTGATCAAGAATGCCTTCGTCCAGTTCATCATCCATGATGGCGCCGGCTTTCATGCCCGAATTACTCTTCTGCCGATTGGTGGTGCTTTCGGTCATTGCGCTCCCAAGCTCAATGGCCGCTGGGGTCGTCGCCTATCAGGCGCTGGGTCCTGAAATGGCCGCCGCTGGCTCTATTGCCGGTCTTGCAGGCGCCGTCTTTGCCGGCCTTGTCGGTGCCCGCACGCCGAGCCCGGTACCGACCACGCCCGGCGTCATGGTGGCGCTGTTGCAGGCCAATTTCGCCACAACCATGCTGGCGACCACCGGCAATCTCAATGCCACCATCGCCGCCATGGCGATCTGCGTGGCGCTGGCGGGTCTCTGGCAGGTGCTGTTTGGGCTGGCGGGGCTCGGCAATGTCGTGCGCTACGTGCCCCACCCGGTTCTTGCCGGCTTTGGTCTTGGCGTCTCGCTCCTGCTCTTTATCGGCCAGATGCCCATGCTCTTTGGCCGCACCTCGTTCGGAGCTTTGGTCACCACGCCCTTCGGCGCCTCCGAACTGGCCATGCCGCTGATCGGCCTCGTCCTGATCGCCGGCATGCTGCTTCTCGTCCGGCGCTTTCCGCGCCTGCCGGTGCCGCTGATCGGTCTTTTCGCAGCCATCGTATTTTACCATGGCCTCCACCTGGTTTTCCCCGGCATTGCGCTGGGCCGCACCGCCAGCGGTGATGCCCTTGGGGAACTCGCCGGGATTGTCAGTGCCGCTCTTGGCAGTCTCGCAACGCTCCCTCGCGAAATGATCCAGCCGATCATTCTCAATTCCGTCGCCGTCGCCGCCATCGGCATTTTCGACACGCTGCTCACGGTCCGCGCCAGCAAGGGCTATATCGAGATCGACGCCACCCCGCGCCGCGAACTGGCAGGCCTCGGCCTTGCCAATATGGCCGCCAGCGTGTCCGGCGCCGCCGCGATGACCACGTCGCTCTCCGTTGCCGTCCCCGCCTATCTCGCCGGTGGCCGCACCACCCTCACGCGCATCGTCGGGTGTTTCGCGCTCCTCGCCATTGCCCTGATCCCTGGCTTCATCGGCTCTATGCCGCTGCTGGGCTTGACGGCGCTGACCCTTTTCTTCGTCGTACGCTCGATCAACTGGTCGGTCATCGACATGGTGCGCGACGCCATTCGTCCGCAATATCCGAGCCTCCGCGGCCGCGCTTTGCGCGATCTGTCCATCCTTCTCGCCGTGATGCTCGGCATTCTGCTCGTTCATCCCACGATGGGCGTGCTAATCGGCGTCGTCCTCTCCTGCCTCCTGTTCATCACCGATATGGCGCGCCCAATGATTGTCGCGCGCACCACCGGCGCAACCCTCCTCTCCCGCCGTGGCCGTTCGGCGCATGACATGGACCTCTTGCGCCAGAAAGGCGAACGCACGCTGGTACTCCGTCTTCAGGGCGTGCTGTTCTTCGGCAATTGCGATGATCTCGATACCGAACTGCGCCGGCTCGAACCAGAGTTCGACACCGCCATCCTCGATATGCGCCGGGTGACCGATATCGACGCCACCGGCAACAAGCTCCTCAACGACATGCGCGCCCGCCTCGCCAAGAACGGCCGCAGCCTCTGCATCGCGGGGCTCACGCCGGAGTTGGCGCTATTCATCGGCCCGGCCATCGAGACCCTGCCCGATCTCGATTCGGCCCTCGAGCGGTTCGAGGAAAAGTCGCTCGGTGAGCGCCTCAATGCGCCGCACGCGCAGGACGACCTCGAATTCCTCCAATCCCTATCCACCGACCGCCGCGCGATTTTCATGGCGACGGTAGAGCATCGCGACTATGCCGCCAACGAAATCCTCTGCCGCATGGGCGATGCGGGTGACGGCATGTGGATCATCCTCTCGGGCAGCATCAGCGTCCGCATTCCCGCAACCAGCGGCGCGCTGCGCGTCGCTGGCATCGCTGCAGGCGCCCCAGCTGGCGAACTTGCCCTCCTCGAAGGCAATCCACGCTCCGCCGATCTCCTTGCGGACGGTTCGCTGCAAACCCTTTATCTCAGCAAATCAGCCTTCGAGACGCTCTCGCACGAGGCGCCCGATATCGGCCAGGCCATCATCACCTGGATCGCCATCATCACGGCACAACGCCTCCGCTCCTCCTCCGAAGCCTTGCGTTTCGCCGCGTCGGAATAGCCTTTGGATATCAGTCGGTTGGGGTAACGGACTGGGCAAGACCTGCCAGATCGCCGGTGAAGGCCAATCGAAAACCCTCTTCTGCGTAACTGATCTCGGATTGGCCCAGACCCCCGAGGGTCGCGCGGATCAATCGGCTGCCAAAGCCCTTGCGCGCCGGGGCTGAAACCGGCGGCCCACCACTCTCCCGCCAATCGAATTTCAATTGGTCGCAATTCGGGCCAGGCTGGATTTCCCACATGACGTCAACCTGGCCCGACTGGTCCGAGGACAGCGCGCCATATTTGATCGAGTTCGTCGCCAGCTCGTGGATGACGAGGGCGAATGACAATGCGGCCTGTGGCGAGAAGTGAATTGCGGGTCCTTTAATGACGAAATTTCGACTATGGACAGAGAGCGTCTGCCGCACCAGTTCGCCGAATTCGGCCTCCTGGAAATCGGTGCTGAACAGCAGGTCATGCGTTCGTGCCAGGGCCGAAAAACGCTCGACGATCTGTTCCTGAACATCGGCCATTTCAGGGTGGGGCCGCATGGTCTGCCCAACGATGGATTGAAGCATGGCGATGGTGTTCTTAACCCGGTGCGCCAGTTCGCGCGTCAACAGGCGCTGCTGTTGTGCCCGGCGCTCTAGTTCATCAAGATGAGACTTGGTAACGAACTGACGACGCCGTCCGGCCAATGCCCAGCGGACCGCGCTCAATAGCGCAGTCGAACTCATGGGACGCTCGAGCACCATGACATTGGCAACTTCAGGCGGGAACAAGCGATAGACCGCTTCGGTCTGAACGGCAGAGCGTTTCTGGCTGATCAGCAGGATGAAGGGATAAGACGACCATGTCGGCTGATTGTGGACAGCCTTGAGGAGGGCCGACCAATCCGCCTGCACCAGTGCCTCTTCGCTCATCAGCACCGCGCCGAGGCTTTCGCCGAAATGCCCCACCAGATCGGCCAGCGACGACGCGGTATCCGTGTCGAAATGCTCGCCCCGCAGCAACCCAACTATGCTGGCTGAATCCTTCGCATAGGGCGCATAAACGACGACCTTGCCGTCACTGGCTATCATTGGGGCGGCTTTCCATAAGCGGGCCGCGATCACCGACATATTCCGGAGTACCAGTCAGGACGCCCCTGAAGGCAACCAAGGGATCGCCCATACGAATGCCGTGACTGTCGAACTTTATTTCTCTGATTGCATCCTCATGTGCGCCGGCTCGGTTTTTGAGCACTGACATAGCTTTGCGAAGACGGCCCTGGGCTTCGAAAAACCGGAACAGGAACACGACGTCCGCAATGTATGAAATGTTGAGCGCGCCAGAGTGCATCGTACCAACCAATCCCTGCTGTGGATTGATCAGTAGGGTCAACACACCTTGCTGGTTCAGATAGGAGAGCAGCTCATGCATCTGCAAAATGAGCTGCTTTTCTTCAGGCATCGATGACAGATAACCATTGAGACTATCGAGCACGATGACCTTGACCTGACGCTCTTCCACTTCCTTACGCACCATCCAGGCGAACTGCCCCGGCGTCACGTCGGCAGGGTCTATCTGGATGAGCTTGAGGCAGCCAGCCTCCATTGGCCCATCGGGATCATGCCCCAAAGAGCGGGAGCGGGCCATCAGGGTGCCGATACGCTCATCGAATTGATAAACGGTGGCATTTTCGCCCCGCCGGCAGGCTTCGAGTGCATAGGAGAAGGCGACTGAACTTTTGCCCGTGCCGGGGGGACCCGTCATGATGGCGCAAGTGCCGCGCATCGGCCCGCCATTGAGCAGCGCATCGAGTTCTGGAATGCCGCTCGGCACTGGATCGCCGACAAATGGCGTGTGAAAGTCCGAGGCGATGAGCCGCGGATACACTTTGAGTCCGCTCCGCAGGATTTGGACATCATGATATCCAGCCGAAAAACTGACGCCGCGCAGTTTCTGGATCTGGATAGTGCGGCGGGCAGCGCCGAATTCCAGCGTATTGCGCTCGAGCGTTATGACACCATGAGCGATCGAATGGAGGTGAGCGTCACGCTCGCCATGTTCTCCGGTCAGATCGTCGACAAGGATCACTGTAATATTGCGGCCTGCAAAATACTGTTTCAGGGCCAGTACCTGCCGGCGATAACGCAGCGGATCCTGAGACAGGAGACGCAATTCGGACAGGCTATCGAATACCAGGCGCCGCGGCTGCACCTCTTCGACCCGCTTGATGATCAGGTCGACCGTCGCACTCAGTTCGATTTCCCAGGGGTGGATGATGGTCTGGCCACGACCATCGCCAAGCACTTCCTCTGCCGACGACAGTTCAAAAATGTCGATGCCGTCCAGCGTCCAGTCATGCGAGGCGACAACGGCGGCCAATTCTTCGTGGGTTTCGGAGAGCGTAATGTAGAGGCATCTTTCGCCCTGCCGCACGCCCTCCATCAAGAATTGCAGACCCAGCGTGGTTTTGCCCGAGCCGGGCGCTCCTTCGAGGAGGTAGAGGCGCGATGGCGTCAGGCCCCCATTCAATACGATATCGAGGCCTTCGTTTCCGGTGGAAATTCGGGGGTCAGCGTTCATCTATTCGTCCATCGGAAATCATCAGCGCTTGTCAGATGTAAGCTTATTCACCCACTGCCTGCGAGCGTAATAACGCAGATAAAATGATCAAGTTTCTTCAGGCAACTGATCACGCAATTCCCGAAACGGCGTTTAACTTAAGCGATTGACAGGCCGCTTAACCGCAAATCCGTAGCCGCCTCATCGACAACACCCATATCGGGGTTGGGGACGGGCTTTGAAAGCAAAAATCCCTGAAGATCGTTGCAACCTGCAGCCACGAGAAAATCGCGTTGACCTTCGGTTTCAACGCCTTCGGCTGTTGTCGATAGACCAAGGCTGTGGCTGAGGGCGACGATTGCCGACACAACCGCGGCGCCATCAGCGCGACTGCCGAGGAGCTTAACGAAAGACCGGTCGATCTTGATGCGATCGATACCGAAGCGGACGAGGTGGCTGAGCGAGGAATAGCCAGTGCCAAAATCATCAAGCGCGATCTTGATGCCTGCATCGCGGAGGCGCGACAATGTATCCGATACCACTGCCTCGTCGGCATCGAGAAGTGCGGTTTCAGTGAGTTCGAGTTCCAGACGCTCAGCGGCAAGCCCGGTTTGTTTCAACACCTTCACCACCGCGTCGACATAGTCGGGACGGCGAAGCTGAAGGGGCGACACGTTGACCGAGACGAATTGCGTGCTGTCCCACCCTGTCGCCGCGGCGCAGGCTCTTTCGAGCACCACCATGCCAAGCTCATGGATCATGCCGCTGTCTTCGGCGAGCGTGATGAACTTATCGGGCGTGAGGAGACCATGCGTTTCGTGGCGCCAGCGCACCAGAGCCTCGGCGCCCGAAACTGCATGGCCCGGCGCGGTGCAGTGGATGGTCTGGAAAAAGACCTCAAGGCCGAATTCGGACTGAGGATCTGTTCCACCAGTGCCCAACAATGTCTGCAGCTCGGACTTCAACTCAGCGCGCATTTGCGCCGAGCTATCAAGCCGCGCCGAATATTCTACGCAACGGTTGCGGCCGGTACTCTTGGCTTCATAAAGCGCGATATCGGCCAGGTGCAGCACTTCGCTGGTCGTCTGGCGTGCACTCGTCAGGCTCGTGGCGCCAATCGAGCAGCCAATGGTGGCCGTCACCTTGCCATCGAGCAGCGGAAAGGGCGCATTGAGCGAGGTGATGATCCGCTGAAAGAGTTCGACATGCGATCGATCTGTCTTGGCGCGGTCAGGCAATAGCAGGGCAAATTCATCGCCACCGAGGCGGGCGAGGGTATCATTGGGCCCAAGCAGGGCACGGATACGATCGGCGACCGCAGTCAGCAGTTCATCCCCCGCGCCATGTCCGAACGTGTCGTTGACGGCCTTGAACTTGTCGAGGTCGATCAGCGCCACGACCGAGCGCGTAACATTGAGGCGCTGATCTTCGAGACAATCAGTGAGACGACGGCCAAATAAAATTCGATTGGGCAAGTCAGTGAGGGCGTCATGGAGCGATTGGCGCCGGGCCTTTTGTTCGCTGTCGGTCAGTTCCGACATCGACTTCTTGAGCAACAACATCAGCATGGCCAGAAGCGAGGCAATGATGAGCGCGGAAGCGGCGAGGGCCGGGAGAAGCCGGCTGACGACGCGCGAGCCCGGCAAGTCCGGCGTCCAGATGATAAAGCCGATCGGCTCGCCCGTGCTTGTGGCACGAATTTCGAAAGTGACTTCTTCGATATCCGGGTCAGCAGCGCGCGCAAAACGGGCGCCGTTGAGGCCCTGTTCGCGGCTGAAAGCATCGAGCGCCGGACCATCGATATAGCGATAGGCAATCAGATATAGTCGATTGGTCGGCGCGACGGGCTGCGATCCAAGCGTAATCGCCTTGATGCCGGCAATAGACGGGCGGCCTTCAAGGCGCATCAGTTCGACAACTGGCAGCGGCTCATCCTGCTGCCGCAGCCTTGTCAGCAGCGGAAGCAGTAGCGGCTTCGCCCAGTCAAATCGCGACGCGATTTCCGCATCGGTCTCAAGCGCAAGTTTGCCGTCGCCGTCGATAACAAAGACCTGATCGTATCCGAAGATCGACTTGATGAGGTGGCTAAACCCCTTGCCGTCCTGGGGGCTGACATTGCTTTCGTCGACAGTGGAAATCGAGCTGGCATAGCCCTCGGCCATCAAGTCGAGTTCGTGGGCAACGCGTTCGATTTGTGTCGAAAGCCGCGTGTTTGAAAGTTCGCGCTGTCGATCGAGCGCAGCAAGGTCGCTTTCGCGGCTAGCCCAGATAGCCGAAGCCAGCACGAGCCCAATGGTCACCACACCGCCAATGGCGATCAGGGTGAGGAGCGCGCCGGACGAGGTCCATTTGAGGGCGGGACGAAGCAAGGGAAGGCCAATCATGCCGAGTACGCCCACAGGCTCTACTCAAACAATTACGATTGTCTTGTCATAAAGGCTCACAAATGGGCCGATGACGTAAGTTGTGATTGTAGATTTTCTGTTTTGCTAAAGGCCGAAGAGCGCGTGCGTGCGCCAGCACTAGGGAGACGGCAATGAACGGGCAGAGCGGAACGACGCATTGGGCATTGGGCATTCTTGCAGCGGTCAGCATTTTAGCTGCGCCCCCTCTGGCCCTCGCCCAGGACAACCCCATCCGCATCGCCATCGAGGGACAGTTCCCGCCCTTCAATTATCTTGATACCAATGGCAAGCTCCAAGGGTTCGACGTCGAGATTGCCGATGCCCTTTGCGCTGCGATGAAGGCTGAGTGCGAATATGTCACGCAGGACTGGGACGAGATGATCCCCGGGCTTCTCGACGACAAATATGATGCCATCATCTCCTCCATGTCGATGAGCGACGAACGCCGCGCGGTCGCCGATTTCACCGAGCGCTACTACGACAGCCCGTCCATCTTCATCACCAACAAGCAATCCGACCTCGAGGCTTTTGCGCCGGATGATCTCGCCGGCAAAAGCATCGGCGTGAGCCTTGCGACCTCCCAAGAGGCCTATGCCAAGAGCCTTTATGGCCGCTCGGACATCAAGGTCTATGGCACGTCGCCCGAACTCTACGACGGCCTCGCCAAGGGCGAAGTCGACGTCGTCTTCGAAGACAAACTCGCTGCCTATGATTGGCTCACCAACACCAAGACCGGCCAATGCTGCGAATTCCGCAGTGAAGACATCAAGGATGCCGGCTTTTTCGGCGATGGTGCAGGCATCGCGGTGCGCAAGGAAGAGCAGGACCTGAAAACCGCACTCAATGCCGCGCTGAAGACAATTACCGAAGACGGTACCTACAACATGATCAACGCCAAATATTTTCCGTTCAGCATCCGTTAGCCAGGACAATGGGCGGCTTCCGGCGGTCGCTATCCCTCCGGCTTCGCTGACGACCGATACATCTTCGCCAACGAAGCAATGATTTCGGTCATCTTGGCTCTCAGTTCCGGAGGCTCAAGCACTTCAGCATGAGTGCCGAAGCGCAGCATTTCGGCGGCGGCGTGGTCGAGCAAGCCGACAGAGATGGTCACCTGCCTCCAGCCATTTCGGTCGTTCTCCGGCGAAATCACGGCCCCGCTGCGGATGTAGGGCGGCAATAGGTCATCGAGCATTGCGAATCCGGCCGGCGATAGCCGAGTGGTCGCTTTGTTGGGATGCAGGTCAACTTCGTAGAGACGTATGCTTTCGGCCCAGTGGCCAGCCAGATCGAAGCTCTTGGGGTAGTCGAATGCCTTCTCGAGCAGATGGACGTTGCTCATGCGGGCAATTCGAAAGGTCTTGGTTTCGCTCTTCACCCCGGCAACCAGGTACCAAGCCCCACCTTTGAGCACGATACCGAGTGGGTCGGCCTCTCGTTCACCTAAGCCGGTCCTGCTTGCATAGCGGAAGCGCAGTGCCCGCTCGCTCCAGACGGCAGCAGCCACTGTAGGAAGCTGGGCCAATGTCTCGGGTTCTGCAAACCAGGCCGGCGCGTCGAAATGAAAGCGCGACCGCGCCGCACCCGACCGCATCTCTTCGGGCAAGGCCGCCAACACCTTGCTCCGCGCGCTTGCCGCCGCCGATCCCATTCCCAGATCTGCGGCTTGCTGTGTCAGGCCCGCGAGAAACAGCGCCTGCGCTTCGCTTGACGACACGCCATTAAGGCGCACGCGATAGCCGTCGAGCAGGCGATATCCACCAGCGCTGCCCTGCACGCTGTAAATCGGCACCCCAGAAGCGCTTAGTGCATCCACGTCTCGATAAATCGTCCGCACCGAAACCTCGCACTCGTCCGCGAGGGCCTGGGCGGTAACCTGCCCTTTGGCCTGGAGTGTAGTGAGGATCGAGAGGAGCCGACTTGCACGCATAAATTTGAAATGGCCCCAACCAACCTGACAGCAGATGACAGGTATGGTCGCCTATTCTTCTCCCATCAGCAACTCAAACCGCCTTGTGTCAGAAGGACCACCGGTCATGTCTCAGGCGATCAAAACGTTACTCATAAAAGGACTATTCATCATGCAATTTTCCGCCGCCGCTGTCGCGCAAGACCTCACCCTCATCAATCCCCCTAAACTGGGCGATCCAACCGCCAATGGGTACAGCACGGCGGTTGTGGCGCCGGCCAATGCGCGCATCGCCTATATCTCCGGCCAAGGCGGTCAGGATCAGACCGGCGCTCTCTCGCCCGATTTCGGCACGCAAGTGGCTCAAGCCTATGCCAATCTCGGCGTGGCTATCGAAGGCATCGGCGCCAAGCCAGAGCAGGTGGCTAAACTGACCGTCTATGTCGTGGACCATGACATGTACAAGCTCGGCGTGCTCGCCCAGAACGTCATCGCCCTGTTCGGCGACAAGCTTCCGGCCCAGACCCTCGTCCCCGTTCCCAAGCTCGCCATCGACACCATGCTCTTCGAAGTTGAGGCCATCGTCGTGTTCCGGTAAAACCAGCACGGCGTGGATCTACCGGTTGTCAGGTATCGCCGAGACAACGGGTGCACTGGCCTTATCGGAGAGTAACGACCACCTTGCCCTTGGCCCGGCCGGTTTCGAGATAGGCCATGGCTTCATTCAGCGCCTCGAAAGCAAACACCTTATCGATAACGGGACGAATAGCGCCTGCCTCGATGAGTTTGGTGATCTGTTCGAGTTGCGCTCCGCTACCGTTCATAAAAAGAAACGTGTAGCGGATACCAGCCGGCTGGGCCTTTTTGCGGATGCCTCTGCTGAGCAGTCGAAACACTAATCCGATGATCGGATTGAGTCTCTTCTGCTTGGCGAAACCGGGATCGGGCGGACCGGAAATGGAGACGACTACGCCACCCCTGCGGACAACGCGCAATGACTTTTCCAGCGTCTCCGTATCCTGACTGTTGAGCACCACGTCGTAGCCCAAGAGCACCTTCTCGAAGTCCTGCTCGCGATAATCGATCACCACATCGGCGCCAAGGTTCCGCACAAGCTCACCATTGGCAGCGCTCGTCGTCGTGGCGACCTTGGCGCCAAGATGCTTGGCGAGTTGGATGGCGAACGTACCGACCCCGCCAGATCCGGCCTGGATAAAGACCTTCTGGCCAGATCTGAGGTTTGCCCGATCGACCAATGCCTGCCAGGCGGTCAAGCCTACGAGTGGAACCGAGGCGGCCTCGGCAAAGCTCAGGGTCTTGGGCTTGAGCGCCAGGTCTTTCTGGTCGATGGCAATACGTTCTGCAAAAGTGCCGATGCGGCCATCGCTCGGCCGCGAATAGACCTCGTCACCGACGTTGAATTTTCGCACTTGGGCGCCAACCCGAAGGACGGTGCCCGCCACATCATGGCCGGCGATAAAGGGCGGCTTGTAGGGTAGAATGGGCTTGAATTCACCGTCGCGGATCTTGGAGTCGAGGAGGTTAAGGCTGACGGCATGAACCTGCACCAGCACATCGTTGGGCCCAACGTCTGGCTCTGGTGCCTCCCTTAGACGGAGGAGCGAGCCCTTTTTGTAGGCATCGACAAAATAGGCGTACATGGCATGGATGTCCTGTCTGGAATTACGCGGGAAGGCGCAGTTGCTGGCGGAGGGCCTTGTCGAAGATTTTTGCAGGCATCAGCCGCCGCAGGAGGCTGATCTGTCCGGCAACTTCACCGACGGTGTAGCGACGCTTCTGATCCTTGTCCGTCGCCGCTTTCAGCACTGCCTCAGCCACCATTTCAGGTGTATCCGCCGTGGGCATGACATCCTGAACGAAGCCAAGAACTCTCGAACGTGCCTCGTCATATTCCGGCAGCTTCCTGTCCGGCTCGAGCGAGTTTTGGTCGAATGGGCTGCGCACGTAAGCGGGCTCGATCAGGGAGACCCGGACGTTGAAGGCGCGGATTTCATGGTCGAGCGATTCTGAATAACCCTCCAATGCATGCTTGGTCGCCGCATAGTGGGCCGAGTAAGGCGCAGGCGCGAAGCCGAGACCTGAACTGACATTGATGATCCGGCCTTGCCGCTGCATACGCATGGTTGGCAGCACCGCGTTGGTCATCCGCAGAACGCCAAAGAGGTTCACGTCGAAGAGCGCCTGAACTTGGCTGATGGAGGACTCTTCTGCCCCGCCAAGGAGGCCGACGCCGGCATTGTTCACCACGACATCGATCCGGCCTGCGCGCTCAAGGACAGTGTCTACCAGAGCTTTTACGGAAGCTTCGTCGGTTACATCGCAGGTGAGCATTTCAATGCCGGCAGGCAAAGTCCTACCCGGCTTCCGACTTGTGCCGAAGACCGTGAAACCCGCTTTCGCAAGCGCTTCAGCGCTGGCTCGGCCGATGCCGGATGAAGCTCCGGTCACTATTGCCGTTTTCATGGGCGTGCCCTCACTTTTCCAAACGATAGCGTTCGGCCGGCTTTGTGCCGCCGAGACCGCCCAAGAGTCCATGACGGGCGCTTTCTAGATTCTGCCACAGTGCCTCGTCGCCAAGCGGCGGAATGGTCACGAGCTCTTTGCGATCGAGGCCAACCAGTGCCGCATCGACGAGATCATCGACCTCCATCAGGTTGGGCAGTGTGTTTGCGTCCACCCCGCTCCGCTCCCAGATCGCCGTGCGTGTCGCTGCGGGCACCACGGCCTGCACGTGAACACCCCTGTTCCCAAGCTCGGCGGCAAGGGATTGCGAGAGGGTCAAGATATAAGACTTGGTCGCAGCATAGATTCCCGAAAAGTGCTCGGGCATGAAGCCGACGACGGAACCGATATTGATGATCGTCCCCGTACCCCGCCGGGCCATCCCGCTTGCCGCTGCCGCTGCCAAAAGAGTTGGCACGGTCACATTGAGCGTCACCAGCTTTTCAAGATCGACAGGATTCGTTTCAGCGATAGTGCCGGCAATATTGCCGCCGGCATTGTTGACCAACACATCGATGGGCGATCCGTCCCGTAGCCGGTTCTCGACCGTCTGCCGCTGTGTGGCATTGATAAGGTCAGCGGTGAGGATTTCTACTTTGACGCCATATGCCGCGCGTAACTCTGCGGCTAGGTCTTCAAGCTTCTGAGTGGTGCGCGCGACGAGAACCAGATCGTGGCCGCGACTGGCAAACTTCCGCGCGTATACCGCGCCGATGCCGCTTGAAGCGCCAGTGATAAGTGCAGTGGACATAGTGATACCTGCTGGAGATTGACCCGAATGTCGCAATCAAGATGTTGTTCATCATCTTGATTGTCAAGATGATGGTGATCATCTAAAACATCGAAACACAGGAGTGGCCGATCATGGGAACAAGTCAGCAGCAGAAGGCGACGAGCCGCGCCGCCATCGTCATTGCAGCAGCAGAACTGTTTCGCGAACGGGGGCTGGAAGGGGTCAGCGTCGCCGAGATCATGGACGCGGCTGGCCTCACCCATGGCGGCTTCCCGCGGCATTTCCCGAACAAGCAGGCGCTCGTTGCCGAAGCGCTCGCCTTGGCGTTGGAAGGCTCTGGAAAGTCGCGCCTAATCTCAGCCGATGGCGTAGATGCCTTTGCAGACGACTATCTGACCAAGCTCCATCGCGAAAATCCGGGCAAGGGATGTGTTTTTGCAGCTCTTGGTTCTGAAGTCGCCCGCGCCGACCCGCAGGCCCGCAGCGTCATGAGTGACGCCATCCACCGGCAGATCGAGGAATTCACGGTGTCTCGCGAAGACGGCGAAAACGAGTTGGATGCCCAGGCACTCGGAAAATGGGCCACCATGATCGGCGCCCTAGTTCTGGCCCGCATCTCTGATTCCGAAGCTGTTTCAGAGCAGATCCTGACGGCGACCAGAACCTACATCGGCATCCCCAAATAGCCTCGCGACGCCCCTCGCGCATCGCATTCGACAATGAAAAGGACTGGAAAAAGACTTTTAAAGCGCTGCGCGCAACCAAAAGCGCCGACAAATTCTCCGCCGATATTTCGTCGACTTCGGCGAGTACAATTCGATGACTGGCGACTTAACCGTCGCTATCGAATATTTCACGGTGGACTAAAAGACGCGATGGCGCTATGCGGCACCTCTGAGGGGATCCGCACATTCCCCCTGATTACCGGCATTGACTTCACCGGCAACGTCGAAACCTCATCTCATTCCGATTTCAAGCCGGGCGACAAAGTCGTCGTCAATGGCCGGCGCCCGAGTCAAACCTATCATGGCGGATTCGCGCAAAAGGCAAAGCTCAGCGGCGATTGGCTGGTCACGATTCCCAGTCACTCTCGACCCTTCATTCAACTGCCATCGGCACCGCCGGTTACACGGCGATGCTCAGCGTCCTCGCCTTCGAATATGGCGGGATCACACCGGACCGCGGGCCGATCCTTGTCATCGGCGCCAATGGTTGCGTTGGCTCCGTTGCGATCGCTATCTGTCCAACCTCGGCTATAGGGTAATTGCGTCGACCGGCCGGCTTGCAGAAAGTGACTATCTCAAGTAGTTGGGCGCAATCGAGATTATCACCCGCAAGAGCTTGCCCGAGCTACGTGCGCCGATTTCAGCCGAACGTTGGGCGGGCGCAATCGACTCGGTGTGGAGCCAGACGCTCGCCATATCCTAGCGCAGATGGGCAGTCGTGTCGTCGTTACAACCAATGGCCTTGCCCAAGGCGCGTATCTCCCCGGCACGGTTCTCCCCTTTCATCCTCCGCGACGTCACTCTGGCAGGTACCGACTCCGTCAAGGCCGCACAGACCGTACGCCCTGAAGCATGGTCGCGTTTGGCTGGCATCGATCTCGACAAGCTGGCCCAAACCACGCGGATGATCGGACTGGATGAGGTCAAGGATGTCGCCGCCCAGGTCTTGCAGGGAAAGATCTAGGGCCGCACCGTCGTCGACGTCAACGCCTGAGCCCATGCCAGCTGAGGTGGAAACGATGGACATGATCGAGTCGTCACCGATGTTACCGTCTCAATGTTGATTTCCGCCGAGAAGTGCCCCGGGTTTTCCATTGAGAAGTGACCCGCCTGTTAGTTTTGTTTCGGGTCGGCTGCTGCGGTCAAGGGTCTAGGTT
>NZ_LMQU01000013.1 GCF_001425445.1 Devosia sp. Leaf420 | reverse complement strand
ACCTAGACCCTTGACCGCAGCAGCCGACCCGAAACAAAACTAACAGGCGGGTCACTTCTCAATGGAAAACCCGGGGCACTTCTCGGCGGAAATCAACACTCAATCGCCTTGTAGAAGGCGAGGGCGCTCAGGAATGCGGACTTGTCAGAAAGGCAGCCAACCCTATCGCCTTCGAGACTAAGCGTAACGGCCGATTTGTCCCTTGCATCATTGCCGCCGACTATTTGGCAAACACGACAAAGGGATATCGGCATGTATACCGTGGACGAGATGATTGCTGGCGAGATCGAGAAGTACAAATACCACAATGGCATGATCGACGAGGAACCTGACGGCCCCGATTTCTTGGCCTTGCCAGAATTGAACGAGCGACATCTCAGACGGCTCTGGAGCTGTGTGGCATATCAGGAACGCTGCTGTTGGAATCATGGTCGAAACCGTAAGCGCGTGGTGCTTAGAAACCGGGGTAAGTCCTTGGAGCACGTATGGCAAATCGAAGCGCGCAAGCACCTCATGCAACTCGACGCACCAAAGCGGGCAACCAGTTAAGCGCCCCTTCGGTCCGTCAAACTCGTCAGCCAAAAGGAGTCGCTAACGCAGGACCTGCAATTTGCAGATGCTGGGGATGCGCCGGTGCCGACTAGGGCGGCCCCATGCACGATCGCCGAAACCAATTTGATATCAGGAAGGTACCGAGAGCTTGAGCCGATCAAATTGGCGAAGTAGACGTGGTGAGGACAGCTTTGCGCGTAAAGTGACAACTTATGACGTAGAGCACACCAAATAACTGAGAAACCAGCAGTTTCATACACATAAAAGTTCCATAATATATATTATGCGAATGAAGTCTGCTTGCCTTTTGGGTGACGGCGCCCCGCCTTTGATGTAACGACGCCGAGGTCGATCCACCGTCCTTGGAGCCCAGCATGCAACCGTCTCGCGATATCGCCCGGCTCATCGAGATCATGGCGGCTTTACGCGACCCCGTATCTGGATGTCCTTGGGATCTGGAGCAGGATTTTTCGACGATCCGGAACTACACGATCGAGGAAGCCTATGAAGTTGCAGATGCGATCGAGCGTCAGGATTTTGACGATCTGCGCGAGGAGCTTGGCGATCTGCTCTTGCAGCCAATTTTCCACGCCCAGATGGCGAAGGAAGCTGGCCACTTCGATATTGGCGATGTGATTTACGCCATCACCGAAAAGCTCATTCGCCGCCATCCGCACGTCTTTGGCGATCAAACTGCCGATAGCGCCGCTGGTGCTCAGATCAGTTGGGAAAGCGTCAAAGCGGCGGAAAAGAAGGCCAAGGCCGCGCGCCAGGCAGCCAAATCATCGTCGGCGATTGACGACGTACCCCAGGTACTCCCTGCCCTGACACGTGCAGAAAAGCTCACGAAAAAGGCCGCGAAAGTTGGCTTCGACTGGCCAGATTTTGATTCCGTAATGGCAAAGGTTCGCGAGGAACTGGCAGAGGTCGAGGAGGCCAAGGCCGCCGCCGATCAGCACGCCGTCCATGAGGAAATCGGCGATCTTCTCTTTGCGATCAGCAATTTGGCGCGCCACGCCGGCGTTGATCCGGAAGCCGCACTGCGCGACGCCAATGCTAAGTTTACGCGCCGATTTCACTATGTCGAAGCCCGCTGCCGCGAGGACGGCATTGCAGCCCCCGACGCCGGTCTTGAGCGGCTCGACGCTTATTGGAACGAGATCCGCGCTGCGGACAAGCAGAAAGCCCCGTCAGAGATCTGACAAGGCAATCCGGCCGTTGAACCTCTCCAGAAACGCTGCCTTGTGCCGGGGATCGACACGCACGACGTAGTCCTGACCCTGTTCGGTCGGCTCATCGCGCGAAATGACTTCGGCATTGCCATGCAGCCAACCGATATCGCTGCCGGCGCTGTGTGGCACATGGACGTGGTAGGTCCGGCTCTGCTCACCAAGGGACCGCTCGATCAGTTCGAGCAGTTCCGTGATGCCCGCGCCGGTATGGGCAGACACCGGCATGCTCGCCAGCACATTGCCTGCCGGCGCAGCTGAAGCCAAGGTCAGCTGCGGCTCTTCGAGCAGATCGATCTTGTTCCAGACCTCGACCACAGGCGTGTTTTCCGACGACACACCAAGCTCGTCGAGCACGGTGAGCACATCTTCAGCCTGAGCGGCATGATCGGGATTGGCTATGTCGCGCACGTGGAGAATGATATCGGCGTCCACGACCTCTTCCAGCGTCGCGCGGAACGCGGCCACAAGGTCGTGCGGCAGGTCCGCAACGAACCCGACCGTGTCGCTCAGCATCACCTCGCGGCCATGCGGCAATTCGATCTTACGCACCGTCGTATCTAGCGTCGCAAAGAGCAGGTCTTCGGCAAAGACCCCTGCCCCCGTCAGCCGGTTGAACAGCGTCGATTTGCCGGCGTTGGTATAGCCAACGAGCGCCACGACCGGGATCGCCGCGCGAGTACGCTGCTGCCGCTGCTGTGCGCGCGTTTTCTTGACCTTATCGAGCCGATCTTCGAGCAGAACGATACGATCGGTGATCTGCCGACGGTCGCTTTCGATCTGCGTTTCGCCGGGGCCACCCATAAAGCCTGTGCCGCCGCTGCCACGCTGGCGTTCAAGGTGGGTCCAGGAACGCACAAGGCGCCCCTTCTGGTAATTGAGATGGGCGAGCTCGACCTGCAAAACGCCTTCGCGTGTCGCGGCGCGTTCTCCGAAAATTTCGAGGATCAGCGCTGTTCGATCGAGCACCTTGGTGCCGGTTTCGCGTTCGAGATTGCGCTGCTGGATGGGTGTGAGCGCCGCATCGACCAGCAGAAGCTCGATATCTTCGGCCTTTACCTTTTCAGCAAGGGACTCGACATGGCCGCCGCCCAGGTAAGTCGCGGGCCGGATTTCCCGGACCTTCATGATCTCGGAAAATTTGATATCGAGGCGAATGGCCTCTGCCAGACCCTCGAATTCGGCCTTGCGGGACTCGATGCTGTGGTTGGACGATTTGCCCCTCACATCAGGGCAGACGAGGCCAGTGCGCGTGGGCTGCTCTTGCCTGTCGATATAGGGTTTGGGGCCGCCTGGGTGGCGACCATCCTCCTCGTCGAAATCGTCCATATGATCCGTCAGTCGTGGTCGTTGTTTTGTTCTGGATCGAACAGCTGGATTGGCGCGCCCGGCATGATCGTCGAGATGGCGTGCTTATAGACCAGTTGGGACTGCGCGTCACGGCGCAGCAACAGACAGAAATTGTCGAACCAGGTGATCACACCCTGCAACTTGACGCCATTCACGAGAAAGATCGTGACGGGCACCTTCTGCTTGCGAACGTGATTAAGAAAGGAATCCTGCAGATTTTGCTGCTTCTCGCTGGGCATTTAGGCCTCTTTGCCGCGGCATTTATTGTCGCTGTTATGTCGCAATCGCTTGCGTCCGAATATCACGAAAACTGCCGCCCAGTCGTCGTCCATCCGGAATTATGATACAATTACAACTATGCCACACATCCCCGTCTCTGCCTACCCGCAGCGGATGCATGGCACACTGCCGATTTAGTGCGCCATCACAGCCCTAGTGACTTGATCTTGCGGTGTAAAGCGCTGCGCTCCATGCCCACAAACTCCGCCGTCTTGGAGATGTTTCCGCCAAATCGCTCGATTTGCGCGAGGAGATATTGGCGCTCGAACACTTCGCGCGCATCGCGGAGCGGCAAGCTCATGAGGTGCGCCGAGGTGTCGGTGTCGCCAACCGTCGGCAGCACCTCGCCGATGTCCGAAGGCAGCATGGTCGCAGTGATGACGCCATTCTCCGGCTGCTGATCCTTCATCAGGATGAGAAGCCGCTCGATGGAATTGCGAAGCTGGCGCGCATTGCCCGGCCAGTCCTGCGCCTGCAGAACAGCGATGGCGTCTTCCCCGATGCTGATGCGCTGCAGGTTATGCATGCGGCAGATCTGCTCGATGAAGACGCTGACCAGCGGCGGAATATCCTCGCGGCGTTCCTTGAGCGGCACCAGTTGCACCGGCACGATGGCGAGCCGATGGAAAAGATCGGAGCGGAATTCGCCGCCTTCTGTCAGCGCCGAAATATTCTGCGAACTCGACGAAATGATGCGCACATCGATCGGCACAGCCTGCGCGCCGCCCACGCGGTTGAATCGGTTTTCAACCAGCGTGCGCAACAAGGCGGTCTGCACCTGCGGCGGCAGTGTCGTCACTTCCGACAGATAGAGCGTACCTCCATGTGCCCGCTCGAGCGCGCCCACCTCGACCTGCAGAAGTCCCGACTTGTCCCGGGCTTCCCGCCCGAACAGCACCACGGACACCTCATCGGGCGCGTAGAGCGAAGCGTTGATCTCGACAAAGGGAGCGTCGCTGCGCGGGCTGCGCTGATGGATCAGCCGCGCCACCAGGCCCTTACCGGCGCCCGACGGCCCCGCAATGAAAATGCGCGAATTGGTCGGCGCCGACTTTTCGATCAGGCCGCGAATTTGCTGGAGAGAGGGCGAGTTACCGACCATGTCGGCATTCTTGCCCGCCGAACGCTCCTTGAGCTCGGCCACTTCGCTCCGAAGCCGCGTGGCTTCCATCGCCCTCTGGGTGACGTGGAGCAGCCGATCGATCTTGAAGGGCTTTTCGATATAGTCGTACGCGCCGCGCCGAATGGCTGAAACCGCGGTTTCGACATTGCCATGGCCAGAGATCATCACGACGGGCATGTCCGGATGCTGGCTCTGGAACACGTCGAGCAGCTGCAGCCCGTCAAGGCGCGAGCCCTGCATCCAGATGTCGAGGAACACGAGGCTTGGTCGCCGTCGCGCAATTTCGTTGAGCCCGCTATCGGCGTCGTGCGCCTGTCGCGTGTCAAAGCCTTCATCCTCGAGGATACCGGCGATCAGATCGCGAATATCGTCTTCGTCGTCGATGATCAGAATGTCTAGTGCCATTACTCGTGAACAATCGCTGGCATCAGCGATTCCTCCTTCTGGGGCAATTCAGAGCCGCGCTCCGGATTGTCCTTCTCGTTGGTCTTTTGTGGGGCACGCAGTGGCAGCGTGAATGTCACGCAAGCCCCCACCCTGCCCTGTTCATCAGGTTCAGCGTCGATCAGTTCAGTTATGCCGCCATGTTGCTCGATGATGCGCGCAACGATGGCGAGCCCCAGGCCCGTGCCTTTTTCCCGGGTCGTCATATATGGCTCGAGCAGCCGCTGGCGGTTTTCCGCCGGCCACCCCTTGCCATTGTCAGATACCGACACCCGGGCGTGATTGCCCTCATAATGGGCTTCCACTTTTATCGTGGGCTGCCAGTCGGCCCCCAAATCCAGCCCTTCGAATGCCTCGACCGCGTTTTTGATCAGATTGGTGAGGGATTGCGAAACGAGCCGCGTGTCGAACCAGGCATAGACCGTGTCATCCGGCAATTCGGTAACAATTGCAACTTCCGGCAACCGAACGCTTTCGAGAAACACAGCTTGCCGGATCGTGTCGGATAGGTCTGCCACCTCGGGCGCTGCCTCGGGCATGCGCGCAAAGGCCGAGAACTCGTCGACCATCCGCCCGATATCGCCCACCTGCCGCACGATCGTATTGATGCATTTATCAAAAACATCGCGATCGTCTTCGAGCTTGGCGCCATAGCGCCGCCGCAGGCGCTCGGCGGAAAGCTGGATTGGCGTCAGCGGATTCTTGATTTCATGCGCAATGCGGCGCGCAACGTCGGCCCAGGCGCTGGTGCGCTGCGCCGATTCAAGTTCGGTGATATCGTCGAAGGTGAGGACATAGCCCTTGGATTCGGTGATCGACCCTTCGCGGGTGAGCTGGATCTGGTAGATGCGCCGGTTGGTTTCGTTGCCAAGCTGGATCTGGTCGCGCACCTGCCCGCGCCGCGCCGATTTCGCTTTGTCGATGGCCGGCGCGATTTCGGGAAGGATGTCTTCCATTCGCTCGCCCATCATCTCGATTTCGGAATGCCCCAGCATTTCACAGGCACGCGCATTAGCCAGCGTTACCGCTCCGAACGGATCAAGCCCGATAATCCCCGCCGACACGCCCTCCACCACGGCCTCGGTGAACTGGCGGCGCTTTTCGTTGACCTCGTTGGCCATCAGCAGCTCTTCGCGCTGCGTCTTGAGCTGCTGCGTCATCCGGTTGAAGCCATTCGAGAGGTCGCGGAGATCCCCCCGTCCCTCTTGCACCGGTACGCGCACATCGAGATCTCCGCCACTGACGCGGCGCGATGCGATCATCAGGTTTCTGATCGGGTCGACGAACCGATTGGCGAGAGCGATGCCGATCCAAAGTGCCGAGAGCAGTAGCACCACCACAAGGCCGACATACATGATGGTGAAGGTGATCTGGAACACCAGCCGGTTCGACGCATATTGCCGATATTCGGTGATATTGTCGTCGGTCAGCCGCATATATTGCAGCACTTCGGCGTCCACAGGCCGCGCCACGAACAGGAACACATTGTCATAGCCGCGCAGCTTGATGATCGAGCCGACGAACTGTGTCGACCCAGGCGCAATCTGCGTCGGGATGCCCTCGACGACGCCCTCCGTCACCCCCGCTGGTGGCTTGGGATAAGATCCGCCCACGCTGATCTGCGCCCGCATGATTTCATTGCCATTGCTGTCGAGCAGCGAGGAAAATGGCAGCGAACGCGTCACGGCAAGCGCGGTCAGAATGCGCTCGAACCGCTGGCGATCCGCAAGATAGGTAGAGTGGGATTGCTCGAGTTCGCTGGCTACCCATATGATGTCGTCGCGCAAAACCTGGGCGTGTTCGAGCATATAGGAGCGCGCGACAAGCCGGCTGCTCTCCACCATCGACCGGGTGCGATCCGAGAACCACTGATCAAGGCCCTGGTTAAGCGCAATGGTGGCCACGATGGCCACGAGAATGGCCGGGATGCCGGCCACGACGGCAAACATGGCGACCATGCGGACCTGTAGCGCCGAGCCCGGCTGCTTTTGCATCCGCGCCTGAAACAGCAAGACTGCCTCGGTGACCACCAGCGCAAGAACCAGCAGAACGAGCAGTCCCGTGACGACCCAGATGATCGTCCAGACCTCGGCCGATGGCTCGATATTGGTCGTGCCCGAGAGGATCAGGAACGACACCGAAGACATGAGCACGGATGCAAAGACGACAAGGAAGCCGAGCACACGCAATGGCCCATTCCCCTCGCCGGAGAACAGAGAACGCTGATCCGCCGTCCGCGCCTTGGTGTCGGCTTGTGCGGCTATGTCATCGCTGACCAACTCAGTCATGCACTAATCGGTTCGCTCCGGCTTGTTGTGGCAATACCTGCAGCACGATCAAAGCGCGGCACACGGCATCCTAGGCAGCAAAGCCTGACTGAAATCGCCGCACCCTTCAAGATAATTGTTGCCGAAATGTGACACTGCCCCGTGAGCTGGGGAAATCCTCCGGCTGGACAAGTCCGGCATCCCAGCGCAAACAGACGCTCTCCCTCGAGCATCGAAATTGACCACCCCCGCTTTTCCCGCCACCGATTCCGCCAGCCTCAAGGGCATGGCCATGGGCATTACGGCCTATACACTTTTCGCGGTCCATGACGCCTTCATCAAAGGCATTATCCACGCCCTGCCGGCCGCCCAAATTCTCTTTGTCCGCGGCGTCATTATCGTCATCCTCTGCATGGTCATTGGCAAAAGCTGGATGTTCCCGCGGCTCCTTGCGTCCTCCAACCGTGGCATGATCCTCGGCCGGGGCCTGCTCACGCTGGCGGCCTGGGTGATGTACTATAGTGCCGGCCGCGACTTGCAGCTCGCCGAGATGACGACGCTCTATTATTTCGCGCCAGTCCTCACCACCATCCTGGCGGTCATCTTCCTCAAGGAGCGGCTGACCCTCGCCCGTGTCGGCGCCGCCGCCATCGGCTTTTTCGGCGTTGTCGTCGCGGCAAATCCCAGCGGCTTCACTCTAACTCTGCCTGTCATCATGGTGCTGCTCGCCGCCCTCAGTTGGGCCGTGTCCATGATCCTCATGCGCACCATTTCCAAATCCGACAGCGCCCTCGTGCAGGTCTTTGCCCAAAACCTCATCCATGCCGTGGTGATGGGCGTCGTCAGCATCCCGTTCTGGCAGGGTATAGGGCCAATGGAGCTTGCCTTCGTCCTGGCTGCAGGTCTCGTCGGCGGCTCCGCCCAGTTCATTCTGGTCGAATCGGCGAAACTGGTGCCGGCCAGTGTGCTGGGAACCGTCGAGTACGGAGCCCTCATCTGGGCCTTCGTCTTCGGCTATCTCTTCTGGGGCGAGACGCCGCTGCTCAACGTCTATGTCGGCGCCGGCTTTGTCGTTGCGGCGGGGTGTGTCCTGGCCTTGACCGAACATCGAACCCGCCGCAATCAAATGCGGCGTTAGTTCCTGCGGCTATGTTTGACGATCTCGATCGAGTGCGTGCGGATCTTCTTGCGCAAGGTGTTTCGGTTGAGACCTAGCAGGTCCGCCGCCTTGATCTGGTTGCCACCACAGGCATTGAGCGCCATGGCGATCAGCGGCGCCTCGACCCTGTCTATCACACGCTGGTAGAGCCCGGCAGGCGGCAGGTTCGGCTCATACTCGCGCAGCAATTGCCCCACATGGCTCTCAACTGCCGTCGAAACGTCCACCGGCCCAACACCCGCAACCGCCACTGGACGATCGGAAATGTTGAGTTCGTTCTGCACGATCTCCGCCGAAATGCTCTCGTCGGCATAAAGCGCCGACAGGCGTCGCACGAGGTTTTCCAGCTCGCGAATATTGCCCGGCCAGGAATAGTTCTGCATCAGCCGAATGGCATCGGGCGCAATCGTCTTTGGCGCCTCGCCTTCGCGCTCCGCCGCGCGCAGGAAATGCTGCACCAGATCGGAGATATCGTCGATGCGCTCCCGTAGGGGCGGCAAGCGGATCGGCACGACATTGAGGCGATAGTAAAGATCTTCGCGGAACAAGCCCTGACGGATCATCTGGCTAAGATCGCGGTGCGTCGCCGCGACGATGCGTACATTGGTCTTGATGGCGCTCCGGCCACCCACCATCGTATATTCACCCTCCTGCAACACGCGCAGCAGACGTGTCTGCGCGTCCATCGGCATATCGCCGATTTCGTCGAGGAAAAGCGTACCGCCTTCGGCCTGTTCGAACCGGCCCGATGAGCGCGTATTTGCCCCTGTAAAAGCGCCCTTCTCGTGCCCGAACAGTTCGGCTTCGATGAGATCGCGCGGAATGGCGGCCATATTGATGGCAACGAACGGCCCATTGCGGCGCTTGCCGAAGTCATGGAGCGCGCGCGCCACCAATTCCTTACCGGTGCCGCTTTCGCCTGTGATCATCACCGTGAGGTCGGTCTGCATCAACCGGGCAAGAGCGCGATAAATGTCCTGCATGGCAGGCGAGCGGCCCACCAGCGGCATGGAATCGCCCTGCTCTTCTGCCTTGCGCTCCGCATTGCTGGGCTTCTTGGCGTCCGCCAGTGCGCGAGAAACCACCGACAGCACTTCGGTGATATCAAACGGCTTCGGCAGATATTCATAGGCGCCGACTTCCGATGCGCGGATAGCCGTCATGAACGTATTCTGCGCCGACATGACGATCATCGGCAGATCGGGCCGCAGCTTCTTGATCTTGGGCATCACCTCGAAGGCATTGCCATCGGGCATTGCAACGTCGGTGATCAGCACATCCCCTTCCCCACGGCTCACCCAATTCCACATGGTGGAAATATTGCCCGTCGGGCGCACTTCGTAACCGGCGCGGGTCAGCGCCTGGTTGAGCACCATGCGGATCGCGGCATCGTCGTCAGCGAGCAAGACAACATGGCTCATTTCGTCGATACCTCTTCAGGGCTTTGTTGGAAGGCGCCGCTCGCAACGGGCAGGAGAATACGGAACCGCGTGCGGCCCGGCCGGCTGTCGCAGTCAATGACACCGCCATGATCGCCGACGATTTTTGCGACCAAAGCCAGACCGAGACCCGAGCCATTGGTC
The DNA here is from genome assembly GCF_001425445.1 of Devosia sp. Leaf420. Taxonomy (GTDB): domain Bacteria; phylum Pseudomonadota; class Alphaproteobacteria; order Rhizobiales; family Devosiaceae; genus Devosia. The sequence goes on along the minus strand of NZ_LMQU01000013.1, from coordinate 414,121 downwards.
TTTGTCGTGACAAACGGATCGAAGAGGAAAGGCAAAGTGTCTGGGGATACGCCAGGGCCATTGTCCTCGATGACGATCTCGAGCGGCAGCGAAATACGCTCAGCGACGCCAGCAACACTAATGCGAATGCCAGGACGGAACGCGGTCGAGAGGCTTATCTCGGGTTTCTGTGTACGCTCAAGGGCTTCCGCGGCATTCTTCACCAAGTTTAGGAACACCTGGATCAGTTGATCCCTGTTGCCAAACACCGGCGGCAGCGACGGATCATATTCCTCGGAAAAGGTAATCCCGCGCGCGACACCGTTGCGCGCCAGAAGCTTCACGCGGTCGAGCACGACGTGGATATTGATCGGCTCGCGCTCCATCGGACGCTCGTCACCGAACACCTCCACTCGATCGATCAAGCCAACGATCCGGTCCGTCTCCTCGCGGATCAGCCGAGCCAGCGGAATTTCATCCGCCGAAACCGTCTGCTCCAAGAGTTGCGCCGCACCGCGAATACCAGAGAGCGGGTTCTTGATCTCATGCGCCAGCATGGCCGCGAGACCCGTCACCGACCGCGCTGCACCGCGCGAAACCATCTGGCGGTCGATCTTGTCGGCCATGGTCCGTTCCTGGATGAGAACGGCCACGCGGCCGTCCTCGTCCGAAATCGGGCTAGCGAAAACGTCGGCAATCCGCTCGTCGCCAAATCGGGACGAGCCAATCCGCACCCGGTATTCCGTCATCGGCGCGCGGCGCGTGATCACGGTCTCGACCAGCGAAATGATGGGCGAACCAAAAGCAATCAGGTCATCGAGCTTCTGCCGCGTCAGCACACTCAGCGACGCACCGAAGAAGGCCTCGGCCGCGTAGTTCACGAACTGGATTTTCCGCGATTCATCGAGCACGATGATCGGCTGCGGCAGCGCCTGCAGCACGGAGCGGGACGGGAAAGATTCGAGGGCAGACATGGCAGCGTTCATGCGGCCACACTCCAGTCATTTGAAAACACCCGCCCGATCAGTTTGATGACCTCTGCCGGCTGGTCATTGTCGAGCAGCGCCTTGCGGGTGGGTTTGTCGAGATTGAGATTGGCCGCCTCGGCATACCAATCGAGGTGCTTTCGCGCGGCGCGCAGCCCGACCTCGGTGCCGTATTCAATGAGCATTTCCTGATAGTGCTCCTGGATCAGAGCGATCAGCGCATCCCCTGTCGGCGCCTCACCAACAGGTTCTCCCGCCAACGCCGCGCCGATCTGGCCGACGCGCCATGGCTGCCCCTGTGCGCCGCGGCCGAGCATCACCGCAGCCGCGCCTGACTGTTCGAGGGCCGTCCGGGCACCAGCTTCATCCAGAATGTCGCCATTGACGACCACAGGCACCGAAACGGCCTCCACGACCGATCGTACAAGCTCCCAGCGGGCCGTGCCCTTATAAAACTGCTGCCGCGTGCGCCCATGCACGGTGATCATCTGCGCGCCAGCGTCGACCGCCATGCGCGCAATCTGCGGCGCATTGAGGCTCTCGTCGTCCCAGCCCAGCCGCATCTTCACCGTCACCGGTGAACTAGTCGCGCCAACTACGGCCTCGACGATGGCCAGCGCTTGATCCGGCACTCGCATCAGTGCCGAGCCGGCATAGCCGCTCGTCACCCGCTTGGCGGGGCAACCGAAATTGATGTCGATGATATCAGCGCCTGCGTCCGCCGCGATGCGTGCACCTTCCGCCATCCAGGTCGGCTCGCATCCTGCAAGCTGCACCATATGTGGCAAACCGCCAGCCTTGCGCAGCTTCCTGACCATATCAGCATGGCCAGTTCCAAGCGCCGCACTAGCGATCATTTCGGAAACGACCATGCCGGCGTCATAACGCTCGGCGATCTCGCGAAAGGGCCGATCGGTGATTCCAGCCATTGGCGCGAGCAGCGCGCGATTGCGAAGGCTGTGGCCGCCAATGCTTAATGTGAAGGCACTACCAGACAATCGCCTGCCCCAGAAATGACCATTTAGCGCGAGGTGCCCGCACAATAGTCATTTTTATATCCTGTGCAATACAGAACCAATGCGCCACCACTGGGAACCAGCGGTGCTCTTGCCGCATGGCATGCTCGGGGCTAGACCAGTCAGATGTATGACGGTTGAGTTGCATCTGCCTATATGTCCACACGCCCAAAATCCATAGCCGTAATCATCGTCGCAGCGGGAAAAGGCGAGCGCGCCCAAGGCAGTGGCGATGCAACTCCCAAGCAGTATCGCACCATCGCTGGCCGCGCCGTCCTCGCCCGCACCATCGACGCTTTCCTCGCTTTCGACGCGATCAGCCAGATCCTCCCGGTCATCCACCCGGATCATACCGAGCGATTTGATGCCCTTGGCTTGAGCGACCCGCGTATTCTTGCGCCGATCAATGGCAGCACCACGCGTCAAGCCTCTGTTCTGGAGGGCCTGAAGGCCCTGGCACCCAGCCGCCCCGATCTCGTGCTGATTCAGGATGCAGCCCGCCCCTTCACCGACCCAAAAGTCATTGGCGACGTCATCGCTGTGCTTGCTCAATATGATGGCGCGTTGCCCACCGTGCCGCTCACCGACACCATCAAGCGCTCGCTCGATGGCCGCGAAGTCGTTGCCACCGAAGACCGCCGCTTACTCTCCGCCGCCCAGACCCCGCAAGGCTTCCGCTTCGGGCAGATCTTTTCGGCCCATATGCGCGCCGGCAATGTCCGTCGCGAATTTACGGACGATGCCGAAATCGCCGAATGGGCGGGCATGCGCGTGGCCATGGTCATGGGCGAACGCAACAATATCAAGATCACTCATCCCGAAGATTTTCAGCGCGCCGAGCGCATGCTCCAAGGAGATATCGCCATGGAAACTCGTGTCGGCACTGGCTTTGACGTTCATTCGTTTGAGCCCGGCGATCACGTCTGGCTTGGCGGCGTCCGCATCGAGCACCATTCAAAGCTCAATGGCCACTCCGATTCCGACGTCGCGCTCCATGCACTGACCGACGCCATTCTGGGCGCCATTGGTGAGGGCGATATCGGCATTCATTTCCCGCCGAGCGACATGCAGTGGAAGGGCGCGGCCTCCACTATTTTCCTCAAACATGCCGGCGATCTCGTCGCAAAGCGCGGTGGGCGCATTGTCAACCTCGATGTCACGATCGTTTGTGAAGCGCCGAGGATTGCCAAACACGTCCCGGCGATGTGCACTGTGATTTCCCAGACGCTGGGGATCAAGCCTGATCGCATTGCGGTCAAGGCGACGACAAGTGAAAGGCTCGGGTTTACCGGGCGGGAGGAAGGTATCGTGGCCATGGCAAGCGCAAGCGTAGAAGTGCCGAGGGATGAGTGATGGCAAAATCCCCCGAACCGAGCGTCAGCAAACACATCATCGATCTGCTGCGTGACAGCAGCAAGACAATCGTCACCGCCGAAAGCTGCACAGGCGGCCTGATCGCAGCCGCCCTGACCGACGTGCCCGGCTCGTCCGCCGCGGTCCATGGCGGCTACATCACCTATTCAAACGCCGCCAAGTCGCGCATGATCCAGGTCCCTTCTCGCCTCATCCATGATTATGGCGCGGTCAGCAATCAGGTCGCCCGCGCCATGGCCGACGGCGCCCGCAATACGGCCCGCGTCGATGTCGCCGTCTCTGCCACCGGCATAGCCGGCCCCGATGGCGGCACAGATAAGAAGCCGATCGGCCTTGTCTATGTCGCCGTATCGACTGATCTCGCGACGGTCGTCATCGAGCATCGCTTCGGAGACATCGGCCGCGACGCGGTGCGCAAGGCAACCGTCGCCGCTGCGCTCGATCTGGTGCATCAGGTGCTGACGACAGACGAAGCCGACTGAAGCCTTCAGTCGCCGTAGCGGCGGTCGGCCTCTTCGGCAAAGGCGCGCATGATCTCATCCTGTTTCGCCGCAAAGGCCGGTTCGGCCACAGCGGCGATCAGCATGTTGGAGATCTTGAAGTCAATCTCGAAGCGCACGCGCGTCCCCTGCCCTTCGGCTTCGAACCGCCAAAGGCTGTCGAGATGGGCAAAGGGACCATCAACGGCCTTGGCGGCGATGGTGAGCGCCTCGGTGTCCGAGGTTACGCGGCTCGTATAGGCTTGCGTGATCGGGCCGAAATGCAGCGTCATGCGCGCGAGCCGCACATCCTTGCCTCGTGCCGCGGGATCGGGACGCACGTCCATCGCCTTGCAGTTGGGGATAAAGGCCGGATAGCTTTCGAGATCGGCCACGATATCGAACATGGCGCGCGGTAGATGCGGCACATGCCGCTCGAAGAAACGCTTCATCAGTGTCCGAGCCTGGCCAGCCGCGCTGCCTTGAGGTTCGCAAAATCCTCGCCGGCATGGTGCGACGAACGGGTCAGCGGGCTCGACGAGACGAGTAGAAAGCCCTTGGCCGTCGCGACCGTCGCAAACGACTTGAACTCTTCCGGCGTCACGAAGCGCTGCAGCGGGTAGTGCTTCTTTGTCGGCTGCAGATACTGCCCGATGGTCAGGAAATCGACCTCGGCCGAGCGCAGATCGTCCATGAGCTGCAAGACTTCGTTCCGCTCTTCGCCCAGGCCCACCATGATGCCGGACTTGGTGAAGATGGTCGGATCGAGTTCCTTGACCCGCTGCAACAGGCGGATCGAATGGAAGTAGCGCGCGCCTGGCCGCACCTTGAGGTACTTCGACGGCACGGTTTCAAGATTATGGTTGAAGACGTCGGGCTTGGCCGCAACGACGATCTCCAGCGCGCCTTCCTTGCGGAGGAAATCCGGCGTCAGGATTTCGATCGTAGTCTTGGGCGTCGCCGCGCGGATCGCACGAATGACATCGGCAAAATGCTGCGCGCCGCCATCGGCCAGATCGTCACGATCAACCGAGGTGATCACCACATGCTCGAGGCCAAGCTTGGCAACGGCCTTGGCGACGTTTTCCGGCTCATTGGGATCGAGCGCGGTCGGCAGGCCCGTCCGCACATTGCAGAAGGCGCAGGCGCGGGTGCAGATTTCGCCCATGATCATCATGGTCGCGTGCTTCTTGCTCCAGCACTCGCCGATATTGGGGCAGCCAGCTTCCTCGCAGACCGTGACGAGATTGTTCTCGCGCACGATCTGCTGAGTTTCCTTATAAACCGGCGAGCCCGGCGCCTTGACGCGGATCCAGTCCGGCTTGCGCAGCACGATGCTTTCGGGCCGGTTGGCCTTTTCCGGATGGCGCGGGCGGGCCGCATTATCGATGAGCGTGACCATGATAGTCCTGTCTGGGCGTGTGCCCGTTATATCGCTCCCTTGAGCGGCCGGTTCAACCCGGCCTTATTGCTAGGCTGGTTTGCGAGACTCAGCCCAGGACTTCTTCTATTTCGACCCAATCGCCGCCGCGCGATGCAGACATGATGCTGGCCTGCACCAGCGCTAGCGAGCCAAGATTGTCCTGACCCGAGCTGAACCCGGTCGGGATGATCCCCGTGTCGACGACGCCGGCAATGGCGTTGAGCGTACCTGTGCGGTCAGGATATTTGACTGGCGATAAAGAAACCGTCTCCGCTGACTGATCGATCGGCTGTAGCGTCAACACGTCCGGGCCCGCCTTGTCGCGGAAATGATCGCGCGAACTCCAGCGAATCTGGCCCTCGGCCGCATCCATCACCCATTCGCCCGCCCATGGCGTCACCGGACCCGAATTCATCCAACTGCCGCGATAGGACAGCATGGTGCCGCGCGAAAATTCGATCGTCGCAACGCCGCTCGGATGGAAATGGAATGGGCTGCCCGGCGGATTCCACGTACGGCAAGAGAGCCGCACCGGCTCGTCGCCCAGCACATAGCGCATCAGGTCGAAATGGTGGATCGACATGTCAGCGAGGAGCGGATCGGGCATATCCCAGTAGCGATAGCCCTGAGTCGGACCATGCCGGCGGAAATCGAGCGACACCATGTTCATGGCGCCGAACTTGCCATTGGCAATCAGCTCGGCGACCGCGATCGGGCCCGGCTGGTGCCGATAATTCTGGCTGACCATCAGCACCTTGCCCTGCTGGGCAGCGAGCGCAACGAGCTCCTTGCCCTGGGCAATGGTGGTGGTGAAGGGCTTTTCGACAATGACATTATAGCCAAGCTCTAGGCAGCGCTTGACCACGGGATAGTGCGCCTCGGTTCGCAGCGTACAAATCGCCAGCGTGGCATCAGTGCGCTTGGCCGCCTCGTCGAGGCTCGTAAAACAGAGTTTTGGATCGATCCCGAGTTCACCCTGAACACGCGCCGTGGCGTCGGGGCTGGTGTCGACATAGCCCACCATTTCAACAGCGTGAACTTTGGGGATAACTTCTTTGGACCAACTGAAACCCCAGTGTCCCAAGCCGATCTGAATTGCCTTGACCATGTGGATAACTCCTCTGGTTTGGTGATCTTCCCACCAACCGGCTGTCATCCCGGCGAAGGCCGGGATCCATCCTGAGATGGTGCCTCGATCACAAACCTTGGGGTGTGCCCCGGCCTTGGCCGGGGTGAGATCCAAAGTTTGCGTCGGCCGATCAGATGTTCAGCGCGCGACCATAAGCGTCGAGCACGCTTTCCTTCATCGTTTCGCTCAGTGTGGGATGGGGGAAGATGGTGTGGATGAGTTCTTCTTCGGTGGTTTCGAGATTCATGGCGACGACAAAGCCCTGGATGAGCTCGGTCACCTCGGCACCAATCATATGCGCGCCGAGAAGTTCCCCGGTTTTGGCGTCGAAAATGGTCTTAACAAGGCCATCCGGCTCGCCAAGCGCAATTGCCTTGCCATTGCCCACGAATGGGAAGCGGCCAACCTTGATCTCGCGGCCGGCTTCCTTGGCCTTGGCTTCGGTCAAACCGACGCTGGCCACCTGCGGCTCGCAATAGGTACAGCCCGGCACCTTGGTCTTGTCGAGACCGTGGACCTTGAGCCCGGCAATCTTTTCGACCGTGATGACAGCCTCATGCTCGGCCTTGTGCGCCAGCATTGGCGGGCCAGCGACGTCGCCGATGGCCCAGATGCCATCCACATTGGTCTTGCCATAATGGTCGATGACGATGGCGCCGCGCTCGGTCTTGACGCCGACCGTTTCGAGGCCGAGGCCTTCGATATTGCACATGACGCCGACGGCCGAAATCAGCTTGTCGCCAGAAATCTGCTGGGTCTTGCCGTCCTTGGCTTCGACATGCGCAACGATGCCGTTACCGGTCTTTTCGACCTTGGCCACCTTGGCTTCAGTGATGATCTTGATGCCGCGCTTTTCGAGGCGCTTGCGGGCAAGGCCGGAAATCTCGACGTCCTCCACCGGCAGAATATTGGGCAGCAGTTCGATGACGGTCACTTCGGCGCCGAACGAACGGTAGAACGAGGCGAATTCGATGCCGATCGCGCCCGAACCCATGACCACCAGCGACTTCGGCATTTCGGCCGGCTTCAGCGCTTCGAAATAGGTCCAGATCTTGTCGCCATCGGGCTCGATGCCTGGCAGCACGCGCGGACGCGCACCAGTCGCGATGATGATGTTCTTGGCCTTGTAGGTGCCTTCGCCGAGCGCATTCTTCGGCACAGGACCCTGCGGCTGCACGACCGGCTTCTTGGACGGCGCAACCTTAATCTCACCGGGCTTGGTGATCGTCGCTTCGCCCCAGATGATGTCGATCTTGTTCTTCTTCATCAGGAACTGCACGCCATTGTTCATCTGCGCCGCAATGGCGCGCGAACGCTTGACGATGCCGTCGAGATCGAAGCCGAACTTTTCGGCCGTCAGACCATAGTCCTTGGCATGGCCCATATGGCCGTAGATTTCAGCCGAACGCAGCAGCGCCTTGGTCGGGATACAGCCCCAGTTCGAGCAGATGCCAGCCATGTGCTCGCGCTCGACAATAGCGACTTTCATGCCCAGCTGCGCGCCACGAATGGCAGCGACATAACCGCCGGGGCCGGCGCCGATGACGAGAAGATCGTATTGGTCAGCCATTGTTTTATTCCTTCACCATCAAAAGCCAGTTCTCGCCGTCCTGTTTGCTGTCGGGAAACGGAACGATGGGACGCTGGCCGCGGAGAACAAAGCCCCGGCTTTCATAGAGTTTACGCGCGCCGTCATTGCCATCATCGACAACGAGGGCTAGCCCTCGAGCCGCGCTCTGGCGCGCTTGGGTTTCGGCGTGGTCGAGAAGAGCCGATCCTGCTCCCTTGCCGCGCCAGTCCTTGTGAACGCCGAGCATAGCAATGTACCAAAGGCCATTGCATCCCGCTTCGAGCTCAAGCAGCGGCCGCAACGGCGCCCAGACCCCATCGGGCAGCTCTTCCGGCTCGTCCTTCTTGCGATAGCCGAGGATCATGCCGGCCACTTCGCCATCGGCTTCGGCCATGGATGCATCTTCCCACGAGACGCTGCCGTCCCCGCTCAGAATATCGCCGCGACCAACCTCGATCGGTCCCGAAAGCTCGCCGGTCGCTTTATCGGTTTTGCTGTCCCACATATTGCCATGCACTGCGATGCTGATCAGCAAAGCAATCTCGGCCGCATCGGATTTGCGCGCCGGGCGTATATCGTATTGCACATTCACAGGCCGAGGACCTGTTTGACGAGCGGCACGAGGCCCTCGCCGATGGCGCGGGTATTGGCCGCGTCGATATGAATGCCGTCGAGCGGCGAAGCTTTGGCAACGGTCGCGGCGTCGAAGAAGCCGGTGTTCCACTCCCCTGCCCGCTTGGCATAATGCGTCGCGAACTGGCTGGATTCCTTGAGCCCGTGCTCATAGCCGCCAAAATGGCCCATCATGTCGGCATTGTCGCTGTCGCAAACGAGCGGCGGCGAAACGAGAATGATCTCGGGCGCCTGTTCGCCTTTGCCGGCATAGTGACCGCGGATGATCTGCACCAGCCGCCGCATGCCGAACGAGGCTTCGATCGCCGAACCGCAAATCGCAGGCTTGAGATCGTTAGTGCCGAGCATGATGATGACGAGATCAAGCGGCGAATGGCTTTCAAGGATGGTCGGCAGGATGCGCCCGCCATTGCGATCGGCCGCCGCATACCAGTCGTCCGAAACCGTCGTGCGACCGCCGAGACCCTCGGCAATCACCCGCGCAGCGCCGCCGAGACCACGCTCGAGCGCGGTCGGCCAGCGATCCTCATAGGCATGACGGGGGCCACCCGGCTGCGGATTGGCCCCATAGGTCAGGCTGTCGCCATAGGCGAGGATGGTTTTCATATCCCCTCCTTAAGCCAGCATCATCACCGGGTTTTCGATCAGCCCCTTGAAGACGCCGAGCAGTTCGGCACCCAGCGCACCATCGACCGCGCGGTGATCGCAGGAGAGCGTGACCGTCATGAACTGGCCGATCTTGATCTGGCCATTCTCGGGATAGACGCGCTCTTCGCCAGCGCCGACCGCAAGGATCGTGCCATGCGGCGGGTTGATCACGGCCGAGAAGTGCTTGATGCCAAACATGCCGAGATTGGACACCGAGGACGAACCGCCCTGATATTCATGCGGCGCCAGCTTCTTCGATTTTGCGCGACCCGCCAGATCCTTCACCTCTTCCGAGATTTCGCGAAGGGTCTTGGTGTCGCAGGATTTGACCACCGGCGTGAAGAGACCGCCCGGTACGGACACGGCAACCGCAACGTCTGAACGCTTGTGGTAGAGGATCGAGTCCCCGGCCCAGGTCGCGTTGGCGGCCGGAACGCGCTGCAGCGCAATGGCCCAGGCCTTCATCACGAAGTCATTGACCGAGAGCTTGTAGCCCGGCTTGCCGTCCTTGCTCTTGGGCGCCGCGCCATTGATCTGCTCGCGGGCGGCCATCAGCGCATCGATCTTGCAATCGAGCGTGAGGTAGAAGTGCGGAACGGTCTGCTTGCTTTCGGTCAGGCGCGCGGCCACGACCTTACGCATGCCGTCGTTCGGCACGACTTCGTAAGTGCCTTCCTCGAACAGCGCCATGACCTGGTTCTTGCTCATGCCCGTCGCAGGCGCAGCGGCAGCCGCCGGCGCACCAGCAGCAGGCTTAGCAGCGCCCTTGCCGGACTTCGCCGCTTCCACGTCAGCCTTGATCACGCGCCCCTTCGGACCAGAACCCGCCACCGAAGCGAGATCGATCCCCGCCTCCTTGGCAAGGCGCTTGGCCAGCGGCGAAGCGAACACTCGACCGCCATTAGCGTTGGCAGCGCCAGACTGTAGCTTCTGACCGGCACTCGCGATATTGCTCTGAAGCTGTGCAGCCTCTCCCGACTTAGGCGCGCTGGAGCCGGAATTGGAATTGGCGACAGGCGCGGTCGAGGTCGTCGACGTGCCCTTGTCATATTGCAGCGTGCCCGCATCGCCCTTCGGCGCTTCGGTCTTGGCCTCAGCCTTCGGTGCCTCGGCCGGCTTTGCGCCGCTCGAACTGATGGCGCTGGCGTCTTCGCCTTCCTGCAGCAGCACAGCGATGACGGCATTGACCTTCACATTGTCCGTGCCTTCGGCAACGAGGATCTTGCCGATCTTGCCTTCGTCGACGGCCTCGACTTCCATCGTGGCCTTGTCGGTTTCGATCTCGGCGATCACGTCACCGGAAGAGACCGAGTCGCCTTCCTTGACGTGCCACTTGGCAAGCTTGCCCTCTTCCATCGTGGGAGAAAGCGCCGGCATGGTGATATCGATTGGCATACCGGGTCTCCTTACGAGCGATAGGTCACGGCATTCACAGCCGCGATCACTTCGTCAACATGGGGCAAGGCCAGCTTTTCAAGGTTCGCGGCATAGGGCATCGGAACGTCCTTGCCGGTCACGCGCAGCACGGGCGCATCGAGATAGTCGAAAGCCTGTTCCATGACGCGGGCGGCGAGTTCGGCGCCGATGCCGCCCTGCGGCCAGCCTTCTTCGACGGTCACGAGGCGACCGGTCTTCTTGACCGACTCGATGACGGTGTCGCTGTCCATCGGACGCAGCGTGCGCAGATCGATGAGTTCGACATCGACACCAGCCGCAACCAGCTTTTCCGTCGCCTGGGTCGCATAGCGCATGCCAATGGAGAACGACACGATAGTCACATCGGCACCCTTGCGGGCGATCCGCGCCTTGCCGATCGGCAGCACGAAGTCGTCCATCTTCGGCACGAGGCCGGTGGAGCCGTAGAGAATTTCGTTTTCAAGGAAGACGACCGGGTTCGGCGAGCGGATCGCCGCCTTGAGAAGGCCCTTAGCGTCTGCCGCGCTATAAGGCGCGATGACGGTCAGGCCCGGCACATGGCTGTACCATGCCGAATAATCCTGGCTGTGCTGGGCGGCAACGCGCGAGGCGACGCCGTTGGGGCCGCGGAACACCATCGGCGCCTTGACCTGGCCACCGGACATATAAAGCTGCTTGGCGGCAGAGTTGATGATCTGGTCGATCGCCTGCATGGCAAAATTCCAGGTCATGAATTCAACGATCGGCTTGAGGCCAGCAAAGGCCGCACCAACAGCGAGACCGGCAAAACCATGCTCGGTGATTGGCGTATCGATAACGCGCTGCGGGCCGAATTCCTGCAACAGGCCCTGGGTCACCTTATAGGCACCCTGATATTCGGCCACTTCCTCGCCCATGATGAAGACATTGGCGTCCGAACGCATTTCTTCGGCCATGGCTTCGTTGAGCGCCTGACGCACGGTCAGCTCGACCATTTCGACGCCTTCTGGCAGGTCGGGATCGTTCTGCGCCACGAATTTCGGCGCTTCGCCGCCGGTCTTGGGCTCGGCAGGCACTGGCGCGGCCGCCGCTTCCGGCACGGCCGACTGGCCTTCTGGATCGGACGAAGTCGCCTGAGCCGCCGGGCGATTGCCCTCGCCGACTTCCTCGCCTTCGCCGAGCACAAGCGCGATCGGGGTATTGACCTTCACGCCTTCGGTGCCTTCCTCGACGAGGATTTCCTTGACCACGCCCTCATCGACCGACTCGACTTCCATCGTCGCCTTATCGGTTTCGATTTCAGCCAGCACGTCGCCGGATTTGACGGTGTCGCCGACCTTGACGAGCCACTTGGCGAGCTTGCCCTCTTCCATCGTGGGAGACAGGGCGGGCATGAGGATTTGGGGCATATCAGCTCTCCAGAATGAGCGCGCCGGGCATGTCAGCCGCGCGGCGAATGTCAAAGTGTTCGGCGAGACGGGCGGGACGCACGTGCCAATCGGTTGAGGTGACGGCGCTGACCTGCGCCGGACCCTGACGTTGATTGACGACCCAGCCGCTCAGGATCAGGCCGAAAATGATAAAGACGAGGCACGCGATAACAGCGCGCTTATAGGTGGCAGCCTGCACTTCGCCGCTCAGCCCGGCCCAGCCGGAAATCCGCTCGAAACGCCACCAGCCAAAAAGCCAGTCGCGCAGGCTCGGTCCGCTGACCGATGCACGACGGCTGATCGCCACGGCCTGTCCGGCGGCAAGCGCGCCAGACAGCAGAGCAAACAGCATAATGACGCCGAGCAGGATGCCCATCTGCGCTTAGGCCTCGATCGTGATGTCGGTCCAGAGTTCCGAAGCATCGGGTTCTGGATCGTTGGTCGCAAAATCGGCCGCTTCCGTGACGATAGCGCGAATATCGGTTTCGATCTTCTTGAGGTCTTCCTCGGTGACGCTGCCGGCTTCGAGAAGACGGGCACGGACCTGTTCGATCGGGTCGCGTTCCTGGCGATACTTGGTCACTTCGTCCTTGGAGCGATATTTTGCCGGGTCGGACATGGAGTGGCCGCGATAGCGATAGGTCAGCATTTCGAGGATGTAGGGGCCATTGCCCGAACGGGCATGCTCGATGGCGCGCTTGGCGGCATCATGGACCATGCGCACATCCATACCATCGACCTGCTCGCCCGGAATGTCGAACGAAGCGCCGCGCTTGGAGAAGTCGGTGGTTGCCGCGGCGCGCTCGATCGAGGTGCCCATGGCGTATTTGTTGTTCTCGATCACGAAGACAACCGGCAGCTTCCAGAGCTTGGCCATGTTGAAGCTTTCGTAGACCTGGCCCTGATTGGCCGCGCCGTCGCCGAAATAGGCAATGCTGACCGAACCGTCGCCGGTATATTTTGCAGCAAAAGCCAGGCCTGCGCCGAGCGAAACCTGCGCGCCGACGATGCCGTTGCCGCCATAGAAGCGATGTTCGTTGGAGAACATGTGCATCGAGCCGCCCTTGCCTTTCGACAAGCCGCCCTGGCGACCGGTGAGCTCAGCCATCACACCCTTGGGGTCGAGGCCCATGACCAGCATGTGGCCGTGGTCACGGTAGCCGGTGATCTGGGCGTCCTTGCCCTTTTCACTCGCCATGGTGATGCCGGTGACGACAGCTTCCTGGCCGATATAGAGGTGGCAGAAGCCGCCGATGAGGCCCATGCCATACATCTGGCCGGCCTTTTCTTCGAACCGGCGGATGAGCAGCATCTCGCGGAATGCGTCGAGATCCTGTTCATTGGTGAACTGTGGGACGTTGGGCTGCGTCGTGGCCGAAGTGGCCGTCGCCTTGCGCGCCATGGTAGGCTCCCGTCTAGAATGGAATTTGCCGCTGGGCCGATCAGGCCATCTCTGAGACTATAGCGCAAGCTTAGAGCAGATAAAATTGCCAAGAGCAAGCAAAGCAAATCAACCTAAAGCGTTGATCCGTCTTCGATAATCTTGATTAACTCGCCGTCGGTTGATTCTTCGAATTTACCGGAAATAGGTTTACCGGTATTCGGATCGACCATCACGAGGATATCGTCAGCATTGGCCATATTAAGCAGCGCGCGGGCCCGCTCGGTGACGATATCGGGGTCGAGATGGCGCGGATTCATCAGCGAATTGCGATGCTCGAAGCTGTCGATCTCGGCCTGCAGAGCCGAAGACTTATCCTTCAAAACCTGGATGTCGTTGTGAATCGCTTCGCGGCTTTCGATGCCGAATTGCCCGCTGATGGCCGAATAGCCAAGATAGCCCTGAAAGGCCAGGAGCGCGATGGCAAGCCCCAAGGGGCGCCAGAAAGGCGGGCGTTTTAAACGAGTTGGCATAGTCGAACCAATTCCCAGGAAGGTTCACTATCCCAGCTATCGATTAATGCGCAGTTAGCTATTCCGCCGCCACGCGTGGCATGGAGGTATTTTCGTCGAAGAGCGCACTGACCGACTCGCCCGAACTGATCCGGCGCATTGCTTCGGCCAAAGCTGGCGCAACCGACAGAACCGTCAGCTTGCCATGAGCCTGCCGTGCCGCATTGGGCAAGGTGTTGGTGCAAACGATCTCGACGACATCCGGCTCCGCCGCAAGCCGGGCCACCGACCCGCCCGCAAAAATCCCATGCGTGCACGCGACCCGCATGGATCGCGCGCCATTGGCGCGCAGATGCTTGAGCAGTTCGAGGATCGACCCGCCGCTTGCGATCTCATCGTCGAGAATGATCACGTCCTTGCCGCGCACATCGCCGATCACGGCCGAGATCCGCACCTGCGTATCCGAAATCCGCTCCTTGGCGCCGGCGGCCACCGGCAGTCCCAGCCGTTTCGCAAAAGCCGCCGCCGTCTTGGCATTGCCCAGATCAGGCGAAACCACGACGGAGTTCGAGAGATCGAAGCGCCTGAAATGCTCGGCCAATTCCATGAGCGCATGGAGGTGATCGACAGGCACGCTGAAAAAGCCATGCACCTGTGGCGAGTGCAGCGTCATGGTCAGAACGCGATCGGCACCCGCGGTCTTAAGGAGATCAGCGACCAAACGCCCGCCGATTGAAATGCGCGGCGCATCCTTCTTGTCCGATCGGGCATAGGAATAGTGCGGGATGACGGCCGTGATCCGTGCTGCCGAGGCGCCCCGCGCCGCGTCGAGCATCAGCAGCAATTCCATCAGGTGTTCCTGCACCGGCTCGGCCAGGGTCTGGACGAGGAACACTTCCTGTTCGCGGCAATTGGCCTGCAATTGCACTTCGATACAGTCGTTGGAAAAGCGCTTGATCCGCGTCGGCTGCAGCGGAACCGCAAGTTCCGCGCAGATCTGGCTGGCCAGCTCCGGATGCGCACTGCCACTGAACACAGCGATCTGGTTCATGGTGACTTCCTCGGCTGTTCGTCGCGGGATGTGCAGCAGGTCTTACCCTGTCACACCTCAGAGCGCAACGTAGTCGATCTCCTGGAACCGCGCGACTTCGGGCACCCAACGATCCCGCACGAAGGCGACGTGATCGGGATGCACATTATAGCCGTCATAGGCAGCCTGATCGACGAACTCCATCGAGAACCCAAAGGCATAGTCCGCCTTCGGGCTTACCTGTCGGAGACGCTCGAATTTCTGGACGCCAGGAATAGCCTCTAGCACGAGGGCTGCGTCCAGAAATGCATGTTCCTCAACCGAACCCGCAGCGTGCTTGAGCGAGAAAACCACAGTGTGACGGATCATGCCTTAAGCCCCCACAGCTTCGTTGGCCGCGATTGCCGCCATATTGACGATGCCACGGCTCGTCACCGAGGGCGCAAGAATATGAGCCGGCGCCTTGGTGCCCATCAGGATCGGCCCTACGGCAAGCGCATTGTTCATTTCCTTGAGCAGCGTCATGGAAAGGTTAGCCGCATCGAGATCTGGGAAGATCAGCAGATTGGCTTCGCCGCGCAGCACCGTCTCGGGCACATAGCGCTCGCGCAGTTCCTGGTTGAGCGCCAAGTCGCCCTGCATTTCGCCTTCCACGATCAGGTCTGGCGCCGCGACTTTCAGCTTGGCATAGACTTCGCGCATCTTGAAGGCGCTGTCGCCATCGCGCGAACCGAAGTTCGAATAGCTCAGGAGCGCCACGCGAGCTTCGATATTGAAGCGCTTGAGGTGATCACGGGCCTGCAGCGTAATGCTCACCAGCTCATCGGCCGACGGGTTCATGTTCACATAGGTGTCGGCGAGGAAGAACGCGCCGCGCGGCATGATCAGCATCGACAGCGCCGAGGCGTCGTTGACACCGTCCTGCAGCCCGATGATCGAGCGGATATCGCGGACGTGCTTGATAAAGCGGCCCTGCAAGCCACAGATCAGGCCATCCGCCTCACCACGCTTCACCGCCAACGCCCCGATGACGGTGGTATTGGTGCGAACGATCGTACGCGCCGTATCCGGCGTCACGCCATTGCGGCCCACCAGCGAGTGGAACAGGCTGACATAGTCGCGATAGCGCGGATCGTCTTCAGGGTTGATCACCTCGAAATCGCGACCAGGCTGAATGCTCAGGCCAAAGCGTTCGATACGCGCCTCGATGACCGCGGGACGGCCGATGAGAATCGGGCGGGCGATACGTTCTTCGAGCACCACCTGCGCCGCGCGCAGCACGCGCTCGTCTTCGCCATCGGCAAAAGCAATCCGCTTCCCCTGCCCCTGCGCCCGATCGACGATCGGCTTCATCACGAGGCCT
This sequence comes from Devosia sp. Leaf420, assembly GCF_001425445.1. Taxonomy (GTDB): domain Bacteria; phylum Pseudomonadota; class Alphaproteobacteria; order Rhizobiales; family Devosiaceae; genus Devosia. The sequence goes on along the minus strand of NZ_LMQU01000013.1, from coordinate 397,773 downwards.
GAGCGGAACACGAAGCGGTTGAGGCGATCCTGATAGACGTCCCAATCTTCGATCGGGCGCTTCGCCACACCCGATTCCATGGCCGCCCGCGCCACGGCCGGCGCAATGCGCAGGATCAGCCGCTGGTCGAACGGATTGGGAATGATGTGGTCCGGTCCAAACACGGCCGGCGCGCCCGAAGGCGACACTTCAAGGCCTGGCTCATGCGCGAGCTTAGCGATCGCCCGCACCGCCGCCAGCTTCATCTCTTCATTGATCGTCGTCGCATGCACATCGAGCGCGCCGCGGAAAATGAAGGGGAAGCAGAGGACGTTGTTGACCTGGTTCGGATAGTCCGATCGGCCGGTGCAGACCATGGCATCGGGCCGCGTCGCCTTGGCGACTTCGGGCATGATTTCTGGATTTGGATTAGCGAGCGCGAGGATGAGCGGCTTGGGCGCCATCTTCATCAGCATTTCAGGCTTCAACGCACCGGCAGCCGAGAGGCCGAGGAAGACGTCGGCACCTTCGATGACTTCAGCCAGCGTCGTCGCGTCGCTTTCGCGCCGGAATTGGCCGCGCCACTTGTCGTTGACGTCATTGCGCTTATGGGTAACCAAACCGTCCTTGTCCGCTACCCAAATGTTCTCATATTTGGCCCCAAGTGCCACGAGAACGTTAAGGCAAGCGATGGCCGCGGCCCCTGCCCCGGACGTACAAATTTTGACCTCTTCGATCTTCTTTCCGGTCAGCTCGAGCCCATTGAGTACCGCTGCTCCGACAATGATCGCCGTGCCATGTTGGTCGTCATGGAACACAGGGATCGGCATGCGCTCGCGCAGCTTTTCCTCGATCTCGAAGCAGTCCGGCGCCCGGATATCCTCAAGATTGATGCCCCCAAACGTCGGCCAGAGCGGCGCCACGGCATCGACGAATTTGGTCGGCTCGATTTCATCCACTTCAAGATCGAACACGTCGATCCCAGCGAATTTCTTGAACAGAACCGCCTTGCCTTCCATCACTGGCTTCGACGCCAGCGCCCCGATATTGCCGAGCCCCAGCACAGCCGTACCATTGGAGATCACGGCGACGAGGTTCTGCCGCGATGTATAGCGTGCGACCGTTTCAGGATTTTCGGCGATTTCCTCGCACGGCGCGGCGACGCCAGGGGAATAAGCTAGTGCCAGATCGCGCTGGTTGCCCAGCGGCTTGATCGGCTGGATTTCAAGCTTGCCGGGCTTGGGGAATTCGTGGAAGTGCAGAGCCGCGTCGCGCAGGATCTTGCGTTGCTCATTGGGATCGGTCGACACGCTTTCCTCCGGCACAGGCAAATACGTGCCGTACCTGCCACCAATCGGCGCCGAAGAAAAGGGGCGTCAGCCCACAGCCGTCGCAAGAATCAGCGCCGGTCGTCTAAGCAATTGGTCTTGGTTGGCCTCAGGCCGCGTCGGTAACGATTTCGCTGGCGTCAGGCGCATCGCCATAGCCGAGCGGCACGGACTGTAGCGCTAGCGCCAACTCCTTGAACGCGCCCACTTTTAGCGCAGGCGCAAAAATATAGCCCTGCGCCTGCACCACGCCACGCGAGCGGAGGTAAACAGCCTGCGCCTCGGTCTCGACACCCTCGGCGACGATTTCGCACCCAAGATTGGCGGCCATCGAAATCAGCCCATCGAGAACCGCAACCTGCGTTGTCCCCGGCTTGACCATATCGACGAACACACGGTCGATCTTGATCACGTCGACACCCAGCGTCGCGATATAAGCCAGGTTCGAGTGCCCGGTGCCAGCATCGTCCATGGCAATCTTGGCACCAAGCGCATGGAGACCGGAGATGACGCTATTGACCGCCGTCGAGTTCTCGAGCGGTCGGCGCTCGGTGATTTCGAACACGAGCTGATCGTAGCTGATTGGCGAATTCCCAAAGATGGCCTGCACGTCGTCGACAATGCCGACATCGCGGAAGTGCCCCTCGAACAGATTGATCGAAATCTTCAGGCCCGGCATCTTCTGCGCCAGTTCGCTCAGATCATACCGCACCTGCTGCATCAGCGAGAGCGTCATCGGGATCGCCATGCCGCTGTTCTCGGCATAGTCGATGAACACGCCCGGCGGCACGATTTCGCCATTGGGCTTTTCCCAGCGGCACAGCACTTCGCAGCCCACAAGCCCGCCAGTGCGGAGGTTGATCACCGGCTGATAGTACGGCTTGATTTCGTTACGGCCGATAGCGCGCTCGAGATCGAAAGACGGCGTCCGCGACCGGCGGGCATAAGCCAGCGTCACGAGAAGCAACATTGCGCTACCAACGCACGACAGCAGCGTGAAAACCACATCGAGATCCGCATACCCTGCCCGCGCTTCCGCGAACGGCAGGAGATAACGCACCTTGATCGGCAACTCGCCAGCATAGCTTTGCACCGCCAGATAATCCTGCCGGTTCACCGAGCGGTCGAAATCCATCGATTCACCCAGCGACAGCACCGGCGTGCCGCTCGTCAGCGCAATATCGATCATCGCGCCCTGCGGCAGGTTCTCGACCAGCGACTCCTCGGTCGTCGCCATCAGCGGGACGAACGCCGAAATCCGGCGCACCCCACCGAGCGTCTGCGTCACCTTCAGCGCCGGCATCGTCATGTCGGCAAACTTGACCACCGTAATGGTCTCGGTCAGCCCCGGCACGGGCAGCGATGTCGAGAGCGGGGAATGCGAGACGCCACGCCCGAACGCGTCGCAATACTGCACGCCGTCCATATTCTCGACGAGGATCTGCTTGACGTTATAGCTGTTTTCGATCGCCGCCTGCGCGATGCCCGTAAAGGTCGGCGTGCAGAACGAAGGGCTATCCGCAACAACCTTGCGCAACACGCTGACGGCATTGTTTGCGTTGTAATTGATCTCGGCGCTGAGGGCGTCCATCCGCGTCTGCAGCGCGGCGGTCTCCTTGGAGCGCACATAGGCGTCGAGTGCGAAGTCGACCGACAGGATCGGCACGAAGGCCAAAAGGCCGCCAAGCAACATAAGGACGTGCGAGAACTTGGCCTTCACCGACGAATCCACTTCAACATGGCTTTATCGCATTGTTAAGGCAGCCCCACTTAAAGACCCCTTAAGCACCTTTGGAGCGCTGGGCGAAAAGCAAAAAGCGGGCCTTGCGACCCGCCTTTACCTATGCAGTACCGCTCAAATTTATTGAACGTTGAGCCGAATGCTGAGCTCGCGGAGCTGCTTGTTATCCGCCGGACTTGGCGCGCCCATCAGCAGATCTTCCGCCTGCTGGTTCATCGGGAAGGCTGTGATTTCACGTAGGTTCGCAACGCCGCAGAGCAGCATGACAATACGGTCGATACCGAATGCCGCGCCACCATGCGGCGGAGCGCCATATTGGAAAGCGCGATAGAGACCGCCGAACTGTGCCTCGACTTCCTCACGCGACTTGCCGGTCAGCTCGAACGCCTTGACCATGGTCTCCGGCTCCTGGTTACGAATCGAACCGGAAGCGATTTCGAAGCCGTTGCAGACCGCGTCATACTGATAAGCCTTGAGCGATAGCGGCTCGGCCGAGTTCAGCCCTTCGATTCCGCCCTGCGGCATCGAGAACGGGTTGTGCGCGAAGTCGATCCGCTTTTCTTCCTCGCTCCATTCGTAGAACGGGAAGTCGACGATCCAGCACAGCGCGAACTGTTCGGTATCGACGACGCCGAGATCGGTGCCGACCTTGGTGCGGGCTTCGCCGGCAAACTTGTAGAACTTCTCCGGGCGGCCAGCGACGAAGAACACGGCATCGCCGTCCTCAAGGCCGAACTGGGCCTTGATCGCAGCCGTGCGCTCTTCGCCGATATTCTTGGCGATGGGGCCTGAACCGGCACCGTCCTTGAAGAAGATATAGCCAAGGCCCGGCTGGCCTTCGCCCTGTGCCCAGGCGTTCATACGGTCGCAGAAAGCGCGTCCGATCGGCTCGGCACCGGCCTTGTTCTTGGCTGGAATTGCCCAGACTTCGACCTTGGGATCGCTCTCGATCTGGTTGGCAAAGACCTTGAAGCCCGAACCGGCAAAGTGCTCGGTCACGCCTCCGATCTCGATCGGGTTGCGCAGGTCCGGCTTGTCCGAGCCATACTTGCGGATTGCCGTATCATAAGGAATGCGCGGCCAGCTCTTGGTGACGCGCTTGCCATCGGCAAACTGCTCGAACACCGAAGTCATCACCGGCTCGACCGTTTCCCAGATTTCTTCTTGGGTCACGAAGCTCATCTCGAGGTCGAGCTGGTAAAATTCGCCCGGTAGACGATCGGCACGCGGATCTTCGTCGCGGAAGCATGGCGCCACCTGGAAGTAGCGGTCGAAGCCGGCCACCATCAGCAGCTGCTTATACTGCTGCGGCGCCTGCGGCAGCGCGAAGAACTTGCCGGGGTGAATGCGGCTCGGCACGAGGAAGTCGCGCGCGCCTTCCGGCGACGAGGCCGTCAGAATTGGCGTCGAAAACTCGGTAAAGCCCGCCCCGCCCATGCCCGACCGCATAGCCGAGATGATCTTAGTGCGCTTGAGGATATTGGCGTGCAGCTTTTCGCGGCGCAGATCGAGGAAGCGGTAGCGCAGACGAATGTCTTCGGGGTATTCGGCGTCGCCGAACACCGGCATCGGCAGCTCCTTGGCAACCGAAAGCACTTCGATCTCGCGAATGAAGATCTCGATCGCGCCGGTCGGAATGTTGCTGTTCACGGCCGAAGCGTCGCGTAGCTTCACTTCGCCATCGATGCGCAGCACCCATTCCGAGCGCACCTTCTCCGCCTGCGCAAAAGCCGCAGAATCAGGATCGATGACGCACTGCGTGATGCCGTAGTTGTCGCGCAGGTCGATGAACAGCAGGCCGCCATGGTCGCGGATACGGTGGACCCAGCCACTCAAACGGACATTATTGCCGGCATCACCCGCCGTGAGAGCGCCACAGGTGTGGGTACGGTAGCGATGTGTCGTCATTTTCTTTTCCGAATTGAGCAAAAAGGGCCGGATTCTCGGGCGCGAAAAGCGCATGGAGCACCCCGCTTGTCAAGCTCTTGGGCATTCCGTGCCCAAGGCGGAATTCCGAGGTGGAGCAATCCTTCAGCACCTGCTAGGAACGATATTGACGATATTGAGACGGTAGCCGTATGGACCTTATAGTTTCCACAGAGGCGCTCTCGGCTTTCTGCGAGCGTGCAGCCCAGTTCGACTTTGTAACTGTTGATACAGAATTCTTGCGCGAAACCACCTATTGGCCGCGCCTATGTCTGATCCAGGCAGCGACCGACGAAGAAGCCGTTCTCATCGATCCGTTGGCCGATGGCCTCAGCCTGAAGCCGTTCTTTGCTCTTCTCGCCAATCCTGCGGTGACCAAGGTTTTCCATGCCGCACGGCAGGATATCGAAATATTCGTGAAGCTGACCGGCGCCGTCCCGCACAATATCTTCGACACCCAGATTGCGGCCAGCGTCTGCGGCTTTGGCGATAGCGCCTCCTATGACAGCCTCGTCCGCGCCATCTGCAAGGTCGAGCTCGACAAGTCTTCGCGTTTCACCGATTGGTCCGCCCGTCCGCTGTCCGAAAAGCAGCGCCTCTACGCGCTGGCCGACGTCACCTATCTCCGCGATATCTATCGTGAACTGCGCAAGCAGGTCGAACAGACCCGCCGCTGGGATTGGGTCGAGGACGAACTGACGACGCTCCGCAGCATCGATACCTATGTCGTCCAGCCGGAAGAGGCCTGGGAACGACTCAAGATGAAGATCAACCGTCCGCGCGATCTTGCAGCCCTAAAAGTCTTGGCGGAATGGCGCGAGCGCAAAGCGCAGCTGACCGATCAGCCACGCAGCCGCATCTTCAAAGATGATGCGCTTTACGATCTCGCCATGCAGCGACCGCTGACCCCTGACGCTTTCGACAAGTTGCGCGCGGTGCCGCGCGGTTTCGGCCGTAGCTCTGCCGCCGCCGAGATCATCGAATTGCTCAAGGGCGTCGAAGCCATCAATAAGGCCGAGCTGCCGGTTCTCCCCGAACGTTATCGAGGCCCGTCGCCCAAAGGCGCCGTCGGCGATCTGGTCCGGGTCTTGTTGAAATCCGTCGCTGAACAGCACGGAGTTGCCGCACGCATTCTGGCAACCTCCGACGAAATCGATGCGCTCGTTCTCGATGACGAGGCCGACGTCCCTGCCCTCAAAGGCTGGCGCCGCAAACTGTTCGGCGAAAAAGCGCTCGCGATCAAACATGGCCGCATAGGCCTCGTCGCGACCCGCAAGGGCATCGTTGAGTTCACCGTCCCGAAGACCGAAGCAGCAGAATAGATCTCGCGGGTCAGCCGACCTCGACCCGCGAATCCTCATGCTCTGCAAAGCTGGCAAACTGATTGAGCCGGTTGCGCAGATGCTCGCCATTGAGGAAAGCAAAGTCTGATGGCAGCGCGAGGACGATCGTGTTGCCCTCGAGCCGGAACCGGATGCGCGGCAAAACCCCAGGCATGGCGGCGCTCATCGGATAAGCGACGCGGAACATCGCCCCCAAAAGCCGTCCGCGCCGGATCATCTCGGCAGGCGCCAGTGTGTTAAGACTATTGGCCGATTTGGATTTGAGGCCGTCGTACCGCACGGCGATCATATGCGCGAGCACCGCGCGGCCCGGGTGATCGACCCCCGTCAGCGAACCATAGGCCAGAGAATCGACGCTCTGCGGCCCACGATAGTCAGGATGCGCGCGCCAGCCGATATCGGCGAGCAAACACCCAACCTGCCGCACACGCTTTTCTTCGGCGGTCTCGACAACCCCGACAGCATCGAAATATTGAGCCGTGAATTCAATCAGATCCGCCGCATGCGCCGGCGAGCGCGAGCGCAGCACCGAAAGCTCTTCCGCGCCCTGGATCAGCGGATCGACATGCTTTTCCGCCTCGGACAAAAGCCCGTAGAGATAGCCCTCGCGCACACCGAGCGCTGAGAATACGACACTCTCGAACTTTCCGGCCCGCAGCACTTCGGCCAGCACAGCCGCGCCGAACGGCACCAGTTCGCGCCGCGAATTGCTGGCGCTGCCCGATCCGGGATAGCTCTTGAGCGATTCTGCCGCGACGATCTCGTCGCAGACCGAAATCATCTCTTCGGCTGGCACCACATAGTCCTGCACCATATGCAGCGGATAATCGCGCAGCTCGAGATGAAGTTTGGCGAGCGATCGCCAAGTGCCGCCGATCGCAGCGAACTGTTTGCCGGGCACCACATCGGCCAGGAGCGATGTCGCCAGCTTTTCGCGGACCATCGTCGCTGCCTTTTTCGGCGATCCATCCGCATCGTCCTGCAGCCGAATCACGCCGAGCTCGTAGGATTGGCCCTCGCCATCTCGCCCGCCAGAAATCGCCGAGAGCTCGAGGCTGCCGCCGCCAAGGTCGCCCATGACACCTTCAAAGCCGGGAATGCCAGCGACGACGCCGAGCGCCGCATAATGCGCTTCCTGCTCGCCCGAAAGCACCCGTACCGGCGCTTCGATGATCGCTTCGACCGCCGAGACAAACTCTTCGCGGTTGGCGGCGTCGCGCACGGCCGAGGTCGCCAGAATATGCACCTGCCCCACGCGCATCATCTTGGCAACCAGCGCAAAGCGCTTGATGGCATCGATCGCCTTGGCGACGTTTTCGTCCGCCAAACGTCCGCTTTGCGCGATGCCGCGCCCCAGGGCGCAGGCCGATTTTTCATTGTAGAGCGGCGTCAGCGAGCGGGCATGCCGCTCATAGACAACCAGACGAACCGAGTTCGAGCCGATATCGAGCACCGCCACCGGCAATGCTCCTTTTAGACGACCCTGCGCGGTGGGATCAGCATCGACCCCCCAGAATTGCGTCAAATTCAACCCTCGTCGCCGTCCCCAATACCCGCGCTGCCACGACCGGACAGCGACGGATTGGTCATGAAATAGTCGTGCGCATTAAAGGGTTCCGCACCCTCGGCAACGCGTAGCCGATGTGAACTGCCATCGGGCAATACTTCCCAACTCTGCTGATTGTCCCGCAAATAGGCAACCAGGATCCGGTCGAGAATCTGCTTGTGCACGGTTCTGTTGAGAATGGGAACCATGACCTCGACGCGCCCGTCGAGATTTCGACCCATGATATCGGCCGATGAAATATAGACCAGGGCCCGCTGCGATGGCATCGCCTCGCCATTGCCAAAGCAATAAATGCGGCTGTGTTCAAGGAAGCGGCCAACGACCGATTTCACCCGGATATTGTCCGAGAACCCCGGAATCCCAGGCCGCAGACAGCAAATTCCACGCACGATCAGGTCGATTTTCACCCCGGCCTGGCTCGCATCATAAAGCGCATCGATCACCTGCGGATCGACCAGCGAATTCATCTTGAGCAAAATCGAAGCCGGCTGGCCGCTGCGCGCAAATTCGATCTCGCGACCGATATTGTTGATCAAAGTTTCGCGCAGGTTCACGGGCGAAACCGCGATCGTCTCAAGCTCGGTCGGTCTGGCATAGCCGGTGATGAAGTTGAACACCCGCGCCACGTCGCGCGTCACGGCCGGGTCGATCGTGAAGAAGCTGAGGTCGGTATAAACCTTGGCGGTGATCGGGTGATAATTGCCCGTGCCGATATGGCAGTAACTGACGAGCTTGCCCTTTTCGCGTCGCACCACCTGGCTCATCTTTGCGTGCGTCTTGAGTTCGATAAACCCGAAAACCACCTGCGCCCCGGCGCGCTCGAGATCGCGCGCCCAGCGGATATTGGCCTCTTCATCGAACCGCGCCTTGAGTTCGACGAGGCACGTCACCGATTTGCCGGCCTCGGCCGCCATAACCAGCGCCTTGACGATCGGGCTATCCGACGACGTGCGGTACAGCGTCTGCTTGATCGCTACCACATCCGGGTCGCGCGCCGCCTGCATCAGAAACTGCGCCACCACGTCGAAGCTTTCGAACGGGTGGTGGACCAGAATATCCTTGGCGCGGATGGCAGCGAAATTATCGCCATTGTAGTCGCGGATGCGCTCGGGGAAGCGCGCGATATAGGGCGGGAATTTGAGGTCTGCCCGATCGACGTCACAGATCTTCCGCGCGTCGGCGAGGCCGAGAAAACCCTGCACCACGAACACATCGGCATCCTTGATGCCCATTTGCTCGCCGATCTGGCGCTGCAGGCCGCGCGGCATGCTGCGCTCGATTTCAAGCCGGATCACCTGCCCGCGCCGCCGCTGCCGCAGCGCGCTTTCGAATTCGACCACAAGGTCGGCCGCTTCGTCATCGATTTCGATTTCGCTGTCGCGGATTACCCGGAAGGCGCCGGAGCCGACGACTTCATGTCCCGGGAACATCTTGTGGAAGAACAGCTTGACCAGCGTATCGATGGTCACGACCTCGGTCCGCCCATCCGAAACCAGCCCGGTCGGCAGGTTGATGAACCGATCGAGATTGCCCGGAATACGCACGAGCGCCGTCAGATGCTGATCGCTATCGGGGCGCTTCAATTCAAATGCGAGCGCCAGGCCCAGATTGGGAATGAACGGAAACGGGTGCGCCGGATCGACGGCGATCGGCGTCAGCACCGGGAAAATCTCTTCCCGGAACAGTTTTTGCAGATAGGCGATCTGCTCTTCCGACAGATCATTGGATTCGTGAATGACGACGTTCTGCGCGAACAGTTCTTCGCGCAGAGATTCCCAATGGTCCTGCTGGTCGCGCTGCAGGTGCTGGGCGAGCGTCGCGATTTCTTCGAGCTGTTCGGCTGGGCTCAGCCCGTCAGCGCTCTGTTTGGTCAGACCCGCACGGATCTGACCCTTCAAGCCCGCCACGCGGACCATGTAGAATTCATCGAGATTGTTAGCCGAGATCGAGACGAATCGCAGGCGCTCGAGCAGCGGGTGGGATTCATTCCCCGCCTCTTCCAGCACGCGCATGTTGAACTGGAGCCAGCTCACCTCACGGTTGACGAAGCGCGCCGGGCTCGTGCGCAATGCTTCGATATCCGGCCCCGTCGCTTCGGCTTCGGTGATCTCGCTCATGTCATTCATCTTGAAGAGGATCCCACTCCTGTTTGCCAGCACTATCGCGCTCTGCGTCGCGAAGCGAAAGGGCCTCGGCCGCGATAGCGCGCGTAATGGCAGTGGCCCGCGCCAGCGCCAGCCTGTCCATGCTCTCGACCAATGCTGTCACCTCCTCGGGGCTCCGCTCCATGCGCGCCACGAGATAGTGGATGATCTTGGGGTCAACCTTGATCTGCCGGTCGCCAAAAAGCTTGGCGAACATGTGTGACAGTTCTATGTCGTCACTGGCCTCGAGCCGGAACGCCGGCGCCCGCCGCACCCGCGAGCGAACATCATCCGTCGCCAGAGGCCAATCGCCGATTTCGGCCCGCGCAGTCAGCAAAATCGTCCGGTTTCCGCGCATCGCCTGGTTGAGCAGGTGAAAGAAGCTCGGCTCGTCATAACCGTCCCGATCGACATCCTCGATCACCAGTGGCCCGCGACCATCCGCCTCGGCCACGGCCTTGATCGTATCCGGCGTCACGATCTCCGCATGGCTCCGATCGGCAAAAATCCGCGCCAGATGCGATTTGCCCGATGCGGCCGGCCCAATCAGCAAAGTCACGGCATCAGGCCAATGCGGCCAGGCCAACACCCGCGCATGCGCCAGCGCATTGCCTTCGCCCACCAGAAAATCATCTGCTGTGTGCGAAGGTGTATGGTCGAATTCGAGCGGTAGTTGCCGCGGGGTCAGGTCACGCAGTGGGGTTACCACCGTGACCACCATGGGTTGATCCGAGATAGAGGCTGCTTCCCTTATATTTGCGCACGCCATAGCGCACGAGCACCCCGCCAATCGCCGCCAGGGGCACCGCCAGCAGTAGCCCGAGGAAACCGAACAGCGCCCCGAAGGCCAACAGCGCGAACATCAACCACACCGGATTGATGTTGATCGAAGAGCTGACGAGCTTTGGATAGAGCACATTGCCCTCTATGAACTGCCAGCCCATGAAGATGCCGAAGACGACGGCGACCATCCACCAGTTCGGCCAGAACTGGACGATGGCGATGCCGACCGAAAGGGCGAGGCCCACGCCAAACCCGACATAGGGAATAAAGCTCAGGAAACCGGCGATCAGCCCCACGGCGAGCCCGAAATTGAGCCCCACCAGCGAAAGGGCGGTCGCATAAAACACCGCATCGATCAGCAAGACACCGCCCTGCCCGCGGATCACGCCGGCCATGGAGCTGTCGATATCCCGCAAGATCCCAAGAATTTCCGGGCGATGTTTTCGCGGCAGCAGATCATGCACGCCGCGCACCATGCCCTGCCAATCGAGCAGCAGGTAGAACGTGACGACCGGTGTAAAGATCGCAAAGCCGATCACGCTGATCAACGTCATGCCCGAATTGACGATTTCCGAGGTGACGACACCAACGAGACCAACAAGCTGTCCGAGCATATCGGACATCGTCCGCTGCACTTGCGCAGCGCGCTCGGGCCCCAGCCACTGATTGAGTTCCGGCGCCCAGCGCCGCGCCAGCGCTTCGAGGTCGACGGCATAGCCAGGCAAGCGTTGCACGAGGCCCAGCACCTGCGTTGCGACCATCGGCAAGAGCATCACGAAGATACTGATAATGATGGCCAAAACGCTTAAGAGCACCACGGCAGTCGCCCAGCCGCGGCTAAATCGCCACTTCTGCAACTGCGCCACCAGCGGGTTCAGCAGATAAGCCAGCGCCGCCCCGACCACGAAGGGAAGCAGGATGCCGCGGAAGATCCACAGGGCGAGGATCAGGACCACGAAGAATCCGATCCAGATCAGCACTTGATTTCTAAGGTTCATAGCGCCCGGCGGCCCTTGCGTCTGACTATCCAAGAAGCTATCAGGCCCTCAGGCGAATTCAGCAACAAGTCTTGTTCACCTTGTGCACGTGAAACGCCATAAAAACAAAGACCTGGAGCATTGCGCGATTCGAGAACCGCACAAGAAGCTCTAGCGGCCAGCACCGTTAAGTTCAACCAGACCGGGTTTCGAGCGCCACGGCGTCCCCGATATCCCCAGCATTGGCAAGAAGCTCATGTCCGACGCGCAAAACCTGCCATCAAATGGGCTCTCATACAAGCAGGCGGGCGTCGATATCGATGCTGGCAATGCGCTGGTGGAAGCCATCAAGCCCGCCGTGCGCTCGACGCGCCGCCCTGGTGCCGATGGCGAGATTGGCGGCTTCGGTGGCCTCTTCGATCTCAAGGCTGCAGGCTTCAAGGACCCGGTCCTCGTCGCGGCCAATGACGGCGTCGGCACCAAGCTCAAGATCGCCATCGATACCGGCAAGCACGACACGATCGGCCAGGACCTTGTCGCCATGTGCGTCAATGATCTCATCGTGCAGGGCGCCGAACCGCTGTTTTTCCTCGATTATTTCGCAACCGGTAAGCTCGATGTTGCGCAAGGCACAGCCATCGTCACCGGCATCGCCCATGGCTGCCGCCTCGCTGGCTGCGCCCTGATCGGCGGCGAAACCGCAGAAATGCCGGGCATGTATCACGGCAACGATTATGACCTGGCCGGCTTCGCCGTCGGCGCCGCCGAGCGCGAAAACCTCCTCCCCCGCAAGGATATCGCTGCCGGCGATACGCTCGTAGCCATCGCTTCCTCTGGCGTACACTCCAATGGCTATTCGCTTGTGCGCAAGATCGTCGAGCTCTGCGGCCTCGCCTGGACCGACGCTGCCCCCTTCAAAAGCGGCAAGACCCTCTCCGAGGCGCTCCTCGAACCGACCCGCATTTACGTCAAGCCGCTGCTCGCCGCGCTGAAATCCGGTCTCGGCATCAAGGCCCTGGCGCACATTACGGGCGGCGGTTTCATCGACAATATTCCCCGCGTCCTGCCCGATGACCTCGCGGCGGATGTCGATCTCGCTGCCGTTACTGTTCCGCCCGTCTTCGGCTGGCTCTCCAAGGTCGGCGGCATGAGCGAACGCGAGATGCTACGCACCTTCAACTGCGGCGTCGGCATGCTCGTCGCCGTGGCTCCGGAAGATGCCGAAAAGCTCGTCGAAAGCCTCACCGCCTCCGGCGAGACCGCCGCCATCGTCGGCCAATTGACGCCACGGTCCGGCGAGCCGGTGACCTTCCGCGGGCGCCTCTCGCTCTGACCATGTCGAACCCGGGCCGTCTGATCATCATCGCCGGACTGCCCGGGACCGGAAAATCGACGCTCGCCAAAAAACTCGCTCTGCGCTTCCAGGCAACCATCTATTCTCCTGACGACTGGATGGACGCGCTGGGCGTCAATCTCTGGGACAATGCCGTCCGCGACGCCGTCGAACGCCTGCAATGGCAACAGGCGCGAGATATCCTACGCCTTGGCGGCACCGCCATCATCGAGTGGGGCACCTGGGCCCGCAGCGAGCGCGATATCCTGCGCACTGGCGCGCGTGCATTGGGCTCAGCAGCAGAACTCCACTTCCTCGATGCCGAGCCGGCCGTTCTTTACGCCCGGATGAGTGCCCGTGGCCGCGAAAATCCACCCATGACACTGGACCAGCTCCAGGCCTATTCCGCCGCTATCGAGCGGCCGACAGCCGAAGAACTGGCCCTCTACGATGCCCCATCGGAGCCGCTTTCATGACACGCAAAAAGGTCGCCATCCTCATCTCTGGCCGCGGCTCCAACATGTCGGTTCTGATCGAAGCCGCCAAGGCGCCCGACTATCCCGCCGAAATCGTCGGCGTCCTTTCGAACAGGGCTGCCGCGCCTGGCCTCGAAATCGCACAGCAGCACGGCATCGCCACGGCATCCCTTGCCCAGAGCAAGTTCCTCAGCCGGGACATGTTCGAAGACACGATGACCCAGATCCTTGAGAGCTGGGAGGTGGACATCGTTTGCCTCGCCGGCTTCATGCGAATTCTCGGCGAGGATTTCGTGAACCGTTGGCAGGGGCGGATGATCAACATCCACCCCTCCCTCCTCCCCGATTACCGCGGCCTCGATACCCACGCCCGCGTCCTCGCCGATGGCGGCAAGGTCCATGGCTGCACAGTCCATTTCGTCACGCCCGGTCTCGACGAAGGCCCCGCCATCCTCCAGGTCCAAGTGCCTGTCCTGCCCGGCGATACGCCGGAAACGCTCTCTGCGCGCATCCTCATCGAAGAACACCGCATCTACCCCGAGGCCCTCCGCCTCCTCGCCAGCGGCGATCTTTCGGCAGATAAGGTGCTCAATTAGTCGGGCCAGGGCTCGAACGTCAGTTCCGGCCACAGCGCCAATGCCCGCGCGGCCTTGGCTTCATGTGTCGCCTTATTGGGCAGCACCGGATTGGGCCGCAGCCGGAATGAGAACAAATCATCAAGTCCGAACGGCGCGATGATGATCATCGCCCCACGATCCAATCGCGCACCAACCGCATGCGCCTTGGTCGTGAAATAGCGCAGCATCTCGGCGCTCGAACTCAACCGCGGATAATCGATGCCGAACTTTTCCCCAAACCAGAGATGCACCCGCGCCTGATTGCGCACCTCGATGGGAATGGCACTTCCTGCCAGCTGCATTCGGACTCTCCGAATGACCCGATCTTCGGCCTCATAGCTCAGATCACTCGCGTCAAAATAGGCGAGATCGGCATCGTTGATTCCGTGGCGCGGTCCGCGCTTGGTCAAAACATTCCAAACCGTATTATAAATCGCGCCCGATACCAGCAAACCGTCGGGCAGCTTGAGCGCCGCCAGCCCCTCAAGCAGATACATCAGCGCATCGTCCGCCCGGATTATGTCCACCAACGCCTGCCGCTGGGTCTCCGCGTCGGCCCCCGCAAATCTGAGATGGTTTGGCATTCAGGTCCCCAAGTCGCCAGTCAAAACATCCGACCGCCTGCTCTTGTCACCTCATGTCAGCAGACTCCGTCCATCACCACGATTGATGCGATCCATCGTCAAAATCGGTTCGACCTTTGTTCCTGCGGGGCGTAGCGTCCGGCCTTCTCAGTGAAAGGCACCCGAGATGAGTCTGCGTGATTGGTTCTGGATTGTTCTCCTCGGCGCCATCTGGGGATGCTCCTTCGTCTTCAACGCCATCCTCATCCGCGAGATCGGCCCGCTCTGGGTCACCTCGCTCCGCGTCAGCATCGGCGCCCTCGGCTGCTGGGTCGTCATGCTGGCGCTCAAAAAGTCGGTGCCGCGCGATCCCAAACTTTGGCTACAGCTCGGCGGCCTCGGCATCATCGCCTATGCCATTCCTTTCGCGCTTTTCCCCCTCGCCCAGGCCCACCTCGCGAGCGGCATCGCCGCGATCATCAATGCCCTGACCCCCATGGTCACCGCGCTGATTTCTCATGCCTGGGTCGGTGGCGAAAAGGCGACGCCCACGAAATTTGCCGGTGTCGCGATCGGCTTTGTCGGCGCGGCCATTCTGGTGTCACCAGCACTGGCGGGCGGCGGCTCCTCGCAGCTCTGGGCCATCGCCGCCTGCCTCGGCGCTACGCTCTGCTACGCCATCTCCCTCAACATCACCCGCAGCTATAAACACGTCGAGCCCACGGCTTTCGCTTCTATCGCCCTCACTGGCGCCGCCATAGTCGCGGTCCCGATCGCATTCTTCTCTGAAGGCGTCCCGGTCATGACGCGTCCCGAAACGTTCGGCGCAGCCCTTGCCATCGGCCTTCTCTCGACCGCCTTCACCTTCCAGATCATGTACCGGATCCTGCCCCGCGTCGGCGCCACCAATTTCGCCACGACAACCTTCATCGCCCCGATCTCGGCTCTGATCATCGGCGTCACCGTCCTCGGCGAAAGCATCCTGCCGATCCAGATCCTGGGCATGTTCGTGATCTTTTTTGGCCTGCTGTTTATCGACGGCCGCATCCGCCACATCTGGAGCCGCCGCGCCGCGACCCCATGATTGCGGAACCTCCCGCCGGGCCCATCGTTGGCCCGTCAGGAGGTGCTCATGCCCAATTCACCTGAAATCGATCCCCGGCCCGACGAGCCTGTCGTCCCGCAGCCCGAGCCGCCACAGCCCGTCCCGGCCGATCCAGTGCCCACTGGCCCGACGGAAATCCCTATGCCCGATCAACCTGTCGAAGACCCCGGCCCGTCCGTCGAGCCCGAAGTCCCACCCATGCCCGGCGATCCCCCGCGGCCGCAGGAGATTTGACATGAGCGATCCGCACGATCACGACCCCAAAGTGCCGCACAATCCGCCACAGCCCATGCCGATCAACCTGCCCACGGGCGATGCACTCAACCCGCACACCTCGCCCTTGCGGCATGATCAGGATACGGAAAAGCCCGACCCGGCACTACCGCCGGAGCCGGGCCACGATATCAATCCCTAGCGCAGACAGCGCTTATTCGATCCCGAGCTTGCGCTTCATCAGGTCGTTGAGAGCCTGCGGGTTGGCCTTGCCGCCCGAGGCCTTCATCGCCTGACCGACGAACCAGCCGATCATTGTCGGCTTGGCGATCACCTTGGCCACCTGATCGGGATTGGCCGCAATGATCTCGTCGACGATCTTTTCGATCGCGCCAAGATCGGTCACCTGCTTGAGCCCACGGCGCTCCACGATCTCCGCCGGATCGCCCTCGGGTTCCTCGGCAATGAGAATCTGCAGCACATCCTTGCCACCTTTGGACGAGATCGTGCCGCCTGCAATTAGGTCGACCAGCCCCGCAATCTGCGCCGGCTGCAGATGCGTCTCCCAAACAGCCAGACCCTGGCTATTGGCAAACGCCGCGACGTCCGCATTGAGGATATTGGCCACGGCCTTGCCATCACGCTTCGTGCCGCCATGGGCCACGCAAGCCTCATAGTAATCCGCCGTTTCGCGGTCGAGCGTCAGCACCATCGCGTCATAAGCGGTAACGCCATAGTCACCGATAAACCGCGTCTGCTTCTCGTCTGGAAGCTCCGGCAGCCCTTCAGCCATTTTGGCAATGAACGCATCGTCGAATTCGAGCGGCAGCAGGTCGGGATCGGGGAAATAGCGATAATCATGCGCTTCTTCCTTGGAGCGCATAGACCGCGTTTCGCCGTTCTTGGGGTCGAACAGGCGCGTTTCCTGGTCGATCTTGCCGCCATCTTCCAAAATATCGATCTGGCGCCGCGCCTCATATTCGATCGCCTGACCGGCAAAACGGATCGAATTGACGTTCTTGATTTCGCAGCGCGTGCCGAATTCGCCGCCCGGACGGCGCACCGAAACGTTGACGTCGGCACGCATGGAACCCTGCTCCATATTGCCGTCACAGGTGCCGAGATAGCGCAGGATCGTCCGCAGCTTACCCAGATACGCTTTGGCCTCGTCTGAGGAGCGCAGATCTGGCTTCGACACGATTTCCATCAGCGCTACGCCCGACCGGTTGAGATCGACAAAGCTCATATTGGGGTGCTGATCGTGGATCGACTTGCCGGCGTCCTGCTCGAGATGCAGGCGCTCGATCCCGATTTCGATCTGCTCGCCATCGACATCGAGCAAAACCTTGCCCTCGCCGACGATCGGGTCCTTGAACTGGGAAATCTGATAGCCCTGCGGCAGATCGGGATAGAAATAGTTCTTCCGATCAAACACCGAGCGCTTGTTGATCTGCGCCTTGAGCCCGAGCCCGGTGCGCACAGCCTGGCGCACGCACTCCTCGTTGATGGTCGGCAGCATGCCCGGCATGGCTGCATCGACGAAGCTGACATTCGCATTGGGCGGATTGCCGAAGGCCGTCGAAGACCCCGAAAACAGCTTGGACTCGCTCGTGACTTGCGCGTGCACTTCCATGCCGATGATCACTTCCCAATCACCGGTCGAACCGGAAATCAGGCGCTTCTTGTCAGGGGTGCGGGTGTCGACGAGGGTCAATTGAATGTCCTGAAAGGCGAGGCAAAATCTACGTAAGTGCTTACTGAGATTGGCGCAGCGATGCAACCGCGATGGCCGGAAATCCGCCCGCTACCCGCGCTCAATCCTCGCCGATCTCGCCATCGAACGGATGCAGTTCCTTTTCGAGATGCACGCTCATGAACGGCTCATGCGCCGCCCGCGCCGCGGTGCGCAGCGCCAGGATATGATAGCCCTGCCGCTCGTAAAACCGCACTGCCCGCACATTGTCCGCCGGCGTTTCCAGCAGGACCCGCTCAGCCCCTTCGAGCTCGAGCATGGTCTCCATGCGGTTCAGCAGCCGCGCGCCGATCCCATGGCCCTGCATATCGGGCATCACGAAGAGAAATGGAATGTAGTTCCGACGCCGGGATCGGCAGCACCAGCCGACGACGATCCCGTCGATCGTCGCCACCACGCCATTTTGCCAATTGGACGCGGCCGCATGCGACAAGCGCAATCGCTCGCTGTCCCGTTGCCCCGGCTTTTCGTCGAGCAGCGGCCGTATCCCGGAATCCCAGGCCGAAAAGGCAATATGCGCCATGCGCGGCACGTCTGCGAGTTCAGCTTTGCGGATGTCGATAACAGCCATTCCAGTCTGCTCCTCGCTCGCCGTGTCCGCGGCGCAGCGTTATCGTGCCCGGCGTCGAGCGGCGATGATGCCCTTTTCGTAGTTCACATTCCAGTCGATCAGCGTCCGCCAGATTAGCTCGGCCTGGTCTTCGTCGAGGTCGAGATCAAGGCTCCGCGCCCGCACCTTGGAGACGACGGCTTCGATCCGCGCCGGGTCGAAGGCTTCGTGCGGATCGGTCTTGATCTCTGCCATACGCGTAACATAGCGGTGACGCTCGGCAAAAAGGCCCAGCAAAGCTTGGTCGATCCGGTCGATTTCGAACCGAACGTCATCCTTGCTTTCACATTCGGCAGGCAGTTTTGCGGCAGCAGTCACGGTCCATCCCCAGATCTTGGTCTGTTGCTGGTTTGCACCGGCCTGAGGTGGATTTCAACCGCTCGCGCGCAGAATGTGGACGCCCCGCAGTCCAAGCGCTAGACAAAGTCCATGTCTAGTCAGTCCGAGACCGCTTGAAGCCCCGTCCTATTGGCGGCGGGGCATGAATGAACCGACCAGCCGCTGAGCGCGATGCCAGCGGCACGGTCTTGTTTGTTCGCGCGTTCAAAAACGCGCCTCTCAGGCATCAGACACAGTGGACATTTCCCGAGACGAACAGCGCGTGCTCCATGCACTCGCCCAAGGCGGCTACATCGCCGTCATCAAAAATTCCCGCGGCAAGATCGCCGAATTCGAATTCATCAACCGCGAAGGCTGGCAGATGAGCGGGCTCACGCCCGTTCTCTTCTCCAAACTCAAAGCGAAAAAGGCCATCAAATCCCAAGGCGGCAAACCCTACCGCATCACCAAGCGCGGACTGGAATTGGTGAGGAGCCAAGTCGACAACCGATAGGATTAAGTCAGAGAAAACTGACTCGATGCCCACCATTTGTCACCCCGGCGAAAGCCGGGGCCCATCCTGAGATTTCAAAATCGACTTGCCCTAAATCGGCACCGAAACCAGAAAAACAAAAAGGCCGCAGCACAATGCTGCGGCCCTCAATCCAAACCCACCAAAACCCCTAGTGCTTGGTCACTTCGCTCAGCGCCGCCGAAATGTGCTCCCATTCGGCACTCACGCTCGCCGTCGCCCGGCGCTTGCCTGCGCGGCGATACCAATAGTCCGCATTGCCCATGTCCGCCTCGATCCAGTGCATCAGCGCGTGCACCCAATCAAAAGCGGGCACACCCTCCATCGACTGAACGATAGCGTGCGCCCTTTCCCATTCGGGTCCGACGCGGAATTCGCCCTTCTTGAGCCACCAGAGCGCCTGCAGCGGCTTGCTCATATCCTTGGGCGGCTCGGACCAGTCGAGCGTCGTAAAAATATCAACGGCCATCGGCGACATTCCTGTTGGCCCGGACGCTGCCATCGGGCGCGTCACAACCAGTTTAAATTTGTGCATGGGGCGCAAATAGTGCGGAACGGCGGCGCAATCAAGCGCTGCCGTCGTGCAAGGCCCCGCGGCTTACCACCACTGGGTGGGGGCGAAAGTGGTGCCGGTGCTCTTTTCGATCACCCGCGCCGCCGCAAACAGCGTCTCTTCATCGAACGGCTTGCCGATGAGCTGAAGACCGAGCGGCAGACCCTTGCCGTCCTTGCCCGCAGGCACCGCAATGCCGGGAAGACCCGCCATGTTTACGGTCACCGTGAAGACGTCGTTGAGATACATCGCAACCGGATCGGCAGCCAGGGCCTCATCGCCAATTCCGAAGGCAGCAGAAGGCGTTGCGGGCGTCAGGATGGTGTCGACGCCAGCGTTGAAGGCATCTTCAAAGTCCTTCTTGATCAGCGTACGCAGCTTCTGGGCCTTGACGTAATAGGCGTCAAAATACCCGGCCGAAAGCACATAGGTACCGATCATGATCCGGCGCTTCACTTCGCGACCAAAACCGGCAGCGCGCGTCAACTCATATTGGTCGGTGATGTCCTTGCCCGAAACGCGGAGCCCATACTTCACGCCATCATAGCGCGCGAGGTTCGACGAGGCTTCGGCCGGCGCCACGATATAATAAGCCGGCAAGGCATATTTCGTGTGCGGCAGCGAAATATCCTTCACCGTCGCGCCTTCAGCCTTGAGCCATTCGAGCCCCTGATTCCACAGCGCCTCGATCTCGGCCGGCATGCCGTCCATGCGATATTCGCGCGGTACGCCGATGACGAGACCTTTTACGCCGCGCTCGACGGCAGCAGCAAAATCGGGCACCGCGAGGTCGACACTCGTCGAATCCTTTGGATCGAACCCCGACATCGACTGCAGCATCAGCGCCGCATCTTCCACGGTCCGGGCGATCGGGCCTGCCTGATCGAGCGACGACGCAAAAGCGACTGTGCCCCAGCGCGAGCATCGGCCATAAGTCGGCTTGATGCCAACCGTGCCGGTAAATGCCGCGGGCTGGCGGATCGAACCGCCGGTGTCGGTTGCTGTCGCACCGGCACAGAGCCACGCCGCCACAGCCGAAGCCGAACCGCCCGACGAGCCGCCCGGCACCAGATTGGCATTGCTGCCTTCGGCGCGATAGGGATTGACCACGGCGCCATAGTAGCTCGTCTCGTTAGACGACCCCATGGCGAACTCGTCCATGTTGAGCTTGCCCAACATCACCGCGCCGTCGCGCCAGAGGTTGGCGGTCACGCTCGATTCGTATTCGGGCTTGAACCCATCAAGAATGTGGCTCGCCGCCTGAGTGTGCACGCCCTTGGTCGCAAAGAGATCTTTCACGCCGAGCGGAATGCCTTCCAATAGTCCGGCTTCGCCCCGCGCCAGTTTCGCGTCGCTGGTCTTGGCCATGTCGCGGGCTTGCTCGGGCGTCGTCGCCACATAGGCATTGAGCTTGTCATTGGCAGCGTCGATCGCGCCGATATAGGCGTCGGTCAATTCCACCGCGGTAAAGCTCTTGTCCTTGAGGCCCTGGCGGGCATCGGCGAGGCTCAGCTTGGTCAGGTCAGTCAACGGTAATCTCGCTCAGATTGTCGCAGCGTGTGTAGAGCGTTGCGCCGGGCGTCGCAACAGCACTGGTGGGTTCGAAAATGCCGGCCAGCGTCATGGCGGCATCATAGGACGAGACCAATTGGATCTGCGTCTCGGAATATGGGGCGATAGCCATCGTATCGGGATAGAGCTCGCCCGGCGCTTCGCAGACGGCATTGACGAACAGATGGGTCGAGCCTTCGCGGCTTTTCACGTCGAAGAAATTGCATTGGAATTCCATGGACTGGATGCCCTTGGGAAAGCCCAATGCCAGGAAATCGAGGTCCATGAAGGCTTCGATTCCCTTCTTCTCCAGCTTGTCGCAAGCGGCCGGATCGGTCACATAGATCTTGCTCTGGTCGATGCGCAAATCTTCCTGCGCCGCCGCAGTCAGCGGCAGCGCGAGCATCGCGGCAAGCGTGATCCCGATCATTTTGGCCATGCAAAATCCTTCGCCGTCAGCGCCGGACAGGCTGTGTAGATCCCGTCATAACCATCGGACTTGGCCATTTCCTCGCCGCCGAGATCGGCGCGCATCGAAATGATCTCGAGGCTCGGCGGAATCGGCTCGCCGGTATCGCCGTAATGGAGATTGATATTCTGGCTGACATTGGTCAGCACCACCTGGTCCATATAGTCCTCATAAGGACCATAGCACCGCGCTGTCGCCAACACTTCGGTGTCGCCGTCATCCCAGCCCATCGCCGAAGGCGACATGCGCACATCGACCAGCCGGCAGATCATTTCCCCACGGACCCAGATCGCCTCGCGCGGCAAGACCGCGCTCGCCTGCAGATCAAACAGCACCGACTCGATGTCGCCCTTGCCGGCCTGATCGCAGACGGCCGGGTCGGAAACATAGATGGTGTCATATGCATCGTCGGCCAGTGCGCCACCAATGCTGCACACCACCAAAGCCGCGACAATTGCGGTTCTCATGCAACCTGCTCCTGCGGCAGTTTCAGTTCAAAAAACGCCGACCATTCGCTGTCCGGATAGTCGAGAAACGGCCCGCGCGGCGCGAATCCGTAACGCGTATAGAGCCGATGCGCCTCGGCCATGCCCTCGCCCGTGCCGGTTTCGAGCATCACGCTTCCCATGCCACGCTCTCGCGCCAGCGCGACGATCCGCTCCAGCAACTGCTTGCCGACTCGCTGGCCGCGCACTTCGGGCACCGTGAACATGCGCTTGACCTCGCCAAGCTCAGGCCCATGCGCCTTGAGCGCGCCCATACCTACGGCTTTGCCCGTTTCGTCCCGCGCCACGAACAGCGTCGTATCGCTATCGGCCATCTGCTCGACGGTCATCTTGAACTGAAATTCCAGCGGCGACAGCGGCAGCAAATGATCGTTCAACCGTGCGACCAGCCCGCGAACATCGTCCTGCAGGGGCGTCTCGGCAGCGATCGAAATCGCCATTATTCGACCACCTTGGGCACCATCAAGAAGTTGTCTTCGGTCAGCGGCGCGTTCTTGACGATCTGCTCGGGATAGCCTCCATCCGTCACGACGTCATCGCGGCGGCGCAGCTGCATCGGCGTCACTGAGGTCATCGGCTCTATACCATCGACATTGACTTCACCGAGCTGCTCGACAAAGCCGAGAATGGCGTTGATCTCGCTCTGATAGCTGGCGACTTCCTCTTCCTCGATACGGATACGGGCAAGGCGCCCGATGCGCTTGACGGTGGCAGCGTCGACAGACATGGCAAACTCCAGCGAATAAGGCCTTCTTTGCCGCGTTCTTAGCAACGGCCGGCCCCAAAAGACAATGAAAATGGCTTATGGGAGGGATCAGACTTCCACAGCCAATCCACGCTCGAGCGCAATCAGTCCCGTCCCATCCAGCCGATTCCGCAGCGCCACAAAAGCCGCATCGACCTCGCCCTCACTGCCAGCCAGCGCCATAAGCCGCAGCCCCGCCCGCTCTAAAAGCGCAGCCCCACGCTCAGACAACTCTTCGCCAATCAGCACGACAACCGCCTGCCCCATCCAGCGGCCACCCGCCGAAAAATCTCCGCTCGCCAAAACCAAGGGCACCTCCCCATCGGCATCGACGACCATTGCCCCCTGCCCCAGCCCCACCACCTCGGGCTGCCGCACGGTCTCATCCAGCTCCAGCATCCGCAACGGCACCCGCGGCTTCCAACCCTCCGAACCCGCATCCCTGCCACCCCAGCGCGTCACCACATCGGCCCCACTCACCAACTCCGCCCGATCGACCCCAAGCAAAGCCCCCTCACCTTCCACAACCACAATCGCTCCCCCCGCATGAATGCGAAACGTATTGCCGCCGAACCAGGTTAGTTTCATGAGCGCGTCCCATCGCCAAAATATGCCTATGAGCCTATAGGACAGACGAAGCCAAAACCGCGAGCCCCATGTGACCGTGACCGACACCCTAGCCGCCATCCCCCCCGCCGGCAAAATCCTCGGCCTCGATCTCGGCACCAAAACCATCGGCATCGCCGTGTCCGATGGCATGCGCTATTCCGCCTCCCCTCTCGAAACCATCAAGCGAACGAAATTCACCCAGGATGCCGAACGCATCATCGCGCTTGTCGCTGAAAACAACGCCGTTGCGCTGATCCTCGGCCTGCCACTCAACATGGATGGCACCGAAGGCCCCCGCGTCCAATCCACTCGCGCCTTCGCCCGCAATCTCAGCCAGAAACTCGACCTACCCATCGCCTTCTGGGACGAGCGCCTGTCGACCTCCGCTGTCACCCGCATGATGATCGAAGCAGACCTCCGCCGCGACCGCCGCGCCGAAGTCGTCGACAAGCTCGCCGCCAGTTACATTTTGCAGGGCGCGCTCGATCGGCTGCGCAACTAAAGGTTGAAAATTCAACTATTGGTTGAACGCCGCGCCCCCCTCGGATAGACCGCAGCAAATCTGAAGGGATCCGCGCATGGCCGATACGCCCGCCCGCACCTCCGGCGACTTTCCCCCGTTCCGCCAACGACACCTGGTTTCCATTGCTGATCTCAAACAGCACGAAATCATCGATCTTCTGGACCGCGCCGAGCGCATGGTCCCCGTCAGCAGGCAGGAGCGCAAATCGCTCCCCACGCTGTCCGGCAAAACCCAGATCAATCTTTTCTTCGAGCCCTCGACGCGCACGCAGTCGTCCTTCGAGATCGCGGGCAAACGCCTCGGCGCGCTCGTCGTCAACATGTCGGTCAAAACGTCGTCGGTCTCCAAGGGCGAAACTCTCGTCGACACCGCCGCGACGCTCAACGCCATGCGCCCCGATGTGCTGGTGGTCCGCCATGGCGCCGCCGGCGCAGTCGAACTGCTCAGCCAAAAAGTCGGCTGCTCGGTCATCAATGCCGGCGACGGCGCCCATGAGCACCCGACCCAGGCGCTCCTCGACGCGTTGACCATCCGCCGCCACAAGGGCCGCATTTCCGGTCTCACCGTCGCCATCTGCGGCGACATCGCCAATTCCCGCGTTGCCCGTTCCAATCTGCTGCTGCTCGGCGCGCTCAATGTCCGCACCCGCGTCATCGCCCCGCGCAATCTTCTTCCCGCTGGCATCGAACACCTGGCCACCGAAGTCTTTACCGACATGGAAAAGGGGTTGCAGGGCGTCGACGTCGTCATGATGCTGCGCCTCCAGCATGAGCGCGCCAGCGGCAAGATGATCCCCTCGGTCCGCGAATATTACCGCTTTTATGGCCTCGACGCCGAAAAGCTCGCCTTCGCCAATCCCGATTCCATCGTCATGCATCCCGGCCCCATGAACCGCGGCGTCGAGATCGATCCGGCCATCGCCGATGGCGCCCGCTCGGTCATCACCGATCAGGTCGAGATGGGCGTCGCCGTCCGCATGGCCGTCCTGGATGCCCTGCTGCCTTCGAGGAACGAAGAATGACCCGGCCCCTCCTCATTGAAAATGCCCGCGTCGTCGACCCCGCCTCGGGCACCGATCAGCGCGGCGCAGTCCTCATCGAAAATGGCCGCATCAGCGATCTCGCCCTCGGCGGTCCCGTCGGCGTCCCCGATGGCGCCGAAGTCGTCAATGCCAATGGCCTCGTCCTCGCCCCCGGCCTCATCGACATGCGGGTCTTTACCGGCGAGCCCGGCTGGGAATATCGCGAAACCCTGGCCTCGGCCGGCGAAGCCGCCGCTGCTGGTGGTGTCACCTCTTTTGTCATGATGCCCGATACCATGCCGGCCGTCGATGATGGCGCCGTCGTGGATTTCCTCGTCCGCCGCGCCAAAGCGACCGCCAAGGTCAACATCCTCCCCGCCGCCGGCATCACCAAGGGTCTCGCCGGCGCCGATCTCACCGAATTCGGCCTCATGCGCGAAGCCGGCGCCGTCTGCCTTACCGATGGCCGCAATTCCATCCAGTCGACCGCGCTTCTGCGCACCGCCATGTCCTATGCCGCCAATTATGACATGACGATCGTCCACCACACGGTCGATATGAGCCTTGCCGGCGAAGGCGTCATGAACGACGGGCTCTTCGCCACGGTCCTGGGTTTGAAGGGCATTCCGCGCGAGGCCGAAACCATCCCGCTGTCGCGCGATCTCCAGCTCGCCGCGCTCACTGGCGTTCGCTACCACGCCGCGCAGATCTCGACGGAAACCTCCGTCGAAATCGTCATCGCAGCGAAAAAGCGAAACAAGCGCGTTACCGCTGGCGTCTCGATCAACAATCTCTGCCTCAACGAAAACGACATCGGCCGCTACCGCACATATTTCAAGCTTGGCACGCCGCTGCGTTCGGAAGACGACCGCCGCGCCATCATCGAGGGGCTCCGCTCGGGCGTCATCGACACGATCCATTCCGATCACGATCCGCAGGATAGCGAAGTCAAACGCCAACCTTTTGCCGAAGCCTCCAACGGCGCCATTGGCCTCGAAACCCTCCTCGCCTCGGCCCTGCGTCTCGTCCACTCTGAAGATCTGCCGCTGCTGACGATTCTCAAAGCCATGACCAGCCGCCCCGCCGAAATCCTCGGCCTCGAATCCGGCCGCATCGCCAAGAGCGCACCGGCCGACCTCATCCTCGTCGACCTCGATTATCCCTGGCAGGTCAGCGAAACCGACCTCCGCTCCCGCTCCCGTAACACCAGCTTCGAAGGCGCAAGGCTCGCCGGCAAAGTCATGCGAACGATCGTCGGCGGCGAAACGGTTTTCGTCCACAAGGACTGAGAGCCTCAGCTTTTCCCTAGCCCTTTGTGGGAGAAAAGCCACCGGACCATTCTTCTCCCCCTCGGGGAGAAGGTGGCGCGCAAGCGCCGGATGAGGGGGATGCTTGGAATGAGCTTAACTTCCTCGACTAAACCGATCCTAACTGCCTCCCATCCATCCCCACTCACGTCACCATCAGGTACCCAAATGACCCTCTCAATGTACTCCGCCTCCGTGCCGGTCTTCACCCGCATGCTCAAGAACCTGCTCGCCATTTTCGATAAGGCCGAAGCGCACGCCGCGGCAAACAACATCGATCTCCAGACCTATGTCGGCAGCCGCCTCGCCGATGACATGATCCCCTTCAGCGGCCAAATCCAGATCGCCACCGACGGCGCCAAGGGCGTCTCCGCCCGCCTCGCCGGCCAACCGCTCCCAAGCTGGCCAGATGACGAAGTCACCTGGGCCGAGCTTCGCGCCCGCCTGCAAAAGGCGATCGACTATCTCGCCACGCTTTCGCCAGAAGCCTTCACCGGCGCCGACACCCGCACCGTCACTCTCAAGATCGGCGGCAACGACGTCGAATTCGACGGCGAGACTTACCTCCTCAACCGCGGTCTGCCCAATTTCTACTTCCACGTGACGACGGCCTACGACATTCTCCGCCACAAGGGCGTGCCGATCGGCAAGAAAGACTATCTGGGCTAAGTCCAAAACGGCGTTCCTACGTGTTGGCAACATCTGAATACGCCGCTTCTGGACCTCGAAAAGCATCCCAGGCCCCGTTCTTCCCTCGGGCTCGACCCGAGGGCCAGCGCGGGAGCCACAAGCCTCTACGCTGATGCGAGCGACCCTCGGGACAGGCCCGAGGGAAACATGGTGCGTGGCGCGGTAGCATCCCCACCACCGATCCAACACCTCCCCTTCCAAGGGGAGGCCGGGGGGGGATGCGAGAGCCACAGCGTCAAGCGCCCCAACAAAATCCCCGTCCCCCACTTGCCCCCCTCCCGCCCGGGCGTTAATCCTTCGCTAATAAGGGAGAAACCATGCCGAACGATTTCATTCCGCTCATTCTGGCGCTCGTTCTGGGCTATTTGTTCGGCTCCATTCCCTTCGGCCTCATTCTGACGCGCGCCGCCGGCCTCGGCGATATTCGCAATATCGGCTCGGGCAATATCGGCGCGACCAATGTGCTGCGCACCGGCAACAAGAAAGTCGCCGCCGCGACTCTTGTTCTCGACGCGCTCAAGGCCGCGATTCCCGTTCTCGTCGCCCGCTATTTCTGGGGTGAAGATGCCGCCATGCTTGCCTCGCTCGGCGCCTTCCTCGGCCATTGTTTTCCGGTCTGGCTCGGCTTCAAGGGCGGCAAGGGCGTCGCGGTGATGATCGGTTCGCTCCTGTCCCTCGCCTGGCCCGTCGGCCTGATATTCTGCGCCGTCTGGCTCCTCATTGCCTACACGCGCAAAATGTCCTCCCTCGCAGCACTCACTGCCGCCGCGACGGCCCCTATCTTTGCTTATGTCGTCGTGGGCGATCGGCTCGCCTCCACCGTCCTTGTCCTCGCCGTTCTTCTGTTCTTCCAGCACCGCGAAAACATCGCGCGTCTGTTGAAGGGCACCGAGCCAACCATCAGCGGCAAAAAGACGGCGTGATCGTGGAGGGCCGCGTGATGCAGATGCTCACGCCGGCCCAACGCATCGCCTGGCTGCGCCTGGCGCGCAGCGACAATGTCGGCCCCGTCACCTTTCGTCAGATGCTCAATCGCTTCGGTTCGGCGGAAGCTGCTTTGGATGCGCTGCCAAGTCTTCTCCGCAATACGGGGCGCGCCGCCCGCATCACCAGTCTCAGCCAAGCGGAAGATGAAGTCGCCGCCCTCGCCAAATGGGGCGCCCGCATCGTCGCCATTGGCGAGGCCGCCTACCCCACTCATCTCTCCCACATCCACGGCGCCCCACCCGTCATCACCCTTGTCGGTGGCGATCGGCTCGATTGGCACCGCACGGTCGCCATAGTCGGCGCCCGCAATGCCTCTGCCGCCGGCGCCAAGATGACCCGTATCCTCGCGACCGATCTCGGCGAAGCCGGCTACACCGTCGTCTCAGGCCTCGCGCGCGGCATCGACACCGCCGCCCATCGCGCCAGCCTCACCACCGGCACCATTGCCGTCCTTGCAGGTGGCCTCGACCATATCTATCCCGATGAAAACGTGCCGCTCGCCCAATCCATTCTCGACGCTGGCGGCGCGCTGATCACCGAAATGCCGCTCGGCTGGGAGCCGCGTGCCCGCGATTTCCCAAGACGTAACCGGCTGGTTTCCGGTCTCTCCTTGGGCACGGTCGTCGTCGAAGCTGCAAAGCGCTCGGGGTCATTGATCACCGCTCGCCTCGCCCTCGAGCAAAACCGCGATGTTTTCGCCGTCCCCGGCTCCCCGCTCGATCCGCGCGCCGAGGGTGGCAATCTCCTCATCCAGCAGGGCGCCAAGCTCATCACCTCGGCCGCCGACATCATTGAATCCATCGCCGTCGCCGATCCCGCGCGCAGTCTTCTCTTCGATCCCGCCTGGAGCCCCGACCCCAGCGACACAACCATCGAAGACCAGTCAAACCCCGATGATCGCCATCGCCTCCTGAGCGCGCTCTCGACCACACCCATGGACATCGATGAGCTCATCGGCCAAACGCTGATCGCCCCGCCCGCCATGCAGGGCCTGCTCCTTGAACTCGATCTCGAAGGCCGTCTCGAATGGTCCGGCGGGCAGCTCGTGGCCCTTCGTCCCAGTGAGTGATGCTGCGCCCCGTTGACACTGCCCCCTCGGTTCACCATGTTGCGCCACCTCAGTCAAAGCGTTGCGGAATGGGTTCTCCATGAAGGTCGTCGTCGTTGAAAGTCCGGCTAAAGCCAAGACAATCAACAAATATTTGGGCAAGGACTATGAAGTCCTGGCCAGCTTCGGCCATATCCGCGATTTGCCGGCCAAGGATGGTTCGGTCCGTCCCGACGAAGATTTCGCGATGTCCTGGGAGGTCGATACGGCCTCAAAAAAGCGTGTGGCCGACATTGCCAATGCGCTTAAGGGCGCTGACGGCCTGATCCTCGCGACCGACCCTGATCGCGAAGGCGAAGCCATTTCCTGGCACATCCTCGATGTGCTGCGCCAGAAAAAGGCGATTAAGAAGGACACGCCGGTCCAGCGCGTCGTCTTCAACGCCATCACCAAGGATGCCGTGACGACGGCCATGGCCAATCCGCGCGAAGTGGATATGCCGCTGGTCGATGCCTACCTTGCCCGCCGTGCTCTCGATTATCTTGTCGGATTCACCCTCTCGCCGATCCTCTGGCGCAAGCTTCCCGGCTCCCGTTCGGCCGGTCGCGTGCAGTCCGTCGCCCTCCGCGTCGTGTCCGATCGCGAAGCCGAGATCGAAAAATTCAAGGCGGATGAATATTGGTCCGTCGAAGCTTCGCTTGCGCAAAACGGCAAGAGCTTCGTGGCGCGCCTCTTCTCCGTCGATGGCAAGAAGACCGACAAGCTCGATATCAAGACCGGCGAAGACGCGGCAGCGCTCAAAAAGCTCATCGAAGGCGGCCAGTTCAACGTCGCCAATGTCGAGAAGAAGCCGACCAAGCGCAATCCCTACGCGCCTTTCACCACGTCTTCGCTGCAGCAGGACGCCTCCTCGCGCCTCGGCCTTTCGCCCAGCCGCACCATGCAGATCGCCCAGCGCCTCTACGAAGACGGCCTCATCACCTATATGCGTACAGACGCCGTGCAGATGGCGCCCGAAGGCATCGCCATGGCCCGCTCGGTCATCGGCAAGCACTATGGCGCCGAATTCCTGCCCGATAAGCCGCGCGTCTATTCCTCCAAGGCCAAGAATGCCCAGGAAGCGCACGAAGCGATCCGCCCGACGGATATGTTCAAGCGCCCGGACGATCTCCATCTCGATGCCGATCAGCAAAAGCTCTATGGCCTGATCTGGCGCCGCACAGTCGCATCGCAGATGGCTTCGGCCGAGATCGACCGCACGACCGCCGATATCTCCGTCAACGTCCCTGGCCGCACCGTCGCCCTCCGCGCCGTCGGCTCCGTCGTGACCTTCCCAGGCTTCCTCAAGCTCTATGGCGTCGAAGCCAAGAGCGATGAGGATACCGAAGACGAAGACAGCCGCGAATTGCCGCCCCTCAAGGTGGGTGACAAGCCGACCCTCCAAAAGGTCGAGATCGAGCAGCACTTCACCCAGCCGCCGAGCCGCTATACCGAGGCGAGTCTGATCAAGAAGATGGAAGAGGTTGGCATTGGCCGTCCCTCGACCTATGCCGCCATCGTCACAACCCTTAAGGACCGCAATTATGTGCGTCTCGAGGGCAAGGCGCTCGTCCCCGAGGATCGTGGCCGCATCGTCACCGCCTTCCTCGAAAGCTTCTTCACGCGCTATGTCGAATACGGTTTCACCGCCGGCCTCGAAGAGCAGCTCGACGAAATTTCCGATGGCAAGCTCGATTACAAGCAGGTCCTCCGCGACTTCTGGAAGGACTTCAACGGCAATATCGACGAGATCAAGGACCTCCGCGTCTCCGAAGTTCTCGACGCGCTCAACGATCTTCTCGCGAGCCGCATTTTCCCGCCCAAGGAAGACGGATCGGACCCGCGCCGCTGCCCCACCTGCGGCACAGGCACGCTGTCGCTGAAGTTGGGAAAATTCGGCGCCTTCATCGGCTGCTCCAACTATCCCGAGTGCAAGCACACGACCCAGTTGTCGGACGCCGCCAATGGCCAATCCTCTGAAGCCGCCGCCGGCGATGGCGTTCTCGGCACCGATCCCGAATCGGGCGAGGAAGTGCATCTGAAATCGGGCCGTTTCGGCCCCTATGTTCAGCTTGGCGATGGCAAGGAGCCAAAGCGCTCGTCCCTGCCCAAGGGCTGGGAACCGGCCGCACTGACCCTCGAAAAAGCCCTGCAGCTTCTGTCTCTGCCGCGCGAAGTCGGGCTCCATCCAGAATCCGGCCTGCCCATTTCCGCCGGCCTTGGCCGCTATGGCCCCTTCATCCTGCACGATGGCAAATATGCCAATCTGCCCGATGTCGAAGAAGTCTTCACCGTCGGCCTCAACCGCGCCGTCGACCTTCTCGCCCAAAAGGCCGCTGGCGGCTTCAAGCGCGGCGGCACGGCAGTCGCCGCCATCCAGACCTTTGAGCACGACAACGGCCCGATCACCGTCCGCGCCGGCCGCTATGGCCCCTATGTCAATCAGGGCAAAATCAACGCGACGATCCCCAAGGACGTCGCCCCCGAAGCGGTAACCGTCGAACAAGCCGTCGAATGGATCGCCGCCCGCGCCGAAGCCACCGGCACCAAGGTGAAAAAAGCCCCGGCCAAAAAGGCAGCGGCGAAGAAGCCAGCCGCAAAGAAGGCCGCAGCGTCGGAAGACAAGCCAGCGGCTAAAAAAGCGCCAGCCAAGAAGCCTGCCGCCAAAAAGGCCCCCGCCAAGAAAAGCACCATCACCGACGAAGACGTGCCGTTCTAACGCGCCCCACCCAACCTCCCCCTGACAAGGGGAGGAGCTGCTCGGCTGCACTCGGAAATCTTGGCAAACTCGATAAGTCCCTCCCCCTACCAGGGGGAGGCTAGGTGGGGGTAGCGCCCTTACCCCATCGTCCTCCCCACCACGCCCAACCAATTCTCCAGCGCAATCTTGCGCACCAACCCCTCGCCATAGCCCTTATCCAGCAGTGCCTGAAGCAGTTTTGGCACGCCCGTCACATCCTTGATCGGCGCCGGCATCGTCGCCCCGTCGAAATCCGAGCCGAGCGCCACGCCGTCCTCGCCCAGCGCCTCGACCAGCGCATCGACATGGCGAACCATCAGTTCGATCTCCATATCCGGCTCCATCTTCCCATCCGGCCGCAGGAACCCAGTCGCATAGTTTAGCCCGACGACTCCGCCGCTCTCCCGGATCGCCGCCAATTGCCAATCAACAAGATTCCGCGTCGATGGACAGATCGCGTGGACATTCGAATGCGTCGCGACGAGCGGCTTGTTCGAGTTCGCCGCCACATCGCGAAAACCCGCGGCGTTGAGGTGGCTGAGATCGATCATGATCCCCATGCGATCACACACCCGCACCAGTTCCTTGCCTGCATCGCTCAGCCCCGGCCCGATGTCGGGATCGACCCCATGCCGGAACGGCACACCCGTCCCAAAAGCATTGGCCCGGCTCCAGGTAATCCCCAGTGACCGGAACCCCGCCGCGTAAAGCACCTCAAGCGCGTTGAAATCGGTGTCGATCGCCTCGGCGCCCTCATGATGGTAGATCGCTGCCAGCGTCCCCGACGTCATCGCCGCGCGAATCTCCGCCGCCGTCCGGCAAACCTTGAGCGACCCAGCGCGATCGAGTTGAAACATCAGTGCCGCCATCGCATTGGTCGAGCGCTGCGCCTCGGCGATATCCAGTTCCGGCGGCAATTGTCCCGCAGCCTTCGCTGGCGTCGAAATATCGCTCAGGCTCGCCTTCAGCGGCGGCGGAAACATCGCGAAGAACCCGCCCACCATCCCGGCAGACTTGGCCCGCGGCAAATCGATATGCGCCTCCGCCATCCCGTCGGTGAACAGTTCCACCTTGTTCGGCCGCGGATCATCCACCAGCCGCAGCAGCGTATCATTATGGCCGTCGAAAAAAGGAATAGTCATGGAATCGCTTTCTTGTAACTCTCGCATTGAACGGGTGTTAGCCGTGCGGGGCAAGCACCCCCACCTAACCTCCCCCTGCTAGGGGGAGGGACCGATCGACTATGCCGCAATACTCGTGAGCCACCAGCAGATCCCTCCCCCTACCAGGGGGAGGCTAGGTGGGGGTACCGTCCCGGCCATTCCAGCATGGCTCTCGTGGCTTCCCCGCCTCAAATCGCCCCATTGGGGCGATTTGCCCTGTGGGACGGCGTTGAATTGGCAAAACCCCGCCAATCCCCTACATATCCATCAACATGAAAACCAAAAAACCAAAAACCACGTCCGGCCCCCGTCGCAGCGTTCAGCCGCGCGCCGGTGAATTGCCGACCCGCGAACAGCTTCTTGCCGCGCTCGCCCAGGACGCCGATATCAAGGGCAAGCGCGATCTCGCCAAGGTCTTCGGCATTCGCGGTGATATGCGGAAGCCCTTCAAGGCCATGCTGGCCGAGCTAGAAGGCGATGGTGTCATCACGCGCACCCGCAAGGCGCTGCGCCGCACCGCCGCCCTGCCCCACGTCACTGTCCTCGATATCCCGTCCGACGCCGATCCCGATGCGCTCCACGCCTACCCGGCCCAGTGGAATGACGAGGAAGGCGAAAAGCCGCGCGTCGAAGTTCTCGTCGGCAGCGACGCTCGCGTAGCGCCCGCCCCCGGCGACCGCATCCTCGCGCGGATCGATGCCGGCGAAGACGACATCCCGCATTACACCGCCAAGCCGATGAAGGTGCTCGACAAGCCCCGTCGTGGGCAGATCGGCATCGTCCGCATGGACAATGAGGGCGCCCGCCTCATTCCGATCGATCGCAAGCAAAAGGAAATGCGCATCCCGCTTGGCGATCTCGGCGACAGCAAGGACGGCGACCTCGTCGAAGTGGAGGTAAAGCTCTCGGGCCGGCTGATGATTCCGCGCGCTCGGGTCACCAATGTCATCGGCAACCCCGCCTCAGAAGGTGCGGTCTCGATGATCGCCATCCACAATCTCGAAATCCCCTATGTCTTCCCCGCCAGCGTCGTTCGCGAAGCCGAAGAAGCCAAGGAAGCGACCCTGAAAGGCCGCGAGGATTGGCGCGACCTGCCTTTGGTCACCATCGATCCGCCCGACGCCAAGGACCATGACGACGCGGTCCACGCCGCGCCCGACGAAGACCCGAAGAACCCCGGCGGCCACGTGGTCACCGTGGCCATCGCCGACGTCGCCGCCTATGTGCGCCCCGGCACGGCGCTTGATCGCGAAGCCTATCTCCGCGGCAATTCGGTCTATTTCCCCGACCGCGTCGTGCCCATGCTGCCCGAGCGCATTTCCAACGAACTCTGTTCGCTCAAGGAAGGCGAGCCCCGCGCCGCCCTCGCTGTGCGCATGGTGCTCGACGCCGATGGCAACAAGATCAGCCACTCTTTCCATCGCATCCTGATGCGCTCGGCCGCCAAGCTCAGCTACCAGCAGGCGCAAGCCGCAATCGATGGCAATGCCGACGACAAGACCGGCCCGCTGCTCGATCCTATCCTGCGCCCGCTCTGGGCCGCTTATGACGCCATGGCCTCGGCCCGCGACAAGCGTGGTCCGCTCGATCTCGATCTGCCCGAGCGCAAGATCATCCTCGACGAAAAAGGCATGGTCGCCGATATCCGCATCCCCGACCGCCTTGAAGCCCATCGGCTGATCGAAGAAATGATGATCGCGGCCAATGTCGCCGCCGCCGAAACGCTCGAACAGAAGCGCCAGGAACTGCTCTATCGCGTCCACGACGAGCCCTCCTCCGAAAAGCTCCAAAGCCTGCGCGACTTCCTAGGCAGCCTCGATATTTCGGTGAAACAATCCGATTCTGTCCGCGCGTCCGATTTCAACGGCATTCTCAATCAGGCCCGCAAGGCCGGCAATGTTGAACAGGTCAGCGAAATGGTGCTGCGCAGCCAGGCGCAGGCCGAATATTCGGCAGAGAATTACGGCCATTTCGGTCTTAACCTCAACCGCTACGCCCACTTCACCTCGCCCATCCGCCGCTATGCCGATTTGATCGTGCACCGCGCGCTGGTGAAAGCCCTCGGCTTCGGCGGTGATGGCCTCACCGAGCAGGAAGAAACAAAACTTACCGGCATCGCTCAGCACATCTCGGCCACCGAGCGCCGCGCCATGCTGGCCGAACGCGAAACCTCCGATCGCCTCCTCGCGCAATTCCTCGCGCAAAAGATCGGTGCCCGCTTCGAAGGCCGAGTTTCCGGCGTCACCCGCTCGGGCCTCTTCATCCGCCTCCTCGAAACCGGCGCCGATGGCTTCATCCCGGCCTCGACCCTGGGCCAGGACTATTATCGCTATGTCGAAGAGCGGCAGGCCATGGTCGGCGAACGCGGCGGCGAAACTTTTACGCTCGGCGATCGCGTGACCGTGCGTTTACTTGAAGCAGCTCCGGTAGCCGGATCGCTCCGCTTCGAGTTGTTGTCTGAAGGCACCCGCGGCAATCCGCCATCTGGGCGCCGCCCGCAAAAACGCCCATCTAAGAGCTTCGGTCCCAAGGGCCGGAGAAAGAGGTAGTTCCATGCCAGAGAACACCACCACTCTCGAAAATCGCAGTGTCGGCCAGGCCATGTGGCGCGGCGCCCTCTGCCGCTGCCCGCACTGTGGCCAGGGCAAGATGTTCCGCGCCTATCTCAAGGTCGCGGACCAATGCAATGTCTGCGGCGAAGAGCTAAGCCATCATCGCGCCGATGATTTCCCGCCCTATATCGCCATCACCATTGTCGGCCACATCATCATCTTCCTGATGCTGCATATGGACATGACCTACCATGTCCAGCCGATCACCTATCTCCTGACGATGATTCCCCTCTCCATCGTCCTCTGCCTCGCCCTCCTGCCCCCCATCAAGGGCTCGATCGTGGGTCTGCAATGGGCCGCCCGCATGTACGGCTTCGGCGCGCCCAGCCGGGCGGATTGAACACTCCTAGCGAAGCACACCAGAGCTCACCCTGAGCCGGTCGAAGGGCGAGGTCCCACACGCTTTGACAATCTTTGCCAAAAACTGCGATATTCGTTCTTGGAGGCAAATATGGCCACGATGAACGTTTCACTCCCCGGTCCGATGAAAGACTGGGTCGAAGCCCAGGCGCAGACCGGGCGCTATGCCAATGCGAGCGATTATGTCCGCGATCTGATCCGTAAGGATCAGGAACGCAGCGACAAAATCTCAACCATGCAGCGCTATGTCGATGAAGGCCTGGCCAGCGGCGCCGGCACCCTCACGAGAGAGGGCATTTTCGCTGAAGCCAAAAGGCGCGCTGTGGCCGGTTAATCATGGGCTTTCGTCTTACAAGGCAGGCCGAAATCGATTTGGTCGAGATTGCCCAAGCCGGCATACGCCTCTTCGGAGAAAACCAGGCCGCGCGGTACCACAACGAACTGTTTGATCTGTTCGATCTGATTGCCGCCAATCCAAGAATCGCCCCGGAGCGGCCCGACATTCACCCACCTGTCCGATCCATCCCTCCAAGGCTCACCTCGTCGTCTATGTCGTGGAAGGTGCCGGAGACATCTTGATTATCCGCGTGCGGCATGGTCACGAAAACTGGCCCGACGCCTGAGGCTAATCCTCGCCGAGACGCGGCAGCGATTCCGAGCGGTCATGTATGCTGCACCCTCTACCTGCTTGACAATCGGCCGCAAATCCGTAGTTTGCGCCCAAATTCCAGCGCTGCCGTTTCGCAGCGCCCTTTGTTTTATTAAGGACTGCGAAAATGGCAAAAGCCGCCACCATCAAGATCAAGCTCGTGTCGACGGCTGATACCGGCTTCTTCTATGTCACCAAGAAGAACGCACGCACCCAGACCGAAAAGCTTGCATTCAAGAAGTACGACCCCGTCGTCCGCAAGCACGTCGAATTCAAGGAAGCCAAGATCAAGTAATTTGATCTGACCTTTCCAAGCGTTTGAAGGCCCCGCACATCGTGCGGGGCCATTTCGCATCTGGAATACCGAAATCTGAGAAAAGCAGAACTCGATGTTAACGGAATGCTAACATCGGGACGCATAACCATAACCTGTATGAAAAAGAGTGGCTGGTCCGGAGCGGCACGTCGAAGAGGCCACTCTCGCCGCGTCCGGACCAACCGCCCTACGGAACTCAGGAGTTGCGGCGGACCTGAGAAAAGCCGTAGGGATCTCTAAGACTGCTGGGCCGTTAGCCGCTGCTGTCTGAAATTCAACCTACTTTAAGGCCTGAAAAACTCAAGCGGATCCGTCGCTTGCGCAGCGGTAACCTCTTGTTAATTATAACAGATAACCCTAACGCGTCGCATTTTATCAAGCAGCGTCAAGGATAACCCGGTTCCGCCCTTCACGCTTGGCACGATAAAGCGCGAGGTCCGCCCGCTTGATCAGACTTTCCGGCGTATCCGCGTGCGTCTCATTGAACGAAACGCCAACCGATACCGTCACCGTCAACGGCCGCTGCCCTTTGATATCAAAAGACTTTTCGGCAATAGCCTGCCGCACGCGCTCTGCCACCAGCTCGGCGTTCAGCACGTCAGTATCGGGCATCAGCACCACGAATTCCTCGCCGCCAAACCGGCAGGCCAGATCCACCCCGCGGATATTCCGCTTCATCCGCGCCGAGAACTCCTTGAGCACCACGTCACCGGCATCGTGCCCATAGGTATCGTTGACCGATTTGAAGTGATCGATGTCGAGAATCATCACCGCCAGGTTCTTGTCCTGGCTTTGGGCCTTGCCCAGCAACACATTGAGATGTCTATCGAAATAGCGGCGATTGTAGAGCCCGGTCAGATCGTCCGTCACCGCCATGGCGATCGAATGATTGACGCTTTCGCGCAGCTCCATGGCGTAGCGATGCCGCCGGATTTGCGTCCGCACCCGGGCCTTCAGTTCGTTCCGCTCTATGGGCCGGCTGATGAAATCGTTGATCCCCAGATCCAGCGCCCGCACCACTCGCGCCTTGTCGCCGTCATCCGCCATCAGGATAATAGGAATGTTGCGCGAATGGTCGATG
The DNA here is from genome assembly GCF_001425445.1 of Devosia sp. Leaf420. Classification (GTDB taxonomy): domain Bacteria; phylum Pseudomonadota; class Alphaproteobacteria; order Rhizobiales; family Devosiaceae; genus Devosia. The sequence continues at coordinate 359,496 of NZ_LMQU01000013.1, read as the reverse complement.
GTGCGCACCTGCGAGGCAACTCGGAGCGGGTCGAAATCTCCAAGCGCCATGCTGACGAGCACAAGCTCGTAAGTTATTCCAGTAACTTGGAAAACCGCGTCTGCAGGCTCGTGCAGAATGTCGACCTTGTGTTCTTCCGAAAGATAGCTCTGCACGCGTTCTGCATGGCGGCGATCGCTGTCGATGATCAACACCGATCCGCCGCTCGCCGAAATCGTATCCATCGCCCGCAGCGCATCTTCGATGGCGATCTGCTGGCCGGTCATCGCGCGAGCACGCAATTCGTCAGTCAAGGATTTGAGGCGCGACAGGCTCTTAACGCGCGCCATGAGCTGCGTATCGTCGACCGGCTTTGTCAGAAAGTCGTCCGCCCCCGCCTCGAGCCCCTTCACGCGATCAGAGGGCTGATCGAGCGCCGTGATCATCAGCACCGGCAAATGGTGGGTTTTGGGATTGGACTTGAGCCGCCGGCAGACTTCGAACCCGTCCATCACCGGCATCATCACGTCGAGCAGCACGATGTCGATCTCGGCCGTCTCGCAGATTTCGAGTGCCTGCGCCCCGGAAGATGCTGTCAGAACTTCAAAATATTCGGCCGTTAGGCGCGCTTCGAGCAACCGGACATTCGTTGGAATGTCGTCGACAATCAATACGCGCGCCGTCACGTCAGTTCTCCCGCAATCACGCCCCAGTCCGATCGCTTCAAGCGACCGGGCATACCAATCAGATCAGAGACATGCCCCGATCTGGTCAGGCTGGTCCAATGTAGCGGGCAATGGTTTCCAGAAAGTGAGACACGGAGATGGGTTTACTGATGTAACCCTCACAACCGCCTTGCAGAATGCGCTCTTCGTCGCCCTTCATCGCAAAGGCGGTGACGGCAATCACAGGAATATGCGCGAGGTGCTCGTCATCCTTGAGCCACTTGGTCACCACCAACCCCGAAACTTCAGGCAATTGGATATCCATAAGGATCAGGTCGGGCATATGGGCACGAGCCAAATCAAGCGCTTCGAGGCCGTTCCGTGTCTGGATGACGCGATAGCCGCGCGATTCGAGGAGATCGTTGAAGAGCTTCATATTCAGCTCATTGTCTTCCACGATCATGACAGTCTTGGACATTGGTCCTCACTTGCGCGCCTGGCATGCTGGCCGATTATCCGGCCATATATCCACGGCTCTTCGCTTCCCCGAATGCATGGGGTAACATTGAAACCGTTACAAAACCTCAAATGAGGCCTTTCCGTGCCCCTCGCCAAACCGTCAACGCCCGATCTCGCCACGGTTGCTGACGCCTGCCTCGGTTATCTTGCCGAAAATCCTGAAGAGCTGCTGGCTTTCATGCAGTTTGCCGGGTTCGATCCGCAGTCGCTTCGACAGGCCGTCGGCACCAAGCGCCTGCAAACCGGCCTCATCGATTACTTTGCCTCAAACGAACCGATTCTTCTCGCGCTCTGTGCCAATGCCGGCATAACGCCGGAATCGTTCATGCATCTTTGGCACAAGCTCAATCCAAGCGGATAACGCGGCACGATGGATTGGCTCTGCCGCGATTGTCTGAACTTTGGATCGACAGCGCCTGAACCGCGCCGCTGTCCGAAATGCGGTTCGCCCCGCATTCGCAGTCACGCGGAGCTTTTCAGCCTCTCCATCGCCCACGTCGATTGCGACGCGTTCTACGCTTCAGTCGAAAAGCGGGACGACCCGAGCCTGCGCGACCGTCCTCTCATCATCGGCGGCGGCACGCGGGGCGTTGTTTCCACCTGTTGCTACATTGCCCGCCAGTTCGGCGTGCGCTCCGCAATGCCCATGTTCAAGGCGCGTGAACTCTGCCCCGACGCCGTAATCATCAAGCCGAACATGGCCAAGTATGTCGATGTCAGCCGGCAAATCCGCCGCCACATGGATGCCTTGACCCCACTCGTCGAACCCATCTCCATCGACGAAGCCTTCATGGATCTGACGGGCACCGAAAAGGTCCACAAAGCCGCCCCGGCTCTGACATTGGCGCGTTTTTCGCGCGCCATCGAGGAAGAGATCGGCGTTTCGATCTCAGTCGGTCTCAGCCACAATAAATTCCTCGCCAAGGTCGCCTCAGATCTCGATAAGCCACGCGGATTTGCCGTCATCGGTGCCGCTGAAACCCTGTCTTTCCTCGCGCCAAGGCCGATCAGCCTAATCTACGGCGTTGGCAAGGTGTTCTCCGAAACGCTCAAGAAAGACGGCTATCACACCATCGGCCAGCTTCAGCAGGAAGACCCGGTGCAGCTCATGCGGCTCTATGGAGAATCAGGCGCGCGCCTTGCACGGCTGTCGCAAGGCCAGGACAGTCGCCGGGTCTCTATCGATGGAGAAATGAAGACCGTCTCATCCGAAACGACCTTTAATCGCGACCTCGCGACACTCGAAGAATTATCGACCGAACTTCTTAAATGCAGCGAACGCCTGTCTGAGCGGCTGAAAAGAAAGTCGCTCGTTGGCGACACAGTGACGCTCAAGCTCAAGACCACGGGATTTAAGTTGCGCACGCGGGCGAGACACCTGATGATGCCGACACAGCTTGCAAACGTCCTCTACGAAGCCGGCCTGACCCTGTTGCAGCGTGAAGCGGACGGAACGTCCTTTCGCTTGATTGGCATCGGTGTCTCGGGTCTCGATGCGGCAGATGGGTCTGACCCCAGCGACCTTCTGGAACCACAAGTGGCCCGGAAGGCTGCAGCGGAACGGGCCATGGACCGCGTCCGATCCCGCTTCGGCCGCACGGCGGTCGTTCGCGGCAAGCTTTACACCAACCGGTCCGAAACTCTTTCGGCTCCGGCATCCGAAGAAGAAGCAGAAGACCTGGAAGGTAAGACCAGATGACCGATCCGATCCAAAAGCTCCGCGAATATGGCTATGAGCTGCCAGCCGCCAAGGCACCCGTCGCCAGCTATGTCCCCATCACCCGCAGCGGCAACCTGATCTATGTATCAGGCCAGATTTCGATCGGCGAAGCCGGCGTCGTCGAGGGGCGGCTCGGCGACACGATGAATGTGCAGCAGGGCGGCAATGCTGCTGAACTCGCCATTCTCAACGTTCTCGCACACATCGTCCACACAGCTGGCGTTCAGCTCCAGGATATCAAGAAAATCCTGAAGCTCACGGTTCTCGTCTGTTCCGCCGATGACTTCACCGAACAGCACCTCGTCGCCAATGGCGCTTCAAACCTGCTGGTGGCCATCCTCGGCGAAAATGGCAAGCATGCCCGCGCAGCTTTCGGCGTCACCTCGCTACCTTTTGGCGCTGCCGTCGAAATCGACGCGGTCGTCGAAGTCTAAGCCGGATTGCAATCACACTGTCACGGAGGCGTGCGAACCCCACGCCTCCACTCTCGCTGGCAGACCTTCACCATGACCGAGCCGCTCTTTCCCCGCCCCGTCGCCCATCGCGGGCTCCACGATCGCGCCAACGGCGTCATCGAAAACAGCGCCAGCGCCTTTGCCGGCGCTATTGCGGGCAACTTTGCCATTGAGTGCGACCTGCAACTCACCAGCGATGGTCATGCGGTGGTTTTTCACGACGAAAAGCTGGAGCGTCTGACCGGCGAAACCGGACTCGTCAGCGACCGCACCGTCGCCGAAATGACCGCGCTGACGCTCCTAGACAGCGCCGCCGGCGATTGCCCCCAAACCCTCGACGCCTTTCTCGAGCAGATCGCTGGCCGCGCCCTCCTTCAGATCGAGCTCAAGCACCAGCCGACCACGCAAGCCACTCAGCGCCTTGCCCGCGTCGCCGCTGACGCCCTCGCGAAATATGCCGGCCCCGTCACCGTCGAATCATTTGATCCCAAGCTCATCACCCTCATCCGCGACTACGGCTTCTCCGGCCCGCGGGGCATCATCACCTATGACTATGAGGGCGAGGACTACCCACCGGGGATCTCCGAAGACGAGCGCTACTCCCTGCGCCACCTTCTCCACTGGCATGAGACGCAGTTCGACTTCATCTCTTGCGACAAGAACGCCCTGACCCTGCCCGCGATCACCTTTTGGCGCGCGCTCGGCAAGCCCGTGACCGCCTGGACGATCCGGTCTAAGGTTGAAGCAGAGGCCGCGCGCCCCTACATCGACCAGATCGTGTTCGAAGGGTTCAACCCGGACAGTGTCTCCCAATAATCTGACTGCCACCATTCATCCCACAACGGCATCCATCGGGGCCGACGTGTGGAACGCACTCGTGCCGGGCACCGATGGCGTGCCCGACAATCCGTTCCTCGACTTCGCTTTTTTCCGCGCGCTCGAAGAATCAGGCTGCGCCACCGGCCGTACCGGCTGGCAACCGCAACACGTCGTGGTTTCGGAAGGCGACACGCCCGTCGGCTTTTTGCCGCTGTTCCTCAAATCCCATTCCATGGGCGAATACGTCTTCGACCATGGCTGGGCCCAGGCCCTCGAGCGCGCCGGCGGGCATTATTATCCCAAGCTCCAGGGCTCGGTGCCCTTTACGCCCGCAACCGCCCCAAAGCTTCTGGTCCCGTCCGACAGAATTGAGATCAAGACCGCGCTCCTCGAAACCGCACAGCAGCTCGCCTTGCAGCGAAACGCTTCGTCGGTGCATCTGACCTTCCTGCCCGATGAAGACGCCGACATCGCCGAGGCTACTGGCTGGCTTGGCCGCGTCGACACTCAATTCCATTGGCACAACCAGGGCTTTGCGACCTTCGAAGATTTTCTCGAAACGCTATCCTCGCGCAAGCGCAAGACTATCCGCCGCGAGCGTCGCGACGCGCTCGCTGATGGCTTGACCGTCAAATGGCTGCGCGGCGATGAAATCAAGGAGCATCACTGGGATGCCTTCTTCGATTTTTATGAAGACACAGGCGCGCGCAAATGGGGCCAGCCTTATCTCAACCGGAAATTCTTCTCGCTTCTCGGCCGGTATATGGCCGAGCGGATCGTGCTGGTCTTTGCCTATGATGGCGACGAGCCCATTGCCGGGGCCATCAATTTCATCGGCAAGGATCGCCTCTATGGGCGCAATTGGGGTTCGACCCGCGAAGTCCCCTTTCTACATTTCGAGATTTGCTATTATCAGGCAATCGACTTTGCCATAGCCAACAAGCTCGCGGTCGTCGAGGCCGGCGCACAAGGCGAACACAAGCTGGCGCGCGGCTACACTCCCGTCACCACCCACTCCGTCCACTGGATCGCTCATGCAGGTTTACGCGACGCGGTAGCGGATTATCTCGAGGCGGAACGCCCTGCCGTCGAGCGGGAACAAGAGGCGCTTGAAGGGTTTACGCCATACCGGCGCGGCGATCGGCAGGAGCGTTAGCCCCAGCCGATCGATTGTGCTAGACAGCGCGCATCAAGTGATCAGGAGACCCGGGACTAATGGATTTGTGGGATGTCGTAGCCTTCATTCTCGAAGCCCTTCTCGTCTTCGTAGTGGCAACGACCCTGTTCGACACCCTGCACTGGCTGCTGCACCGCTGGGAAAATTCCAAGATCCCGCTGCTGCGCACCTTCTCGTCCTGGCACTGGGTCCACCATAAATTCCTTGGCCTCGATATGCAGGTCAATCCGGCCTATGCCCGCCAGAATATCTGGTTTCACGTCCTGCCCGAATACTTTACCTCGATGGCCGCAATCGCGCTGTTCCTCCTGGCGCTGCCCTGGCAGCCCGTGGCCGTCGTTGCCGTCATCCGCACGGTCATGTTCGCCCTGACCCTTCGCGAGGAAGGGCTCGACTACAATCACATGTCGATGGACCGCGTGGGCGGCAAACAGGGCCTCTTGTGGGTAAACAACAATTACCACGCGATGCACCACGTCTATCCGCACAATTTTTTCTCGTCCTTTGCCAATACCTTTGATCTCCTGGTCGGCACCACCTGCCAGATTCCCGGCCGGCGCTTCCTCATCACCGGCGCAAGCGGCGCCTTCGGCTCGGCCATGGTCAAAGCACTCGAAAAGCGGGGCGGCATTGTCGAAACGGCAAAGTCCGGCGTCGATTTCACCGCCGGAAATTACGCCGCGATGGACGAAAAGCTCGCGCGCGCCGACGTTCTGGTCCTTTCGCACGGCGCCAAAACGGACGATTGCTGGAACGCCAATTACGTCACGTTTCGCGACCTGATCGAGCGCTTCACCCTCATGGGCAAGGATAGGCTCCTCGCGCCGGAGGTCTGGGCGCTCGGCTCCGAGGTCGAATTTCACGGCGATATGGGCATGGATGGATTGCGCGATTATTCCAGTTCGAAGCGCGCCTTCGCTGCCCGCGCCCGCCACTATTATCGCTCCGACGACCTCATCTATCGCCACATTGTCCCCTCCTCCTTCACCTCCGCCATGGGCAAGGGCGCGATGTCGGCGGAAACGGCGGTCGGCATCGCTCTCTTCTTCATCACCCGCGGCTTCAAATATGTACCGGTGACCCTTACCGGCCTTGCCGTCCTCAATTTCTTCCGCTTCCGATATGCCAACAATGCCGGCGACGAAGCGCTCGCCGCTGCCGAATAATCCGAGGCTTTGATGACCTACGACCCAACCAATATCTTCGCCAAAATCCTCAAGGGTGAACTGCCCTCTCACAAGGTCTACGAGGACGACACGGCCCTCGTCATGCTCGACATTTTTCCGCAGTCCAAGGGGCACACGCTCGTCATTCCCAAGGCCGCATCGCGTAACCTTCTCGATGCCGATCCCATGGCCCTTTCTGCCGTCATGCCGCTCGTCCAGCGCGTCGCCAAGGCCCTGCAGACTGTAACGAAAGCCGACGGCATCCGCCTCGCCCAGTTCAACGAGGCCCCGGCTGGCCAGACCGTCTTTCATCTCCATTTCCATCTGATCCCTGCCTACGAGGGCACCGCCCTCGGCGCCCATGCCAGCGGACGTGCAGACGACGCCGAACTCGCCCAACTGGCGAAAGACCTCGCCGCCGCGCTCTAGTCTTGCTGCTGACGCCACGTCTTCCCGCGAAAGCGAGAATCTCTACTGCGCCTCCATTTGGCAAAGATGGGAGACTCTTGCGGAACATAGACGGAACACATATAGTCGTTCCGTATCCGTTCCGATTCTAGGGCTCACCGGCGATGCTGACGCGCAAACAACACGAATTGCTGATGTTCATCCACGAACGGATGAAGGAAAGCGGCATTCCCCCATCCTTCGACGAAATGAAGGATGCGCTGGATTTAGCGTCGAAGTCAGGCATCCATCGGTTGATCACTGCGCTCGAAGAGCGTGGCTTCATCCGCCGCCTGCCCAACCGGGCGAGAGCCCTCGAGGTCGTCAAGCTGCCGGATTCCATGAACCCATCCCTCGGCGGGCGCAAAGCCAAGTTTGAGCCGTCGGTTATCGAAGGCAGCCTCGGAAAAGTTAGCGCGCCTCAGCCACGCGGTATCGCCGCCGAGGATTATGCCCGACCGATCTCCATTCCCGTCATGGGGCGCATCGCTGCCGGTACGCCCATCGAGGCGATCCAGACTCATTCCCATACTATTCAGGTCCCGCCTGAAATGCTTGGCGCGGGCGAACACTACGCCCTGGAAGTCCGCGGCGACTCGATGATCGATGCTGGCATTTTCGATGGCGACACGGTCGTTATCAAAAAACAGGATCAGGCCAGCACTGGCGAAATCATCGTCGCCTTGGTCGATGACGAAGAAGCCACTCTCAAACGCCTCCGCCGCAAGGGCAATACTGTGGCACTCGAAGCTGCCAACCCGGCCTACGAGACCCGCATCTTCCCGCCTGATCGCGTGAAAGTTCAAGGCCGCCTCGTCGGCCTCCTCCGCAAATACTAATGCCCGGCGCCGCCACACCCAAAACGGTGATGGCGGCTTATGCCGACCTGATCAACCATCACGACTTTTCATTGCTGGTCCCGCTGATCGATTCCGATGCAGTCTTCTGGTTCAGTTCAGGCAGCTTCACCGGCATCGATGCCATTCGCAGTGTCTTCGAACGAACATGGCAGCGTCTTGAAAACGAGACGTACTGGAATGGCATTTCTCGCTTGGGACTATTCAAATCCCGGCGTCATTCCCGCGAAAGCGGGAATCCCGTGTGCTGCGATAAGTTTTCCGCTTTCTCTGCCACGACGCAGTGAGACCTGACGACCGTTTGCCTCCATACAATCCCCACCCCCTATTCTTCCCTCGGGCTTGACCCGAGGGCCCGTGCAGGAGCCATAAGCTTTTGTTCCCGAGCAAGTGACCTTCGGTTAATCTCGATTCAAGCTAGGTCGATAGATCAGATGCATCCAAAATATGCGGCTCCCACCTGGGCTTGGAAGCCAAGCAGTTTGCTGCGTCCCTTGTGAGCCACTGGCAGATCCCTCCCCCTGCGAGGGGAAGGCTAGGTGGGGTAAACCCCAAAACCCCAAAATACTTATCCATCTTCTCCCCGCTCACCAAAACCTCGCCCATACTCTCCCCATTCCGCCAGTCACACGGCTCCCACGCAGGGCCGGGCGGAATGGCCGGTGGATGGGGGCGCCTGTCTGGGCGGGGAGTTGAAATACGGCAGCCGCGACTGAAATAACGTTCGCGCCTGAACCCGGACCCGCTGCAAACTCCGGATCCTGTGACGGGCGGCCTTTGGCTCCCAATGTCTAAACAGGTAGAGCCAATGGCCGCCCGTCACCGTGAAAAACCGTCAGCCAATAAAAAGGCCGGGCGGCACTTCGTGCTGCCCGGCCTGTAATGTTTGTCCTCTCCGCTATCGTCATTGCCCGGCTTGTCCGCGCAATCCATCCGTCTCGAAGATGGACCACCCGGACCAGCCAGGTGGTGACGACCCAAGGATCAAGCGATCAATGATTATCCCTGGGCAGACCTTCCGTCTGCGCAATCCGCTGATACTTTTCGGCGGGCTTGAGTATAGCGCCTTCGCCAAGCTGGCCGACGATACCGCGCTGGATTTCCTGCCACGGCGTCTGGTGCTTAGGATACTTGTAGCCACCTTCAGCTTCGAGCGCCGCGCGGCGGGTCGCGATTTCTTCGTCCGAGATCAGGATATCCGCTTCGCCCTTGTTCAGATCGATGCGTACGCGGTCACCAGTCTTGAGGATCGCAAGGTTACCGCCTGCAGCTGCTTCCGGCGAGGCGTTGAGGATAGAAGGCGAACCCGAGGTCCCCGACTGACGGCCGTCACCGATACAAGCGAGCGAATGAATGCCCTTCTTGATGAGGTAGGCCGGCGGCCGCATGTTGACCACTTCGGCAGCGCCCGGATAGCCAATCGGGCCAGCGCCACGCATGAAGAGCAGCGTGTTTTCGTCGATATCGAGCGACGGGTCGTCGATCCGGTGGTGATAGTCCTCAGGACCATCGAACACCACGGCCTTGCCTTCGAACATGCCGGGATGCTCAGGATTGGCGAGGTAGCGTTCGCGGAATTCGGACGAGATCACCGATGTCTTCATGATCGCGCTGTCGAAGAGATTGCCGCGCAGCACGAGGAAGCCGGCATCCACCTTGAGCGGATTGTCGAAGTGGCGGATGACCTTGTCGTCCTGGATCGTCGTATTGCGGCAATTCTCGCCAATGGTCTTGCCGTTGACGGTCGGCGCGTTTTCGCGGATCAGGCCTTGCGACATCAGTTCGTTGACCACAGCCGGCACGCCGCCTGCATGGTAGTAGTCTTCGCCCAGATATTCGCCGGCCGGCTGCAGGTTCACCAGCAGCGGCACCTTGTGGCCATAGGTCTGGAAATCCTGCAACTCAAGCTCGACACCGATATGCTTGGCGATCGCCTGGATATGGATCGGGGCATTGGTCGAGCCCCCGATCGCCGAATTGACGACGATGGTGTTGATGAAATTGTCCTTGGTCAGGATGTCGGACGGCTTGAGGTCCTCATGCACCATGTCGACGATGCGCTTGCCGGTCCGGTAAGCCATTTCCTGGCGATCACGATAAGGCGCGGGAATAGCGGCCGAACCCGGAAGCTGCATGCCGAGCGACTCGGCAAGCGAGTTCATGGTCGTCGCCGTGCCCATGGTGTTGCAGTAGCCGGTCGACGGCGCCGACGAAGCCACGAGTTCAATGAACTGGGCATAGTCGATCTCACCGGCCGCCATCATCTGGCGTGCCTTCCAGACGATCGTGCCCGAACCAGTGCGTTCGCCCTTGTGCCAGCCATTGAGCATCGGCCCAACCGACAGCGCGATCGCCGGGATGTTCACGGTCGCCGCACCCATCAGCATGGCGGGGGTCGTTTTGTCGCAACCGATGGTCAGAACCACGCCATCGAGCGGGTAGCCATAGAGCACTTCGACGAGGCCGAGATAGGCAAGGTTGCGGTCAAGGCCAGCGGTCGGGCGCTTGCCGGTTTCTTGGATCGGGTGCACCGGGAATTCTATGGCGATACCGCCGGCTTCGCGAATGCCCTCACGCACGCGTTCAGCCAGTACCATGTGGTGACGGTTGCAGGGGCTGAGGTCGGACCCGGTCTGCGCAATGCCGATGATCGGCTTACCCGACTGAAGTTCTTCGCGCGAGACGCCGAAATTCATATAGCGCTCGAGATAAAGCGCGGTCATGTCCGGGTTTTCGGGATTGTCGAACCATGCGCGCGAACGCAGCTTCTTCGGAGCGCCGCTGTTATCAGTCGTCATCGTCAAATTCCTTATCCGTCCGCAGCGCGCGGACCGTGGGCCTTGCTGGTTGCCGTTTTAGCACGGCAAGGGCCGCTGTGAACGGCTCCCATCGAAAAAATCATACAATTGATTTGGGTGGGGTAACAGAGGGCATATGTGCCGGAACGCTCTGAAAATCTTACCAATCGCGGAGAACGTATCCAGGCTCTCCGATAGCCCCTGCGCTGATTGCCCTGTTCATGGGCCAAGAACCCAATTAGGGTCGCGCCGCATTGTGTAGGCGGTCGTCGAGGAGGCTTGTTTGAGCGAATCTGTTGCCTGGATTGCGGTTGATTGGGGCACGTCCAATTTGCGCGGCTGGACCCTCGATCACGCGGGAAATGTCCTTGCCTCGCGCAGTTCGCCAAAAGGCATGGGCAAGCTGACGCGCGAAGAATTTCCCGCCGCACTTGCAGAATTGCTCGCCGATATTCCCCTGACGGAAAAGACCGACGTTGTCGTTTGCGGCATGGCCGGCGCCCGCCAGGGCTGGCTCGAAGCGCCCTATCTAGAAGCGCCGACGGACCTCTCCGGCCTCATTCGGGGCGCCGTCCATCCCGATAGCGGCTCCGACAAATTTAACGTCTCCATCCTGCCCGGCGTCTGCCAAAGGCAAGGCGGCGACAACGTCATGCGTGGCGAAGAAACCCAGCTCCTCGGGCTCGCAGCCACCCTGCCCGGCTATTCCGGCCTCGTCTGTATGCCCGGCACACATTCGAAATGGGCGCTGCTCGACGGCACGAAAATCGAGCATTTTACGACGGCCATGACCGGCGAAATGTTCGAATTGCTCTCCACCCAATCCGTGCTGCGCCATTCGCTCACCGGCGATCAAAACGGCCCTGAGCGCCATGATGGCTTTTCTGCCGGTGCGCGAGATGGCCTTGAGCGGCCCGCCGATCTGCTCGGCCAATTGTTCCGCGTCCGCGCCAGCGCGCTGGTTTCCGGCCGCTCTTCCGACTGGTGCGCCGGCTATCTCTCTGGCCTTTTGATCGGCACCGAGATCGCCGCCAATCGCCATCAGATCGGTAACGAGCCGGTGCCGCTTATCGGCTCGCACGTTCTCTGCTCGCTTTATGGCCAGGTGCTCGAAATGGCCGGTGCCGCCGGCCGACCCGTCGATGCCACCGCCGTCGTCCTCGCCGGCCTTAAGGCCGCCCGCGCCGCCGCTTGAAGGAAGTCTCACCATGTCCCATCGCCACATCATCGCCATCCTGCGCGGCATCACCAATGACGAAGCCGTACCGGTCTGCACCGCCCTCGTCGAAGCCGGTATCACGCTGATCGAGGTACCGCTCAATTCGCCTAACGCCATCGAGAGCATTTCGCGCGCCGCCAAGGCGCTGGGCGACCGCGCCGAGATCGGCGCCGGCACCGTGCTCACCGAAGACGACGTCCGAGCTGTCGCGGCGGCCGGCGGCACCTTCATCGTCTCGCCCGACACCAATGAAGCCGTGATCGCCGAGACCGTCCGCCTCGGCCTCAAATCCTATCCCGGCGTCTTCTCGCCCAGCGACGCCTTCAAGGCGATCCGCACAGGCGCAACCGGCCTCAAATTCTTCCCCGCCGAAGTCTTGGGCTCCAAGGGCATCAAGGCCATGAAAGCGGTTCTGCCGCCTGCCCTGCCGCTATACGCCGTCGGTGGCGCCAATCCCGATAATTTCGACGAATTCTTCGCAGTCGGCTGCGCCGGCTTCGGCCTCGGCACTTACATTTACAAACCCGGCATGAGCGTAGCCGACGTCGCCGAGCGCGCCGCTACCGCCGTTGCCGCCTATGACAAGGGAGCCAAGGCATGACCGAAACGGCACGTCTTCTCATCGATAGCAAATCCGAACTGGGCGAAGGCCCGTTCTGGCACGCCGCCCGCCAGCAGCTCTTCTGGTTCGATATCAATGAGCAGTCCCTGTTCGCCGCCAATGCAAGCGGCGAGATTGAAGATAGCTGGCTCTTCAACGAAACGGTCACCGCGGCTGCCATCGTTGACGAACACACCCTCGTCCTCGCCACCGAAAACGGTCTCATCGAGTTCGATCTCAATGTCGGCGGCATTAACCGTTTAATCGACATCGAGCGCGATAATGAAGCCAATCGCAGCAACGATTGTCGCGTGCATCCCTCCGGTGCTTTCTGGATCGGCACCATGGTCAAGGAAGAGGGCCCCAAAGAGGGCTCGGTCTATCATTACCGCGCCGGCAAGCTGACCAAGATCATCGAAAACGTCGCCATCCCCAACGCGACCTGCTTCTCGCCCGATGGCAAGACCGCCTATTTCACCGATACGCCGACCAAGAAAATCCTCAAATGCGCGACCGATCCCGAAACTGGCCTGCCGGCGGGCGAATGGGAACTTTTCGCTGACGTATCCGATGGCCGCGGCTGGCCCGACGGCGCCGTGGTCGATAGCGAAGGCTATCTCTGGAACGCCAAATGGGGCGGCAATTGCGTCGTCCGCCATGCGCCGGACGGATCGATCGACCGCATCATCGAAGTACCCGTCAGCCAGGTCACCTGCCCCGCTTTTGGCGGCAAGGATCTCAAGACGCTCTTCATCACCACGGCCGCCAAGACCCTAGGCGCCGAGCAACTGGCCGAGGAAAAAGTCGCCGGTGGCGTCTTTGCCATCGACCTCGACGTCGCCGGTCAGCCTGAACCCAAAATCATAATCTGAGCTCTTCCATGTCCATCTCTCCCGCCCTCGGCGTTTGCTATTATCCTGAACACTGGCCCGAAGAGTGGTGGGAGAAAGACGCGGCCCGCATGGCCGAAGTCGGCATCAAATATGTCCGCATCGGCGAATTCGCCTGGTCGCGGATGGAGCCGACCCCTGGCGATATCCAGCTCGATTGGATGATCCGCTCGATGGACGTCCTCGGCAAGCACGGCCACAAGGTCATCGTTGGCACGCCGACGGCGACGCCGCCACGCTGGATGGTCGACAAGCACCCGGACATGCTGGCGGTCGACGCTCAGGGTAAGCGCAAGGGCTTTGGCTCGCGCCGCCACTACGATTTCTCGCACCTGCCTTTTCGCGAGGAATCAGCGCGCATCACCCAGATCCTCGCCGATGCCCTCAGCGATCACCCTGCACTTGGTGGCTGGCAGACGGACAACGAATATGGCTGCCATGGCACGACCTATTCTTATTCCCCGGCTGCGCTCGAAGGTTTCCGCAAATGGCTCGCGTCCCGCTACGGGTCGATCGAGGCGTTGAACGAGGCCTGGGGCAATGTCTTCTGGTCGATGGAATACAACAGCTTCGACCAGATCGAGCTGCCGAACCTCCTGATCACCGATCCTAACCCGATCCACGCGCTCGACTTCCGGCGATACTCGTCCGACCAGGTCGCGGCCTTCAACAAAACCCAATACGATATCCTCAAGGCCAAGCGCCCGGACCTGCCGGTCATCCACAATTTCATGAGCCGCTACACCGAGTTCGACCACTACGACGTGGCTAAAACGCTCGATGTCGCGAGCTGGGATTCCTATCCGATCGGACATCTCGCCGTCAGCGATGAACCCGACGACATCAAGCGCCAATATATGCGCCAGGGCGATCCGGATAACGCGGCCTTCCACCACGATCTCTACCGAACTGTCGGCCACGGTCGCTGGTGGATCATGGAACAGCAGCCGGGCCCGGTGAATTGGGCCAAGTTCAATCCCGATCCGCTACCAGGCATGGCCCGCCTCTGGGCCTGGGAAGCCTTTGCCCATGGGGCCGAAGTCGTCTCCTATTTCCGCTGGCGCCAGGCACCCTTCGCCCAGGAACAGATGCATGCCGGCCTTCTCCGGCCTGACAGCGAACCCGCGCCTGCCTATGACGAGGCGATCCAGGTTGCGCAGGAACTGAAGCAGACCGGCATCGACGGTCAGGCCGGCAAAGCCCGCGTCGCTATCGTCTTCGATTACGACAGCGAATGGGCCTGGCAGGTTCAGCCGCAAGCCGACGGCTTCAAGCACGGCGCCCACGTCCGCGACATATACTCCGCCTTCCGCAAACACGGCATCGACATCGATATTCTCTCGCCCAAGACCAAGAGTTTTGCCGGGTATGACGTCGTCGCCATCCCAGCGCTCTTCGCCTGGACCGATGAACTGCGCGAAGCCGTCGCGAGTTTCGAAGGCTATCTGCTGCTCGGCCCGCGCACGGGCTCCAAGACCAAGAACTTTGCCATTCCGGCCAAGCTTGGTCCCGATCTCTCGCCAAATCTGCTCGACGCAAAAGTCATGCGCGTCGACAGCATCCCTGCCTATGTGTCCGTGCCCGTAAAGGGCGGCGGCTTTACGCGGCTTTGGCGCGAAAAGGTCGAAACGCGCGGCGAAGTCATCATGGAAGACCATGAAGGCGTGCCCGTGCTGATCTCGCAGGGCAAGATCTTCTATCTCACGGCGAGTGGCGATCGCGGATTGATGCAGCGCATCGCTGACTATCTGATTGCCGAGGCCGATCTGCCGGTTCTCACCCTGCCAGCCGGCGTCCGCGCCCGCAGCCGCGGCGGCTTCCGCATTTACGTAAACTATTCGGCCAGTCACGCGAGCCTGGTGATGGCGAGCGACGAAACTGAATATGTCGTCGGCGGCACGGAACTCGCCGCGGCCGGCGTCACCGTGGCACGACTCGCCAAGGCCGACTGAGCGTTTCTATGGCCGGGCGGATATCAAAACGCCCGGCTTCGCCATTCCATTTGAGCCACTGCACGCCACCTTCCGCGAGGTCCTGGGGCCCGATGATTTGCGCCTCAGCATTGCAATTCGCCGGAGCCCGTACTCGTGCGACGATCAGGTTAAAACCTCCACAGTCCTCAGCGAAAGCAGCGGCATTGCGCACAACAGCGACGCTGTAATCGTCTGTTCTCAAAATGCAGCCGAGGCTGTCGCACCGGGCTTCAGGATGGGCGGAGCCGATCTCGGTCTGGTAGTATCGGCTCCAAACGTCGACTGCGAAACTGCCTGTCTTACCAGACATGAGTGCCAGATCGGCCCCATTTCGCACCGCCACTGCCTGGGTCGTGTCCGCGATCAGAATGTCCGGTCTCGGGGAAAATCCCCATAGGAGAACGACCGGCACGAGGAGAGCTGGTCCCGCAAACCGCCATCGTCCCTCGAAGAACGCAAACCACGCCAAGGCAACCAGGCCAAACAGCAAGGTCCATCCCTCCAATATGGGATTGCCTGTCAGTGATGCGCTCCAACCGGCGACAAGCACCGAGACATCGACCATGCGATCGATGTTCCACCCCATCAAATGCAGCATCGGACCATCAAGAGCAAATGGCATCGCGACGATGGCCAGCGATCCGAAACCCATGATCAGGCTGACGAACGGCAGGGCCAGCACGTTTCCGAGGACACCGAGGGGCGAGGTCTGTTGAAAATGATAGGCGGAGAATAACAGCGTCGCGGCGCCGGCGACAAAACTTGTCCACGCTGTCGCAGATATAAACCGGATCAGTCGGCTAACACCGCTACCGCTATTGGGCCGCCCTTGAGGCAGTTCATAGACACCGATCAGGGCGACAACTGCTGCGAATGAAAGCTGGAAGCTGGCGCGGAAAACGCTCGCTGGATCGATGAGGATAATGACGATTGCCGCAATCGCGACGTTACGCATGGTCAGCGCACGACGCCCGGCAAGCACGGCTCCAAAGATCAGCGCCAACATCAATGTGGAGCGAAAGGCCGGCACGTTGTCGAGGCCGCCCGCCAGCATCAAATAGGCAAAGGCGGTCGAAAGGCCGGCGACCGCGGCAATTTGTTTGTTGGGCCAAGCAACGGCAAACGGCAGGCACGCTAGAACCAACCGCACCAGCCAAAATATGCCGCCGGCAACGATCGATAGGTGAAGGCCCGAAATCGAATAGACATGCGCCAGCCCGGCCGCGGCCATGACCTCGCGTGTCTCGTCGGAGATCGCGCTCTGGTCGCCCATGGTCATAGCTTTGCCGATCGCGGCGCTGTCCTCTGTCAGCGCAAGATCAATTCGATCCGCTATGACGCGCCGAAGGCTCTGAACCCGCCTTGCGATCGCATCTTCGCTCCCTTCCTCGATGATTGCGACGGGAGCAATGGCGCTGCCATAGGCGCCGATGCCGGCAAAGTAGGCGTGAAACTGACCGTCGAACGCGCCCGGCAAAATCGGACCAGGCACCGGCGCCAGTCTCATCCGGCCCTTTACGATGTCGCCAATCTGCACCTGCGGTTCTGTCTGCAAAAGCACGCGGGCTCGGCGGATCGGAACGGCGCGAGCATCCTCCAGTGGTTCGAGGCCAGACACGACGACCCTAATGCCCTCGTCGTCGCTAGAAAGGACTTCGTCAATAGTCGCGGCATAGGTGCCATAAGCAGGCACGGCCAGCATTTGAGTTCCAAAGACAACTGCGTGCAGGGGAAGCAGAACGAAGCCCAGCCACAGTGCCGCAATCTGGGCCGCCAAGCGCAGAACCGCCATACTGTTCGTCGCAAAAGCCGCAATGACCAAACCCGTAACGGCGACCGAACCAATGGCAAAATGAAGGATCGCAGGCTCACCTGGCAAAGCGACATAGAGAACCAGGCCAAGGATCATGCTGAACGGCAGCACAGCAAACAGGCGGCGATCATTGACTGCCCCGTTACTGGCAGCGCCAAGCGAGGCGGTGATCTTGGTGGGTGAGACAAAAGACAACCAGCCGCGATAGCCGGAGGCCTCGGCCACCGGCATCAGTTGTCGCGTTCCAGTCCCCTGCCCGTCCATGGCGAGCCCCCGCCCTTGCGCTCAAGCCCGCCTATGCTACACACGGCCCAAAATTCCTCAATTCGTTCCGGTAATCATGTCCCAGGTCATTACTCGTTTCGCTCCATCTCCCACCGGGTACCTGCATATCGGCGGCGCTCGCACTGCCTTGTTCAGCTGGGCTTATGCCAAGAACCAGGGTGGCAAGATGCTGCTGCGCATCGAGGACACCGATCGCGAACGTTCAACCGAAGCGGCCGTGACCGCGCTTATCGATGGCCTGAAGTGGCTTGGCCTCGACTGGGATGGCGATCCGATCAGCCAGTTCGGTCGCGCGTCGCGTCACGCCGAGGTTGCGCACGAGCTCGTCAAGATGGGCCATGCCTACTACTGCTATTGCTCGCCCGAAGAACTCGACCAAATGCGCGAAGAAGCCCGCGCCGCCGGCAAGCCGCCGCGCTATAACGGTTACTGGCGCGATCGCGACCCAAAAGAAGCGCCCGAGGGCGTCTCGCGCGTGATCCGCATCAAGGCGCCGCTGACCGGCGAAATCGTCGTCCGTGACCACGTGCAGGGCGATGTCGTCTTCAAGACCGAAAACCTCGATGATTTCATCATCCTGCGCTCGGACGGCACGCCGACCTACATGCACGCGGTTGTGGTCGACGATCATGACATGGGCGTCACCCACATCATCCGCGGCGACGATCACCTGACCAATGCCGCCCGCCAGATCATTATTTACAACGCCATGGGTTGGACTGTGCCCGAGATGGCGCATATCCCGCTGATCCATGGTCCGGATGGCGCCAAGCTCTCCAAGCGTCACGGCGCGCTCGGCGTCGAAGCCTATCGCCAGATGGGCTATCTGCCTGCAGCGGTTCGCAACTATCTCGCGCGCCTCGGCTGGAGCCATGGCGACGAGGAAATCTTCTCGACCGATCAGATGGTCGAGTGGTTCAGCCTTGAAGCACTCAACAAGGGCGCGGCGCGCTTTGATTTCGTCAAGCTCGAGAATATCAACGGCCACTATATCCGCGAAGCCGACCCGACCTACCTCTACAACGTCATGATCGAGACGGCCAAGGAAGTCGGCCGCGACGACGACGCGAAGGGCTTGATGGCCAATCATAACACAGTGCTGGCCGCACTGCCGGAATTGCAGCCGCGCGCCAAGACCGTTCTGGAGCTCATCGACCTGGCGCAGTTCATCTACGCTCTGCGCCCTATCATGCCCGATGCCGCCGCAGCCGCGCTTCTGACGCCAGAAGCCAAGACGGTTCTCGCCAGCATTGCCGAAACGTTAGGGGGCCTTGCCGATTGGTCAGTGCCCGCCATCGATGCCGAGATGCGCAAGCTGGCTGAGGAAAAGGGTTTGAAGCTCGGCAAGCTCGCGCAGCCGCTGCGCGCGGCCCTTACCGGGCGCACTGTTTCGCCGGGAATCTTCGAAGTCATGGTGCTTATAGGCCGCGAAGAATCGATGGCACGTTTGAATGACCAAACCGCTTAGTCCATAGGTAAGCAGAGGGTAACCTCTGCTTACCTATCGGTTGCCCAAGCGGGGCAAAAACTGATACCTCTCCGTCAGCAAATCGGCACCGCTGGAGGTGCTGCCCCGCTTCACCTCCCTTCCCTCGGAGCGCGGGCATTTCGAGGAGAGCTCAATGACCGAAAAAGTCGCCAAACTCACGGTCGGGGACCAGACCGTCGAATTCCCGATTCTGAGCGGAACCGTCGGGCCAGATGTCGTCGACATCCGCTCGCTCTACGCCAAGACCGGCCTCTTCACCTACGATCCTGGCTTCACCTCGACAGCCGCCTGTGACAGCGCCATCACCTATATCGATGGCGACAAGGGCGAACTGCTCTATCGCGGCTACCCGATCGAACAACTGGCCGAAAAATCCAACTATCTCGAAGTCTGCTACCTGCTGCTCTACGGGGAATTGCCGACCGCCGCGCAGTGCAAGGAATTCGAAGAGCTCGTCACCAAGCACACCATGGTGCACGAGCAGATGCATTACTTCTATCGTGGCTTCCGCCGCGACGCGCACCCGATGGCCGTCATGACCGGCGTCGTCGGCGCCATGGCTGCATTCTACCATGACTCGACCGACATCAACGATCCGCAGCAGCGCGAGATTGCGTCGATCCGCATGATCGCGAAGATCCCTACGCTCGCCGCGATGGCCTATAAGTACTCGATCGGCCAGCCCTTCGTGTATCCGCGCAACGATCTCGATTACGCCTCGAACTTCCTCCACATGTGCTTCTCGGTGCCTGCGGAAGAATACAAGGTTGACCCCGAG
This sequence comes from Devosia sp. Leaf420, assembly GCF_001425445.1. GTDB lineage: Bacteria > Pseudomonadota > Alphaproteobacteria > Rhizobiales > Devosiaceae > Devosia. Next base: position 339,846 of record NZ_LMQU01000013.1, on the reverse strand, counting down.
ATTGCCCGGGCGATGGACCTGATCTTTACGCTTCATGCCGATCATGAGCAGAACGCCTCGACCTCGACCGTTCGACTCTCGGGTTCTTCCGACGCCAATCCGTTCGCTTGTATCGCTGCGGGCGTGGCCTGCCTCTGGGGCCCTGCCCATGGCGGCGCCAACGAAGCCGCACTCAACATGCTGCGCGAAATCGGCACCGTCGACCGCATCCCGGAATTCATCGCCCGCGCCAAGGACAAGAACGATCCGTTCCGCCTGATGGGCTTCGGTCACCGCGTCTACAAGAACTACGACCCGCGCGCTAAGGTCATGCAGCAGACCGCAAACCGCGTTCTGGCTTTGCTCGATGTTTCGAACAATCCGACACTGCAGGTTGCCAAGGAACTTGAGAAGATCGCTCTCGAAGATCCGTACTTCGTCGATCGCAAGCTCTATCCAAACGTCGATTTCTACTCGGGCGTCATTCTCGATGCCATCGGCTTCCCGACCTCGATGTTCACCGTGCTCTTCGCCGTCGCCCGTACCGTTGGCTGGATCAGCCAGTGGAAGGAAATGATTGGCGATCCGCAAAAGAAGATCGGTCGCCCGCGTCAGCTTTATAACGGCGCAACGGCGCGCGATTACACCGACCTCCAGACCCGCTAAAAACAAAGGCCCCGCTTCAACGGGGCCTTTTCATTTCTGGGTCCAGTGGCTCAAGACACGTTCTGCTGGATTTACTCGTGGATCCTCCGGCGTTCCCTGCTCCATCACTGTCCGTATCCGAGCAAAACCATCCACCTGCTTGGGCGCAATGTCCGGTGCGTCCAGCAGTTGTCGGACGGCGGACGTAAGTGCCTCGCCATCGGGCTCCAGCTGTAGAATCTCCGGCACCAAAGCCTGGTCCAGAATGGCATTCGGGAGCGCGGCAAACTTCACTTTATATTTGAACCAGCGTTTGGCCTGCCCTTTGTCGGCGACATAAGTCGTGACCATCGGTACGCCAGCCAAAGCCAATTCCAGTGTGACGGTGCCAGTAACAGCGACTGCCGCAACTGCCTCTGCCATCGCTGACGCCTTCGGCCCTTCGCCTGTGATGACGTCCACCGGCACAGGCCAGTCGGAGACAAGCCGTTTGAGCGAAGCTTCCAGACGACGCGGCGTGGGAATCACGAAGCTTGTCACACGAGGATGCTTGGCGAGTGCGATCGCCGTTTCTTTCATCAAGGGCAAATGGCGTCGCAGCTCTCCGTCGCGGCTGCCGGGCAGCAAAAGTACCGGGCCCGTCGCTGGAATGTCCGTGCGAAATTTCAGTGCGTGCGTCGCGGGATGACCAATATAGTGCGTTTCCGGGCCACCGGCGGTGCGCATGAAGGCAGGCTCGAAGGGCAGCACCGCCATGACCTCGCGGAAACGCGGCTTTAGCTCCTGCGCCCGCTCAGGCTTCCAGGCCCACACTGCCGGCGCGACGCAGAGCAAGATTGGAATATCGGGAGCGGCTTTGTATACCTGCTTGGCCACAATCGCCGAGAAGACCTGAGCATCGACAAAGACAACGACGTCAGGACGTTGGCGAATGATGGTCTTTTCGACCTGACGTGCCCGCCACAAGAGCTTCGGCAATCTCGGAAGAACGTCGGCCCAGCCCATCACCGAGAGCTCGTTCATATCGAAGAGCGACTGAAGGCCTTCGTCAGCGAGAGCTTCTCCACCCACGCCTGTCAAGTTTACCGCTGTCGTCTCTCGCAAGCGCTGCACGAGATTGGCGGCAATTCTGTCGCCGGAAGGCTCACCAGCCAGGATGAACAGGTTCAACGGTTTCGACCGACTCGGCGTGCCGACGGGCGCGGACAATTATTCTTCTTCCGCTTCCGCACGCGGCAAGCAAAGCGGCCTATCTTTCACGGAGGCAATGAAAGAGACGACGTCCTGGACCAGCTTGGCATCCTTGAACATGCCAGCTGCGTCATCGACGCGCTCGCGCAAAGTGCCTTCGCTCGAGAAGATCATGCGGTAAGCCGCACGCAGTCGATGCAATTCTTCGCGGTCGAAACCAGCGCGCTTGAGGCCGACCAGATTAAGGCCGGCCAAACGCGCACGATTTCCAATGGCCATGCCATAGGGAATGACATCGCCATCGACCATGCTGTGGGCACCGACAAAAGCGTGGTCGCCGATGCGAACGAACTGATGAACACCGCACATGCCGCCGAAACGAACATTGTTGCCGATGACCGAATGGCCCGCGAGACCGACGTAATTGGCCAGCACAACATTGTTGCCGACGAGCACATCGTGGGCGACGTGCGAGCACGCCATGAGCAGGCAGTCGTCGCCGATCTTCGTCAGCATGCCGCCGCCTTCAGTGCCGGGATTGATCGTCACCGATTCCCGGATCGTGCAGCGCGCGCCGATTTCGACCCGCGACAGCTCGCCATGAAATTTCAGATCCTGCGGCTGATGGCCGACGGAGGCAAAGGGGAAAACTTTCGTGTCCGCACCGATGGTCGTACGGCCTTCGATCACGGCGTGCGAGATCAGTTCTACGCCATCGCCCAGAACGACATTTTCGCCCACGATGCTGTAAGGGCCGATTTTGACGCCGGCTCCCAACTGCGCCCCGCTGGCAACAATCGCTGTCGGGTGGACAACGGTGTCGCTCACGAGTTTGCCTCGGAGATCATCGCTGTGATCTCGGCTTCAGCCACAACCTTGCCGTTGACCTTCGCTTCGGCACGATAACGGCCGACGTTGCGGCGACGCTGGATCTTGCTGACATGGTATTCGAGGGTATCGCCGGGCCCCGCAGGATGACGGAAACGCGCCTTGTCGACGCCGAGCAGCATGACGATGCTCTTCTTATCATCGCGAGAATCGTGACGGATCGCAATCGCGCCGCAGACCTGCGCCATGCCCTCGATGATCAGCACCCCGGGGAAAATCGGACTACCGGGGAAATGCCCCTGGAAAGCAGGCTCGTTGACCGTGACGTTCTTGATACCGATAGCCGAGTCGTCGCCATCGATTTCGATGATCTTGTCGATCATCAGCATCGGATACCGATGAGGCAACGTGCTGAGGATATCCATGATGGTCATGGCGTCGAGTTCGGTATTGCTCACCGGTTCAATCATCCCCGCTTATCCCCCTTGGAAATTTTACGTAAAGCGGCCAACTCCCGCCAAAAGTCTTTTGCATCCTGGGCTGGCGCGCCGGCCAGTTTGGAGCCAGCGGGCCAATCCTTCGTCACAGCCGCGCGGCCATAAACGACGCTTCCCGCGCCAATGCGCAAGTGTCCGGAGGTGCCAACGCCACCACCGAGCAGCACACCATCCTCAACGACCGTCGAGCCCGACAGGCCGCTCATCGCAGCAATAAGGCAATTGCGCCCAATACGGCAGTTGTGGCCAATCTGAACTAGATTATCGATCTTGGTACCTTCACCGATGACTGTATCGCCCAGAGCGCCGCGATCAATGGTGCTATTGGCACCGATCTCGACGCGATCTTGGACGATGACACGGCCAAGCTGGGGAATCTTGCGATTGCCCTGACCATGATCGAGCCAGCCAAAGCCCTCAGTCCCGACACGAACGCCAGAATGCAGGACCACATCGTTGCCGAGGTGAGCGCAATCGATCGTGCAATTTGCAGCGATGACGCTGTTCCGGCCAATGGTTACGCCAGGACCAATCACCGTATTGGCGCCGATCACCGTGCCCCGGCCAATCTCGACACCATTCCCGACGACAACATTCGACCCTATGGTCACATCTCGTTCAAATATCGGCGCTCCAAGATCGTCACGACCGCCAGCGATGACCGAGCGAGTGCTCGATGGATAGAGACGATCCAGGATTTGCGCGAAGAGGATATGAGCCTTCGGCGTTACGATGACCTGAGTGTGCGAAGGAGCCTTTTCACGAAGAACCGGGTGAACGATGGCGAAGCCAGCCGACGTCCGCTCGAGCTCTTCGGTATAGGATGCATGTGCCGCGAGAACGAGCTCATCGGCCGCGGCAAGTTCAAGCTCGGAAACGCCACCAACGATACTGTTTGCGTTGGTCAGGTCGGCAGCAAGCTCGGGAAAACCCAGCTCTGTGAGCAATGCCCCAATAGCAACCGGGCCGGCAAAGCGGTGAAATCGTGTATCGACCATCAGATCACTTCAAAAGAAAAAGCCGCGGGAGTTACCGCCCCGCGGCTTGATGACTTCTTTCACGTTGCTCGGACTAGAGCAAGGTCTGAAGCGTGATCTGGAACACCTGCGTACGATCCGCAGTGGACTTGTTGAAAACGTGGGAAACGTCGCCACGAAGAGGACCAAACGGTGAGTCCCAAATGAGCGATGCACCAACCGAAGTCCGGAGCGGCGTATCTTGGCTTGCCGGATCAAGGGTACCAGTACCCTGCCCTGGCAGACCATCGATCCAGGCAGCGTCTGCCCAGAGCGCACCGGTCAGACCATAGCTTTCAGGCAGAGCCGGGATCGGGAATTCGATCTCCGCGGAAGCCGCGGCATACATGGTCGCGCCAAGATATTCGCCGGTTGTCAGACGAGGACCAACGCCACGGCCTTCGAAACCGCGGATGAGGTTTGGACCCGGCATGAAGGCTTCGACCGCATGGACCGAACCACCGTCCATGCTGTTGACCACGCCGGCCTGACCACGAACGCTGGCAATGATGCCGCTATCATCGAGCAGTGGCACGAAGTAACGGGCGCGAGCCTCGCTCTTCAGGAGGTTATGATCCCAGCCAATATACTGCTGGCTAAAGGTCGCATACAGGCCCTTGGTCGGATCCTTGGTGTCATCAAGGCCATTCCAGGTCAGCGTATAGCCGATGAATGCCTTGTTGAATTCCTGACCATTTTCGACGAGGGACGACTTGAACTGCGGATTGTCCTTCTCGTCAGTGATCGTTTTGCGTTCGTAACCACCATACAGCGACGCTGTGAGCGCGCTGGTGATCGGAACGCCGAAGCGAAGCTGACCGCCCGTCGACTGCGAACCGTAGAAGGTCGTCGTCGTTTCGTCGGAAATACGGTGATACGCATCGACGCCAGCCGACACCTTGAGACCCATGAAACGGGGCTCGGTGAAGGAGAAGTCGAACGTACGGCCAGACTGGGTCGCGCCGATTGCAGCACGCAGATACTGACCGCGACCAAGGAAGTTACGCTCGGTGAGCGAGACTTCGCCGAGGATACCGTCGCTGGTGGAATAGCCGGCGCTGGCGCCGTATTCGCCCGTCGAGGTTTCCGTAACGTTGATGTTGAGAACAACCTTATCCGGCGAAGAGCCAGGAGCCGTCGTCACTTCAACTGCGGAGAAGTAGCCGAGATCCTGGATGGCTTCGCGGCCACGCACAACCATGGAACGGTTGAACGGGTCGCCTTCACCAAATTCCAGTTCGCGACGAATAACGAAGTCGCGGGTCTTGGTGTTGCCGGTGATGTTGACGCGCTCGACATAGATGCGCGCGCCTTCATCGACGAGGTAGGTCACGTTGAAGGTGCCGGTGGCAACATCACGATCGAGACGAGCCCGGACGTCGGCGAAGGAGTAACCCTGGGTCGCCGCTTCGTAGGACATGTCCTCGATAGTCTTCTGCAGGTTCGTCGCAGAATACTGCGCACCCTGCCCCGTCTGCACAGACGAGCGAAGCACTTCGGTGTTCAGACCGTTGATGCTGGTTTCGATACCAATGTTGCCGAACTCGTAGCGCTGGCCTTCATTGATCGTGAAATTGATGAAGTACGCATTGCGCGCCGCTTCGTACTCAGCGACCGCATTGACCTGCGCATCGGGATAGCCACGATTTGCATAATACTGACGAACGCGCTCACGATCGACGGCAAGCTTGCGCTCGTCATACGTGTCGTCGCGGAGTAGCCAGCTCAGAATGCCGGTTTCCTTGGTCAACATGGCGCCCTTGAGGTTGCCGCTGCTGATCGCGTTGTTGCCGGTGAAGTTGATCGCAGCGATGCCCGCGCGCTCACCTTCATTGACCTGGAAGATAACACGGACGCGCCCATCGGCAGTCGCTTCAGTGCGGGACGTCACCGTCACACCAAGGAAACCATCGCGATCATAGGCCTGACGGATGCTTTCAACGTCGGCCGCAACGCGTTGCTGGGTGTAGATACCGGAGGCGGACACATCGACCATCGCCAGCAATTGGGTATCAGAGAAGCGACGATTGCCCTCGAACAACACCGAGCCGACCAACTGCTCCTGAGCCTGCGCAATGGCAACGCCCAGAACTGGCACCCCGGCTCCGACCATCGGGCTCGCGCCCATAATGGCGATCACCGAAACGGCGCCACGCATCAGCTTGGTGGGGTTAATCATATTGTTATTGCCTTCTGCGACCTGCCCGGAGAATCGTCAAACGCCGCTCCCCCAAGCCACTCCATTGAAGTGTTTTACTGTTTTTTTAACCACGGACAAGCGGGAAGCCGGGACGCGGTTAGCAATTCATTGGCGCGCTTGTATTCGTGCAACACCTTGCGAACCAAGGTTAACAAAGGGTTAGCGCAAAATCCCGAAATGGTCGAAGACCGTATCATTGAAGAGTGTAAAGACCATCAATGCCAGAACCAGCGCGAACCCAAAGCGGAAACCAATCTCCTGCACGCGCATGCTAAGAGGCCGTCCCCGAATTGCCTCGATCAGATAGTACATGAGATGCCCGCCGTCGAGCATGGGAATTGGCAAAAGATTGAATATACCAATGTTGAGTGAGAGGAGCGCCATGAGGTTGATCAGAGCGATCACCCCAAGGGTCGCGACTTCGCCCGACACTTTGGCCACCTTGACCGGGCCGCTGAGCTGCTGGACATCACCGCGCCCAACGAAGAAATCGCCCAAGAACGCGGCCGTGCGCTGCACGATGAACCGAATTTCCTCGACTGTCATGCCGATCGCTTCGACCGGTCCCGGCTTATAAAGCTCGATATCGCCTTGCGACGTTTCTCGACTAACCCCGATGCGGCCGATTCTCTGGTCGTTACCGAAGCGGTCCTGAATGACCACCGGCTCGGGCGTGAGGTCGATGGTTCGATTCGTATCGCCGCGCTGAATTTCGATGACCACTTGGCGAGCTGGACTCGTCGCAACGTAGCGCTGGAAATCCTCAAAGCCACGAACGACATAACCGTCTACCGACAGGATTCGATCTCCCGGCTCGAAACCGGCTGATTGCGCTACCGAGTCAGGCAAAACCTCGCCGATGACTGCCGGGACGCTATAGCGACCATAGCCAAGCAGCAGTGCATAAAGGATCAGGAAGGTCAGCAGCACATTCGCGATCGGACCCGCCGCAACGATGGAAATACGCTGCCAGACGTTTTTGTTGACGAACAGCCGCGGCGCGATCGCGGGGTCCTGCAATTCCGGTGCATCGGGATCGGGCATGCTGGAGGCATTCATATCGCCGGCGAAGCGGACGTAGCCGCCCAAGGGCACGGCCGAGAGCTTCCAGCGGGTTCCGTGTTTGTCGGTCCAGCCAAACAGCTCGCGGCCAAAGCCGATCGAGAAGGCCTGGATGGCGACACCATTCCAGCGCGCGACAAGGTAATGGCCCATTTCGTGGACGAAGACGATGACGGTTAGAACCGCGAGAAATGGAATGACGTAGGACAAGAGCCAAGTCACGGATTCGAACATCGTCATTCCTCAAAATGGGCCGACCGGCCCCTGGTTCTCACCAGTAAAGCAGACCTTGGGCTACCGCGCCAAATCCGCCATGTGCCGCACCCACGATTAAAACAAGCACAAGACCAAGCGTCAGGCTATCAAGCCGGTCCATCAGGCCACCGTGGCCTGGAATGATATCGCCGCTGTCCTTGATCCGGAAATGCCGCTTCACAGCGCTTTCGCAGAGATCGCCGAGCTGACCGACAATGCTGATGGCAATGGAAAGGAGAAGCCCGATCCACCAAGGCGAATCCGTGATCAGCGTCCAGACGATCAGGCCTGCGGCAGTTCCTAGGGCCAAGCCGCCAAGCGCACCAGACCAGGTTTTGGACGGAGAAATACCCGGCGCAAGCTTCTCGCCGCCGATCTGACGGCCAGTGAAGAAAGCCGCCGAGTCAGTCATCCACACCACGGTCCCTAGATAAACCCCCGCCCAGATGCCATCCATTGTGGCCCCGCGCATGAGGACCGCGGATAAAATCAGCAAGCTAAATAGCGCAAGACCACCGATGCGCCAGCTTGCGAGTTCTCGGCCCATAAAAACTGCAACGACGCAGGCAATCGCAATAGTGGCCACAAGACCGATGATGCCAAGCCAGGGGAAAACCAGACCGGAAAGCCCGACGAGACCAATAAGCGCAAAGCCGCCGGGCGTGAGCGGAGCGCGGGACACCATGGTTTCCCATTCCCGATAAACGCCCGCATAGACCGCACCGACAACGCCAGAAAAGAAATAGCTGCCGAGATAAAGCGCGGTCACCGTCAGCAGGATCAGAACCGCAGCAGAAGCCAGACGAGGTCCCACATCAGCCCAATTGCGGCTTGGGCGTGATGTCTGCTGTGGTGACGGCTCTTGAGGCTCCATCAGCTCCCGCCTGCCCCTAGGCCGCCATAACGACGGTCACGCATGGCATAGGTTTCGAGGACGCGCACAAAGCTCGTCTCATCGAAATCGGGCCAGTTTTCAGGAACGAATACCAATTCCGAGTAGGCCGACTGCCAAAGAAGGAAATTGGATAGACGCTGCTCGCCACTGGTCCTGATAATGATGTCAGGATCGGGGATTTCACGCGTGTAGAGGGCGCGAGAAATGGTCTCCTCGTCGATGCTGGCCGGATCAATCTTGCCGGCGACGGCATCGGCGACCAACGAGCGTACGGCATCCGTGATCTCAGCGCGGGCGCCATAGTTGAACGCGACCACCAGGACGAGGCCGGTATTGTTCGCGGTTTTGGCTTCAACCTCGTCTATCAAACGGATCAACGAGGGCTCGAGCCCTTTGCGCGCGCCAATGATCTTTATGCGGACATTATTGCGGATCAGGCGCTGCAGATCCGACACTACGAACCGGCGCAGAAGGCCAAAAATGAAGGAGACTTCGTCAGCCGGCCGGGCCCAGTTTTCAGATGAAAAGCTGAAGACCGTCAGATAACTGACGCCGAACTTGATGCAATATTCGACGACATTGCGGAGCGATTGAACGCCCTGCACATGACCCTCGGTGCGCCGCTTTCCCTTGGCCTTGGCCCAACGGCCATTGCCATCCATGATAACGCCCAGATGGACTGGAATGCGCAAGCCCGGCCCTGGGGCCGGGTCAATTTTCGCAGCGTTCTCGCTTGCCATAAACGCCCCTCCCGGTGGCGCCTACACGCAGATCTTAGACCTGCATGATTTCCTGTTCTTTGGACGCGACGATCACGTCGATTTCCTTGACGGCATCGTCAGTCGCCTTCTGGACCAGATCCGACTGCTTCTTAGCATCGTCCTGGCTCATGTCGCTGTCCTTCTCCGCCTTTTTCAAGGCGTCCATGCCATCGCGACGAATGTGGCGCACGGCGACGCGGGCCTGTTCGGCATAAGTGTGTGCGACCTTTGCAAGTTCCTTACGCCGCTGTTCGTTCAATTCTGGCAATGGAACGCGGATAACCTGGCCCTCACCCATCGGGTTGAGGCCAAGACCGCTGTCACGAATGGCCTTTTCGACGGCGTTGGCGAGACCACGATCCCAAACCTGAACCGACAGCATGCGCGGCTCGGGAACGGTCACGGTCGCGACCTGATTGAGCGGCGTACGCGAGCCATAGGCATCAACGGTGACGGGCTCGAGCAAGCTGGCGCTGGCGCGACCGGTACGCAGGCCGGACAGTTCGTCCTTGAGCGAGGCGATCGACTTCTGCATACGGTTCTTGATGTCGTTGAGATCATAGGCCATGGCCGAGGTCCTTCCAGTCATTGGCGCAGCCAGCTTGGGCGCGCTTCTTTTAATTTCAAAACACCTGAAGGTGCCAGACGGCCCTGCCCTAAGCCGCGCCGCCAACGCGCGTGGAAAGGCCTTCGCCCTTGAGTACGCCGGAGAGGCCCGCCGCATCATCGAGGGAATATACAATAATCGGCATCTGGCTGTCGCGGGCAAGCGCAAATGCAGCCGTGTCCATGACTTTCAGGTTCCGCGAAATGACTTCGTCATAGCTGATATGGGAATACCGGACCGCGTCAGGGTTCTTTTTCGGGTCATCGGAATAGACGCCATCGACCTTTGTGCCCTTGAGCACAACGTCGCATTCAAGCTCGATGGCACGCAGAGTGGCGGCGGTATCTGTGGTGAAGAACGGGTTGCCCGTGCCGCCGCCAAGGACGACGACGAAACCCTCTTCCAGTGCCTGCTTGGCATCACGTGCGGTGAAAGTGTCGGCAACCGATGGCATGGTCGCGGCGCTGAATGGTTTGGATTTGACGCCTTGACGCGAAATGGCGTTCGAGAGCGCCAGAGCGTTGATCATGGTTCCAAGCATGCCCATGAGATCGGCCGTCACGCGATCGGTGCCGTCGGCAGCGCCGGCCATGCCACGGAAAATGTTACCGCCGCCGACGACGATGGCGACCTGGGTTCCGGCTTGTGCGACCTGGGCAATCTGACGGGCAACGGCCTGGAGAAATGGCGGTTCGATGCCGAAGGAGTTGTCCCCCGCCAGCGCCTCGCCCGACACTTTGAGCAGAATGCGCTTATAAGCCGACGCCATGGGAGACCTCACGTTAAAGAGCTGCGGGCTCGCGATTCCGCAAGGCCCATGAGACACTAGGGCATAATTGCCGCAAGCTGAAGGCCGAGCCACGCAGGAAGTAAATGCAAAACTTACGGAGCTCGATCCGCATCATCGGAGAGCGAAGGACGGGCCATTGCTGGCCCGTCCAAATCATCAGGCCTTTACGCCTGCGGTCGCTGCAACTTCGGCAGCAAAGTCGGTCTCGACCTTCTCAATGCCTTCGCCAAGAGCGTAGCGCACGAACTTGGTCAGCTTGATGGGCGCACCAGCGTCCTTCTCGGCATTCTTGATCGCGTCGGCAACCTTGGTCTCGCCGTCGATCACGAAGGTCTGCGCGAGGAGCGTGACTTCTTCGTAGTACTTGCGGAGACGGCCATCGACCATCTTCTCGGCGATGTCGGCGGGCTTGCCCGATTCCTTGACCTGCTCAAGAATGATGGCGCGTTCGCGAGCCACAACGTCCTGATCCAGTTCGCTTGCATCGATTGCCAGCGGATTGGTCGCTGCGATGTGCATGGCAAGCTGCTTGCCCAGAGCCGACAGAGCAGCCTTGTCGCCGGTCGATTCGAGAGCGACCAGAATGCCGATCTTGCCCAGGCCAGCCTTGACGGCGTTGTGGACATAGCTTTCCACCACGCCATCGGTAACCGAAACGGTCACAGTGCGACGCAGGTTCATGTTTTCGCCGATCTTGGCGATCGCTTCGGTCAGCTCTGCCTTGACCGAGTGACCAGCGCCAGGGAACGGCATTTCGCCGAGCTTGGCGACATCGCCGTCAGCGTCGAGAGCGAGCTTGGCAATCGAGCCAACGATGTTCTGGAACTGCTCGTTGCGGGCAACGAAGTCGGTTTCCGAGTTGACTTCGACGACGGCAGCCTTGGTGCCGGAGGTCGCAACGCCAACCAGACCTTCGGCAGCGACGCGATCAGCCTTCTTGGCAGCCTTGGCAAGGCCACGGGTGCGCAGCCAATCGACGGCAGCTTCCATGTCGCCATTGGTTTCGGCCAGGGCCTTCTTGCAGTCCATCATCCCGACGCCGGTCGAGTCGCGGAGCTGCTTAACCAGTGCAGCAGTGATTTCCATGGGTTCACCTTTCGGCGGCCCCAGACCGGGGCCGCATAGTTTCGTTCAAACGATTCCGGACATACCGGACTTAGTTGACAGCTGCGCCTTCGGCCGGAAGATCTTCTGCCGGAGCTTCCGAGGAAGCGCCAAGATCAGCACCGAGCGAGCTGGACGAACGGCCGATACCGTCGAGGGCAGCGCGCGAGATCAGCGAAACATACAGTTCGAGAGCGCGGCTGGCGTCGTCATTGCCCGGGATCGCATAGTCAACGATATCCGGATCGCAATTGGTGTCGACGATGGCGACGACTGGGATACCCAGACGACGGGCTTCCTTGATCGCGTTGGCTTCCTTGTTGGTGTCGATCACGAACAGGAGCGAGGGAACATTGCCCATGTCCTTGATGCCGCCGAGGTCGCGCTCAAGACGCTCCTGCTCGCGGGACATCATCAGGCGCTCTTTCTTGGTACGGAGAGCCAGATCGTCTTCGCTCATCGATTCCAGTTCGCGCAGACGCGAGATGGAGTTCGAGATCGTCTGCCAGTTGGTCAGCGTGCCGCCGAGCCAACGCGAATTGACGTAGTACTGAGCAGACTGCTTGGCAGCTTCAGCAACGAGGGGAGCCGCCTGGCGTTTGGTGCCGACGAAGAGCACACGGCCGCCATCGGCAACGGTGTCGGAAACGAGCTGCAGCGCGCGGCTGAGGGCCGGCACGGTCTGCGACAGGTCGAGAATGTGGATGTCGTTGCGAACGCCGAAAATGAAGCGTTCCATCTTCGGGTTCCAGCGGTGCTTCTGGTGGCCGAAGTGAACGCCGGCTTCGAGAAGCTGGCGCATGGAGAATTCTGGCAGAGCCATGTGATATATCCTTTACCGGTTAATACCTCCACGAAGCGAGTGCGACGGTTGCCCGCCACCGGATGGCGTTCCCTATGAGGAAGGCCTGCTTCGTGTGTGAGATCGCGCCTGGCAAACCGCCGGACGCGTGGGCGATATAAGCGAACTCGCCCCTGAGCGCAACCCGCCTCGCCTTCCGAGACGACGAACACTCACATGATCGTCAGCGAACCATCGTTCGGCTCGGTTGTTAACCAATCATAGACCCGCGCGTCGACGTGGGGACAAGGGTGAAAGCCCCGAGTGGAGGAGGATGAGTTCAGGCTCGCCTCCTCCGCGTTTATTCGTCACTCGGCATTCGTCTAATCTGCCGAGCACACATCGCGCTAATTGAACCGCACGTCCGTTATGCCTTCGAGCGCCTTGATGCCGCCGGCGACTTCAGCGTTGACGGCGTATTTTCCGGGGAGCTCGATTTCGTATTCCTTGGCGCCGGCGTCGCGAATGACGACGAGGCTTACGGTGCCGTTACCGCCGCGTTTGAGCTGGGCGCCGACAGATGGAAGCGCCTTGGCATCTGCGGCAAAAATGGTGAGCTGACGATCAATGCTTTCGGCCGCGCCTTCGATGGGTTTTGCTCCATTGAGCATAAGGCTGATGCCTTCGGCGCGCTCCTGGGCGCCAACTTCAAGGATAACCGAATGGCCCGGCTGAAGAATCGCTCCGAATTGACTGATCTGTTCGGAAAAGGCGATGCACTCGAAAGTACCGCTCTGATCCGACAAAGTCAGGATCATCATCGGCGTGCCTTTACGCGTTCGCCTGTCGTTACGCGATGAGATGGTACCGGCAAGGCGTCCAGCGGAAGCACCATCTTTTACGGCGCGCTCGAAATCGCCCCAGCGTTGAACTCGCAGCCGTTCGAAAAGATCGGCATAGGCATCGAGCGGATGGGCCGAGAGATGAAAGCCGATGGCCGATAGCTCGCGATCGGCGCGCTCGGTGGACGTCCAGGCAGGCACGCCTGTCGGCAACCGGAATGTTTCGGGTTCGCTCGAGGCGAACATATTCCATTGGCCTTCATTGCGCTCGGAAGTCAGCGCCTGGGCAGTCCCCATGATCTGCTCGATAGCAGCAAAGGCGATCTCGCGACGCGGCGCGAGCCCGTCGAAAGCCCCTGCGCTGACGAGCGTTTCGAGTGTGCGCTTGTTGATCGCCTTGGGATCGACGCGGCGGGCGAAGTCTCCGAGATCCTTGAACGGATTGTCGCCGCGGACCTCGACGATATGCTCGGCGACCGCGCGACCGACACCTTTGACGGCCGAGAGGCCATAATGAATGCGATCGTCCTTCACCGAGAAGACGACTTCTGACGCGTTGACGCAGGGGGCGACGACTTCGATCTTCTTCTTACCAGCCTCGCGGCGGAAGTCGGAGAGTTTGTCTGTCTGGGCCATATCGAGCGTCATCGAAGCCGCATAGAATTCATGCGGATAATGCTGCTTGAGATAGGCGGTCTGGTAGGACACCCAGGCATAGGCGGCGGCGTGGCTTTTATTAAAGCCATAGTTGGCGAACTTTGCCAGCAGATCGAAAATCTGGTCGGCCAAAGCTTCGCCGACGCCTTGCGGGCCGGACCCCTCGCGGAAGCGAATCCGCTGGTTATCCATCTCTGCCTTGATCTTCTTGCCCATGGCGCGGCGAAGCATGTCGGCTTCGCCCAGGGAGTAGCCCGACAGGAGCTGGGCGATCTGCATCACCTGTTCCTGATAGACGATGATCCCATAGGTCTCGTCGAGCACTTCGCTGATCTTGGGATGAGGATAAGCCACCTCTTCCCTGCCGTGCTTACGGTCGATGAAGCTTGGGATATTGTCCATCGGACCCGGCCGATAGAGCGCGTTCATGGCGATGAGATCTTCGATGCGGTCGGGCTTGAGATCCATCAAGGCGCGCCGCATGCCGCCACTTTCAAACTGGAAGATGCCGTAGGTGTCCCCACGGGCATAGAGATTGTAGGTTTCGGCATCGTCGATCGGGATCGCGTCGATATCGAGATCGACGCCGCGCTTGCGGACCATTTCGACAGCGTATTGGATCGTGGTCAGGGTCTTGAGACCCAGGAAGTCGAACTTGACCAGACCCGCCGGCTCAACCCACTTCATATTATATTGCGTCACCGGCATATCGGAACGCGGATCGCGATAAAGTGGGACGATGTCTTGTAGCGGCCGATCACCGATCACGATACCGGCGGCGTGAGTCGAGGCGTGCCGATAAAGACCTTCGAGCGATTTCGCGATTTCGACGAGCTGGCCGACGGCCTCGTCTTCCTCAGCCATCTGCTTGAACTGCGGCACCTCGTTCATGGTGCGCTCGACGGTCCAGGGATCGGCAGGATTGGCCGGCACCATTTTGCAGATGCGATCCACCTGGCCATAGGGCATCTGCAGAACGCGACCGACGTCGCGCAGCACTGCACGTGCCTGGAGCGAACCGAAGGTGATGATCTGGGCGACCTGTTCGACGCCATATTTCTTCTGCACGTATTCGATGACTTCCTCGCGCCGGTCCTGGCAGAAGTCGATATCGAAGTCGGGCATCGAAACGCGTTCGGGATTGAGGAAGCGTTCGAAGAGAAGATTGTAGCGCAACGGATCGAGGTCGGTGATCGTCGTCGCATAAGCGACGAGCGAACCGGCACCGGAACCACGGCCCGGACCGACCGGAATGCCCTGCGCCTTGGCCCATTGGATGAAGTCGGCCACGATGAGGAAGTAGCCGGGGAATTTCATCTTCTCGATGACGTTCAGCTCGAAATCGAGTCGATCGCGATACTCCTCCTCGGTCTTGCCGGGTCCGGGACCGTGCGCGGCAAGACGTTTGTCGAGGCCGGTGATCGCCATGTCGCGCAAGGCATTGGCTTCTGCGGCGACGACTTCATCTTCGGTCGCATGCGATCCGGCAGCGAATTTTGGGAGAATCGGTCCACGGGTGCGCGGCCGATAGGCGATGCGCTTGGCAATCTCGATGGTTGAATCGACCGCCTCGGGGAGATCCGAGAACAGCTCGATCATCTCCGCGCGGGTCTTGAAGTAATATTGGTCGTTGAGCTTGCGACGTTCGGTCTGGGCAAGGACTGAGCTGCCAGCAATGGCGAGAAGCGCGTCATGCGCTTCGTATTCTTTGGCGGTCTTGAAGAATGGCTCGTTGGTTGCGACGAGCGGAATGCCCTTGCGATAGGCATAGTCGACAAGACGCGGCTCGACATTGGCCTCTTGCGCCCGGCCGTGGCGCTGCAATTCGATATAGAGACGATCGCCGAACAGATCGGCGAGACGATCGAGCCGGCGCAGTGCATTTGCGTCCTGGCCATGAGCGAAGGGCATGTCGATGGCGCCTTCGGGGCCACCGGTCAGGCAGATCATGCCAGTGAGCGATTCTTGGGTCAGCCAGTCGAGCTTGGCGCGGGCCAAACCATTTTCGCCCTGCATATAGGCGCGCGAAACGAGGCGGGAGAGATTGGCAAAGCCCTCTTCGGACTGAGCCATCATCACGACGCTGGATTTGCCAGTCCAGGCAACATGTCCACGCTCACTGATGCGCTCTTCGGCGGCAGCAAAATCGATGGCCAACTCGACGCCGATCAGCGGCTGGATTCCCTTTTTCGTCGCCTTCTCGGAAAATTCGAGGGCGCCGAAAAGATTGGCCGTATCAGCCAGACCGAGCGCCGGCTGATTGTCGGCCGCTGCAAGTTTGAGAATCGCCTCAAGCTGGACTGCTCCTTCGAGGAGCGAGAAAGCCGAGTGAACGTGTAGGTGGATAAAGCCGGGGCCGCGCATATTGGTCTCCTCAGAAAAGTCTGAGCCAATGGACGGCCGAGGTCAAATCACCCTGCCCCCAATCCACAGGCATCAGCCCAGATGCGTCAGCAGGTCCATCCAGGTCAGCGACCCGATGGTGAAGGCTCCGAGGGTCACGAAGGCGGCGAAGTCCTTGAGGAAATCAATCATCTCTAGCTCCCGTGTTGCTATAATGTTCTTATATGTTCGGTTTTCGTTCCGGTCTAGTGAGATGATCGGGGAAAGCGGGGACAGGGTTAACGCGTTAGGGATTCGTTAGAGGTAGCTCGGCGGGACGCGAGATGCATCCGCTGGAATCAGCGCACGACAAAGCGCCGGCCAGCCTGTGGCTTCCGGATGGGTGGACGGACCTCGGAGCGGCATTCGCCTCGAAGGGTTTTAGTAGAGTGAAGCAGATGCCGCTCCGAGGCGCCATTTTTTCGGATAGGCACAGGACGCCGATCGATCGCTCGTCGAAAGGCGTTCAGCACCCAAACGCACGACTGGAGACGATCCATCGCGATTGGCCCTCCCGCTACTGTCGTCTGCAGACCGTCCTTGCGGGATTGGAGGGACAGGATAAGCGAAAGAAAATGGCCGGGGATAAACGGGATAAGTGCGGATCTGGAGACCCGCAGCGCGCTTTCGGCTAATTGCTGTAGACTGTCGTGGGATCAAAAAGCCTCGGCAGTCCCGTATCTATAAGGCTCACCGTATCGCCCGATGTCTCAATCTGACGATAAAAGCAGCTCTTGCGGCCTGTGTGGCAAGCGGCGCCCCGGCCGGTTTGGCGGACGGTCATGACGAGGCAATCCTGATCGCAGTCGGTGCGGAGGTCCACGACCTCCTGCAACTCGCCTGAGGTTTCGCCCTTCTTCCAGATCGATTGGCGCGACCGCGACCAATAGTGGGCGATGCCGGTCTCAAGAGTGAGGCCGAGTGTCTCGGCGTTCATATGGGCGACCATGAGGACGTCCTTCGAGCCGTCTTCTACGGTGACGACCGTGATCAGCCCATGGGCGTCGAAGCGCGGGACGAAGGTCGAACCCTCTTCCAACTCATCATGGGTCAGCGTCTTTGGATCGGCAAAGGAGATCATTCAGGTCACCCGATATGTTGTGCGAGGCTCTAGCGCGCATCCAATTCGATTACCACTGCCGAAAACTGGCAGTTCGGCAGTCTAGTGTTTTGGCGAATGGAGATCGATCATGACGAAATACTGGATCGCAGTGGCTTCGGCCGAACATGCGCGGCGCGGCAAAGCCGGGTTCATGCAGGTCAACCACGGGAAGAAGACGCCACTGCAGCGGATCCGTGCCGGAGATGGCGTGACCTACTACTCGCCCGCTGAAACTATCCGCGGCAAGGATCGCCTGCAGAGTTTTACGACCATCGGCAGGGTACGGGACGAGGAGCTCTATCAGGGCGAGATGGGCGGCGACTTCACGCCCTGGCGGCGTAATGTCGATTATGCGGATGCTATCGAAGCGCCGATCGCGCCTTTGCTGGACACGCTTGATTTCACGCGTGGCAACCGCAACTGGGGTTACCAGATGCGGCTGGTATTGTTCGAGATTTCGGAGCACGATTTCCGCGCCATCGCCGAAGCGATGCACGCGGACGTTTGAGTGGGAGGTTAGCCCTGTTGGCGGATCAGCGGCTGATCATGGCGAAGAAGCGGTCCTGCTCGATGCGATCTTCGGCGAAAACACCGGTGAAGCGATGGGTGATCGTCTTGACGTCGTGAGCCCGGACGCCGCGCATGGTCATGCACATATGCTCGGCTTCGAGCATGACGGCGGCGCCGCGCGGACCAAGATTTTCGTTGATCGCGTCGATGATCTGCGCCGTCATCGTCTCTTGCGTCTGGAGGCGACGCGCGAACACTTCCACGAGACGTGCGAGCTTGGAGAGGCCAACGACGCCATCATGGGGCAGATAAGCGATGTGCGCCTTGCCGTAGAACGGCACCATGTGGTGCTCGCAATGGGCGTAGAACGGAATATCGCGCACGAAGACGATATCATCGTAACCGCCTACTTCACGGAACGTCTTCGCAAGGACGGCCTTGGGATCCTGTCCATAGCCGCCAAAAAGCTCGCCATAAGCCTTGGCAACACGCGCTGGCGTCTCAAGCAGACCTTCGCGAGTCGGGTCATCGCCAGCCCAGGCGATCAGGGTGCGCACTGCCGCTTCGGCTTCTTCGCGCGTCGGTCGCGGGAGTGCCGTCGAAGAGGTGGGTGCTGGGAAAACAGGATTGACGGACGCGTCCACGGAATGACTCCTAACTGGCAATCGCCCTGATTACGCTGGCGCCGGGCAGTTGGACCACACGGGCATATGAAACCCTGGCAGTCCTCGCCGGAGCCTCTATATAGAAGGCGTACAAGACGGGAACAAGAAGCCAGTTTTTCCAATGGCGCTTATTGAGCTCTATTCAGACAAGATTCTCGACATCGCCGGCAACGCGCCGCAGCCGGGACGGCTGCCAGCGCCCCAAGCTTCGGCGCGGAAGGTTAGCCGCGTTTGCGGATCACTGATCGAGGTGGATGTCGTCGTAACCGATGGGATCATCTCGGCCTATGGGCATGAGGTATCGGCATGTGCCCTGGGACAGACCTCGGCAGCGATCGTGGCGCGGGAAATCGTCGGCACGCCGGTCGAAACGTTTTTGGCGGTGAGCCAGCAGATGCGTGACATGCTCAAGGGCGAGGGCCATGCGCCGGATGGAAAATGGTCGGACCTAGGATATCTCGAAGCTGTCCGCGACTATCCGGCGCGGCATGCCTCAACGCTGCTGGTGTTTGAAGCCACCTCTGATGCGTTGAAGAAAATTGATACCGATCAACGCGCTGCAGCGAAAACTTGATGCAACGCGTGATCGATCTGTTCTGGCGCGTCATCGATTTGCCGTTCAAATTTTCGGCCATTTTCCTGATCACCGTATATCGCTACACGCTTTCTGCTTTTGCAGGGCGCACCTGCCGGCACTTGCCGACGTGTTCGGAATATACGCGGGATGCCATATGGCACTTCGGTTTCTGGCCCGGTGGGTGGATGGGGCTGTCGCGCTTTGTGCGCTGCCGTCCGGGCGGAACGCACGGGTATGATCCGTTGCCGGAGGCTGTGCCGGTCGACGCGAAGTGGTATGCGCCTTGGAGTTATGGGCGGTGGAAGTAGGCCGCTGCACCGACTAGTTGGCTAGCAAGTCTTTGAAGTGCTTGCGCCCAAGCAATGACAGCAGTGCGCCCCAAAGGGCTGGCACGATGGCAAAAGCGTGCTATTCAGGCCGCCTTGTGGCGATTTCGCGCTGCAATTATCCCAATTTCTGGAGATCCAAAATGACGATCAAGGTGACGTTCCCCGATGGTGCAGCTCGCGAATATCCGCGCGGCACCACCGGCACCACCGTGGTCGAGGGCATCTCCAAGAGCCTCGCCAAAAAAACCATCGCCATGCGCTGGAACGGCGTCGTTTCCGATCTTTCGGATGCGCTCGAGGCTGACGGCAAGATCGAGTTCGTGACGCGCGATTCCGGGTCCAAGGACGCGCTCGAGCTTATCCGCCACGACGCCGCGCACGTGCTGGCCGAGGCTGTTCAGGAGCTGTGGCCCGATACGCAGGTGACGATCGGCCCCGTGATCGAAAACGGCTTTTATTACGACTTTTTCCGCAAAGCCGGGCCGTTCACCGAAGATGAGCTGCGCGTCATCGAAAAGAAGATGAGTGAAATCATCGATCGCGGTGCTGCCTTCACCAAGGAAGTGTGGACGCGCGACCAGGCCAAGGACTTCTTCCGCGCCAAGGGCGAAGAGTTCAAGGTCGAGCTGGTCGACGCGATTCCGGCTGACCAATCGCTCAAGATGTACAAGCAGGGTCAGTGGATCGATCTTTGCCGCGGCCCGCATATGCGGACCGTGAAGGATGTCGGCCAGGCGTTCAAGCTGACCAAGGTTGCCGGCGCCTATTGGCGTGGCGATAGCAATCGCCCGGTACTTTCGCGCATTTACGGCACGGCGTTCGCGACCAAGGAAGAGCTCGACGCGTATCTCGTCATGGTGGAAGAGGCGGAAAAGCGCGACCATCGCAAGATCGGCCAGGACCTGGACCTGTTCCACTTTCAGGCCGAGGCGCAGGGCTCGGTGTTCTGGCATCCACGCGGCTTCACCATCTACAACCAGATGGAAGCCTATATCCGCCGTCGACTGAATTCGTCGGGCTATGTCGAGGTGAAAACCCCGCAATTGATGCACGCCAAGTTCTGGGAACAATCCGGGCACTGGGGCAAGTATCGCGAGAACATGTTCGTCGTACCCGATGTCGTCCCGAACACGGATGAGGAAGGTCCGGTGTTTGAGGACGTCGGCGATTTGCTGGCGCTCAAGCCGATGAACTGCCCGGCCCACGTGCAGATCTTCAACCAGGGCATCAAGAGCTATCGCGACCTGCCGCTGCGCATGGCCGAGTTCGGCTGCTGTCACCGCAACGAGGCCCATGGTGCGCTCCATGGTCTGATGCGCGTGCGGCAGATGACCCAGGACGACGCGCATATCTTCTGCCGCGAAGACCAGATCCAGAGCGAGACGGAGCACTTCGTCCACCTGCTCTATTCGGTCTATGGACATCTTGGCTTCGACAATGTCGTCATCAAGCTCGCGACGCGGCCGGAGAAATTCGGCGGCACCATCGAGCGTTGGGATGCAGCCGAAAAGGCGCTGGGCGATGCCCTGCGCGCGACCGGCTACGATTTCGAGATCGCCGAGGGCGAAGGCGCGTTCTATGCGCCCAAGCTCGAATTCCACCTCAAGGACGCCATCGGTCGGTCCTGGCAGGTCGGTACGCTGCAGCTCGACTATGTGCTGCCCGAACGCCTCAACGCGACCTATGTCGCCGAGGATGGCTCACGGCAGTTTGCCGTGATGCTGCATCGCGCGATTCTCGGATCGCTGGAGCGGTTTATCGGCATTCTGATCGAAAACCATGCCGGCAAGATGCCGATGTGGCTGGCGCCGACCCAAGTTGTGGTTGCGACCATCGTTTCGGAAGCTGACGAGTATGGCCAGAGGCTGGTCAACCAGCTCCGGGCCGTAGGCATCCGTGCCGAGCTCGATACGCGCAACGAGAAGATCAACTACAAGGTGCGCGAGCATTCGGTGCAGAAGGTGCCGCTGATGTTCGTGGTGGGCAAGCGCGAGGCCGAGGAAGGCACGGTTTCCGTGCGTCGTCTCGGCACCGAGGGCCAACAGGTCATGCCATCGATGGAAGCGATCGTTTCGCTTCTAACCGAGGCGACCCCGCCTGATCTCAAGGACAAGGCGCAGGCGGCTTAAGATGCCGCAGCGTCCGTCCAATAGAGAAATGAAGGCACTGTTTCATCTGGGCGAGGACAAGGTCCTCGGCCCGGATGACTTCAAGGATATCGGCGAAAAAACCTTTGCCGGTATGCTGAAGAAGAAGTGGGTGGAAGAGGTTGAGCCGGGAAAATTCCGGACGACCGAAAAAGGCCGCGTCATCCATGATGAAGAGGTCTATTTCACTGGGCGCTGGAAGCGCTGAGGACAAGAAGGAGCGGGTCGATGGCTGATCCGATTGCCATAACCCGCTCCGTTTCCATCGATCCCGGCGAGATCGAGGAGACTTTCGTGCGCGGCTCCGGGCCCGGCGGACAGAACGTCAATAAGGTCGCAAGCGCTGTGCAACTGCGCTTTGATCTCGAAAATTCTCCCAATATTCCCGAGCCGATGAAGCGGCGCGTGGCGGCACTGGCGGGCAGCCGGATGACCAAGGATGGCGTGATCGTCATTCTGGCCAATATCCATCGCGACCAGCCGCTCAATCGTGCCGAGGCGCAGGCGCGGCTCGTGGCGCTGCTGCGCGAAGGCGCCTATCCACCAAAACCGCGGATCGCGACGCGACCGACGCTCGCCTCCAAGACGCGCCGACTCGATGCCAAATCCAATCGCTCCAGCATAAAGAACGGACGCGGACGGCCGCAATTCGAAGATTAGTTTTCTGACATCGGGGACAGTGTCATGAGTTTGAAGTTTGGGACCAGTGGCGTGCGTGGCCTCGTGGTCGATCTCGAAGGCCAACCGGCGCGCCGCTATGTGACGGCGTTTTTGCGGCATTTGCAAACGTCGGGGCAGATGGCAGGCGGGCGTGTGCTGTTCGGCTATGACCTGCGACCCTCCAGCCCGGCGATTGCCGAGGATTGCCTCGCGGCGATTGCCCATGCCGGGTTCGAGCCGGTGGATTGTGGCGCGGTGCCGACGCCGGCGCTGGCATTGCAGGCGATGACGACCGGGAGCGCTGCGGTGATGATCACCGGCAGCCATATTCCCGCCGATCGCAATGGTCTAAAATTTTACAAACCGGCCGGCGAAGTCAGCAAGGCTGATGAAGCGGGTATCGTCGCGTCACTGTCGGATATCGATGTGCCGGACTACGATGAATCGGTGCTCGACGAAAATGAAGAAACGCTGGAAGCCTATCGGGATCGCTGCGTCGATCTGTTGCCAGGCGGTGCGCTAGAGGGGTTCAAGATCGGGGTTTTCGAGCACTCGACGGTGTCCCGAGTACTGATGGGCGAAGTGCTGGCGGCACTTGGCGCAAAAGTTGTGTCGCTGGGGCGGAGCGATGTGTTCGTACCGGTGGATACCGAGGCATTTTCGGATGCCCTGTTCGCTCCCCTGACCGGCTGGGTGCGTGAGCATGAGCTTGATGCGATAGTTTCAGCTGACGGCGATGCGGACCGGCCGCTGGTGATGGATGGCAGCGGCAATTTCGTGCGCGGCGATGCGCTGGGCTTGCTGGCGGCACGGTTCTTGTCGGCAAAGACTGTGGTAACGCCGGTGACGTCGAATTCGGCTATCGAGCGCACTGGCTACTTTGTGGAAGTCGTTCGAACCCGCGTCGGCTCGCCCTTTGTCGTCGCGGAGATGGAAAAGGCCGAGAAAGTCGTCGGCTTCGAGGCCAATGGTGGGACCTTTGTTGGTGAAGGTTTTGACCTCACGGCCCTGCCGACCCGCGACGCGATTCTGCCGGTCATTGCTGCGCTCGGCCTAGCCGCGGCGGAAAAGATTTCGGTGGCAGAACTAGTGGCACGGTTGCCGTTGCAGGTGGCGGTGGCAGACCGGTTGCAGAACGTGCCGGGCGATCGCAGTGGGCCATTTCTTGAGCGTCTGCAAAAAGATAGCGGGTACGCGGCAGAGGTTTTTGCGCCCCATGAGATCGCCAGTGTGAATGCCATCGACGGGCTGCAATTCCATCTCAAGAGCGGCGAGACGGTACATTTCCGCGCCTCGGGCAATGCGCCGGAGTTACGCTCTTATGTCGAAGCTGGGACAGCGGACCGGGCCGCGGAATTGTTGGCTTGGTCTATGGGAGCGCTGGAGAAGGCGGTTCGCTAAGAACCTCGGCTATCGTCCCGGCGCAGGGATCCATTTTGAGCGGAAGCGAATTCCCAAAGACTTGGGGCGGCCTTGTGAGCCGCCCCTTTTATTTATTTCGCTGCGGCGGTGATATTCACCTTGTCGATTAGAACCGTGGGATCCTGTTCGGCGGCCATGAAGTCAGCCATGCCGAGACCGGGATCTTCCTTGGCTTCAATGGCGATGTTGAGCGACTTGGCCCTGCCGCTGACGAACTGGTTGATCGCCTGACCGAGCTTGGCCGCGTCGGCAGCGCCAGCCATCATGCCGACAACAGTGCCTTCAGCGAGACCGGCGAAGACCGGGCGCAACGTTGCGGGGTCAGTGCCCTGCTCCGCTCCGACGACCGCGAGGATGATGTCCGAGAGGCCAGAATCGGTGACGTCGAGGTTGAGTGCCTTGACCGCGATCCCCATGCCGGCAGCGATGGCTTCATTCTCATCGAGCGAGAACAAGGCTTCAGTCGCATTGGCGAAAGTACCGGTCAGCACAATGTTCGCCAGATCTTTGCCGGTGACGGAAATCTCGCTAACGTCGATCGTGTCGGTTGCTTCGTCCCAGGTCGCGGCAAAGCGGAAGCCGGCGTCGATGTCCTTGATGCCGAGCGAGATCAACTGCTGCAGTTGCGGATCGCCGCTTTCTTCCGGCAGCGCCGCCTTGATACCCGTGGCGGAGGTATCGATCATGCCTGGGATGCCGTTGACATAATTGCCCAGCGTCAGGTCGAAATTGTCGATGTCAAAGACGACGCGCTCACCATCAGCTTCGGGGTCGGGGATATCGACCGACAGTCCGGCGAAGGAGAACCCTTCGAACGACGGGACCAAAGTGCGGGCATTGGCATCGAACCAAGCCTCGTCCACTTCGGCAGGAACATTGGCGAGCGCCTCGATGGTCGAGGTCATATCGAACTGTTTGACGGTGACGTTATCGATGGAGACTGCGCCATTGCCCTCGACCGACACGTCAAAACCATCCATCGAAATTTGCGGATAGATGCCGGGGGTCATGCCGCCCATCGTGACATTGCCAACGTTGAAGGTCATCGGCTGACCCTGGTCATCCTGCCCGTCACAGGCAAAACCTTCGAAGGTGAAGGGATCGCTTTCGAATGCCGTAAGGAAATCGGCATACATCTTGACGAACTCGCCGAACAGCGCCGGATCGGCCATATCGGGATCCGCTTCCATCCGCTGCGCTAGATGGACGAACTCGATAACCGACGTCTTGAGCGGACGTCCGCGGACGCCGCCACCTTCGAAAGGACCGATTTCACAGGTCATTTCGGGCGCTTCGAACGTGCCGCCTTCCATCTTGAAATCGGAATAGAGCGTCTGCATTTCATCGGACTGGCCGGCGTCGACGAGGCCATAGATGCCGAGAATTCCGCGGATGTTGAAATTGCTGACCGATGTTGCGCCCCAATCGGCGCCACCTTCGGGCATGGTCATTCCCGTACCGCCGAGGCTGGCACTGGCGGCCACCCCATCAACCACGTCTTCGAGGACGAGATCGGTAAAGGTCAGGACGGCTTCCTGAGATTTCCCTTCGACCGTCGAGGTGATGTTGATGGAAATTTCCGGAACGGTGATGCTGTCCGCGTTGAGGGTGCTCAAGGCTTCCGCATTCGTTTCTATGTCGCCGGAGAGAATGGTTTTGATGGTGTCGCCATCGATCGACGAATTGACCGCATCGACCGTCGGGATCGACACGGAAACATCATCGATCGAGGATTCCTGGGTTGCCGGGGCACTCGTGTGCTTGTCCTTGGTCTTCTGCGCCCAGGCGGGGGCTGCAGGTAGAGCAACGCTGACGAGACATGCAACGGTGACCGCTGCCAGAGTGCGTCTCGACATGAATTTCAAAGTCATGTGGTTCTCCCGGTTGTGGGCGGACCTTGCACCGTGCCGCCGATCTCTAGCCAAAGGAATATCCGCCTATCCGCGTGCAGGCAAATGCTGCGGCCGCGGCAAGCGGAGCCTCACGTGCGCCGTTCGAAAAGGCGAACCATCAGGAAGCCGGTCAAGAAGCCCCCGAGATGTGCCTGCCAGGCGACACCAAGGCTTGTGCCCATCAAAAGTGGCGCCAAGGGGACCGCAGCGTTGAGGAGAAGCCAGATGAGGGTGAAAAAGCGCGACCGCGGATTGACGAAAGTCTCGCGCATGCTCGCAAGACGCCTGCCGAGGACGATGCGCTGGCCAGTCTCTGGATGCTGCGCGTAGAGAATAGGCTGGAAAATGAAGCGCACGGCAGCACCGGTCAGCCCCGCCACACCACCGGAAGCGCCGATGAGATAGGCGCCGGAATAAAGCGATGTCGCAGCGAACGCGGCGGCGCCGCCGGCGGCGGAGAGCAAGAAAATGGCGAGCATGGGCCCTGCCCCATAACGTCGCACCACTGGGCTTGCAAATATGACGAGCCAGGCAACGTTGACGAGCAGATGGTCCCAACCGCCGTGGAGAAAAGCGTGAGAAAATGGGGTCCAAATCAGTGGTATTGCGACGCTTAGATCCTGGGCGGCGAGGACGATCCGCAGCGGCTGAAACGCGAACCAAAAATAGAGCTGGGTCTGCCCTTCTTCGTTAAGGACCATGGTTGCAGCGACATGAATCGCTGTCAGAATTCCGACAAGTACCGTAACGGATGCCGGTAACAGGAAGATCGGCTCGCGCGCGGGACGTCCAGAAGAACCGGGCGTTTGGTCTAATTCGCTCATCCACAGTCTCCCAGAGCCCACGGCTCCTTGGCTTACGCTGGTCTTTTCCACATTGAGACACCCGCGTTAACCTTAATTAATGTTTAAGCAGGCAATCGCCCGACCGATTTGCCATTGTCACGACGCGGCAGACGACTCTCACGGCGAGAGGTTGCCTCTCATGACAAAGCGGGTCCGAACCATGCAGATGCCGAGCACCAATACGCTCTATACCTATTGGAACACGATTCGTGGTGCGCGCAGCGCGCCCGACCGTAAGGATATCGATCCGACCCGCATCCGTGAGGCACTGGCTAATACGTTCATTCTCGAACTCAACGAGGACGACAAGTTTTCCTTCCGCCTTGCCGGCTCGCACCTCTGCACCAGCTATTGCCGCGAATTGAAGGGCCGGTCGTTCTCGGCTCTCTGGCATGATCGCGACCAGGATGCGATGGATACGCTGATCCGCGCCGTGACCGAAGACCACGCCGTGGCGCTCGTGACCTTCCAGGGCACCACTGCCCTTCACACCAAGACCTCGTTCGAACTGATCCTGATGCCGCTCCGTCATAATGGCTCGAGCCATACGCGGATTCTCGGGGCGATGACCGCTCAGGACGAACCCTATTGGTTGGGCGTACAGCCGATCGCCGAGCAGCGTATCACCGGGCTTCGCCTAATCTGGCCGGACGAAATGCCGCGTGAGGAATCGATGCGGGAAGTCGCTGCCAATGTCGTCAACGATATCGGTTTTGCACCAGCAGCGCCGATCGGCGCCATGCAGACGACCCTTTATGGCCGCAGCGCACGTCGTTACGCACACCTCGCCGTCATCGATGGTGGGCGCCACTAACCCAACCATGCGTTAACCCAGAATCGGTATCCTGCTTGCATTAGGTGCTGTAGGCAGGAACCGGTAGCGCATGCTTAGTGACGATCTGGATTCCCCCCGCAATCTTGCTTTCGGGCAAGAGAACCGCTTTCAACGCGTCAAGGTCTCGATCCTTGGCCGCTATATGCTTGCGGATCGACGCGAATTTCCCTGCCAAGTTTTAGAGATGTCGCCGGGCGATGCTTTCCTCATCGCACCGGTCTCCGGCGCAGAGGGCGAGCGCATCATCGCCTATCTCGATCATCTCGGCCGCATCGAGGGCACGCTACAATCCCACGCGGACGGCGGATTCACGATGGATATCTCCGCAACGCAGCGCAAGCGCGACAAGATGGCGGCGCAGCTCACCTGGCTCGCCAACAAGGATATCCTCAATCTGCCAGAGGATCGCCGGCACGAACGCGTCGTGCCTGATCTGCGTCACTCGACTGTCGTGCTCGATGACGGTCGGCGCTACAATTGCAAGATCATCGACATTTCGCTCTCGGGTGCTGCCGTCGAGCTCGACGTGCGACCGGCAATGGGCACGCCGATCACAATTGGCCGCATGCGCGCGCGGGTCGTCCGTCACTTCCAGAATGGCGTCGCAGTGGAATTTGCGGCGGCGCAGGAAATGCTCAACGTTGTGCAGCAGAACCTGCGCATGATGAGCTGAGGGTTCACACAGTTCAGAACTGAAAAAGGACGCGCTGGTCGCGTCCTTTTTTATTGGCGTTTGAGGCCGCGAAGACAGCGTAAACCAGACGTTACGCGCTCGGCTAAAACACGGCTCAAATTCAACTCAAACACGCATAAAAACTGCGCTCTAGTTTTCGGAGCGGGGCAATCGGCGGTCCTTAGCGTGGTCTCCATCAGGAGATCGCATAATGACAATCAATTTCAGGCGCCTAGGCGCCGCGGGGATAGCGGTAGCAGCGCTAGCGGGCTGGGCCCAGCCAAGCGCAGCGCTCGACTTCACCAATGCCGCCTATATCCAGGTTGCATCCACCAATACGTCTATTCCTGTCGGCCATCTCGATTTTTGCCGCCAGCGCCCCGGCGAGTGCATGCCCAATAGCGTCGTCGAGTCTGCCGTGACTCTGAATGAGACCAATTGGCAGCAGCTCGTATCGATCAACGCGCACTTCAACCAGACCATCATCCCGGTGACCGATCAGGAACTTTACCAGGTCGAAGAATTCTGGACCTATCCGACCAGCGGCTATGGCGACTGCGAGGATTTTGTTCTCGCCAAGCGCCGCGCGCTGATCGAGGCCGGATGGCCGGTGAGCACGCTGCTGATTTCCGTCGTGCGCCAGACCGATGGCAGCGGCCATGCCGTGCTGATGGTCCGCACCGATCGCGGCGACCTCGTGCTCGACAATCAGGACGGAGCGATCCGGCTCTGGAATGAGACGCCGTACCAATACCTCAAGCGCCAGACCCAGGCCAATGCCGGCCAGTGGGTCGATATGCTGGACGATCGCACGACCATCGTCGCCGCGAACTAGTACGGCGCTTGAGCTAGAGTTTCCGGGCCCCGCCCATCTGATCCCTGATAGGGGCCTGAAGAACAAAGCCGGCTCTCGCTTAGCGAGGCCGGCTTTGTTGTGTTTGAGATTGGCTAGACGTCAGCGAAAGAACGCGACGTAAAAGCTCATGAAGAAAAGACCGGTGACGAAAGCCCATGTAAAGGCGACGAGCGCGCCAATGAGGGCCGAGGTCATGGACAAAGTGCTGTCGTCTTCATGCTGCCAGCCCATATGCAACATGATGTAAGGACCGCAGACAATGCTCATCGCAAGGTGACCAACCGCGCCCCAGAGGCTTCGGCCGTCGAGCCGCAGCATGGCCTGCTGTCGGGCGACGCCCTGGTATAAATGCGTACCCGCTGCGGCAATGGAAAGCCCCACGCCCATGATGAAGGCCGCAAGAAGTAGTTCGCGCGTCATCAAAGCCTCCTCAGCCGCCGACCCTCGGCAGAACCCAACTTAACGCTTTGGTAACCATATTGCGGCTGAAGTGAAGTGTCACCTCCGCTTCCGAAAACTGGTTAATACCGGTCATGTCCGCGACATCCCATTCGAACACGGCTCAAGGCCAGATTTCGGGCTTGATGCAAAACCTGGCCGGGATCGCGCTCGGCGTGTTGCTGCTGGCTGTCGGTGCGGCCTATCTCGTCGATCAGACAAGCCGACCCGGCGCACGGACGGCCGCTTCGCTGGGCGATGGCAATGCCATCGTACAGACCGTGGGTGGCCGTGAACTAACGATTCCCCAGAACTGGTTTCGCTTTGGCGAGCAGATGCAGACCGGCTTTGTCAGCCAGGTCGATCTATCAGTGCATCTGGCGTCTGGCGTCGTCGATGTGACGCTGGTGCCTCGATCGCGGGCGCGCGCGAGCAGTGAATTGCTCGACAGCGTCTACGTGCATCAATTTGCCAAGGGCACACTTAGTGGCGTGCCGGGGCTCATTGGCCAGACGCTCGGGGGAAGTGGATATGCCGGCGAGGTGCTGTGGTATGACGCGCTGGCTGCTCAGCCATTCGTCGCCAAGTGCATTGCGCCGGTGGAAGTGGATGCCGCAAGTCGCTGCGTGCGTACGGCGCAACTGACATCGGGATTGGCGGCGATCTATAGCTTCGACGCCACGATGCTCACCGACTGGCGAGACTTCGATGCGCAGATGGGGCAGTGGTTACAAAAAATCGGCGCCAACTAGGGCGCCGATCTCAATTCTATTCGATATCGTCGAGATCGATATCGAGGATCGACATCGAGAACATGTAGGACTTGTCGCCGTCTTCATCGTCGAGATGGATGAGACCGATCGACTCGTCGCCAATGAAGACCTCAACGGAATCGTTGAGCTTGGCGCGCGGACGCACGTCGATGTTCTTGTTGTTGAATTTCTGTTGCAGGAATTTCTGCAGCTTGATGATCTCGGGATGGTTCACGGCAATCGTCCTGCTGTTGGGTTGGCGCGCAATCTAGTGACTGAGCGGATGCTGACAACCCCTGCCCCAGCCATTTTAGCGGTAACAACGCACGGCAGAGACTTGCCGTCGCTTATGGGTTCTCGTGAACCAGCACCATCTGGTCCATGATCAACGCGGGTTGTGCGCACCCGGCTTCACCAATCACCTTGGCTGGAACGCCCGCGACAGTCGTGCGGGGCGGCACTTCCTTAAGCACCACCGAACCCGCGCCGATGCGCGAGCAATCGCCGACCTGGATATTGCCAAGCACCTTGGCGCCAGCACCAATGAGGACGCCATTGCCGATTTTGGGATGACGATCCTGATCGGCCTTGCCGGTGCCGCCAAGCGTCACGTTCTGCAGCATCGAGACATTGTCGCCGACGACCGCCGTCTCGCCGATGACGAGGCCGGTGCCATGATCGAGCATGATGCCCTTGCCCATGACGACGGCGGGATTGATATCGACTTGGAAGACCTGACTGGCGCGGCTCTGGAGGTAGAGCGCAAAATCGCGGCGGCCGGCCTTTAGGAGGGCATGCGCGAACCGATGTGTCTGGATCGCCTGATAGCCCTTGAAATAGAGCAAGGGCTCGATGGCCCGGTGGCAGGCTGGATCGCGCTCAAGCGTGGCGGCGAGATCGACCCGCGCAGATTCGCCGATGGCCGGAACGTCGCGAAGTATTTCGAGAAAGGTCTGACGGATGATGTCGGCGGAGACGTCTTCGTGATCGAGCCGGGCAGCAAGGCGCTGCGCCAAGGCTTCTTCAAAAGTCTCGTGATTGAGGACGGTCGTCAGCGCCATCTTGCCCAGCGCAGGATCGGTATCCAGAATCTGGCGCGCGCCAGCGCGAACCGCTTCCCAAACGGGATCGACCGATTTGATCTGTGCCGACTTTTGGACGTTGACGCTCATGGGCCGAGCTCCGCTTTATCGAGAAGTACCGATATAAAGCATCTGGTTGCTCAATACAAAGGCCAGGCGCACGGATTGGTTCACGCTTTTATCGCATGAGGAAAAGTCCTCCCCAAAAATTCGAGCGCTGCTGCCTTGAATTTGGTGTCGCCCGTAGCGCGCATATGATCGCGCCGCGGGATCACGAAGGCCTCACCCTGCGGAAGAAGTTCGGCCAGCGGCTCGGGTGGGCCAGCCATCTCGTCGGCTTCGCCGACTGCGACGAGGACCGGAACTTCGATTCGGCGGACATCGGCGCGCGCCATCGGTTGCCGGGACGTTTCCATACAGGCAGCGAGGGCCTCGCGATCAGAACCCGTGTGATTGGCAAAGATGCGAAACTGACGGGCAGTTGGGTGGGTCAGATCAGCGAGGCTTGGAGCACGGAGGCCCGAGATGATGTCGTTTCCGTCCGTGAGGCCATTGATCAGGTTCATGCCCATCCCGCCGAAGATGGCTGCTGCCACCCTCTCTGGATGATCATAGGCGAGAAAGGCAGCAACGCGCGCACCCATGGAATAACCGAGAACCGCGACGCGCGATTCACCAAGGTTATCGAGCAGCGCCAGACTGTCCTCGA
Organism: Devosia sp. Leaf420; assembly: GCF_001425445.1. GTDB lineage: Bacteria > Pseudomonadota > Alphaproteobacteria > Rhizobiales > Devosiaceae > Devosia. The sequence goes on along the minus strand of NZ_LMQU01000013.1, from coordinate 307,860 downwards.
CCATTCGCTCAGGAAAATAGGCATCGGGATCGTGCGGCTTGTCCGACATGCCATGGCCCCGGTGATCGAAGGTGATGGCCTTGTATCCGGCCCCGACGAGCGTATCGACCCAGCCGGTCTCTATCCAGTTGACGCGCCCGCTTGAGGCAAAGCCATGGATACAAAGGACTGCCGGGCCTTCGCCGGCTGTTTCATAAGCGAGGGAATATCCGCCGGATTGGAACATGGGCATGAGGAAGCTCCTTTGCGCGAGGTCTTATCGCGTGCGGCCTTGCCATGCCACCCTGACGAGCGCGACAACGAGGTGAGCACTGGCCCTTTTCTTCGCGTCGCGGCTTGGCTATGGTCCGCCACAACAAATCGGCCCTATAGGTTAGACCATGGCTCACGGCACCACCCCGCACTTTCACAACACCGATGGCCTGCGCAGCATCGAGGTTGGGTCCAAGGAATTCCAGTGCATCGGCGCCCTGCCCCCGTTTGATCATCCGCATGTCTATCTCGACATGGGCAAGGACACCGAAATCGTCTGCCCCTACTGCTCGACGCTCTATATCTACAAATCCGAGCTGGGCGATGGTCAGTCCAACCCTGCTTCTGCGATCTTCAAGGCGAAGGCTGCCTGAGTTCGACCATGCCCGGCACGGGCCGTAGTTACATCATAGCCGGGGCCGGCATTTCCGGCCTTACGCTGGCGCTGACGCTTGCCAAATTCGGCGCGACAGTCGTCGTGCTGGAGCGCAATAGCGGCATACAAGAAGCCGGTGCTGGCCTCCAGATCAGTCCCAATGCGCGGCGCATTCTTGATCGGCTGGGACTTTCCGAGACACTCTCAACGATTGACCTCGTCCCCCAAGCCCTCGACACCTATAGGCCTGGCGAGACTAGGCCGTTTTTTTCCATGGAACTTGGCGCGCTCATGGAAGAACGCTTCGGCGCGCCATATTCAGTGATGCATCGCGCCGACCTCGCGGAGGCGCTCTATAAAGCGACACGGCGCTTCGCCAATATCGACATCATGTTCGGCGTACGGACCTGGGATATTGCCTCCCACGCCCGCGGGGTGACTGTCGCGATCGATAACGACAGCGGACAGTCGCGAACGACGCGCGCCAATGCTTTTATCGGAGCCGATGGGGTGCACTCTGCAACTCGGCGGCAGTTTCTCGGCGGACCCGAGGCCCAGTTCGGCGGGAGAGTTGCGTGGCGTACGCTGGTTCCTGCCGAGGCCGCGCAGGGGCTGATCGCGATGGATCGGGTCTCGGTATTCTTTGGCGGCGGACATCATCTCGTTTGCTATCCGCTGCCGCATCGCGGTCAGATCAATCTCGCGCTTTTTCTGCCGGGCCAAGCCAAGGATAACCCAAAGGTGCCAATGCTCAAGGGCAAGGCGACGTTTGGAGCGCTGGTGGCTGCTGCGGGAGAAACCTGGACACCATGGCCGCTTTTTACCGTCAAGACGTCGACATGGTACCGCGACAACGTCGGGATCCTTGGGGATGCAGCACACGCCATGGTGCCGTTTCAGGCGCAAGGCGCAGCCATGGGTATCGAGGATGCGGCAACGCTTGGGCCGTTGCTCGTGGATTGCGCAGAACCGGAAACCGCATTCGCGCGTTACGCGACAGCGCGGCAGGCTCGCGTTGAGCGTGTGGCAAAACTTTCGGCCAGCAATGGCCGTATATTTCATATGAAATGGCCGATGTCCGCAGCGCGCGACGCGGTTATGCGGGCACAGGGGCCGCGGGGGCATCTCAACCGCTTGGGATGGATTTATAGCCACGATGTGGCGCCACCGGCAGGCATGCCAGAGCGGTAATGCCTTGCCTTGCACGGCGCCGCTGTGGCAATGCCCTAAGAGACTTTGGGCTGGTTGAAAGGGAACGGAACTCCGCATGCAAGCTGCGACACGCTCCCGACTGGCCCTTGCCTGCATCCTGACCACAGTGCTGATCGACATGATCGGCGTGGGCATTATCGTACCGGTACTGCCCGAACTGTTGGAAGAACTGACGGGCGGCAGCGTTGCCAATGCGGCTGTCATCGGCGGCTATCTGGTTTTCGCCTATGCCTTGATGCAATTCGTGTTTTCGCCGGTCTTGGGAAATCTCTCAGACCGGTTCGGGCGGCGACCGATTCTCCTCGCGTCCCTTTTGGGTTTGACCTTCGACTATCTCATGATGTCGATCGCGCCCTTCGTCTGGTATCTGTTCATCGGACGCATTATCGCTGGCATCGCGGGCGCGGCTTTGGCGACGGCGACGGCTTATATGGCCGACATTACGCCTCCCCATAAACGCACGCACCGTTTTGGGCTTATCGGCGCAGCCTTCGGGTTGGGCTTTATCATCGGGCCAGTGATTGGCGGCGAATTGGGCGAACTCGGGCCGCGCGTACCGTTCTACGCGGCCGCAGGTTTGGCTTTCGCAAATTTCCTCTTCGGGCTTTTGGTTCTTCCCGAAAGTCTGCCCAAGGCCAATCGCCGCAAGTTCAATATCAAGCGCGCCAATCCGCTGGGTGCCGTGGTTGCGCTGCGGCGTTACCCTTCGGTGCTGTGGCTGCTTGGCGTGCTGTTTTTCCTTCAGCTTGCGACGCAGGCCCTGCCGACGATCTTCAGCTATTTCACGGTCGAGGTGTTCAATTTCACCTCCTCGACGATCGGGCGCACGCTGGGGGCTTTCGGTATCGGCTTTGCGTTCAGCCAGGCGGTTCTGACGGGACCCTTATCGAAGGGCATCGGCGAGCCCGCCGTGGCCATTGTCGGGCTCATGGCCGCGGCTGCCGCCTTTGCAGGTATCGCCTTCTCGACCGATGTCTATCACCTCTATCTGTTCATCGCCGTTGGCACGGTCAGCGGTCTCGCGCCGCCTGCGATCAATGGCCTCCTGTCGCGGCAGGTGCCGGACAACAGCCAGGGCGAGTTGCAGGGCGCTGTGAATGCCGCAAGCTCCTTGGCAACGATCATTGGGCCCTTGGGGGCAACGCAGATCTTTTCCTACTATTCGGACTCTTCGGGCACGGGTCACTACTTCCCGGGCGCGCCATTCATCGCCTGCGGCATCGCCGTCGTCATTGCGCTCGTGATTTTCGCAGTCGCAGCCTGGCGCTTCGAACTTTCGCATCGACCGAGCATCGCCAACAATCCACACGTGCCCGATCTGCCGCCACCGGGGCAGTTGCGTGTTGCGCCAATCGATGACGACGATGACATCAATCCGCGCCGCCGCTGAGACTGACCGCGAAGCGATTTTGAAGATCATCGCGCCGGTTTTGCGCGCTGGCGAGACCTATGCCGTCGACAGCGACCTGAGTGAAGCCGCCATGCTCGACTACTGGTTCCTGCCGGCGCACGAGGTTTTCGTAGCGGTGGATGATGGTCAGGTCGTCGGGACATACTACTTGATGGCCAACCAGCGGGGCGGCGGGCAGCACGTCGCCAATTGCGGCTATATGGTTTCGTCGGCAGCTCAAGGGCGTGGTCTGGCACAGGCTATGTGCGAGCATTCCCAGGACATCGCGAAAGCACGGGGCTTTCTTGCCATGCAATTCAACCATGTCGTGTCGAGCAACACGCGCGCCGTGGCACTATGGCAGCGGCTTGGTTTCGACATCGTCGGCACGTTGCCCAAGGCATTTCGTCACCCGGTGCATGGGCTGGTGGATAGCTACGTGATGTTCAAGACCTTCTGAACCGCGGGGCAGCCTGAAGCGTAGATGGTCCATGGCTATTCTCCGTTTCATCCTCGGCGACCAACTCTCGCGAAATCTCGCGACGCTTCGCGATATCGATCGCGAGCACGACGTGGTGCTGATGGCGGAAGTCGGCAGCGAATCGACTGTCGTCGGTTTTCACAAACAAAAACTCGCCTTCATTTATTCGGCGATGCGGCACTTCGCAGATGAGCTTCGGGCTGAAGGCATTCGCGTCGACTACGTCTCGCTGACCGATCCGGAAAATACCCAGAACCTTGAAGGCGAATTGGCGCGGGCGCTGCGGCGGCACGCGGTCGAAAGCGTGGCCGTCACCGAGCCCGGCGCATGGCGGGTCAAAGATATGATGTCGGGCTGGGAAGAGCGGCTTGGCGTAGCCGTTGACGTCCGCGAAGACGACCGCTTCATCTGCAGCCATGCGCGGTTTGCAGCCTGGGCAGACGGCCGAAAGAGCTTTCGTATGGAATATTTCTATCGCGAGATGCGACGCGAAACTGGCCTGCTCATGGAGAGCGGAGGGCCGATCGGTGGTCAATGGAATTTTGACGCAGAGAACCGACAGTCTTTGCCCGACGACTACCGGCCACCGGAGCGATTGCGTTTCAAACCCGATGAAACGACGCGCGCGGTGCTCGATCTGGTGGCTACGAGATACGACAAGAACTTCGGCGATCTTGAGCCATTTGCATGGGCAGTGACTCGCGATGGCGCTCTGGAGGCGCTGGATCATTTCATCGAGCATTGCCTGCCCGACTTTGGCACCTATCAGGACGCCATGAAATCAGGCGAACCGTTTCTCAACCATGGATTGATTTCGCCCTATCTCAATGTCGGTCTGCTCGACCCGCTAGAGGTATGCCGAGCGGCGGAACGGGCTTATCTCGAGGGCGACGTGCCGCTTAATGCAGCCGAGGGATTCATCCGGCAGATCATCGGCTGGCGCGAATATGTGCGCGGAATCTATTGGCTGAAGATGCCGGACTATGCCGGGACGAACCACCTCGAGGCCAAGCGCGACCTGCCTTGGTTTTACTGGTCTGGCAAGACGCGGATGAACTGCCTTGCCAATGCGATCGGTGACACGCAGCGGCATGCCTATGCCCATCATATCCAGCGCCTGATGGTGACGGGCAATTTTGCGCTCTTGGCGGGGATCGAGCCGCGGCAGATCGAGGCCTGGTATCTCGCGGTTTATATCGATGCGTTCGATTGGGTGGAGCTGCCGAACACGCATGGCATGGTGATGTTTGCCGATGGCGGGCTTTTGGCGTCAAAGCCCTATGCGGCCTCAGGCGCCTATATCAACCGAATGTCGGACTACTGCAGCGGTTGCGTCTACAGCCCTGCGACGAAGGACGGCGAAAAGGCCTGTCCGATCACCCTGCTCTACTGGAATTTTCTGATGGAGAACCGTCAAAAGCTGCAGGGGAACAGGCGGATGCTGATGCCGTACCGAAACTTGGATCGTATGGATCCCGCGCAGCGCACGAGTATTCAGGCCCGAGCGAATGCATTCTTGGATGGATTGTCAGCGACTGACGACGAGCCGGCGGAGCCGCAGATGCAACTAGACCTTTAGCGTCTAGCTCTCATTGTCCCGGCACTTGAGTTTTGTATCGAGCGTCGCCCGTAGAAGAATGCGGTGAGCGAGCGCGTGATAGACGCCTTCGCGGCAGACCAGCTTCGAGCAGAAGGTGGCCACCAGTGCACCGATCATCACGGGAAAGATGAGCGCGTGATTTCCAGTCATCTCGGTGACAATGACGAACGCCGTGATCGGCGCTTGGAGGACCGCGGCTAGATATGCGGCCATGCACACGATGGTTAGTGCCGCAATCGGCAGCGGGACCAATGTTTTGACCATCTCGGCGATGCCGGCACCCACTGCAAGTGATGGAGAGAATATGCCGCCAGGAATGCCGCTAACTGACGACAGCAGTGTCGCTAGCAGCTTCAACGGAGCAAAGCCGGCGGGTGCGCCCTCGCCCGCCATAATAGCTTTTGCCTGCTCGGCGCTCGTGCCGAATATACTTCCCCCCGTCACGACTCCACAGACGGCGACACCGAGACCACATAGGACAGCGAAGAGGACTGGATGCGACTTAATCACTTTCCCCACTCTGCCTGGCAGTCCATAAGAAAACGCGATCAGGCCGCGACTGAATAGTCCGCCGGCAAAACCACAGATCGCAGCAACTGGGAGCACCCAGATCCACTGCTGGATATGGCCGAGCGTCACGAGCGATCGACCAAAATACGTATAGTCGCCCACAATCGCGAGCGGGACCAAGCCCGCAACGATCACCGTACCAAGCACGAGGCCGCTGGTCCGCAACTCGAACGAGCGACCCATCTCCTCTATGCCGAACACAATTCCAGCAAGTGGCGCGTTGAAGGCAGCTGCAACGCCCGCTGCAGCGCCAGCAAGCAAAAGACCTGGCTGTCGATGCGGCGCAAAACGGCCGAGCCAGAACATTATCGATGCGCCCACCTGCACCGTTGGTCCCTCACGCCCCGCAGATGCACCGACGAGCAGCCCACCGGAGAGAAGCAACATCTTTGCTGCCGCCAGCTTCGGTGACACCAATTTTGTTTTGCTCTGCTGATCCTTCAGCTGCCGCGCCGCAATGACCTGCGGAATGCCACTACCCTGCGCGCCGTCAAAATAGCGACCCGTGACCCAAGCGAGAAAACCGAACCCCAATGGCGTCACCAGCAAGGGCATATAGGGCCATTGCCTCTGCGCGGACACAAAAAGCGCCATGGCAAAGTCAGCGCCATAAGCGAGCGCGAGGGCGGCAACGCCGACGACAATTCCGCCGACCACAAACAGTGCTCGGCGCCGCAAACGCGGCAACCAAATGCGGTTCACACGGAGATGAAGTGCTCGGCGGAAAGAGCGCTCGGTCATGACTAGCTTCTGAAATGGTTGAGCCGGAGACTAGCCCCGGCTCATGACGTCGAGAAAATTGCGGCGCTTACTTGCCGAGCGTCGACGGCCAGGTGCCGTGGAGATCGGAGCCGCGGCCTTCGATTTCGAAGCCGTGGGCGCCGAAGAAGTCGCGCTGGCCCTGGATCAGGTTGGCGGTACCCTTGGCCTGACGATAGCTGTCAAAGTAGCTGAGCGCAGCCGAGAGACAGATCATCGGGAATTCGCCGATGGCGGCAGCGGCAACGACCTTGCGCAGGCTCGGGTGGGCGTCCTTCATGATCTCGACGAAGTCGGGCACGACGAGCAGATTGGTTGCTTCACCCTTGGCATAGGCCGAGGACATCTGATCGAGGAAGCGCGAGCGGATGATGCAGCCGGCGCGCCAGATCTTGGCGATCGTGGCGAGCGGCAGGGCCCAGCCATTTTCTTCCGAAGCCTTGGCAATCACGGCAAAGCCCTGGGCATAAGACACGATCTTACCGGCGAGGAGCGCCTTTTCGAGATCGGCGAGGGTGACGTCGGTCTTGGCACGGTTAGGCTTGCCATAGATGCCTTCGGCGGCGACGCGTTCAGCCTTGCGCGACGAGATCGAGCGGGCAGCGACAGCGCCTTCGATGGCGGTAGCGGGAACGCCCATCTGCTGCGCGGCGATGGCAGACCAAACGCCAGTGCCCTTCTGGCCAGCCTTATCGAGGATCAGATCAACCAGCGGCTTGCTTGTGTCGGGGTCGACAGCGTCGAGCACGTGGCCGGTGATTTCGATCAGGTAGGAATTGAGCGGACCCTTGTTCCATTCCTTGAAGACATCGGCGCAAGCCTTTGCATCCATGCCCAAACCATCACGCATGACGCCATAGACTTCGGCGATCATCTGCATGTCGCCATATTCGATGCCGTTGTGGATGGTCTTGACGAAATGGCCAGCGCCACCTTCACCGAGATAGGCGCAGCAGCTTTCGCCATCGAACTTGGCAGCAATCGCGGTGAGCACTGGCTCGGCATTGTGCCACTGTTCCTTGGAGCCACCGACCATGATCGAGGGGCCGTGGCGGGCGCCTTCTTCACCGCCGGAAACACCGACGCCGAGATAGCCGATGCCCTTGGGGCCGAGGTAGTCGAAACGGCGCTGGGTGTCGGTGAAGAGCGAATTGCCGCATTCGATGATGGCATCGCCCTTTTCGAGGTGCGGCAGGAGCTGTTCGATCATTTCATCGACCGGCTTGCCGGCCTTCACCATGATGATGATGGAGCGCGGGGCCTTTACGGCCTGGACGAACTCGGCGAGGTCATACTTGGCCGTGACCTTACCATCGAGACCTTCCTTCTTCGCTTCTTCGACGAACTCGTCGATGCGGCCGGGAGACCGATTATGGACGGCGATGGAATAGCCTTTTTCCGCGATGTTGAGCGCGAGGTTGGAACCCATCACCGCCAAGCCGATCAGGCCGATATCTGCATTCGCCATGAAGCTGTCCTTCCGAAGTCTTCGTCGCCGTCAAAATGTCGTGCGCCATGCGCGTGGTGCATAGCATGCGGGGGCGACAATGACCACAAAGTGGGTTCGCTGGAAAGGGCGATGGCGGCAATATTCGACCAATTCGCCATGCTTGTATGGAAGCCCCTATGCGCGTCTTGCCTCATAGCGCTTTGGATGGGTAGAAGCGTCGAGACAGAAGGATTTCAAGATGGGTCAGCGCTCGCCATTCGATCTCTCCGGCCAGCGCGCCCTCGTGACTGGCTCCAGCCGCGGCCTCGGCTTTGCTATGGCCAAGGCGCTCGCTGCGTCCGGTGCGGATATCGTCCTGAATGGACGCGATACTGTGGCACTTGGGGCTGCTGCCGCCGATCTCTCCGAAAGTGGCGTCGAGGTCAAAGCGCTGGCTTTTGACGTGGCGAGCGAGGATAGCGTTGCGGAAGCAATGGATTACTGCGACCGCGAGATCGGACCGATCGACATCCTCGTCAACAACGCCGGCACAATGGTTGGCGGCGCGCTCGAAGACTACCCGCTTGATCGTTTTGAAGCCTTGCTGTCGGCCAATGTTGTCTCTGCCCTGTGCGTAGCGCAGGTCGTTGGCAAGAGCATGCTGGCGCGGGGTCGGGGCAAGATCATCAATATCTGCTCGACGCGGGCCGATCGCCCCCTACCCGGCAACGGGCCTTATGCGGCGACCAAGGCCGCGCTAGTGAACCTGACCCGCGCCATGGCGCTGGAATGGGCGCCGCGAGGTCTGCATGTCAACGGTATAGCGCCGGGATTCTTTGCGACCGAAATGAACGCTGCGCGCATGGCTGATCCGGACTTTCAATCATTTATGTCGCGCGTTTCACCAATGGGGCGCTGGGGCGAGCCGGATGAACTCGGCGGCGCCGTTGTCTTTCTTGCCTCGGCGGCATCCAGTTTCGTCAATGGGCACATACTTTACGTCGATGGAGGCCACAGTGCAGCAGTCTGAACCCGCCCGCATCATTATCGTCATGGGCGTCAGCTCCTCGGGCAAGTCTACCGTCGGCGCGGCGCTGGGGCGGGCGCTGCACGCGCCATTTCTCGATGGCGACAAATATCATCCCGAAGCAAATGTCGAAAAAATGCGCGCCGGCATTCCGCTCACGGATGATGATCGCTGGCCTTGGCTCGAAGCCTTGGCGGCAGCATTGAAAGATGCCGCGGACAAGAAAAAGGGCATTGCTGTTGGAGCATGCTCGGCCCTGAGAAAGGCCTATCGTGATTTCATTACCGAGAAAGCCGGAGAGCCGGTGTGTTTCGTTTATCTCGATGGCAGCCGCGAGGTGATTGGCGAACGGATGGCCAAGCGCAACCACGAATATATGCCGACGAGCCTCCTCGACAGCCAGTTCGCGACGCTCGAAGTGCCGGACCCGGAGACTGAAAACGTCATCGTGGTGCCGGTGACTGATCCGGTAAACCGGATCGTGACAACGGTGACCGGCCAACTCGATCACCTCAAGAGCTTCAAGCGCTGGCAGTAGCTTTTCGGGTGAAACGGCCCTGCCCATAGGCAACCAGCGCCGCAGCGCCGACGACCAGAAGCGCGCCGAGAAGCGCGATTAGTGGCGGAACGATTGCGAGTAGGATCAGGTCGAAGCCAAAGGCCCAGATGATGCCGGTATATTCATAGGGCGCGAGGACGGAAACCGGAGCGCGGGCGACCGATTCCATCAGCAGTACGTGCCCGAGGCCGCCAAGAAGACCAGCGCTGACAAGTAGCCAAAATTGGGCTTGGGTCAGGTCGGCCCACCCGAGAAGCGCGGATGCAAGTCCGGCAGCCGAGCAGATCAGCGCAAACGAGAGTGCGATGCTGGCAGGCGGCTCGGTGCGCGTGAGATCCTTGACCTGGACACGTGACAGCGCGTTGGTGGCGGCCATGGCGACGCCTGCACCCACGCCGATCAAGGTTCCTTCGCGCAGATCGCTACCGACGAGGGACGGATACAGCATCAGCACGATGCCGGCGAAGCCGAGCACGACGCCGAAGAAGATCGTGGCCCCAGGCCGCTCACGCAGAAAGATCATGGCGGCAGCGATCGAGAGAATCGGCGCGAGATAGGTCAGCGCCGTGGCAAGGCCCACCGACAGGTAGCGCAGCGAAACGAAGGAAAAGAACATGACCGCGCAGCCAAGGAGGCCGCGGACCAGATGCTTGTGCGGATACCGGGTGCGGATGGATTGGCCGAGTTCACGCCGGACGGTGAGATAGATCAGCGTCGGCAAAAGGGCGACGAAGCTACGCCAGAAGATAATCTGGCCTGTCGGTACGCCATCCGCGGCAACGGCGTGCACAGCGGTCGACATGCCCGACATGACGGCAAGGCCGCCCGTCGAAAGCCAAAGGGCGGCCGCGATATTCTGCTTGGGCATGGGTGGGGGTCACAGGAGGGAAAGTTTCGCCCTTGGTAGTGTTCCCCACCCTGCCCTGCAAGTGCGGATTACTGCGCGGCGTAACCGCCATCGACCAGATGATAGGAACCGGTGATGAAGGATGCCTCATCGGACAGGAGGAACAGCGTCAGCGCCGCGACCTCACCGGACTGACCGAGACGCCCGACCGGATGCAGCGCACGAAGGCCATTTAACGTTTCCGACGGGGTTGCAGAGCCGAGGAGCGGGGTTTCGATAAAGCCCGGACCGACGGCGGTCACGCGGATGCCATCCTTGGCATAGTCGATGGCGGCCGCCTTGGTGAGACCGACGACGCCGTGCTTGGCCGAAACATAGGCCGGAGCGCTGGCAAAGCCATTGGTGCCGAGGATCGAGGCCATGTTGACGATGGCGCCACCGCCGTTCTTGAGCATGGCAGCGATCTCGTACTTCATCGAATAAAAGACGGAGTTGAGGTTGACGTCGATGACCTTGTGCCAATCGTCAAAGGTGTAATCGCCGGCCTTGGCTGCCTTGCCACCAATGCCGGCATTGTTCACGGCAACGTCGAGCTTGCCATAGGTATCGATAGTGAACTGGACGGCCTTTTCGACCTGGTCAATCTTGCTGACGTCAACCGCGACGGCTGCGGCTTCGCCACCGGCAGCCTTGACGGCGTCCACGGCAGCCTGGGCGGCATCGAGCTTGAGATCGGCAACAACAACCTTGGCACCACGCGCCGCCAACTGCTTGACGACCGCTTCACCGATGCCGGAAGCGCCACCCGTGACGAATGCGACCTTGCCTGAAAAATCCTGTGCCATAACAATCTCCTTTATCCCTTGGAGATATGCGCTTTGGCCGCTGGTGCAACAGCGTTTGCGACGAAGTCCGGTGAACGGATTGTTCAATCGCGACACGAACTTATTGCGGCACACCAGGCGTGCGCGAGAGGCTGGCATTGGCATAGCGATCGTCGTCGGTGACCTCTCGCCCGATCCAATCGGGAATGGCGACCTCGTCGTGTTCGGACGTCATTTCAACTTCGGCCAGAACAAGTCCCTCATGCAGCCCTTCGAAGACGTCGATCTCCCAGACATGATTGCCGAACGGTGCTTTGTGGCGGCGCTTCTCGACGATATTGGGAGAAGAAAGAGCCATCATTTCCCGCGCGTCAGCGAGCGGCACCTCATATTCGAATTCTGGGCGGGTAAGGCCGATTGCTTTACCCTTAAGGGTCAGTACGGCGCGAGTATCATCGAAGATACGTATGCGAACCGTGGCCTTGGCGCTGGTCGAAAGATAGCCCTGCTGCAGGCGTGCTGCACTTGTCACCGCGCTCTTCCACGCGTCGCTCTTGAGCAGGAATTTGCGTTCAATTTCCTCGGCCAATTCAGATGTCCTTGGGCAAGAGTTTCCAGAATTTTCCGAGCCGGGCGGTTAGCGCAGCACGGTTTTCAACGCAGAGCTCTCGCCCAAGCGGGATCGCTTTTTCGGCCAAGGCTTGTTGTTGGCCCGCAAGGCCCTCGCGCAAACTGACATCGAGTGGGCCGGCCTTTTGCGATAGAAAATCAGCGAGAACCGCGATGTTGTGATGGTCACCGAGCAGATCGCCGAGCGTGTCGAGATGCGCCTCGCGTGCAGAAAGGATATGCGGCGCGGATTTGCTCAAGAGGCCAATGTGAAACCAATGACCTTTCGACTGCTTGCGCCATTCATGAAAATCGACGGGATCATGGGACTTCGCGGCCTTTTTCATCCGCATCTGCATTTCGCTGTAGGTATCGCTCAGGCCCGCTCTGAACAGCTGGAAACCGTCACCGCTGAGTGACCAATCGGGCACGCGGCCAAGCGCGTTCTGCATGGCTAGCGCAAAGTCCCATAAAAGCTGCGACTGGTTTTGCTCGGCTTTCACATTGTCCAAATGGGACGTCAGCAGCGCGCAAAGATTTTGCTTCCGCTCTTCGGGACAGTCGGCCGCCCATGGCTTTTGCATGGCGGCGTCGAAGGTTTCGACCATGACTGCCGCATCGCGGGACACTGAAAGCGCGCTTGCGGCATCCCGGAATGCCGCGTTTTCGGCCTCGAATTCTTTGAAATTAGGTCGGACGAGGCGTATCAGACCGCGGATCTTCTTGCAGCGACGACGAAGGCCATGAACAGTCTTGTCGAAGTCCTTGTAGGCTTCGGCCAATTCAAGCGCCGACGTGATCTGATCCGCCGCGATCTGCCGTACCTGTGCCGGGGTGTCCTTGCGCTGCTTGAATGAAAAGCTCATGCCACTCCTAGAACGCGAACTGCATCTGCCCCGGCGGCGTGCCAAGGCTCACACCTTCCAACGCCAGCATGACGCGCTTGGTTGCCGTGCCGCCAGGTGCAGAAAAGCCTCCAGCCCCACCGCGCGCCGCAAGAACGCGGTGGCAAGGAATGATAAGGGGAATAGGATTTGCGCCCATCGCCTGACCAACGGCGCGCGAAAGGCCGACATCGCCTAGTTGCCGCGCCATGTCACCATAAGTGGTTGTCTCCCTACGGCTAATCGTGAGCAGGATGTCGTAACAGCGACGGTGGAAGGTCGGCACGCCATCGAGATCAAGCGGGACATCCGCGAAATCGACAACCTCGCCTTCGGCATAGTCCTCGATCCTGTCGAGCACAGCGCTGATTACCCGCGGCGGCTCCGAGCGTTGGGCGCCGAGTTGTGCAAGGCGATGCTCGAGCGCGATGGCTTCGTTGCCGGGCAGGAATACGCGCCTGATGCCTTGGTCGGTCCAGATCAGTGCGAATTCGCCGAGCGCCGTAGTGAAGGTCGTGCTATGCATCGTGCGAGCATAGTAGGGTTGGTGAAAACGGCCAAGCTCTGCTAAAGCCCCGGCATGCCCGGTCCCATGCCCACACTGCTTAACTATTTTCCGCCCACCGATCCCTATCTCAACGTGATCCACGTCGATGACGATATTCTGGTGGTGGACAAGCAGAGCGGCTTGTTGAGCGTTCCCGGCAAGGATCCCAGCCTCTGGGATTGCGTCGAACATCGCGCGCGACAGACGTGGCCAACCGCCGGCATGTGTCATCGGCTCGACAAGGACACGTCAGGTGTCTTGGTGCTGGCGCTCAACAAGCGCGCCCATGGACGCATCGGCAGCCAGTTCGAACATCGGCAGACGACGAAAAGCTATGTGGCCCGCGTTGCAGGCGTCGTCGCCGAAGACAGCGGCGTCATCGACCTGCCCCTTGCGACCGATTGGGAAAACAAACCAAGACAGCGCGTCGATTTCGAGAATGGACGCCACGCCAAGACCGAATGGCAGGTTTTAGAGCGCGAAACCAATGCGACACGCGTAAAGCTGGTGCCACTGACCGGCCGGACGCACCAGTTGCGCGTGCATATGCTCGCCATTGGTCATGTCATCCTCGGCGACGCATTCTATGCCGAAGAGGATGACTTCAAGGCGGCCGATCGGCTCCAACTGCATGCGGCAGAGCTGGGTTTTACCCATCCAACGCGCGAAGAGTTCATGACCTTCGTGGCGCCAACGCCCTTCTGACCGGTCTTTCTGATCAGTCTTCGAACCTCACTTCGATCCGCTGGAAAATGCTGCCTTCCTTCATGGTGTCGAGCCATTTGCGGAAATCGGCGACATCGGTGAAACCGGCGCGCTTGGCATCTTTATCGGTAACTTCATCCGCACTCATATCGGTGACGGAAACGATCGACAGTTGACCAAGCTTGGTCTTGAGCGTGCCGCCGGTTTTAACGGTCGGACGGTTCCAGCGGCGGAAGATCACATCGACCTTGCCGGCCTTGATGTCTTCGAGAAGCGCGAGTTTGAGCAGCATCAGTCGAGGACCGCCGTGGCTGTGATTTCGATTTTGAGCCCCTTGGCGAGCAATTCCTTGACGACCACCGTGGCGCGGACCGGGAATGGCTGCTGAGTAAAAAACTCGCGGTAGACCGTGTTCATGCCAGGGGCGTCGGCGCTGTCGACAAGAAAAATCTGCACCATGACGAGGTTGGCAAGCGTGCCGCCAGCGGCATTGAGTGCGATCTGCAGGTTCTCGATACAGCGGCGAGCCTGTGCTTCGATACCGCCCTCGACGATCTCGCCGCTGACCGGATCTTCGGCGATAGCCACGAGCCAGAGATGCTTGCCGGCGCGCACAGCGTCATTGATCGGCGCCGAGGATGGCGCAATGCCGGTTTCGATGCGTTCGATCATCTTCTCTCCGGGGTTGAGAATCGTCAGAGCACAATTGTCTTGCGCATCGCCTTGTGACAAACACGGGCCACCGAGCCAAGCGGGCGTGGTGAAACTGGTAGACACAAGGGACTTAAAATCCCTCGGCTAACGCTGTACGGGTTCGATTCCCGTCGCCCGCACCATCTCCTTATCCGAGCGCTCATGAAACCCTGGATCCATCTCGATACGGCAAATGTCCCGGGGGACAAAACCCAGCTCAAACTGATGCAGCGGGACGATGAATTCTCCATCATGCTCGGCACCAATGAGCTGATGAACAGCCGCCTCAGTGGCTCGGAAGAAGCGCTGGCGACACTGAGCGCCGATCGCGTGGGCAAGCGTCCCCAGGCGCGCGTTTTGATCGGCGGCCTCGGCTTGGGTTTTACGCTGCGTGCGGCACAGGCGTGTTTTGGGCCGGACAGCGAATTGGTCGTGGCGGAACTGGTCCCTGAGATCATCGCCTGGGCGCGCGGTCCGCTGACGCCAGTTTTCGGTACCTGCCTGGATGACCCGCGGGTCAGAATCGTCAATGACGACGTCGGAAAACTTATCGCGGCGCGGAAAGCTGCCTATGATGCGATCTTGCTCGATGTGGACAATGGGCCGGACGGCGTGAGCCGGGAGCAGAACGACAAGCTCTATGGGCTCAAGTCGCTCAGAACGTCGCTGGATGCCTTGTGTCCGGGCGGCGTGCTCGCTGTTTGGTCGGCGCATCCGAGTGAGCCATTCACAAAGCGTTTGGCGGCAGCGGGATTTTCGGTCGAAGAAGTAAAAGTGCGCGCGCGCAGCGGCGGTCGCGGCGCGCGGCACGTTATCTGGTTGGGCAAAAAGCCTGGCTGATCAGTCTGTGCCGCCCGAGATCGGAGCGACGTAAGCGACGTCGAGGTCCCACGGGAAGAAGATCCAGGTGTCCTGGCTGACTTCGGTGATGAACGTATCCACCATTTCGCGGCCCTTGGGCTTGGCATAGACAGTGGCAAAATGAGCGCCGGGGAGCATTTCGCGGACAACGCGGGCGGTGTTGCCGGTATCGACGAGATCGTCGACGATCAGGATCTTGCCGCCACCCTTGCAAAGCTCGATGACCGGCTGGCTGATTTCCTTGAGGATCTTGATGCCCGTCTGGTTCTGGTGGTCGTAGCTCTTTGCCGCCACAGTCTCGACAGTGCGGATGTTCAATTCGCGCGCCACGATAGCGGCCGGTACAAGCCCACCACGAGCAATGGCGACGACTGCATCAAACGGGCCGAGGCTGGCGAGGCGCCACGCCAAGGCGCGGCTATCGCGGTGAAACTGGTCCCAGGTGACGGGAAACGACTTCTGGTTGGGATTGCTCAACGCTCAAAACTCCGGGGGCGTGCGGGCCGATTGATCCTTCGTGGGGACCGTCCATATCAAAGCGCGGCCAATCCGCCAATCATTCCGCATCGGGTGGCGCGATACCGGCCTTTTCGTGAGCGTCTAATACCATGGCGCGCACCTTCTCGGTGGCCTCGTTTAGCCGCGCCTCGTCGGAAGAGCGCAAGACGAGCTCGGTCATAACGCGGTCTTTGCCCATCTGTGGATAAGAGCCCATCTTCACGTCGGGGTACTCTGCC
Organism: Devosia sp. Leaf420; assembly: GCF_001425445.1. Lineage (GTDB taxonomy): Bacteria > Pseudomonadota > Alphaproteobacteria > Rhizobiales > Devosiaceae > Devosia. The sequence goes on along the minus strand of NZ_LMQU01000013.1, from coordinate 291,498 downwards.
TGCAGTGCCCCAAGCGGGCCGCCGAGAGTTCCTTCACCGACTGCCGCTTTGACGGTTTTAGAAAGGACCTTCTTCCCGCCTTCAAGTTTTGGGGCGAGCGCTTCGAGCATGGCGCGCATGATGACGGGGACGCCGGCCATGACATGGACATTGCCGATGCGAAAGCCGGGAGCGGCGCTGACGGAATTGACGATGAGATCGGCGCCTTCCGGGATGCGCGCCATGCGCAGGCGCGCCTCGTTGACCTCGGTGCCAGTCTGGGCCCAGCGGGCTTCGAGCATGGCGCGGGCCTGCGGATTGATTGGCAGCGCCACGCCGAATGCCTTGGCGATGGCGTCGGCGGTGATGTCGTCGTGGGTCGGGCCTATGCCGCCCGTTGTGAAGACGTAGGTATAGCGCTGGCGAAGCGCGTTGACGGCTTCGACGATCGACTCTTCGACGTCGCTGACGACCCGGACTTCGGTGAGGTCGATGCCAAGATCGGTGCAGAAATCGGCGACGGCGCCGATGTTCACGTCCTTGGTGCGGCCGGAGAGGATTTCGTCGCCGATGACGAGGAGACCGGCAGTGACGCGCGCTTGACTGGACATGATGGGACCCGGTGGTGTTTGAGCCAAGAGGAATGCCCCTGCCCCAACGCGCCGTCAAGGTTAGAAGCCCTTTCCATTGCGGCAGCAACTGACTAGGTTTAGGGCATCATCCGGAGTCCTGCATGGTTACCTACGTCGAAGCATCCGCCAAACCGCGTCGCACCGCCGGCATCATTCCGATCCATGGGACGGAAGGCTTTGAGGGCATGCGCAAGGCCGGCGCGCTGACGGCACAGGCATTGGACATCCTGGCGAAGTATGTCGAGCCGGGCGTCGACACAGCAAAGCTTGACCAGATCGCCTACGAATTTGGTCGCGATCATGGCGCCGTGCCTGCAACGCTATTCTACAAAGGCTATCGGCATTCGATCTGCACATCGATCAACCATGTTGTCTGCCACGGCATCCCCGACGAGCGCGGCATGCGCGAGGGCGACATCGTCAATATCGACCTGACCTTTATCGTCGATGGCTGGTATGGCGATTCGAGCCGCATGTACCCCGTCGGAGAAATATCCCGAAAAGCCGAGCGGCTGATCGAAGTGACCTATGCGAGCCTCGAGGCAGGCCTTGCTGCGGCCAAACCCGGTAATACGACGGGCGATATCGGTGCGGCGATCCAGGCTGTCGCCGAAGGCGAGCGCATGAGCGTGGTGCGTGATTTCGTCGGCCATGGTGTCGGCCGGCTATTCCACGACGAGCCGAACATTCTCCATTTCGGAACGCCGGGCACCGGCGTCCCGATCAAGCCGGGAATGATCTTCACCATCGAGCCGATGATCAATCTCGGCAAGCCGCACGTGAAAATTCTCTCGGATGGCTGGACCGCAGTGACGCGTGACCGGACGCTGTCGGCGCAGTGCGAGCACTCGATCGGCATCACGGAAACCGGCAACGAGGTGTTTACGCTTTCGCCCGGCGGCCTGTTCAATCCTCTCGCAGCACGGAAGTAGCGTTGAGCGACAAACCCGAGACCAAATCCGGTGGGCTGGCGGAAGCGCCGATGAAACCGCATTATCTTGGGCATCGCGAGCGAGCACGCGAGCGGTTCAATGCCGTAGGCGGGGATGGCCTTGCGGACTACGAACTGCTTGAGCTGCTCCTCCATATCATTTTGCCCCAGCGCGATACCAAAGCGCTGGCCAAGGACCTTCTGGCGCGCTTTGGTTCGATCTCGGAAGTCCTCGGTGCGGCCCCTGCGCGCCTGGCGGAGATCAAGGGGCTTGGGGAAACCTCGATCACCCACCTCAAGGTCATGCAGGCCGTGGCGCAGCGCTATGGGCGCGATCAGATCAATGTCGAAAAGCCAATCCTCTCATCGTGGACGCAGTTGATCGACTATTGCCGAAGCGCCATGGCTTTCGAAAACATCGAACAGTTCCGAGTTCTCTTCCTCGATAAGAAGAATCGACTGATTGCCGATGAGGTGCAACAGGTCGGGACGGTCGACCACACGCCGGTCTATCCTCGCGAGGTCATTAAGCGAACGCTGGAATTGTCCGCTTCCGCATTGATCCTCGTCCACAATCATCCGTCCGGCGATCCATCGCCTTCGCCTGCGGATGTGAAGATGACGCGCGAAATCGGAGATATCGCCCGGCAGATGGGCATAACACTCCACGACCACATCATCATCGGTCGATCGGGTCATGCCTCCTTGCGCGGGCTGAAACTACTCTGAGGTCTGGGACGCCTGCGGCTTCTTGCCGAAAAGGCGATCGCGGGTCTGATGCGCGGTCCGGATTGCGCTCTTGATGCGCGGATTGGCCTTGGCCTGAGCACGCGCCTTCTGGAACTGCTGGTGCAGTCCGACAGAAAGCCGGCCTTTCCAGGTGCGACCGACATAGTGCTGGCGGATCGGAATCTGCACGTTGCACCAATGGCGTTTCTCGTCGGTGAAGCCGGAGCCCATGTCGAACATGGTGAAACCGCCATCGAACACCGACTGCATGACGCGCAACAGACACTGCTTGCCCGGCGAACCGTTCTGGATGGCAGGATCGTCGCTCATTGACGAGATCAGGCAAAACATTCGAGTACCATGGACGATATTGTAGCGCACCGCGACGATATCGCCGTTGAGGCGGAGAACGTGGAGGCGGACATCGAGCCCCGAGCCCGGCTGCATCGCCTTCTGGTAGAAATCGACGAGGTTGTCGCAAACAAACGTGTCGCGAATGCCCTGCGCCTTGAAGCGGGCGGAACGCTGGCGGAACATCACCTCAATGGCGGCCTTGCCGGTTACCGGATTGGTAACGAATTCGAACCCAACTTCGCCGAGCGCTGCGAGACGATCACCTTGCTGCCGATCATGCTTACGGCGGCTACGACTGCGCTGGATCTGATCGCACTGTTCCCAGGACGAGAACTCGGAGCGGTAGAGCGTTTCGACCGCGAGGGCGCTGCCGAGTTCGTCGAAAAGCCCGCCGTAGCCCGTGATTTCGGCGGGAATGGCGCGAAGGTAGACCGCGTCGGCATCAGGCAGTTCGGCGATCATCGATTGCCAAAGTTGCAAGCGGCCGGCGGGGCCAAGCAGCGTGAGCTTTTCGTAATTTGAAATCGGCGCGTAGCAACCGACCTGGGAGCGCGGGAACCACGTGTAGACCGTAACGCCGAGCTGCCGGCGGCGATGGAGCGGCATCAGCGCGACTGGCTCGCCCTCGATTTCGCCAACGATGAAGGCTTGGTCCTTTTGGGCAATGCCGCGATCAGCGATCCAGAGTTTGATAAAATCAAAGCTCTGCCCGGGCGACTCGACGCTACTCTCGGTCAGCGACCGCCAAACAGCCTCGACATCATCAATATTGCGGGTGAACCGCGCGCTGACGCGCACGCCGAGACGCGGCGCTGCTTCGGCTCTTTGCTCGAGCGCATCGCTTTCAATAGCGAGTGCCCGAAGTAATGGTTGGCTGTTGATGTGTGCCGTACCCATATTCCCCGCCCCAATAGCGCCGCAAGCATTGCGGCACGCGAGTAAACCGAGGCTGAAGATCGCTCAGAAATTGTTCTGGGACTTTCAGAAAATTTGAGAGGGTTAAGAAAGTCCTGCTCAGCCGAAGGTCGACAGCACTGGAAAAGTCTCGAGGAACCAGAACGATATGCGGGTAAAATTGCCCGTAAGAAACAACACGCCGGTGACCACCAGCAGGCCGCCCATCACTTTCTCGACGGTGTGAAGATGCCGCTTGAAGGAATGGAAGAACGTCAGGAACGGGCCGATGGCAATGCCCGCGAGGAAGAAGGGGATGCCGAGGCCAAGCGAATAAAGCCCGAGCAACGAAGCGCCTTCCCAGGCTGTATCGCGGCTGGCGGCAACTGAGAGGATGGCAGCGAGCACGGGTCCGATGCACGGGGTCCAGCCGATGGCAAAGGCGAGGCCGAGCAGGAAGCCACCACCCGGACCTGACGCTACGCCGGGACCATTGTGCCGCAACTGGCGGTCGAGAAAGGCCAGGCGATAAACGCCGAGGAAATGAAGTCCCATGGCGATGATGACGACGCCGGCAACGGGGGTCAGGATCGGCAAGAGCTGCCGGAACACCTGGCCAAACGCCGTTGCGGTTGCGCCAAGGGTAACGAAGACGACCGAAAAGCCGAGGATAAAAAAGAGCGAGGTGATCGCGACCTTGAGGGTCAGCTTGCCCGCACCGGTATCCACATCGTCGCGGAGCTGGTCGAAACTCGCGCCGCTCATATAGGTCAGATAGGGCGGAACCAGCGGAAGGACGCAGGGGCTAAGAAAGCTCAAGACGCCTGCGCCGATGACCAGAGGCAGGGAAAATTCCAAGGTGACGCTCCTCGTTCACGCCTTCTCTAGCGCGGCAGCGCCGTAAAGCAATCTGCCTTACCGTCGCATCGCGCCGATGTGAGGACTAATGGCCCGAGAGCATTTTGGAAATGCGGAGCGCGTAGCGGTCTGTCATGCCGGACGTGTAATCGGCTAGCGCGTGGAGTGCCTCGGCCGGTGTGGTCAGATCGCGCAGGTCAAGATCGAGCGCCCGCACCAGTTGTTGGGAGCGAGAGCCAAGGCTTTCTGGCTGCCAGCCAACGGCGGCGAGATCTTCGTAGACCGGCAGGATGCCGGACATGACATTGTTGATGATGCGACGGCCGGAGACTTCCAGTTCGGTTTTGCGACGGGCGGTGAAAATGTGGTCGTTCGACAATTGGCGCATGTCGGTGAACATCTGGCCCATCTCGCAAACCTCAGTCAGCGAGCCGGAAAAGGTGCCGTCCATGATCGCAGCGTGGTTGTCGATGAAGGCTTTGACGCAGCTTTCAATTGCTTGGCCGATAGCCATGGCGCGCAGCATGGCGACGTGCTCGGCCTGGCTTCGATCCCCAGCGCTTTCGTCGCGCGGCTTTGCAACCTTGACGAGGATTGCGACGACCTCCTTGTAGGAGAGTTCGCCGGTGGTGAAGGCATCTTCGATATCAACGATATTGTAGCAGATATCGTCTGCAGCCTCGACGACGTAGACCAGCGGATGGCGGCGCCACCATTTCTGGACGCCGATGCGCTCTTCGGGCAAGCCTAGCGTCGTTGCGACATCCTCAAACAACGCCTCCTCGCTGCTGAAGAAACCGAATTTCTTGAGGCCGACATAGCTCGTCTCGTTGCTTGCCTTGAGCGCAGCGCGTGTCCTAGCAGTCACCGGATACTTCATGAAAGCACCGAGCGTTGCCTTCGAGAGTCTCATGCCACCGTCGTTGCGACGCATTTCAAGCCGCGTCAAAATGCGAAATCCCTGGGCATTTCCTTCAAAGGCGGTGAACTCTGGCTGGATCGCTGCATCGACCTCGCGGGCTATCCCTTTGCTTGCCGCAAACTGCTCGGCAAACCAGGAGCCCATCGCATCTTCGCCGGAATGGCCGAATGGCGGATTGCCGATGTCATGGGCGACGCTGGCGGCCTGAACGATATTGGCGAGGGCATGCTCGTCGCCGGGACTGATCAGCTCCTGCCCGACCAGCCACTGGCCAATGCGCATGGCAAGCGATCGGCCAACGCTGCTGACCTCGATGGAATGGATGAGGCGATGATGCACATGGTCGTGCTCATAAAGCGGCTGCACCTGCGTCTTGTTGGCGAGGCGCCGGAAGGGTGCGGAAAAGACGATGCGGTCGTGGTCTTGCACGAAAATGGACCGGCTCGCCTGCGACGCAGTCTTCTTGTCCCCGAGGCGTTCCTCGGAAATCAGGCGGTTCCATTCCATGACTGGTCCTCACACAGACAAGCGACACTGGATATGAACTGCCAAACATGTCGGAGTCCCGGCAAAGCGCCGCCTTTTCAACAGCTATGCACGTGTGGCGAGCGATATGGGTGGGCGCGGAGACTTCACTTGCCCCCGCGCCGTGACCGCCCTATAGCCAGACCGAATACCTGAATACGCTCTGTCGCTGAGGTGCCTTCATGCCGGCCCGTCCTCTTCGCATCGCTCCGTCGATCCTCTCCGCCGATTTTTCGCGGCTCGGGGATGAGGTCTCGGCCATCGTCGCGGCCGGGGCAGACTATATCCATGTCGACGTGATGGATGGCCACTTCGTCCCCAACATCAGCTTCGGCGCGCCGATCATGAAATCGATCCGTGGCGTGACGGACAAGGTGTTCGACGTGCACCTCATGATTTCGCCGGTCGACCCCTATCTCGCCGATTTTGCGGGAGGCGGCGCCGATATCATCACGGTACACGCCGAGGCAGGCCCGCACCTCCATCGCAGCCTGCAGGCCATTCGCGGCCTCGGCAAGAAAGCCGGCGTGGCGCTCAACCCAGCAACACCCGTTTCCGCCATCCAGCATGTCATCGACGACGTCGATCTCGTGCTGATCATGAGCGTCAATCCAGGCTTCGGCGGCCAGAGTTTTATCCCAGAATCGATCAACAAGATCCGCCAGGCCAAGGCGTTGATCGGCGGGCGCGATATCGACCTCGAGGTCGATGGCGGTATAACCGCTGAAAATGCCCGTGCCGTGGTCGACGCCGGGGCCAATGTATTGGTTGCCGGTTCGTCGATTTATGGCGGCAATGACCCCGCAACCTATGCCGGCCGCCTCGCGGCTATCCGCGAGGCGGCAACGAGCCGCATCGCCTGACTCCACTTCTGACCTTTTAGGGCTAAGTCCATGATCCCGCGCTATTCCCGTCCCGAAATGGTGGCCAACTGGTCGGCCGAAACCCGCTTCGCTATCTGGTTCGAAATCGAGGCCCACGCGACAAGCAAACTCGCCGAGCTCGGTGTCGTGCCCAAAGAAAGTGCCGACAAGATCTGGAACGTGATGAACGCCCGCAAGGCGGAGATGGGCGACTACGGGTTCGACGTCGAGCGCATCGACGAGATCGAGCGCACGACCAAGCACGATGTCATCGCGTTCCTGACGCACCTCTCTGAGATCGTCGGCCCGGATGCCCGCTTCGTGCATCAGGGCATGACCTCTTCAGATATCCTCGACACGACGCTCTCGGTGCAGATGAAGCGCGCCGCCAACATCCTGCTCGCCGATATCGATGCTCTGCTCGAGGCGCTGAAGCGTCGCGCGATGGAGCACAAGCACACGATCACCATCGGCCGCAGCCACGGTATCCATGCCGAGCCGACGACCTTCGGCGTGAAGCTCGCCGAGGCCTATGCCGAGTTTTCGCGCAATCGCGCCCGGCTTGTGGCAGCGCGCGACGAGATCGCCACCTGCGCCATTTCCGGGGCCATTGGCACCTTCGCCAATATCGACCCGCAGGTCGAAGAATATGTGGCTGAAAAGCTGGGCCTTTCGATCGAGCCAGTCTCGACCCAGGTCATCCCGCGCGATCGTCACGCCATGTTCTTTGCTACCCTTGGCGTTATCGCTTCATCGATCGAGCGCGTTGCCGTCGAGATCCGCCACCTACAGCGCACGGAAGTGCTGGAGGCCGAAGAATACTTCTCGCCGGGTCAGAAGGGCTCGTCGGCCATGCCGCACAAGCGTAACCCGGTGCTTACCGAAAACCTGACTGGGCTCGCGCGTCTCGTGCGCGGCATGGTGACCCCGGCGCTCGAAAACGTGGCCCTCTGGCATGAGCGCGATATTTCTCACTCTTCGGTCGAGCGCATGATCGGCCCGGATGCTACAATCACGCTCGATTTCGCGCTCGCGCGCCTTACCGGCGTCATCGACAAGCTGGTCGTCTATCCGGAGAACATGCGGAAAAACCTCGACCTGCTCGGCGGCCTCCACAATTCGCAGCGGGTGTTGCTTGCACTGACCCAGGCTGGTTACAGCCGCGAAGATTCCTATTCGGCCGTTCAGCGCAATGCGATGAAGGTCTGGGAGCATCGCGGCGATCGTGCCGGACTTTTCGCGCAGAACCTCAAGGCGGATCCGGCGGTAACGCTGTCGGATGCGCAAATCGACGACATGTTCGATGACGCTTACCATCTCAAGCATGTCGACACGATTTTCTCGCGGGTCTTCGGCGCATGAGAATTGCTGAAACCGATATCCTGATTCTGCCTGGGCTCGGCGCCGCCGGGCCGAGCCATTGGCAGGTGCGTTGGGCCGAAAAGATGTCGACCGCCGCCATCGTCGAGCAGGCCGAGTGGGACGAGCCCGATCCGGAGGATTGGGTCGATACGATCGTTAAGGCTGTCGAGCTGGCCAATCGGCCTGTGGTCTTTGTCGCCCATTCGCTTGCGTGCATTGCACTTGCGCAAGCGGCGTCGCGGTTTCCCGAAGGCCGCGTGAAGGGCGCGTTGCTCGTCTCGCCCCCCGACATTGAGCTCAATGCCAGCGTGCCGGAGGAAGCAACAGCATTTGCGCCCGTGTCGCGCGATCCGCTGCCCTTCCCGTCACTGCTCGTGATTTCGGACACCGACCCCTATTGTTCTTTGGAGCGCGCTGCAGACTATGCTGCGGCCTGGGGATCGGATTTTCATCAAGCTGGAGATGCGGGGCATATCAATGTGCAGTCCGGCCATGGTCCTTGGCCCGAAGGGCTCATGATGTTTACCCGCCTGATGCAGCGGCTGTGATGGACGGCTACACGCTTGTCGAACAGTCGCCCGAGGTGGATGACTACCTCCGCTTGCGGGTCGTATCAGGGCTTAGTCCCAAGACGCGCGAGGGCGCAGAAGCTGGTCTGCCCAACACGTGGTATGGCATCCATTTCATTTTCGCCGAACGACCTGTCGCCATGGGTCGGATTATCGGTGATGGCGGCACGGCTTTTCAGATCGTTGATATGGCCGTCGAGCCTGAGCATCAGGGCAAGGGCCTAGGCAAGGCGATCATGACAGCTCTGGTCGCGCGCTTGCACAGCCACGCGCCATCGGGCGCCTATGTCAGCCTCGTGGCCGATGGCGACGCCAAGCATCTCTATGCCAAATACGGGTTTGAACCAGTCATGCCGAAATCGATCGGCATGGCCATGGTCATCCGACCCTGATTAGAACTGCTCCAGTTCGACGCCGATTTGCCGGCTTTCCGCCTAACTTCCTGAAATTTGGGCGGAATCTGGCGTTCGGGAATTAAATCTTCTTAACTTGAGAACCAGCGTGGCGAGGCCTAGACCAGTGCTCGTCGGTTTGGAGCCGCCGGCGGGAACGAAGGACCCGCGACGCGACGACCCCCGAAAACCGACTTATGGCCGCGCATCGGCCCGTCTCATGGAGACATTTCATGCGCAAGTTCGTCGCTCCACTCTTTCTCGCTTTGCTCGTTGCCGCACCGGCAAGTGGTGCCTTTGCCGCCACGGCCATGGCTACCGCTGCCAAGCCCGCAGCGTCTGCATCGACCTCTGCCGATCAATCCATCAATGGCACAGTAAAGAGCTTCAACCTGACGGCTCGTTCCCTCGAGCTCGCGGATGGTAGCTGGTACTTCCTGCCGCTCAATACCAAGTTCCCCGATGTCAAATCGGGTGAAAAGGTGACCGTTCACTATAAGCAGAATGGTTCGAGCCACGATGTGACCGCGATCAACGTCGGCTAATCGAAGGAGAGAAATCTCCCTACTTTTTCCTTGCACAAAGGCCGTCCGGCATCCGGGCGGCCTTTTTCTTTTGGTCGATCAACGCGAGGATTTAGAACGGCTCCAGACCGACGCTGATTTGCCGAAATGTCGCCTAACTCACTGAAATTCAGGCGAAATCTGGAGCCGCAGAATTAAATGTTCTTAACTTGAGAAGCCGGTTGGCCAGGCCTAAACCAGTTCTCGTCGGTTTGGAGCCGCCGGCGGGAAACGAAGCATCCCGCGACGCGACGACCCCTGAAAGCCGACTTTTATGGCCGCGCATCGGCCAGTCTCATGGAGACCATCATGCGCAAATATATCGCACCGCTCTTTGTTGCCCTGCTCGTCGCAGCCCCAGCCAGCGGCGCATTCGCCGCCACGGCAATGGCTCCGGCCGCTAAGCCGGCCGTCTCGGCACAGGCTGAGCAGTCGATTTTGAGCACCGTGAAGTCGATCGACCTCAAGGCACACACGCTGACCCTGGCGGATGGGAAGACCTACCAACTGCCCGCCACATTCAAGGACCCCGGCCTCAAGGCGGGTGAAAAGGTAACCGTGCAGTGGAAGATGAATGGCCGCGCCTATGAAGCGACCCGAGTAACGATCGGCTAGTCTAGTCGAGGGAGCCGGCCATGGTCGGCTCCTTATTTTTTAAGCCTGACGGTCAGCCCTCGGAGGCGATCTGTTCATTGGCAACCGCGACCAGCGTCGACATCTTCTGACGAATCACGTCGTCGCCGACCGAGATGCCCTTGGCCTTGAGATCGCCCGACACCTTCCGGAACACGTCCTCTTCGCCGGCCTCTTCAAAATCGGCAGCAACGACCTCGGCCGCATAGGCTTTGGCTTCGTCACCCGTGAGGCTCATCAGTTCTGCGGCCCAAATGCCGAGCAGCTTGTTGCGGCGGGCTTCTGCCTTGAACTTCTTTTCAGAATCGAAGGCAAATTTGGCTTCCTGGCCCTTCTGACGGTCGTCGAACGCGCTCATGATCTCTCCCATGTTGACCAACGTGCCGGAATTCCGGCGTCTCAAGACCGACATAGGCGGTCGAGACAAGCAAATCAACGGCATGGACGGCCCTGCGACCTTGTGTGACGGAGGCAACAGTCCAGTGCCCCAAGACGTCGGCCTCCATGAAAGCGCTTGCAATTCCGCCTGGTTCTAGCGCATGAAGCGCGCCTAAACGGTGCGCTTTTTCACGGCAGCGGAAACCTCATGAATCGTCGACGCAAAATCTACGAGGGCAAGGCAAAGATCCTTTTTGAGGGTCCTGAGCCCGGCACTCTGGTCCAGTATTTCAAGGACGATGCCACCGCCGGAAACGGCGCCCGGCATGAAGTGATCGACGGTAAGGGCGTGTTGAACAACCGAATCTCGGAATTCGTGTTCACCAAGCTCAATGCCATGGGCATCCCGACCCATTTCCTGCGCCGGATCAATATGCGCGAGCAACTGATCAAGGAAGTCGAGATCATCCCGCTCGAAATCATCGTGCGCAATTTTGCGGCCGGTTCGCTGGTCAAGCGCCTTGGCCTCGAGACTGGCACGCAACTGCCGCGCTCGATCATCGAATTCTGCTACAAGGACGATGCGCTCGGCGACCCGATGGTTTCCGAAGAGCACATCACGGCTTTCGGTTGGGCGACCCCTGCCGAGCTCGACGACATCATGAGCCTCGCGATCCGCGTCAACGACTTCCTGACCGGCCTCTTCATGGGCGTCGGCATCCAGCTCGTCGATTTCAAGATCGAATGCGGCCGCCTCTATGAAGGCGATCTCATGCGCATCGTGCTGGCTGACGAAATCAGCCCGGACAATTGCCGCCTCTGGGACATCAAGACTCGCAACAAGCTCGACAAGGACCGATTCCGCGAAAACCTTGGCGGTCTTGTCGAAAGCTATCGTGAAGTGGCCCAGCGCCTCGGTATCCTGGTTGAAAACGACAATGCGCTGACCACCGGTCCGCGCTTGGTCCAGTAATTTTCGGGAAAAGCTGATGAAAGCGCGCGTCACCGTCACGCTCAAGAATGGCGTTCTCGATCCGCAGGGCCAAGCCATCGAAGGCTCCCTGTCCTCCCTCGGCTTTGGCGGCGTCTCCGGCGTTCGCCAGGGCAAGGTTTTTGATCTGGTTCTCGATGGCACCGATGAGGCTGCCGCCCGGACCCAGTTAACAGGCATGTGCGAGAAGCTTCTCGCCAATACCGTGATCGAAAACTACCAGATCGAAATCTCTAATTAACGCTTAATTGCGATAACAACTGGCGCGCCCCATTTGGCGCAGGACAGTACCATCATGCGTAAAACCCAAATTGCTCTTTCGGTCTTGTTCTTCGCCTCCATCGGCCTGCTTTTTGCGGCCTATGCCTCGGTGCCTGTGCCGGTCTGACCGGCTTTAGGGCATTAATTACCAAGCCGGCAAATGCTTCCAAACCCACCGACCGGTTTAACCGGCTGGTCGAAGGGATACGCTAATCTGCACCCGTCATCATGCGGGGAATGCGGTTATGGGCTTGAGTAAGCAGAGGCTCGATTGGGTGGATATGGCCAAGGGCCTGTCCATTTTTCTGGTCGTCATCATGTATTGCGCGTCGAGCGTCGGCGAGGATACCGGTCAAACCGGTTTCCTCCATTGGACGATCGCCTTCGCCATGCCCTTCCGCATGCCGGAATTCTTTCTGATCTCGGGCCTGTTCCTGAGCCAGGTGATCGATCGACCATGGCGCGCCTACGCCGATCGCCGGGTGGTCCATTATCTCTATTTCTACGTCCTCTGGGCGGTCATCCACATCATCTTCAAGGTGGCGCTGGTCGGCCGCGATCCAGGCGGCGCACTGAGCTATCTCGCCTGGGCGGTGATCGAGCCCTATGGCGTGCTGTGGTTCATCTACATGCTGGCCGTCTTTGGGCTGGTCAGCAAACTCGTGCATCAGGCCAAGCTCCCGCATTGGTTGGTGTTGGGCGTCGGTGCGGTGCTGCAGATGGCTTCAGTCCATACCGGCAGCTATCTCATCGACCAGTTCTGCGCCTATTTCGTCTATTTCTACGCCGGCTACGTCTTTGCCCCAGCAATTTTCCGCCTGGCAGATTGGGCAGGCCAAAATGTCGGCGCAGCGCTCAGTGTTCTGGCGGCCTGGGCAGTGGTCAACGCTGTGCTGGTTTTTACACCCGGCTTCCGGCTCGATCCGGTCCACATTCAAGTGGGTTGGGGCGCCCTGCCCGGCATTCACCTGCTGGCAGCCATTGCTGGTGCCATTGCAATCTGCATCGCCTCCGCACTGCTGGTAAAACTGCCATGGATGAACTGGCTGCGCTGGATGGGTGGCAAGTCGCTGGTGGTCTATGTGGCCTTTGTGCTTCCCATGGGCATTGCCCGCACTATTCTCCTCGCGGTTGGTATCGAAGAACCGAATCTGGTCAGCCTCATCATCATGACCATTGCCATCGCCTCGCCGCTCATTCTGTGGTGGCTGACGGAAAAGACCGGCTTTGGCAAATTCCTCTTCGAACGTCCAGCCTGGGCCCATTTGCCCGGTACAGGCAATTCGACCACCCCGAATCCGCAGGCCATTCCAGCCGAATAGGTCACGAAGTAGCCAAATCCTTTCGCTAGGCCGGCGGGGCACCCAAGATGGAGCCCTGCCGATGCGTCCTCTCCTTGCCTGCCTCGCCGCCCTGCCCGTTCTTCTGGCGCCAGTGGCGGCCCATGCCGAATTCCTCAATCCCACATTCGAGACGCTGGCGATCGATGGCATAGCGCCACCCGACTGGATCGCCGGTGTTCGCGAAGGCGCCTATATCGGCATGTGTGGCAGTTGTGAGGGCGGCATGGTGATGCTTGAAATCAAGGTACACAACGACGACGGCACAGGCGGACGCGTCCGGTCTGGTGAGACCACGACTGAGACCTATACGGAACTCGGCAAAGCCAACGCGCAATCTCTTGGCGGCGAATCCGAATATTTCGGCACCAAGGAGATCGAGTCAGGACCGGCGGTCGGGTTCAAGACCAATGCCAAAATTGCGACCGGCGACTACTCCACCACCTATCAGTTGTGGAGTGACGGCAAACAATTGGTGATTAGAGTTTACGGCGCGGATCAAACCGTGGTGGACAACGTCGCGGAGAAAGCCTATTCCGCCGCTGCACCCCAGACCTTCAGGTGACCTGATGAAAGCTGCCGTTCTCGTCTTCCCCGGGCTCAACCGCGACCGCGACATGATCGCCGCGCTGACCAAGATCGGAGGCGCCGAGCCGGCAGTCGTCTGGCACCAGGATGCCGATATTCCAGATGTCGACCTGATCGTCATTCCCGGCGGTTTTTCCTATGGCGATTATCTGCGTTGCGGCGCGATCGCCGCGCGCTCGCCGATGATGGACAAAGTGCGCGAACGTGCCGCCAAAGGCGTAAAAGTTCTGGGCGTCTGCAACGGCTTCCAGATCCTGATCGAAGCCGGGCTTCTGCCGGGCGCGCTAATGCGCAACACATCGCTGAAATTCGTCTGCCGCGAGGTCAAGCTCGAGGTGACGAACACGGACAACGCGTTCACGCGTGGTTACGCCAAGGGCCAGATCATCCGCTGCCCCGTCGCTCATCACGACGGCAACTATTTCGCCGATGCCGAAACGCTCGCCCGCCTCGAGGGTGAAGGACGCGTGGCGTTCCGCTATGCCGAGGCCACCAATCCAAACGGGTCCATCAACAATATCGCCGGCATTTTAAACGCTGAAAAGAACGTGCTTGGCCTGATGCCGCATCCGGAAAATCTCATCGAAAGCGCCCATGGCGGCGATGACGGCCGGGCTCTTTTCGCTACCCTTCTCAATAAGGCAGCCTGATAGCGCGGCTCGCAAGACCGCCAGGAGTGCAGCATGGTTGACGCCAATAACCCGCTTCAGGTGGGCATCGTCGTATTCCCCGAAGTCGAGGAACTGGATTTCGTCGGGCCCTGGGAGGTTTTCACAATGGCGGCCCAAGTGGGTGCGCCAGTGAACACGTTTACGGTGGCATGGTCCGACAAAGCGCTACGCTGTGCCAAGGGTCTCCGCATCGAAGCCGACTACGATTTTTCCGACGCGCCGCATGCCGATCTCGTCATCGTACCGGGCGGCAAAGGCACGCGTACTGTCATCATGGACGACGCGTTCATCGACACCCTGCGAGACTATCTGGCGGCCGCAAAATGGCAGGCCTCCGTCTGCACCGGTGCTGCGCTGCTGGGTCAGACTGGCTTTCTCGACGGAAAGCGAGCAACGACCAATCATGTGGCCCTCGACTGGGTGCGCAGCATGGCCCGTAAAGCCTACTTTACGACTGAAGAGCGCTACGTGCGCCACGGCAGCGTCGTGACCAGTGGCGGTGTATCCGCCGGCATCGACATGTCGCTGTGGTTTGTCGGTCACCTGTTCGGCCACGACATGGCCCACGAGACGCAACGCGTCATGGAATACTATCCCGAGCCCCCCTACGGAACGACCCGATGACCCTTGCCAACGACATCGCCATCACCCCGCAGCTGGTCGCCGACCATGGGCTGAAGCCGGATGAATATCAAAAGATCCTCGACCTGATCGGCCGCGAGCCGACCTATACTGAACTCGGCATCTTCTCGGCGATGTGGAACGAGCACTGCTCCTATAAAAGCTCGAAGAAGTGGCTGCGTACGCTGCCCACCACCGGTCCGCGCGTTATCCAGGGACCGGGCGAAAATGCCGGTGTCGTCGATATCGGCGATGGACAGGCCGTTGTCTTCAAGATGGAATCGCATAACCATCCGAGCTTCATCGAACCGTATCAGGGCGCAGCGACCGGCGTCGGCGGCATTCTGCGTGACGTCTTCACTATGGGCGCCCGCCCAGTTGCGGCGATGAACGCGCTGCGCTTTGGTGCGCCCGAGCACGAAAAGACCCGACACCTCGTCAATGGCGTCGTCGCAGGCGTTGGCGGCTATGGCAATGCCTTTGGCGTGCCGACCGTGGCTGGCGAAGTCGAATTCGACGCGCGCTACAATGGCAACAACCTCGTCAATGCCTTCGCGGCCGGCTTGGCTGATACCGACAAGATCTTTTACTCCAAGGCCGAAGGCGTCGGCCTACCTGTCGTCTATCTTGGCGCCAAAACCGGCCGCGATGGCGTCGGCGGCGCCACCATGGCCTCGGCCGAGTTCGGCGACGATATCGAGGAAAAGCGCCCGACCGTGCAGGTTGGTGACCCCTTCACCGAAAAGCGCCTGCTCGAAGCCTGTCTGGAACTAATGCAGACTGGTGCCGTGATCGCCATTCAAGACATGGGCGCTGCCGGCCTGACCTGCTCTGCCGTCGAAATGGGCGCCAAGGGCGATCTTGGCATCGAGCTTGATCTCGATAAGGTGCCGGTGCGCGAAACGGCGATGACGGCCTACGAAATGATGCTGTCGGAAAGCCAGGAGCGCATGCTTATGGTGCTGCATCCTGATAAGGAAGCAGCAGCCCGCGCGGTCTTCGAAAAGTGGGAACTGGATTTCGCCACCGTCGGCAAGACAACCGATGACCTGCGTTTCCGTGTGCTCTGGCAGGGGACGGAAGTCGCCAATCTGCCGATCAAGGAACTCGGCGACGAAGCTCCGGAATACGATCGCCCTTGGGTTGAGCCGAAAATTCCGGCCGCACTCGCCGCCGATGACTTCCCGCAAATGGACGTGGCCGATGCGCTGCTCAAACTGGTTGGCGGTCATCAATGCTCCTCCCGCCGCTGGGTCTACGAGCAGTATGACACCCTGATTCAAGGCAATAGCATCCAGCGCCCCGGCGGCGATGCCGGCGTGATCCGTGTGCTTGGCCATGACACAAAGGGCCTGGCCTTTACCTCGGACGTCAATCCACGTTATTGCGAAGCCAACCCCTATGAGGGCGGCAAACAGGCCGTGGCCGAATGCTGGCGTAACCTCACCGCTACCGGTGCAGAACCGCTGGCAGCGACCGACAATCTCAATTTCGGCAATCCCGAACGCCCGGAAATCATGGGCCAGCTTGTGAAAGCTGTGGGCGGTATTGGTGATGCCTGCCGTGCACTCGACTTCCCGATCGTTTCGGGCAATGTCTCGCTCTACAACGAAACCAATGGCCGCGGCATTCTGCCGACCCCGACTATCGGTGGCGTTGGCCTCCTGCCAGATTGGCAGAAGAGCGTGCGCATTGGCTTTGCAGCTGTGAGCCAGCCAATCCTCCTCATTGGCGGCCCTGCTGAGCGTGGCACCCACCTCGGCCAGTCTATCTATCTGCGCGACCTGTTCGATCGTCGCGACGGCGATGCTCCGCATGTCGACCTTTCGGCCGAACGCAAGACCGGCGACTTCGTCCGCACGCTCATCCGTTCGGGCGTTGTTACGGCATGCCACGATCTCTCCGATGGCGGCCTCGGCGTAGCCTTGGCCGAAATGGCCATTGCTGGCGGCATCGGTGCGACGGTAACTGACATCGAAGATCATGATCCAGTCCTCCAGTATTTCGGCGAGGACCAGGGCCGCTATCTCGTGACGCTCAATCTCGACCCGCAGGGCGAAGAGATCGCGGCACTTTGGGCCGAAGCCAAAACTCGCGGCATCGAGGCGCCCTGGATCGGCACCACGGGCGGCACGGAACTCGTTCTCGGCAAGGCCCGCGCGGTTTCGCTGGCCGAATTGACCCAAGCGCACGAAGGCTGGTTCCCCAGCTATATGAACGGCTGATCTGCCTATTGAATGCGGATGCCATATGATCGCCACCCTTTGGTCCGCCAAAGGGTGGCGCGTTGTTTTTGGAGCAAGTGATGAATTCGAAGCGGCTTTTGGCGATCGTGGTCAGCATGAGCGCGGTAGCGCTGCCGGCAACGAGCTACGCCCAGACCATCAACGTCACGCGCTCGATATTCCCCGACCAGCCCTACACTCTCATCTACCCAGAAGCCATGGTGGCCACCGGCGGCGCGGGCGAACCGCTGACCATCAACCACCCCAATGCGCCCTTGCAGTGCGACCTGAGCGTCGTGCCGGTAGAAGATGCCGATTGGTCCGCGGAAGCGGCCGTCGGTGCGCTAGACCCGTCTGCGATTACCGAAGCCTGGGTAGAGACATTCCCCGGCTTCACGCTCGGGGAAACCGGCACCAAGAATTATCAGGACGCCACCGCGCTTTATTACGAGGGCACGAGCGAAAGCTCTTCCATGGGAGTGCCGATCACGCTGGTTCATAGTGAGACCGTGGCCCAAAGCCGCGGCTATTCGCTCGACTGTATCTACGCGACGTCAGTCGCCGAGCAGGTACGACCGGCCGTCGAATTCATCATCGCCAATTTCTCGACCCGTTCGGACGCCGATTGTTGCGTCGGCGCGACGCCCGAGACCGAACAAGCCCCGCCTCAATAATCCGGCGATATTGAAGCCGCCCCTTCCGCATGCCATATCAAGGACATGCGCCGGCCACGGCGAACCGAAAACGACGGGGAGACTGAACATGCCAATGGACGCCCACGAGATCGAGCGCCGCATCAAGGCCGCCCTGCCCGATGCCGATATCGAGATTCGCGATCTGGCCGGCGACGGTGATCACTATGCCGCCAAGGTCGTCTCCGAAGCTTTCCGCGGCAAAAGCCGTGTCCAGCAGCATCAGCTCGTCTATGCAGCTCTTCAGGGAGACATGGGCGGCGCTCTGCACGCTCTGGCACTGCAAACCGGCATCCCCGAATAGAGCCGATGTCCGGGCTGCGCGACTCGCTTGATCTCATTCGCATGGTGCGGCCGGAAGCTGGAACGGCGGCCCTCGACCACGAGATCATGGCCGAACGCGCCAATTCGATCGGCGCGGCCGAAGCACGGGTCATCAAGAGCCTAGCCGTGCTCGAGACTGGCACGGACAAGGCCCTCTACGAAGCCAGAGACGCTGTCTGGTCTTATTTCGTTCAGCGCGAGCTCATGGGTTTTCGTCAGCACGGCGACGTCATTCGCGATCTAAAAATTCCGGCAAACGTGCTGAACGGTCTCGGCGCGACGCCCCCAAAATCTCGATGAGAGTGGCCGGTTGCCGCTTCTGTCGAGAAAATGGGCTCCTGATCGACGCGCCTTTGCTTGAGACCAAGCATTTCTATCTTCTGGCGAGCCGCGATCCAGATCTGCCCCTCGCCAGCATGATCGTGCCGCATCGGCATAGCGAAAGCCCTTTCGAGATGTCTCCTGACGAGTGGAGTGATTTCAACGCCGCGCTCGCGGCCACACGCGATCACTATGGCGACCAAAAGCCCGACGGTTTTACGCTCGGCTGGAATGTCGGATCGGTCGGTGGACAGCATGTCTTCCATACCCACCTCCATGTCATTCCACGGTTCGCGGGCGAGCCACTGGATGGCAAAGGCATCAGGAATGCGTTCAAGGAAGCGCTCAAGCAGTGACACGCTCGATCATCTTCGACGTCGATGGCGTGCTCGTTCATGGCTATCACGCGCGGCCTGATGGGAAGACGTGGGAAGAAGAGTTCCTGATCGATCTCGGCATCGACCCCGTTCGATTTCGCGACGAGTTTATCTACGACATTTTCATCAAGAAGGTGGTTGTCGGGCAAACCGCTCTCGTTGACGCGCTTGATCGGCGGCTCTCGTCATTTGGCTACAAGGGCTCAACAATCGCCTTCGCGCAGCATTGGGTGGCCCGGAACAGTCAGCCAAATGAAGATCTGCTTGAGGACATCCGTCGGCTGAAGGCAACGAAAGACATCAAGCTCTACCTCGCCACAAACCAGGATCACATGCGGGCCCAATGGCTTTGGCAGACCCTTGGACTGGGCGACTTATTCGACGATATGTTCTATTCGGCCCGAGCCAGGGCCATGAAGCCGATGGACGCCTTCTTCAAATTCGCTGCAGCACGGATGGGGCCGCAGACCGAAATTCCGCTCTTTTTCGACGATACGCAAAAAGTGGTAGAAGGCGCCCGCAATTTCGGTTGGGAATCGGTGCTCTTCACCAGCAACAACGACTTCCGCCTGCACCCTTGGATCAAGGACAGACTTTGATGCGCCTCAGTCAAGCTCTCGCATTGATGCCGTTCCTCTTTGCTGCGCCGGCAATGGCGCAGGAGGCTCAGTGTTTTCAGAACGACCAGTTCCTCGTCATTGCGCAAGACCGGACCGATAGTGCGGGCATGGAAATCCTCGCGCGCGCGCCTGCACGCGGTAAGATCAAATGCGAATATGTGGAGCGGGAGACGGACTTTGTCATCAATCCCCTGGGTCAGGCAGGTTGGCCCGATGGCCAGCCGCTCTGGTTTGAGGGTCTTGCAGGCAAGTACTTAGTTCTGACCCGATAGACCGGACCGGACGGCAATATCGTCATCATGGACCTCGCCGAGCACCAAACCGTTGTGGATGAAGCTGCCGACGATGAGATCACCGTCAGCGACGACGCGGTGACCTATTGGATGCGCAGCGAGCAGGGCACGGAGGACAATTGCCCGCAGTTTGAGGATTTCACCTCCAATGGGCTTGGCGCGGTTATTGCCGAAGAACAAGTGTTCGACATTGCTTCGGGCGAGGTCAAGTCGACCGGCGAAAAGCGCTGCAGCGCGACACAGTAACAATAGTGGGCGAGTTGAGGCGGTGATCTCGACACTGCCGCAGTCCTGTCCTATTTAAAGCGCGAGTTTACCCGGTCCTTGAAACCGGTTCACTGAAAGGCTCCTCCCATGACCGACATCAACGCCTTTATCGACGAGAAGGTGAAGAACAACGACGTGTTCCTCTTCATGAAGGGCACTCCAGATTTTCCGCAGTGCGGCTTCTCCGGCCAGGTCGTTCAGATTCTGAATTATCTCGGCGTCGACTACGATAGCGCTAACGTGCTCGAAAGCCCCGAACTGCGCGACGGCATCAAGGCCTATTCGAACTGGCCAACCATTCCGCAGCTTTATGTGAAGGGTGAATTTGTCGGCGGCGCCGATATTGCCCGCGAAATGTTCCAGTCCGGCGAATTGCAGACCCACATGCAGCAGGCCGGCATCCCGGTAAAGCAGAGCGCCTAAGTCGTCAGAATTATGCTGAAGGCCCCGCCATCATGCGGGGCTTTTGTTTTTCCGAGCATCACCAGATCTGATCGAAGCCATTCCGCAATATCGTTTTGCGTGATGGCGGCAGAGGCGTAATCTCTGTGGACTCGCTCAGGTGCTGCCATGACCTCTCCCGCTTCCGCCCGTCCCGTCGTTCCAATGCCAGTGGTCATCATCGCTGGCTGCATCATTGCGGCGATTGGCTTTGGGACGCGCGGGGCCTTTGGACTGTTCACCCTGCCGGCGACAGAAGACCTTGGCCTCTCGCGCGAGCAATGGGCGATGGCCATGGCGGTGCAGAACCTGGTCTGGGGCATAGCACAGCCGTTCGCCGGCGGCTTTGCGGACCGCTATGGCACTGGCCGCGTCCTTGCCGTCGGCGGCCTGATCTACGCGCTCGGCGTGCTGGGCATGTCGTTTTCGACCGACGTTCTCAGTCTAACCATCACCGCCGGTGTCGTAACCGGTACGGGCATCGCTGTCGCCTCGTTCGGTGTCGTGATGGCCGCTTTCGGCCGCGTCGTTCCCGCGGAAAAGCGCAGCTTTGTCTTCGGCATTGCCACCGCTGCCTCCTCGGCTGGCCAGTTCATCTTTGCGCCGCTCGGTCAGGGCTTCATTTCTGCTTTCGGCTGGCAGATGGCGCTGGTTTGGATAGCTCTGCTCCTCCTGCTGATCATCCCACTATCCGCCGCATTGCGCGGCCGGAGCGTCAGCACACCCGGCGAAGCCGACATGCCTTTCATGCAGGCGTTGTCGCAGGCCTGGGGCCATGGCTCATACAGGCTCTTGGTCATCGGCTTCTTCGTTTGCGGCTTCCATCTGGCGTTCATAAATGTCCACATGCCCGCTTACCTCGTGCAGTGCGGCCTGTCCCCGGAAGTCGGAAGCTGGACGATTGCCGTGATCGGGCTATTCAACATAGCCGGCTCGCTGCTTTCAGGCTGGTTGGGCTCGCGCCTTCCCAAACAGATCTTGCTCGCGACCATCTACTTCCTCCGCGCGATTGCGATCGCGGCGTTCCTGCTGTTCCCGGTTACGGAAGTCACTGCCTATACGTTCGCGGCAGCAATGGGTCTGCTGTGGCTCTCTACCGTGCCGCTGACGGCGGGCCTCGTTACCCTGTTCTTCGGGCCGCGCTATATGGGCATGCTCTACGGCGTCGCGTTCTTCAGCCACCAGCTCGGGTCGTTCGTCGGCGTCTGGTTGGGCGGCGTTGTCTATGACCAGACCGGATCTTATAGCCTCGTCTGGTATCTTGGCATCATTCTGGGTCTTGCATCCGCGGCGCTGCATCTGCCCATCAACGAGCGCAGCGTTTCGAGTTTCAGGACCCAACCCGCTTAACCCATAGCAACTATCGTTTTTTACCGATAAAAGCTTGCCAACCCGGCCGGACAGGTTCATGTTCCGCCCAATTATTGCGCCGCCATCTTCTGGGCGAGCCCCTCCTTACTGAGCAATTCTCATGTCTGATCACGTTAATCGGGTGCTCTCGCGCCCGGAATTCATTGCCCTTATCGCGGCCCTCATGGCGCTTAATGCGCTGGCCGTCGACGTTATGCTTCCTGCGCTGCCCTATATGGGCGAAGCGCTCAATATCGTCAGCGAGAACGAGCGCCAGTTCGTCGTCTCGTTCTACATGCTCGGCATGGGCATCGCGCAGCTTGCCTTTGGTCCGTTGACCGACCGCTTTGGCCGCCGGGCGCCGCTGCTTGCCGGCATCGGCGTCTACATCATCGCTGTGATCGCCGCAGCCTTTGCGCCAAGCTTTGCCGCGCTTCTCGCGCTCCGCTTTGTGCAGGGCATGGGTGCAGCGAGCGTGCGCGTAATCGCCACCGCTGTGGTACGGGACCGGTATCAGGGCCGCGAAATGGCCGAAGTCATGTCGCTCACATTCATGGTCTTCATGGCGATTCCAATCGTCGCGCCCGGCATTGGTCAAATCCTGTTGCTGACCGGGCCTTGGCAGATGATCTTCATCTTCATGGGCCTGCTTGCTCTGGTCTTTTGGAGCTGGACCTATTTCCGCCTGCCTGAGACGCTGCCTGCCGAGAAACGTCGTCCCCTCAGCTTTTCGGGGATCATTCAAGGCTTCAAGATCGTCGTGACTAATCGCGTGGCCTTCTCTTATGGGCTCGCGGGCACATTCCTTTTCGGCGCGCTCTTTGGCTTCATCAGTTCGGCACAGCAGATCTACGTCGATATCTACGGCCTCGGCGTCTATTTCCCCGTGGCATTTGCTGCAGTGGCAGGCCTGATGGCCGTGTCTTCCTTCACCAACTCACGCATCGTGCGCCGCCTTGGCATGCGTCGCCTCTCCCATGGTGCGATGGTGGTCTACACAATTGCATCGGCGGTTCTGTTGGCGCTCTCGCTTGCGGGATACGTGCCGTTCTGGGTGTTCTTCGGCCTCCTCTGCGTGGTCATGTTCTGCTTCGGCTGGGCTGCGTCGAACATGAATTCGCTGTCCATGGAACCGCTGGGCGCCGTCGCCGGTACGGCAGCATCGGTCTTCGGCTTTATCCAGACCGTTGGCGGCGCCTTGATCGGTAGCTATGTCGGGCAGATGTTCGATGGCACCACCGTGCCGGTGGCGGCAGGCTATTTCAGCATGGGCGTACTGACCCTGATCTGCATTCTGGTTGCAGAAAAGGGCCGGCTGTTCGGCGTGGGTGAGCAATATAGCCACGGCGAGGCCACGCCCATCTTGGACGCGCACTAAAAACCAAGCCACCCGCAAGATGGGTGGCTTTTTTCTTACGCGGGAGAGTCTGCTGGTGGGAAGGAAAGCTCGGCACGATCGGCGTAGACGTGGTCGATCAATCCCCAGGCTTTGGCATCTTCAGGAGTCATATAGCGGTCGCGCTCCAGGGCCAGCTCAACCTCCTCATATGTGCGTCCACAATGGCGAGCATAGATATTATTCGTCAGGCGTTTGAGTCGCAGGCTCTCCTCTGCATGGATCAGGATGTCCGTCACCTTGCCCTGAAAACCGCCCGAGGGTTGGTGCAGCATGATTGAAGTGCTGGGCAACGACGCACGATGACCCGGTTCGCCGGCAGCCAGAATGATTGTCGCGGCTGATGCTGCCATGCCCATACACAGTGTACCGACCGGTGCCTTGATGAACTGCATGGTGTCGTACATCGAGAGACACGCGGTTACGACGCCACCGGGTGAATTGATATACATGTAGATCGGCTTGGTCGGCGCCTCTGCTTCCAGAAACAGCAATTGGGCACAGATCAGCGAGGCCATATTGTCCTCGATCTGGCCATTCACGAAAATGATCCGCTCCCGCAGCAGCCGTGAATAGATGTCGAAGGCGCGTTCGCCACGACTGGATTGTTCGACGACCATAGGGACGAGTTGCATCATGTCGCGCATCGGCGACCTCCATCAGATTTTCGGTGTAATTGGTAAGGTCGGCGCTTAAGCCGCGAGCATCATGGGCTCGTTGCTGTTGTCGGCCGCCGGCATGGCCAGAGGCGCATGCGTTAGCCGGAAATAGCTGCCACCGTTATCAAGCGGACTGATCTCAAAGGTGACGACGCTGTCGGATGAAAACGCGCCATCCTCCTGATCTCGCCATCGATAGGTCACGCTGTGCGGCTCATCGGTGTGGATGATTGAAATGTCCGTCTTGGCAGGCAGATCGAGCCAACGCTCGAGATATTCGGGGATGGTCAGCGCTCGCCAGACCTTCTCGGGCGGCGCATCGAGCTCGGTCTCGAAGACCACTGCTTCATCCTTGTCGGTCATTGGTCCATCTCCCGCAGCAGGTCCTTGAGATTATCGATCCGGCTCGGCCAGAAATCGCGATAACGCGCGAGCCATGCGTGCAAAGGTACAAACCCGTCGGGATCGACGCGGTAATGAGCGAATCTCCCTTCGCGCCTTTCGCTGATCATTCCCGCACCCTTGAGAACCGCAATGTGCTGCGACATCGCCGGCTGTGAAATGGCAAAGCCATCGCGCAGATCGGTGGCTGTCAGTTCCGCTCCGGAAAGCCGCTCGAGAATTGCCCTGCGGGTCGGATCGGCCAGCACTTTGAATATTTCAGCATCGCTCATGCAAACACATAAGCATAGACTTATGAGTCGAGCAAGTGGGTCAAGGCTCTTTGCGGGTTTGTCGAGGAAGTCTAGGCTGAAGCGTCTATCACTCCGGAATCTGCCATGTCAGGTCGCACCTATCTCGCCATCCCCGGTCCATCTGTCGTGCCGGAGCGTGTGCTGAACGCCATGCATCGCGCTTCGCCCAATATCTATGAAGGCGAAGTGGTTGAGATGATGGATGGCCTGATGGCCGACCTACGGCGCGTCGCAGTCACCAGGCAGAACGCGGCAATCTATATTGCCAACGGACATGGCGCATGGGAGGCCGCGAATGCGAACCTCTTTTCGCGCGGCGACAAGGCCCTTCTGGTAGCGACAGGACTTTTCGGCACCGGCTGGGCCAGCTCAGCCATACGACTGGGTGTGGACGTTGAGGTGATGGATTGTGGCAAGTCAGGCGCAGCCAATCCGGATTTGATCGCGGAGCGATTGCAGACCGACATATCGCACAACATCAAGGTGCTCATGGTCACGCATGTCGACACGGCCTCATCAGCGAAGAATGACATTGCCGCAATCCGCCGTGCCATTGATGCCGCCGGGCACCCTGCTCTCCTTGCCGTCGATGCCGTCGCGAGCCTCGGCTGCGACGACTTGCGCATGGACGATTGGGGCGTCGATGTCATCGTCGGCGCCAGCCAAAAGGGCCTGATGATGCCACCGGGTCTCGCCTTTCTCTGGTTTTCCCACAAGGCGCGCGAGCGATCCGCAGAGAGCGATCTCAGAACACCCTATTGGGATTGGTCACCGCGAACCGATGGCGCCGAGTTTTGGCATTATTTCGGGGGCACCGCTCCGACGCAGCACCTCTTTGGCATGCGCGAAGCACTTGATATGATTTTGAACGAAGAAGGCTTGGAGAACGTCTGGCAGCGCCACCACACGCTTGCCAGATGCGTGTGGTTGGCGCTGGACGCCTGGAGCGCTGGGCACTCCCATATCGGTCTCAATATTGCTGATCCGTCCGCCCGCGGACACTCCGTCACCGCAGCGCGCATTGGCAATGGTGGTGCCCTGAAATTGCGGCGCTGGATGGAGCAAGAAACCGGCGTCACGCTTGGCATAGGTCTCGGTATGGCTCTCTCCAGCGAGCCAGCCTATGGCGATTTCTTCCGCATCGGTCACATGGGACACGTCAATGCCCATATGGTGCTTGGCGTTCTGTCCAGCATAGAAGCGGGCATGGAATCTTTGGGCATCGCGCGAGGCGTCGGCGCGATAGAGGCCGCTGCCAAAGCGTTCAGCGCAGGGGCTAGACCGTAAAGACCTCGCGACGGAGTTCGTCCCAACTCTCCTTGCTTGGCGCGATAAGCAGGCCGCCATCGCTGTGACGTGCCTTGTATTCCGAGCCATCAAGGCGCGCGACATGCGCACCGGCTTCGCGCATCATCAGCGCGCCGGCAACGTGGTCCCACGGCATCAGCTTGTTATACATGAGGAAATGCACGTGTCCGCTCGCGGCCATGCGATATTCATGGCCAGCACAGCGATAGTTGGCGAACATCTTGACCTTGGCCAGATTGGCGAGGACCTGGCTACGCACGCCCTCGGGCAGATAAGAGACGGAAGCCAGCCCGCCCATCTCGGCAAGCGGCGCAGCTTCGGCAAATTTCTGCCGCACCCGGCGTCCATCGGGAAAGACCTGCCAAGTGCCGCAGCCACGCTCGGTCATCAGGAAATCGTCGCCCATCGGGTCGTAAATGACGCCGGCGACCGTCTCGCCATTTTCAACCACCGCTGCCATCACGGCAAAAAGCGGTAGGCCAGCGGCGAAATTGTAGGTGCCGTCGACTGGATCGACATAGATGACGGTGCGATCTTCAAAGTTGGTTTCGAGCAGCGCCGGATTGGCGGAGACCGCTTCCTCGCCGACAACGACGGTATTGGGCGAATGGGCGCGAATGGCGGCCGTAATGACCCGTTCCGCATTCTCGTCAGCTTCGGTGACGAGATCGAACGCGTTGGTCTTGCTGCGCACCATGCCCTCGTCGAGATGCCGGAAACGCGGCATGATCTCGGCCTTGGCCGCTTCGCGCAATATTCCAGCAAGCCGTTCGATATTCATGCGTTTTCTTCCTTTGCGCTCACGGTCAGGCTGGCGAAATCAAAGAGTTTAGGATCCAGCATGTGGCTCGCATTAATATTGCCGAGCGCACGGATCATGACATCCTTGCGGCCCGACATCCGCTTTTCGATATCGGTCAGCATGGCCTTCATCGCATTGCGCTCGAGCCCATCCTGCGAGCCACAGAGATCGCAGGGAATGATCGGGAACTGCATGGCATCGGAAAATTTCTGCAGATCTTCCTCTGCGCAATAGATCAGCGGCCGCAGCACCTGCAGATCGCCTTCATCGTTGACGAGTTTGGCCGGCATCGCCGCGAGCTTGCCGCCATGGAACATGTTCATGAAGAAGGTTTCGAGGCTGTCGTCGCGATGATGACCTAGCACCAGCGCCGTGCAGCCTTCTTCCCGCGCGATGCGATAGAGATTGCCGCGGCGAAGGCGCGAGCAGAGCGAGCAATAGGTCGCGCCCTGCGGCAGCTTGTCGGTCACGATCGAATAGGTGTCCTGATATTCGATGCGATGCTCTATCCCCAATCCCGCAAGGAATTCCGGCAAGATATGCTTGGGAAAGTTCGGCTGGCCCTGATCGAGATTGCAGGCCAAGAGCTCCACCGGCAGCAGGCCGCGCCACTTGAGATCGAGCAACAAGGCGAGGAGACCATAGCTGTCCTTACCGCCCGAAAGGGCAATCAGCCATTTCTCTCCGGGCCGGACCATGCCGAATTTTTCGAGTGCCTCGCGCGTGTTGCGGATGAGACGCTTCCGCAGCTTGTTGAACTCGACCGAACGCGGTGCCTTGGCGAAAATCGGATGCGCACCAGTTTCGTTCTCGTCAGCCAGCGTGGTCGGGGCTTCCATCACCGCGGTCATGGCAAATCTCTCATATGAACCTTCGCCCTGCTGATACCCCCTGCAGAAGCGCAGGGAAAGCAAAAGCGACAGGCCTTAACCTTACCAAAGCTTAACTTCCTGTCCTTGTTTTATGCGTAATGCCACAGTTAGATGACACATCTTCCTGGCACCTTGGAGTCTCCCGGTGTTCCGCTCCTTTTTCCCCGTACCCAAGATATTCTTTTCGTCGGCTGCCTTGTGGCTGCTGGCCTCCGTGCTGATCTGGTTTGCCGTCGGCGAACCCATCCGGTCGGTCATCAGTATCGATCGGTTCACCCACCCCCAGATCGCCTCGACGGAGACACCGGCCGCCGATCAACCGACGACGGCAGACGATCCGGTTGCTGCGCAGCCTGCGGCTAGTGCTGATCAGACCAACCCCAATGCTCCGGCGACGACAGAAAGCACCACTTCGACCTCGCAACAGGCTGCCGCTGCAGGCGCCGCCGAGTCCTCGGTTGGCAACTTCCTCAACGGGGATCGCGTCTGGCTTTATGAGTATGTGCTGCTCGTTGCGCTTGCGTTCTGCGTCTTCTGGTACTTTTACAAGCGCAACGAGTGGTATTGGTGGAGCGTCGTCGGGTCGACCGGCATCCTTTTGGTCATCTATTTCCAAGTGCAGGTCGAAGCGTTCGTCAACGAATGGTCTGGCGTGTTCTTCGATATGATCCAGCTGGCTTTGACCCAACCGCGGTCGGTTTCGCCTGAGCGTTTTTACGGCGAGGTCTTCACGCTGCTGATCGTATTGATGCCAACCATCATCGTTTCAGTTTTGCTCGCCTTCTTCACCTCGCACTACGTCTTCCGTTGGCGCAAGGCGATGAACTTCTACTACATGGCGCATTGGCCAGCGATCCGCCAAACGGAAGGTGCCGCGCAGCGTGTGCAGGAAGACACCATGCGTTTCGCGACCATCGTTGAGGACCTCGGCACGGCCTTTTTCAGCTCGCTGATCACGCTTGTCGTGTTTCTGCCGATGCTGTGGGGACTATCGAGCACGATCACCGAGCTGCCGTTCGTCGGTGAAGTTCCCGGCAGTCTGGTTTGGGTGGCTCTCGCAGCTGCTATTATCGGCACGGTCCTGCTAGCGACCGTTGGTATCAAACTACCCGGCCTCAATTTTGCTAATCAGCGCGTTGAAGCAGCCTATCGTAAGGAACTGGTGTTCGGTGAAGATCACGCCGAGCGCGCCGATCCGCCAACGGTGAAGGAGCTCTTTGCCAATGTGCAGAAGAACTATTTTAGGCTCTATTTCCACTACACCTACTTCAACCTGGCGCGTTACGCCTACCTCAACATGGTTGGATACGTTCCGCTTCTAACCATGGCGCCGACTATTCTTGCTGGCGGCCTGACAATGGGTGTCTATCAGCAGGTACAGTTGGCCTTCGGCCAGGTGTCGTCCTCGTTCCAGTTCTTCGCTCGCGCTTGGACAACGATCGTCGAGTTGCAGTCGGTCTACCTGCGTCTGCGTCTCTTCGAGAGCTTTATCCCGAAGGATCAGGAGCCGATCAAGGAAAGCATCAGCGGCGCTGCGACGACCTGATACTCAGACAAAAGGGCCACTCCTCGGAGTGGCCCTTCACTTTTGATCATACGGCAAAAGTGACGTGACCGTTCTCATCGATCGGCCAGGCTGGATTCCAGGCGATTTCCCAGGCGTGCCCATCCGGGTCCGCGATGTAGCCGCGGAAGCCGCCATGGATTGGCGCATCGGCCTTGCGCAGAAGCGTGCCTCCAGCTGAAACAAGGGCATCCATGATCGGCTCGACATCTTCTTTGTTCGTGACATTGTGGGCTAGCGCATAGGCACCGGGGCCCACCGGTAGATCCGTCAGGTTCATGTCTTCCTCCAGTGCTGACTTGAGGAAGGTACCCAGCACGAACCCGTTCATTTGGTAAAAAACGATTTCGGGATTGTCGAAGACAGGCGTCCACCCAAAGCCTTCGCCATAGAAGCGGCGTGAGCGGGCGATGTCGGCGACGCCGAGTGTAATGACGACGATAGACTGTTTCATCGTTCCAGGACCTTTGTGTCGCACGCGCACTATGCGCAGGCGTTCAAGGTCATGGGACTCATCGCGTAGCGAAGGCCAGGACCTGCGGTCTTAACGCAGGGGCTGGGCTAACCGCACCAGCCTTTCCTTTTTAGTCCATCTCATTGAGCCAAAAGAAAAGGGCCACCAGATGGCGGCCCTTCCCAGTTCTGTGCGTCGTGTTCGCTTAGCGCGAATAAAATTCGACGACGAGGTTCGGTTCCATCTGGACCGGGTACGGCACGTCCGAGAGAGCGGGCACGCGGGCGTAGGTGGCGACCATCTTGTTGTGGTCGACTTCTACGTAATCCGGCACATCGCGTTCAGCGAGCTGGACGGCTTCGAGAACGACGGTGAGCTGCTTGGAGCGCTCACGCACTTCGATCTTGTCGCCAACCTTGACCTGGTAGGATGGGATGTTCACGCGCTGGCCGTTGACGGTCACGTGGCCGTGGCTCACGAACTGACGAGCAGCAAACACCGTTGCGACGAACTTCGCACGATAGATGATCGCGTCGAGGCGCGACTCGAGCAGACCGATCAGGTTTTCACCAGTGTCGCCCTTGCGACGGCTGGCTTCGTCATAAAGACGACGGAAAGCCTTTTCAGTGATCGAGCCATAGTAGCCCTTCAGCTTCTGCTTGGCGCGGAGCTGCAGACCGTAGTCCGAAAGCTTGCCCTTGCGACGCTGACCGTGCTGGCCGGGGCCATAGGCACGTGCGTTGAGCGGGGACTTCGGACGGCCCCAGATGTTCTCGCCAAGACGGCGGTCAATCTTGTACTTTACAGAATGACGCTTCGACATCGCGTATCCCTTTCATAGTTTGAATGGATCGCGCCCTCCTTTGCCCTCGTCGCCGAGGGCCGACAGATTCCTAAAAATTCAGGAGATCCCGGGTGCGCCTATAAGGCCCGAGGGCCGGATAGGTGGGCGCTTGATAGTGGCGAGGGGCCATCCTGTCAAGCGCCGGAGGGGTTTCAGACCATCTTCTTGTCCAAACTGTCCTGCTCTCGCAGTTGCGGAAAGAGCCGGCTCCAGAGCCCAGCGACGAGCATGGCGCCGACACCTCCGACGGCCACCGCGGCAACCGGACCGATGAAGTGCGCAACGGTCCCGGCGCGAAACTCTCCAAGCTCGTTGGATGCACCGATAAAGACTGAATTGACCGCGTTGACACGTCCGCGGACCTCTTCCGGCGTCCAAAGCTGCATGATGGTTTCGCGGATCGTGACGCTGACCATGTCGGCAGCACCCACCAGCATCAACGCAGCAATGGAGAGCCAAACGCTGGTCGAGAGGCCGAAGACGAGCGTGAAGAGACCAAAGAGCGCCACGAAGGCAAAGAGGGTCTTGCCCGCATGCTTGCGCACCGGGAACTTGGTCAACACGAGCGCCATGGTGAGCGCGCCAATTCCGGGCGCGGCGCGCAGCACGCCGAATTCCATTGGCCCGCCGTGGAGGATTTCCTCGGTAAAGGCAGGCAGCAGCGCAACGGCGCCGCCCATGAGCACCGCAAACATGTCCAAAGAGATGGCACCGAGCACCACCTTGTTGGACAGAATGTAGCGGAAGCCTCCAAAGATGGTTTCAAGGCTCGTCGCCTGCTGGGCCCGTTGCTGAGTGGGCTTGGGAATGAGAATGACGCAGACAGCGCCGCAGACCAGCAGCACGGCGGCTGTGCCAAAGGCGAGGATCGGACTGATTGCGTAGAGGACACCACCAACAGATGGTCCAGCGATACTGGCAATCTGCCAGGCCGACGCATTGACTGTGATCGCGTTTGATAGCGCCTCAGGCGGCACCAGATTTGGCGCCAGCGATTGCGCCGCAGGACCCCAGAAGGCGCGGGCGGTGCCGAGGACAACCAGAATGACAAAGATCGGCCAGACCTGATGGGCTTCAACCTCGACCAAGGCCAGAAATCCGAGGGCGCAGAGCAATTCCACGGTAAGGCAGATTGCCATGATGCCGCGACGATTGAAGCGGTCGGCGGTCAATCCCGTAACGAGGATAAGGCAGAGCGCCGGGAGAAACAGACACAGCCCAACAAGCCCGAGCAGGAAATAATCACCAGTCACGGCAAAAATCTGCCAGGCGATGGAGACCGACATGATCTGCACGGCAAAGCTGACGAACAGTGTCGTCAGCCAAAAAAAGCGAAAGTCGGGATAGGTGAAGGCAAGCCGATTGGGCTCAGTAGGATGGGTCGTGGACATGATGACCCGGCATGACACTTTGTCGCACCGGCGTCAAAGGCGAATCTGGTCCGATCCGTTCGGCAGATTAATCCGTGATCGGTTTATCGGCCTCGGCCTTCTGCCGGTTTGGATTCGGTCGCTCATGGCGCCGGTCGATTGAAGAAATCACGCCGCGCAGTGTGCGGATTTCCTGGCTGGTAAATCGCCCGCGGGTGAGCGCCGTGCGCAGATTGTTGACCATGCTGGGGCGCTTATCCGGCGTCGTGAAGAAACCACTCTGATCAAGCACGCCTTCGAGATGCTCGAACAGCCCGACAAGTTCGTTGCGCGGCGCGGCTTCATCGAGCCCGTCCCCAAAGGGCAGATCTTTGCCCGGGCCACCATGGCGGCGCCATTCATATGCCATCAACAAAACCGCCTGAGCGATGTTGAGAGACGCGAATGCCGGTTCGACCGGAAGGGTTACGATCGCGTCCGACATGGCGACTTCATCATTGAGAAGGCCCCAACGTTCGCGACCGAAGAGCAGTCCCGCCCCCTGCCCGGCATTGATGCTCTGGGCCATATTGATCGATGCTTCTTCCGGCCCCAGCACTTCTTTCTGCATGTCGCGCGAACGGGCCGTAGTGGCATAGACCAGCTTGAGATCGGCGATGGCGTCTTCCAGTGTTTCGAAAACACGGACACGCTCGAGCACATGGTCTGCTCGAGAGGCAGCTGCTACCGCCTTTTCATTCGGCCAGCCGTCGCGCGGGCGAACAAGGCGCAGGTCCCAGAGCCCGAAATTGGCCATGGCGCGTGCCGCAGTGCCGATATTCTCGCCCAATTGCGGTTCGCATAAAATAATCGCTGGCCCGGGGGCCAGCGTTATGGAGAGGGAAGTGTCAGTGCCTGCCATCTGCGCCATCCAGCCGATTTGGCGGCGACATAGCGCAGATGCGCCTCAGGTGCAAATCAGGCGACGCGTTCGCGCAGCGGCAACGGGCGCACCTTGGACGATGCCTGCCATTCGCGATCGAGAATGGCAAAGTGCAATTCCTCGTCCCATTCACCCTGGAAGAGCGCGTGCTCGCGATAATGCGCTTCAAGGCGCATACCGAGCTTCTGCATCAGCTTGGCTGAGTGATGATTACGGCCATCGCAGCGCACGAAAATGCGGTGAATGCGGAAATGATCGAAGGAGAGGTTCAGCATCGCGGTCAGTGATTCGGTGAGGAAGCCGTTACCAGCGTGGGCGGGATCGATGCAGAACAGCAATTCCCCCTGCCCCGCGGTCGCGTCGGACCATTTCAGCGACACATGACCGAGGACGGCCTGATCGCCTTTGCGCTGCATCGCAAGGGTCAGAACATCGCCCGGACGCTGCAAACCGATCTGGTTGCGCATGACTTCGACGGCGCCGGCTACGTCTTCAGCATAGCGTGTTGGACGAGCGAGATAGCGCTGGACAGAAGGAAGAGTGTGATAGCGCGCGACCAGGGGCACATCACTGCGCTCAAACGGACGAAGAACAAGACGATTGGTAGTGATTGGAAAATTCAAACCCGACATGACGATTCCGCCCCTTATGTAAGCTGCTGGACGCTCCAAGGGGACAACGGCATGATCGGATGGAAGTTCCTGCAATATCTAATGAAATTCAGTTCACTCAGCTTTTGCAGGCACGAACAGGGATGTCTCCGGATGACATGGGTGAAACCACATATCATGGAGCAATAAGTCCCGCGGCGATCAGGGCTGGTTTTCGCCCTGC
Source organism: Devosia sp. Leaf420 (assembly GCF_001425445.1). Taxonomy (GTDB): domain Bacteria; phylum Pseudomonadota; class Alphaproteobacteria; order Rhizobiales; family Devosiaceae; genus Devosia. The sequence goes on along the minus strand of NZ_LMQU01000013.1, from coordinate 257,812 downwards.
CATTCGCGCTGCAAAACAGCATAGATGAACTCTTCGTCCCAGCCACCCTTGAACCGTGCATGCTCGCGAAAGTGTGCTTCACGGCGCATGCCCAACCGCTCCATGAGGCGCCACGACGGACTGTTCCGTGCGTCACACCGTGCAAAGATGCGATGGATGTCCCCACCATAAAATCCTAGGTTGATGACCGCACGCGCCGCCTCCGTCGCGTAGCCACGGCCCTGATATTCCGGGTGAAAAATCCAACCTATCTCGGCCTGACGGGCATCGACGTCTCGCCAAATGAGCGACATTTCGCCAATGACACGCGAGCTGTCTGAGAGCTCCACCGCCAGCACAATCTTATCGCCCTCTTCTGCCCAATTGGTATGGACGATGCGCTGCTGCACGGCTTGGGCGCACTCATCTCGGCTGAGAGCTGAATCGAAGAGGTAGAGTGCGACATCCGCCCGACCGCGATAGTCGAACACCGCATCGACATCGCCGCGGGTGAATTGGCGAAGCCGCAACCTTTGCGTCGAAACCGGGAAGTGCGGATAGTAACCCATGATACTTTCTCCGCGGATTAAGGGGACGTTGAGGCATCTTGCAGACCCGCAACGAGCATGCAACTTTTTGCCATGACCCACAAAAATAATCTTAACCTGGATCAATACGGACATTGCGATTGCAGCGCCAATTCCGTTCACGTCGCCGGCCGACCCGTGTCCATGTTCATGTGCTCATGCGAGAATTGCCAGCGCGTTGGCGGCGCCGGACATTCTGCGGTCGTTCTTTTCCATGCTGAAGACGTTCGGACGCGGGGCGCGCTGAAGTCGATCTCCCGCCCGGCTGCATCCGGAGCAAGCTTCACGCGCCACTTCTGCCCCGAATGTGGCACTACGCTACTCGCTCAGAGTTCGCGCGCCCCTGCGCTTCGTATAGTGCCTGTGGGCATTTTCGCGGGTGCCAATGACTGGTTCAAGCCAAACCAGTTGATCTTTTCACGGAGCCATCAAGCCTGGGATCTGATCGCCGATCACCTTCCGCGTCACGACACCTATAGAAAGGACGAAGCGTGATGAGCATGGCGTGCGACGAGTTGAGCGATCGCGTTCGCAATATCCTTGGGCCCATGCCTTTTCTCACCGAGAAGAAAATGTTCGGCGGCCGCGCATTTATGCAAAACGGAAACATGCTGTGCTGCCCGACAAAGGAAGGCAGTCTCATTGTCCGCGTGGGCAAAGACGGAATGGATGAGGCGCTCGCCATTTCCGGAGCCAGCATTATGGATATGGGCGGCCGCAGCATGACCGGCTTTGTCGTCGTCTCGGGCGATGCCCTCGAAGACGACGACACCCTCGCTGATTGGCTGGGGCGATGCCGACGCTTCGTCGCCACGCTCCCAGCCAAATAGAATTACGGCGTTTTACCGAAGACAAGCGCCGCGTTGACGCCGCCAAAACCAAAGGAATTGGACAGCACGTAGTCCAACTGCTTGGGCTTTGCCTTGTTCGGCACTAGATCGAAAATGTCTGCCTCTTCTACCGGATCGTCGAGATTGATCGTCGGCGGCAGCATGTCGTTGCGGATCGCCTGAATGGCCACGATAGCTTCGAGCGCCCCTGCTGCGCCGAGAAGATGACCCGTAGCCGACTTGGTGGACGAAACCGCCAGATCCTTGCCGCGCCCAGCGAACACAGCCCCGATGCCGGCAATCTCAGCCATATCGCCGACCTGAGTCGATGTCGCATGCGCATTGACGTAACCAATCGCGGACTGGTCAATCCCAGCCATCTTGATGGCATTGCGCATCGCAACCTGTGCTCCTGCCCCATCCGGAGAGCCTGAGGTCAGATGATAGGCATCAGCCGATGTGCCGTAGCCGGCAACAATCGCCAAAGGCGTCGCACCGCGCTTTAGCGCATGGCTGAGCTTTTCTATGACGACAACAGCAGCGCCCTCCGACAGCACAAAGCCATCATGGCCCTTATCGAATGGCCGTGAGGCTTTGGTGGGATCATCCGCATAGGCCGTGGAAAGCGCGCGGGCGGCGCCAAAACCGCCGACCGAGATCGGATCGACCGATCCCTCTGCGCCACCGGCCACGACGACTTCGGCTTCACCTGTCAGCAGCAAGCGCACACCATCGCCAAGGGCCTGAGCGGAAGCAGCACAAGCCGTAACCGGCGTGCCGATTGGACCGCGAAACTGGTAGCGAATGGATACCCAGCCAGAGGCGAGATTGGCGAGGAAGGACGGCACGGTGAAAGGCGATAATCGGCGCGGTCCCTTCTCGCGGATCGTCTCAACCGCCTTGGCCATCACTGGCGAACCGCCGACGCCCGAACCGATGATCGTCGCGGTAGCCTGTTGGTCCTCAAGCGTTTCGGGAAACCAATTCGCCTGCGCCAGGGCTTCAGCCGTCGCACCCAGAGCGTATTGGATAAAGAGGTCCATCTTCTTGACCTCCTTGGCGTCTATGAAGTCAACGGGGTCAAAGCCGTGCTCATCGCGATCCTTGCCAGGCACGAGGCCGGCAATCGGCGACACGAAACCCTCGGTATCGAACCGATCATTGCGTACGATACCGCTTTTGCCCTCGATCAACCGGCGCCAGAAAACCTCGACACCAACGCCAAGTGGGGTCACTGCCCCCATGCCGGTAACGACGATGGGGTCGGATGGATCGGGCTTCAGCATGGACATGTCCTCTGTTTGAACGGATTCATTTGGAGATGGTCTGTGTGGGGGGCCGCCTAAAGGCGGGCGATATTGCGGAGACCGTTGATAACAGTCTCATAATCGGGGTCGCGCAGTGCGAGGCGCAGGTCGGCAATCGAGCTTCGCCACTCGGGAACAGCTTTGTCGAAAGCCGCGCGGCCGGCCCCAGTCAGGGCATAGGGCCGCGCTTTTCCCTCGGCAGTCGCTTCGGTTGCGATCAGACCTTTTCGTTCGAGCAGTGCCAGATTGCGCGACAACGTGGTGCGTTCCATGGCCAGTTCGCTCGCCATTTCCGAGATGGAGCGGTTCGGCCGGCTGACCAGCATCCCCATGATATTGAATTGCGCCGCGGTAACGCCGAACGGCCGTAGGCGCCGATCGGCCAGACGCGTGACCGCTCGCGCGGCCATTCGCGTGTTCAGCACAAGGCAAATATCAAAATCATCCTGCATGGCAGCTCAGTACACCCGTGCATATGCACGGGTCAATGGCATGCCCCCTTGCCGGACCCGTCTTTGCGCTTCGCGCTCATAATGCTATAGGGGCTGCGAAATTGGCCGAGGGGCCAAAGCAAGGATTTTCAGGGAGTATCCGATGAGCAAGATCAAAGTCGCCAACCCAGTTGTGGACCTCGACGGCGATGAAATGACCCGCATCATCTGGCAGGCGATCAAGGACAAGCTGATCCATCCCTACCTCGATCTCGACATCAAGTATTATGATCTCTCGATCGAAAACCGCGACGCCACCAACGATCAGGTGACCGTAGATTCGGCCAATGCCATTCGCGAATATGGCGTCGGCATCAAATGTGCCACCATCACCCCCGATGAGCAGCGCGTCGAAGAATTCGGCCTCAAGAAGATGTGGAAGTCGCCCAACGGCACGATCCGCAACATCCTTGGCGGCGTGATTTTCCGCGAGCCCATCATCTGCAAGAACGTGCCGCGCCTCGTTCCCGGCTGGACCCAGCCGATCATCGTCGGCCGTCACGCATTCGGTGATCAGTACCGCGCCACCGATTTCACCTTCCCCGGCAAGGGCACGCTGACCATCAAGTTCACCGGCGAAGACGGCCAGGTCATCGAGCACGAAGTCTATCAGGCTCCCGGCGCCGGCGTTGCCATGGCCATGTACAACCAGGACGAGTCGATCCGCGACTTCGCGTACTCGAGCTTCAACTACGGCCTCGCGCGCGGCGTGCCGGTTTACCTCTCGACCAAAAACACCATTCTCAAGGTCTATGACGGCCGCTTCAAGGATATCTTCCAGGAGATCTATGAAGCCGAGTTCAAGGAAAAGTTCGAAGCCAAGAAGATCTGGTACGAACACCGCCTGATCGACGATATGGTTGCTTCGGCTCTAAAGTGGTCCGGCGGCTATGTCTGGGCTTGTAAGAACTATGATGGCGACGTGCAGTCCGACATCGTGGCCCAGGGCTTTGGCTCGCTTGGCCTGATGACCTCGGTTTTGGCAACGCCCGATGGCAAGATCGTGGAATCGGAAGCCGCCCACGGCACCGTGACCCGCCACTACCGTCAGCACCAGCAGGGTAAGGAAACCTCGACGAACTCGACCGCGTCGATTTTCGCCTGGACCCGTGGCCTCGCACACCGCGCCAAGCTCGACGACAACGCGGCGCTGGCCAAGTTTGCCTCGACGCTCGAAAAGGTCACCGTCGACACCATCGAAGAAGGTAAGATGACCAAGGATCTCTCCTTGCTCGTCGGCCCAGATCAGCCATGGCTCTCGACCATCGGCTTCCTCGACGCCATTGACGCCAACCTCCAGAAGGCCATGGCGTAAGCGCTCTAATCGCTTTGAATTGAAAAAGGCCGGATCTCACGATCCGGCCTTTGCTTTTGGGGTACAGCCCTACTTTTTCTTCCCCCCGGCTTTCGGCCGCGTGATGGTCAACTCGAACCGCTCGCCCGCCTTGATGGTCACCGGCGTTTCGCTTTCGACATCACCCTTTTCTGAAAATACGATGTAGTCGCCCGCTTTGAGCGTGGTTTGCACGTTCGGCCCATAGCCATAGTCGAACGACGTGATATTGCCCGCGATGTCTTTGGTGGGGCTGCGGAATTCGACATAGTCGTCGCTCGGTGTCGTCACCGCCAGCACGCCTGCGTCGAGCACAACCGGAACATCCGTCCGCTCTCCGGTCGCGACACTGAACGGTATCTGGCCCGTCGCGCCGTCCAGCTTGTAGTCCATGACGTAGTCACCCGGCGCCAGCTCGAAATCCTGCTCGCCATCATAGCCATAGGCTATCGAACTCCGCGTGCCATCAAGCGCCACTTTGGCATCGAAGATTTCCATGTATAGGTCATTATCTTCGACCTTTACGCCGGGCGCGTACTCAGCCTTGAAGAACACAAGACCCGTGCCAACGATGACGTCTTCATCGATCGTCTCGCCTGCCTTTACCGTGTACGACCGAGTCACCGTGGCCTCTCCGATCGTCACGTCGAAGTCTAGCTTTCCGGCGGGCAGAACGAGGACCTTATCGCCATATTGCGTCGTGACATTTTCGCCGTTGTGGCGAATTCCGATTGAGGCATTTTCATTCACCTCGGCACCCTCGCTCGACTTTGGATGCAGCTTGAAGACGGCTGCGTTGAGGATGAAATGCGTGTCGTTGACCTTATCTGCTACGATGGTCACGGGCTGTTCAGCAGTGGCATAACCATATTCGACTGTGACGATATAATCGCCGGGCTCCAACGTCCCTTTGAAGCGGGCATAGTAGTCGGTGTCGATCCATTCGCCCTTGGTGCCGTCGGGGTTCACCTTGAACCACTGCCAGGTCAGATTAAGCGGACCACCGTCCTCAATATCCGGTCCACCTTCGGACAGCGACGCGGTTGGCGCAAAGTTGTATTCGACCTTAGGCGCCGGTTCAGGTTTCGGGGCTGGTTCGGGCTCTGGTTTCGGCTCGGCCTGTACCACTTGCGCGACGGTCTTTGTCAACGCGTCGACAAGGCCCGCACCATCGGCGGCAGAAAGATATTGGCCGCCCGTGTTTTCCGCGAGACAGGCCACCTGCTGTCCCTCTTCATCGGAGAGACCAAAGCCCAGGACATGGGTGGTAAAATCAACGCCCTGCTTTTCCAGTTCGCTTGCAAGCTGGCACGGATCGACCTCGCAGGTTTCGAGCCCATCGGTAATGAGGATCACCGTGGCCTTTTCCTCGGTGTAGCGCAGGTCTTCCGCCGCAAGTTTTACTGCGTCGGAAATCGGCGTCATCCCCTTGGGATTGATGCTATCCGCCGCTTTGGCGATCGCCGCTCCCGTGCCGACGGCTGGCTCGACCAGCATTTCGATATCGCCGCAATCGCCCTTCTTGCGATGCCCATAGGTCATGAAACCGAGTTCGAGATCGTCCGGCAGATCCGCTAAAACTGACGCCAGCGTTTCACGCGCAATGGTGATCCGCGCCTTGCCATCGATCTGCGCCCACATCGAGCCCGAGCCATCGAGCACGATGATGGCGCGCTCCGCCGATATAGCCGGAAAAGCCAGGCCCAGCGCGGCGATAGTGCCAAGCACGGCTCGCTTGAACATAGTCATGGCATGCCCTCCAGAAGCGGCCGGTCACCGGTCCGCCATGCTCCAACCAAGCCATTGCGCGGCTAAAGCCGGGATGAATGGCGGGGGCAGATTATCCCGAGTTAAGGCAGACTAGAAGAGCGTGACCGCGAAGAACAAGCTTAGTATGGTAGATTGCTCGCTCACGAGTCCAAACCCCGATTTGTCAGGTAGTTGAGATGCCCGTCGGCGTCATTCTGGCCTTTTTGGCCTATGCCAGTTATTCCATCGGCGATGCGCTGATCAAAGCGACGGGGTCCGGCCTGTCGGTGTTCGAAATCGCGTTTTTCACCACCAGCTTTTCGATCATTCCCGCTTTGCTGACAAAGCGCGGCGAGCGCTGGCGCGACATCTATAAATTGCAGCATCCCTGGCTTGTGCACCTGCGCTGCGCAACGGCGATTTCGGCGACAGCATGCGTCATGTATGCCTTCACTCATATCGCCTTTGCCGACGTCTATGCCATTGGTTTTACAACACCTTTGTTCGTGACCCTGCTGTCGGTAGTGCTTCTCCACGAGCATGTTTCCGTGCCGCGTTGGCTGCTCCTGCTCGTCAGTTTCCTCGGCGTCGTGCTGGTCATCCGTCCGGGTCTTCGCGAGCTTGAAATGGGCCATTACGTGATGATGGTCGCTGCCGCTCTGGCCGCGGTCACAACAACCGTGCTCCGCCATGTAGCGCCCAAAGAGAGACGCGTCAGCCTTGTCGGGCTGCAGGTGCTCTATTCCGGAATTTTCAATGGCTTCATGATGATACCGACTTTCGTGGTACCCAATCTGGAGCAGATGGCGATCCTTTTGGGCATTGGTCTACTCGGTGGTGTCGGTGCGCTGCTGCTCATTCAGGCCAGCAAGCAGACGCCTGCCAACCTGATCGCACCGGTTCAGTACAGTCAGCTGATCTGGGCGATCCTGTTCGGCGCGCTCTTTTTCGGCGAATATCCGGACTGGATTGCGGTCGTCGGGATGCTAATCGTGGTCGGAGCGGGGCTCATGAATGTGCTCAGCGAGAAGCGACCGATCCGCTGGAAGCCGCGAGTGTTCTTCTTCCGAATTGGGGAGTGATCCGGTAGCAGTCCGTTACCATCGACGCGTCCTCAGCGGCGAATTGGTTCTAGAAACGACAAACCCCGCACCGATGGCGCGGGGTTTTGTGTTTAAGGCTGCCGTTCGATCAGATCAGGGCGCGAATAGCGGCGACGGCGTCGTCGGCCTTGGAGGCATCTGGACCGCCACCCTGGGCCATGTCCGGACGGCCACCACCACCTTGCCCGCCCAGCGCTGCGGTTGCTGACTTGATCAAGGTGCCGGCGGCATATTTGCCGGTGAGGTCTTCCGTCACGCCGATGGCCACGGTGCCCTTGCCGTCTTCGCCCTTGAGAACGATGACAACGACGCCGGAGCCGATGCGCTTCTTTTCGGCGTCGACGACTGTCTTGATATCCTTGGCGGCGACGCCTTCAACGACGCGGCCGACGAAAGTGACACCATTGACAGTTTCAGTGGCACTGCCGCCTTCGCCGCTGCCGCCGAGCGCCAGCTTCTGGCGCGCGTCGCTCAGGGCCTTTTCCGCGCTCTTGATCTGGTTCTGCAGGGCTTCGATGCGCTCGAGCACTTCATGCGTGCCGGAGCGGAGAAGGCTTGCAGCCGACGAGACAATGTTGACATTGGTGTTGCCGCGATGACGCGCGGCCTTGCCGGTCAAAGCCTCGATGCGGCGGACGCCTGCGGCCGAGGCGGTCTCGGTAACAATCGAAACAAGACCAATATCGCCGGTGCGACGCACATGCGTGCCGCCACAAAGTTCGACGGACCAGCCGAGGCCATTGCCGGTCGGCTCGCCCATGGAAACGACACGGACTTCATCGCCATACTTCTCGCCGAAGAGAGCGCGCGCACCCGATTCCTTGGCTTCATCGACGCCCATAAGGCGCGTTTCGACCGCGGTGTTCTGAAGGATGATCGTGTTGGCGATATCCTCAACCTGGGCGATTTCCTGCGGGGTCATCGGCTTTGTGTGCACAAAGTCGAAGCGCAGGCGATCGGAGGACACCATCGACCCCTTTTGCGCGACGTGGTCGCCGAGCACGAGGCGCAGGGCTTCGTGCAGCAGGTGGGTGGCCGAATGGTTGGAGCGGATCGAGGAGCGCCGCTCGTGATCGACGACGAGCTCGACAGCCTGACCGACCTTGAGGGTGCCTTCGGTGACCTTCACCTTGTGGCTGAAGACGCCATGGTGCTTGCCGGTATCGAGAACGTCGGCAGCAAAGCCTTCGCCCTTGATGACGCCGGAGTCGCCGACCTGGCCGCCGCTCTCGCCATAGAATGGGGTCTGGTTGACGACGACGACGCCGTCCTGACCGGCAGCGATCTCAGCGACTTCTGCGCCATCGACCAGCAATGCCTTGATCTCGCCTTCGGCCGTCTCGGTTTCGTAGCCGAGGAATTCTGTCGGTCCGAGCTTGTCGGCAAGACCATACCAGACGGTGTCGGTGGCCGCTTCACCCGAGCCAGCCCAGTTCTTGCGGGCTTCAGCCTTTTGCTGGGCCATGGCAGCGTCGAACCCTGCCTGATCGACCGTGATATTGCGCGAACGCAGGGCGTCCTGCGTCAAATCGAGCGGGAAACCATAGGTATCATAGAGCTTGAAAGCGGCTGCGCCGTTGAGCACATCACCTTCGCCGAGGCCGGATGTTTCCGATTCAAGAATCTGCAGGCCACGGCCAAGCGTCTTGAGAAAGCGACCTTCTTCGAGGCGAACGGTCTCGGCGATCATGGCTTCGCCGCGGCTAAGTTCGGGATAGGCCTGGCCCATTTCCCGAACGAGCGCCGGGACGAGCTTGTAGATCGTCGGTTCGCTCGCGCCCAGAAGGGTTGCGTGACGCATGGCGCGGCGCATGATGCGGCGAAGAACATAGCCGCGGCCTTCATTTGAGGGCAGTACGCCTTCGGCAATGAGGAAGCTCATCGAACGGAGGTGATCAGCAATGACGCGGAGGCTCCGATTGTCCGGACCATCGACGTCGGCATTCGTGGCATTGGCGGCGGCCGAGATCAGCGCCTTGAAGAGATCGATGTCGTAATTGTCGTGAACGCCCTGCATGACAGCAGCAACGCGTTCGAGACCCATGCCGGTGTCGATGGACGGACGCGGCAGGCCGGTGCGGGACCCATCGGAATGCTGTTCGAACTGCATGAAGACGAGGTTCCAGATTTCGATCCAGCGATCGCCATCTTCATCCGGCGAGCCCGGAGGGCCGCCCCAGACCTTGTCACCATGGTCATAGAAGATTTCCGAGCACGGACCGCAGGGACCGGTATCGCCCATCTGCCAGAAATTCGACTTGGCGCCGAGGCGCACGATGCGGTCTTCGGAAAGACCGGCGATCTTCTTCCAGAGTTCGAGCGCTTCGTCATCGTCCTGATAGACAGTGACCATCAGCTTGTCGCGCGAAAGGCCCCAGTCCTTGGTGAGAAGGTTCCAGGCGAGCTCGATCGCTTGCGGTTTGAAATAGTCGCCGAACGAGAAATTGCCCAGCATTTCAAAGAATGTGTGGTGGCGCGCAGTAAAGCCAACATTGTCGAGGTCGTTATGCTTGCCGCCGGCACGCACGCACTTCTGGGCCGTCGTCGCCGTCGAATAGGGGCGCTTTTCAAGACCCGTAAAGACATTCTTGAACTGCACCATGCCGGCATTGGTGAACATCAGCGTCGGATCGTTGCGCGGCACGAGCGGGCTCGAGGCGACGGCTTCGTGGCCATTGCGGGCGAAGTAATCGACAAAGCTCGAGCGGAGATCGTTTACGCTGGTCATCAACAGGCTTTCATGACGAACAGAACGCGGGCGCGTCCAGAAAGAAACGTGGCTTTCTATCGTGCGAATGACGGAAATGTCCAGCATTGCGGCGATATTGGGATGGGAGAAGGTTGGGGTGGCTGATGCCGATACATCAGCACTTGTTTCCTCACCACAAGGAGAAGAGCAGCATCGGACCAACTGCCAATTACAACTCGCCCTAGAAAAAGACCCCCGCCGATGGCGAGGGTCAAAAAGTATGCATGGGACTTTTGTGGAGGCTTTATTCGTCGCCGGCGTCTTCCTCGCCACCGGCCACGAGCAAGACTTCGCCAAGGAGGCCCGAACTCTCGCGGACGCCCTGCTCGATCGTGTTGGCAATCTCCGGATTGTCCTTGAGGAACTGACGGGCGTTTTCACGGCCCTGCCCCAGGCGCTGGCTATCCCAGGAGAACCAGGCACCAGATTTGTCGACGATGCCGGACTTGACGCCGAGATCGAGCAATTCGCCAGTCTTGGAAATGCCTTCGCCATACATGATGTCGAATTCGACCTGACGGAACGGCGGAGCAAGCTTGTTCTTGACCACCTTGACGCGGGTCTGGTTGCCAACGATTTCTTCGCGATCCTTGAGCGCGCCGATGCGGCGGATATCGAGACGAACCGAAGCATAGAATTTCAGCGCATTACCGCCCGTCGTGGTTTCGGGCGAACCATACATCACGCCGATCTTCATACGGATCTGATTGATGAAGATAACGAGGCACTTGGACTTCGAAATCGACGAGGTCAGCTTGCGCATGGCCTGGCTCATCAGGCGGGCCTGAAGGCCTGGAAGCGCATCACCCATTTCGCCTTCGAGTTCGGCGCGCGGGGTGAGCGCTGCAACCGAGTCGACGACGAGAACGTCGATAGCACCGGACCGGACCAGCGTGTCGGTGATTTCGAGCGCCTGTTCGCCGGCATCCGGCTGGGAAATCAACAGGTCATCGACATTGACGCCGAGCTTACGCGCATAGACCGGATCGAGCGCATGTTCCGCGTCGACAAAGGCGCAGATGCCCCCTTTGCGCTGCGCTTCGGCAATGACATGCAAAGCCAGCGTCGTCTTGCCCGAGCTTTCCGGCCCGAAGATTTCGACGATACGGCCCTTGGGCAATCCGCCAATACCAAGCGCGATATCGAGACCGAGCGAGCCGGTCGAGATCGATTCCACTTCGATTGCGGAATTTTCGCCCAGGCGCATGATCGAGCCCTTGCCGAAATTCCGCTCGATCTGGCTCAGCGCTGCCGCAAGAGCCTTGTCTTTATCCATCGATCCACCCTCAACAACGCGAAGCGGCGAGCTAGCCATGATTTCTCTCCTTATTTCACGCTCTCGAGGACCACGCAACGCGCTGGGTCGAGAGATCAATGTCCACAAGTCGTGCTGTATTTGTTCTCATTATGTTTCATTGCTGTCAAGGTACAAAAAGAGAACATTTAGATTGACCGATGCGACCTTGTGTGATGATTCTGCGGATGATTGGGACCGCGAGTCTCAAAAGTATGATTTTTGACTAGACATGCTGCGACTGGTTGCGCTTTATGCCTGCCAAGCTCCCGAAGGCCCCAGGAGGCAAGGAAAGTCATGCACCTTATCCAGTATTTCGATGACAATGGCACCCGCGCCGTGGGCGTGACGCGCGACGGAGCGACTCGCAAGGTCGAGGGCGTCAGCAGTGTCTATGAACTGGCTCAGGCAGCCCTGGCGGGCCTTGGCGGTCTATCGGCCGCGATCGATGCGCGTGGTCTTTGTGGCACTGTAGATAAGGCCGCCCTTTTGGCCGAGGGCCGGTTGCTGGCTCCTATCGATCACCCCGACGCGACGCATATGCATGTAACTGGTACTGGCCTGACCCATCTCGGATCGGCCGCAACGCGCGACGCCATGCACAAGAGCAATGGTGAAAAGCCGGCGGGCGAATTGACCGACAGCATGAAAATGTTCCGCATGGGGCTGGAAAACGGCAAGCCAACTGGCGGCGAAAAGGGCGTGCAGCCCGAATGGTTCTATAAAGGCAATGGCCATATTGTTTCCAATCCAGGCCATCCGATCCCCTCGCCCTCCTTTGCGCTCGACGCGGGCGAAGAGCCTGAAATCGCCGGCATTTATTTGATCGGCGCCAATGGCCAGCCGCGCCGCCTTGGCTTTGCGCTCGCCAACGAATTTTCCGACCACGTGACCGAGCGGATCAACTATCTCTACCTGGCGCATTCCAAACTGCGCGCCTGCTCTTTTGGGCCGGAACTGCGGGTTGGCGATCTGCCCAATCATATCGAAGGCATGTCGCGCATTCGTCGCGACGGCGAAGTGCTTTGGGAAAAGCCATTCCTCTCCGGCGAGGACAATATGAGCCACACCATCGCCAACCTCGAATATCACCACTTCAAATATGGCCTCTTCCGTGAGCCAGGCGATGTGCATGTCCATATGTTCGGGACGGCGACGCTGAGCTTTGCGGATGGCATTTCGACCAAGGAAAACGACATCTTCGAAATCGAAGAAGGCCAGTTCGGTTTGCCGCTGCGCAATCCGGTGCGTCTCGAGCAGGAAAAGCCAGTGCTGATCAGCGGGCTCTACTGAGGGTCTAGCAAGACTGAAATCGGGCCTCTCGCTGAAAAGCGAGGGGCCTTTTTGTTTGTCGAAGGGCGCTGCACTTTACTCGCCGCAACTAACATGTCAGTTGTTTTGGAGGGAGTTAAGGGAGGTTTCTGGTGACCAGCGGGTTTGACACGCGGCGCGTGGGCGAGACGGCGCTCGAGGTGACGACACTGGGGCTTGGCTGCGCATCGCTGGCCGGGATTTTCTCGCGCGTGCCGGCTGACCAGGCTCGAGCCACGGTGCAACACGCGCTCGACAAGGGCATCACCTATGTCGATACCGCGCCGCAATATGGCTTGGGGCGATCGGAGCATCTCGTCGGCGACGTGCTGCGCGAAGCAGCGGTTCGACCCGTGGTGTCAACCAAGGTCGGGCGGTTGCTCAAGCCGGTTTCGCCAGACCGGCAGGACAAAGGCAACTGGGTCGATCCCCTGCCATTCGATCAGCACTACGTTTACACCTACGATGGCGTGATGCGCTCGTTCGAAGATAGCCTGCAGCGGCTGGGGCTCGACCGTGTGGATATCGTCTATGTCCATGATATCGGCACAGCGACGCATGGGGTTGAGGGCAACAAGCCGCTCTGGGCGCAACTGGCGAGCGGCGGGTACAAGGCGCTGCGCGAGCTCCGCGATAGCGGAGTGATCAAGGCGATCGGGCTCGGCGTCAACGAGTGGCAGGTGTTGATGGACGCCTTTGCGCTTGGTGATTGGGACGTGTTCCTGCTTGCCGGGCGTTATACGCTCTTGGAACAGACTTCGCTGGAGCCATTCCTCTCGACCTGTATCGCGCGCAAGGCGTCGGTCGTCGTCGGCGGACCGTTCAATTCCGGCATTCTGGTTGGCGGCGACAAGTTCAATTATGAGCGCGCGCCGGAAGAGATCGTCACCAAGGTTCGCGGGATCGAGGCCGTGTGTCGTGAGTTCGGCGTGCCACTGCCCGCGGCGGCGCTGCAGTTTCCGCTGACCCATCCGGCCGTGTGCAATGTGCTGCCGGGTCCTCGCTCTCCCGAGGAGCTGGATGGCATTTTGAATTGGTGGGATGCGAAGATCCCAGACGCGTTGTGGACCGCGCTAGCGGAGAAGGGTCTATTGGCCGAGGGGACGCCGATACCGGGCGGAACCGCCTGAGCCATCACATGCTGACAGTCTGGGGGCGCAAGACATCGTCGAATGTGCAGGCGCTGATGTGGTGCATCGGCGAACTCGGGCTGCCCTACGAGCGCTACGATGTCGGGCATCGCTTCGGCGGCAATGATACGCCGGAATTTTGGCGATAAACCCGAATGGGACGGTGCCAGTGCTGCAGGATGGGCTCAATCAGCCTATCTGGGAGACGGGCGCCATTTTGCGTTATCTCGCGGGGCGCTACGGCGATGCTCCGTTTTGGCCGAGCGATCCGGCAGTGCGGGCGCCGGTGGATCAGTGGGCAGAGTGGGCCAAGATCAATGTGACGCTGGCTTTTACGGCCCCGGTATTTTGGCGCGTGGTACGGACGGCGCCGTCACGGCGTGATCCCGTGGCGATCGCAGCGGCGCTTGAAAAGCTGCATGCAATCCTCGCGATTGCCGAGGCGCAGTTGGCGCGGCATACATTTATGGCGGGCGGCGATTTTACGCTCGCCGATATCCAGTTTGGACACGTGCTCTATCGCTATTTCGACATCGATATTCCGCGACCAAGCTGGCCCAATATCGAGCGCTATTATCACCAACTCACGCAGCGGCAGGCTTTCCGCGAGCATGTGATGGTATCTTACGACGAACTACGGGCATACGACTGAGGTTGATGCGTCAGTTCAAGTCGATTGCGTAACGCTTCAGAATGTCTAGCGGAACGAGGTCGAGAACCTTGCGGTTGGTGGCGCGGAGATGGATGCGTGGCGCCTTGCCGGCTTCATGGGCCTGCAGCCAGCGGGCGGCGACGAGGCACCAGCGATTGCCGGGGACGATGCCGGTAAAGCCGAACTCGGGGCGTGGCGTCGAGAGGTCGTTGCCGACGGATTTGGAATAGGCGAGGAACTCGGCTGTGGCTTCGATGCAGACAAGATGCACGGCCGAGTTTTCTGGGCCAGCCGCGCAATAGCCGGTGCGGAAGAAGCCCGTGAGAGGATCGTCGGAGCACGGCTGCAGCGCTTCGCCGAGGACGTTATATTCGTTCGGGCCTTCGATGCGGTTTTGGTGGTTCATGAAAGCTCCGAACTGAGGTGGCAGGGCGATGTTGCGCCCTGCCCTAGCCGTCAGTCTTGTCCTGGCGCCGAAGCACTTCCTTGACCTTGGAATTGATCTGGTCGAGCGAATAGGGTTTTGGCAGGAAGTCGACGCTCTGATCATCCTCGATATCGCGGCGCACGCTTTCTTCGGCGTAACCCGACACAAATATGATTTTCAGGTTCGTCATCTTTTCGCGGATGACCTTGAGCATGGTCGGCCCGTCCATTTCCGGCATGACGACGTCGGAAATGATGAG
This sequence comes from Devosia sp. Leaf420, assembly GCF_001425445.1. Taxonomy (GTDB): domain Bacteria; phylum Pseudomonadota; class Alphaproteobacteria; order Rhizobiales; family Devosiaceae; genus Devosia. The sequence continues at coordinate 242,611 of NZ_LMQU01000013.1, read as the reverse complement.
GTCGACCTTGTAATCGAGGTGTTCGAGCACTTCGAGCGCCTCTTCGCCGCCATCGGCTTCGAAGACTTCATAGCCGGTGGTGCGCAGTGCGCGGGCCGAGAAGGCGCGAACGCTTTCCTCGTCTTCGACAAGGAGAATGCGTTCGTGGCCGGTGAGGTCCTTGGCCGGCGCCGTGGCGATGGCGACCTTGGCCGCGGTCTCTTCCGCGGTCGGGACATAGCGCGGCAGGAAAATCTTGAAGGTCGTGCCGACGCCGACAACCGAGACGGGATAGATGAAGCCTTCGGTCTGCTTGACGATGCCGTAGACCGTCGAGAGGCCGAGGCCTGTGCCCTTGCCCAATTCCTTGGTGGTGAAGAAGGGCTCAAAGATTTTCGCCATGACTTCGGGGCTCATGCCGGTGCCCGTATCCTGGACGTCGATAAGGACATAGTCTGCAGCGGCCATGCCATCGAACTTGAGGTCGCGGGCTTCGTCTTCGGTGATGTTGTTGGTGCGGACTGTGATCGAGCCACCATCGGGCATGGCGTCGCGCGCATTGACGACGAGATTAATGATGACCTGTTCGAGCTGCACCACGTCGGCACGGACTGGCCAGATATTTCGGCCGTGCTCGACCGTCAGATTGTTCTTCTCGCCGATCATGCGCTTCAACAGCACGGTGAGGTCATCGACGATCAGCGGCAGTTCGAGCACTTGCGGGCGCAAAGTCTGGCGGCGCGAGAAGGCGAGTAGCTGACGAGTAAGACCGGCAGCGCGATTGGCATTCTGCTTGATCTGCATGAGTTCGCTGAACGACGGATCGCCCGGCTTGTGCTTGAGCAGCAGGAGATCGGAGAAGCCGATGATGGCGGTGAGCAGATTGTTGAAATCGTGCGCGACGCCCCCCGCAAGCTGGCCGACCGCCTGCATCTTCTGGCTCTGAGCGAACTGGGCTTCGAGCTTGCGCTGATCGGTCATATCGAGCGCATAGACGTTGATCTGCTCAGGTGAGCCGGCACTGACTTCGGACGCGGAGATATAGAGCCTGACGGCATGCTCGCCTTCGACGCTCAACTGCGCGTCGACGGGTTCGACTTCACTGCGCTGTGCCGTAGCGTCGGACAGTGCGCGCATAAGCTTGTCGCGGCTGCCTTCGCCGATGAGGTCATGCATCGGCTGCAGTTCCAAGCTCTTTTCCTCGCCAGACCAGCGGAAGATGCGCCCGAATGGAGCGTTGGTTCGCACAATGCGGCCTTGGCCATCGAGGGTAGCAATGGCGAAAGGCGTGTCGTTGAAGAAGCGCGAGAAGCGGACTTCGGCGGCGCGGAGTTCTTCTTCGCTTTCGGGGGCGCTGGAGCGATCGAGGACGAGGGTCCGCGTCTCGCCCAATTCGCCATCAGCAAGACGCGCGGCGCGGTGCAACATACGAACCGGCAAGGCGGTGCCATTGCGGCGCACGAGGTCGATATCGATGATCTCGGTGTGGATTTCGCCATCGCGACGGCCGCGCATCAGGAGCGTCGCACCATCGCCACGGACCACATCGCCAAGGCTCAAATGACCGGCGTTGAACTCGGCAAGGTCGTAGCCCAGCCAATCGGCGAGCGTCGAGTTGAGGTATTGGATGCGGCCTTGAGCATCGGCGGAGAAGAAGCCGGCGGGAGAATGATCGAGATAATCGATGGCGCGCTGGAGATCGAGGAAAGCGGTTTCGTTGCTTTCGCGGTCGCGCGTAATGTCTTCGACGGTCCAGACGACCATCGGCTTGGTCGTCTCATCGGTGGCTGGCAGCGGCCGGACGGAAATGCGATACCAGAAGGCCCGAGCGCTCTCGGTCTGCGACCCACCGAGGCCGCCGACGATGCGCAAATCCTCGATTGCATTACGGCCATCCTTGGCGGCGCGGGTAAGCCGGTAAATGGCCTCGCCGGCATCGGCCTGTCCGGCGAAAAGGCGCGGCAGGCTGACGGGCACGCCATTGGTCAGCGCTCCATTAAAATTGCCATAGTGCGAATTCACATAGGCGATCTTGCCATCGCGATCGGCCACGACGATCCCGCGTGCAGCCGTATCGACCACAGCTCGGGCGATCGTCCGGCGCTCTTCGGACGCCGCGAAGCGGAACAGCCCGGCAGCCAAGCCAAAGAGGAAGAAGACTCCGGCGACGGCCAGCAGCCCCACAAAAGTCATGACCACTTCGGCCGGGACCCGCTCACCAAAGAGCGCAAAGGCAACCGCGGCGCCGACCAGAACAAGCCCCAGCGCCGCGACGCGCCAGAGACCGGCACCGCCCTTGGCAGCAGAAACCAACGGATCGGGGTAGTTGTCTTCGCCGAGCGGCGTCGTGGCCATGAATGGGAGCTCCAGCGCAAAACCTGCCCCGATTCGGGACACTCGACATTGGTTTAGCAAATGGATTCCCCCGTTGGGAGAGCGAAGGCGGCTTTTCCCGCCCTGTGCCTCAAATCCCTGCGGTTTGGCGCAATAAAACCTCACGAAAGGAATTCGAATTTGAACGGGTTGATCATTATTTCCGGCTGCTCAGGCGGCGGCAAATCCACGCTGCTGACCGAACTGTCCCGGCGCGGCTTTGCCGTGATCGAAGAGCCCGGGCGAAGGATCGTTATCGAGGAAGAAGCCGCGGGCGGAAGCGCCCTGCCCTGGCTGGATCTCAAGGGGTTTCTGACCAGAGTAGTGTCGCTCTCGCGAGAGGATCTTGCGACGGCAAGTACACTCGATGGCCCGGTATTTTTCGACCGCGGGCTTTTCGATGCTCTGTCTGGTCTGGCCGAAGTGACGGGCAATCGCGGCGTGCTCTATGAGGCTGGCTATCCGAGCTTCCACAAGACAGTGTTTTTGACGCCGCCATGGCCAGAGATCTACCGCAGAGATGCCGAGCGGCAACATGGGCTAGACGCCGCACTGGTGGAATATGAGCGGCTAAAGCGCGACTACCCCGCAATGGGATATGACGTGATCGAGCTTCCAAAAATCCCGGTCGTCGCGCGGGCGGATTTCGTGATCTCAACCCTAGGCCTCCAGCAGCACAGCCGCGATCAGCGCGCCTTCCAGCTCTGCCCGTGCTTGAGGCGCATGACGAAGCCGATAATCTCGGCGACAGCCTTGAAGTGTTCGGCGGGGATATCCTGGTCAACGTCAACCGACGCGTAGAGCGCGCGGGCGAGCGGCGGATTTTCGATGATCGGCACATCGCTTTCCTTGGCCACGGTGCGAATGCGCAAGGCGACCGCGTCGGCGCCCTTAGCGACGCATTTTGGTGCGCCCATGCCCTTTTCGTATTTAAGCGCCACGGCATAGTGGGTCGGGTTGGTGACAACGACCGTGGCGTCGGGCACGGCCTGCATCATGCGCTTACGCGCCTTCTCCTGCCGGAGCTGGCGAATGCGGCCCTTGACGTGCGGATCGCCTTCCATCTGCTTATATTCGTCGCGCGTTTCCTGCATGGTCATCATCTGCCGCTTCCACCACTTGTTGCGTGTGTAGAAGTAGTCGGCGGCCGCAATGGCGGTGACGACGATGAGCACGGAGGTCAGGATCTTGACCGCCAATTCCTGGAAATCGAGCAGGATGACGATCGGGTCGGCCGTCATCATGGTGTCGAGGCGATCTCGCTCGGGCCAGACAGTCATCACGACGACGGTGCCGACAACGGCGATCTTGGCGAGCCCCTTGCCAAAATTGACCAGCGCTTCGCCCGAGAACAGGCGCTTGGCTCCAGCGAGCGGAGAAATCTTGGAGAATTTCGGGGTGACGGGCTCGGTAGAGAACAGCGGCTTGTGCTGGATGAGATTGGCAACGACGCCGCAGACATAGAGCACGCCAAGCGGGGCTAGCACTGCGCCGATCATGGCGAGCGCGAGCCCATTGAAAAAGGCAGAGAAACCCGACCCCTCGACGTCGAAGCGATCGGCATTCATCATGATGATCTGCAGTGGATTGCTGATCTGCTGGGCGACCCAAGGCGCCATCGACGAGACCACGACGGCCATGCCCACCAGCATGAACCAGGCCGTTACCTCGTGGCTCTTGGCGACATCGCCCTTTTTATGGGCTTCCTCGAGCTTTCTATGGGAGGGATCTTCTGTTTTGCTTTCCTGCTCCGGGGCCTCGTCTGACATCGACTACCCCCGCCACATGGCCAGATGATTTTCAAAGGCGGAGAGATACCACCCCATCATCATCATGAGCAGGAGCGCGAAAAGCACGAGGCCGGCGAGGATGTTGGCGGGCATGAGCAGAAAATAGACCTGCAAGGCAGGCATCAGGCGCGCCAGGATGCCGGCGCCAAGGTTGAACACGAGTCCGAAGACGATGAAGGGCGCAGACATCTGCACGCCGACCGAGAAGGCGCCGGCGACGGTCTTGAGCGCCAGTTGCATGGCATCTTCCGACATGATGGGCATGGTCGGCGAGAACACATCATAGCTGTCGTAGATCGCCGCGAGGATCATGTGATGGAGATCGGTCGCAAAGATCAGCGTGATGCCGAGGAACGACAGAAAGCTTGAAAACACCGCAGCCTGCATGCCCTGCTGGGTCGGGTCGGCCGCCATGGCGCCGGAAAGGCCAGTCTGGAAGGCGACGATGGCGCCCGCGACCTGGGTGGCCATGGTGGTGATGCGCACGATGGCCCCGATAATGAGGCCAACGGCGATCTCATGGAACAGCAGTCCCAGCATCGGGCCGAAATCGGTCGAAGCGGGCGGAATCACGTCGCGCAGCAATGGGTATAGTACCAAAGTCAGCAGCAGCGCAAAGGAGAGACGCAAGCGCGCGGGGATCGTGTCTTCACCCAATGCCGGCATCAGCATCAGCATCGCGGCGATGCGCGAAAACAGGATGAGATAGGTAAAGGCGGCGCCAGGCGCCCAATCGATGTTGAGCGTAAACATCAGCCGCCGACGATGATCATGTCGACCACGCGCGTCATATAAGCCGACATGGTCGCGCCCATGAACGGCAGGGCGATCAGCATGGTGACGAAGATGGCGATGATCTTGGGCACGAAGACCAGGGTCTGTTCCTGGATCTGCGTCAGCGCCTGAAAGAGCGCGATGACGACGCCCACGACGAGACCGACGAGCATCATGGGCAGGGACACGATGACGAGCGTCCAAATGCCCTGATTGGCAATGTCGAGAACTTCGGCGCCGGTCATTTTAGTCGCTCCGCGAACAGAATCGCGAAGCCATAGGTAACTGATTCCTGAATCCGCCGCGAATTCTATGCAGCGGCAGCCCTCAAAGTTGCGAGAGCGAAAGCATGCCTTAGATCGGCATGCTCATGATCGATTCATAGGACTGGATGACGCGGTCGCGAATGGTCACGATGCTGTCGATGGCAAACTCGGTCTGGGACATGGCGGTGACCATATCGACGACATTGGCTTTGCCGTTGACCATGTCGATGGCCATTTTGTCCGAGGAGCGGCCGGTATCGACGACACCCTGCACCGACTGGGCCAGCATCTGGGCGAATTCATTGCCTGATTTGCCGGCATTGGTGCCGAGCTGCGCGCCCGGCTGCGACGCCTGGGAGAGAAGACGGCTTGCGGCATCGTTGAGCGACGCGACGGCAGTCGGGTCGGCGGCGCGGCCGGTTTCGGCGATGCCCTGGACCGACTGGGCCAGCATCTGTGCGAAGTTCGGACCACCGGAAATCCCGGCGATCGTGCTTTCGACTTCCGGACGGCTGATTTGCGACGCGAGGCGGCTGGCATTGCCATAGGCCGCGGCTGCGATGTTGAATGGTGTCGACGCCATGATATTTGCCCCCTAGAACGTCAGCCGCGCAGGATGTCGAGCGTTTGCCCGAGCATCTGGCGAGAGATGGTAACCACGTTGAGATTGGCCTCGTAACTGCGCTGGGCCTCGCGCATGTCCATCGTCTCGATGAGCGTATTGACGTTGGGATACTGGACGTAGCCGCTGGCATCCGCGGCCGGATGGCCGGGTTCGTAACGGCTCGTGAAATCGCTTTGATCGAGGGCAACCTTGCCCATGGTGATGACCTTACCGCCAAGCTCCTGGTTCATCACCGTTTCGAACGTCGGCACGCGGCGACGGTAGGGCTGGCCGCCCGGGGTCGAGGCCGTCGAGTCGGCATTGGCAATGTTTTCAGCGATGACGCGCATACGGGCGGATTGGGCATGAAGGCCAGTTGCGGCGATGCCGATCGAAGTGTTGAAGTCCATGGGTCACGCCCTCCTTATGCTGTCTTGCCGAGTGCGGTCTTCAAGATCTTGACCGACTTCTGGTAAAGGGAGGTCGCGGCCTGATAATCCATCATATTGGTCGTGACCTTCATCATTTCGTCTTCGAGCGTGATGCCATTTCCGCGCGGCGTGACTTCGAAATTCACCATGCGCTGATCGGCAAAGCTTGAACCGCCGCCAAGGCTGGTGGAAAAGTGCATAGGCTGGGTCGCTGCAGTCGCCACCGTCGGCGCCTGTGCGACCTTGAACCGATCCTCGAAGTTGTATTGCTTGAGGTCGCGACCCTTGAAGCCGGGGTTATCGGCGTTGGCGACGTTTTCGGCGAGCAATCCCTGCCGGGCCTGATGCCAGCGCATCTTGTCCGTCAGCGCCGCGAAGACCGGCATATCCAACAATCCCATCGCCAGCGCTCCTTGAGTCCAGGCTAGATAGGAAAATCCTGCCCATTTGTGGTTAAAGAAGAGTTAATTGAGCACGCATGCTGTCCCAAATTGCCTCGCAATCTGCACGATTGCCTGGTTTGACTGGGCAGAAAATGCCCGTCAGAATCACGGCGGCCACTTTAGGAGTTAGAATCAGTGCAGTTCATCACCAGCCTTTTCGGCGGTAGCGGCAGTACATACCTGACCGCTTTCTTCGCCCTCGGGGCCGTAATCGTCCTCATCATCTTCGGTGTATGGCTGCTCAAACTGGTCTTCAACGTGTCGAGCAACGGCGTGCGCGGACGCAATCGGCGCCTCGCGATCATCGACACTCTGGTGGTCGATCAGAAGCGGCAATTGCTGATCGTGCGGCGCGACAATGTCGAACACCTGATCCTGACCGGCGGCAGCCAGGACCTCGTCGTGGAATCGGGGATCACGCCTCCGGAGCCGCCCGCCGCGCAAACCTCGCGCCGCCCTGTACCCATGGTTGGTCGCCGCCCAGCCAGTGAAGGGCGCAAGACCGATATAAAGCCGACGATTGTGCCGGCTGCGACTGTAGCCGCGGGCCCCGGCGCCGCCGCAGATCGCGCCCGTGAAGCCAACAAGGTGCGCGAGCATGCGCCGGGCAAATCGCTGCGCCACACGGGCCTGCTGCGCCCGGTAACGACGCAGGACACTTTGCCGCCGGGGTATAAAGCGGACATTTCGCCCGTAAACGCGGCCGACTCAGCTAAAGAAGGCGAAGACGAGCCGGTTAACGAAAGCATAACGCGTGATCACGAAGCGCAGGGCGAGAGCAACAGAAACTAGCGCCCCGCGCAGGCGCCTCAAGAAAACGGCCTTTATCGGCCTGGCGCTTGCTGCCGGGCTGACACTTCTGGCAACAGGCATCGCCCAGGCGCAGGACATCTCCATCGGCTTCGGCGACGACACTGCGATCGCCGAGCGCGCCATCCAGTTCATCGGCCTTCTGACCATCCTGTCACTCGCGCCATCCATCCTCGTGATGGTGACGAGTTTTACCCGTATCGTCGTCGTGCTGTCCCTGCTCCGCACGGCCATCGGTCTCCAGACGGCGCCGCCGAACTCGGTAATGATCTCGCTGGCGCTGTTCCTCACCTTCTTCATCATGCAGCCGACGCTGCAGCAGAGCTATGACAACGGCATCGCGCCGCTCTTGGCCGGGCAGATCGAGATCACCGAAGCCTTCGAGCCGACCGTGGCGCCGCTCCATGCCTTCATGCGCGCCAATGTCCGGGATCAGGACCTGTCGCTGTTCTACGATCTGACGGATGCGGAAATCCCCGATGAAGCGGAAGCCATTCCGCTGCAATTGCTGATCCCGGCTTTCCTGATTTCAGAACTGCGGCGCGCCTTCGAAATCGGCTTCCTGCTGTTCCTGCCCTTCGTCATCATCGACATGGTCGTCGCGTCGGTGCTGATGAGCATGGGTATGATGATGCTGCCGCCCGTCGTGATCTCCCTGCCCTTCAAGCTGATCTTCTTCGTGCTCGTGGACGGCTGGTATCTGGTCGTCGGATCGCTGGTGCGAAGTTTTGTGAGTTAGGTGGTGTTGGGCTAAACGGCAGACGAGGGTTGGGACGAAGGTTGGCGGCTTTAAACTCACATTCATCATAAGCCAACATTGGTGCGGGAAGAGATTTGGCACGCTTCATGGTCGCTAACCGCATCCCAACATTGCTTGAACTTTCCGACACAGGTCGCTAGACCTTCCTCGGGTGCCCTCATGGGGCAGGATTGCGCTGGTCGGGCCGCCAGCGGAACAGAATCTCGAAAGAGACCCATGGCCCACTTGTGCTTGGCTGAACAAAGCCACTCCATCTTCATTGCATTTCTGGTTTACCCAGCGGCGGCTGTTGAGCTGCCACGCGCTTTGTCGCGTCGGGCCTAAACCACTTTTCCGAACATCCGTGTCTTAAGGAGCTGGCGACAATGTCTGCTGCGCCCACGCGTCCCGTTTCTCTTCTCCGCGCCTTTCTCGACAACGCCTCTTCGGGCGGTATCATTCTCATGGTTGCCGCGGCGCTCGCCATCCTGGTCGCCAATTCGCCGCTCGCCGCCGCTTACTTCGATGGGCTTCACGCCTATGTCGGCGGCCTCTCGGTGCATCATTGGATCAATGACGGCTTGATGGCGCTGTTCTTTCTGTTGGTCGGTCTCGAGATCAAGCGGGAGGTCATCGATGGGCAGCTTTCGACATGGCCGAGGCGCGTTCTGCCCGGCTCTGCCGCCATAGGCGGTATGGTGGGGCCTGCGCTGATTTATCTGGCGTTCAATATGGGACCAACAGGTCACCCCAACGGCTGGGCCATCCCGGCCGCGACGGACATTGCCTTCGCGCTTGGCGTACTGTCGCTTTTGGGATCGCGCGTGCCCACAACGCTAAAAGTGTTCCTGACCGCTCTCGCCATCATCGATGACCTTGGCGCTGTCATCATCATTGCGCTCTTCTATACGACCTCAATTGATATGATGAACCTTGGCCTCGCTGCTGGTCTCATCGTTGCGCTCGTTGCCATGAACCGGACTGGGGTGCGTGTGCTGTGGCCCTATTTGCTGCTCGGCGCGGTGCTCTGGTTCTTCGTCCTGCAATCAGGCATCCACGCTACGCTTGCTGGCGTCGTTCTCGCGCTGACGATCCCGCTACGCCCGAGCCCTACGCGTCCTGACGACATGAATTCCCCGCTGCATAAGCTTGAGCACGGCCTGCAACCCTGGGTGACCTTCCTGATCCTGCCGATCTTCGGTTTTGCCAATGCCGGCGTGTCTTTCGCGGGTATGTCGATCGGCCAACTTGCCGATCCAGTGCCGCTCGGTGTTGCGGCGGGCCTCGTCATCGGCAAGCAGGTCGGGGTCTTTGCGGCGGCCGCACTCGTCATTCGTGCCGGCTGGGCCGAATTGCCGATGTATGCAACATGGCGGCAGGTCTATGGGGTGTCCCTTCTTTGCGGCATTGGCTTCACCATGAGCCTCTTTATTGGCTTGCTTGCCTTCCCTGACTCAACGCTGCTGCAGGACGAGGTCAAACTCGGCGTTCTCTTGGGATCTCTAATCTCAGCCTTGCTCGGCGCGCTCGTGCTCGGCACGTCTCAAGCGCGCGCGCCCGAGCAGAAGGCAAAACCAGTCTGATGAGGCAGGAAAAGAAGCTCTACGGCGTGCAGCGTGTGCTGCCTGGCCGTAGAGAGCCGGTCCCGGAGAGTGTGCTAATCGAGGCATCCTCTCCGGTAGCGGCGGGCGAGCGTGTAGTCGGATGCCAGCTTATACCAGTTGGCTCACCGGCCAATCTTCGGGCGCTCGTTTGGCACATGCAGCCGGACTTCACTCCGGTTTGCACAAGCCTTTACGAGCCCGAAAATCTCGACCGTGGCCTCCGTGCGCACCGGCTGAAGGTTCTGGCCCGATCTGGATCAGCGCAGGAGCGTAGGGTGCACATCCATATCTTGATCATGGCGATTGTCGTTGCTGTGGCGATAGCTATATTGATCCTGCAGTTCTGAGCGATGGATCGACTTTTTCCTAACGGCCTGAGGCGGGTGTATCCGCTTTCAGGAGCTAATCCATTTCTTGAACGGGGTCGAAAACGGCCTCTATGAATAGCTACCCGTCACTCACGTGACTTTTGGCGACATCTTTATCTCGCCAACAATTTCCAGCGATGGCCTCTCCTACTTCAGCGTCGCTACCGCACCATCCGGCTGCGCCGCCGACTCCGGAGTCAGCGCGCCTTCGCTGCCGTAGACTTCGCGATAGGCCGAGAGGAAGGTTTCGAGCCCGTTGACGGAGGCGATTTCGGTGGCGACTTGGCGGAACTGGTTGCTGGTGGCTTCGATTGGGCCGGTGACATAGTCGAACATCGGCCATTCGGGCGAGCTGACCATGGCGTCGGAATATTTCGACCTGAGGCGGGCAATGCCGCTCGAATCATTGCTCATGACGTAGCCGACTGCGGCCTGTAGAACGGCCATGCGGGCGGACTTGCTGAGGGGTACGCCCGGCGTTGCCGGATAGAGGCCTTCGATGAGTTGGCCGGCCTGACCATAACGCTTGGCCTTCCAATGCGCGTCGATGCGCATGAGGTCGACATCCTTGCCGGTCAATTCGCGGATCATGTCGAGCGCGAGCTGATCGCGGCCGCCATCGAGGAGCGCGCGGGCTTCGAGAATGCGGCGCTGACGACCGAGCCCGTCTGGCAGATCGGGCAGCCGCGTGTCGTTGAGGACACGCATCGCCTCGGCAGGCTGCTGATCGGCGAGATAAATGACCGCCAGATCGGAAGCGACCTGCGTGCGGGCCACGCCGCGCAGACGATTGTCGAGCTGATACTTAAGCAGCTCTGCCGCCTGCGGCAGCAGATCAACGCGGACGAGGCGACGGGCGAGATTGCGGATCATCTCATCGCCGCGCGTGCCCGGCGGGGTCAACTGGCGGAAGTCGTAATAGATGCTGAGCGCTTCGACCGGGCCGATGGAATCGGCGAGGCCATTGAGGAAAAGCTCGTTGAAAGTCTTTTGCGCATTGTCGCTGAGCGCCTGCACGTCACGGCTATCGGGATCGCTCGCCACAGCGGCCATCACCGATTCAAAACCCTGACGATATTCGCCGGAGCGGAAATAGAGATCGGCCAGCATGCCTTGCATCGAGGCCTCAAGCGCATCGCCGCGCCAGAGCAGCGCTTCGGCAGAGAGCGTCTGGGCGCCCTTGACGATGTCGAGACGCTTCTGCTGGTCGAGGATTTTGAGCGTGCGGTAGACAGCCTCGGCGCGCGGCTCGCGCACTTCCATGGCGATGACCTGGCCGTAGATATCGATAGCGTTGTTGAGTTCGCCGCGCTCTTCGGCGATGCGGCCGGTGAGGAGATTGAAATCGGCCACCTGGTCATTGCCGAGATCGGAGAAGCGGACGTCGCCGATCATCTGCTGGGCCTGGTCGGCATAATGCTCTTCGATGGCGGCGCGGGTGGCGGCGAGAAGGAAGGTCTCGCGCGCCCAGCCGGGATAGGAATCGATGATTGAATAGGCCTGGGTGGCATCGGCGCGCGCTCCGGCATAGTCGCCGGCATGCGAGCGGGCGATGGCGCGCCAGAACATGCCATCGATGTCCTGATCATAGTCGGGCGTGTTGAGCTGCGTCAGCGCATCCTGGGGACGGCCAGCCATGATGTTGGCGGCGGCCATGCTCATCTTCAGCTTGGCCAGCAATTCATCATTGCGCAGATTGCCTTCGGTAACGCGGAGCACACCGAGGGCCTCCATGGCAAAGCCATTGGCGACGTAGAACTCCGCGAGATCGACGCGCGCCGCATCGCGCGCGCGGCCATCGCTGGCGGCGGCGGCGGCTTCCAGCTCGTCGCGCTGCTTGCCGAAGACTCCCGCGTCCGACTGCACCAGGGGCTCATAATCAACATAGCCGGGGCGATCGGTTGGCACGGTGGCGGCGACGCCGTGACGGAGGCTGTCGGTCGAGGAAACTTCGAGCCCTTCATTAGTGCCGATGACGGCAAGGGCATTTTCGAGCGAAATCGAGAGATCGTCGGCCTTGGGGCGAATGACGAGGCCGTGGACACTCGTCATGGCGGTGAAGTCGACATAATCGAGCGAGCGCGTGATGCCGCGCGCCGGTGGATAGATGGTGACCACGTCGAGCGTGTCGCCAACGAGCGGATCCTGAAACTGGTGGACACGGCCTGGGCGAACGAGATTAGCGGTCATCTCGAAATCGCCGCGCATGTCGCGGCGACGGGTCAATTCCATCGGTTCGGTCGGCGCCATCATGACATCGCCCAGCGAGAGCACCCAGGACTGACCCTCGGACCCCATGGTCGCGAGCCGATCCTTGGACAGGTCGAGACGAACGATCTGGGCATTGTCCGCCATCGAGACGACGAACTCGTCGGAAATGTCGGAGAGCTCTTCGAGATCGCTGGGGATCTGGATGGTGCTGCTCGTATCGAACATCAGCCAGACAGAATCGCCGCGCCGGAAAATGGCAGCGGGCGTTTCCTGCGTGAACGGAAAGACGACGCGGACGGTGCTGCCGATATTGGTGACGAAGGGCGTAATTTCGCTGGGCGGCACAACGGTGAGGTCTTGCCCAGTGGAGGCGCCCTGCCCGGCCTCGGCGCCAGCATCAGCGGTATCATGTGGCACTTCGGCGGCAAGCGCCTCGGCCGAAAATTCCGGCAGGCCCTGACCCTCAACGTCGATATCGAGGACATATTGGTTGGGCCCGGTCGAATAGAATCGCGGCGTGATGCCTTTGGCAAAGCGGAGGTTGACCCCGCTGCCATCGAGATCGACGGTGTTCTTGGCGGTGACGATTTCGGGCGGCAGATCGGACAGCAGATCGCGCAGATCGACCTCGACCGGCCATTCGAATTCAAGATTGCCGACCTCGCCTTCCTGCTCGAACTTGGCCTGGGTCGGAATGGTCCAATCGAACTGCAGGCGCATGAAGGTCGGATTGCGGCCGATTCGCAGCGTGCCCTTGGGGTTCTGCTCGGCAACGACATTGGCCTTGCGCTGCTGGTCGGCGCGGAGCGCCAGGCGCTCGGCGCGCTGGGTCATCTCGGCGATGACGTCATCGGGGAGCGGTGGCGGCGAGCCCTGCCAGTTGGAGGGCAGCAGATCGATGAAAAGTTTGGTGCCCGCTTCGGTGCGGTTGAAATTGAGCGTCGTGCGGAGGCCAATGCGTAGCCCTTTGCCCGAGGGATCGAGGCGCGCAACCGAGAGATAATCGGGGAGAATCGAGGCGACGTCGGGCAGAGAGACGTTGATGGGCTCGCTGAACTCGAGCGCGAGAACACCATTGGTCATGCGCATCGAATAGGCCGGCATGGTGTCGCGATCGGGAAAGCTGATTACGAGCCGGCCGTAACCTTCTTCCTGCGTCGCAAAGAATTGGGCCTGATCCTGCCCCATGGCAACGGAAACCGTGAGGAGGCTGACCGACAGATATGCCGCTGCCAGAAGATGACGCGGCCTCAGCCAACCCGAATTGATGGTCTTATTCACGACTTCCACCTGCCCCGACGCAGAGCTGAACACCCCTGGAAACCCAGAACATGCCAACAACCAAGCACTGGCCGCAGACTAAGCAAGCATGCTTAACACCCGATTACGCGCGGCGCTTAAGTCTTGGGTGGGATAGGGAAATGCAGCCGGAAGACAGCAAAAAGCCCGCAGCGTAAACACCGCGGGCTCCTTGAGAAGTTTACTGCCCGACGATCTGGGGCAAGGCGGCGAGGTCGGCAGCGCCCATCTGCTCGGGATTTTCCGAGGTTTGCGAGGCGAGTGCGACGGTTAGGGCCTCGGCCTTGGTTCGGTCCATCGCCGCCAGAATCGGAGCCATGTTGCGAGGCGGCATCATTTTGGCAACGCGCAGCAGCACATCCATTTCGAGCGCATTGAAGATGCCGGCAGCATCTTTGGGCTTCATGGTCTTGTACATCGACACGATCGAAGCGAACTGATCTTCCTCGAGCTTCTTGCGCTCTTCGACCAGACCCGAGATCTGCGATTCGAGGGCCTGGAGCGTGGCGGTGCGTTCGTTGACGCGCTTTTCGGCGGCATCGATGAGCGAAGCGCGCAGAGCCAGTTCCTGCTCATAGCTGTCGAGTTCGGTGCGGCGGGCCGAGAGCCGGTCGAGCAGCACCTGTTCGGTCAGCGTCGGGTCCGAAGCGCCGAGATCGACATTGCCACTGGGCGTCGAAAGCTGCGGCGTGGCGTCTTTGATTGGCGGACAATCGGCACCGACGGCGGTCAATTGGCCATCGGGCGTTTCCTCGCCCACCGGACGCGGCGCGCAGGCATTGAATTCTGCAACGCTATTGGAGCCTTCGGGGGCGCCATGTCCACCATCGGCCGCGCCTTCGATATTGGCTTCGGCGACCTGGGTCGCCTCACCGCCATGGCCGGCTTCCGGCGCTGGCGTTGCGCCATGATCATTGGCGGGCGCGGGTGCGCCGTGACCGCCCGCAGCGACGGGAGGTTGTTCACCCGCCGTTGGCGCGGTGTCGGCAATTGTGGGCGACGTATCGGCCACTGTTGGCTGGGACAGGGTCGATGTCGCTGCAGGCTCGGACGAACCGCCGTGGCCACCACCGCCACCACCTGCCGCGAGGGCAACGTTGACGCCGGTCAGCGCATAGCTGCCCTGGGTCACGAGACCCACGGTCTTGAGAACGAGGAGCGCCCCGATCATCAAGATAACGACAGGAAGGAGGCGGATCCGGTTCACGCGGCCACTCCACGGTTCCGCACGCGGGTCGAAAGCTGCTCGAGGGCCGCACGCACCTTGTTGTTTTCCTTACCTGTGCCGATCGACTCATTGGCTGCAGGGGCCGGCATAATCACCGGGCTCTGACGCACGGCATTGGTGACGCGAACGATCTTCTGCATCAGCGCGGTGCCTGAATTGACGTGATTGGCCAATTCGATGCCGAAGCGCTCGGCTTCTTCAAGCCGCGAGCTGAGGACCATGTCGGCCTCGACAGCGGTGGCCTTGAGTTCCTTGATCGCCTGATTGGCAAGATTGGTGGCCGCGACCAGATCGCTGACCATCAATTTGAGCGCATCCCGATCGGCGTGAAGCCGGGCGAGCTTACGGTTGAGTACAACGCAATACCCCAGGGTAAGCGCCATGAGCACCGACACAGCGGCCTCAATGAACAATCCCATCGACAACCCCAACATCAGCGACCTTCCATAGATTCATCAACTGCCTCAAATGCCGCCATGGTGACCTTGGGCGGATTGAGGGGGCGCGTGACGCGCACTGAAACGTGGTTTCCGATATGGCCCATAATGGCCTCGGTAAGCTCGACATCGCCGCAGCGAAGCAGAATGGGATCATTCGGCGAGCGCTCGAACATCACGGTATCGCCGGGCTTGAGCGCGAGAAGGCGCGAGAGCGGCAATTCCTGCTCGTGCAGCACGGCGTCGATCTCGACATCGGCCTGATAGATCTCGGTGGCGAGGTGCCCTTCCCAGATTGGATCGCGGCCGAACTTTTCACCCATGAACATTTGCAGGAGCTGTTCGCGGATGGGTTCGATCGTGGCGTAGGGCAAGAGAATTTCGATCTTGCCGCCGCGCTCGTCCATTTCGATCCGCAGCTCGATCAGGATCGCGGCATTATTGGGCCGCGAGATCGCCGCGAAGCGTGGATTGGTTTCCATGCGTTCGAGCTTGAAATTGACCGTCGTCACCGGCTCGAAGGCGCGCTTGGTGTCTTCGAGAATGACTTCGATCAGCCGCTGGGCCAGTGCCTGCTCGATGGTCGTATAAGGACGGCCTTCGATGCGCATGGCAACGCCCGTCCGGCGGCCGCCGAGCAGCACGTCGATCATCGAATAGATCAGGCTCGAGTCGACGGTCAGAAGACCGTAATTCTCCCATTCTTCCGCCTTGATGACCGAAAGAATGGCCGGCAGCGGGATCGAATTGAGATAATCGCCGAAACGCACCGAAGAGATGGAGTCGAGCGAGACTTCAACGTTATCTGACGTGAAGTTACGCAGCGACGTCGTTGCGAGACGCACAAGGCGGTCGAAGACGATTTCGAGCATCGGCAGACGCTCGTAGCTGACGAGCGCGTTGTTGATCAGCGCCTGAACGCCGGTCAGCTCCACATTGCTCGCCGTTGCCGCATCGAAACCGAAGAGATTGTCGATCTCGTCCTGGTTGAGAACGCGCTCGACACCGTCGGCGGCGCCTTCCTGGCTGGCCTTGAGCATGGCAGCCCAGTCTTCTTCGCCGTCTTCACCCTCGCCGGGAATGTTGAAGCTTGGCGTGGGGCTATCGAGGTCGTCGAGACCCCAGTTTTCCGAAAGCTTGTCTTGATCTGAAGGGCCAGCCATCACTGCACCAGCATTTCCTTGAAGAGAATGCTTTCGATCCGAGCGGGATAGACCGCAAGGTTCACGCGACGCAGCAACTCTTCCTTGAGACGGTATACGCCAGCCGAACCTTCGAGATCGGACTTGCGCAGCTCGCGCATATAGACCTGGAACGCATCGATCACCTTGGCAAGGCGTGGCTGGATTTCGGTCATCATATGCTCGTCGGCCACTTCGAGGGCGACGGTGAGCTTCATGTAATTCTGGGCGCCATCAGCGCTCTGCAGGTTCACCATCATCGGTTCGAGATTGAAGATGAAGGTATCGGCAGCAGCAGTTGCGCCGTGCTCGCCCGCTGGGGCGCCATGTTCACCGGCTGCAGCTTCGTGGCCTTCCGCCGCAGCTTCGGCAGGTGCGCTGCCCTTGGACATGAAGAAGAACAGGCCGGCACCTGCGATGAGGACTACGATGGCCGCAGCACCAATAATAATGAAGAGCTTGTTGATGCCCTTCTTGGCTGGCACTTCCTCGCCAACTTCCGCTTCCGTCGCCATGCAAACCCCGCCAGATGCAACCATGCCGGACGATTCCGGCGATGAGTCCACCTAATGCCATCTTGGTTAACGCTTGGTTACTTTTGACCCCTAGTCGGCAATATCTGCCGGGCATTACTTGCCGCGAAGTAAAACGAGCACCCGGCAAAGTTAACCGGTCCATTTCAATAACCCATTGAAAACGCAGAAGAACCCAATCTGGCATGGTTTCTGCATTTTGAGATGCGAGGCGGCAGGCTTGGGGAAGTCAGCCATCTCGGGGATACGAACCGGGGATCGAAATGATCGAGAACGCACAACTCATCGGCCTGTCGCGCCAAATGGCTCTGCAGCGCCAGATGGACATGGTGGCCAACAATATCGCCAACGTTAACACGGGTGGCTTCAAGGCCGAACAGCTCTTGTACGAAGAGTATAAGATGCCGGTCGCCCGCCATGGCGACTTCTCGGGTCAGGATCGCACTCTGTCCTATGTTCAGGACTGGGCAACGGTGCAGGACTTTTCTGCCGGTGCGATGGTTCAGACCGATGCGCCCCTCGACGTTGCGATTTCGGGTGACGGCTTCTTCACCGTGCAGACTGCTGCTGGTGAACGCTACACCCGCTCCGGCGCCTTCCAGCTCAACAATGCGGGCACGCTCGTCGATCTCGCCGGCAACCCCGTCATGGGCACCGGCGGCCAGATCCAATTCGGCCCCGAAGAAACCGATATCAAGATTGCAGCCGATGGGTCGATCTCGTCGAGCGAAGGCGCCAAGGGCCAGCTTCGCGTCGTCGAATTCGCCGACCCGCAGGCTTTGACCCGCCAGGGCAACAACCTGCTCGCCGGCGGCACGCCGGTGCCGGCGACCAATTCGCGGGTGCTGCAGGGCTTTACCGAGAAGTCGAACGTCTCGAGCGTTTCCGAAATGGCCGAAATGATCCGCGTGACGCGAGCCTACGAATCCATCGCCTCGCTGGGCCAGAAGCAGGACGACATGCGTCGCGATGCGATCAAGCGCCTCGGCTCCATGAACGCGTGACATTGAGGAACTGCCATGAAAGCTCTTTACATCGCATCGACCGGCATGAGCGCGCAGGAACGCAATGTCGAAGTCATCTCCAACAATATCGCCAACATGCGCACGCCCGGCTTCAAGCGTCAGCGCGCCGAGTTCGAGGATCTGCTTTACCAGCAGATCTCGCGCGCCGGTTCGCAGACCTCGGATCAGGGCACGCTCGTGCCGGCCGGCCTTGAAATCGGTTCGGGTGTTCGCACCGTCGCCACGCCCCGCGTAATGAGCCAGGGTAGCGTCAACCCGACCGAACGCGAACTCGACGTCGCTGTCCGCGGCGAAGGCTTCTTCATGGTCGACCTGCCCGATGGTCGCACGGCCTATACCCGTGACGGTTCGTTCGAGCGCAACGAAGACGGCACGCTGGTCAATTCGAGCGGTTTTGCCCTTTCGGGCGGCATCACCATTCCCGGCAATGCAACCGGCGTGAACATCTCGCCCGATGGTACGGTCGAAGCCTTTATCGGCACTGGCGGCCCGGCAACCCAGCTCGGCCAGCTGCAGTTGGCGCGCTTCGTCAACAAGTCCGGTCTCGAATCGATGGGCGACAACCTCTTCCTCGAGACCGCAGCCAGCGGCGCGCCGCAGATCGGCGTCGCCAATGCCGATGGCAATGGCAGCATGCTGCAGTCGTATCTCGAAATGGCCAACGTCAATTCGGTGACTGAAATCGCTGACCTGATCGCTGCCCAGCGCGCCTATGAAATGAATGCCCGCGTCATCTCTGGTGCAGACCAGATGATGCAGGCCACCAGCCAGCTGCGCTGATAGGGGGCAATGGTGACCTTCCTCTTCCGCCTCGCTCTCGTCAGCGCCCTGTCGCTCACGGTTGCCACCGCCGAAGCAGCGCCCGCGCTGCGCGGCAATGTAACCGTGACCAACAAGGTCGTGACCGTTGCCGACATGTTCGACGACGCTGGCGCGCTGGCCGAAACGGCGATCTTCAGCGCCCCTGCCCCCGGCACCACCGGCCAGGTCGATATCGCCACCATTCGCGCTGCCGCTGCCCGCGTCGGCATCGCCAATTTTGAAGCCAATGGCATCAACGCCGTGACCGTCACTCGCGCGGGCATGACGGTGGATGAAGCAACGCTTGAAAATCTGGTGATGACCGAATTGTCGACCCGCGGCCTCATCGGCCCCGGCGTCAACAGCACCATCCAGTTCTCGCGCTTCATCGATCCGATCCAGGTCTCGACCAATGGCGTTGCCGTGCGGCTCGATAGCCTGCGCTACACCAAGGGCGGCCGCGACTTCTCGGTCCGGTTCATGCTCGCTGACGGCACGCAGACGCTCGATGTCAGCGGCACGATCGACATGACGATCGACATGCCGCACCTCGCCGCCAACTTGCCGGCCGGAACGATCCTCCGCCCCGAGAACGTCGTGATGAAATCGGTGCCGGTCGGTCAGGCCGATGCCTATGGCTATGTGCCGATCGAACAGCTCGTGGGCATGGCGCTCAACCGCCAGAGCCGCGAAGGCATGCTGCTCCGCGCGAGCGATGTCAGCGCGCCGCTGACGGTCGCCAAGAACGACGTCGTCACCATCATCTATCGCCGCGGCCCCATGACTCTAACCGTCAAGGGCCAGGCGATTACCAGCGCGAGCCGCGGCACCAGCCTGCAAGTGCTCAATCTCATGTCCAATCGCGTGATCACCGCGACCGCCGTATCGCCGGGCACCGTCGAAGTCGATGGTGCTGCCGTGTCGATGGCTGGCCTCTAATCAGGACCGAATGAAAATGAAGACTCTTAAGATCGCCACCATCCTCACCCTGACGGCAGCCCTCGGCGCCTGCAACACCATGGATCGCCTTGCCAGCGTCGGCAATGCCCCACCACTGACCCAGATCCAGGACCCGACGACGCTCGCCGGCTACCAGCCCGTGCGCATGCCGATGCCTGAGCCGATCGCGGACACCTATCAGTCGAATTCGCTCTACCGCACCTCGGCCAAGGGCTTCTTCAAGGATGAACGCGCTCACCGCGTCGGCGACATCCTCACCGTCATGGTGACCGTCGACGATAGCGCCAAGATCAGCAATACATCCAACCGCAATCGCTCTTCGAGCAACAATGCCGGCATGGGCGGCATCTTCGGCGCCGCGGTCGAAAACGTGACGGCCGGTGCGATCGATCCGGCCAAGGCCATCGACTTCACCTCTGGCATCAACGATGCCGGCGCTGGCTCGGTGAACCGTTCGGAAGCCCTCCAGACCTCGATCGCCGCGGTGATCACCCAGGTGCTGCCCAACGGCAATCTCGTGATCGAAGGCCGCCAGGAAGTGCGCGTCAATTTCGAAGTCCGCGACCTCATCGTCTCCGGCATTGTGCGCCCGTCCGACATCCAGGCCAATAACACGATCCCATCGACCAAGATCGCCGAGGCCCGCATCTCCTATGGTGGCCGCGGCCAGATCACCGACGTGCAGCAGCCGCGTTACGGCCAGCAGGTTCTCGACGCCATCCTGCCATTCTGATTTCGGCAGCGCCCGGCCAACGGGCGCGCCACCTTCTTCCGGCGGCATGTTGTCCCCACTGCGTGCCGCCGTTCCCCCGGGCAGATCCAGAAGGATCGCCCAGGCCAAAGCAGAAGCCAAAGGCCTTCCCCACGAGGCGCGGCTCCCCGGCTGCGCCTCTGTTGTTTTTTAAGGACGGCGCGAGGAACTTGATCCTGCCCCATCCCTATGAAAAACATCGCGGCACCTCGTTTCGGAGACCTGCCGCATGTCCTTCCAAAAACTCGATGCCCTTGGCCGCAAGCTTGAAGCGCTGGAGCACGCGCTTTCCATTCTTGGCGCCGACGAAGCGACGCATATGGCGGTAGGTGGCGGCGAGAAGCGGGCTGAGGCGATGTCGAACCTTGCCGGCATGTACCATGCCCAAGCGACAGCGCCGGAAATTGCCGATTGGATCGATGCGGCCAAGAACGAAGATCTCGACACCGACCAGAAACTGGCGGTCGCAGAGTTCGAGCGCAGTTATGTCAACGCGACTTGCCTCCCGACCGAATTCGTCGAGCGCCGGACGGCAGCGACCATGCGATCGGAACAGCTCTGGCGCGAATTGCGGGCCAAGGGCGATTGGGATTCGTTCCTGCCGGCGCTGGAAGGCGTGGTCGCACTCGTGCGCGAAGAGGCAGGGCTGCGCTCGGCCGCCACGGGGCTTGGTGCCTACGATGCCCTGATGGATCAATATGATCCGGGCAATCGCACTGCCGGCATCGATCCGATCTTTGCCGACCTCAAGAGTTTTCTGAAGGATTTCGTGCCCGAGGCACTGGCGGTGCAGGAAGAGCGCCTCGCCAAGCGTCCGCGAAAAAGCCTCAACGGCCCTTACCCGATCGAAAAGCAGCGTGAGCTTGGCCTCGCGGCCATGCGCGCGGTTGGCTTCGATTTCACCCATGGTTCGCTTGCGGTATCGCATCATCCGTTCTGCGGTGGCGTACCGACCGACGTGCGGATGACGACGCGCTATCGGACCGATGAATTTCTGTCCTCGCTTATGGGCGTACTGCACGAGACCGGCCACGCGCTTTATGAGCAGGGCCTTCCCAAGGACTGGTCGCACTGGCCGCTGGGCAAGGCGCGTGGCATGGGCATGCATGAAAGCCAGAGTCTTTTTGTCGAAATGCAGCTCTCGCGCAGCCCCGAATTCTGGGAATTCATGCTGCCGCTGGTGCGCCAGCATCTCGGCGATGATGCGATTCCCGGCTGGGACATCGCCGATATTCTCAACGAGGTGAACCATGTCGAGCGCGGCTACATCCGCGTCGATGCCGACGAGGTCACCTACCCGCTCCACGTTATCCTCCGCTACGAACTGGAGCAGGAGCTGATTGCGGGCAAGCTGGGGGCGAGCCAGATCCCGGAGGCCTGGGACGCCAAGATGACGGAATATCTGGGGATCTCGACCATCAACGACCCCAAGGACGGGCCGATGCAGGACGTCCATTGGCCGGGCGGCGCGCTTGGCTATTTCCCGAGCTATACGCTGGGCGCCATGATCGCGGCACAGCAATGGGCAGCGATGGAAAAGGCCGTGCCGGACGCGAAGAGCCAGATGAGCCGCGGCGAGTTCGGCGCGATCAACCAATGGCGAGCGGATAATGTGTGGTCCGAGGCCTCGCGCTATTCGACGCCGGAGTTGATTACGCGAGCGACGGGCGAGCCGCTCAATGCCGAGTTCTTCAAGAACCATTTGAAGCGGCGGTATGGGCGGGTTTGAAGGTGAGGTTGGTGATTGTTCATCACCCCCTCCCTTCCTCCCCCATCAAAGGGGGAGGTGTCTGGCCGGTGGCTTTGGCTGGATCTAGCCCCAAACTCGATCCGCACCTCCCCCTTGATGGGGGAGGCCGGGAGGGGGTGACGGCATCCACGATTTTCGAACTACCGCGTCACCTGAACGAATTCTGAATTCTCGCTTCAGGCCCGGTTCCGGATCAGGAGCCTAAAACGGTTTCCATCAGCGCGGTCGGAGGGACCGCCCCACCTGGAGACGACAAAATGATCCGCAAGCTCTTCATCGCCGCTCTTGCCACCACCGTCATCGCTTCTGCCGCTGCGCCTGCGATGGCCGCCGGCATCCATATCGACCAGTACGGCTGGGGCAATCAGGTGGGCGGCAGCCAGTCGGGCTGGAACCAGACTTTTTCGACCAAGCAGACCGGCTGGTGGAACAAGGCAACGAGCCAGCAGAAGGGCGGCAACAATGTCTCCGCCATCGGCCAGCAGGGCAATTGGAACAAGGGGGACGTCTACCAGAACGGCTGGAACAACCAGGCTGGTGTCGGCCAGTTCGGCAACAACCACACCTCGGTCATCACCCAGGACGGCAATGGCAACATCACGGCCGGCGTGCAGGTGGGCAATAATTGCAATGCCAACGTCGTGCAGCAGGGTTCTGGCAATGTGACTGCCTTCGTGCAGGCCTGCAACTGAAGTCAAAGGCCAGGGGCTGGTTCGCCAGCCCCGCCCTTCCCCGCGTATCAGGAGGACGACATGATTACCCCACTGACCCAAGGCCTTATCGCCGGTGTCGTAGCGCTCGCTGGAATTGGCGCGGTCGCGACGGCCAATGCCGATGGCGGCAACTTCACCTGCGGCGTTGAAACGACGACACAATCGGGCATGACCACCTATCAGGGCCGGCTGATGAGCCCGACCGTGCTGACCGGCGACTACACCTTCTCGCTGCGCTCGTCGGGCGGCGGTGGATCGAGCAATATCAACCAGGGCGGCCCCTTTGCGGCCATGGCCAATACCGAAGTCTCGATCGGCCAGGTGATGATCAATTCAAGCGCCAATGCCAAGGTCAGCTTCACGGTCACGATCGGCGGCAAGAGCTATGATTGCTCGCAGAGCACCGGCCGCATCTAACCGTATCTGCTCCACTGATCCGACATTGCCCCGGTCCGCCGGGGCTTTATCTTTTGGCGACAGGGAATCGCTGAACGCATTCTGAACGCCCTGCTCCGGATGGGTTCAGCCCAATGGCTCTAAGCTCTTTTCATGCGCTGGGAACCACCAGCACCGGGAACGCAGAACCGCTTGGAGAACCAAATGACCGCCACCTTCACAAAGACCGCAGCAGCCGCCATCACCGCTCTCGTCATCGGCATTTCGCCTGCCATGGCCGGCCAGATCTCGTTCGGCTTTGCGCCGAGCGATCCTGATCAGGCGCAGGCCCTTGGCCTAGGCCTGCGGGTCTATTCCCTTGTGAAGGGTTTTTCTGACAATGGTGGCAATGTCGCACAGAACGGCAATTGGAACGCCGCCGGGTTCGATCAGAGCGGCAGCAACAATTCCGGCCTCATCGTCCAGGACGGTAATGGCCACCATGGTACCATCAGCCAGCACGGCAACAACAATACCTGCGGCCTCTTTCAGTTCGGCAATGCCAGCGATGCGCAATGCATGCAGAACGGCGACGGCCAGAGCGGCATCACCACCGTCTTCGGCTTCTAAATTTCTCTCAAAGCGTCACCAGTCAGACGGGGCCCATTCGGCCCCGTTGTCTTTTTCGAAAAATGACGTCGCAAAAATGTCGAAGGGCTTCGCTTGAATTCGTCGCCAGGGTGAGAGGCAATTTCTGCCGCACTGAAGGAGACGAGAAATGCGCGTTGTCGTTTTTGTAAAAGCCACCCAGGACAGTGAAGATGGCCGCATGCCGCCCACCGAAATGCTTGAAGCCATGGGCAAATATAACGAGCAACTAATCAGCGCCGGCATCATGCTCGGCGGCGATGGGCTGAAGCCGACCAAGCAGGCCAAGCGCGTGCATTTCAATGGCACAGACCGCACGGTGATGGATGGCCCCTTCACCGAGACCAAGGAAATCGTCGCCGGCTATTGGATCTGGGAAGTGCGCGATATGGACGAGGCCGTCGAATGGGTGAAGCGCTGCCCCAATCCGATGTTCGAAGAAAGCGATATCGACATTCGCCCGATCTATGAACTGAGCGATTTTGCCGAGCAACTGACGCCAGACGTTCAGGCCATCCATGATCGCAACCGCGAACGGACTGGTGAAGTCTGAATCATCACGGCAAACAAAAAGCCCGCCTTGCGGCGGGCTTTGATTTATTCGTCGCGATAGACCTTTTCGCGCCGCTCGTGCAGTTCCTGAGCTTCAAGGCTCAGCGTTGCAGTTGGGCGGGCATCGAGACGGGCGACGCCGATCGGGTCGCCGGTTTCTTCGCAATAGCCGTAAGTGCCATCGTCGATCCGCTTCATGGCGGAGTCGATCTTGCCAATCAGCTTGCGCTGACGGTCACGCGTCCGCAATTCCAGCGCCCGATCGCTTTCCGAGCTGGCCCGATCGGCCATATCCGGATGGTTCTGGCTTTCTTCTTGCAGGTTTTCGAGCGTGCCGCGGCTTTCGCGCAGGATCTCGTCTTTCCAGGCAAGCAGTTTATTCCGGAAGTATTCCCGCATACGCGGGTTCATGAACGGCTCGTCTTCACTCGGCCGGTATTCGATAACTTCAACCGAAGACATTAGCTGACTCAACTCCAATGCACCCCTCGGCGGCCTATATAGGCCGGACGTCAACCCCGAGCAAGCGAAGTTCTTAAAGTGCCTTAACTAAGAAAAGGCCCTTCGCATCAGCCACATAGCCCGTAATAGGCAACATTTTTATGAAGCTGACTGAACTGTGACTTATCCTTTGGCTCAGAAAGGCGGGAAGAGACCCTGCTTGGCGAGCTCGACGCGGACGCGCAGTTCGATATCGTCCAACAGGTCATCAAGCCCCGGTTCGGTCCGGTCGCGATAGGTGCTGAGTTCCTTGACCAGCGCATCGAGCCGATCGGGCGTGATATCGCCAACGAGCAGATCGGCCTTGATGCCTTCGAGGAGGTCGAGCAGGTTGCTGCCGCGCTTCACCGCCTTGCGCTTGCCGCCCATGGCATCGCCAACCGACTGGATAGCAAGAATCGCGTCGAGCGGGGTCAAAGCGACGACCGGCGCTGTGCGGGCCACCCGTGCGGGGCCCGAAACATCCGACATCGTAAAAGACTGGCCGGCAGCATATTTCCCCACGGCGGCACGTGAAGACACACTACTCATGCGATTGGCGGTTTCGATACGCACGGGACTCAGTCACTCCCAAATTCCTGTCACAGGCAAAATCTGCCCGACATGGTTAAGGACCACTTAATGTTCCCGGCAAGAATTGCACACCGGCACATTTAGGGCGGGCAGCCGAGCGCGATATCCGGCCGTAAACTTAAGCATTACAATGATTTATGCAGAAAATCCGAGTTTGGCACGCTTCTGGCATTGAGTGTTGCGAACTGCAGCGCCATGGGGATGGTGCCGCGCACTCTCGGGGAAACAGATGCCAAAGAGCTTCTTCCGTATTGGCCTTCTTATAGCGGTCGGCGCCGCGCTGGCACTGGGCCCTATCGCCCAGGCAGCCGCAGCGCCTGCCCGTATCAAGGACATCGTCGACGTCGAAGGCATCCGCGAGAATCAGCTTGTCGGCTATGGTCTCGTCGTTGGTCTCAATGGCACAGGCGACAGCCTCAACAATTCGCCATTCACCAAGCAGTCGCTGCAATCCATGCTCGAACGGCTTGGCGTCAACACAGCCGGCGAGAATGTCCGAACGGCAAATGTTGCCGCCGTGATGGTGACCGCCAGCCTGCCACCTTTCGCCACGCAGGGTCAGCGCATCGACATTTCTGTTGCTTCGCTCGGCAATGCCAAGAGCCTCCAGGGCGGTACTTTGCTGGTAACTCCCCTCCTCGGCGCCGACGGCGAAGTCTTTGCCATCGCGCAGGGCCCGGTCACCATCAACGGTTTTAGCGCGGAAGGCGACGCGGCGAGCATCGTTTCGGGCGTGCCAACCACCGGCCGCATTTCCTCTGGCGCCTTGGTGGAACGCGAAATCGGTTTCGAACTCGGCGCCCAGCATTCGCTGCGCCTTGCCCTGCGGAACCCGGATCTCACCACCTCGCGCCGCATCGCCATGGCAATCAACGATTTCATCGGTGCAGCGACAGCCGTGCCGGAAGATCCGTCCACCGTTCGCCTCACCCTACCCGTCAATTTCAACGGCAATATCGTCGATCTGCTGACCGACGTTGAGCAGCTCATCATCCAGACCGACCAGTCGGCCAAGATCGTCATCGACGAAAACAGCGGTATCATCGTCATGGGCAAGGATGTCCGCGTGTCGAGCGTTGCCGTGGCCCAGTCGAACCTGACTGTCTCGATTGCCGAAAACCCGACCGTCGTGCAGCCAGCACCCTTTAGCCAGGGCCAGACCGCCGTACAGCCAAGCACCGATCTCAGCGTCAGCCAGACCGATACGGCCCTGCAGGTGATCAACGAATCCGTAACCTTGCAGGAACTCGTCGACGGGCTCAACGCGCTCGGCATTTCGCCCCGCGATCTGATCGCCATCCTCCAGGCCATCAAGGCGACTGGCGCTCTTCAAGCTGAAATCGAGGTGCTCTGATGGAAACCACAATCGTCAACGGCATCAAGACCAGCCTCAACAGCCACCAGATCGACAAGATCCGTAAGCAGGCCGAGGATTTCGAAGGCGTCTTCCTCAACCTTCTCACTAAGGAAATGTTCGCGACGGCCAAATCCGACAACGGCTTCGGCGGCGGCTTCGGTGAAGAGACCTGGCGCTCGATCCAGTCCGAACAACTTGCCAATTCCATGGCTCAAAATGGCGGCCTCGGCATTGCCGACCAATTGATGGGCGACATGATCGCCCTGCAGGAAGCCAGCCAACAAACTAATCCGCGTGTAACAGGAGTGTACCGTTAATGTCCGCAGCAGCAGATCGTATTGCGTCCCTCGACAGCCTGCCAGCCGAGGAGCTCTGCACCCAGGCCGAGACCGCGCTCCAGGCGCTGGTCAACGTGATGAACGAAGAAACCACCCTGCTCCGCGCCGGCCGTTTTCGCGATGCCGCAGGCCTCACCGCCGAAAAGACCCAGCTTGCACAGGATTACGTGGTTTACGCCCGTTCGGTGCAACGCCAGACGACGCGTCTTTCGGCCGAAGCGCCCGTGTCGCTCGATCGGCTGCACAGCAATCACGATAGCCTTGCAACGCAAATGGCGGAAAACCTCCGTGTCATCGCCACGGCCAAGACTATTGCCGAGGATATTCTGGAAGATGTCGCCGAAACCGTCGGCCAGAAAGACCGCACCCGCACCTATGATCGCAGCGGCGAAGTGAGAATGCCGCGCGCTGCGGCGGCCAAGGGCATCGCCATCAACCGCGCGCTCTGAGGAATCGCCGGCGCGCGCGTCTTGAAAGACCAGTGCTCCAGAAGGAGCGCTTGCTGTCATCACCGGCCAAAGGGCTTTCGCAGGAGCGAAGGCCCTTTTTCTTTGCCCGCTGTCATGGTGAACCAAACCTTCCGGAGTGATGACTACTTTCTTAAAATCCGACGATTGCTCCGAACGGATTACACAGAGCCCGTCTCATAGCCTGCCAGTGGCCAATTGTGGCTCCAGGATAGGAATATGAGCGCCAGAATAGCGCCGAAAACCGATACGATCGGTATCGCATTTTCGCCGCATCTTCCCCGGTTTACGCGGCCAAAGGGCCGAAAAAACCAGAACGATCCCCAAACGGACCGTCCAACCGACGACGAACCCGAAAATGCAAATGGCGGTTCGACGGTAACGCAACTCGATGAGAGCCTCCCCGCAGAGACGATTTTCGAAGCGGGGCTGCTGGGTAATGAACAGGCTTTGGCGCCGCCAACGGCTTACGAATATATCCAGCGCCTCAAGCGGGAGTGGTCGTCGCCCCTCTCAACCTTGCCGGTAACCGACAAGATCATCTGACGACCAAACATGAAAACCCGGGCTGAGTTTCAGCCCGGGTTTTCTCTTGCGCGCGATTACGGCGCTCAAACGAAAAAGGCCCGCCAAGATGGCGGGCCAAGTTTTCAGTGAAGTATCGTGAGCGATTACGAGATGAGGCGGAGAGCCGTGGTCTCGGAAGACTGCATGATCGAGAGGGCCGTGGTGGCCATCTGCTGGCGGGTCTGGAGAGCGACGAGGTTCGCAGCTTCCTGATCCATATCGGCGGCAGTCAGCGAATTGGCGCTGGACTTGAGGATATCCGAGAGCGAGGCGTTGAAATCCTTGCGGGCATTGATGATCGACTGGGTCGAGCTGAACGATGCGGCAGTGGCTTCCAGCGTATCGGCAGCAGCGATCAGGTCATCGAGAGAGTCGGTGATGTTCTTGTCGGACTGCCAGGTACCGGCTGCACCGGCAACGCCGAGGCTTGCAGCATTCACCACCGTGCCATCGATCGAGGTCGAGGACGAACCGTCTTCGTTGAGCGCCAGCTTGATCTTGTCACCATTGAGCAGGTTGGTGCCGTTGATGCCTGCGTCCTTGGCAATCCGATCGATTTCGGTCTTGAGGGCATCGAACTGCTTGGCAAGCGCTTCACGGGTCGCATTCTTCGGAGCAGCAGTGGTCGCGGCGGTGAAGCCTGGAGCGGTCAGGCCGGTGCCGGTGCCGGCGATCGTGATGGATTCGTTGTTCGAGCCGGAGAGGGTCAGCTTGCCGTCGACGATCGCAGCCTTCACACCGACGTCTGCGTCAGCGTTGATGCCGTCGATCAGGCCCTGGACGGTGCCACCACCACCCGGTGCAGTGTAAGTGTAGGTGCCGCTCGTGGTCGTCAGAACCAGCGTATCTGCGGCGGTGATCGCCGTGGTGCCGGTCACGGTTGCAGTGCCGGTGACCTTCGCATTGGTTGCCGAGGAGGTCAGTGCCTGGCTGGTGAGACCGCGGGCTTCCTTGATGAGGCCCTGGATGCCCTTGATGCCTTCCGAAGCGGCCTTCATCGAGGACTGAGCAGCGTTGATATTGTCCATCAGCGAGTCGATCGAAGCAGCGCGGGTGTCCATCGAAGAGGCAGTGAAGAACTTCGAGACGTTATCCAGCGGGCTATTCACGGCCTTACCAGTTACCAGGCGGCTCTGCGTGGTGGCCATCTGCTCAGAAACGTTGCGCAGAACTGTGAGACCGGTACGGGCGTTGGACGAAAGATTGATGCTCATGTTTGGACTTCCTGCTCCAGAGATTTTTTTCTTCCGGCGTTTCTTGCCGGCGAAATCAGGTTTAAGGTCCAAAAGCTGCGCGCCCCTCTCGGCAAACATCGCAATTTATTTCAAATTTTATCTAATTCAGCCGAGCCCGGATTTTGCCCCTCGCCTGATAGGTCGAATCGCGCGCGTACACGTGAGGGCGATTTAGGCCCTGGGCTAATAGAGCTAGGGGCGAGTCGTGTGATCTTGCCGACGTGATGTGAGCAGAATCCGGGAAACCGCCGCCTCCAAAGATCATCCGGCGCGAAATATTTAGCGCCCTGGAGCTCCACCAACCAACCTGCAAATCCCAGAAAATCCGCGGAAAACCGTGGTGAATGAAGGGCTTACCGACAGCGTAAAGATTGAACGAATTTAAGAAGATTTTAGCAAGTCGAGCCCATGCTGCAGACGTCTCAAGAATTGAGGCGAAGCACCACACGTCCAGAAGGAAAACCTAGTATGGGTTCCGATGTTTCTCTCTCGAAGGCCGTTCGCGCGAACCTTCTGAGCCTCCAGAATACCGCCGGCATGATGGACAAGACGCAGAACCGTCTTGCCACCGGTAACAAGGTGAACTCGGCTCTCGACAATCCGTCGAGCTTCTTCACCGCCGCAGCTCTCAACAGCCGCGCTGCCGACATGAGCAATCTGCTCGATTCCATGGCCTCGGGTATCAAGGTCATCGAAGCCGCTAACAACGGCATCACCGCCCTGACGAAGAACATGGAATCCATGCAGTCGACGCTGCGCCAGGCCCGTCAGGACAAGTCGTTCTCGACCAAGTCGTTCGACGTCAACGACAGCACCAAGATCAACCTTGGCGGCGGTCAGTTCGGCGACCTCAACGCCGACATCAGCCTCGCTTCGGCGACCGTTGCCGGCACCAAGGCCCAGATCTCGACTGAAGCTGCTACCGCCTACCTTGGCCCACAGTCGACCACTGCTGGCGCTCAGGGTGCTGGTGCTCGTTCGGTTATTACGCTGGGTTCGCCTGCTGGGTTCACTACCGGTGACACCTTCTCTGTTGCTGGCGTGACCGTCACTGCTGGTGCTGACGTTACTGCTGCTGGTCTCAAGGCCACCATCCAGACGACGCTCGATGCCGCTCCTGCCACGACTGCTAAGTACGCTGTGTCGGTTGGCACTGGCGACAATGCAGGCAAGATCATCATCGAAACGGTCGATCCCTCGGCTGCTGCTGCCGCGATCAATCTTGATCCGGACAACAACGCTGCAACTGGCGTCAACAACGCCACCAAGGGCGCTGTAACGTTCAACTACTCGGCTGTGAGCACCTCGATCACCGCTGGTGGCCAGAGTGTTGCAACCGGTGCAACCTTCGACGACTTCGTTGCGAACCTGCAGGCCAAGGCAACCGCCGGTGGTTACACCGTCGAAGCCGACGCAACTACCAAGGACATCAAGCTCACCAGCACCCAGTGGGGTGGCGCTGTCCCGACCGTTGCCGGTGTTCCGAACTACTCTCCTGGCACGCCTGCAACCAAGGCCTCGTCGGTGTTCACGATCGGTACCTCAAACGGTGCTCAGAACCTGACGATCGCTGGCGCATCTGGCCCGATCGCCATCGCCAGCGGCGCAACGGACGCACAGGTACTCTCTGCACTGCAGGGCGACGCCAACATCAACGCGAACTACGACATCACCAACACCGGTTCGACGTTCACGTTGACTGCAAAGACTGCCGGCGCTGCAACAGCTCCGACCGTCACGTCCGACAAGACCTACGTTGCAGCTGCAGTTGCGTCCGACTCAGGCACGCTGATGGGCACCGTGGACTTCACGAGCACGGGCACAAACCTTCAGGCCTATGCCGGTCAGACGATCTCCGTTGGTGCTCAGAGCTATACGTTTACCGCTGGTGGTGACAACACCACCCAAGCAACGGCGCTCAAGACCGCCCTTGAAGGTGGTAGTAGCGGTCTTACTGTCACGCTTACGACTACCGGGTTCTCGATCACCAAGGCAGATGGTACTGACTTTTCCATCTCCACCACCGGCACTCTTGGCACAGCTATCGGCGCTACTGCTGGTACTCTTGACGTCACCAACGGCTCCCCGCTCTCCGCCGGTATCAACGGTGCTGTTACGTCGAACAACGGCCAGCCCATGGTGCCGGAAATTGACGGCGTTCAGACTGCCACTGTCACCGCGCAGGGTGCTTCGGTTGCGACCGTCGCTGCCGAAAAGAACACCTTCACCGTTTCCTACGATGGCAAGACTGCCAACGTTTCGATCGGTGGCGTAAAGGGTGGCGTCGGTACTCCGGTGAACGCTCTCGATATCAAGAACTGGCAGGATGCGACCATCGCATCGGTCAATTCCGATCTCGAAGCTGCTGGCATCACTGGTGTCGAAGCCAAGTTCGACGCAGCTGGCAAGTTCCAGCTCGTTGGCAAGACTGCAGAAGCCAAGACCCTGGCTGTCTCGGGTGACGATGCAACTGCCCTCTTCGGTACCAACGGTGTGAACACCGGCGTTGCTGAAAAGAGCCAGCTCAACGCCACCAAGACCGTCGACAAGTTCGTCGAACTGATCAACCGCGACCATGGCGGCAAGGTTCGTGCGTCGAACGACAACGGCAAGCTCCGTATCGAAAACCTGTCGACCCAGGCTCTCGATATCGGTGTCGATACCAACGGCAACGGCGCCGTGAATGCCCTCAAGATCGATGGCAACTCGGTCCGTGCGAACCTGTCCAAGCAGTTCAACGAACTGCGTGACCAGCTCGACAAGCTCGCTGATGACTCGTCCTTCAACGGCATCAACCTGCTCCGTGGCGACAAGCTGAAGATTACCTTCAACGAGTCCGGCACGTCCTCGATCGACATCCAGGCCAAGGATGCCAACGGTAACACCCGCGGTATCAATGCCTCGAACCTCGGCGTTGAAAGCCTTGTTGCTGAAGACCTCGACACCGACGAAAAGATCGACGCCTTCCTCGGCAAGCTCTCTTCGGCTCTGACCGAACTGCGCTCGCAGGCTTCGGCTTTCGGTTCGAACCTGTCGTCTGTCGAAAACCGTCAGTCGTTCACCAAGAACATGATCAACACGCTCGAAACCGGCGCGGCGAACCTGACCTTGGCTGATACGAATGAAGAAGCGGCCAACCTTCTGGCTCTTCAGACCCGTCAGCAGCTGTCGTCTTCGGCTCTGTCGATGGCGTCGCAGCAGGACCAGGCTGTGCTGCAGCTCCTGCGTTAATCGCAAGCAGCACAACGATAAAAGGAAGGCGGGCCACAAGCCCGCCTTCTTCTTTTGGGCATATGGGAATCGGAGCCGGTACCCCTGCCCTTTTCCACCAACGCCTTCCAAGAATCGCATCGCGCCGCCCCTGTCGCCGTGGCCTTTTCTGGGGGATTTGCGCGAGTGGCTGGCGTGTGAGCCAAGTGACTGCTATCGATTGCACAAGCCCGCCAGACGACCGGCGGCATTCCCAGAACAGGAAACAGAGCCTATGTCGCTGAAAGTCGAATTGAAGCCCGGTGAACGCCTTATCATCGGCCAGTGCATCATCACCAATTCAGACCAGCGCACACGCCTCTTCATCGACGGCAAGGCCCCTATCCTGCGGGAAAAAGACATCCTCACCATCGCCACGGCAGATACCCCCGCAAAGCGAATCTACCTGGCCGTCCAGCTCATGTATCTCGAGGACGATACGGCCCGTTTGCGCGAAGAATATTTCCGCCTTGTCAACGACATAATTCAAGCGGCGCCCTCGATGATTACGCTGATCAACGGGATCAACAACGAGATTTTAACCGGCCAATTGTACAAAGCTCTCAAGGCAGCCCGTAAGCTTATTCAGTACGAACAGGACCTTCTAGCAAATGTACCATCAGGGAGCGCAGGCCTATCAGCAGACGGCCCGCAAGACGGAAGCCCCGCGTGATCGCGAAGCAAATCTGCTTTCGCGGGCGGCTGCCAACCTCCAGCTTATCCATGACGCGTGGGACCTGAAGCAGGAGAGCCTCAACGAGGCACTGCTTTTCAACCGCCGCATCTGGAACATCTTCCTCACCTCCGTCACCCGCGAAGATAATCCGCTTCCGGCCCAGGTTCGGCAGAACATCGCCAATCTCGGTCTCTTCGTCATGAACGAGACCCGCGAGCTCCATATGGAGCCGATCAAGGCCAAGCTTCTGCCCCTGATCAATATCAACCGTCAGTTGGCCGCCGGCCTCCGCGGTTCCGACCAGGCCTGAATAGGCACCTCCCCCAAAGATCGCCTCGATGCGATGCCAAGAGCCTCCGGAAATAACCGGGGGCCTTTTTGTTTCTAGGGCTCTTTGCCCTGATCGGAAGTCAGGCGAAGGCGGTAGTCGATATCCCAAAAGAAAAGGGACGCTTTCGCGCCCCTTGATCTCTCGGCCTTCTGGCCTCGCTGTTCGCCTTCTGGCGCCCTATTTGAGGTAATTAACGAGGCTCAGGTTCGCGACGCTGGCCGTGGTCTGGTAGCTCGCCTCTAGGCGCGTCTTGAGCGCCAGAAGCTGCATGGCAGTTTCTTCCATGCTGACGGTTTCGACTTCGCTCAGCAGCGTCTGGAGCTGGCCCGAGAAGGCCGTGTTGCGCTCCTTGGCGCCGCCAACAGTCGCCCGCACGACGCCCAGTTCAAGACCGATCTGTTCGACCGAGCCGTCATGGGTCGCGGTCGCGCTCGACGTGCTCGCCATCTGCTTTTCCACCATGGAGCTGAAGCGCGCCTGGGCGGTGTTGTCGTTGACGTCGTATTCCTGGCTGCTCATGGCAGCGAGGGTTTTGACAAGTTCGCGGAGACCGGACTCATTGGCGCGGACGCCATAGCCGACCTTGGTGGAATCATCGACCGCAGCCGTTGCCGAGCGACGGGGATTGTCCCCCGCTGTGCCGATTTCGCCGGTGTACCATTTGACGGTATCGCGAGCGCCGGGCGTCGAGTAGACGGTCGCCGTTTCTGGATCGCCGCCGGTCATGTCGATGCGGCGCGCCACCCCATCGGCCGAGAAGAAATCGTCGGCCGCGGCAAAGCTCGATGCTGCGACGAGATCGGTCTTGCTGGTCTGATCGAGCTTGATCTTGAGGGCAGCTTCGAAATTGGCAGCCGTCTCTTCCTTGTTGGCGCCGATGACGAACTGACCGGTGCCGGGCTGACGATCGACCGCCTGCAGCATAACGGCCTTGCTGGTGCCGTCTGGCATGGTCAGGTTGAGAGTGACGGATTCGCCCGAGCGGGGCACTCCCATGAACTCGACCGTCATGTTGGCCGGATTGCCGGCAACGGCGCTGACATTGATCCGGCTGCTGGTGGTTGAAGCGGATGCGAGCTTGTAGCCGAAAACCGTCGGCGGAGATTCTTCCGCAATGCGCACCTTCTCGGGCGCCATAGCATCCACACCAGCTTCAAGCCGACCGGTCTTGATCGGCGCTTCGAGGGCACCAAGATGGGTCTTGAGGGCGCCTTGCAGGTTCTTCAGCGTTTCCTCGCGGCTCACCCCGATCTGATATTCCTTGGGGTTCGCAGCGGGGTCCGGCGTACCGGCAACGGCCTTGAACGCATAGTCGGTGGTCACACCGGTTGCTGCGTTCTTGATGCCGATGGTGATGGTTTCGCCATCGGTCGGCTGGGTCTGGAATTTAACCGACACGGCCTTCATGCCGTCGGAATAGCCGATGACTTTCACATCGGCATCCGAGGACAGGAACTGCTTGAAGTTGTCGAGATTGCCAAGCTTCTGACCCATCAGGT
Organism: Devosia sp. Leaf420; assembly: GCF_001425445.1. Taxonomy (GTDB): domain Bacteria; phylum Pseudomonadota; class Alphaproteobacteria; order Rhizobiales; family Devosiaceae; genus Devosia. The sequence continues at coordinate 207,173 of NZ_LMQU01000013.1, read as the reverse complement.
TTTCGAGGTTCTTGGCAGTGTCTTCGAGCGTCGAACCGACCGCATATTCCGGCGGCGTCGCCGAACTATCGGGAACGGCTGGCGCAGCGACAGCCTTGGCCGTCAGGGTCTGCGTGGTACCGTCGCGGCGAGTCATGTTGAAGGTGACCAGTTCGCCATCGAGCGGCTGGGTCGAAACCTGCACGGTGGGCGCCAGCGGGTCGGCCGTGGGGCCCATGGTCTGGGTCGAGTCCGAATTGCCTGAGATCGAGGTGATGGAATAGCCGAAGCGCTCGAACTCGGCCGAGGAGAGAACGAGATTGTTCTTCCAGGGGCCGGTAACGGTCGTGCGCGGCAGGCCGACATTGGCGAGGGTATCCGAAGAATCCTTGCCGAGGTCGGCCTTGCGGCGCTCTTCGGCGACCTTGAGGTAGCCGTCCGAGGTGCCGTCGCCATTCATGATCTGGTCGTAGGTCGCGACGGGCGCAGCTTCCGTCTTGTTGCCGCCCATGAGATAGCGGCCCGCCACGCTGAGGTTCAGCGTTTCAAGGAGCTGCGACAGACGGTTCTGCGAGTCCTTCTGCAGGCTCACCATGGTGAGGTTGTTCTCACCAAAGCTCGTCGGCGTTGCCGACGTCCGGGTTTCGGACTTGAGCTTGGAGAGCGAGGTGAACGCTTGGTCGAGGAAATTGAGGCGCAGGTTCACCGTGTTGATGTTGGCAGCGAAGGAATCGAGCTTGGTCAGGCGATTGCGCGAGGCCAGCGACACCGTGCGGTCGAACCCCATTTCGGACAGCGTTTCCGCCTTCTGGCCGCTGCCGAGCTGGGTCTGGAGCTTGCCGAGCTGCGACTGCATGGTCGAGATAGCGCTATAGCCTGCCTTGACCGGATACATGGACTTGTTGATCAGCATCTTGCGCGGCTCCCTTAGGTGAACGACTGCATGAGCGTGTCGAGCAGTTCCTGCACGACGGACGCGACGCGGGCATTGGCGGCATAGGCGTTTTGCAACTCCATCAGCCGCGCGACTTCTTCGTTGATATCGACGCCATAGCTTTCATCCATCCGCGAGGTGATGGCGTCGAGCGTCTGAGTATTGGTCTTGCTGGTGGCGAGCGCGGTCTGGATGGCGCTGCCCTGATATTCCATGACCTGGGTGGCCATGTCGGACAGCGAGCCGGAAAGACGGAAACCGCCATTCTTGGTCCCGACCATGGTGTTGGAGCCGAAGCGCATATTCTCGAACTGATCGACGAGATAGTCGACGCGCTTGCTGTCGCCAGAGGCTGTGGTGGCCGAGTAGTTCACCAGCGTCTTGTTGTCGGTGATCACCGCCGGATTGACGGTGATGCGGCCGGCAAAACCGAGACGCTGGCCGTTGCCGCCGAGCGAATTGGTGAAAGCCTTGTTGCCATCGGAGTCGATAAAGAGCGGCATGCCCAGCGAGCCGGCGGAAAGCTCATCGGCAGTCCAACGGGTCGAAGCTGAGATCGGGGTGGCATTGCCATTGCCCCGCACCGACAGCGTCGACCCGGTTCCCGAAAAACTCGGGCCATATGCGAGCGAGCTGTTGAGCGTGCTGACGACGAAGTTCATGTCGACCGTGCCGGCCGGACCGGTGCCGGCCATGCGGAGGCCCACGACCTGATTGCCGAAGCTATCGGGGGTCTGGAGCGGGAGCTTCGATTCATCGTCAACGCGGACGACGCGCGCCGTGCGCTCGACGCCGTCTTCGCCGCGATATTTGATCATCGCGTCGTCACCGTCCTTGAGCTTGCTCAGATCAAGATCATAGCCCGATGGCGGACCAGTGACGACCGCACCCGGCTCCTGCACGGTCGAGAACACCTGCGAGAGCGCGGCAGCGACGTCGTCGAGCTGCTTCTGCGCGTCCTGGAGGGTCACGTCGCGCATTTCGATGAGGGCGCCGAGCGTGCCGGTGCGGATCGCGCCTTCCTTGACGAGATCGACCTTGGTGCCATTCGGCGTTTCAAGGATGAACTTGCCGACGCCGCTCTGCTGATCGTCGACATTGAATTCGCTCGTCGGGGTCAGGGAACCGGACTGCTCGAAACGCACGACCGACGGCTTCACGTCGATCAGTGCCGTGCCCGACTTGGTCGCGAGGCGCACAGTGCCGTCGGGATTGTAGTCGACGCGCACGTCCATCAGTTCGGATACGCCCGAAACGATGCGATCGCGCTGGTCGAGGAGGCTGTTGCGCGTGTTGTTGTCGACGCCATAGTCGGCCAAAACCATGTTCACGTCGCGGAGCGAACCGAGCATGGAATTGATCTGATCGACCGACGAGGCCATCCGCGTTTCCGTCTCGCGGCGCATGGACTGCACGTCGAGCGAGAGGCGGTTGAGTGTGTTGGCCATGTCGGTGGCCTTGGTCACCACATCGGCGCGGGTCGCATAGTTGTCCGGGCTCGTGGCGAGGGCATCGAGCGACTTCTGCAGGTTGCCGAGCGAAGTATCGAGCGAACCGGCGGTGCCGGGCTTGCCGAGCGAGGTCTGGAGGCGGTCCATGAAGGTCGCCCGGGTGGACGAGTATGCTGTCTCGGGAACCTGCTTGGTATAGTAGTTCTGGAGGATGCTATCGAAGGCGCGTTCGATCGTGCCGGCGCGGACATAGGAATTGTCACCCCGGCCGACTTCGAGCGCGTTCAGCGTCTGCTTGTGGTAGCCGGGCGTACCGGCATTGGAAATATTGCGGGAGATGACTTCCAGCGCTGTCTGGCTGGCCTTCAGGCCCGAAAGGGCATTCCCGATCGCTACTGTCAAACCCATGACGGGTCTCCTTTGGCGCCGCGCCCTGCCCCGCCCCGAAGGACGGCGACCGCGCGAAGAATCTGAGAAACGGCGAGTCCCGGCGCAAGCACCGGGACCGTTGAGAAAAAGGGAATGCTGCTCAAACGCCTGCCTAGGCGAGGCATTAACCGGTCAGACAGCCCGTGAGGCCGGTTAGCGAATGGGCAACATTCCAAAGGCATTGCGAAAACCTCAGCGGATCATGTTGAGAGCTTCTTTGAGCATCTCGTCGGCTGCCGTTACGATCTTGGTGTTGGCCGAATAGGCCTGCTGCGTGACGATCAGCTTGGTGAATTCTTCCGAGATGTCGGTGTTGGACGCTTCGGTAGAACCACCCACGATGCCCGAGCCGGACTGGTCGACGATCGGCTCACCGGATTCGACGGTTGCCGTGTAGGTGCCGCCGTCGCCGCGCTTGAGGGCGTTGGCATTGTTGAAGCTTGCCGTCACGATCTGTGCGACTTCGCGAGTTTCGCCATTGGTGTAGGAGGCAACGACGCGACCGGCATCGGAAACGCCAACCGAGATGAATTCGCCGGCGCCATAACCGTTCTGCTTGAGGGCTGTGGTGCTGGCAGCGCCGCTATTGTCGGCAAACTGCGTCATGCCCTTGAGACCGTGATTATAAGTCATCTGGCCGAGCGAGGTGCCGTTGACCGTCAGGTTGCTGATGGTCAGCTGCTCGGTGCCCGTTGCCGTCGCGACTCCACCAGCCGGCGCAATGCCGCTCAGGATGCCGTTGTCATAGCTGTAGTCGGCAAGCTTGGTCCAGGCGACGGAAGCACCAGGACGGCTATCGGAGGCATAGAAGAGGCCCCAGGTTTCGTTGCCCGTCGTGCCGCCCATCTTGGCCCAGCGCATCTGCACGTTCACCGGCTCGCCGGTGTTCGAGTAGACCGTGATACCGCCGCCCGAGATCGATTCCGACACGAAGCGATCGGAGTCGGCCGAGAGGATGTTGTCGACCGAACCGGATGTCGCGTTATAGCTGCCGGCAATGTTGAGCTTGGTGGCGCCAGCGGCGTTGCCCGAGATCATCACGTTATTGGTGTAGTTGCCGGCAAAGGTCACGCTGAGGCGACCACCGACCATGTCGACGTCGACGCCGGCAGCACCTGGGCCGCCATTGGCCTTGAGGTCGGCTTCGATGGAGGCCAGCATGTCGGCGACAGTGCCGGTGGCGTTAATGCGGGTTTCACCCGCGCCGACGGCGAGCGTGCCCGACGTGTCGAGGCGGTAGGTGCGCGTGGTAGAGCCGACCTGGATCGAAAGCGTATCGCCGTGGTCGATCAAGAGGCTCGCAAGAGTGTTGGTCGACTTGACGTCGACGCCGGAGGCAGTGTCCGTCGTGAGGCTGAGGCCCATGGCATCGCCGCTGATGGAGCCGACGCGATCGGTCGTGAACGCCAGGGACTGCGTGCTGGCATCGCCCATGATAACGGCAACGCGGCCGTTGCGGATACCGACGCTCATGCCCGCATCACCGGTGAGAGCGCGCAGTTTGGTTTCCATATCGGCGAGCATCGTGGTGATGCTGCCGTTGGCAGCCACTTCGGTGCCAGAGCCGGTCACTGTCGTATCGGCAGCGCGAGCGCCGGCGGGATACGTAACGGTCAACTGACCCGTCACGCCATCATACGTCGCCGTTGCTGGTGCGATAGCCGCGTTCACCGAAGCCTGGAAGTTGGCTGGAGTGATCGGACCCGTTGCCGGCAGGATGGTGACGGCGGTGCCGTTGATGTTGAAGTTGCCGGCAGCGCGGAGGTTGGCGAGTTCTTCCTTCGGCACGGTGACGACGGTCGAGGCCGAGGTGGCGAGCGTACCAGCGCGGGTGCCAGGGGCGCTGAGCGCAACGCCAGTACCCGCCGCAGACGTTTCGGCCGGAGACGCGCCCGCAGGATAGCTGATGACCAGCGATGTACCGGTGAGTACGGCGGAGCCGGGCGCAAGACCAAGTGCAGATTCGATCGCCGTCTGGAATTGCGCGTCGTTGGTAACACCAGCACCAAGTGGAATGGCGGTGGAACCGATGAAGAAATTGTCGTCCGAAGCTAGGGTAGAACGGCTGGCAACAGTGATCGTAGTCTGTTTGCTGACGGCAGCATTACCGGCCGTCGCGCTGGTCAGCGTCGCTGCAGGCGTCGAGACGCCATTGGTGTTGAACCGCACGCCATAGGTCACGCCGCCGACGGTGACGTTGAGACGATCGTTGTCGGTGACGATGGAATTGGCTGCTGCCGTGCCATTGACGGTCGCGCCGAAGGCATAGGCCGGAGTGGTCGCTGGCAATGTCGCGCCCGAACCCGCAGGGGTCTTCGGAAAGGCTGGCGAACCCTGGACGTTGGAATAATTCCACGGCTTGAAGAGCTCGCTGCCCGGCGTCGTCGAGACATAGGACGACGTTTTCGGGATCTGCGGCAGGTTGAGCTGATAGTCGATCGTCGTCGAGCGCTTGGCCGGCAGGAACGAGTTGTCGATCTTGATGGCTTCGGCGACCGAACCGGTCACGACGCCGTTGTTCATGCCAAGACCCGTCAGGCGATAACCGGCGCCGTTGACGAGGTAGCCGTTGCGATCAATGTCGAAGTCACCGCGACGGGTGTAGAACGTGCCGCCCGAACCATCGCCCTGCTCGACAACGAAGAAGCCGTTGCCATTGAGAGCCATGTAGGTTTCGGTTTCGGCATTCTGAATATCGCCGCGCAGGGTATTCATGGAGCGCGAATAGGACGAAACGGCACCGGCAATCTGCTGCTTGACCGGAGCATCGGGGATCATGTCCACAAAGCTCGTATCGATCCGCTTGAAGCCGATGGTCTGCGAATTGGCGATATTGCCGGAGATGTTCTCCATGGCATGCGACTGGGCCTTTAGGCCGGACACCGCACTTTGAAGAGCGCCAAAAATACCCATTTAAAACTCCAGTTCCCCAAATAGACGAGGCAAGCGCCTGTTTGCCCCAAGCAATGCAAGGGGAGTGCCAATTCGTTAACCATATGAATTAGTTGATCTTTCAGGATTTTGGCGCCGAGCCGCACCCGGCAGACCGGCAGAAAAGGAATGGGCACATGGCAAAAAATGCCGCCTGACTTGCCGAGCGCCTTCGTCTATTGGGTTGGGCCTGGATCGTCCGACCGGGAAATTGCCGACCAATGCTGTTTGAAACGCCTGATCAGTTCATCAATTCGCCGCGCCGCGCCGTAACGGTTTTCGGCATGGCTGGCGTTGGAAAAACCCGGCTTTCCAACCTCTTGCGGAAAAACCGCTGGTTCCACTATTCGGTCGATTATCGCATTGGCACGCGCCATATGGGCGAGTACATCGTCGACAACTTCAAGGCCGAAGCCATGAAGGTGCCGTTCTTGGCTGAGCTTCTGCGGTCGGACTCGATCTATATCTCGTCCAACATCACCTTCGACAATCTCGATCCGCTCTCGACCTATCTCGGCACGCCCGGCAATCCGCAAAAGGGTGGCCTGCCGCTCGCCGAATATCAGCGCCGGCAGGAGCAGCACCGGGTGGCGGAAATTTCTGCCCTATTGGACGTTCGCCACTTCATCGATCGCGCCAAGACGCTCTATGGCTATGATGATTTCATCGCCGATACCGGCGGCTCGCTGATCGAGGTCATCGACCACGACAATGCCGAAGATCCTGTCGTCCGCACCCTCGCAGACAATTCGCTGCTGCTCTATATAAGGGGCACGGACAAGGACGCGGCCCAACTGGTGCAAAGGTTCAAGCAGAGCCCAAAGCCCATGTATTACCGGCCGGCCTTCCTCGTGGAAAAATGGGCCGAGTTCAAGCATATGCACGGCATTCTCGAAGACGACGACGTCGACCCCGCCCAGTTTGGCGCCTGGGGTTTCGAGGCGCTGCTGCATAATCGCCTGCCCCGCTATCAGGCGCTGGCCGACAATTTCGGCTACACTGTCGAAGCCTCGGATCTGGCGCTGGTGCGCGACGGCGACGAATTCGTCGATCTCATCGCCTCGGCCATCGAAAAGCGAATGCGTTAGCGCGTGCCCCACGGGGACGCGCAACTGACGACACGCCGCTTTTTTCTGCCCCATTGCTGAGGCTCACATGCCTATTCGTATTCCCGATAATCTACCCGCCCGCAAAATCCTCGAGGACGAGGGCGTCAACGTCATGGATACCAGCCGCGCCTCGCGGCAGGATATCCGCCCGCTCGAAATCGGCCTTCTCAACCTGATGCCGAACAAGGAGCGCACCGAGACGCAGTTCTCCCGCCTCATCGGCGCGACGCCGCTCCAGGTCAATCTCTCGCTCGTGCGCATCACCGAGCATCAGTCCAAGCACACCTCGGAAGATTACCTCAAAACCTTCTACCAGACCTGGGAAGAGGTGAAGGAACGTAAGTTCGACGGCTTCATCGTCACCGGCGCGCCCATCGCCCACATCCCGTTCGAGGACGTTCGCTACTGGAACGAGATGCTGGAGATCATGGCCTGGACACGCACCAATGTGCACCGGACCATGTATATCTGCTGGGGCGCTCAGGCCGCGCTGCACCACTTCCATGGTGTGAAGCGCAATCGCATGGAGGAAAAGGCCTTTGGCGTCTTCCGCCACCGGATCGTCAACACCCGCTCGCCTTATCTCCGCGGCATGTCTGATAGCCCGATGATCCCGGTGTCGCGTTACAACGACATCGACCGCGCAAGCGTCGGCGACGATCTTGATGTGCTGGTCGATAGCGATATTGGCCTTTGCATGTTGGGCGATAAAAGCGGCCGCGCGGTCTATTTCCTCAATCACCTGGAATATGACAACCGCTCGCTCGCCGACGAATACGAGCGCGATGTGAAAGCGGGACTTGAAACGACGCCGCCGGAAAATCTGTTCCCCAATGGCGACACCTCGGCCGAACCGGAAAACCGCTGGCGCAGCCACGCCCATCTCCTGTTCCAGAACTGGATCAACGAGATTTATCAGACGACACCATACGATCTCGGCGAGATCGGTCAGTGATGGAACGGCGGGCCGGGTGCCCGCCGTTATTCTTTGGGTCAGGGCGCGCTCCCTTGATCGCGCCGCCCCGCCGCCTATCTTGGTGCTAAAGAGGACCGAACTTGCCCCAGCCGCCGACCAACCTGACCGACGAACTCGGCATCGCCCTCGCCAATCTCACCGATACCGCGACGGGTATCCTGACGCCGACGCTTCGTTTGGGCGTCACCGGCCTCAGCCGCGCCGGCAAGACCATCTTCATCACCTCCCTCATCCACAATCTGCTAACCCAAGGCCGCTTGCCCGGCTTCGCGCCGCTGGCAGAAGGTCGCTTCATCGGCGCCAAGCTTGCCGAATATCCCGATGCGACCATTCCGCGCTTTGCCTATGAGCAGCACCTCGCCGCACTGACCGGCAAACCCGCCACGTGGCCGGAAAGTACGCGACGCATTTCCCAGCTCCGCATTGTTTTGAAATACCAGTCGGCCAAATGGTGGAGCGGAATGCGCGGTCCCGCGACACTCAATCTCGATATCGTCGACTATCCCGGCGAGTGGCTGCTCGACCTGCCGCTCCTAGGCAAGAGCTTTGCCGAATGGAGCGAAGAGGCCCTAGCCCGAGCGCGCCAGCCCGGCCATGCGGACGAGGCGGGGCGGTTCCTCTTTGAGCTCGACAATACCGACGCCCTCCGCGACGCCACCGACCCGGACGCCGAACGACTGGCCGGCGCCTTCACCACCTATCTCCGCCGCAGCCGCGAGCATGGCGCGCTCTCGACCCTGCCGCCCGGCCGGTTCCTGTTACCGGGCGATCTCGAAGGCTCGCCAGCGCTGACCTTTGCGCCGCTGCCGCGTCCGAGCCAGCCGATCCGCAATGCCAGCCTCTATGCCATGCTGGAAAACCGCTACGAGGCCTACAAGGCCCAGGTGGTCCGTCCGTTCTTCCGCGACCATTTTGCTCGGCTCGATCGCCAGGTGGTGCTCGTCGATACGCTGCGCGCGCTCAATACCGGGCCGGCTGCTGTTGCCGATCTCGAAACCGCGCTGACCTCGGTGCTCTCCTGCTTCCGTCAGGGCGAAGCCAATCCGCTCTTGCGCCCGTTCAGCCGCCGCATCGATCGCATCCTCTTTGCCGCGACCAAGGCCGACCACGTCCACCACACAAGCCATGATCGCCTCGAAGCAATTCTCAATCGGCTGGTGTCGAACGCCGCCAAGCGTGCCCGCTTTGCCGGCGCCTCCACCAAATCCATCGCCATTGCCGCCATTCGGTCGACCAGCGAAGGCACGATTCGCGAAGGTGGGGAGACGCTGCCAACCTTGATCGGCACGCCGCAAGCGGGGGAAGAACTCGACGGCATCACCTATGATGGCAAAACCGAAATAGCATTGTTTCCCGGCGACTTGCCGAAAAGACCGGATTCTCTATTTGAAGACGGCAATCCGGTCGCGCTTAACTTCCTGCGCTTCACCCCGCCGCAGAAGCGCGAGGTGAATGGCTCTGGCGAAACCGTTTTGCCGCACATCCGCTTTGACCGCGCACTCGATTATCTCATCGGAGACTGGATGGCATGAAGCGTCCCATAGCTCGCCCTACCGGCACCGCCGACGATGCCGAAGCCGCCATCCGCGTCCCACGCGCCTTTGCGCCAGCCTCTGCCGAATTGGTGGAGACGAGTTTTGACGAGCCGGAAACCGACGCAGTCCTCGTCGGCCCGCCGCCGCGCCGCATGGGCTGGATCGGCAAGCTCGCCTGGACCACAGGCGGGATATTGATCTCGGCAGGCCTAGCGCTTGCGGCTGACCGCCTGATCCGCGATCTCTTCGCTGCCCAACCCTTGCTCGGCTATGTCGGCCTGGGTGTCCTCGGCGCCTTCATCGTCGCGGTCCTTGCTTTGGTTGCCCGCGAGGTCTTTGCCCTGCGGCGCCTGCGGGTGCTTGATGCGCTCAAGGCCGATGCTGCTCGCGCCCGCATCGACGACGATCAGAAGGCGGCGCAGCATGTCGTCAACCAGCTCGAAGCCATCTATGCGGATCGGCCCGACATGGCCCGCGGCCGCGAGGCGGTGAAGACCAACCTGCCCCATCTCTTCGATGGCGGCGAAATCATCGCCCTCGCCGAACGCAATCTCATGGCCTCGCTCGACGCCCGCGCCAAAATCCTGACGGCCGCGTCGGCCCGCCGCGTGGCTTTGGTAACCGCCGTTTCGCCCCGCGCCCTGATCGATGTCGCCTTCGTCATCTATGAAAGCGTGCGCCTTGCGGGCGCGATCGCAGCGCTATACGGCGCCCGCCCCGGCTTTTTCGGCTTTTGGCGGCTGACCGGCGCCATCCTGGCGCACCTCGCTGTCACTGGCGGCCTCGTCCTCACCGACGGGATCGTCGAGCAACTCGTCGGCCAAGGGCTGGCGGCAAAGCTCTCCGCGCGGCTCGGTGAAGGCGTCGTCAATGGCTTGATGACTGTGCGCGTCGGCATTGCCGCCATGCGCGTCGTCCGCCCCATGCCGTTCGAAACCTCACCCCAGCCCATGGTTCGGGATTTCATTCCCGAACTGGTCAAGGTGACGGGTGATGCCGGCCGCAACTCAAGCGGCTAGCAGCATCGCTGGCTCTTCAAAGGTCTCGACGCGCGGCTTGGCGAAGTAATAGCCCTGGAACAGAGCGATCCCTGCAGCACGTAGCGTCATCAGCTCCGCTTCGCTTTCGACGCCTTCGGCCAAAACCTTGATATCGAGCTGCCGGCTGATCCCGACGATACCGGCAATGATCGCCTGGCGCGCCACTGATGTATCGACATCGCGGAGCAATTCCATGTCGATCTTGATGAGGTCTGGCTGGAATTTTGCCAGCAGCCCGAGGCCGGCATAACCAGCGCCGAAATCGTCGAGCGCGGTCATGAAGCCCATGCGCTTATATTCGGCAACGATATTGGCGACATGGTCTACATTGGGCATGCGCTCGTTCTCAGTGAATTCGAACATCAACCGCTTGGGGTCGAACTGCGCACGGGCCGCAGCGCCGAGCGTCGCTCGGATGCAGGCTCGGGGTTCGTAAACCGCATTGGGCATGAAGTTGATCGAGAGCCTCGCGTCCGACGCCATTGGCAGGTTGTGCCCCGCCAATTCGATGGCTTTCACACGGCAAGCCTGATCGAAAACATAGCGGTTTGCGTCGGTTACGGCAGACAGCACACTCGCAGCGCCTTGCCCGTCCATGCCGCGCACGAGAGCTTCATAGCCCCATACGGTCTGGGTGCTGACATCGACGATCGGCTGGAACGCCATAGTAAAGGCGACAGGAAACTCCTCTCCGCCGCGGCAACCCTGACAAGAAACACCCACTTGAATAACCTATGTTATTATGATTGCTAGTATTTCCTCCAATATGCCTGATGTCTCTTAATGCAACGACAATCTGAGCCCAGCAGGCCCAGTCCTGCCGCAATGTTCGCCGAGCATTCTCTGCCAACGCGGAGTTTGCCCATGAAAGCCCTCGCCGTCTTCGCTCTTACCCTTGCCATTGTCCCCGCCGCCCATGCACAGGGAGACAAACAGTTTCCCGATCCGTCGGAAACGACGCCGGAACTCATCGAGCTTTATGAGGATGCAAACGCCATTTGCCGCGGCAATAGCGGCAATGACGTAAAGACCTGGGCCAATTGCGCGGCCCGCTCGGTCTATGGCACCGCGCTCAATGAGCGCGACTGGTGCTATGGCAAGGAAGATCAGGCCGGCGCCGAAATGGAATGGCACGAATGCGAAGCGACTTCGCTCCGCTTCGAGCCCGTCGACATCAACGCGCTCTAGGCGTCTTTGGCAGCGCTCGGCGCCAGCGTCAGTTTCAGCCCATCGAGATCGTCCGAGCAGAGGATCTGGCATGATAGGCGCGAGTTCAATTTCACATCGCCGACGCTGTCGAGCATATCCTCTTCCTCGTCGCTCGGCGCACCGACCGCACCGAGCCAATCATCATCGACATAGACATGGCATGTGGCGCAGCTCAGCGCACCGCCGCACTCGGCCTTGATGTTAAGACCCCAATCGCGAATGACCTCCATCACGCGCCAGCCCTCGAGCCCTTCGAGCTCGTGCACTTCGCCTGCCTGGTCGGTAACGGAAATCTTCATCGGGCGCTCCTCAACAGCGGGGCGTGCTTAGCGTTGTATGGGGCGGGAAGGCAAGTAGGACATTGGTTTGGGCAAAGTGCACCTCAAACCATCGGCTGTCATCCCTGCCTTGAGCCGGGATCCATCTTGAGATCTCGGGATGGCCCCCGGCTCAAGGCCGGGGGACAATCGCATTTTCGGTGGGCCTAAGCCACACCTAGCTTCTTCTGCAGCTTGGTCGAGCTGGTCGTGTACTGAAACACCACGCGCTCGCCCGGCGAAATGATCGACTTCGCAGCCTGCGCCATCAATGCGGCCTCGTGGAAGCCAGAAAGGATCAGCTTGAGCTTGCCTGGATAAGAATTGATGTCGCCGATCGCAAAAATGCCGGGGACCGACGTCTGGAACTTCTCGGTATCGACGACGATCGTGTTGTCGTTGAGCTCAAGCCCCCAGTCGGCCACAGGACCGAGCTTCATGGTGAGGCCAAAGAAGGGCAGCAGGCGCGTCGCCGGGATCGACAGATCGCCCGCTTCGGTCGTCAGATGCACATGGTTGATCTGGCCGTTCTCGCCATCGAGCTTGGCGATCTGGCCGAGCTGGAAGTTGACCTTCCCCTCGCCCACCAGCTCCTTCATCTTGTTGACCGAAGCCGGCGCCGCCTTGAAAGCATCGCGACGGTGCACCAACGTCAGTGTGCGCACGATCGGCTGCAGGTTGAGCGTCCAGTCGAGTGCCGAGTCGCCGCCGCCGACGATGACAACGTCCTGTCCGCGGAAATCCTCGATTTTGCGCACCGCATAGAAGACCGACTTGTTTTCATAAAGCTCGATCTCAGGCACCGGCGGGCGCTTGGGCTGGAACGAGCCGCCACCCGCCGCGATCACCACAACCTTAGTGAAGAAGGTTTCATCGGCATCGGTCTGCAGCTTGAACGAGCCATCTTCCAGCTTCTCGATGGAATTGACCATGCGCGAATAGTGGAATTCGGGCGAAAACGGCGCGATCTGCGCCATCAGATTATCGGTGAGCTGCTGGCCCGTGATCATCGGGAAAGCCGGAATGTCGTAGATCGGCTTTTCCGGATACAGCTCGGCGCACTGGCCGCCTGGGCGGTCGAGAATGTCGATAAAATGGCATTTGATATCCAAGAGCCCGAGTTCAAAAGCCGCAAACAGGCCGCAAGGCCCAGCGCCGATAACGACAACGTCGGTGGTGATCTCAGTGCTCATTTGTCTCTGCCTTGGCGGACGCCGGGTCCGCAATTTTGCTCGGCGTCATTCCCGCAAAAGCGGGAATCTCCCTGCGCGACGAGAGGGATCCCCGCTTTCGCGGGGATGACGCGGTGTTGGAAGTAACCCCAGGGATTACCTGATCGACGCGCTCCACTTATCCTAGGAAACGCGACGAAGGAAGGGCCGAGTACCGACCGGTACTTCGGTGACGCCCACCGGCTGATAAAACAGCGCCATCTCCGGCAGGCGGTTCTCGATCAGCGCTTCGCGGGTCGGCTCGTGGGTGACCACCAGCGCATTGAACCCACAGCGGCGCATATGCGGAATCTGATCCTGCAGAACATCGCCTACAGCCCTGATTTCGCCCGCATATTTGAACCGCTCAACCAGAAGGCGCGCCGTCGAATAGCCGCGCCCATCCGAGAAGGCTGGGAATTTTATCGCGACCGAAGCGAAGCGCGACAACTCATCGACAACATCCTCGATCTTCTCACCGGGCGACACCAGCAGCCCCAGCGGATGCTGGTTTGCAAGATACTCGGCACGGTTCGCCAGAAACTCCGGCAACGGGACGTGGGTATAGCGCGCTTCGGATGGCGCAGTGCCCTCCACCCAGTCCTTGAACGGGTCGGCGATGAACGCGCCGTCTTTCCAGAGCGTATGGCGGGCTGCAGCAGTCATCGGATTGGCGATCGCTCCACTGAAATCATAATGGATGCCGCATTCCTTCTTATTGAGGCCGCGCCACCGTCCGGCGCGCGGATCTTCACCCTCGGCAACCACCGAGGTGCAAGGCGCGCAGCCAATGGACTTGTAGCCTTTGGCATAGAGCGGATGCTCGGGCAAGTTATGCTTCTGGCGGTATTCGATGACGTCGATATCGGAGAAATAGGCCAGCGGATTGACTTTGATGCGATCATCGCTGGTCAATTCAAAATGCGGCAGCACGCCGCGTTCCTTGGTCTGATAGCGCTTCCGCCCCGTAACCCAGCCACCATATTGCTCGGTGATCGGCTCAAGCGGCTCGGTTTTGCGGATATGGCAGCAGGAATCCGGATCGGTCTCCCAAAGGTCGCCATTGGGATCGAACCGCGCTACATCCTTCGGGTCCGGATGGATCGCGCGCACATTGATCAAGCCGAATTGCTTCTTCAGCGTTTCGACATAATCGAGCGTCTCGGCAAAATGCTTGCCGGTCTCGAGGAAATAGACCGGCATCGATGGATCGACCTGCGCCACCATATGCAGCAGCACCGCCGAGTCCGCCCCGAAGGACGAGACGATAGCAAGATCGCCGGGAAGCACATCGGACACGGCGTAGCGCAAGACGCCGACCGCATCCATTTCGTCAAACATGCCATTGAGCGCCAGAATGCCCAGCGACTTCAGCTTGTCATGCGCCGCCTTAGCGGGCGCGAGTTTAGGCAGTCCCATAGAGGGCCTCCTTGAACGGCGCTTCCCCAAGACGCCGATAGGCTGCAATGAAAGTTTCGTATTCGCTCGTGCGCTGGGCGATGTAAAAATCGACCAACTTTTCGATAGCGCCCGGCACGTTCTCGGCCTCGAAACCCGGCCCGATGATCTTGCCCACCGAAGCATGCTCTGTGGCGTCACCGCCCAGCGTGATCTGATAGAGCTCGCCGCCCTTCTTCTCGACGCCGAGAATGCCGATGTGCCCCACATGATGGTGCCCACAGGCGTTGATGCAGCCTGAAATTTTAATCTTGAGCTCACCGATTTCCTTCTGACGCGCCGGCTCGGCGAACTTTTTGGAAATCTCCTGCGCAATCGGAATAGAGCGGGCATTGGCCAGGGCGCAGAAGTCGAGGCCCGGGCAGCAGATCATATCGGTGATGAGGTTGTTGTTGCCCTCAGCCAGCTCGGCAGCCACCAGTGCATCATACACCGCCCGCAGATCGGCCAGCGCCACATGCGGCAGAACCAGGTTCTGTTCATGGGTAACGCGCAGCTCGTCATACGAATACCGTTCAGCGAGGTCAGCGACGACCTCCATCTGCATATCCGTCGCATCGCCTGGCGCCCCGCCCACTGGCTTCAGCGAGATCGTTACCGATGCATAGCCCGGCTGGGCATGGGCATTGATGTTGTTGTCTAGCCAACGGCCATAGGCAGGATCAATGACCGACTCATATGCCACATCGATCTTGGTCACGCTTTGCTGCGCAAAGGCCGGCAGTGCGAAATAGGCGCTGATGCGATCGACTTCCTCGCTCGGCAGAGTGAGAACACCGCCGCGAACTTCGGCGAATTCGGCCTCGACCTGGCCCTTGATGGTTTCAAGGCCCTCTTCGTGCACCAGGATCTTGATGCGCGCCTTGTACTTGTTGTCCCGGCGGCCATAGCGGTTGTAAACGCGCATGATGGATTCGAGATAAGCCAGCAGGTGCTCATTGGGCACAAAACTGTTGATCAGCTTGGCGATCATCGGCGTACGGCCGAGGCCACCACCAACCCACACTTCCCAGCCGATCTCGCCGGCGCCGTTCACGGCCGCCTGCAGGCCGATGTCGTGGAAACGGATGGCCGCGCGATCCTGCGGTGCGCCGGTTATGGCGATCTTGAACTTCCGCGGTAGATACGAGAATTCGGGATGAAGGCTCGACCACTGGCGCAGGATTTCGGCGACTGGCCGCGGATCGATGATCTCATCGGCAGCGGCGCCGGCAAACTGGTCCGTCGTGACATTGCGGATGCAATTGCCCGAGGTCTGGATCGCGTGCATCTCCACCGATGCCAGCTCTTCCAGAATGACCGGAATGTCCTTCAGCTTAGGCCAGTTGTACTGGATGTTCTGGCGCGTGGTGAAATGGCCATAGCCACGGTCGTAGACCCGCGCGATGTGGGCGAGCTTGCGCATCTGCTTGGACGAAAGCGTGCCATAAGGCACGGCGACGCGCAGCATATAGGCGTGGAGCTGCAGATAGAGACCGTTCATCAGCCGCAGCGGCCGGAACTGATCCTCGCTCAGTTCCCCCGAAATGCGGCGCTTCACCTGATCGGCGAACTGCGCCGTGCGGCCCGCGACGAACGCGGCGTCAAATTCGTCATATCGAT
Organism: Devosia sp. Leaf420; assembly: GCF_001425445.1. Lineage (GTDB taxonomy): Bacteria > Pseudomonadota > Alphaproteobacteria > Rhizobiales > Devosiaceae > Devosia. The sequence goes on along the minus strand of NZ_LMQU01000013.1, from coordinate 190,992 downwards.
ACATGACCGTCCTCACCCAAATGTTGGCGGTCGTAAGCCTGCCCGTGGAGCGTCAATGGCGCGGTGGGACCCGCAGCCCGGATACGTTCGCGAAGCCGCTTGGGCACGATCTGCCCATCGACGACATCGACTTCTTCGATTTCAAGGCTGATCACGCGACCGGTCGCCTTGGTCGCCGCAACAGCGCCATCGCGCTCGGCTGCGTCTTCCTTCTCAAAAAGACGCGCCGCGCTCAGCGCTTCCACCCAATCGCCGGATGCCGACAGGTAAACCGTCGCACCCGAGATCAATTCGTTCCCCGTAAGGATTTCCTTGCTCATGCTACCTTGAAACTTTCCAATTCTCCGGCGACGGCCTCAACCCAATCGCCATGCGCCACGGCCCGGCCAACGAGAATGACGGCAGGGCCATCCTCGAATGCGACCGCGCCGCGCGCCAATTCGCCCAGATTTCCCGAATAGGACCGGCTGCTCGCCCGTCCCGCATTGACGACGATGCCGATTGGCAGATCAGCCTCGGCACCAGCCGCAAGCAGCCGTGCCGCCGTCTCCGCCGCGATCGATTTGCCCATATAAAGCGCGAGGGTCAGCCCCGTCAGCGACAGAGCCGCCCAATGCGCCAATTCGCTATCCTCAGCCCCATGCGCCGTCGCAACGACCAAGCCAGTCGACACTTTCCGCAGCGTCACCGGTGTCGCTGTATCGGCTGCAGCCGCGAGCGCCGACGTCACGCCCGGCACGATTTCGAAGCCAATCCCAGCGTCACGCAGCGCCGCGATTTCCTCGCCGGCTCGCCCGAACACCATTGGGTCGCCCGACTTGAGCCGCGCCACGCGCTTGCCCTCGCCCGCGAGCCGCACGATCAACGCATTGATCTGGCTTTGGGTGAAACTATGGTTGCCCTTGGATTTACCGACCGAGATTTGCTCGGCATCGCGCCGCCCCATCTGCACCACTTCGGCCGGCACGAGTTGGTCATAGACCACCACATCCGCCTGCTGCAGATAGCGCTGCGCCCGGAGGGTCAGCAGATCAGCCGAACCCGGCCCTGCCCCGATCAGCCAGACGACGCCGGCGCCAGAACCCGTCGCAACGTGGCTCTCAAGCAGCTTGATTGCCTCAGCCTCGCCATGCCCCTGCGCCAAAGCGCTCTCGATGGCAGGCGAAGTCACCAAATCCTCGTAGTAGCGACGCCGGGCGGCGCCATCATGAATCAGGCTCTCAACCTTCTGGCGTAAACCACCGGCCAGACCGGCGATTTTCCCGATACCGGGCGAGAGCAGCGCCTCGATCTGCGCGCGCACCAGCCGCGCCAAAACCGGCGCATCGCCTTCGCTCGAAATGGCGACGCTCAGCGGCGCCCGATCAACGATGGAGGGGGTATAGAAATCGCACTGGTCAGGGACGTCCACCACATTGAGCGGAATGTTCAGCCGGCGCGCCTCAGCGGCGGCCAACGCGCCATCCGGGCCCTCGTCAGCCACGAACACCATGGCAGCGCCATCGATATCACCGACGGCCAGCGGCCGCTCGAAAATGGTCAGATCGTAGCCGGAAAAATCCGTCTCAACCTGTCGCGTATATATCTCTATCGAAGCAGTAGTCTTAGCGATCAACCGGACTTTGTTCAGGGCCTCGTCGGTGCCACCGACGATGATGATGCGCTTGCCCTTGACCTTGTAGCTCAACGGAAATGTGTTGAGGCGAGTCATACTAGTCCTATTCCAATTGTGCGCCAAAATAGTCGCAGGCAAGGGATTGGAGCAAGGCGTTGAAATTCAATCGCTTTTATATTTCCCTTGGCAGGGTTACCTTAGAATGACGCTAAGGTGGAATGGCGGTGGCAGGCAAAAAAATGCGGCCAACCGCCTCTACGCGAAATGCTGGAATTGCCTGAGGCGCTTAGCCCTGCCGGGTCGGCACGTGAACGACGAGCCCGTCGAGATTGTCCTTCACCTTGATCTGGCAGGACAGCCGGCTCGCATCCTTCACGTCGAAGGCGAAATCGAGCATGTCTTCTTCCATCATCGAAGGCCCGCCGACAGTCTCGCGCCAGGCATCATCGACATAGACATGGCATGTTGCGCAGGTGCAGGCGCCGCCGCATTCCGCGACAATTCCAGGCACGGCGTTGATGATGGCCGTTTCCATCACGGTCGCGCCGTTTTCGGCTTCCGTCTCGATGCGGTCGCCGCTTGAAGTAACAAAGGTGATCTTGGTCATGGGGACCTTTTAGGCTTGCTGGTGCATGAGGATATAGGCCACACGAGCGAGGTTGGGTAGGCGGAAGGGTGAATGGCTGACCTACGTTAGAGCCCCCTCACCCGTCTCGCGCTTTGCGCGATCCACCCTCTCCCCGAGTGGGAGAGGAATAAGAGGGACCCTATGCATCCAAAAGCACCGCACCATTCTTCTCCCTCTAGGGGAGAAGGTGGCGCGCAGCGCCGGATGAGGGGGATGTCCAGGCAGCTCCAGATATTTCGGCAGCCCCTAAAGCCCCAGCAACCCCTCAAGATAATGCCGCTCGATCCCGAACATGGCTTTCACCTCAGCCACCTTCTTCAGCGCCGCCTCGCGCGAGCCAGCCTTGCCCTTTTGCGCCACGATCAGATTATTCTTGGGCGTATGCGCATCCGAGACAAACTCGAACACCTTGGTCCGATAGCCCGAGGCTTCGAGCAACAGCGCCCGCAGACCATCGGTCACCATCTCCGCCTGCTTTTCCATGAAGGTGCCGTGGCGAAGCAGGAACTCCAGCCGATTGTCCGAAGCGCCAGCCTCCATCTGCCGCCGCACCTGCTTGTGGCAGCACGGCGCCACGGCAATCAGCTCGGCACCGGCCGAAATCCCCTTGAAGATCGCATCATCGGTCGCCGTGTCGCAGGCGTGAAGCGCAATCACCGCATCGGCGCCGCTCGCGTCATAGTCGAGGATCGACCCCGGCACGAACCGCAGCGCCTCGAACCCACTCTGCGCTGCCAGCTTATTGCCGTCATCCACGAGCTTGGGCCGCATCTCGACGCCGATCACCTCGGCCGGCACACCCTTACCCTGCAGATAATCGAACAGCGCAAAATCGAGATAGCCCTTGCCCGCGCCCATATCGACAATGCGCGGCGTCTTGGCCGAAAGCTCGTGAATCAAAGGCGCAAAAATTTCGACCATCTTGTTGATTTGTCGAAACTTATCCTGCGACGCCGCCAGGACCTTGCCGTCCGCACCGGCAATGCCCAGCGCCTGCATCCACGGCTTTGCACCCGCCTCAAGCGGCCGGTTCTTTACCCGATCGTGCCCGCCGGTCGCCACTTCGCGCCCCGAGACTTCGGTCCTTTTCAGCCGAAACTTGTCGCCCTGCCGCTCGATCTGCAGGTCGAAATCCCTCGTCTCCAGCCGTCCGCTGCGAAACGACGTCGACAAGCCATCACGGACAAAACTCAGGGCTTCGTCGATGATCAGGTTCTTGGTGATGTCCCGGGTCTTGTAGCTCCAGACGAGGCTCATCCGCTCGCCGGCCTTAAGCGCCACCTTTCGGCCCTCGACGCTCTTCAAGTCCGCCTCGGCGCCATGATAGCCGCCAAGCCTAAGCTTGATGATCGACCCATCGATAAAGCCGGTCTGCAGCGCGAGGACAAATTCCTCTATGCGATCGGGGGCGCTCAATGCCGTTCCTTGGTGGTCAGGAACTTGATCTTGGGCCAATCCTGCTTGGCCCGGTCCGCCCACCACGCGTTTTGCGCCAAAAACACCGGCGCATTGGCCCGGTCCTCGGCCATATTGGTCTTCTGCGCCTGAATGAAGCGCTTCAACTCGTCCGCATCATCGCTATCGACCCAGCGCGCCACCTCAAAGCCCATCGGCTCAAAGGTAATCGGCACGCCATATTCCTTATTCACCCGGCTCGCCAAAACTTCGAGCTGCAACTGCCCGACAACGCCGACAATCCAGTCCGCACCCACCATGCGGCGAAACACCTGCGTTACGCCTTCTTCCGCGAGATCGGATAGCGCCTTCGACATCTGCTTGGTCTTCATCGCGTCGACGAGACGCACACGGCGAATGATCTCCGGCGCAAAGTTCGGAATGCCGGTCACATTGATCGTCGCGCCTTCGGTCAACGTATCGCCCACCGACAGCGTCCCGTGATTGGGAATGCCAACAATATCGCCCGCCACGGCTTCTTCCGCCAGCTCTCGATTATTGCCGAAGAAGAACATCGGATTGGCGACCGCCATATCCTTGCCCGAACGCACATTCTTCAAGCGCATGCCGCGCGTAAAGGTGCCGGAGCAGAGGCGCACAAAGGCGATACGGTCGCGATGGTTCGCGTCCATATTCGCCTGCACTTTGAACACGAAGCCCGAGACCTTCTTTTCATCGGGCGCAATCGGGTTTGGCAGCGCAGGCTGCGGCCGCGGCTCCGGGCCCCAATCGCCCAGCGTGCGCAGCAGTTCAGCGACGCCAATGCCCTTGAGCGCCGAGCCAAACAGCACCGGGCTCATATGCCCCGCATGGAAGGTCGGCAGATCGAATTCGGGCAACATGGCCCGCGCCAGTTCTAGCGTCTCGAGCGCCACCATGAACACAGGATCATCGACGAGGCTTTCGACCTCCAGCAGATCGTCGATCACCTCGAAATCGGCCAGCGTCTTGCCCTGCGGCGTCACCACGCGCTTTTCCAGGAGGTCGATATAACCCCGGAAATCCACCCCCTGCCCGATCGGCCACAGCACCGGCGTCAGGTCGAGCGCCAGCTTGCTCTGGATTTCGTCGATCAGATCGAGCGGCGCCAGGCCCTCGCGGTCCACCTTGTTGATGAAGGTGATGATCGGAATGTCGCGCAGGCGGCACACCTCGAACAGTTTCAACGTCTGGCTTTCGATGCCCTTGGCCGCGTCGATCACCATGATGGCCGCGTCCACGGCCGTCAGCGTGCGATAGGTATCCTCGGAAAAGTCGGAGTGGCCCGGCGTGTCGAGCAGGTTCATGGTGAGCCCGTCGAATTCGAACGTCATAACCGATGACGAAATCGAAATGCCGCGCTGCTGCTCCATTTCCATCCAGTCCGACCGCGTCGAACGCGCGCCGGACTTTCCGCGCACCGCACCCGCCTGCTGAATGGCGCCAGCCGCCGCCAGCAACCGTTCGGTCAGCGTGGTTTTACCGGCGTCGGGGTGCGAAATGATCGCAAAGGTCCGACGGGTACGAAAAGGTTCAAGATTGACCCGAGGAGAAACCTCGGCGGCACTGGCAAGGGACATGGGCTTTTTGACAAATGCGGCCGCAGCATCCCGCGCGGCACGTTTAAGATATTGGGCGCTGTATATGGCGTGACAAGGACATGGTCAAACCGCGCGATCAGCGCTTGAAGTGAGTTCCTCGCAAGCTTCTGCATCGAAAAGGAACTGGCCTTCGCCGTCGAGTCGATCCGGCAGATGCTCACGCCACCATACCGCTGCCTCGAGTTGGTGCTCGGCCAGCAAGTCGACAGCGAGCTTGGCGTTGACGAGATACCCCGTCATCTCAAAACTCTTGCCGGTCAAATTGGCCCACACTTGGGCAAGCCAGTTTCGCGGCCGGGTGAGCACGCCATAGGCCGCCATCCGCTGCTTTTCGCCAATGACGGGAAAGGTAAGGCCAATCCAGGCCTCACGCACCCATTGCGGCGCTTCGCCCAAAGGCGTTCTGACAATAGTGATCTTCATTCGATGATGCTCTCATCGAAAAGGCTAGAGAAGCAATACCGCCTCAGGCCGCGTCCTGCCCGACCATGCGCGCGATAAAATCCCGAACGTCGCCGACGACAATCCCGAGATCGTCGATCTTTTCCTGCGATAGCGGCCGGCCGCTGCGCATTTCGTGTTCCATGGCCTTGGCCTGCTCGGCGATGGACCAGGCGCCGACGCCACCGGCCGCGCCCTTGATCGAGTGCAGCACAAGGCTGAGATCGTCAAAGCACGTCGCAAGCTTGAGGCGACCATAGTAATCGGTGATCGTCGTATCAAAGAGACGGAGAACCTCGCGCTCCAGCGCCTCATCGCCGAGGCATTGCTTGGCGAGGTGGACCAGATCCACTGGCCGGGCAGCGCGCGTGCGAATTTCGGTGAACGGCTCTGCCTCAACTGCAGTGCTCAAGGGGGCCATAAAATGCTCCATCATGGCTCGGCCAAAACTCGTAGCCGGGCGATACTCGAACCTTCAGCTTAGAATGGGTGGATGAACAGCCTCTTAAGCCCCAACTTCGCCTTGATTTGAGGGCCAGAGCAATACGGGCAAAAGTTGACGGGATTCTCGGGGCCGAAAGAGCTAAAACGCTGGAAATCGAGTTGTTTTGAGTGTTCTGAGCAAAACCGAACATCTAAATGCCTCTCGTTTCAACGTTAAAATTAACCTTTCGTTCGGAAATCCTTCGGTTTGCATCAAATTGAATGTAATAGTGAACGTTGAGCCAGCGCGCGGCGGCGAGGGGTCGGAACCGTCGAGGCATTTGCATCGAATTGTTCCTATTTGACCACGGGCACCGAAAGGTGTTCGGGGCTAGATATACTCCTAATGCCCGCTATGCGCTGCAGTGCCGACGCGAGAGTTGTAAAGAGTATGGCCAATAATCAGAACACCCCGAACGATCCGGCTGCGTTGGCCTTTTCGGCCGTAGAAGACGCGCTCAAGGAATCGGTGTTCAGCCTCGATCCAGCCAATCGGCCACGGACCGAAAAGAAGCCGGAGCAGCCACGATCCGAGCGTCTTCGCGCCGCCGACAAGATCGCGCAGCAGGCCGGTTCGGTCGCCAATGACGATCGCGCCTCTGCGGCCCGCCTCCTTTATGGCCTCCAGAATCGCTCGTCGGCGACGCCGACTTGGCTCGCGACTGTTCTGTCCGTTCTCTGGGTCGCAGTGGCAGGCACTGCCGCCGTCTTCCGCTACGGTCCGGAAATGGCCAATTTCGGCCAGTTCGCAGGCTCCATCGAATTCATCGCCATTGTCGCGATCATTCTTCTGCCCGTTCTCGGCTTCTTTGCGGTCGCCACGCTCATTCGCCGCGCGCAGGATTTGCGCAATGCCGCTTCCTCGATCACCCAGGCCGCTATTCGCCTTGCCGAGCCAGAAGTGACCGCAGCCGATAAGGTCGCTTCTGTCGGCCAGGCCGTGCGCCGCGAGGTCAATGCCCTGGGCGATGGGCTCGAACGCGCCCTTTCACGCGCCAGCGAACTCGAAGTGATGATCCACAACGAGGTCACTGCGCTCGAACGGACCTATTCCGATAATGAATCGCGCATGCGCGCGCTGATCGCCGAATTGGCCAACCAGCGCGAAAGCGTGCTCTCCAACACCGAACGCGTGCGCGAGGCGATCACCGAAAGCCATACCGGTCTCGTCTTCGATCTCGATATGATCAGCCAGCGCATTGCTGGAACCATCAACGAGAGCGGCGGTACCCTGGCTCGCGCCCTCGAAAGCGGCGGCGATGTTCTCAACGGCGCTTTCTCCGAACGTGCAGAAAATTTCACACGCCTGATGGACAATCGGACCACCGATTTCCTCGCCTCGCTCGAACAATCCGCTGGTCGCGTCTCCGGCGTTGTCGAAGACAGCGCGTCGCGCGTCGATTCGAGCTTTGAAAGCCGCACCCGCGATTTCCAGGCCAATATCGAGCGCCACATCCAGAGCCTTACCGAAGCGCTCGACGCCCGTGCCGGCACCATCGGGTCCTCGCTCGATTCCCAGACCTTGATGCTGACCACGGCCATTCAGGACAAGACCGATGCCTTGGCCAATCTTCTTGCCGTCAACTCGACCAAGCTGATCGACCAGTGGGGCGAGCGCGGCGATCTGGTCAACCGCGCGCTTGAACAGCTCGGTAGCCGTGTCGGCGAAGATGTCTCCGAACGCGCCCGCGAAGCCGAAGCCATGCTCGGCGCCCTTACCCGCCAGCTCGACGAGTCGGTGTCGATCCAGCTCAATTCGCTCGAAAGCCGTCTGCAGTCCGCGCTCATCGAAATCAATGGCGCTCTTGATGACACGGCCGAACGCGCGCGCATTACCGTATCGTCGGCCGGCCAGGATTCGCTCGGCCAGTTCGACGCCCGCCTCAGTGACATCACCGGTCAGCTCGACCAGCGCCTCTCCGCGCTCGACAATGTCATCGGCGACAAGGGCGATCAGCTCCTCAACCGCCTCGATCAGCACGGCTCTAGCTTTGCTACGCGCGCCAATGTCCTCGAAATGGCGCTCAACGAAGAATCGGGCCGCTTCAACGAAGTCGTCACCGAACGCACACGTGAGATGAACGAAGTGATCGGCGCCAAGACCGCCGCCATCACAGAAGGCCTCGCGACCCGCACCCGCGAAATCTCCGAGCGTCTCGACACCTATGCCGAGACCCTCACCGAGACCCTCGATACGCGCACCGGCCGCATCGATGAAGTTCTCTCCTCGCGGTCTCAGAACCTCACCGAAGCCCTCGACACCCGTGCTGGCCGCATCGACGCGGTCCTCTCCTCACGCTCGCAGACCCTGACTGAAGCCATCGACACGCGCGCCGGCCGCATCGACGAAGTGCTTTCTTCGCGCTCGCAGACCCTGACCGAGGCTCTCGACACCCGCGCCGGCCGTCTCGACGAGGTCCTCTCCTCGCGCGCTCAGACGCTGACGAGCCGTCTCGACACCTATGCCGATACCCTCAATACCGGCCTCGATAGTCGCGCCAACCGCATCGACGAAGTGCTATCGACCCATAGCCAGAACCTCGGCAATAGCCTCGACGCCTATGTCGATACCCTCAACACGGGCCTCGATAGCCGCGCCGAACGCATCGATTCCGTGCTCTCGAACCACGGCCAGGATCTCGGCAACAAGCTCGATGCCTATGCCGATACGCTCAATGTCAGCCTCGACAGCCGCACTGCCCGCATGGACGACGTGCTGAATGCACGTTCGCATGAGCTGTCCAATCGCCTTGATTCCTACGCGCAGACCCTCGACCTCAGCCTCGAAAGCCGCGCCGCCGAACTCAACGACCAGTTGCAGTCGCGCATCGGCGAAATCGGCCAGGCGGTCACCGCAGGCGCTGAATCGCTCGAACAGACCCTTGCTGGTCGCGGAACCGAACTCAGCGAAGCGATCCGCACCCGCTCTCAGGAACTGGGTCAGACGCTCACAATCAGCACCCAGGCCTTCGATCAGGCCGTTGCCGGCCGCACGCAGCGCCTCGCCGATACGCTCTCGGAGCGCACCAATACGCTCTCGCTCGAAATCGAAAGCCGCACCAATGCGCTGAGCGGCCAGCTCGAAGAGCGCACTCAGACGCTGGCCTCGACCCTCGACGCCAGCCAGGGCGTTCTCGCCTCGACGCTCGATGAGCGCCAGGCCTCGCTCACCACCACGCTTGAAGAAAAGCAGGCACAGTTCACCTCGGCTATCGAGGAACGTGCCGGCCGGTTCGTCGGCGATCTCGATGCGCGCACCGCCACCATGGCAGGCGCTCTCGATACCCGCACCAACGAGCTCAACGCCTCCTTTGATCGCCGCACGACAGAGCTCACCGCCGCGCTCGATGCACGGACGCTCGAACTCGCGCAGGCCGTCGGCACCCGTACCACGCAGCTTGCCAGCACCCTCACCGCCCGTACCGAGGCGCTGTCCGATACGCTGTCGAGCCACACGACCTCGATGGGCGAAACCATCGGCATGCACACGGCCGAGCTCGCCCAGACGCTCGACCAGCACAGTGCGGCTGCTCGCGAATCCATCGACCAATCGCTCCGCACAGTCACCGAAACCATGTCGACCCGCATGGACGACATGTCCTCGACGGTTGCCGGCAAGGTTGCCGAAATCGGCACGGCGATGACACAGAACCTGTCCTCGGCGCTCGCCCGCGTGGACGAAGCCCAGGCCGGCGTCACGTCGCGTATCGATGCCGCCAGCGTCAGTTTCGACGAAAACGTCCGCAAGGCCACACAGATCGTGGAAGCTGGCGTCGATGCCGCACGCCAGTCAATGGTCGACCTGGTTGATTCGCGCCTTGGCACCCTGCCCGAGGCCATCACTGCCCGCGCCGACATCACGGCCGAGCGCCTCGCAGCGCTCAATGCGTCGATCAATACCTCGATCACCCAGTCCATGGCCGATCTCGAAGCCGGCGCTGATCGCATCGAAGAAACCATCTCGACGCGCATCACCGCAGCCACCGAAAATATCTCGGCCGACGTTGCCGCCACGGCCACCCGCATGGATTCGGCTGTTCGCAACGCACTCGACCAGATCCGTCTGGCTGCTGGCTCCATCGACGACATCGTCTCGGTCCGCGCCGTCCAGACCGTCGAATCGCTCGAAAATCGCCTCAGCGAAATCAACAATTCGGTCGAGACCCACACCAGCCAGTTTGCTTCCCTGGTCGATGAAAAGTCGGGCGAACTGCAGATGGCGCTCCGCAGCCACGGCAACCTCCTCCGCGAGGCCCTCACCGGCACTGCACGCGACGCCGAAGAGATCATGGCCGTCTCATCGAGCCGCATCCTCACCGATGTCACCTCGGCCCTCAGCAAGCTCAACGACTCCAATCTCTTGCTGCAGCGCGTGCTCGACGCATCGACCACCAATCTCGCAACGCTCGAAACCAGCATTGCTCAGCAGACCGCCAGCTATGCCGGCACCATGCGCGACGCGATTGGCCAGACCGAGGAAGCCGGCGTCATGGTTACCCGCCATGTCGGCGCGCTCCAGAGCACCATCCAGTCCATGGTCGACGAGTTCGCCGGCATTCTTGGCAAGCTCGATATGGAAGTCGTTTCCATGTCCCAAGCGTCGCGTGCCCTGGAAGCCACCAGCTCCACGGCCCTCGATTCGCTCGAAGACCGCCGCGGCGCCATGGATGCCCTCGCGCACAGCTTCACGACCCGCGCCGACGATATCGACAACCGTATGCGCCTCTTCGCGCAGTCGATCGCCGATACCGTCAACGATACCGAACGCCGCATGATCTCGGCACGCCGCGCCATGGACGAGGCCCTAGCCGCGACCAGCAGCACCGTCACCGAAGCTCTCACCTCGGCCACATCGACCGTCAGCGACGCGCTCTATTCCACCAATGAGCACTTCACTGCGACGCTCGAAGAACGCAGCGCCCAGGTCGACAACGCCGTCCAGCGCGCTGCCGAAGCTGCCGCTGCCGCCCTCACGCACACCTCTTCTTCGGTGCGTGCCGCGCTTGCAGCCCAGGCCGATCATGTCAATTCGAGCCTCGAAGAAAACTCCAACCGCGTCAGCGATCTTCTCGCTTCGACGGCTGGCAGCGTTACCGATGTTCTGAACTCGACGACGAGCTCGCTGAGCGAAACCATCGCGGAATCGACCAGCTCCGTCCGCAATGCCATCACCAGCAATACCGGACAGCTGCGTCAGGCCATCGATCAGTCGACTGGCGTCTTCCGCCAGACACTCGACGAAACCGCCGAAGAGGTCACTGGCCGCCTTGGCGATTTCCGCGAGACCGCAGATGGCGAAAGCCGCCGCACCAATGCCGCCCTGCAGGAAGCTCAGCGCCGTCTGGTCGCCGAAATGCAACAGGCCATTGAAGACGCGACCCAGCGCTTCGGCGAGACAGCTCGCGCCATGCGCGAAACGGCTCGTGAAGTCGGTCACGAACTCGAAGCCACCCGCGCCGAACTCGCCCGCGGCGTCAACGAGCTGCCCGAGGAAACCCGCGCCAGCGCGGCCGCCATGCGTCGCGTCGTTGCCGAGCAGATCGAAGCCCTCAGCGAACTCAACGCCATCGTTCGCGGCCAGCCGGCAACCCACGATCTCACCGATCGTCGCGGCAGCCAGCCCCGCGTCTCGGCCCGCCAGCCCGAGCCGGCGCCTTACCAGCCGCCGCGCCAGCCCGAGCCGGCCCCGGAAACCTACCGTCCGGAACCGGCCGCACAGACCCTGGTCGATCCAATCCGCACCCGCCCGGTTGAAGCACCGCGCCCAACTGTCCGTCAGCCGGTGCAGGCCCAGCAGCCCGTCCAGGCCGCGCCTGTCGCTCAGCAACCAGTCGCGCCACAGCGCACCGTAACGCCAACCCCGGCCCCCGCGCCACGCCAGCAGCCTGAGACGGCTCCGGCAGCTGGTGCCGAAGGTGGCGGCTGGCTCCGCGACGTCCTGCGCAACGCTTCGGCCAGCCAGGCCGGCCAGCAGCCTGCCCAGGGCCTCTCGACGCTGACCGAGGAAATCGCCAACGCTATCGACGACAATGCACTCGCAGATGCCTGGGGCCGTTACCAGAATGGCGAATCCAATGTCTTCTCGAGGCGGATCTACACGCTGACCGGCCAAGGCACCTATGACGAAGTCCGCAAGCGCCTGCAGCGCGATCCGGAATTCGCCCGCACCGCCCAGGCCTATATGGGTGACTTCGAGCAGCTCCTGAAGCGCGCCGCCGCCGGGCCCCGCGCTGCGGCCGAGACCCGCGAATACCTGCTCTCGGATCGCGGCAAGGTCTACACAACCCTCGCCCACGCCAGCGGCCGCCTCAGCGCCTGAAGCCTGCGATGACAAACAAAAAGCCCCGGACCATCCGGGGCTTTTTTATTGGTTGTTAGTCCGAAGGCCTAAAGACGTCCAACAGGTCTGCAGCCCGCGGCACGTCACTCTGCACTGGTAAAACCATCAACCGCGAAGCAGTGAGACGCGCATATGCCTCTCGAAACACCGCTCTTCCCTCGGGCTCGACCCGAGGGCCAATGCGGGAGCCACAGACAATTCTGCGCAGACTGGAGACCCTCGGGTCAAGCCCGAGGGAAGACAGAGAATGTGATGAGCGCGTCTAGAGAAGCGGGCTACGGGCTAGCGGCGGCCCCTACCGCACCGCATCCTTCGGCGGCCGCAGCTTTAGCGACAGCAACACGCACCCAATCGCGATCGAGCATGTCACCGTCGACGAATAAAACGCGGCGGACCCAAAAAACTCCACCAGCCAGCCAAAGCAAATCAGCATGACCATGGCCGCGCCTTGGTTCAGCATATTGGCAAAGCCCTGTGCTTCGGCAGCGTTGCTCTCATGCGTCCAGTTGGCGATGAAGTGCACGACACCGAAATAACCCATGCCGAAGCTGAAGGCGTGGAGCAATTGCACGGCGAACAACACTTCCACAGGCGGCGAAAACGCCAGGACAGTGAAGCGCAAGAGCCCGGCGATGGCAGCTGCCAGGATCATATTGCGCGCCGTTACCCGTCCGCCAAACCGGCGCCACGCAAACATCAGCACCGCTTCCCCGATCGCTGCACTCCCGAGCAGCGGTCCGAGGAAATAGTCAGGGATTCCCTGCTGGTGCCAGAGCAGCGCGCCAAAGCTGCCGATCACCGCATTGCTCGAGTTGACCAGCGCAAAAGCAATCAGCGGCAGCACAAACCAGAGCTTGAGCGAATCTTTGAGCCGCGCCGTCTGCGGCAACGCCTGCGTCACGCCAGCCACTGTCGGTTCGGCCGTTGGTGCCCTGAACCGCGGCAGCAGAAAGCCGAGCGCGGCTCGGAGCACTGTCATCAGAATATAGAGCGTGATGAACGCACTTGGCCCCAGAAGCGTCAGCAGGATGCCAATGCCCGACGCCCCAAGCACATAACCGACCGTCGCCCAGGCTCGCACCGCCCCGAAGTCCGTACCGTTCCGCTGAGTCATGCGCACCGTTGCGGCATCGATGATCGGTGCGACGAGGCCGTTCGACATGCCGGTCAGCGCCCAGATCAGCAGAATTCCCCAGAATTCAGTGGTGAAATAAAGCGCGAACGGCACGATCGTCGCGACCAGCGAAATCGCGATGATCGCCGTGCGCCAGTCATCGGCCCTGTCGGCGATACGCCCGATGACCATGTTGAGGACCAGCAGCCCCAGCATCGGCAGGGCATTGATCAGCCCGATCTGGTCGGCGGGAATCCCGTGCTGGCTCAGCCAGATGCCAAGATAAACCGAAGCGACCGCACCCGGCAGGTAGACGGTGAATTGATAAAGGGATGCGCGCGCCTCGGGCGTATCGAGGCGGGATAATGCGGGGGGCATGGAAAAAACTCCGGACGCAAATCATGCGTCCGATCCCCTTGGTGCATCGCAGCGAACGACAATGCAAGACCGAATATGCCGGAAAAATAACGTTGCAGCCGCGATGTGACAAAGGTGTAACGTAAGTTACGCCTGCTTAAACTGCCGCCGCCATTTCCGCCACACGGCTCGTCGCCGGCACTAAGCCGTCCAGAAACTGCCGCGCGCTAGCGGCCCAGGTGAAATTCTCCGCGTGCGCGCTAGCATCCGACATTGTCAGCATGAGCGCACGCCGAACCGCCACAGCAAGATCCTGATGCACGACGCCCGCTCGGCCGTCGGTCAGAATGTCCTTCGGCCCGGTCACCGGATAAGCTGCCACCGGTGTCCCGCAGGCGAGAGCCTCGGTAATGACATTGCCAAACGTGTCCGTCCGGCTCGGGAAAACCAGCACATCCGCGCCGCGATAGGCATCGACCAAGTCCTCGCCGTGTCGATAGCCGCAAAACACCGCCTCAGGGTAAAGCTTTTCGAGCCTCGTCCGATCGGGCCCATCACCTACGACGATCTTGGTCCCCGGCACATCAAGGCTGAGGAAAGCCTCGATATTCTTCTCCGCCGCCACGCGCCCAACATGCAGCAGTTTTGGCCCCTGCAAATGCGCAAAGACGTCCGACCGTCCCGGTTTGAACCGCTCCATATCGACCCCCCGGCCCCAAAGCCGCAGATGCGAAAATCCGCGGTTCAAGAGATCATCCCGCAGCGATGGCGTCGGCACCAGCGTATTGGCGGCCGGATCGTGGAACCAGCGTAGATAGCCATAGCCCCAGTCCTGCGGCACAGGCAGCCGCGCCGAGAGATATTCGGGAAAGCGCGTGTGAAAGCTCGTCGAGAACGCCTTGCCGCGCTCTAGACAATAACGTCGCGCCAACAGCCCCAGCGGGCCTTCCGTCGCAATATGAATGTGATGCGCGCGGGCATGCGCCAGCCGATGAAACACGGCCCGGCGGGAGGCCAGCGACAGCCGGATTTCCGGATAGGTCGGCACCGGGACGGTCCAGAATTCTTCCGGCGTCAGATAGTCGACGCTGTGGCCCCATTCGCGCAGCACCTTGCCGGTGCTTTCGAGCGTCCGAACCACGCCATTGATCTGGGGACGCCAGGCGTCGGTGACGATGACGATCCGGCGGGAGGAGGCAGGCGAAACGGTCTTGGCCATGGCGGCACCGCGGGGCTGATGTAACCGTCTTCAGCCTGCTCTGCCTGGATTGCGCTGCGATGACCCTATTGCGACGGGCGCGCGACAGCCTATTCGCCTAGAGACTTTCGCACTTTTGCACGCCGCGGCTCGCCGACGATCATTTCGGTCCATTTGATCATCTCGAACTGCCCATCGTGATTCTCCACCACAGCCGTGCAGCTTTCCACCCAGTCGCCGGTATTGATATAATGGATGCCAAGCCGATCATGCATATCGGCAAAGTGGATGTGGCCGCAGATCACGCCATGGACACCCGATTCCTTGGCCTCATGAACCAGCGCTTCCTCGAAACGCCCGATGACGGAAACAGCGTTTTTCACCTTCTGCTTCGCCCAGGCGCTCAGCGACCAATATTGCAGCCCAAGCCGGCGCCGCACCCAGTTGATCAGAATATTGACCCGTAGCGCGAAGTTGTAGGCCCAGTCGCCGACATGGGCGAGCCACTTGGCATTCATCACGACCACATCGAACTGATCGCCATGGATGACGAGATAGGTCCGTCCCGTCGCGGAGGTGTGCACGGTGCGATCGACGAGCTCGATCTCGCCGAAATAGGTCCCGAGGTATTCGCGCAAAAACTCGTCGTGATTGCCCGGCAGATAGACGACGCGCGTCCCCGTCGTGGCCTTATCGAGCAGAATCTGCGTCAGTACATTGTAGTCTTCGGGCCAGTGCCAGGCCTTGGCCAGCCGCCAGCCATCTAAAATATCACCGACCAAATAAATGGTCTCGGCATCGTGGAGGCGCAGGAATTCGATCAACTGCCGAACGCGCGTCGGCTTCATGCCCAAGTGCACGTCGGACAGGAACAACGCCCGGACGTGCCGGACCTCGCGATCATCCGTCATTGCTCTTTGGCCTCCAATCAGGCGCTCACCTTAGCGTTGCGGGCCTTCGGAGGAAACGGGCTTCATGAGAAAGAGGTGGAAAGGCTTAACCTAAGCGCCGCTTGAGCGCGACGATGCGCTCATAGCTCTCCTCGATCCGCGCCTTGAACACAGGATCGGCCTCGGCGTGCTCGACGAGAATGTCGAGAATTTCCTTGCCCAAGGTCGGCCGCTGATAGCCGGTATTGGAAAAGAGCAGGATATCCATGCCCGCCGATACGGCCTCGACCACGGTTTCTTCGAGTGTGAAATGATCGCGGATGGCGCCCATTTCGAGATCGTCGCTGATCACGACGCCCTTATAGCCAAGATCGGTGCGCAAAACCCCGTCGATCCAACGCTTTGAGAGCGATGACGGCGTCTGCTCAGCGCCCTCTGCATAGTCCGAATGGAACAGGTGCCCGACCATGACCATGTCCAGCACGCCCTCGCCGATCAACGCCTTATAGGGCTCGAGTTCGGTCTCCGACCAAGTCTTCGAAATATCCGTAAAACCCTCGTGGCTGTCAGTCGTCGAAGACCCATGCCCCGGGAAATGCTTCAGCGCCGTCGCCAGCCCCGCTGCATGATGCCCCTCGATGAAGGCCCGATCATAGGCGGTCACGATTTCCGGATCGGCGCTAAACGCCCGGCCAAACTTCGCAATGACAGGATTGTTCGGATTGACGTTGAGATCGGCAACCGGCCCGAAATTGACGGTGAAACCAAGCGCAGCAACGCTCTTGGCCATGGTCTCATAGATGCCCTCGGCCTGCTCCGGGGTGTTCTCGGCGGCAATCGTCGATGCCCGCGCGATCTCCTTGAAACCGACATCCTCCGTCAACCGCTCGACCGCGCCCCCTTCCTGATCGAGCGTGACAAACGGCGGCAGGTCCGGTGACGCCGCACGAAACTGCGCATTCATATCGCGGACTTGCCCGAGCGACTTCACGTTCTTCTTGAGATACATGACGCCGCCGAGCTGCCCGCTTTTCAGCTCCGCAGCAATCGCCTTGACGCTGGCATCGCTCGCACTATCGCCATCGAACCCGATCACGATCATCTGCCCCGCCATGTCCTCAAGCGTCGCGGCATGGATCGGCGCAGCCAAGGCAAGGCTGGTAAAGGCAGCAAGAAATAGCGGGCGCAAGCGACGGCTCCGGAGTGCGAATCTAGTGGCCGACACTGGCCATGGAAAGCGGGCGAGACGATGACTGTGGTTATGGACGGGTGTCACCCCCTCCCAGCCTCCCCCATCAAGGGGGAGGTGCAGGCTGGTGGATTTGACTGTATGGCGCCACAAACTCGATGTGACACCTCCCCCTAGATGGGGGAGGTTGGGAGGGGGTGACCGGCAATCACCACCCCCGTGACGAATTACCGATTTTGCCGATTGCTAATCAGATCATCCACGACAGCCGGATCAGCCAATGTCGACGTATCCCCCAAGGATCCGAAATCATTCTCGGCCACCTTGCGCAAAATCCGTCGCATGATCTTGCCCGAACGGGTCTTGGGCAAGCCTGGTGCCCACTGAATCAAGTCCGGCGTCGCGATCGGCCCGATTTCCTTGCGCACCCAGTTCCGCAGTTCGCTGCGCAGCTCGTCCGAACTCTGCTCGCCCGCCATCAGCGTCACATAACAGTAGATGCCCTGCCCCTTGATGTCGTGCGGATAGCCCACCACGGCCGCCTCGGACACCTTTGGGTGCGCCACGAGCGCACTTTCGACCTCGGCCGTCCCGAGCCGGTGCCCAGACACAT
The DNA here is from genome assembly GCF_001425445.1 of Devosia sp. Leaf420. Lineage (GTDB taxonomy): Bacteria > Pseudomonadota > Alphaproteobacteria > Rhizobiales > Devosiaceae > Devosia. The sequence goes on along the minus strand of NZ_LMQU01000013.1, from coordinate 173,089 downwards.
TGAGCACGTCGTCGACACGCCCCGTGATCCAATAATAGCCATCGCTATCCCGCCGGCAGCCGTCACCGGTGAAATAATAGCCCTTATACTGGCTGAAATAGGTGTCGACGAACCGCTGATGATCGCCATAGACGCTGCGCATCTGCCCCGGCCAGCTATCGGCAATCGCCAGCACGCCCTCGGCCTTGGTCTGCTCCTGCACGACGCCCTCTGGCGAGAGCACCACCGGCTGCACCCCAAAGAATGGCTTGGTCGCCGAGCCCGGCTTGGTCGGGAAAGCGCCGGGGAATGGCGCGATCATGTGCCCGCCGGTCTCGGTCTGCCACCAGCAATCGACGATGCCGCAGCGCTCCTTGCCGACATGCTTATAATACCACATCCAGGCTTCCGGGTTGATCGGCTCGCCCACCGAGCCCAGCAATCGCAGGCTCGGCATGTCGTATTTGTCGGCAAAGTCATGCCCCGCGCCCATCAGCGCGCGGATCGCCGTTGGCGCCGTGTGGAACACGTTCACCTTGTGCTTTTCGACGACCTGCCAGAAGCGGCTGGCGTCGGGATAGCTCGGCACGCCTTCGAACATCAGCGTCGTCGCGCCGTTCGCCAGCGGCCCATAGACGATATAGGTGTGCCCGGTGATCCAGCCCACGTCAGCCGTGCACCAGAAAACCTCGCCATCGCGATAATCGAAGGTCAGCTGATGCGTCAGTGACCCATAAACGAGATAGCCGCCCGTCGTATGCAGTACGCCCTTGGGCTTGCCGGTCGAACCGGAGGTATAGAGGATGAACAGCGGATCTTCCGCATTCATCGGCTCGGGCGGGCAGTCGGCGCTCACCTTGGCCGCCTCGGCGTCATACCAGACGTCCCGGCCCGCCTCCATGGCGACGGCATTGCCGGTCACCTTGGTGACGATAACCCGCTCGACGCCGCCGACCTTGGCCAGCGCCGCGTCGACATTCTTCTTGAGCGCGATGGTCTTGCCGCCGCGGCGACCTTCGTCGGCCGTCAGAATGATCTTCGAGCCGCAATCCTCCACGCGTCCGGCAATGGAATCGGGCGAAAAGCCGCCAAAGATCACCGAATGCACCGCGCCGATGCGCGTGCAAGCCAGCATGGCGACAGCCGTATCGATGACCATCGGCATATAGATCGTGACGCGGTCGCCCTTCTTGACGCCATTGGCCTTCAGGACATTGGCATAGCGGCAGACGCGCTCATGCAGCTCCCGGTAGGTCGCCTTGCCATCCGTGCCCGGCGTATCGCCTTCCCAGATGATCGCCGTCTGGTCGCCGCGCTTTTCGAGGTGCCTGTCGAGGCAATTATACGAAACGTTAAGCACCCCGTCCTCGAACCATTTGATCGAGATATCGGGATAGGCAAAGCTCGTGTTCTTGATAGTCTTTGGGAAAGTCACCCAATCGAGGCGCTTTGCCTGCTCGGCCCAGAATCCATCGGGATCGTCGATCGAGCGCTGATATTGCGCTTCGTAATCGGCTTCCGTGGTCCTGGTATGCGCGAGTGCAGCCGCATTGGGCTGAAACAAGAGCTCTTCGCTCATTGTCGTCCTCCTAGTCTCTCCCGCTATCCGTTCTAGAGAGCCCGGCAACCGCCCGCAACCCCTTGACCATTCGAGGCAAAGCTGCGTGCAAACGCCACGGTCCATTAACGGCCCTCGGCTATTCTTGCCTCTCGCAGATATGCGCAAGGGAAGAGATCAATGGCAGAAATGACCATCCGGGCCGCCGGGCCCAAAGATATCGACCTCATTCATGCGGAACTGGAAGACGTCATCGCGACGTCCCCGTTTTATAATGACCGCTTCAAGGCCTATGAAACGGCGCGGCTCAACAAGACCTATCTGCAAAATCTCCTCGCCATCGATCCCTGGCACATCATGATCATGTGCGCCGATGGCGTCCCCGGCGGCGCCATGGTCTCTGGCCCCGAATTCGGCGCCGTCTTCCGCTATTGGAGCTGGGTCTTTCCGTCCCATCGCCAGACAAAGCTCGGCATGTTCGGCATGCGCGCCTTCGACGAACACTGGAACGAAAACCGCTTCCACAAGGCCTACACTTTTGTCCGCCCGGAAAACGAAGTCGCCCGCATGCTCCTCAAGCGCTACGGCTATCGCGAGACGGCGCTCCTCGAGCAGCACATTTTCGGCCAGGACTATCTGCTGATCGAAAAGTTCTACACCAAGGTCGGCGACGACTACGACAACGGCGTCAACATCGGCCGTTTGGGTCGGTTGAAGAACAGCATCAAGGGTTTGGTGGGAGCCTGAGCCAGTCGCTAGCTGGATAGCTACAGCGAAAGGCCGGGAGCCACCACCTCTCCCTCTGGGGGAGAGGTCGACGCGAAGCGGCGGGTGAGGGGGCCTTCGGCAAGCACCTGACCAATTAAGGCCCCCTCACCCGGCCCAATGGGCCGACCTCTCCCCCAAAGGGAGAGGTGGAGCATGCCTCAGGCTTCGTACCCAACCACCAGCCCTAAACCCTACTCCGCCGCCACCACAACCCGCCGGCTCCTGAACCACTGCAGGATGGACACATCCACCCGCGCGGTGTGCAGCGCGGTCATCCACAGCGCCATCGACCAGATCGTAATCGACAGGATCGCCGCCAGCGAAGCCCCGACCAGCCCCATGGCGGGCACCAGCACGAGATTACTGACGAACAGGGACACAATCCCCAGTGCGATCGCCGGCAGGCTTGCCCAGGGCCGATCATGGATCGAGAGCACGATCGAGGCCGGCCCCAGGACCGATCGCACCACCAGCGATAGGCAGAGGATCGCGAGGGGTGCCGCGCCGGCGGCAAAGTCCGGCCCAAACAGCATCAGCGCAAAGGGCGCGCCGACCACGGCGCCACCAAACAACAGCAGCGCCACGCCGCTCGCCACGGCATTGGCTTCGCCCACCTTCCGGTTGAATTCGCTGCGGTCCGCCTTGGCCTCGCTTTCGAACATATCTGGCATGGTCACGGCATAAACCGCCGCTACGCCGAAGGAAACAAGCGAGAAGATGCGCGTGCAGACGCCGAAGATTGCCAGCTCTTCCTTGCTCAGCAAATGGCTCAGCAACAGAAGATCGATGTCGAAGAAAAAATCGGTCGCAAGACTGATGATCACCCATGGCAGTGCAAAGCGCCACCAACGCTTGCTGTCCACCGGTGCCGGGTCCGCACTCAGCGGCACTTGCGGCAGGCTCTTGATCACAAGACCAAACTGCACCAGCGACACGACGATATAGGCGAGCCCAAAGCACCAGAGCATCTGCGTAAAGCCAGCCTCCGGCAAGCCCACACCCAGCGCAAAGAGGAAGGAGGCCAGCACGATCATCGGCCGCAGCAGCGCATCGGCGAAGAAGCCGGCAAAGGGGCGCTTGAGCCCCACCAGCATGGCGCTGTTGACATAAACGATCGCAGTGCCCAGCGTCAGCAGCGCAAAGGGCACGAAATGCAGCGCCAGCGTACCCTGCCCCTGCCCGATCAGGTCGAGCAGCATCGGCCCGGCTATGATCAGTCCGACGAAGGTGAGCAGCACATGGCCATAGGCCCGCGCCAGGAAAGCTAGCAATTGCTGCCGGCTGCCGCGCGCCCGATATTCGGCGGCAAAATAGGTGCCGACCGTATGAAAGCCGAGCGGCATCACCACGGCGACGAGATTGACGCTGGCCACGGTCAGCAAAAACTCGCCAAGCAGTTGCGCGCCCCAGAGCCGGGCGATGAGCGCCTGTGTGGCGAAGATAAAACCGGCGCCAAAGATTCGGGCCGCAAAGATAACCGACGACTGCGACGCTAGTCTCCGGGCGAGGCTCATTTCAGATACTCGTCCCAGATATGTGGCGTCTGATCCGGCTTGGCCTTGCTGCTCCGCAAGCCATCGATATGCCGACGCGTGTGCTGATAAAGATCGCGCAGCGTAAACGCCGCCGTGCCGATCAGCTTGGCCCAAGGCGAGGTCGCATAGTTGAGCACGGGCGGCACGGGCCGGATCACCCCTGCATCGCCCACCATGCCCGTCTTGAACTGGTGCAGCCCCTGGAAACCATCGGTCCCCCCGAGGTCATACCACTGGCCTCGCGTATTGTCGCGCAGCCAACGGATCACGTGCCAATGGAGGAAGTAACCGGCACGCAGTGGCAATGCGTTGTCATTGGTCGCGCCATAGAGATAAACCGCACGCTCACCCGCCTTGAAGACCAGCGCCCCAGCGACCGTCTCGTCCCCCTGACGCACGAAGAACAGTTCGGGCCGCAGGGGCTCGTCGAGCGCCATCAGCGCATCGAGCGTTTCGTAAGCCGAATGATCGGGAAACTGCTTGCGCTCGGTCATCGCCGCATAAAGCGTCTTGAACGCTTCTATCTCGCCCGGCTCCGCGCGCCAGAACTCGAGCCCGGCCTTGTCAGCCTTATTAAGCTGACGCCGCCAAGTCTGGCTGAAGCTTTTGCGCAGATCGGCATCAGGAAGCTGGAGCTTGACCATATAGCGGTTTGGAAACAGCAGCGTCGACCCGCGTGCAAAGCCACGCTGGCGCAGCGCCACATAGCCCGCATTGGTTTCCTCCGGCGCCGCATGCAGCAGCACCGAGAGCATCATGTTCCGGGTTTCTGCATAATCTTTGATGAGGCATTCAGTCATCGCGACGCGCAAGGCGTCCGCATCCGCAACCTTGCGCGAAGCGAGCATCGGCGCCCACTTGACCACAGCCATCTTGCCCAACCCGAGCGGCAGCGGCTGGATCATCACCAGCGCCCCACCAATCACCGTCCCGCCGCGCGAAAAGACCAGCGGTTCCTGGCTCACGCCCGGCCAACGCGTCGAGGCGAAGGCGTGCATCTGCTCCTGGCAGACCTCGTCGAAACTGCCGATGATCGCATCCCAGTCGGCGCCTGCAACTTGCTTGCTGGCCAAGACGATGCCGGATGCTCCAACGGTGGAAGCAGCCCGGCTCTGGTCATACGAATCTTCGGCGATGACGGACATAAAAATCCCCGCAACTTGGTGTTTGCGGGGAAAGCTAGTGCCTCTAGATGAGCAAATCCCTATTGAGCTCTCGCAAATGCCCCGGATTTGGGGGCGTGGTTAGCGAAAGCTCAAATCATTGGATCAATGTGCAGCGGCCGCGCCCACTGCATGCGGCGTGTAAAGCAGCGGGATTTCGGGGATGGTGACGAAGGCGCCAGCCCCTTCGAGCGTCATGCGCACCGCCACGAACAGGATGATCGCGAGGCCGACCCAGGCGATCCAGCGGAAGCGATGCAGCAGCCGCGCGATGAAGGTCGCAGCAACGCCCATCATGACGACGGAGAGCGCGAGACCAAAAATCAGCGCCTCGGTATGATGCTGCGCTGCACCGGCCACGGCCAGCACGTTGTCGAGCGACATCGACACGTCGGCAATGATGATCTGGGTGACGGCCTGACGCAGCGTCTTGCGCGGCGCTTTGCCGGCAACGGTACCATCGGCATTGAGATCATTGCCGGCGAGGGCTTCGGTCGCCTCGCCCTCTTCCTCGTGGCTGACGCTGAGCTCGCGATACATCTTCCAGCAGACCCAGAGCAGCAGAATGCCGCCGGCAATCAGCAAGCCGCCACCCAGCGCGAGGAGCTGCGAGGTGATGAGCGCGAAGATAATGCGGAGCACGGTCGCTGCAGCAATACCGACCAGGATGGCTTTGCGACGAAGATCGGCCGGAAGGCCCGCCGCGGCGAGACCGATGACCACGGCATTGTCACCGGCCAGCACGAGGTCGATCATGATGACCTGGAGCAGCGAGGTGAAGAAACTCGGATCGATTCCGAACATGTGGGGATGACTTTCAGTGAGCAATTCTTGCTGCGGCTATACGACGCGCCGCCGCGGGAGAAAAGCGCATCCCACGCAGATTAGCCTATTTAACTAGAAACGGGCTCAACGTTACCGGAATGCTAGTGGAAGGCACCCGAACTGCCACGCCTGGGAAGAAGCGGCACGTCTCTCGTGCCGCCCTGTCATTTGATAGCCATGTCAGGGGCTTAAGAAGACTTTGGTGGGCGCACAAGGGCTCGAACCTTGGACCCGCTGATTAAGAGTCAGCTGCTCTACCATCTGAGCTATGCGCCCGTCTTTGAAGACCGGCACCAAAGTGGCGCCTATGTAACAAGGGTCTTTTGGGCTGTCTATAGCCAAGTGCCCGAACCTGTGGATAAAATTTTGGGACCCTTCTGGGTCCCGCCAACATTTCTGGCATTTTCTCCTGCGGCACGCTTTGGCGCCGCTGAAGTTCCCCGTTCCGAACCGTCCTATCGGCGGAGATAAGGCCTTTTACCGCCGCGCCTGACGATAAGCGTCCAGTTCCAGAACGTTATCGGTCTGGCCCGTCTCCTCCGGTCGGAAATCATCCATCAGGCTGATCGTACGCTCGATGATATGACGCAATTGACGTGATCGCTGGTCGGCGCCTTGCAGGATGATCGCTGCGCGTTGCAGGTGATCACGTGCAAGCAAGTAAGTTGGGTTCACGTTTTGCTCCTTTATACCCGGCATATGGGTAACCCGCCGTCCACACGGCGCGTTGCAGAAGGTGGACCCGTATAGTTGTCGCTAACTTTCTGATTGCGCTCGCTTTTAATTCAAATGCCAGCGATCGGCCTGCGCGCATCGAATCCCCCCGCAGCAAGTGGGTCCGCGATTTATGAACAGGAAAACCGCCTGTTGAGAACCGGCTCGGAGCTCGTCGCGAAAGCCATGTTGCGCCCCATGGAACTGCGCTAGAAATGAATCAACACACGCCTTCGGAGCGCAAAATTGGCCCCGCCCAGACTGACCGAAATCGCCGAGAGCTTGCCTGAAACCGTACCGTTCGTCGGCCCGGAGGCCATCGAGCGGCGCATGGGGATAAAATTCGCCGCTCGAATCGGCGCCAACGAATCGGGTTTCGGCCCAAGCCCAAAAGTCCTCGAAGCCATCCGCGATGCCGCGGAGGGGATATGGAAATATCCCGATCCGGAGAATCATGACCTCCGCACTGCCCTTGCCAGGTTTCACGCCGTAACCGCCGAAGAAGTTGTCATAGGCGAAGGTGTCGATGGCCTGATGGGCCAAATCGTTCGTCTTTTCCTCGCCCCCGGCGAAGTTTTGCTGACTTCGCTCGGCGCCTATCCCACTCTAAACTATCACGTAATTGGCTATGGCGGCCGTTTGGAGTTCGTCCCCTATGCCGGGGCACACGAAGACCTCACCGCCCTTGCTGAGGCCGCCCAGCGCCTAAAGCCACGCATCGTCTATCTCGCCAATCCCGACAATCCGATGGGCTCGTTCTGGCCGGCTGCAGACGTGGAGAGATTTATCGCAGGTATCCCCGAGGAGACGCTGATCATGCTCGACGAAGCCTATGGCGAATTGGCGCCAGAAGGCGCCCTGCCCGCCATACACACGAGCAAAACCAATGTCTTGCGCCTCCGCAGCTTCTCGAAGGCCTATGGCCTCGCCGGCATCCGCGTCGGCTACGCGATTGGCCCGAAGCCCATCATCGGCGCCTTCAATCGTGTCCGGAATCACTTTGGGGTCAATCGGCTCGCTCTCGCCGCCGCGCTGGCCGCTCTGGACGACCAGGATTATCTCTCGCACGCTAAGGCCCAGATCGCCGACGCCCGCGATCGAATCGCTGAAATTGCTAGGGAAAACGGCCTCAATCCCCTGCCCTCAGCCACCAATTTCGTTGCCGTCGATTGCGGCCGCAATGGCGCGTATGCGGCGAAAATCCTCGAAGTACTGGCAAAGCTCGGCGTCTTCATCCGCAAGCCTGGTACGCCGGGCCTCGACCACCATATCCGCATCAGCGTCGGGCCAAAAGCGGAGATGGATCTTCTCGCCGAAACCCTGCCAAAGGCTATCGCCGCCGCTCAGAGCGGCGCGTAAAGGCCAATCCGCGCAAAGAGATAGCGATGGTTCGACCCAAAGCTATCCTTGCCGGACGTTGTGTAGATGATCCGCGCATCGCCCTTGGTGAAGATATTGTCAATCGGCACGCCGAACTCGCCAAATTCCACCGGCCAGGTCGAGCGATATGTCGGGGGCGGAATCAGCTCCTGCGCCCGCCCAAGAAAGGCCAGAGGCGCCGACCATGCCGCGGCATTGAAATCACCCGACAACACGATCGGCCCGGTAATCTTCGAGAGCGTATAACGCAGATAACCAAGCTCCTGTAGCGACGCCTCGTCGAAATAGGGCTTCGAGAGATGGATGCCGACGACCGTCACCTTCACCCCATCCACCGTCATCGGCGCTATGGCCAGACGCGCCCTCTGAAACGGGGGGATATCTCTTATTTCGCCATTCTCGATCGGGAATCGCGAGAACAGCGAAATATCGCACGTCGCAACCCGATCGCAGCCCAGCCGATAGGGCAACACCGCCTCGATCTCGGGCAGATACTCGACCACCCCCGGCGTCTCCATGATCAGCGCCACGTCAGCGCCTGACGTCGCGATGTAATGCGCGGCGGCGTCGGCAGTCTGGTTGGACGCTAACACATTGTAATTCAAGTACGAAAATTCAGCTTGCAGCGCCCCGACGGGCACTTCGCGCCGCTTCTGGAACTCCCAGACATAAAAGGCGCCGTGCGCAAACGCGCCGCAGAGAAAAACGAAAAACAGCGCCGCCCGCCATTTTGCACCGAAGATGACCATCAGAACGGTCAATACCAGCCCGAGCGCAACGAGGTGAAACCGCAGGGACTGCAACAGCAATTCGCCCGGAATCCCGGGCGAAATGGAGGTGATGATGAGAATGACGGCAAGCACCCCGCCAAGGGCGAGGACAGCGCCACGAAACTCCGCCCGGCTCCACATGTTGCCCCCTGTCGACGTGCCGTAAGGCTAGAGCAGCTTCCTCATCTGGATGCAAGACTCGGCAATACCAACAAGCTCATCGCGGTCCCACTCGAACCGCTCCCAGCCCGTTTTCTCGTAAAAACCCAGCGCCTCCGCCGCCGCATTGACCAGCAGCGTGTGCACACCAAGCGCCCTCGCCCGATCGGTCAACAGCTGCTCCATCACGCGCCCATGGCCCGCGCCCTGCGCATCTCGCGTAATTGCCACTAGTCGCACCGCCGCCTTGCCTTCTCCAAAGAGATCAAGCCGCACGGTGCCAAGCGCGCGGCCATCTTTCTTCAGCAAATAGGGATGGGCAAAATCGGCAAGGTCATCGGGATGCTTGTCGTTATAGACCCCGAACCGCCCTTTGGCCTCGAACAATTCCTGCCGTCGAATGGCATGGAAATCGACCCAGTCCTGCGGCTCGGTCACCGCGACCAGAACGTAGCTCATGGCTCGCCTCCTCGCGTCCACGGCGTTTGGCTGCATCACGCCAGACGGGCGATGCAGCCTCGCTTTTTAGCCCGCCAAAGCACCCTGTGCCGCAGCGCCGCGCTCGATCATCACGCGATTGAGCGCATTGAGATAGGCGCGGGCCGAAGCCACCAGCGTATCCGGCTCTGCCGCATTGCCCGAAGCAATCCGGCCGTTCATTTCGAGACGCACATGGGCCGAAGCCTGCGCGTCGGTGCCACCGGTTACGCCGTCGATCGCATAGAGCACCAGATTGGGGTCCTGCCCGACGCCTTCCTTGATGGCGTTGAAGATAGCATCGACCGAGCCCGTGCCCTCATAGGTCACCGAGGATTCGACGCCATCGACAGAAAGCGTGATCGAGCAACGATGCACTCCACCGGTCTTGCTGACGACTTCCATATCGACGAGCTTGATCCGATCGCCAACCGAGCCAACCTCGTCATCGACCAGCGCGACGATGTCGGCGTCATAGACGTGCTTCTTGCGATCGGCCAGATCCTTGAAGCGCTGGAAGGCTTCCTGGAAGGCGTTGTCACCCAATTCGTAGCCCAACTCCTTGAGCTTGTCCTTGAAGGCGGCGCGGCCAGAATGCTTCCCCATCACCAAGGTCGTTTCCTTGATGCCGACGCTGGCCGGGGTCATGATTTCATAGGTTTCGGCATTCTTCAGCATGCCGTCCTGGTGAATGCCGCTTTCATGCGCGAAGGCATTCTTGCCCACGATCGCCTTATTGTACTGCACGGGGAAATTCGCCGCGGCCGACACGACGCGGCTGGCACGCGCCAGGTGGGTCGTCTCGATATCGGTGAAGAACGGCATGGCATCGCCGCGCGTGCGGAGCGCCATGACCACTTCTTCAAGGGCGGCATTGCCGGCGCGCTCGCCCAAGCCATTGATCGTGCATTCGATCTGCCGCGCGCCGCCTGCAACGCCTGCCAGCGAATTGGCAACAGCCATGCCGAGGTCATTGTGGCAATGGACCGAGAAAATGGCCTTATCCGAATTCGGCACGCTCTCGATGATCGTCTTGAACATCTGGAAATGCTCGTCCGGCACAGCATAGCCCACCGTGTCCGGCAGGTTGATCGTCGTCGCGCCAGCCTTGATCGCGGTGTCGACACAGCGCTTCAAGAATTCGAGCGGCGTGCGGGTCGCGTCCATCGCCGACCATTCGACGTCTTCGACCAGGTTGCGGGCCTGAGCGACGGTCCGCGCGATGATCTCGATCACCTCGTCCTCAGTCTTCTTCATCTGGTGGGCCAGATGGATCGGCGAGGTCGATACGAAGGTGTGGATGCGGCCCTTCTGAGCATGGCGCACGGCTTCGGCGGCGCGGTCGATATCGGCTGTGATGGCGCGGGCTAAACCTGCGACGGTCGCTTTCTTTACCTGCTTCGCCACCGCAACGACGGCTTCGAAGTCTCCATTAGAGGCAATGGGGAAACCGGCTTCGATGATGTCGACGCCCATATCGTCGAGCGTTTCGGCAACCTGCAGCTTTTCTTCCAGCGTCATCGTCGCGCCGGGCGATTGCTCACCGTCGCGCAGCGTGGTGTCGAAGATGAAGACGCGTTCTTTGTTGCTGTTGGCAGTTGCAGTCATTTCAGGCTCTTTTCCTATCGGCCCCGAGGCAATGGCTCGTCGGACCGGACATTTTTGATGTTCGGTTTGTGGCGATATCCCCTGACGACCCGCTCGCTAATCCGAGCTGCCGGTAATCAGGGGCTGATAAGAAGGAGAAGAAGCGCGGCCGGAAGCAGCAGCATGCCAGCAGCGATCATCAAGGCGCTGTTACGCTCCTGAGTCTGTGCGATGGCAATGGCTTTGGCGCGACGGCGCTGCATGGAGAAACTCTCTATTTCGATGGGAGCATGCGCGAATTTGCTGACCTATGCAAGTGTCGAGAGGCTGATGTCGCCAAATTTCGGCCGCCTCTCGACGAAAGGCTTAGTCGAGGTCGAGCTTCCCTTCGCCGACGATGACCGCATAGCCGCCGATCGCGCCATGTGTCAGCACTTCGGCTTCCTTGCGCAATTGCAGCGTGATGCGGCAAAGCCGGCCCATTTCCTTGCCCTGACGGAGGATATAATCCGCTTGGCCCGTACCGAGATCGGCCTTATCCGCCAAAAGCCCGATCAGCGCCGCGGCCGCCGAACCGGTGCCCGGATCTTCGCCGATATCCATGCCGAACATGCGAGCTGCGATATCGTTCTCGGGCTCCTCTGGCGTCAGCGTAAAGACATAGGCCGAGTTGTGGTCATGCGAGAACACCTCGCCGAACATTGCCTGATTGGGGCGAACCCGCGCCAAGACCGCTGCATTGCGAACGGGAACGAGGTGAAATGTGACGCCAGCCGTGTAGACTGCCGGCGTAAAAAGATCGCAGCCGATATCTTCGGGCTCGATCCCCAGCGCTTGGGCAATCCCGAGCCGGTTGTCGAGATCAGCCACCTTGACCGGCAGCTTGGGCAGCGTGAACCGCGCCTCGGCCGACCGCTTGTCCGCCTTTTCGACCAGCGCCGTCACGAGCCCAATCTTCTCTTCCATCCGCACCGCGCTGCGATCGCCCTGCAGACCCAGCACTACCGCCGCGCCAACCGTCGGGTGACCTGCAAAAGGCAGTTCCTGATAGGGCGTAAAAATCCGGACGCAGGCAGCATTGCTCGCGCTCTTCGCCTTGGTCAGAAATACGGTTTCGCTGAGATTGAATTCCCGTGCGATGGCTTGCATCTCTGGGTCGGAGAGCCCGTCCGCCTTCAGAACGACCGCAAGCGCATTGCCCTGCAGCTGGTCGCGGGTGAAAACATCGAGCAGCAAATAGTCGAGTTTCATCTCAAGAGGCCTCAGGCAAAGCGTAATCGGCGCGATCGCGGCCAAGATGGTCGCACAGCGCATCGACCGCCACGGCATGATCCTTCCAACCCGGCAGGCCGGAAATCGTCAGCGAACCGATGATTCCCGCACCCGGCACGCGCAGCGGAAAGCCACCGCCGGCAATGACATAGTCGGCAACGTCGGCGCCGGACTGCGGCGGAAACGGCACCTCGCCACGCTCCAGCACCATGCGATAACTCGCCCGGTGAAAGCGCTTCACCGTATTGATCTTGCGTCGCACCCATTCAGCATTGTCCGAACTCGTGCCCGGCGTGGCCGTGAAAAACAGCTGCCGGTCCCAGGTGCGGATATCGACCACCAGCGACAATCCCTCAGCCACAGCGCGCCTCCGAATGGCCGAGCCGATATCGTAGGCCACGGCTTCGTCGAGCACCGGCAGAACCAGCTCGAGCTCCTGGCGCTTCACCTTGGCGATATGGTCTTCATTGCTCATGCGAGTCAGTCCTGATCGAGCGCAAACTATGCTGATAGCGGTATCCGGTCGAACGCCGATCGTGCAAGCAGTGTCGATGAAAAAGCGCGCCTAGAGCGTGATCCGTCCATCCTGCCAGGCATCCAGCAATTCGGCAGCATAAGCCATTACCTGCCCCCTGCCTGCCGCATCGGCGCCACGGCGTAGCGCGACCACGTCAGCCAGTTCGCGATGGTCCTGCGTTTCGAGATTTGCTCGGATCTGAGCGACGAGATCATCTGCCGTCGTGTCGAAATGGTATGCCTGACCAATCGAAATGCGCGGGCCATCGAGAACGGCCACGAGGTTGCCCAGACGCGCATCCGCATGGTTCAATCCGGTTTCCTCCTCCAACTCCCACTGCGTCGAGCGGGCCACGTCGATCCGCCCATCCGGCAAGACATCACGCGGCTCCAGCGAACCGCCGGCCGGATAAATCTTCCCGGCATTGGCGGTATCGTCGCCCATCAGCCCAAAGATCATGTAGCCGTCGTTCGACATGATCAGCGCCGAGCCGAAGAGATTATGAATACCGATCTGTGGGAACCCCGCCTCGCGCCAGGTCAGAAAAGCCGAGAACGCATCCTCTTTCGCCTCGGCACGCAAAATACCGTCGGCATCGATCGTGGGCGGGGTCACGCCGATAATGCGACCGTCCCAGAGATGCGGATTGGCCGTGATCATCTCCGCCCAGCGCGGCGCCACGGAAGCCCGAAGCTCATCCGGCAGCGGCCAGGCTCCTTCGACAAAGCGAATGTCTACGCCCTTGATGGGGACGATGCCGATGCTCATGCGCTCTTCGCTCCTGTAGCCAAACGAAAACGGGGGCCGAAGCCCCCGTCTCTATATTGCGAGTATGGCGATTAGGTCTTCGCCTTGTCGACCAGCTCGTCAGCCTTGATCACTGGCGTCGCGTTAGCGCGCCGACGAAAAGACCGGGGAGCAAGGCCAAGCTTAGTTCTTCGCCTTGTCCACGAGAGCGCCGGCCTTGATCCACGGCATCATGTCGCGGAGCTTGGCGCCGACTTCTTCAATCGGATGCTCGTCGGCGAGGCGACGGGTCGCCTTGAAGCGCGAGGCGCCGCCCTTGTATTCCTGCATCCAGTCCGAGGTGAACTTGCCCGACTGGATGTCGTGCAGCACGCGCTTCATCTCGGCCTTGGTTTCCGAGGTGATGATGCGCGGACCGGTGACATATTCACCCCATTCGGCCGTGTTCGAGATCGAGTAGTTCATGTTGGCGATGCCGCCCTGGTAGATCAGGTCGACGATCAGCTTCACTTCGTGCAAGCACTCGAAGTAGGCCATTTCCGGCGCATAGCCGGCTTCCACCAGCGTTTCGAAGCCAGCGCGGATCAGTTCAACGAGACCGCCGCAGAGAACGGCCTGTTCGCCAAAGAGGTCGGTTTCGCACTCTTCGCGGAAGTTGGTTTCGATGACGCCCGAACGGCCGCCGCCAACGCCCGAAGCATAAGCGAGCGCGATGTCATGGGCATTGCCCGACGCGTCGTGGTGCACGGCGATGAGGCACGGCACGCCGCCACCCTTCTGGTATTCGCCGCGAACAGTGTGGCCCGGGCCCTTTGGCGCGATCATGATCACGTCGACGGTGGACTTGGGTTCGATGAGGTTGAAGTGGACGTTGAGGCCGTGGGCGAAAGCGAGCGCTGCGCCGTCACGGATATTGGGCTCGATGTCCTTCTTGTAGATATCGGCCTGCAGTTCATCCGGGGTCAGCAGCATGATCACGTCGGCCCAGGCGGATGCCTCGGCAACCGACATGACCTTGAGGCCTTCGCCTTCGGCCTTTTTGGCCGACGGCGAGCCGGGACGCAGGCCCACGGCGACGTCGGTGATGCCCGAGTCGCGCAGGTTCAGCACATGGGCATGGCCCTGCGAACCGTAGCCGATAATGGCGACCTTCCGGGACTTGATGATGTTGATGTCGGCATCACGATCGTAATAAACGCGCATGGGTATCTCCCCTCAACTGCGAACTTTTTTAAAGATTTGCCTTGGCCCCATAGAGGGCCAGGAATTGGTCTGTCGCAGCCACCACATCGGCTTCGATATTGGCTTCGACATTGGATTGGGTCAGCCCCTTGTCCCCGAGCAGCAGACGGATCTGCACATCGCGCACGACAAGGCCGAAAAAGCAGCGATATGCATCTTCGCTGGATGGAAAACGAAGCAAACGTGCGTCGCGAGCCGCTTCGAGAATGGGCTTGAGCCGCCGCCGGATCGCCATCGGCCCGTTTTCGAGCACGATGTTCCCAAGACTGTCCTTCTCCTGCGCCGCATGGGTAATGGCGGTGCGGTTCAGGGTGATGGACACTTCCCCGATAATGGTCGTCAGCAGGTCCCGCGCAAACTGCTGCAGGCTTTCGCGCAGCACCTTGGCGCTGAGATGGCTGCGATCGACGGTCGGCATGCGCACCTTGGCGGCCTGCCACTGCACGGTTGCCGTGAGCAGACCATCGCGATCGCCGAACCACTTATAGAGTGTTTCCTTCGAGCAAGACGCCCGTCGGGCCACGGCGGTCATCGTCAGCCCATCGCCATTCTCGACCAGCAGGTCGAGCGCTGCCGTCAGCACAGCCTGCTGGCGCGGCGTAAACGTCTCTTCGCTGATCTTGATGGGCAAAGCCACTCGTCGTTCCCCGCACGACAATGCCGAACGCTTCCGGCACTTTCCGTCCGCAGGCGTACCGTACGGTACGGTTCCGCGCAAGAGGGATTCGTGTTGCTTTCCCGACGAAATGCGGCAGTGCCTTTGCCACATCTTAGATGGGCTGCTTTAACGAATAGATGGATGAAACGCGAGACTCTTTGGCCAAAACGCATTCAAAGAGAACGTCATTGCCAATAAACCGCCCGACCACGACAGCCGGGGCAAAATTTTCTCCTTCGGCGTTAAGGCGCGCAAGACCAGACCTTCTCAATCCCGACTGTATTGATAGAGTTTTGGAACAAGACGACCGCTTCGCGTGGTCTACTTCAAGGAGAAACAGCATGGTGCCCTTCTTCGGAATTCTTGACCCAAGCCACAGCCAGCGGTTCCGAGCTGCCGAAGCTCCACAAAAGCTGAGCTTCTTTGGCGGCGTGTCTGCGCTGACACCCGATGCCATATTCGAGAGCGAGCCGGAGCAAACCGTCGAGGACAAGGCGTCAGACACGCATTTCGATAAACTGGAAAATCCAGAAAATCTCCTCACGCGATGAGCCGCACCCATATCATCGTACCCGGTCTCAATGGATCCGGCGACGGCGATTGGCAGCATCATTGGATGGCCGATCACGAGCATTCCGAGCTGGTCGAACAGTCCGACTGGTCCAATCCGCATGCGGGACGCTGGCTGGCCCGGCTTGAGCGCGCCGTCATCGCTCACCCTGGCGCAATTATCGTTGGTCATAGTCTCGGCGCCATCCTGATCGCGCGCCTCGCGTCCAGCTCTGTCGCGCCGCTGGTTGGTGGCGCCCTGCTTGTCGTACCCGCCGATATCGAGCGCACCTCGACCATTCACGCGCGCACCTATGAATTCGGCACGCTGCCCACCGATGCCCTGCCCTTTCCAGCGCTCGTCATTGCCAGCCGCAATGACGATTACATGAGCCAGGAAAAGGCGCGTTCGCTGACCTCAGCATGGGGCGCCACCTTCCTCGGCTTCGGAGACAATGGCCATATCAATATTGCCAGCGGCTTCGGTCGCTGGACCGGCGGCTATGATCTTGCTCAACAGATCGAGGCAAAAGCCGATCGGCGCTTGCGTCACGACATCGGCAAAGGACTTGTCGAGAATGTCTATCAAATTTAAAGCGGTACCCGCGATACTGATCGCCGTCGCGATCGGACCGGGAACTGCGCATTATGCTGACCAAAAAGGGCAAATACGGGCTCAAGGCTCTTACGGCGCTGTCGCGCCTGCCAGAGGGTCAGCTGACGGGCGTCGCCGAATTGGCTCAGGCCAACGCCATCCCCAAGAAATTTCTCGACGCGATCCTCGCCGAACTGCGCAATGCGGGTTTCGTACGCAGCCGCAAGGGCAAGCTCGGCGGCTACGGTCTGGCCCGACCGGCGGCGGAAATCATGATCGGTCACGTCGTCCGCGTGCTCGATGGCCCGCTTGCGCCCATTCCCTGCGCCAGCCGCACGCGCTATCAGCCCTGCGAGGACTGCGATGTGGAAACCTGCCAGGTGCGGCATTTGATGCTCGACGTGCGCAATGCCATCGCGCAGGTTCTCGACCAGACCAGCCTGACGCAAATGGCCGCCATGGGCGGCGCCGAAGCGGTGGAGCAATCGCTCACCGCCTGAACAAGCGGAACACCCCATGAGCGCTGCCAACAAGTCGATCATCATCATTGGCGGCGGCGCCAGCGGCGTGTTGCTCGCGGCACATCTCTTGCGCAATCCCGATCCAGATCTTCGGGTCACACTGGTTGAACGTCAGGGCCGCTTTGGACAGGGCCTCGCCTATTCCGCACTCCAGCGCGATCATCGCGTCAATGTTCCCGCCCGCGGCATGAGCGCCTTTGCCGATGATCCAGAACATTTCTGGCGCTGGCTGCAGCGCCGCGAACCCGGCCGCCATGCTACATCTTGGACCTTTGTGCCCCGCCGGGTCTATGGCGCCTATCTCGAACACGTCCTGCGCGAGGCCGGGGAATCCCTGCCCGGTCGCCTACGGGTGTTGAGCGAAGAGGTCGATGCGGTGCGTGAAAGCAAGACCGGCGTCGAAGTTGCCCTCGCCAATGGCACCAGCCTCGTCGCCCGCTGGGCGGCGCTTGCCGTTGGCCACGAAACCCAGCCGGCCCGCGGCAAGGGGATCGCTGTTCGCGCGACTTCCGACCGAGATACGACGCTGCCGCCCGATTCTCCCGTGATGATCCTGGGCTCCGGCCTCAGCATGGTGGATGCGTGGGTCTCCCTTTCGGAAACCAAGCACACCGGCCCCGTCACGGTCGTTTCGCGAAACGGCCTCCTGCCGCAGGCGCATAAGGACGTCGCCCCTATCACCATCGACGCTGCTGACGTCCCCTTCGGCACGAGCCTGACTTATATCACGCGCTGGTTCCGCGAATTGATTGCCGAGACAGAGGCCAATGGCGGCGATTGGCGCAGCGTCGTCGATGGTCTCCGCCCCTTCAATCAGCGCCTTTGGCAGAGCTGGCCCGATCACGAAAAGCGCCGATTCCTCCGCCATCTGCGCCCATGGTGGAACGTTCATCGCCACCGCTTGCCGCCTGATCTTCATGCTGGCCTCGTTCGTGCGGTTGAAAGCGGCCAGGTCGAGTTGGTTGCCGCCGAGTTCGTGGGCATCGAGCGCCAGGGCGACGGCGCACGCGCCACCATTCGCCCGCGCGGCACCGAGCGGCGGGAAACAATCGATGTCGCCCGCGTCTACGATTGCGGCGGCGTCAGCGTCGATGTCACGGCCAGCGCCAATCCGGTCATCCGCCAACTCATCACCGCCGGCAGCGCCCGTCCCGATCCGCTCCATATCGGCCTCGATGTCGATGAACAGACTGCACTCATCGCTGGCGACGGCACCGTCTCTCAGCACATCCGCGTCGTTGGTCCGCTCACCCGTGGCCGGTTCTTCGAAATCGAAGCTATTCCCGACATCCGCGTGCAATGCGCCAAACTGGCAGCGACGCTCGGTACCTAACTGGCGCGGGCTTCGCCAAACCGCGCGATGCCGATCCCGAGCATCACAAGCCCAAGCGCCAGGAGGAGGCTGACCGTCACCTCCGCTTGCCCGAGCGCCACAAGACATACCGCTGACAAAACCGGCGTCAGAAAACTCAACACGCCGATCATCTGGGCATTGCCGTGCTTCATGCCGAAATCCCAGGCCGCGTAGCTGAGTGCAAAGCCGATCGAGGCTACCCCGACAATCGACAGGCTCAATCCCGGCGCCGGTGGTGCGCCGATAAGTAGCCAGATCGATCCGTTGATCAGGCTGCTCATCAGGAAGACGACGCCGAGGAACTTGCTCGACAAATAGGAGTAGCGCGCGGAAACTGCCGAGAAGACGCTCCAGCTCAGCGAACACACCACTGCCCAGCCATGCCCCGGCATCAGTGTGAACTCCCCTAGCGCGAGACCGCGTCCTGCGAGAAGGGCGGCGATACCCGCGAGTCCCAGTATCCCAGCCACGATATGATACCACCGCAGCTTCTGTTTGAGGGAAATCGTCGTCAGCACGATCACCAGCAGTGGCCAGGTATAGATGATCAGTGTCGCTTCGAGCGGCGGCGCGTTCTGCACTGCGGCCACCCAGGTGATGTTGTGGAGGCCAATGCCAATCAGTCCGAGCCCATAAAACCAGCGCGGCACGATCCGGAGTTCCGGCAGCGGATTTTCGCGCCGCAGGATCCAGAGCACAACAAAGGCCAGAGCCCCGACCCCATCCCCCAACGCCACATACAAAAACGGATCGACGCCCACCGCCAGCGCCATGACCGGCGCCGTCAGCGACCAGATCAGCACCGATGTCAGCCCCCCGAGCGTGCCGAGGCCCGATCGCTTTTCCATATAAAAACGTCCCCGCAAATTGCAGGGACGCTCATATCATCAGCGCGGAATAATCACAGCACTTCCGGTATCCACACCACCATGCTGCCCTGGCCACGATTGGCCCAGAGATAGTAAGGAATTGCCGTCAGGCTCGACTCCTTTTCGACGGGCGGCTTGCTGCGATAGAGCCCTTGCCATTCGCCTTCGTCTACCGCGAGCGCCTGCGCTTTCAGCATCACCACACCATCAAAGAGCCCGCTGTCAGTCTTCGCCTCTACTTCGCCATCGCGCTTGATCCTGATCCGCTGGACGCGTCCGCCGGGATTGTCGACTTCCTCGATGCAATAGACCAGTGGTCCGCGCTTCAGCGCGACGCGACCAGCATTCATGATCACGCCCGGATGCGAATAGAGCCGCTCGGCCGGCATCGGCAGATCAAGCGCGATCGTATCGCCCTTAACCCAGGTCCGCCGCACCGTGACATAGCCCTTCTCGGGTTTCACCGGCACAGCCTCGCCATTGACCGAGAGGCTCGCGCCCTCGCACCAGTCCGGAATACGCAGCTTCACGTCGAATTCGGCCGCAGTCTCGGGATCGACAGAAATCTTGATGTCGCCCGACCAAGGATAGTTGGACACTTCGCGGAAAGCGACCTTGGTGCCTGCAACGTCGACTGCACTCGAAATCCCACCATAGAGGTGAAACGCAACACCATCCTCAGCCGTCGAGAGGAAATAGCCTCCGACCGATGCAACGAGCCGCGATACGTTCATTGTGCAGCACGGACAGGTGTGCCAATCCCAGCGAGTGGGCGTGCCGTCGCTCTCGAGCGGATTGGCATAGAAATAATGCTCGCCATCGCGGCTCAACCCCGAAAGCGCGCCATTGAACATCGCAAGCTCGAGAATGTCGGCATATTTGCCGTCGAGATCGAGATGCAGCATGCGTTGCGCCCAGAAGATCAGCGCAACTGAAGCGCAGGTTTCGGCATAGGCCGTCTGGTTCGGCAGGTCGAAGTCATGGGTAAAACCCTCGTTATGCGCTGACGGCCCAAGGCCCGCCGTCACATACATTTTGGTTTCCATCACATCGTCCCAGAGCACCTCGCAGGCGCGCTTGAGTTCGGGATCATTAAGTTCTGCCGCAAGGTCCGCCATGGCCGTATAGAGATACATGGCGCGCACCGCGTGCCCGACCACCTTATCCTGCTCGCGCACCGGCTTGTGGCTCTGCGAATATTCGTAATTCGCAAAGACATAGCGCTGCTTGGACTCTGCCCCTTCGCGCGCTTCCCGTTCGATATCGAAATAGTGCGGCGGCTGTTGCCCGCGCTCGTTGATGAGATAAGTAGCGAAGTCGAGGTGCTTCTTTTCTCCGGTGAGGTAATAGAGCTTCATCAGCGCAAGCTCGATTTCCTCGTGCCCATCATAGCCGCGGCGCTTGCCCGGCTCGGTGCCGAAGGTCGAATAAATGTGGTCGAGATAGCGCTCCATGATATCGAGGAAACGTCGCCGGCCAGTTACGCGATAATAAGCTACCGCGCCTTCGAGTAGATGCCCGGCATTGTACATTTCGTGATTGTCGCGAAGGTTCGTCCAGCGGTTCTGCGGCTCATGCCCCAAATACCAGCAATTGAGATAACCGTCGGGCGACTGCGCCTTTTCGAGGTCATCGACTGCTGCCTCGATCTTGGCTTCGATATCCTCGTCGCGCCGATGCGCCAGGGCATAGCTTGCAGCCTCGATCCACTTGCCGACATCGCTGTCCCAAAAGACCTGGACAGTAAACCCGTTGGCGTGACGCGGAAAACGCAGTGGCGGTGGCGGGTTCGGCAGCTTCAGCGAGTCGAGAATGCCATATTCACCCAGCTTCTTGTGCTGGCTGGGCACGGTCCGGTCGAGCACCGTTTCCAGGCGCTCATGCCAGAATTGTCCTTCAAGCCGCACATCCGGAAACGGCACGGGAGCATAGCGAGACATTTGAGAAAACCTTTTCGCTGACAGATTTTTAGACGTTCGAAGTCGACTTCTGGATGCCACCCCCGCGAAGAGCCGGGGTGGCAGTTAGTGAAAGGCGAAACCGCCGGACTAAATCCGCTTCCCACTCTGCGGATCAAAGAGATGAATCAGCGCCGGATCGATCTCGACCCCAACCCGATCGCCGACCGAAACCGTCGAGCGTTCCGATTGCACCAGTTGCAGGTGACCGTCTGCCGAGGTGAGATATGTCGCCGAGCCCGTCGACTCCACATTGCCCACCGGGAAGTGGAAAGTCGGCGTGCCCGTTGCGAGCTTCATATGCTCCGGCCGCAAACCCGCAACCACCGGCTGGTTCGGCTCTGCCTGTCGCGCCAGCGGAATACGCTCGCCCCCGACGAGGTTCACAGCCCGCCCATCACTCGCAATCTTGCCTTCGATGAAATTCATAGCTGGCGAGCCGATGAAGCCGGCGACGAATCGGTTGACCGGATGATCGTAGAGATCAAGCGGCCGCCCCTGCTGTTCGATGATCCCATCGCGCATCACCACTACCCAATCGGCCATGGTCATGGCCTCGATCTGGTCATGCGTCACGTAGACCGATGTCGCGCCAAGCCGATCATGCAGCGCACGGATTTCCTTGCGCATCTGCACGCGCAGCGCCGCGTCGAGGTTCGAAAGCGGCTCGTCGAAAAGGAACGCCTTGGGGTTACGGATGATCGCCCGACCCATGGCCACGCGCTGGCGCTGCCCGCCCGAAAGCTGGCGGGGATAGCGGGGCAAAAGCTGGCCCAACCCCGTCGTCTGCGCCACCTCGGCCGCCTTGGCTTTTGCCTCAGCCTTGCCGACACCATGGAGCCGCAGCGAATAGGTGAGGTTTTCCTCCACCGTCATGTGCGGGTAGAGCGCATAGCTCTGGAACACCATGGCAATGTCGCGATGCCGTGGCGGAACCCCGGTCATCGTCTTGCCAGCGATGGACAATTCGCCCGAACTGATGGTTTCGAGCCCGGCAATCGAGCGCAACAGCGTCGATTTTCCGCATCCCGAAGGCCCGACCAGCGCAACGAAGCTGCCCTTGTCGATCGTCAGGCTCACATTTTTGAGGGCATGAAACGACCCATAGTGCTTTTCGATATTCTTGAGTTCGATCTGGGCGGTCATTTGAGGGCTCCCGAGGTGAGGCCGGAGACGATCCGGCGCTGCAACAGCACGAAGACGGCAAGGATCGGCGTCACATAGATCGCCGAATAGGCCATGATGGAATTCCAGTCGGTCGAATTGGGACCGAGGAAGCCGGAAAGGCCGACGCTGGCCGGTTGCAGCGATGGGTCTTGGATGATCGACTTGGAGTAGATGTATTCGCCGAACGAGCTCATGAAGGTGAGAATGGCGCAGACCAGAATGCCATTCCGGGCCAGCGGCAGGACGATCGAGAAGAACGCCCCCATGCGGGAATTGCCATCGACGAGCGCCGCTTCTTCAAGCTCCCGCGGCACAGTCATGAATGTGGCGCGGACTAGCACAACGAAGAATGGCATGGCCTTGGCGGCCGCGGCCAGCACTACGGCGGTGCGTGGATAGTTGAGCAAGCCAAACTGGTTGAAGGCGACAAAGAGCGGCGTCACCATCACCGATGCCGGCAACACCTGCAGCATCAGAATGGCGAAGAGGCCCACATCCACCCAGACATTGCGATACCGCGCCAGCACATAGGCGCAGCCCGTGCCGAAGATGACCGTAATCGCCGTCACGCCCGCCGCGATCAGCGTCGAGTTCCAGAGGAAGGTCGACATCGTCCGGCGCGACCAGACGGCGCCATAGACGGACGGATCGGCTTCGCGCGGCCAGAAGGTCGGCGGATTGGCAAAGATCTCCGAACCCGATTTGAGGCTGGTGATATACATCCAATAGAGCGGGAAGAGATATACCGCAGCCAGCGCCAAAGCGACGGCCAGCAGCAGCCAAGGAACATAAGGCCGGGTCATCCGCGCACCTCGTGCCGGGTTGAACGCACATAGATGATCGAGGCGAACAGCACGAGCACCAGCATCATCACGGAAATCGTCGCGCCCTTGGCAAAATCGTAGAGCTGGAAGCTCATCTGCCAGGACCAGTATTGCGCCACGGTCGAGGTATTGGCCGGGCCACCCTCGGTGATCGCGGGAAAAAGGTCGAACTGCTGCAAGGTGCCGATCAAACCAAGCGACAGCACCGCGCCGATCGTCGACCGCATCATCGGCAGCGTGATGGTCCAGAAGCGCTGAAAGGCATTGGCACCATCGAGTTCCGCAGCCTCATAGAGATCGCGCGAAATACCAGCGAGACCCACCGAGAGCAGCAGCATATTGAAGGCAAGGCCAAGCCAGATATTGGCAATGATCACGGCCCAGATCGAAACGCTCGGATCCGACTTCCAGAAGATATTGGATTGGATGATGCCAAGGCTCTTGAGGATGGCGTTGAGCACCCCGAAGTCACCGGCGAGGATCCAGCTCCAGATCGCGCCGACGACGAGACCGGGCATGACCCAGGAGACGAGGAACAGTCCGCGAATGGTGGCAGCGCCCGGAAACTTCTGCGCGAAGAACAGCGCCAGCGCGAAGCCAAGCACAAATTGTCCGGCCATCGAGAAGAAAACAAAGACGGCCGTATTGCGCGTCACCAGCCAGAATTCGGGCTGACGCACCACGTCGATATAGTTTTGGATGCCGGCAAATGGCCGGATGAATGAGCCCAGGGTGAACATGTCCACCTGCTGAAAGCTCATCAGCACATTATAGACCAGCGGCAAGCCCGCCATGGCGATGAGAAAGAGCATCGCGATACTGATCAGAAGAATATCGAATCCCACGCCATCGCGCAGGCCAGAAAGAAATCGTTGCATAAGACCTCCAAGGCGGGCCGCAGACCACCCCTCCCTTTGCGGGAGCAGTCGGATTGCAAAGCACTTGGGGTGAAGGAGCCTTCTCTTCAGGGAGGACGAGAAAGCCCCCTCACCCCAACCGAATTCGCTGACGCGAATTCGGTGATGCTTCATGTCGACCTCTCCCCTTAGAGAGAGGCGAAGACCTTACTTTCCGAGGATGGTGTCGATCGAAGCCTGAGCCTGATCCAGCGCGTCCTTGGACGACATCTGGCCGGTCAGGGCTGCCTGCATGGCATCATAGATCGCCTTGGAGATCTTCTGCCATTCCGGGTGCGGACCGCGCGGCTGAGCGTACTTCAGCTGTTCCTGGAACACCTTGAGAGCAGCGTCCTTATGCGCATCGCCGCTGGCGGGCAGAGCGATATCGGCGCGGGCTGGAAGGTTACCGAAGTCTTCAAACATCGTGCCGTCCTTGCTCGAGAAGAACTCGAGCGCGCGGAAGGCTTCGTCCGGATGCTTGGTCGTCGACATGATGCCCCAGTCGAAGCCACCGAGAGCCGAAGAGCGATCGCCGCCTTCGGTGATGGTTGGGAGCAATGTCACGCCCCAGTCGAACTTGGCGTCTTCGATCATGCGATCGACTTCCCATGGACCAGAAACGGCCATGGCGGCATTGCCCGAGTTGAATGTACCGGTCGAATCCCACTGACCCAGGCTGAGAACGTCCTTGGAGGCCCATCCATTGTCGATCATCTTCTTCCACAGATCGAGCACCTGGGCCGCGCCCTCGGTGTTCACGTGGTCATAACCGCCACCCGACATCTGGATGATGGGCAGGAACTGGAATGTGCCTTCTTCGCCGGCGCGGGCCGAGAACGTCGCGCCATAGACGCCAGCGGCGCTATCGGTCAGCTTTTCAGCGTCGGCAGCAAATTCATCCCAGGTCTGCGGCGGCTCGGTGATGCCGGCCTTGGCGAAAAGATCCTTGTTGTAGAAGACACCGATCGTGTCGGTATATTTCGGAATGCCGTAGAGCTTGCCGTCCCAGGTGACGGAATTGAGCGGGCCTTCGAAATACTGCGCCTTGCTCAGGATTTCCGAGTTCTTCACGCGATCGGTGATGTCGAGCATCGCCCCGCGCGAGGAGAACATGGCAAAGTCCGGATTGTCGAACGAGACGATATCGGGCGCATTGCCGGTCGCGAAGGCGCGCAGCGTTTCGTTGACCAGCTCATCGAATGGAACGGCGCGATATTCGACGACGATATCTTCATTGGCTTCGTCGAATTCCTTGGACCAGGTGTCGGCGATACCGGGACGATCGACGCCATCGATCGACCAGATCTTCAGCGTGACCTGCGCGAAGGCAGGCGTCGCAAGGCTCATTGCGCCAATGCTGGCGGCAGCCATCAGTGCGGCAAAATGCAGTTTCATGTCGTTCCTCTCCCAAGCGGCACAAGCGCCGCAAATTGCTCCGATTGGGGCCCTCCAGCCCCAGCCAGGCTTTAGTCGACGGTGGCTTCTACCCCTCCGCGTCGATGCGTAACCGCAGCGTTTCCGCCGCAGGATTGTCTGATGACGAGACGGCACGGCAGTTTCCGGATCCCCGGCTCAACTGCCCTCCCCTCCGCCAATTCCAGGACCAGCCGCCCGGCTTCCCGCCCGATGGCTTTCAAGTTCATGTCGACCGACGTCATCGGCGGTCGCGTCTGGCTCGCAACGATGTCCCAGTTGTCGAACCCGACCACGGCGACATCTTCCGGCACGCTGACCCCGCGCTCGCGCAAGGCATCGACGACGCCGCGACCGATCTGGTCATTGCCGCAAAAAATCGCATCCGGCCGCGCGCCTTCAGCGGTCCACAGAAGATCGACGGCCGCATGTCCCCAATGCTCAGACCACTCGCCATGGAGCACGATGCCCTCGCCTCCCAGCGCGTTGCGATAGGCTGCCGCGCGCTCACGCACCGAGGCGAAGGTCTCAGGACCGGTAACGTGGACAATACGTTTTCGACCCAGACGCTTGAGATGCTCGACCGCCTCGGCCGACCCCTGCGCATCGTCTGAAACCAGCGTCACCGACCCCTCATGCCCTTCTGTAAAGGCATAGACCACCGGCACTGGCAGGTTGCTGAGGTCCACCGGCAACCGTCGGTCCACACGCTTGCCCGAGGCGATGATTCCATCCACCTGCTTGTCGAGCATGGCATCGAGATGAAGCTTGCCCAGCGCCGGATCGTCCTCGATCCCGCACAGGAAAACCGACACACCCTGATCAACCAGCGCCTCTGAAATCCCAGCCATAACCGGCAACGTAAATCGGCCATAGCTGTCGTTGGTCAGCAGCCCAATGGTAAAGCTGCGGCGCTGGATCAACCCCCGCGCCATCGCATTGGGCCGAAAGCCCAGTTCTGCCGCAGCGACCTTAACCTTGGCCCGCGTCTCGTCGGTCATGCGGCCCGTATCGTTTAAGGCCTTCGAGGCCGTCGCAACGCTCACGCCGGCGAGGTGTGCGACATCGTAAATGCGAACTCGACCTCCCCCAGCGCTCACGAAACCCTCCCGAGAAACCGTTTTCTCATCCAGAAAAAACGTTTTTCTTGCCTACGTCAAGTTAAGTATGACTTATGCGGCAACAAATTCTCCGCCCCGGCTGGCCTTGAGATAATTGAGCGCATGCACCTGCCCCGTCATCTCGAGATCGCCGCGATAAACCGGGTCATGCCAGCCCTCGATATCGATCGAGCCCTGATAGCCCGCGAGCCGCAATTCCGAGATCACATCGGTCCAGTTGCTATCGCCAAAACCCGGCGTGCGCATGAAGACGAACTTCTCCTTGCCGAAGACGCCATGCTCCTTGATGACCTCCCAGCGGATCGTCGCGTCCTTGCCGTGGATGTGGAAGAATTTGTGCGCCCATTTCCGGATCTGCGGCATGGGGTCGATCAGATAGACCATCTGATGGCATGGCTCCCATTCGAGCCCGATATTGTCGTCCGGCGTCTCGTTGAACATCAACTCCCAGGCATCGGGATTGTGCGCGATGTTCCAGTCGCCGCTCGCCCAATTCCCGTCCATGGCGCAGTTTTCGAAGGCGATCTTCACGCCCTTGTCCGCAGCGCGCTTCGCCAGTTCGCTCCACACTTCCTTGTAGCGCGGCAGGCTATCCGTCAGCACCTTGTTACGAATGCGCCCGGTGAAACCAGCGACGCAGGTCGCGCCAAAATGGTGCGCATTGTCGATGCACTGCTTCCAGCCTTCGAGCGTCTGGCGGTCCATCTCTTGGTCTTCGAGCGGATTACCGAACATGCCGATGGTCGAAATGGTGATGTCGCGACCCCCGATCGCATCGAGACAGCGCTTGCCCAGTTCCGCCAGGTCCTGGCCATTCGTCGTCTGCCAGAAGAACGGCTCAAAGCTCTCAAAGCCGAGGTCGGCAATTTTTGCGATATTCTCCGGCGCCTTCCCCTCCGTGGATTGGATCATGGTGCCGATGCGAATGGATTTGGCGGGGTTGGACACGAACAAAAACCTTAAGCTGAAATCTGAACACGTTGCTTGAGCCGCGCGCTTTCGATGGCCCCAAAGACCATGGCGAGGCTTTTTATGTTGTCGCTGCCGACCGTTTCGGGTGCAGCGCCGGCTTCAATGGCGTCGAGGAAATCGGCAATGACGCTGGCATGCCCCTCGGTCTTCGACGCATCGGGCATGTCGGGAATGTCGAGCGGCTGCAGATCGCGGAAGAAGCCTTCGGTCCCTGCCACCTGGTGCGCTTCGAATATGTCGTAGCCGTCCCAAAGCAGCGTGCCCTTGGTCCCGACGATCCGCCAGGAGGCTTCCCAGCTCGTATTGGCGCCCTCAGCGCTCCAGCTGCCGCGATAGTTGAAGACGATATCGTCCTCGAATTCGAAGATCGCATTGGCCGCCGCGCCATGGGCATACCAGGAGCCCGGCGGATTGACCTCAAGGCAATAGACTGCCTTTGGCGCCGTGCCAGCCATGAACCGCGCCGCGTCGAGCGTGTGGATCGCCATGTCGAGTAGTAGCACGTTTTCCATCTGCTCGCGGAAACCGCCGAAATGTGCACCGACGAAGAAATCGCAATTGATCGAGGTCAACTGCCCCAGCGCGCCGCTCTCGATCACCTGCCGAATGCGCCGCACGCCCGGTACATAGCGCCGGTTCTGCACCACGGCATGGATTTTCCCGGCTGCATTGGCTTCAGCCACCATCTGCCGCGCAGCATCGAGCGTCGGCGCCATCGGCTTTTCCGTCAGCACATGACAACCATGGCGCAACCCGGTCGCAACAAGTGCAGGCCGCGCATTGGGCACGACGACATCGAACAGAAGATCGGGCTTGGTCTCGGCGAGAACCGTATCGAGATCGCTACCGATCACCACGTCCGAAAGAGAAAATTCCGCAGCCCGCGCCTCGGCCACCTTCGGGTCGAGATCCACGAGGCCGACAATGCGCACCCGCCCCTTGAGCAAAGGGTGCTCGGTCAGGGCGTTGAGCCAGCCTTTGGACATGGCTCCGCAACCCGCAAGAACGGCAGTAAACTGCAAAGATCCTCTCCCCTGCAACAGTCGGCGGGCCTCTTATGGGCGTCCTGCACGCGTTGCCGTAAACGTTTACGACGCTACAATCGGGAGCGATTTCATGTCAAGACATCGCCGTAAACGTTTCTGGAAATTTCTTGGGGGGGCCAAGTGAAGGGCATCAGACGGCTCGCGCAAGAACTCGACATTTCGATCGGCACCGTCTCTCGCGCCCTCAACGGCCGAGCCGATGTTAGCGCGGAGACCCGACAGCGCGTTCTCGAAGCCGCCGCCGCCATGGGCTATGTGCCTAATCAGGCAGGCCGCAGCCTACGCCAGGGCAACACCAACGCCATCGGATTCATGATCGAGCTTGGCGCCGATGTGAATGGCGGCAATGACAACTTCTTCATGGGCGTTTTCGATGGCGTGCAGTCCGTGCTCGCCCGCCACCATCTCGATCTTATCGTCCTGCCCTGCCCCACGGGCGAAGACCCTGCGGTCTATCTCCAGCGCATGATGGCGCGGCGCCTGGTCGATGGTCTCATCATCTCGGCAACGCACCGCAAGGACACGCGCATTGATATGCTGACCAAGATG
Organism: Devosia sp. Leaf420; assembly: GCF_001425445.1. Lineage (GTDB taxonomy): Bacteria > Pseudomonadota > Alphaproteobacteria > Rhizobiales > Devosiaceae > Devosia. Next base: position 143,901 of record NZ_LMQU01000013.1, on the reverse strand, counting down.
CGCATCCCTTTCATCACCCTGGGGCGCTCCAACACCCCGGGCGATTATCCCTGGATCGACCTTGATTTCGATGGCGCCGCCCGCCGCGCCATCGATCGGTTGGTCTCGGCCGGCCATAGCCGCATCGCCGTGGCCGTGCCCAGCAATGACATCAATCTCGGCTTCATCTTCCTTGATGGCTATAAGGCCGCGCTGGCCCGCCACGGCATCGCCTTCGACCCGTCCATGGTCTTCCGTGTGCCGTCATCAGAGCTTGGCGGGTATCAACTCGGCCACGAGCTCTTGGCCATGAAGGACCGCCCCAGCGCCGTCATCCTCAATTATGAATTGCTGGCGCTCGGCCTCTATCGCCAACTTGGAGAAGCTGGCCTGCAAGCCGGGCGAGATCTCGCAGTGATCGGTTTCCGCGAAAATCCCGTCTCTCGCTACATGTCCCCCCGCCTCACCTGCTTCCGCCTGTCCCTTACTGGCCTCGGCGCTGCTATCGGTGAGGCGCTGCTAGCCACGATGCCGGCCTATGCGGAGGCTTATCCCCTGGGCCGAACACAGAGGATTTGGCCGATGGAATTGGTGCCGGGCGAGAGTGACGGCGCCTAGAGAGGCTTACCCCAGCCACTTCCCAAAAAACGCCAGCACCGCCTCCCGCATGCGCGGCGTTTCCTGATGCCCGATACCCGGCTCACTCACAAGCTCCAGTTTTCCCGGCGCTCCGGCATAAGCCGGCTGCAATTCTGCCCCGGCCCGCTGCACGGCCAGCGGCGGGCTCAAATGATCGGCCTCGCCAACGCAGATCAATTGCGGCCGCGGTGCGATCAGGGCCGCAATCGTCCCGCCATCGGCCTCGCGCAACAGGCCCGGCACGGTCAGATAAATCCCGTGCCCGTCATGCGCGCCGAGTTCGATCATGGTTCGGAAATCGGCAAAGCAGCAGAGATGTGCGACGGCGGCGATCCGATCATCGATCGCGGCAAGCCAATAGCTCAACACGCACCCCATCGAGAGCCCGAATGCCCCGATGCGCTTGGCGTCGACATCGTCGCGTCCTGCAAGATAAGTCAGCGCCGCTGCGTGATCAGACAACATTTCACCGAACAGCGATTTGCCGTGCCAAAGCAACGCCTTGGCCGCAGCGCTTTCGCTCACCGTGGCCCGCTCGCCAAAGATCGGCATATCGATGCAGAGCGTTACATAGCCGGCGCGCGCAAAAACCGGCCCCAGCGGCCCCACCAGATATTCGCGCCCATCGAGCAATTCACGCGCGCCGATCGCATAGCCGCCGCCATGCGAATGGCCATAAAGGATTGCTGGCAGTGTCCCATCGACCACGGTAGGCCGCGTCAGAATTCCACGCACATCCTGCCCGCAGATCTGCAGGCGTAAATATTCGACGACATAATCGCCGTAGTCTTCGATCTGCCGATCGGTTTCGACAGCCGACCGTTGCTCGAAACCTAGAAGCGCGCGAAATCTCTCAGCGGTAAACGTCATCTATGCTTTGCCTTTTGTAGGCCGGTCGCCGACCCAATGGTTGAAACGCGCGAGGGCAAGACCGAAAACGATCAGCAGCAGCCCGCCGCCAAGGATCGACAGAGGTTGCGCGCCGAGGAAGGTGAACCACTGCGTGAAGAAGTGGACGGCGCCGAAAACGGCGACGCTATTGACGACCCAGCGCCGGTTTGCTGCAACGGCCCAGGCGCCAAATGCGAGCAGAGCCAGCGCCCAGACGATTGAAAACCACGTCGAACTGATGCCGGCGCTATCGTCGCCAAAGAGAGAACCGAGGAGAAAGGCCCCGTTGACCAGCACAATCGCCACGCGCATGGCGACGATCGCCAGACCTTCTTCTGCGGGCCGCAGGCGCAGCGAAATCATATAAAGGGCAAGGATCAGTGCGCACAAACCGACGATGACGGTGACCATCATGTGGTTTGGCGGCCAGGACACATCGTTGAAGACGAGAACAGTTGCAAAGCCGAGCACCGCAAACGCAGCCAGAAGGCCGGATCGCGCAACGATTGACGCGGCGGCCAATCCAAGCGTCAGCGCCACGCGCACGAGCGGATTGTCGCCATAGAGGCCGCCGACGCCGCTGCACAATGCCAGAGCGCCAATCGTCATGATGATTTGCGCGAAGAGCTGCATCCGCGGCAAGGCGCGCAGCCGCACGACGAGGCCAGTCGTAAAAAGCACAGCGCCGAGCGCGACCAAAGTCTCGAGCGTCGGGAGCAATGCCCCGATGCCACCGCAAACCGCAATGGCGCCGAGCGCGAAGAGAATATTGGCGCCGAGGGCGCCAGTATCGGCTGCAGCAAACCCTTTGAGACGTTCGGCTTCCTCGGGCGAGATTTTGCCTGCCGCGACAAGCGCATCGAGGTCTAGCGTAATCTTCATCGCCCTCTCCCAGTGCGCCGTTCAACGTTAGTGTAACGCTGCGATTCTGCCCATGCCAGAGCTGCTTAACACGCACCCCTGCAATGCCGGCCAACGAATATGTTCATCGGCACTTGCCGATAGAGCGAACGAAGTGCATCTATCCAGCGATGCCGTTTCCGGCGACGCGTTTCGAGAGAATTTCATGACCGAACTATTTTCCCCCATCACCCTGCGCGACCTGACGCTGCGCAACCGGACGGTTGTCGCCCCCATGTGCCAATATTCCGCTATCGATGGTTTCGCCAATGATTGGCACTTCGCCCATCTCGCCCGCTTCGGCATCGGCGGCTTTGGGCTCGTTATTTTCGAGGCGACTGGGGTCGTTGCAGAAGGCCGTATTTCCTACGCCGACCTGGGCCTGTGGAAAGACGACCATATCGCCCCCCTCGCCCGTATCGTTGATTTCCTCCACACGCAGGGCTCGGCCGCGGGCATTCAGCTTGCCCATGCCGGCCGCAAGGCTTCGACCCCCGTTTCCTGGCGCGGTCCGGAAGAGCTGCAGACCGAGGAGCAGAAGAAGGGGGCCGGTTACGAACACTGGCAGCCTGTTGCGCCGAGCGCAGAATCGGCCAACCCCGCCGATCCGAGCTTTCAGGTCCCGACAGAACTCGATAAGGCTGGCATCCAGCATGTGATTGATGGGTTCGTCGCCGCGACGCTTCGCGCCGAAAAGGCGGGCTTCGACACGGTCGAAATCCACGCCGCCCATGGTTACCTCCTCAACCAGTTCCTCTCGCCGCTCGCCAACCATCGGACCGACGAATATGGCGGCAGCCGAGAGAACCGCATGCGCTTGGTGCTTGAGGTCACCGAGGCTGTGCGCGCCGCTTGGCCGGCCCACAAGCCGCTCCTCGCGCGCATCTCGGTCAGCGACAATGCCGAAGGCGGTTGGACGGTCGAGGACAGCGTCGTGCTCTCGCGCGAACTTAAGGCACGCGGCGTCGATGGCATCGATTGTTCGAGCGGCGGGTTTGCGCAGGGCCGTATCGCCTCGGCGCCCGGCTATCAGGTCGATTTCGCCCGGGCGGTCAAGCAAGGCGCCGATATCCCCACTATGGCCGTCGGTCTTCTTGGCGATGTGCATGAAGCCGAAGCGATCATCCAGCGCGGCGACGCCGATTTCATCGCCCTTGCACGTGGCGCAATGAACGACCCCAATTGGCCCGTCCACGCCCAGCGCGAACTGGGCAGCGTCGACTATTCGCTCTGGCCGGTCCAAACGCAACGCGTTTCCGATCACGACCGCATCCTCGGCCTACAACGCGCCTAACAATCTCAGGCCCGGCACAACCTCTCGTCCGGCCTGAAACAAAATAAGCCCATCCGACCGTGAGGTTAGATGGGCTTTCGTTTATCTCACCGCCAATAGCTATCTCGTCCGGCCGCCCCCAAAAATCCTCTCAGCCATCGAAATTTCGCCGCAAGGCGGGAACAGCCTTGTACCTGTCATTTGAGGTGACCATCTTGGCTGCATAAAGGGAGAAGTGCATGGATACCAAGGCAGCAATCATTGCCCTGCTCACCGTCTGGGGCGTCGGCGCCGCGGGGTGCATTCCGGCAGCAGCAGAAGACACTGCGATCGATGGCGACGTCGATACTGACAGCGACAACCCATTGCTCAACAAAGTCTGGATACAGCAGGGTGATACCGCTAGCCCCGGTGCGGCGCAGATCTTTCTCGCCGACGGCACGCTAGTCACCGATAGCTGCTGGGAGACTTACCGCCTCTCCAAATGGCAGCAGGTTTCTGACACAGCCATTTCCTGGGACGAAGATGGCATGACCATCAATGCGGACATTGTCAGCGTGTCGCCGAGCGAACTTGTCCTCAACCTGCATCTGGTAAGCGAGAATGTCGAACAGCGCTTCGTGCTGGCCGACGTTCCCTATGTCTGCCCTGACATGCCGAAATAAGCGGACTAAATCACCACCTGAGTGCCGATCTCGACAACTCGCCCCGTCGGAATATGGAAATATTCCGTCGCGTCGCTGGCGTTGCGTGCCAGGCGAACGAAGAGGCGATCCTGCCAGAAGCGCAGCATACCGCTCTTGTTGCCGACCTTGAGCGACCGGCGTGACAGGAAGAACGAGGTCGACATGATATCGAACTTCCAGCCTAGTTTGCGGGCGAGCGCCAAGGCCTTGGGAATGTTCGGCGTTTCCATATAGCCGAAGGTCACGACGACACGGAAGAACAGCTCGTTGTAGGCGTCGATCGTCACCTTCTCATCATCTGGCACACGCGGAGAGGCCGAGGTCTTGACCGTCAGGATGACGTTCTGCTCGTGCAACACCTTGTAGTGCTTGAGAGAGTGCAAGAGCGCCGTCGGCGCGCCTTCGATATCGCTGGTGAGGAAGATCGCGGTCCCGGGCACCGTGGTCGGTTTCTTCTTGGCCAGATTGTTGACTAGAAACTCCAGCGGAACTTCGTCGCGCCGCGTCTTGTCCGCCAGGCGCTTCCGTCCGGCCATCCAGCTCCACATCAGGAGTGCGACCCCGAGTGCAACTGCCGCCGGCACCCAGCCGCCTTGGAAAAGCTTGGACACGTTCGCGGCGAAGAAGCCGCCATCGATGCACAGATAGACGGCACCGAAGAGGACGACGACAATGGGGTTCCATTTCCAGTTGCGCCACATGACGACAACGAGAAGCAGCAGCGTCACGATCATCACGCCGGAAACGGCGATACCGTAAGCATTTGAAAGGGCTTCAGAACTTCTGAACGCCGCCACTAGCACCAGCACGCCGATCATCAGCATCGAATTGATCTGCGGCATGTAAATCTGGCCGCTCTGCGTCGCCGAGGTGTGATGCACGACCATGCGCGGCAGCATATTGAGGGCGATGGCCTGCTGCGTAAGGCTATAGGTGCCGGTGATTACCGCCTGGCTCGCAATGATCGTCGCGAGGGTAGCGAGGCCGACGAAGGGCAAAAGGCCCCACTCCGGGATCATTTCGAAAAACGGGCTCGCGACGTTATCGACGCCATGGCCGATGACGTAGGCGCCCTGGCCAAAATAGTTGAGCAGCAGACAGGGAAAGACGAGGCCGAACCAGGCGAGGACGATGGGCTTGCGGCCAAAATGACCGAGGTCGACATAGAGCGCTTCGGCGCCGGTCACGGCAAGGAAGATGGCACCAACGACGACGAAAGCGATGCCGATATGGGTGGTCAGAAACTGCAGGCCGAGCAGCGGGTTAAGCGCCTGGAGCACATCGGGGTGTTGGAAAATGTTGACCAAACCGGCGATGCCGAGCGTCAAGAACCAGACCATGGTGACCGGGCCGAAAACGATCGAGACCTTGGCCGTGCCGAACCTCTGGACGGCAAAAATGCCAAGGATGATCACAAGGGTGATCGGTACGACCCAGCGGGTCATGCCCGGCTGAACCAGTTCGATACCTTCCACGGCCGAAAGGACTGAAATTGCTGGCGTAATGATAGCGTCGCCAAAGAAAAGCGCCGCGCCGAGGACGCCGAGTGTCGTGATCCAGATCGGCGGATTGGTAAATGTTTTGCGCGCAAGCGCCATCAGCGACAGCGTACCGCCTTCGCCATTATTATCGGCGCGGGTCACGAAGAACACGTATTTGACGGCCACCGTCAGGGTCAGCGCCCAGACGATCAGCGAGAGAAGGCCCAGCACTTCGATGTTCGACGCTGCGGCTCCGGGCCTGACCTGCATGGCCTGACGAAAGGCGTAGATCGGGCTGGTACCAATGTCCCCATAGACGACGCCGATGGCGCCAAGGGTGAGAATGGGGAGATTATTGTGTGAGTGCCCGGCGTCACCGGTCGCTGCCACACCGGCATGACCGGTCGAATCCACTTGCGTCATGAGCTTTTGGGCTCTCGCTGTTAAGGGCGGGCGCCGCTATACACCCGCCCATTCCCACACACAACACCATTAGAGTTACAGAACTACAAAGGCATGCAGGGGTTGCACCTTTCGGCACAACCCCTGCAAGGCAAACGAGACTTGGAGGTCTTCGTTATTCCGGTTGGCGCTGCGGCTTAGCCGCGAGCAGCCTTGGCTGCATTGCCCCACCAGATAAGCTGGTCGAGCATGTCCTTGGTCGAAGCGCCGATCGACGGCTCGATGTCGGACATTGGCTTGTTCTGCTGACCAAGCGGGTGCACGGCAAAGAAGTCACCGCCGGCAATGTGAACGGCCGAGCGGGTCGAAACCATCTGGAGTTCGATACCGATGGTGCGGAGGTTTTCGATGGCGCGAGCAGCACCGACAGTGCCATAGCCGACTGCACCGAAAGCCTTCCTGTTCCACTCGACATAGGCCTGGTCGAGAGCATTCTTCAGCGCGCCGGTGACAGCGCGGTTGTATTCAGCAACGACGAAGATGAAGCCGTCGAATTCGCCGATCTTCTTCTGCCAGCGAACAGCTTCCGGGTTCTGCGACGGCATCCAGGCATTGGAGGCCATTTCGTCGAAGAACGGCAGGTCGAAATCGCGGAGGTCAACGATCTCGGCTTCGATTTCGGGGCGCTCGTTCGCCTTTTCGAGGATCCACTTGGCGGGGACATCGCCGAAACGGGTGGGACGGGTGGACGAGATGATGACGCCGATCTTGAGCTTGGACATTTGATGCCCTCCTTGGTCACAAAAGGTAACTGAGGCGATATATGTGCCTGAGAGTATTTTCCTCAAGAGGGCACCGACGTGTGATCCAGGGTCACACCATTGCCTAAGGCACATTCATGTAAGTATTGGATCTGGCTGATGTTTAGCGATTGTCAGGCGGAGTTGTGACGCGGCGCCTTGGCTCCGTCGTCCAGGCGGCGACGAAGCGTTCGCAGAGCCGAAACAATGAGGGTCAGGCTAGAACCTCGATATACCGCCTGGTCGCTGCATCGAACCCCATCAGCAAAGCATCGGCGGTAATGCCGTGGCCGATGGATGCCTCGGCAACGCCGACAACGGCGAGTTGAAAGGCTGGCAAGTTGGCAAGCGTGAGGTCGTGGCCAGCATTGACTCCAAGGCCGGCGTCGAGAGCGGCCTGGCAGGTTATGGCCAGGGCTTCGAGTTCGACCAGTGCCTGTTCAGGATCGGCATAACAGGCACCATAGGGGCCGGTGAACAATTCGATCCGGTCTGCACCTGTGGCTTTTGCAGCCGCCACCCCTTCCCTTCCGGCATCGGGATCGCAGAAGAGGGAAATACGCCGATCGGGCCGCCGCATCTGCTGGACGACAGACGTCAGAAAATTGTTCTTGCCGACAAAATCCCACCCGTGATCGGAAGTCGCTTGAGCCGGATCGTCCGGGACCAGCGTCACCTGGTGCGGATTGACGTCCTCGATCAGTTCGAGGAAGTCATCGCTGGGATATCCCTCGATGTTGAATTCTGCGTCTGGATAGTCCTGCCGCAGCAGAGTGCTGAGGTCGTAAACGTCGGTGCGACGGATATGCCGCTCATCTGGCCGGGGATGGATGGTGATGCCGCTCGCGCCCGCATCGAGAACCACGCGCGCAATGCCGGTGACGCTGGGCCACGGCAAATCGCGGCGATTGCGCAATTGTGCGACGGCGTTGAGATTGACGGACAGAAGAGTCATGGCACGGCCCCGAGTGATTGCCCCTGCCTTACACCAAGCAGAGCGAGCCGCCCAAGCCAACCTTTTATGAACCAGTCAGATTATGTGCCCGGCATCATCATATGTTCACGCATGACCACGTGGATAGAAAGACCGCCGCAGTTGCCCGCGGCGGCACTCAATCACATGCCTTCTGGACCACGGCCGATGGCAGCGAGCCCGGTACGCACCACTTCAACCAGACCGAGCGGGCCCATCAAGGCGATGAAGCTGTCGATCTTGTCCGGCTTGCCGGTCACTTCGAAGACGAAGCTTTCGACGGTGGCATCAACGATGTGGGCGCGGAAGGCATCGGCCAGACGCAGGGTTTCCGCCCTGTGTTCGCCCGTGCCTTTCACCTTGATCAGCGCCAGCTCGCGCTCGACATAGTTGCCCTCGGCCGTCAGGTCATGCACCCGATGGACGGGCACCAGACGCTCGAGCTGGAGCTTGATCTGCACCAGCACCTTTGGCGTTGCGACCACGACGACAGTGATACGACTAAGTCGCCGGCCGTGTTCCGTCTCGCTGACAGTCAGGCTCTCGATATTATAGCCACGCGCCGAAAAGAGGCCGACGACGCGCGCGAGGATCCCCGGCTCATTGTCCACGAGGACCGACAGCGTATGGCGCTCGGTCTGTTGCGTTTCCTGGGTCAGGAAATAAGCGGACCCGGTCGGCTGCATATGTGCGTTCATTTCTCGTTCCTCCGCCGCCGGCTTAGACCAGCGCGCGCCCCTTTTCGTCGATGATCGAACCGAGATTGGCCGTATCGGGCAGGATGATCTCGTTGTGCGGCTTGCCCGATGGGATCATCGGCAGGCAGTTTTCGTCCTTTTCGACGATGACGTCGAAGAGAACCGGGCCGTCATAATCGAGCATTTCGGCAATGGCCGCGTCGAGTTCAGCCGGGTTTTCGCAACGGATCCCCTTGCCGCCATAGGCTTCGGCGAGCTTGACGAAATCGGGCAGCGATTCCGAATAGGAATGCGCGTAGCGCGAGCCGTGCAGCAGATCCTGCCATTGGCGAACCATGCCCATGCGCTCATTGTTGAGGATGAAGATCTTGATCGGCAGGCGATATTGCACCGCCGTCGACATCTCCTGCATGGTCATCTGCACCGACGCTTCGCCGGCAATGTCGATCACCAACGCATCGGGATGCGCCACCTGCACGCCGACCGCAGCCGGCAGGCCATAGCCCATGGTACCGAGGCCACCCGAAGTCATCCAACGATTGGGCTTGTCGAAGTGGAAGTGCTGGGCAGCCCACATCTGGTGCTGACCGACTTCTGTGGTGATGAAGACGTCCTTGGACTGGTTCCTGGTCGCTTCATAAAGACGCTGGATCGCCCATTGCGGCTTGATCGTCGTCTCGGAGTTTTTGAAATTGAGCGAGCCGACGCTGCGCCACTTTTCGATCTGCTTCCACCACGGCGCAATGGCCTCCGTGCGCGGCTGATTGGTGCGGCTACGCCAGACGCGGATCATCTCTTCGAGCACACGATTGCAATCGCCGACGATCGGGATATCGACGCGGATGATCTTGTTGATCGACGACGGGTCGATATCGACATGGATCTTGCGGCTATTGGGCGAGAACGCGTCGATGCGGCCGGTGATACGATCATCGAAGCGGGCGCCGATATTGATCATGACGTCGCAATCATGCATCGCCCAATTGGCTTCGTAGGTACCGTGCATGCCGAGCATGCCGAGCCACTGCGAATTGGATGCCGGGAAAGCGCCGAGACCCATGAGCGTCGAGGTCACCGGGAAGCCGGTGAGTTCGGCGAGTTCGCGCAGGTTTTCAGAGGCTTCGGGACCAGCATTGATCACGCCGCCGCCGGTGTAAAACACCGGACGCTCGGCCCTGAGCATGAGATCGACAGCTGCTTCGATGGCTTTCAAATCGCCATCCACCTGGGGGCGGTAAGACGCGTGGCGCAGCGTTTCGATCTCGGGCTTATAGTAGTCGCCGAGGGCGAACTGGATGTCCTTTGGAATATCGACGACAACTGGGCCGGGACGGCCGGTCGTGGCGATATGGAAGGCCTCGTGCAGCACGCGCGGCAGGTCCTTGATATCCTTCACCAAATAGTTGTGCTTGGTGCAGGAGCGGGTGATGCCGACGGTGTCACATTCCTGGAAGCCGTCGGTGCCGATCAGCGATGTCGGAACCTGGGCCGTGATGCAGACGAGCGGGATGGAATCCATCAGCGCATCGGTGAGGCCTGTCACCGCATTGGTCGCGCCGGGGCCGGAGGTCACTAGCACAACGCCGGGCTTGCCGGTCGAGCGGGCATAGCCTTCGGCCATATGCGTGGCGCCCTGCTCGTGGCGCACCAGGATGTGCTTGACCTGCTCCTGCTGGAACATCGCATCGTAGATCGGCAAGGCGGCACCACCGGGATAGCCGAAGATATGTTCAACACCTTGATCCGCAAGCGCCTGGATCACCATTTCCGCGCCGGTCATTTTCTCGGCCATTTGCGCTTCCTACTCCTCGAGCCCACCGTACCGGGCATTACGTTTCTTGACGCCTTCAAACCGCTTTTGCGAAAAAAAGGCAATAAAAAAGGCCCCTTTCGGGACCTGTGTTCGGCGCACCAGCTATCGCGCGGGGACTTACCCCACGTTGCCGATGCGCCAGCGTACTACGAGAATGAGTGCCCGCACGGGACCTCTCCTAAAAATCAGATGCGTCTTGATAGAGGTTTTGGATCGTCCATGTCAAGACCAGCGGCTCTACCGCCAGAACTCAACTGCCGCGCCAGCTTCTCGGCCAGGTCACACAGCACCGGCTCACCCAGCAGCCGCTGCGCTTCCGTCAGGGTCGCCCAATGGCGCAGCCGCTGGCCCTTTTCGCGCCATTGATCATACTGGCGCGTCACCTCGAGGGGATAGATATCGACGGTGACCAGCAGTGCATCTGACCCGACCCGCGCCTGATATGCGCCGATCGGCAGATCGGAAATCTCGCCCGCGACCCCTGCTTCTTCTTCCGCCTCGCAGGCCGCGCTATCCCATGGGGTATAGCCCTGCTTCACACCGCCCTTTGGAAATATCCAGCGCCCGGACCGTCTTGTGGTGACGATCAGAAAGTGAAGGTTACCATTGATATAGGCATAGGGCAGCGCGCCCGACTGTCGGACTTCACACTGCTCAGGAGCTGGCGGGATGGTTTCAGACGGACTGGTCAATGGCGCGATAACTCTGGCTCCGGTGCAACGCCATCTCACGGTGGCGCCAGAAAAACAGTGGGGACTTCACGCCCTTAGACATAAATCCGGATCGATGATTCGGATGCTGACATTAACCAATAGCGAACCATTGTGTCGGCTTCAATTGCACGCGTGTGCAATCGTGAACGGCAAAACACCCGGTCGGTGGGGGATCCGACCGGGTGCCTTTGCACCACATCAGCGGTTTAGGTCTTAAACCGCCTCAGCGAAATTAGCCGCGTGGGCAGGTATCGACGTAACGCGTGCCGTTCGGACGCTGATAGACGCAACGGTCGTTGCTGCCTTCAACGCGGCCGAGGACGTCGCCAGCGGCTGCACCGACGACTGCGCCAACGCCGGCGCCAACGAGGGTCCCTACACCGCTACCGCCGGTTGCGGCAGCACCAACAACGGCACCGCCGAGTGCGCCAACCGTAGCGCCCTGCTGTGTGGTCGTGCAGGCAGCCAGGGAGAGGGTGGCGGCGGCGATAATCAAGAACTTATGCATAGGATCCTCCAGGGAACTGATCGATCACATAATGCGGAATTTTGGGCTTGGTTCCGGATCGCGCTCAAGAAAGTTTGAATCAATTGTTAAAGGATGACCGGAACGCGGCTGAAATCGCCATCACAATCCAGCCAACGATCAAGGCTCCACCTCCAAGCGGCGCTGCGCCGGGGAACAATGGCGCGCCCAGCCATTGTCGCATGGCGAGGTCAGCCGTGAATAAGATTACGCCGATCGAGAGAATTACGCCGGCTGCGACAAGGGCCCTACCCCGTCCGGCCAGTGCGAGAAGCAAGAGCACCGGAGCATGGGCTAGTGCGATGGTGGATATGGCGGCAACATTGCGGACGTCGGAACCATGGGACGCCGCGGCCGCGCTCGCGACGCCGAGTGCACCCAGCAAACCTGCCAGCACCATGAATGATCTGCGCCATGCGAGCGTCAATTTCGTCTCCATCTTCCAGCGGCAGCCGCTTTGGACTAGAGCATGACGCCTGAAGGTGGGAAATGGAAATGACCGATAATGTCGCGGGCGTTGGCAACGACGCCGAACAAACCGGCTTGAGCAGCTGGGCGAGCGAATTCCGCGCGACCTTTGCGCTCGCCTGGCCGCTGGTCATCGCTCAATTGGCCCAGAATGCGCTCCATACCACCGACGTGATTCTTTTAGGCTGGCTCGGCTCCGACTATCTCGCGGCCGGTACGCTGGCGACGACATTTCTCATGCCATTTCTGGTTGGCGGCATCGGTGTCGTCGGCGCTGTAGCTCCGCTCGTGGCGCAGGCGCGCGGCTCACGCAACATCAAGGCGGTGCGCCGCATCGTGCGGCAAGGCTGCTGGGCGGCGATCGTTCTGGCCATGGTGCTGGTGCCGATCGTGCTGCAGATCAAGCCGATCTATCAGGCGCTGGGCCAAGATCCCCAGGCGACGGAATTGGCCAATCAGTTCATCCAGATTGCTGCCTGGTCGCTGTTCCCTGCCCTCGGCATCATCGCGTTCCGCTCGCTGCTGTCCGCTTTCGATGCGACGCGGGCGATTCTCGTCATCACCGTGATGGGCGTGCTGGTGAATGCCCTCACCGCCTATGTGCTGATCTTTGGCCACTTCGGCTTTCCGCGGCTGGAATTGCGCGGGGCGGCGATCGCGACCACGCTGACCAATGTCGTGATGCTCATCGCCATGGTGACCTATGTCGTTCGGCATCGGCGGCTGAAGCGCTTTCATGTGCTGCTGCGATTCTGGAAGCCGGATTGGCCGCGCTTCCGCGAGATTTTCCGCATCGGCACGCCGATCGGGCTGACGGTCGTCGCCGAGGTTGGCATGTTTACCGCTGCTGCCTTGCTGATGGGCCGGCTCGGGACGGACGAGGTCGCGGCGCACGCGATTGCGCTGCAATGCGCGTCCATCGCCTTCATGGTGCCGCTCGGCTTGGGCGTTGCCGCGACGGTGCGTGTCGGCATGGCTTATGGGCGCGGCGATGTGGAAGGCATTCGCAAGGCGGGTTGGACGTCGTTCATGATGGGCACCGCCTTCATGACCGTATCCTGCATATCGTTCCTGACCTTCGGGCCGCATATCGTGAAGGTGTTTCTCGATCCGCATGTCGATGCCAATGTCACCTCGCTGACGCTGGCGGCGTCGTTCCTTGTGGTGGCCGGGGTTTTCCAGCTGGTGGACGGCGCGCAGGTCGTCGCGGCGCACTCGCTGCGCGGGCTGAGCGACACCAAGACACCGATGATTCTGGCGATCGTGGGTTACTGGATGGTCGGGCTGCCGATCGCCTATTTCCTGGGCTTCGTGGCGGAGTGGCGTGGCGTCGGCATTTGGATCGGTCTGGCAGCGGGTTTGGCATTCGTCGCGGTGGTGCTGGTGACGCGGTTTGCGCTACGCGAGCGCATCGGTCTGATGCGCGGGATAGGCCAACCGGTCTAAACCAGGGGTGTGCCTTCGAGGCCGAGGCGCGGCCAATCGCCCATGCGGTTTCGGAACCACGTGCGCTGGCGCTTGGCATATTGATGCGTGGCGATGGTGGCGAGCGAGATAGCGTCGTCGCGGCTTTGGACGCCATCGAGCCAATCGCCGATTTCGCGGACGCCGATGGCTTTCATGACCGGCAAAGATGGGTCGAGATTTTGCGCCAAGAGCGCCCTCACCTCTTCGACAGCGCCACTGGCGAACATGGCTTCAAAGCGTTGGGCGATGCGGGCGCGGAGCACGTCCCGATCGGGCGAGAGTACAAAGCGCTCGATCGCCCAGCCATCGAGAAGGCCGGGCTGTAGATCGTCTTGAAAGTCGGAGAGCGGGCGGCCGGTGGCGCGCTTGACGGCGAGAGCGCGGATGACGCGCTGGGGATCGGCGACGCCGAGCCGTTCTGCGGCCTTGGGGTCTTCGCGCTGCAGCAAAGCCATGCGGCGGGCTTCATCGAGGTGCAGGATTTCGTCCTGAACAGCGCGTGTCAGTTCGGGGGAGATTTCCGGAACATCAGCAAAGCCTTTGATGAGCGCATCGAAATAGAGGCCGGTGCCGCCGACGAAAATGACTTCGCGGGCGGGGTCGATATCATCGAGAATGGCGCGGACAGCGGTGAGCCATTGGCCGGTCGAAAAGCGGGTCGCTGCCGGCACCGTGCCGTAGAGCCGATGTTGGGCCTGCGCTTCGTCTTCTTCGGACGGGCGGGCCGTGACGATGCGGAGCGTGTCGTAGAGCTGCATGGAATCGGCATTGACGATGACGCCGCCGCTTTCCCGGGCGCGCGCCAAAGCGAGGCTCGACTTGCCGCTTGCGGTGGGACCCGCTATCAGGACGGCGCTTCTCTGGCGCGTCATCCCAAAGCCCAAGGGCTTTGGTTCTTTGTTTTCACGCATGTCTTTATCCCGAAACCGGTCCCCACTTTCGGGAGACATGCTTCAGCCCTCCGAAAGTCGCTTCCGCCATGCCGGTTCTCAGCCTCATTGCCAATCCTGCCGATTCCGAACTGGACGTTTCGCTCGCGGCGGCAGTCGTGCAGCAAACGGGCGGAGAACTCAACTGGCTGACCCATCAGGTCGCCTGCGATATTCTCGAACCCAAGGCGCCGAACGCGGCCGAAATCGCTCGCGAAATCATTGGCAGTCGCGCGGTCGACGTCAATATCGTGCCCTCCGAAGGCCGCCGTAAGCTGCTGCTGATTGCCGATATGGATTCGACGATGATCCAGCAGGAGTGCATTGACGAACTGGCGGCTGCCCTGGATTTGAAGCCGCAGGTTGCGGAGATCACCGAGCGCGCCATGCGGGGCGAACTGGATTTTGCCGAGGCGCTCGATACGCGCGTGGCGCTGCTCAAGGGGCTGGAGCGCGCGACGATCGAAGCCATCCGCCGCGAGGCCATCACCCTGACCCCGGGCGGACGGACGCTCGTCCACACGATGAAGGCCTATGGCGCCTACACCTCGCTGGTCTCGGGCGGCTTTACGTTCTTTGCCGACTATTTTGCCAAGCGCATCGGCTTTGACGAAGCAATCGCCAATGTGCTCAAATTCGATGGCGACGCGCTGACCGGCACGGTGCAGAAGCCGATCGTCGACAAGAACACCAAGCGTGAGCGGCTCGAAGCTTTGGTGGCTGAGCGCGGCTTGACGCTGGCGCAGACGGTTGCCGTCGGCGATGGCGCCAATGATCTCGACATGATCGGCATTGCCGGGTTTGGCGTGGCGCTCCATGCCAAACCTGCCGTTGCTGCTGCTGCCGGCTGTCGGGTTGACCACGGCGATCTCACCGCACTGCTCTACCTGCAGGGGTATTCGGACGAAGATTTCGTGCGCTGAAGCACCGGACGTGCCGAAGCGCCGCCCGGCCTTTTGGCGTTGCGGTTTCACGGTGACGGGCGGCCATTGGCTCTACCTGTTTAGACATTGGGAGCCAAAGGCCGCCCGTCACAGGATCCGGAGTTTGCAGCGGGTCCGGGATCAGGCGCGAACGTTATTTCAGTCGCGGCTGCCGTATTTCAACTCCCCGCCCGGATAGGCGCCCCCATCCACCGGCCATTCCGCCCGACCCTGCGTGGGAGCCGTGTGACTGGCGGAATGGGGAGAGTATGGGCGAGGTTTTGGGGCGCGGGGAGAAGATGGATAAGTTTTTTTGGGGGTTGGGGGTTTACCCCCACCTGACCTCCCCCTGGTAGGGGGAGGGACACATTGAGTTTGCCTTGGTGATTGTGGGCCACCGGCATATCCCTCCCCCTACCGGGGGAGGCTAGGTGGGGTCTTCGCCGCACTCAAAAACAAAAAGCCCGGCAGCGGTGCCGGGCTTTTCTCATTTCGTCGGGTCCAGACTAACCGCCCGTGCCCGTTGCCGGGGCCGGTGTGGTGGCTGGAGCGGGCGTCGTGGTTGCCGGAGCTTCCACCGGTGCCGGGGCTTCCGTGCCGACCGTGGGGGTCAGTTCGGAGCCGTCTTCCAGCGTGACGGCTGGAGGGGCGATCGTCTCTTCGATGCCGAGGCCGTCAAGAGCGGGTTCCGTGCTTGGCAGCGCGCTTTCGGGAAGCGGCTGCGGCGCGATTGGCGTCGCGAAGTTGGTATTGGCCGCCGGCAGTTCGCCGCTCGAACCAAAATAGCGGAAGAAGGCGCTATCGGGCGAGAGGACCATCGTGGTCCCGGTGTTCGAGAGAGCCGTGCGATAAGATTCCATCGAGCGGTAGAACTCGAAGAATTCGGGATCCTGACCGTACGCAGCCGCGAAGATGCGGTTGCGTTCCGCATCACCCGTACCACGGATGATTTCGGCATCACGCGTGGCGGCAGCGACGATTTCGACAGCCTGACGATCGGCGATAGCCCGAAGGCTCTGGGCCTGCTCTTCGCCGCGAGCGCGGAGGAGTGCCGCTTCGGCAAGACGTTCGGCGCGCATACGCTCGAAGGTCGTGGCCGAAACGTCGGCATCTAGATCGGTCCGGAGGATACGCACGTCGACGACATCGACGCCGATTTCAGCGAGGTCCGGACGGATAAGGTCACGGGTTTCCTGCATCATCTGGGCGCGCTGGTCCGAGAGAGCCGCGTTGAATTCGCGGGCCGCATAGACCTGGCGAAGGGCCGAGTCGAGGTTGGCGCCGATACGATCTTCGACCACCGAAAGCTGGCCGGTGGCGCGCTGACGGAAGAGACGAGCGTCCGCAATGCGGTAGGTCAGGAAAGCATCGACCTGATAGAAGGCGTTGCCCGAAACCTGAACGCGCATATTGGCGATATCGTAGCGCAGGAGCCGGTCTTCGACGAGTTGGACGCGATCGACGAAATCGGTCGGGATCTTGAAATAGACGCCCGGCTCGGTGCGGATATCGGTGATCTGGCCAAAGCGCGTGACAATGGCTTGCTCACGCTCATCGACCACGTAGATCGACGAGAAGAGGACGTAGAGTGCCGCAACGATGACGGCACCGATGATAAAGAGGCGGTTCGTCATGATCAGTTCCCCGTCGCGTTCGGCGTGGTTGTCGTCGTGGTCCGCGAACGGAGCTCAGGCAACGGCAAGTAGGGAACGACACCGGAACCATTGGCGCCGCTTTCGATCAGCACCTTTTCGGAGCCGCCGAGAACCTCTTCCATGGTTTCGAGATAGAGACGCTGACGCGTCACCTCAGGCGCATTGACGTATTCGGCATAGACGGCGTTGAAACGCTCGGCTTCACCGGTTGCTTCCTGCACCACGCGGTTGGTGTAAGCGGCAGCGTCTTCGCGCTGAGCCGCCGCACGACCACGGGCATCGCCGAGGAGCGTATTGGCGTAAGAGCGGGCTTCTTCCTGAAGACGGGTTTCGTCCTGGCGGGCACGCTGCACTTCGTTGAAGGCGTCGATGACTTCTGCAGGCGGGCCGGCGTTTTCGATCAGCACCTGCGAAACGTTTACGCCGAGGCCATAGCTTTCGGCGACGTTGCGGATGATCCCGAGCACTTCCTGCTGAATGCCGGCGCGGTCGTCGCTATAGACTTCCTGAGCCGGACGGCGGCCGACGACTTCGCGCATGGCGCTTTCGGCGGCGTAGCGGATCATGGCTTCCTGATCGCGCACGTTGAAGAGATAGGCGATCGGATCGTTGACGGCCCAGAAGACCGAGAACTGAACGCTGACGATATTCTGATCGCCCGAAAGCATCATGCCTTCGCTCGCCGGCGCATTGTTCGCCTGGGGGCGGTTGGATGTCGGCGTAGCATTGGAATTGGCCGTGCCGATCTGGGTCTGGTTGAGCGTCAGGGGAACGCGTTCCACCGTTTCGATCGGCCAGATCAGGAAATGCAGGCCTTCGCCGGAGAGTTCGGGCTTGGGCGAACCGAAGCGCAGCTCGACGCCGACTTCACTCGAATTGATCGTATAGACCGAATTGACGCCCCAGAAGGCGAGCAGCGCGACAACGGCGCCGACAATCGCCCAGCGGCCGCCGGGCACACCGCCGCGAAACTGGTCGCGACCGCGATTGAGAATTTCCTCGAGATTGGGAGTGTTTCCACCGGGACGGCGCGGGCCGCCGCCACCTCCACCGGGTGCCTGGCCCCAGGGACCGCCATTATTGCGGCCACCTCCGCCTCCATTATTCTCCCAAGGCATCTCGTTCCTTTCGGTTCCTGCGCATTGTCGTTGGAAACATATATAGGCAAGGCTTGAGAACGATCAATGCGTGGGCTTGGACCGTCTTTCGTAGACTTTTATCACATAGGTTGCCGCGTCCTTGACGGACGGGGTGACCGGGGGCTCGTCGACAACAGCCCAGATTTCGGGGTCGATGGCCGGGAAATGCACGTCGCCTGAGGGTTCGAGGTCGACATGGGTGATGTAAAGCCGGTCGGCTGACAGCAGCGCCTGCGCGTATATGTCGCCCCCGCCGATGACCATAATTTCATCGGTGCCAAGGGCATTTGCCTGGGTTTCTGCATCCGTGAAGGCAGCGGCGAGGTCATGGACGACGGTCACGCCCTCTGCCACGTAGTCGCCTTGACGGGTGACGACGATGTGTGGGCGGCCGGGCAAGGGTTTCGGGAAGGTCTCGAACTGCTTGCGGCCCATGATCATGGGCTTGCCCATAGTGGTTGACTTGAACCAGGCAAAATCGGACGGAATACGCCAGGGCATGTCCCCGTCCCTGCCGATGACTCCGTTGCGCGCGACGGCCGCGATGAGCGAGCGGCGGATGGTCATGATTTGCCCAGCGCCTCGAGCGCTGCCCCATCGATGCGCACCTTGGTCCACTCGTCCTGCATGACGCCACCCTGGCTCTTGTAGAATTTGATCGAGGGCTCGTTCCAATCGAGCACCCACCATTCGAAGCGCCCGAGCTTTTCGCTGGCGCAGCGCTGCGCCAAATGGACGAGCAGCGCCTTGCCCAGACCTTTGCCGCGCAGGTTTGGGTCGACATAGAGGTCTTCGAGCCAGATGCCGTGGCGACCCTGGAAGGTCGAATAGGTGTAGAACCAGAGCGCGAAGCCCACCGGCTTTCCGTCCCATTCGGCGATGTCACAAAAAACCTTGGGCGCCGGACCAAAGAGATCACGCGCCAAATCGGCTTCGCTCGCCTCTACTTCATGCAAGAGCTGTTCGTATTCGGCGAGATCGCGCACGAATTGCAATATGATGGCTTCGTCGCCGGGAATGGCGGCGCGGATGACGAGGTTGGTCAAGGCTTACTGGTCTTCCTGGCGGACAAGGATCAGGACGTTGATCTCGTCTTCGGGGAAGAAATCGGTTTTGACCATTTCGAAGGTGGTCGGGCCGATCTTCTTGATATCGTCGCCGCAGAAGGAGACGAGATTGTCTTCACTGCCCTTATCGACCACGAGGCGGAATTTTCCGATGCTACCGCCGGCCCAATTGCCGCCCGTCGTCAGGATGTAGGAAATCCAGCTTTCGGTGAACGGGGCGGACCAGAGATCCTTGGGGTCCTTGAGCGTCTTGCGGACGGCGGCGCGGAAGCCATCATCGGTGCAATAGCGCTCGCGGTATTCGGCGCCGGGATCATAGCCTTCTGAGGGTTCGGCGAGCATGGAAACGCCGACCGTGCCGCCGACGCTGGGCTTGTAGCGATGTTCGACGGTGACGGTTTCCCCGGCCGGGAAGGTCGCATTCCAGGTATAGGTGGCGCGATAGGACCAGCTTGGCCAGAAATGCTTTTCCCAGCCCTGCCCCGCGTCATATTCATCCGGAATGACCATGCCGAGATAAAGCAGGTTTGCCTTGTCCTCCTCGCTGAGCGCGTCGGTGGCGCTCATGGCTTCGTCGGTGAAGGGAACGATGGGCAGATCGAGCTGACGCACGAGCTTGGTGCGATCGACACCGGCGGAATAGGCATATTCGTGAAGTTCGGCGTCGACGGGTTGGCCGTTGAAGGTCGTCTGGAACTCGAAGAGATTATCGGCCGGGCCGGTCGGGTATGAGACGGGCGAGAAGGGATTCGGCACGATCTCGGGCATCGGGAAGGCGACGAGCACATCCTGATCGGTGTCGGAATTGTTCTTGAACGTATAGGTGACGCGAATTTCGTCCATGGAGATGAAAAGCTCTTCGCTTTCCATGGAGATATCGCCGTGCTGGACGAAGTCGAGCCCGCCCGTGGTCAGCACCGCGGAGGTGTCGTTGGCAAGTGCCGGCAGGCTCAGGCAACCCAGCGCGATGGCACTGGCAAGGGAATGCTTCAGCACAGTCTCTCTCCCGAAATCAAAGGCTTAGGACGAGAACTGGAATCTCGCCCGCAACTTCCGGCAGAGGTTTTAGCCGGTTTCGCCGTCGCGGCGAAGATAGGCAAACCATTTTCTATCAAGCGCTGCGTCGAGGTCGATGCCGTGGCGCTGGGCGTAGAGAAGGAGGAAGGCGAGGAGATCGGCGGCTTCGTCATCGCGGCGCGCGGTGATCTCCGCGTCGGTAAAATCCTTGCGGCGGCCGCGATTGGTCAGGCGCAAATGCTCGGCGATGAGTTCGCCCAGCTCTTCCTGCATCTTGAGCGCGTACCAGTCGTCATCGCGCTGAACACCGGTCTCAGCCGCATACATGTCCGAGACACGCGCGACGAGCATCGTAAGTTCAGCGATCGAGCGGGTCATACCGCGACGGCGCCCTTGATGTGCGGATGGGGATCGTAGCCTTCGAAGACAAAATCCTCGTAGACGAAATCTTCGAGCCGCTTGCGCTCGGGGTTCATGATGAGCTTGGGGAGCGGCCGCGGCTCTCGCGTGAGCTGCAGGCGTGCCTGCTCGAAATGATTGTTGTAGAGGTGCACATCGCCGAAGGAGTGGACGAAATCGCCGACTTCGAGCCCGGTCACCTGCGCCATCATGTGCGTGAGGAGTGCGTACGACGCGATGTTGAAGGGGACGCCCAAGAAGGTGTCGGCGGAGCGCTGATAGAGCTGGCAGCTCAGCTTGCCATTGGCGACGTAGAACTGGAAGAGGCAATGGCATGGCGGCAGCGCCATTTCATCAACCTCGGCAGGATTCCAGGCACTGACGATGTGGCGGCGGCTATCGGGCTTGGTGCGGATCGATTCGACGACATTGGCGAGCTGGTCGATATGGCGGCCATCCGGCGCGGGCCATGAGCGCCATTGTGAGCCATAGACGGGGCCAAGATCGCCGTTTTCGTCGGCCCACTCGTCCCAGATCTTGACGCCCCGCTCCTGCAGCCAGCGCACATTGGTCTCGCCGCGGATGAACCAGAGCAGTTCATTGATGATTGATTTGCGGTGCACCTTCTTGGTGGTGACCAGCGGGAAGCCCTTCGAAAGATCGAAGCGCATCTGGTAGCCAAAAAGGCTCCGCGTGCCGGTGCCGGTGCGGTCCGACTTGTCGGTGCCGTGTTCAAGAATATCGGAGAGGAGCTTGAGATAGGGCTGCATGGCCCTACCCTACTTCGATTCCACCGCTTTGAGATGCCCCTCCACAAGCGTCGTCAACAGTTCGATTTGCTGTTGCTGCTTTTCGATCAGCTCGCGCATCTCGGCATTGCGCATCTGGTCGAGCTTTTCATGGAGGGCCATGATCTCGATCTCGGCCTTGAGATTGACCTCGTAATCATGGGCGGAGACCTCGCGATCCTTGGCCGCCTGGCGGTTTTGGCTCATCATGATCACCGGCGCCTGGATGGCGGCAAGCATGGAGAGCATCAGGTTGAGGAAGATGAAGGGATAGGGATCAAAGGCGCGGGACATCAGCGCGACGTTGAGCCCGGTCCAGAGCACGAGGAACACGCCGAAGCCACCGATGAAGGTCCAGGAGCCACCGAAGGCGGCGACGCCATCGGCGAGTTTTTGGCCAAGGGTGAGCCGATCATCGAAGGCAGCGTTTGGATCACGCGCGAGGGTCTCCCGGCGGATTGCCTTTTCGACGGCGCGGCGCTCGGTGGAGGTCAAGGCACTGAAGGCCTTGCCCATGAACGTCTCGGACGCATGATTGATCTTGGCTGATTTGTCGTTGGACATGGAAAGCTCGCTGCCATGGGCGGTAGGTGAATACCGCGCGATACGCTGACGCGGCATGTCAGCATATCCGTCTTAGGATCAACATGAACCTGTGAAAGGAGAGCATGATGAGCCCGGTTTTAAGACCTCTGCGCAGACGCGAGGACATGCCTGACTTCGTGCGGCAGGCGCTGGAGGAGCATGGGCTGATGGATGCCTATGCGGCGCGGCCGAATTACCAGCGCAACGACTATCTGCTCTGGATCAATAAGGCCAAGCTGGACGCGACGAAGGCGAAGCGGCTCAAGCAGATGCTGGACGAACTCGAAGGCGGCGGCGTCTATATGAAAATGTCCTGGAAGACGGAAAGCGAAAGCCCTTCGAAAGAATGAGAAAGACTTGCGCTTTCGCTTTCTGCCGTTAGGTTCCCTGGCAATAAGTGGAGGTAGGCATGCGGTGGATTCTGATTATGGCACTCCTCGTCAGCGCAGGAGGGCCGGCTATGGCCGAAGGCAATCGCATCGACATTCAGCGGCCAGACGCGCCTATGCTCGCGGCGCCCGGCGATCTAGCGATCGGGGTGCAGACGATCGAGCTGGTGCATGAGGGGCAGGCGGATGTTTTGACCGGCAATGGCGCGACATATGACCGGCCTTTGACGGTGGAAGTCTGGTATCCGGCCGACCTCAAAGGTGCAGCGCCGGGTGGCGATTATCTCAATGTGCAGATGGCCAACAGCGACCAGAAGATCACGCTGCACGGCCAGGCGGTGCGCGATGCCGAGCCGCTCAAGGCCAATGGCCCCTACCCACTCGTCATCCTCTCGCATGGCTATCCCGGCAATCGCTTCCTGATCTCGCATTTCGGCGAGAACCTTGCGAGCAAGGGCTATGTTGTCGCCAGCATCGACCACTTCGAAAGCACTTATGAAAACCGGCTTGGCTTTGCCAGCACGCTGGCCAATCGTTCGCCGGACCAGCTTTTCGTGCTCGATCAAATCGCCGGTCTGTCGGCAGGATCGGATGGCTTCCTCAGCGGTCTCGTCGATGCCGAGAACAGTGCGGTCATCGGCTATTCGATGGGCGGCTATGGCGCGGTTTTGACTGCAGGCGCTGGTTTGGCGGAAACCGCCAATAATACCGGCATGGCGCCTGCAGAAGCGCTAGCGGGGTTGATGGCTGGTTCGGAGGCTTTCACCGAAAGCCGCGATTCGCGCGTCAAGGCGGTTATCGCTATTGCGCCCTGGGGCGCGCAGGTTGGGCTTTGGGACGAAGCAGGCCTTGCCGGTATCAAGGTCCCTCTCTTTGTCATGGGCGGCACGCTCGACGAGGTGTCGAGCTATGAAAGCGGCATTCGCCAGATTTTCGAAGGCGCGACCAATTCGGATCGCTATCTGCTGACCTTCCAAGGGGCTGGCCACAATGCCGGAGCGCCAATGCCGCCACCGGACGAAGCGACGCAGGGCGGACCCAGCAGTCCCTTCGAGCACTATGCTGATTTTGTCTGGGCCAATGCGCGCATGAACAATATCGCTCAGCATTTCGCTACGGCCTTCCTCGGGCTGCACCTTAAGGGCGACGCCGCGATGAGCAACTATCTGAAGGTCGATGCGGACGACTGGACCGTCCAAGCGGGCGATCGCGCCTGGCCCGGCTTTACCGAGCGGACCACCCGCGGCCTCGTGCTCGAGCACATGTCGCCCTAGCCGGCGCACCAATCAAGCCGGCGGCCTTGCCAAGGATGGGCGAGGCCTTCGGCAATAAGCGTGTTGCCGATGGACGTGCCACCCTGCATGACCACGCGCAGTTTGCGACCATAGCGATCTTCGTCGCGATCGGCGGCTGCGAGCGAAAAGCCGCCACTGCTCAATATCTGGCTGAGGCGCTCGGCTGCCTGATGGCCAAGGCGTGCTTCAGCCGCACAAGAGGGACTGCCGATCTCCGGCGTATTGATATCCGCGATGCGGATTTTCTCGCCGTCGAGCCAGAACGTATCGCCATCAATGACGCAGGTTTTCCGCGGTCCGCTGCCACAGAGCGGCAGGCTGCGCGCGGGAATTTCGGCGACGATTTCGGCCGGAGGATCGAGAAGAAACGAGGCAAGTCCCGTATCGCGAAGGCCTGCCGTTACCCCCAGCGCGATCAAGGCGAGCGCGAAGGCCAGGACCGAGCCATTGGCCCAGCGCGGCAAGCGGCGACCGATGCGGATACCGCCGAGGATTCGCCTGCCTGTTGCCATCTGCCGCCAATCCCACGGAGAAAACTGCGTGGTTTGGCAGATGGCATCGGCGGGGTGTACTTGGGGTTAATGCGGAAGGGTCTCAGGCATCGGTGCGAAACCGGATGGGCAAAAAATCACTCCCGCCATTTGCATCGCGGGAATGGCTCGCCTATATAGGAACTGCCCTTCGGGGATATGGCGATAAATGGTCATTGTAATAAACCTTTCGGACCCGGGGGCAGTACCCGGCGTCTCCACCATCTCCCCTCGCTGAGAGGAGCCAATGGGGACGAAACAGGATCGACGAGGGCGTAAAGAGTGTGCTTTTGCTCGGTGAGGTACCACCGTTATCGGTCCAAAACTTATAGTTGCAAATGACAACAATAAGGCTCCAGTCGCTCTCGCTGCGTAAGCAGTGCTAGCATTGGGAAATTAAGTCCTCCACCCTTCGCCGGGTGACAGGCGGGGTTCGCAGGCACCTGGCAACAGAAGCCTGCACTTTCACCCTTTTCAGCACGCTCGTGGACGCCTTTGTTCTTGAAAATGTCCAGAACGTGGGGCTGATATGGGCCGTTCGGGATTCTCCTGGGCAGCGACGCGTTAGGAAGTAAAATGGCCGAAGACCACATGCGATATGACATTCTCGCTCAGGAAGCCCTGCGCGGCGTCGTGCGCAAGGTCCTTGCCGAAGTCTCCCGCACCGGTCTGCCCGGCGAGCACCATTTCTTCATTTCCTTTGCGACCCGCGCGCCCGGCGTACGCCTCAGCGAGAAACTGCTGACCCAGTACGACAAGGAAATGACCATCGTGCTGCAAAACCAGTATTGGGACCTCAAGGTCACCGAAACGGGTTTTGAAGTCGGCCTCAGCTTTGACGGTATTCCCGAAACGCTGGTTATCCCCTTTGCTGCCATCAAGGGCTTTTTCGACCCCTCGGTGCAGTTCGGCCTGCAGTTCGACCCGGCCACCGCCCCGCGCGAAGATGGCTCGGTCGAGGACGAAGCCGATGCCAAGGCAGAGCGCGCCGAACGCGGCGAAGGCGAAGCCGAGGGCGCCGAACAGACCGGTGAAAAGGTCGTCAGCCTCGACGCCTTCCGCAAAAAGCCCTGATATCTAGCCGAAGATGCAGAAGCGCTCCTTCTCCATCGCCGGCCACCGCACCTCCATCGCGCTTGAGGCCGAATTTTGGACGGCCTTCGAAGAGATTGCGTCGCACCGCAAGCTGAGCCTTGCTGCGCTCGTGCGCGAAATCGACGAGACGCGAGAGGCGGCGAACCTCTCCTCCGTTATAAGGCTCCATATTCTGCGCTGGTATCGGGACCGCGCCGCTACTGCGCCGGCTGATTGACCGGACTGCCGCTGAAAATGTTGGGCCGGAAGGTCAGATCGAGTGGCTGGCTCGGCGTCGTTGTTTCCGGCGTCATGCTGAAGGGCGGGACCGGATTTGTCGGCGTGGTCTGCGGCTGCTGTGATTCCTGCGCCTGACGCGCCGCTTCTTCGGCGGCAGCCCTTGCAGCCGCTTCCGCCGCAGCCTGACGGCGCTGTTCCTCGATCAAACGATTGCGCGCTTCGGCTGCCTCGCGTTGGCGCGCTTCGTCTTCGAGGCGCAGAGCCTCAAGCCGATCGACTTCCAACTCATTGGCCCGCACCTGAATTGCTGCAACAAGTTCGCTCGTGTCCACGGTGACCACCGGGGCCGGCAGCGTGCCGCTCAGGCGGGCGATGACGCGCGCGGCGTCGTTCTCGATCAGACCGGATGGGTCGGTGAAGTTGAGCGGGGTCAAAACGAAGCTGCCGTTGAGCCCGAGGGTTTCGAGCGCCATATCGACGCCACCCGCGAGGCGCGCATTGGTACCGTCGACGATGAGATTGGCAAGGCGCACCGTGCCACCGGCAATTGTAAACGCCGTGGTGGCGGTAGACGCGGTGAAGGAGCCCTGCCCGAGCGACTGATCGATGAGAATGTTGAGCGCGTCAGCGTCGATATTGAGGACATCAGTCAATTGGGAGAGCGCGGGATAAACGCCGGGATTGAGGCGATCGGCCGAGAAGCCGGCGACGGTGAAGTTTCCTTCGCCGGCGAGGCCTGCCATCACATCAGCAAGCGACGCGCCGGAACCTTCGAAACTGGTGCTCGCGGTCAAGCGCCCGGCAATGCCCGCAGTCGTCGCAGCGGGCGCAATGGCTTTGACATCGACATTGTCGAGCGAAAGGCGGCCGGTGATGGTGCGATCGGTCAGGGGGCCGGCACAGCATTGGGAGAGAGCGGCCGTAACCGTGCCACCGCCGATCGACCCGGTGAGGTTGGAAATCGCCAGGTTCTGCTGATCCCAAGTCAGATCGAAAGCCGCATTGGCGAGCGACGCGTCGCCGAGGGTGATGGCACCGGATGTAATCGCGATATTGCCCCGGCTTGGTCGCGTTGATGTCGCCACCGCAAGCGGACCATCAGGCCATACACCGCTACCGGGCACGAGAGCCGCAGGGGAAAACAGCGCGGCGGCTAGACCTTGGCCCGAGAGGTTATCGAACTTCAGCGCGCCATCGACACTCATGCGCTGCGCAACCTGCGTCAGGGTAAGGTCACCCGAAAAGGCTGAACCCGTGCTGGAGCCGGCAATGCCTGAAATCGTGAGCTTCTGGAGGCCGGTAAAGGTGACACCGGCACTTGCTTCCATGCCGCCAAGCCCGACGCCGGTGGCGCCGACAAGGGCAGCAAGACCCGAACTATCGCTGAGCGATGCATCGATCGTTCCTGCCCCGCTCAACTCGCCTGACGGCAAGGCGGACACCGAACCGGCATAGGCCAGCATTTCCTCGCCGTGACTGAGCGATACCCGCGCGTCATAGGCGCCGGCTTGGTTGCGCTGGGCATATAGGCTGACAAAGGCAGGGCCATCCGTTGCAAAGAGCGGTACATCGGCGCCGAGGAGTTGGTCGGACAGCGCTGTGCCATCGGTGGCATCGAGCGAGCCGATGATGCGGCTGGGCGCGGTTGAATTGGCATCAAAGTCGAGCGAGAGATCGAGCTTGCCGGCGCCGGCATCGCCATTGAGCGTCAGTCGCTGACTGCCGGCCTCATCGCCCGCAGCCAGGACAAAATCGAGCGCGGCAGGCGCGGAGCGGCCGATGTTGGGGCGCCAGGACGCCGGAACATTGAGATAGGAATAGAGCGCGTCGAGCGCTGGAGCTGTGGCCTCGGACACATCGACATGACCCGATCCGGTCAGCGATGGCGCGGTGAGCGTGCCGGCGAGGTCGCCTTTGGCATCCACCGCGACGCCGCCGAGATCGCTGCTGACGAGTTTAGAGAAACTGATGCCAGTCGGCGACCACGCGCCTTCGGCGACGAGATCGGATGCTTGAAGGCCCAAGACCCGGATGGTTTGTGTATCGAGCGAAAAGCTGCCTTCGGGGAAACTGATGGCAAAGGTGCGATCTGTACTGGGATCGGGCAGCAAGGCACCGAGGATAGCGCTGTCGCCCTGCCCCAGATCGTCGAGGCGGCCGACGAGATCAAGCCGGGGCTCGGTGCCGAAACCGAGGCGGATTTCGAGCGCATGGGTCTTGCCGTTGAGCGCGAGACGGCCATGCGAGAAACCGAGGGCGTCGCCAGCGAGCATGACCTGACCGGTCAGCTCGGCCGGCACGTTAAAGAGCGGCGTATTTTCTTCGGGCTTGCGCCAAAGCTGGCTCAAGGCATCGAGGCGCTGCGTGGCGAGGCTAAGATCGCCGTTGAAACCAACGACGCCATTATCGTTGCGCAGCGCGCCCGACAGATTGAGCTTGGAATTGCCGGGCAATTCGGCCTGCGCGCGGGCAATGGTCCAGATCGTGCCATTGGTGCTCGCGTCGATCCGCACATTGCGCAAAGCCGTGCCGCGAAGGCCGATCTCGGCAAGGTCGATCCCGACTTCGCCAGGGATGGGCGGCAGCGGTGGCGCGGGCAATTCGCCCAGGAGCCGCACCAGCTCATAGGGCATCTGGCTGCCGTCTTCATCGGCATCGCGCGGCGGAAGCGTGAAAGCGCCGCCCGAGACCACCGCTTCGAACGTATTGCGCGCGCCAAGCTGGATGCTGGCCGCGCCGGTGAGACGCATGCCCGCCCGGTTTTCATCGAGCATGAGCGTATAGCCATTGAGAACGACGCGGTCCGTCGAGGCAGTAACCTTGCTCTCGAGCACGAGATTGCCGCGGATTTGCTCGGCATTTTCCGCGACTGGCGGCGCCTGCTTCAAGACCATCGTGCCATCGAACTTTGGCGCGACGCTGGCCGTAAGGGCGCCATCGAGGGTCAGCGATGTACCTGCAGCGCCATCGGATATGAAAGCGGAGACGCGAGCGGAGCCAGATTCGTCGACGGCGGCGCTATTGAGCCTCAAGCTATAGGACGCACCGTCGTGGCTGGCATTGCCCTGGAACTGGAAAGGGCCGGCAAAACTTGCCAACCGCAAATCGCCGGTGATGCTGGAAAGGACATAGCTATCGCCGGAGCGCTTATCGGTCAGCGTCATGCGGCCGCCCTCGATCCGGGCCTGTTCGAGCGCAACGCCATCGCCTGCGCCCGATAGGTCGATGCCGCTGACAAGAAGACCGCTCTCGTCGAGCGCCAGATCGATGGACGGGTTCTTCAGCGTCAGCGCCGAGAGATTATATTGGTCGCGGAGAAATTCCATGAGCCCGAATTGGGCTTCGACGCTGCCGATGGTGGCAACAGGCTTATCGGCGGGGCCGATGACGACATCCGAAAAGGCGAGGCGCGGCGCAGGCAGCAGCGCAAAATCGATATCGCCGCGGATCGTCACTTCGGTGCCGAAGACGCCTTCGGCAAGCATTTCCATGCGATCGCGATAATCGCCCCAATGAATGAAGCGCGGCACGATGAAGGCACCGGCAAGCGCCAGGATCAGGACCAGACCAACGATGATGTAGATGCGGTTGAGCACGGCTTTTCGGACTGCCTGTCAGATTCCCGCGGGAAGTGTAGGCACTTACCGCCCTTGTGCAAGTGGAGGTGCCACAAATCCGACAGGTGAATCCAGAGCGCGCGTGCCCGCTCCCGCACAAATGATGCTGGCCGGGCCATTGCCCGGCCATTTGAGTGCGGCCAGTGCTTACTGGAGATCGATGGACCAGAAGAAGGTCTCGCCTGAGGAGTCGTCGGTGCCGTCATTGTCGGTGATGACAAAGCCCTTGCCGGTCGAGTCCACGGCAAAGCTTTCGACCTTGTCGACGACATAGCCATTGTTGGAAGCGAGGTCCGGGATCAGGTCGCGAACCAGTTCCTTAGTGACGACTGGCAGTTCGCCGCCGAGTTCGGCACCGACGAGGTCGGCAACCGGCACGCGGTAGATGGCCTTGAGGCCAGCCTTGTCGGCAATCTGGTTGTCGCGTTCGACGACATAAGCATAGTCACCATAGACGGTGATTTCGCTGAGGCCAACCCAGACACCTTCCGGCGCGGCTTCGAGCGGATAGCGGACCGCAGCCCATTCCTTGGTGGCCGGGGTGTAGGACAGGAGCTTCACGAAGCCCTTCTCGTCGTCGCCCCATTCGCGCTGGACCGCGACCCAGAGGGTCAGGTCGTCGCCCGAACCGATGGCGGCAACGCCCTCGGCGCCAAAGCGCTTCTGGCCGGCGAGGAGATCGACCGGGAAGCCGACTTCCGCCTGAATGGCGCCTTCGGCATCGACATGGATCAGCCCATGGGGCACAAGCTTGTCGCTATCGCCTTCATTGGCGAGCCAGAAACCACCTTCGCCGTCGAGCGTGATGCCTTCAAGATCGAGCTTCTGGGCCGTTTCGCCCTTGCGGGCGATGACGGTCTTCTTGACGATGCGGGCCGGCTGGGCGGTCGCGTCGATTTCGTAGATCGCCGGTTCGCCGTAAAGCACGCTATCGCTGACGGCATAGAGAATGCCGGGCTTTTCAGCATCGGCAACGGCGCCGGAAATGGCGGCCCAGCCAATCGGGTGACCGTCTGCGTCGAGATCAGAGATAAGCTGCGGATAGGCGGGTTCGCCTTCGCCGAGCTCATAGATCATGACATGCGAGCCGGCGAGACCATCTTCCCGCAGATCGGCTTCATTGGCCGTGGCAAAAAGGTTGCGTTCCGGAATGGCGACTAGGCCCTCGGGAGAAATGCCCGAGGGGACGGACTGGACGAATTCAGGCTCGGCGCCGGTGTCCTTGTAGATCGCGATCAGCGAGGAGCGTTCTTCGGCGATGAAGATATATTTGGTTTCGCCAAAGGTTGCGACTTCGAGGCCTTCGGGCTCGACACCCTTCTTGTTGCGGAAGTCGGGATAGTGGCCGAGCTGAGCGGCATTGACGTCGAGCGCATTGCCCGAGTCGAAGGCGATCGAACCATCGCGATTGAAGATGGTGAAGCCGCGCGAGCCGCCATTCCAATCGCCCTCATTGGCGATGATCAGGCGATCATTGTCGAGCCATTTGACAGCATCGGGCTCCCGAGGAACGACCTTAAGATCGGCGGAGAAATCGATCTTGCCATCGTTCTTGGTATCGACGCCGGCAACACCGGTTTCGCCCGCTTCGAAGCCGCCAGTGACGGTGGCCGTCTTGGCGTCGACTATGACGACGTAATTGTTTTCCTGCATGGTGACGGCGACTTCGTCATTGTCGTTGAACGACACGAATTCGGCCTCGGCATCTTCCGGCGCGATTTTCGAGAGGCCGGTGAGCTCAACTTTCTTGATGCCGGCTTCGGTGACGGCGCCGTTATCCAGCGCGACGAGGGTCAGGTAGCCCGAAGGGGCTTGCGGGATAGCGCCGTCGTTCACGTCTTCATCGCGCTCGTTTTCGATGGCGATGGCAAGGATGGTGTTGTCCTTGTTGTGGGCGATGGAATCCGGCTGGCCGCCGAGCTCGAATTCGCCATCGACGGACTGGCCGGCGATATCGACGACAACGAGCTTGCCGGACGGTTCAGTGAAGGATTCCGACGTGTTGACGGCCACATAGGCCTTGCCGCCGATGACGGTGACGGAGGTGGGCTCGCCGCCCATGTCCAGATAGCCGGCTTGCTTGGGGGCCTTGGCGTCGGTGATATCGACAAAGCCGATGCCGCCATTGGGGCTATCGGAATAGATCAGCGTCATGCCGTCGTCGGTGGCGGTGATGATTTCGGCCGAGGTGGCTTCGGCTTCGGGCGCATTGAGCGCAACCGGGAAGCTCGAAACGCGATTGAAGTATTCGGCGGCGTGCGCGCCGGCTGTCGAAAGCAGCAGCGCTGCGGTCAGCGCGCCAAGATGCTTGGAAGCATGCATTTGCGGGTCCCCTATAAGATGCCCGCTCCGCTTATGGTCGGCGCAAAACAAAGCCATGACGGGCTTGTGACGTTTGGGTGACGATCCCGGCTTCTATACATGGACGCCTTGCATCCCTATATTGCGACGAGAACAAAATGAGATTCGTCAAGCTCGCCGCGCTGCCCCCTGCGACGGTCTGAAAGATTTGCCCATGGTCGAACCCGCCCCTCTGCCCCGCCCCGCCGGCGGGCCGATCACCAGTCAATTGAACCGGCAAGTGCCGGATTATCTGCGCGGGCTGAACCCCGAGCAGAAAGACGCGGTGATGACGACCGAGGGGCCGCTGCTGGTGCTGGCAGGAGCGGGCACGGGCAAGACGCGCGTGCTGACGACGCGCATTGCGCATATTCTCAACCAGCGGATGGCTTGGGAAAGCCAGATTCTGGCGGTGACCTTCACCAACAAGGCCGCCAGCGAGATGAAGAAGCGCATCCACGAATTTGTGCCCAATTTCGAGGGCCTGCCATGGATGGGGACCTTTCACTCGGTTTCGGCGCGCATTTTGCGAGCGCATGCCGAACTGGTCGACCTCAAGCCGCAGTTCACCATTCTCGATACCGACGACCAGATCCGGCTGATCAAGCAGCTTCTGGCGGCGGACAATATCGACGAAAAGCGTTGGCCGGCGCGGCAATTTGCCAACATGCTCGACGGCTGGAAGAACCGCGGCTGGCTGCCCAAGGACGTTCCGGCTTCGGAAAGCGGCTACTTCGCCAATGGCAAGGGCGGGCAGCTTTATTACGATTACCAGGCGCGGCTGAAGACGCTGAACGCCACCGATTTCGGCGATCTGCTGCTCGAATGTATCCGGCTGTTCCTCGAAAATCCGGAAGTGCTCGCCGAATATCACCGCAAATTCAAATACATGCTGGTGGACGAATATCAGGACAGCAACACGGCGCAGTATCTTTGGCTGCGATTGCTAGCGCAGGGGAAGCCGGCACCGGAGGCCAATATTTGCGTCGTCGGCGACGATGACCAATCGATCTACGGCTGGCGCGGGGCGGAAGTGGACAATATCCTTCGCTTCGAAAAGGATTTTCCGGGCGCCAAGGTCATCAAGCTCGAGCGCAATTATCGCTCGACAGCCAATATCCTGAAAGCTGCCTCGACCCTGATCGCCTTCAACGAAGACCGGCTGGGCAAGACGCTCCACACGGATATCGCCGAAGCGGGCGAGACAATCTCGTTCACGCAAGTCTATGATTCCGAAGAGGAAGCGCGGACGGTTGGCGAAGAGATCGAGCAGTATCAGCGGGCCGGCGAGCCGCTCAATTCCATGGCGATCCTGGTGCGCGCCTCGTTCCAGATGCGTGAGCTTGAAGAGCGGTTCATCACGCTCGGGCTGAACTATCGCGTCGTCGGCGGTCCGCGCTTTTATGAGCGCAAGGAAATCCGCGATGCGCTGGCTTACCTGCGGCTTGTCGCGCAGCCAGCGGACGATCTGGCGTTTGAGCGCATCATCAATGTTCCAAAGCGCGGGCTTGGCGATACGACCGTTAAGACGCTGATGGAAACGGCGCGCCATCAAAACGTGTCCCTTCTCTCGGCCACGCGCATGCTGACCGAAACCGAGGAGCTGAAACCCAAGCAGCGGACGACGCTGCGGGGCCTTGTGGATCAATTCGACAATTGGGCCTATCGCGCGGAAAACCTGGCGCCCTATCAGCTCGTCGAGCAGATCCTCGAAGAAAGCGGCTATATGGATATGCTGGCCGCCGACAAATCGGCGGAATCGCAGGGGCGCAAGGAAAACCTCAAGGAACTCAGCCGCTCGATGGAAGAATTCGAGAGCCTTGGCGGCTTTCTCGAACATATCTCCCTCGTCATGGATCGCGACAGCGCCGAGGCGAGCGATGCCGTCACCATCATGACGCTGCATTCGGCCAAGGGCCTGGAATTCAACACGGTTTTCCTCACCGGCTGGGAAGAAGGCACGTTTCCGAGCCAGCGCTCGATGGACGAAAACGGCCGCGCCGGGCTCGAGGAAGAGCGGCGGCTGGCTTATGTCGGCATTACCCGCGGCCGGAAGCGTGTACGGATTTCGGCGGCGCAGAACAGGCGCATCCATGGGCTTTGGCAATCGGCAATGCCCTCGCGTTTCGTCGATGAGTTGCCACCTGACGCCGTTACAGTCACCGACCGTGGCTCGGCCTATGGCGGTTATGGCTATGGCGGCGGGGCGACATCGCGGTTCAACAAGGCTGATCCGTTCGAAAGCCTTTACGAAACGCCGGGCTGGCAGCGGGCGCGGGCCAATCAGGCCAATCGCAAGGGCGGCGGGCCGATGACGATCGAGGGCGAACTGGTTGCGCGGTCTGTCGATCTTGGTGGGCAATCAAGCGGCTATACGGTTGGCGAGCGGGTGTTCCACCTCAAGTTCGGCTATGGCGACGTGAAAAGCGTCGAGGGCAATAAGCTGACCATCGAATTCGAAAAGGCCGGGATGAAGAAGGTGCTCGAAAGCTTCGTGCAAAAGGGCTGAGCCCATTGCAGGCCGGACCACCCTTCCCCATCTGACATCAATTCAGATGGAGGACCGCATGATCATCTCGACCACACCGACGCTCGAAGGCCAGCCGATCCGCGAATATCTCGGGGTCGCGACCGGCGAAGTCATCGTCGGCGCCAATATTTTCAAGGACTTGTTCGCCGGCATCCGCGACATCGTCGGTGGCCGCGCGGGCGCCTATGAGTCGACCTTGCGCAGTGCGCGCCAGGAAGCTTTCCGCGAACTCGAGGCCGAGGCAAAGCGGCTGGGCGGCAATGCCGTGGTTGGTGTCGATATCGATTATGAAGTCGTCGGCCAGAACGGCTCGATGCTGATGGTTTCCATCTCGGGCACTGCGGTTCGCGTCTGATCCGTCAGGATTGACTCGGCCGCTTGGCTGCAGCAACTAGGCGGAAAGAATAAAGGAAACAGCACCATGTCCGTCGATCAGCTATCCGCGACGCTCACCAAGGAACAGGCCTATGCGCTTGTCGATGCCGTGATGGAGCGGGACGATCTGGCGCTCACGGCATCCGCGCATGAGATCGAAGACACCGGCGAATGGGTGTTCGAGGCCACCTGCGACAGCCCGCCAGACGTCGAGGCTTTCGGGCGGCTGGCCGAGATGGTGCTGGGCGGGACGGTCGACTTCTCGGTCGACCCAATCGATCCAGAAATCAACTGGGTTGCCAAGTCCTTGGAAGGTTTGGCGCCAGTGATCGCGGGCGGCTTTTATGTCTATGGCAGCCATGAGACGGCGCCGATTCCCGAAGGCCTGATCCCGATGAAAATCGATGCGGCTCAGGCCTTTGGCACGGGGCATCATGAGACGACGACGGGGTGTCTCGAAGCCATCGAAATGCTCCTGGCGCATACGACGCCCAAGGCGATGATCGACATCGGCACGGGCACCGGCGTGCTGGCGATTGCGCTTGCCAAGCGGCTGGGCGGGAAAATCCTCGCAACCGATATCGATCCGATCGCGGTGACGACGACCATTGAAAATGCTCAGGAAAATGGTGTTGGCGACAATATCGACTCGATCGAGGCGACCGGGCTCGACCATGTCGAAATCGCCGCGCGCGCGCCTTATGATCTGATCGTCGCCAATATTCTGGCCGGTCCGCTGACCGAGCTGGCGCCCGGCGTCGGCGGCATTGCGCAATCGGGTGGGACGGCGATTCTATCGGGGATTTTGAACACGCAGGCCGATGGCGTCATCGCTGCCTATGAGCTTGCGGGGTTCCATCTGGTGGATCACCTCAAGCGCAAGGACTGGACGACATTGGTGCTGCAAAAGCGCTGAAACTGGTAGCATTCCGCTAACATCGAGGGCGCTTCGGCGCCCTTTTCGTTATGTGGCTGCGCAGAGGCAAACCCCAGAAAAGCAAAATCCCCGAAGCGGACTTCGGGGATCGAAACGATCGTCGTTTGGTACGAGCTGCCGTTATGGGCGCTTGGTAACAGCGCCGATCAGCTGGTGCTGCATGCGGTAGCTAACCTGGCGAGATGCTTCGCGACCACGAGCGTCAATCAGACCACCCAGTGCGTTGCGGAAACCATTCTTGCTCTCAGTCATCTTTCACTCCATGCGACGAGAGGTCTATTGCCTATCGTCTGGTAGCTTTTTACTCAATTCCGGCGAGGTGTGTTAGGGGGCTAGCGACAGACCTGCCATGCCGATCATGCAGGGCACGATTAACGGCCGTTTACCCTATCCCGGTTCTTGCCATAATCGCGCTCGAACTGCGCCACATAGCGCTCCGCGCGACGCGCCCGGCCCTCGACCAGGGCAGTGAGTGCGCGGGTAAAGAGATTGTCGGGCTTGCTCATTTTCGTCTCCATCATTCTATAGCTAAGATAGGAAACAAGACGGTGGCGACCACCGACAATCCGACAACAGAGCCATGCCGGGAGCGCACCCGGCTGAGGTATATCCATGACCACTTCCGCCTTCCCGCCCGCCAAATTCCAGAGCTTTGACGAAAAGTCCGACCCGAGCCAGGTGGCGCCACGGCTAGCGGCGCTGCGCCAGGCGATGAAGGCGGCGGGCGTCGACTATTTCCTCGTGCCCCGCGCCGATGCGCATCGCGGAGAATCGGTGCCGGCCAGCGAAGCGCGGCTGGCCTATCTGACGGGTTTCACCGGCTCTGCCGGTTTGGCGCTGGTGGGCACCAAGGACGCGCATCTCTTCGTCGATAGCCGCTACACGCTGCAGGCACCGGCGCAGACTGACGCCGCACTGGTGAACGTGCATGAAGTGGCTTCGCTGGCCATCGACGCCAAGGACTATGTGAAGAAGGATAGCATCGTCGCCTATGACCCGTGGCTGCATACGCCGGGCGAGGTGCGCGACCTCACCGAAAAGCTGAAGGGCCATGCCAAGGTCGTGGCGCATGACAATTTGATCGATGTCGTCTGGGACGATCGCCCTGCCCCACCTGCTGGCCAGATCGAGATTCTGGGCCACAATCGGGCCGGGAAATCGGCTGCTGACAAGATCGCGGACTTGCAGAAGACGCTGAGCGACGATGGCGCTGATGCGGTGGTGTTCACCCTGCCCGAATCCATCTGCTGGCTGTTCAACATTCGCGGCCGCGATGTACCCAATACGCCATTCGTCCTTGGCTTTGCCGTGGTGCCGAAAAAGGGGGAGCCGACGCTGTTTCTCGATCCGGCCAAGGTGACGCCGGAACTGGAAAATGCGCTCGATGGCATCGCGGAAATCGAACCGGCAAAGAAGCTGACCAAGACGCTCGAAAAGCTTGGCAAGAATGGCAAGGCCGTACTGGTCGATCCGGCTTCGGCGCCGATTGCCATCGCCGATACGCTTAGGGATGCCGGCGCTCAACTGATCGAAAAACGCGATCCCGTCCTGCTGCCCAAATCGCGCAAGAACGAGGCGGAGCTGGCCGGGATGCGCGAGGCGCATAAGCTTGATGGCGTGGCGCTTGCCAAGTTCCTGCACTGGTTCGACAGCGAAGCGCCGAAGGGCGAACTGACCGAAATCGGCATCGTGACGGCGCTCGAAGCGTTCCGGCGCGAAGAGGAAAGCTGCGTCGATGCGAGTTTTGACACGATTTCCGGCGCTGGACCGAACGGCGCCATCGTCCATTATCGTGTTTCGACCAAGACCGACCGGCGGCTCAATGCCGGTGAGATTATGCTGGTCGATAGTGGCGCGCAGTATCTCTCGGGCACGACCGATATAACGCGGACGCTCTTCACCGGCTCCGCGACCGCCGAGCAGAAGGACCGCTATACGCGCGTGCTCAAGGGCATGATCGCGATCTCGATGGCGCGCTTTCCCAGGGGCACGAGCGGCGCGCAGATCGATGTGCTGGCGCGGCAGTTTTTGTGGGCCGATGGCGTGAGCTATAGCCACGGGACAGGCCATGGGGTCGGCGCTTATCTCGGGGTTCATGAGGGCCCGGTGGGCATTTCCTCGCGCTATACGCTGCCGATCGAGGTGGGCAATGTGCTTTCCAACGAGCCGGGTTATTACAAGGCGGGTGAGTACGGCATCCGCATCGAGAACCTGATCGTGGTCAAGGAATCGGACTTTGCCGGTTTTTTGGAATTCGAAACGCTGACGCTGGCGCCGATAGATAAGCGGTTAATCGATTTGAGCCTGCTGACGGATGCGGAGCGGGCTTGGCTCAATGCGTTTCACCAGCAGATTTGGGCGGAGATTGGGCCGAGGGTTACGGGTGACGTGAAAGCTTGGCTGGAAGAGGCGATCGCGGCGATTTGAGGGGTTTCTAACTCACGCACCGGTTTTCCCTCGGGCGTGACCCGAGGGTCTCTCGCGCAGGCTCAAACGTTTGTGGCTCCCGCACTGGCCCTCGGGTCGAGCCCGAGGGAAGAATGGTGAGTGGGGAGAGGTGTGCTCTGGGGCACGGGCATCGTGGCTCACTCACCCCCTCCCGGCCTCCCCCGTCGAGGGGGAGGTGTTGGGCCGGTGGGTGAAACAATCGCAAGCCAGACGTCACATAGCATAGGGGTCGGCGGCGAGTGCCCAGCTGAGGAGCCAGGGGACTTCGCTGCCCAGTGAGGCGACGTCGTCGACTTTCCAGATTCCACTCTCTTCGACGAGGGAAACCGACAAGAGGCGGGGCTGATCGAAATTGTGGTAGGTGACCGTCACAACGGCGCGGTCATCGAGGCGCATCGGCTCGCTGATGACGAGATCGAAGAGCAGCGCGTTATCGTCGGGTAGAAACGGATTGAAATTGGGGTCGGCGACCGGCTCCAGCTCGCTGCTCAAGGCGGGGGTCGCCCCGGTCCCCGTATCGGCCGCCAATTGCGCGATGCCTTTGAGGCGCTCCGAGTAGTGGACTGTCGGATCGCCCTTGGCGGCGCCCGGTTTGTAGCCATCGTAGATCGCCTGAACCAAAGCCTTAGGATCGGCATAGGTCTCTTCGGCCATGGCGGATTGGGCCATCGGCGCCAGGATGATCAACAGGGAGAGAATCGCTCTCATCGTGCCCTCGAGAAATGAACGAGGACACGATTGCTTGGCGCTGGCGGCCGAAATGCGGCTGGCGGATTAAATCTTGGAAAGCCGCCTACTCTTGCGCGGCGGCAAAGATTTCGCTGAGGCGATAGGCGAATTCGCCATTCTTGCCCTCGAGATCATCGATCACCCAGCCGCCGTTTTCATTGACGAGGTCATAGGTGATTTCGACAGGCTCATCGAAATTGGTGAAGCTGACGACGACAGTCGCCGTATCGCCGCCATAGACCGGCTCGCCGATTTCGAGATTGGCGATCTGATAATCCTGGCCATCGATATAGGGATCGAAATCGAGCGCGCCCATTTCGCCTTCCGGCGTGCTTTCAGCATCGGCCTCATAGAGCGCATTGAGCGCGGCGGAGCGGAAGCTCTCCTCGTTTTCGGGGAAATCGTCGGTGAGATAGGGCGCGTAAAACGCTTCGAGCAGCGCCTCAGGCGTATCGAAGGGCTGGGCGGCGGCTGGCGCAACGAGCGCGAGAAAGAGGCCGGACAGGGCAAGGAGGCGACGCATGAAAAACTCCTGTGGCCGACGATCCGGCCGTTGGTCTCAGTTAAACCACAGCGCGAAAAGTGGCCAGTTTTCGCCAAAGACACGGTTAGCGGCCGCAAAACTTTCGGCGTCGGCGATCGGGCCGGGCTTGATATAGGGCAAGGCGCCCTGCCCGACGAACATCATGACGATGTCGGTTTCGGTCGCCGTGTTGAAATAAGCGGCGAGATCGAACCCCTGCTTGAAGCGCCAATGGGGAAGCAGCAATTCGCCGGCAAAAACCTTATCGACCCCATCGAGCGTTTCGCGCCATGCCGCAACCATCTCCTCGGTGATGTTCATATCGGGGAAGATGGAGGTCTGGCTTGGAGATGGCAGCAGTTCTCTGGTGTCGTCGGTCTCGGCGAGAATCGCGTCCCAATTTTTGCGTGACAGCGCGGGGATGGACTTGAGCCGATCAAGGACGCCGGCGAGGCGTGCGCCATCGCTGACCGGGAAACTCAGCGTGTGGAGCGCCGCAACCATATCGGCAATGCCGGTATCGCTGTCGCCATCGAGAAACAGAATGCCGCCCCGATTGTAGGCCTGCATGGGCAGCCCCGCTTCGGGGAAGAAGCGATGGAAATAGGCATTGTAGAATTCGGTGAAATCGTGGGCCATCAGCCAATCGACGGGCGAGGCGACGACCTGTGTATAGCCTGCGAGCCAGAAGGCATCTGCGCGATCGAGGCCTACGGACGTATCGGGTGCAGCGCTGCCGGTCTTGTCCTTGGTCTTGTGGCCTTCCTCAACCGGCAGCATGCCGTACATGCCAAAGGCTTCGAGCGCGGGGCCGGACAGCGTTTCGGTTTCGCCAACCGTGCCATCGCCATCGATATCGAAGCGGAGGCGCAAGGGATCGAGGAGGATGACATAATCCCCGGTCTCGCCCGCTTTCTCGAAATAGCCGCGCGCGGTATCGAGGGAGGCGACGGTGGCATCGAGATAGCCACGGAACTGATCATAAGTGAGCGGCTCGGGCTTGGGATTGGCGGGCTTGGGCTGGGTTGGTCCCTCGACGCCAAGGCCAAAAATCAGCGCTGCGGGCGTATTGCCGGGCGCGACGCCGCCATGGCGATACATGGCCTGGGCCAACGATTCGTAGGCAAAGACCAGTTCGCCGAGGCCGGCACCGAAGCAGGCTTCGGAATCGCCGGTGGCGCAGATATTGGCAAAGACCTGGCGCCCTTCGGAGAGTTTGCCCTCATAGGCGGCGGAGACGATGGCATCGCCGGTTTCGCCGGCGAAGGCCGGGGCCGACAAGAGGGTCAGTCCCAGCGCGATCCATGTCTTTCTCATCGTCTCTCCAAACCTATTTTCCGACGCGCGCGAACCACTCGTCTTCAGTGATGACTTCGACGCCGTGCTCCTGCGCGGTCTTCAGCTTCGAGCCGGCGCCTGGCCCGGCAACCAGGATATCGGTTTTGGCCGAGACAGAGCCTGCAACCTTGGCGCCAAGCCGTTCGGCCATAGCCTTGGCTTCGGATCGTGACATTTTTTCGAGCGTGCCGGTAAAGACCACGGTTTTTCCCGCGATCTGGCTATCGGCGGAAACCGTGACGACATAGGGCTTTGGGTGGACTTGGGCCAGCAGAGCATCGAGCACGTCGTCATTGCGCTCATTGCCGAAAAAGCTGACCAGCGCCTCGATGACCGTACTGCCGATACCGTCAACGGAGGGGAAGACCGTGGTTGGGTCCTCGGCAGCGGCGGTCTCCTTGCCGACGCGGATCAGTTCCTCGATCGTGCCAAAGGTGCGGGCGAGGACTGCGGCCGTGGTTTCGCCGATATGGCGTATGCCGAGGGCGAAGATGAAGCGGTCGAGTTCGGGCTCGCGGCGCGCGTCGATGGCGGCGAAGAGCTTGTCGAGCCCTTCATAGTTGCGATCCTCGACGCCGCGCACATTCTTGCGCGTCTTGCCGGAGGCGGCTTCGCGGGCCTTTGCCTGCACCTCGCGGCGCTCGGCGAGCGCGCGCTGCACTTCGGGTCGGCGGTCTCGAAGGGTGAAAATATCCGCGGCGGTGCGGACGAGGCCGGCATTGAAGAAGGTGTCGATGTTTTCCGCGCCTAGGCCTTCAATATCGAGGGCGCCGCGCGAGACGAAATGACGGAGGCCTTCGACGGCCTGGGCCGGGCAGATCAATTCGCCGGTGCAGCGGCGGCGCGAATCTTCCTTGCCGGTTTTTTCGTTGATTTCGCGAATGGCCGGCGAACCGCAGACCGGGCAGGTTTCGGGCATCGCATAGGGTTCAGCATCAGCCGGGCGCTTGTCGAGCAGGACATCGACGATCTGGGGGATGACGTCCCCTGCCCGCTGGATAGTGACGGTGTCGCCGATGCGGATATCCTTGCCATCGCGGATGGGGAGGCCATTGCTGTCGCGGCCGGCGATGTAATCCTCGTTGTGGAGGGTGACATTGACGACGGTGACGCCACCGACGCTGACAGGATCGAGCCGGGCGACGGGGGCCAGGGTGCCGGTGCGGCCGACCTGGATTTCGATATCGCGGACTTTGGTGGTCGCCTGCTCGGCGGGAAATTTGTGCGCCACCGCCCAGCGCGGCTCGCCGGTGACAAAGCCCCAGCGGCGCTGCAGTTCGAGTTGGTCGACTTTGTAGACCACGCCATCGATATCGTAGCCGAGCGAGGAGCGTTGTTCCTCGATGGCGTGATAGTGGGCGATCAGTTCTTCGACCGTCTTGGCGCGGGCCATGAGCGGGCTGATGGCAAAGCCCCATGCCTTGAATTTTTGCACCGCGTCATACTGGGTCGGCGCCGGATCTTCCGTTGTCGCGCCCCAGGCATAGGCGAAGAATCTCAGGTTTCGGCTGGCGGTGATCGACGGGTCTTTCTGGCGCAGGGAGCCGGCGGCGGTGTTGCGCGGATTGACGTAGTTCTGGCCACCGGCGGCGGCGGACCGTTCCTTGAGGGCCTGGAATTCGGCATAGGTCATATAGACCTCGCCACGGATTTCGATGCTTTTGGGCCAACCGGTGCCGTGAAGCTTTTCGGGGATATCCTTGATGGTGCGGAGATTTGCCGTGATGTCCTCGCCCACGGCGCCATCGCCGCGCGTCGCGCCACGGACGAAAACGCCGTCTTCGTAGAGGAGCGAAGCAGAGAGGCCATCGATCTTGGGCTCGGCGGTGAAGGCGATTTCGAGCCCTTCGTCCTGCTTGAAAAAGCGGCGGCCGCGCTCGATGAAATCGACTACATCCTCATCGGTATAGGCCTTGGCAAGGCTGAGCATCGGCACGGCGTGGCGGACCTTGGCAAAGCCTTCGGCAGGGGCGGCGCCGACCTTGCCGGTGGGCGTATCGGGCCGGACGAGTTCGGGGAAAGCTTCCTCGATCTCGTTATTGCGTATGGTCAGCGCGTCATATTCGGCGTCCGTCAGCTCGGGCGCGTCATTCTGGTGATAGGCGATGTCGGCAGCGGAAATGGCTGCAGCCAGCCGTTCCAGCTCCTGGCGGGCCTCGTCTTCGGTGAGATCGGCTACGGACTTTTGGGACAGGTCGGACATGGCTCACTCAACTCTGGCTGCAGAACGGTTCTAGCCACGGCGACATTCGCGCGAAAGCGGGAATGACGATGGGTCACCAGAGATTCCCGCTTTCGCGCGAATGTCGCCGTGGTGATGGGTGGCGCAGCGGCGACCCAAGCAGCGACTATTTCACCGCGCCGAGCAATTTCTTGGCAGCAGCGCGGGCTTCCGAGGTGATTTCAGCGCCGGCGAGCATGCGGGCGACTTCTTCCTGGCGGGCAGAAGGTTCGAGCGGGCGGACATGGGTGCGGGTGAAGGCGCCCTCTTCCACCAATTGCTTTTCGATGAGCAGATGGCGATTAGCGCGGGCGGCGACCTGCGGAGCGTGGGTGACGGTGAGCACCTGCACGGTCTTCGCAAGGCGAGCGAGACGACGGCCGATAGCATCGGCGACGGCGCCACCAACGCCTGTGTCGATTTCGTCAAAGATCAGGACGGGTGCAGAACCGCGGTCGGCCAGCACAACCTTGAGCGCGAGGAGGAAACGGCTCAACTCGCCGCCAGAGGCGACTTTCAGGAGCGGGCCGGCGGCAGTGCCGGGATTGGTCTGAACGTGGAAGGCGATCTGGTCGAAACCGGCCGCAGCGACGCGGTCGCGCTCGATCTGGTGGTCGACGATGAATTTTGCCGCGCCCAGCTTGAGGTCGGGCAATTCGGCTTCGACGGCCTTGCTCAGAGCCTTGGCGGCCTTGGTGCGGCCAGCAGTGAGCGTTTCGGCGGCTTCGCGATAGCGCGCGCGAGCCTGGGCTTCATCAGCCTCGAGCGCCTTGAGGCGGCTTTCCCCGCTTTGGAGCGTATCGAGATCGCCCTGGTATTTTTCGAGCACGCCCGGCAGCTCGTCACAGGTCACCTGATGCTTGCGCGCGGCGGCGCGGAGAGCAAAGAGGCGTTCTTCGACCGCTTCGAGCTCGGCTGGGTCGTAAGCCATCTGCCGCTGCAATTCGATCAACGCCTCGCCGGCGCGGTCGAGCGTGACAAGCGACGCATCGAGCGCTTCGACGATGGACTGGAAAACTTCGCCGCCATTATCGAGCTTTCGCAATAGGCGGCGCATGAGGCCCGCGAGCGCTGGCGATGGGGCATTGGGGCCATTGAGGATCTCGTCGATCTCGACGAGATCGGAAGCGCCCTTTTCAGCTTGCTGGAGCTGGATGCGACGCTCGGCAAGTTCGCCCTCCTCGCCTTCCGAAGGCTTGAGCTTGCCCAGCTCTTCGACCGTGTGGCGGGCATAGTCCTCGGCGGCGACGGCTTCGGCGACTTTAGCCTGCTGCTCCTTGACCGCCTGCTGGATTTCGACGAGATCGGCCCAGGCTTCGCGCACGGCAGCAGCGGGCGCAGCGAGTTCGCCGAAGGCATCGAGCGCGGCGCGATGGGTGGCGACATCGACCAGCGCACGATCATCGTGCTGGCCGTGGATTTCGATAATCTGCGTGCCGATCTTTTGCAGCAGCGAGGCGGAAACCGGCTGGTCGTTGATGAAGGCACGGGTGCGGCCATCGGCGAACTGCACGCGGCGGAGAATGACCTCTTCATCATCGGCAATGGCATTGTCGCGCAGCAGCGTCCGCGCCGGATGGCTGGGCGGCAATTGCACCATGGCGACGACCTGGCCGCTGTCCTGTCCTTGCCGCACCAGCGAGGCATCGCCGCGCCCGCCAAGGGCCAGCGTCAGCGCATCGAGCAGGATGGACTTACCGGCCCCGGTCTCGCCGGTGAGAACGGTCATGCCCTCGTCGAGCGCCAGATCGAGCTGGTCGATGAGGACGATATTGCGAACCGAAAGCGCGTTCAGCATGCGGATCTATCCAGGGCCTATCGGGCTTGCCTCATAGCATTTGAGGGCCGCCCGGCGTCTGCGGCAATTCACTTTCGCACAGCAATGCGAACGGCAGGCATGATATCGAAAAAGAACAAAATGGCAACTGGGCGGTGGAGAGATTTGTGGGGGGTGGCTCAGGCTAATGAATGAGGGCGCGGTGGACACCCCCTCCCGCCTCCCCCATCAAGGGGGAGGTGTAAGATCGAGTTTGTGGCTCGGTCGGTTCACGACCACCGGCTCGGCACCTCCCCCTTGATGGGGGA
The DNA here is from genome assembly GCF_001425445.1 of Devosia sp. Leaf420. Taxonomy (GTDB): domain Bacteria; phylum Pseudomonadota; class Alphaproteobacteria; order Rhizobiales; family Devosiaceae; genus Devosia. The sequence goes on along the minus strand of NZ_LMQU01000013.1, from coordinate 99,019 downwards.
GGCTGGGAGGGGGTGACATGCCGACTTTGAGGCTATTCCGCATACGCCACCCAGCCACGGAAACTGAAGGCAGAATAGAAAAGACTGATATCGGCAAATCCTGCCTCGCGGAGCATGGCCTCTTCCTCTTCCGGCGCGAGGATGTTGAGGCGAGTGGCGATCGCTTCGCGGGCCTTGGCTGCAGTCGCGGGATCGACATCGTCGGCCTGGCCATAAGCGACGTGGCGGGCAATCCAGCGAGAGCGTTCGGGCTCGGTCTGCGGGAAGCTGATATGGGCAAGGATGAGCGGAGCGCCAGACTTGAGGCGGCGGCGGAGCTGGCGGAGCGTTTCGAGGCGCTGCTCGCGCGGGATAAAGTGAAAGACCAGGAGGCTTGTCGCCGCATCGAACCGGCCCTCGGGCGCTGCGTCGATATAGCCCTCGGTCAAGGTGATGCGATCAAGATGCTCGGCCGCGGTGTGGCGTGCGAGGGAGAGCATGTCGGCAGAGGGGTCGACGCCCGATAGTCGCCAGCCGGAGCGGAAATCGGCCAGGGCCTTCAGTTCGAGACCACCCCCAGCGCCGAGCACGAGGATTTCCGCCTCTTCCGGCACAGTTTCGGCGAGGAGCAGGTTCATCATGCGGTGGATGCCCGCAAAGCCCGGCACCTGCCGCGGCGGGCCATCGGCATAGTGGCGAGCGGCTTCGGCGTCGAAGGGTGCGGGCATGGGAGGGTCCTAGCTGGGGGTGACCAGAGATAGGCGCGGCGGCGGGGAAGTCAAAGCACCGGCTTGGGAGAACTCACACCAGCTTTAGCAGCGCCTTTTGTAGCTCGCTAAGAAGGAGAGCGATCAGGACCGCAGGGATCAGCGTCAGTGCCGTGTCTTCGAGGGCACCGGAGAGGCCGGCGCCGTTGAGATTTTCGATGAGGTCGATGATCTCGTTGGTGAGCTGGAGAGTAACGACGATCGCCAGAGCGAGGAAGGGTCGGCGGAGAGCGAGGGCTAGGCCGAGATAGAGCACGGTGCCGACGAGCAGGTGCAGTACCGGATCCGTGAGACCGGTCGTGTCCTTGATCAGCAATTTGGCGAAGTGCCACATCTATGTCGGCCTGAGGACTGTGATTGGGCGACAGCGTAAACGTCAGAAGTGAAGGCTGGGTTTCATACACCAACCTGCCGCGTGGGGAGAGAGGACCCCTCACCCTGGCCAATCTGCTGAACGCAGATTGCCCGGTCCCTCTCCCACAAGGGGCGAGGGAAGACGGTGGCTCACGGCGTGAGTGGCCAACACTCGACTCGTTAACGGCGGTCAAACAAAAAGGGCCCCGAAGGGCCCTCTTCAACTCAAAAATGAAAAACTCAGCTTTGGTGGGCGGCGAGCCAGCTGCCGGAGTTGAGCTGGGGGGCGAGGCCTTGTTTGCCGAGGAGGGCGAAGGCGCGCTTGTACCAGTCGCTGGATGGGTAGTTGTGGCCTAGGACAGCGGCTGCGGACATGGCTTCGTTGGTGAGGCCGAGCAGCAGATAGGCTTCGGTCAGGCGATAGAGCGCTTCTTCGATGTGGGTGGACGTCTGCCACTTTTCGACGACTTCGCGGAAGCGGTTGATGGCGCCGGTATAGTCGCCATTGCCGAGATAGTAGCGGCCGACCGACATTTCCTTGCCCGCGAGCTGGTCATAACCGACGAGGAGCTTTTCCTTGGCGTCCTTGGCGTGCTCGGAGTTCGGGTAGTTCGAGATCAGAAGGTTATAGGTGTCGATCGCATCGCGCGAGAGCTGCTGATCGCGGGTGATGTCCTTGATCTGCGCGTAATAAGACGTGCCCTTGAGCCAGAGGACGTAGGGAACGTCCTTGCCATTGGGGTACAGCGCCATGAAGCGATCGGCCGCGAGAATGGCCTGATCGAACTTGCCCATGCGATAGTTCGCATAGACCTGCATCAGCTTGCTCTTTTCGGTCAGCGCATCGCGCGGATGCTGACGATCGAGCTGTTCGAGCTTTTTGACCGCGGTCTGGAAATACTGGCGATCCATATCGTCCAGCGCGCCCTGATAGAGCGAGGCTGCGGGAACGATCGGTTCTTCCTTGAGCTTGGGTGGACCAAAGAGCCCGCCGCCCGCGCAGGCGGTGAGCACGGCGGCGAAAAGACCCATGGCGGCAAATCGGGCAATCCGACCTGTCATCTGGCTTACAACGTTAACAGTCACGCAGTGCCCCGTTCTTCATTCATCCACAATCGCTTGCGGCGTAATTAGCAATTGGATCAAAACTGTGGCGCAGGCTGAGCCGCCTGCCCCGATCACCCTGCCCTTTCGGGCGCGTTTTGCGACTATCTCGCTGCGGTCAGCGGACGGACCGGAGATAATGACGTACGCCAAGACCCTCGGGCTGATCGTCGAAATTCTCGACTTCCAGCGGCAGATCCTCGGCGTTGACTATCTCATAATTGGCTTCGCTCGCAAAGAGACCGGCAAGCACATGCGCGTTGAGCGCGTGGCCGCCCTTGTAAGAGCGGAAGCGGCCCCAGATGGGCAGGCCACCGAGCGAGAGGTCGCCGATCGCGTCGAGCAGCTTGTGGCGCACGAATTCGTCTTCGTAGCGCAGGCCATCGGGATTGAGGACGCGGTCCTCATCGACGGTGATGGAATTGTCGACGCTGGAGCCGAGGGCGTAGCCGGCCTGGCGCAGCGCCTTGGCATCGCGGGCAAAGCCGAAGGTACGGGCGCGGGACACATCTTCGAGATAACGGCGCGGCGTCCAATCGAAGATCATGCGCTGGCGGCCAATGACCTTGGAATCGAAGTCGATCTCGAGATCGAGCGCGCGGCCATTATAGGGCTCGAGCGCAGCGAAGGCGTCGTTGTTGCGCACGGTGACGGCGCGGATGATCTTGAGGAATTTGCGGTGGGCCGGCTGGGTGTCGAGACCGACGTCCATGATGGCCGCAGCGAAGGGATGCGCGCTGCCATCGAGGATGGGGCATTCCGGGCCATCAAGTGTGATGAGAGCATTGTCGACGCCCATGCCTGACAGGGCCGAGGTCACATGTTCGACAGTTGCGACGCTGACGCTGTCGCCGAGGTCGAGAGTGGTGCACAGTGTGGTGCGGCTGACGCGCGAAAAATGCACGGAGACCGGCTGGGTAATCCGGCCATCGCCCATATCGCGGCGGATGAGAAAGCCACTATCAGCCGGCGCTGGTCCGATGGACAGATTGACGGGTGCAGCGGTGTGTACGCCATAGCCCGAAAAGGTCACTTCACCGGCAAGCGTGCGCTGGCGTGTGGACATTTTTTTCATACTCTATTTACTCCACCCCAAGGGTCTCACGCTCGCACGACTGTTAGCCAAAAAAAACTCGGCGCGGAAGTCGCGCCGAGTCACGTTTACAGACTTGAATTTAACGGGTTCTAACCGTGCTTGCGGAGGAAGGCCGGGATTTCGAGGCTATCCTTCTGGGGTGCAGCGGCTGGAGCACGACCATGGTTGTCGAGGTTGCCACGGGCGCCTTCGGCAGCCGGGGGAACACGCGAAGTCCTTGCGCCGCCTGCTTCAATTGCGCTGCGGGCAGCTGCATCATCGGCGGTACGAGCGACGGGTTCCTGACGCTGTTCTGGCTGCTGCTGACCGATGTTCAGGCCGACATTGGAGGCCAGACGCTTGAAGAGCGCACGGGCATTGCGGGGCTCTTCGACCTGACGATCCTGAGCCTGCTGTGTCTGGCGTGCAACAACCGGAAGCTCCTCGGTGCGCGGCATACGGCGATAACCGTCCGGACGGGCAGCGTGAGAGGGCACATAGACGCTGGGAATCGGCTTTTCTTCGACCATCGGAGCCTCTTCAGGCTCGGCCATCATTTCGGCTGCTGGAACATAGGGCTCGACCAGGATGCCGTCGTCTTCAGCCATGTGGTGGCTGTGCGCGGAGGCAGCGGTACGGTCGGCAACAAAAGCCTGAGCGACTGCCGATTCGACCTCGAAGCCGATGTCTTCCATGGCGACCGGTGCGGGCTCGGGAGCTGGTGCCGGAACAGCGCGGGACGGTTCGACCGGCACGTGGCGGCGAACGGCGAGCGGGGTCCGCGATGCATGCGGCTTGGCAGGCTCGAGAGCCTGAACCATAGTCGCGTCGGTGCCGGTGGCGACGACGGACACGCGGATTGTGCCGGTGAGATCGGGATCGTAGGTCGCGCCAAGGATGATGTTGGCGTCTGAGTCGACTTCTTCGCGGATGCGGGAAGCAGCTTCATCGACTTCGTAAAGGGTGAGGTCCGGGCCGCCGGTGATGGAGATGAGGAGGCCACGGGCGCCCTGCATCGATACATCATCGAGGAGCGGATTGGCGATGGCAGCTTCTGCGGCGTGGCGGGCACGATCTTCGCCGGAGGCTTCGCCGGTACCCATCATTGCCTTGCCCATGCCGCGCATGACGGCGCGAACGTCGGCGAAGTCGAGGTTGATCAGGCCCTCTTTGACCATGAGGTCAGTGATACAGGCAACGCCCGAGAACAGCACCTGGTCGGCCATCGAGAAGGCGTCGGCAAAGGTGGTCTTCTCGTTGGCAACGCGGAAGAGGTTCTGGTTCGGGATGACGATGAGCGTATCGACATGGCGGTGCAGCTCGTCGATGCCGTCATCGGCCAGACGCATGCGGCGATTGCCTTCGAAATTGAACGGCTTGGTGACCACGCCAACCGTCAGAATACCCTGTTCGCGGGCTGCACGGGCGATGACCGGGGCAGAGCCGGTGCCGGTGCCGCCACCCATGCCGGCGGTGATGAACACCATGTGCGAACCGGAGAGGTGGTCGTTGATTTCGTCCCAGCTTTCTTCGGCAGCGGCACGACCAACTTCGGGGTGCGAGCCGGCACCGAGACCTTCGGTGACGCCGACGCCGAGTTGGATGATGCGCTGGGCCTTGGAGAGCGAGAGAGCCTGGGCGTCCGTGTTGGCAACCACGAAATCGACGCCGCTGAGACCGGACTCGATCATGTTGTTAACGGCGTTACCCCCGGCGCCGCCGGCACCGAACACGGTGATGCGGGGCTTGAGTTCCTGGATATCGGGGATCGTCAGATTGATGGTCATTTATGGCATGGCCCCATAGGTGGCGTGGTTGATTAAGATTTACCCGCCTATTCGTTAACCAGAGCCTAACAAGTGTCCCGATTGCGTTAAGAATGGCGCAAATTGCGAGACAGTGGCGTTATGCGTTTACGCGCCATTAACCGGCAAAATCGCCGGAAAGCCGCTTGAGAGGCTGGTTTTCAAGGTTAACTGGCCAAGGTTAAACGAGCGTGTGCGTCATTAACCACCAACGCAGTTATGATCGCCCTGCCCTTCACCGGTGACCGGAATGTCACGAGGGTGAATCAGCCGGTTGATACTCGGCCGATTCTCTTTTGGACGCTTCGCCTCCCGGTGGGAGGGTTTACGAGCCTACGCCGCCCGCGCCGTCTTGAGGGCGTTGGCCCACCAGACGAGCTGGTCGAGCATGACGTTTGCGGCTTCGGTCAGATAGGGGAAGTCGGCAAAGGTCTTTTCGCTCCTCATCAGCGGCACGAGTTCGTTGGCGTTGATGTGGACCGCATGCTTGAGCGTCGCAATCTGGAGTTCGGCAAGGATCAGGCGCAGTTGTTCGACGGCCCGGGCACCACCGACGCCGCCATAGCCGACAAAGGCGGCGGGCTTGCGATTGTATTCGGCGTGCGCGTGGTCGAGGGCGTTCTTGAGCACGCCCGGGATCGAGTGATTATATTCGGCGGTGACGAAGATGTAGCCATCGAGCTCGGCCATCTTGGTCGCCCATTTGGCGCCGGCGGGGCCGTCGTCGTGGACGAGCGATTCATCGAAAAACGGCAGCGGATAATCGCGGAGATCGACGATCTCGATATCGAGGTCGCTGCGGCTCTCGGCGATGGATTGGAGCCACTGGGTTGGCTTGTCGGCAAAGCGGGCGGCACGGGTGGTGCTGATGACAATGCCGATGCGCGGTCTGTTGGTCACTTGATAATTTCCTGACTGGTGTTCAACCAGACCGGAAATGGTCCCTGCCCCAACCTATCCTCAAGACCGGGAGATTTTTGTTCGGCACGAACAAAAATGTCGGCCGGTCACACCTCGCGTTCGTCGAAAAGGCGGCGCGACTCGACTATGCCGTCCGTGTGCTGGTGGGCCCACGAGTGGATCGCCGCCAGCGGCTCCATAACGCTGTGGCCGCGCTCGGTCAGCTCGTAGTCGACGCGCGGCGGGATGGAGGCAGTGATATGGCGCGTAACGAGGCCGTCACGCTCGAGCGTGCGCAGCGTCAGGGTCAACATGCGCTGGGAGATACCGTCGATACTGTCTTCAAGTTCCGAGAAGCGCTTGGGGCCGCCCTGCAAGCCGCCGAGCACGTGGAGGAACCACTTACCGCTGAATTGGGCGAGCACATCAACCGTTGGCCGGCAGAAATCGGGAACGTGGGCGGCGCGGTCTTTGAAGATATGCTTGCTCATGGAGGCAAACTTAAGAGCGCCGGCCCGAGATTAAAAGCTCGAACGCAGCCAATTGCCGACCCGGGCGATGTAGCCATCGGTACCGGTGAGCTTACGGGTGCTGCGGGGCTCGGTATATTCTTGGGCGCAGACCTGCGGATAAACCAGCATGCCGGCAACGGTCGAGAAGGCCGCGCTCTTCGCGATTTCGGGGAGGCCAGCAATGCCCATGGGGCGGCCATTGCGGACATTGCGCGCCAAGGTTCGGCGAGCGACTTCAGGCAGGCCGGTGAGCTCGCTGCCACCGCCCGTGAGAACGAAACGGCGACCGCAGACGTCCATCATCCCGGTAGCCTGCATGCGATCGCGGATAGCGGTAAGAATCTCTTCGATGCGCGGGCGCATGATACGGGTGAGGACCGAGCGGGCCACCTGCCCCGGCGCTTCGTCGAGCGCGGCGCCGACGGGCTGGATCGCGATCATGTCGCGCTCGTCGGCCTGACCGGGCAGCACGGAGCCATAAAGCGTCTTGAGGCGCTCGGCATCGGCGACGCTGACGGAGAGCTGGCGCGCGATATCGAGGGTCAGGTGATGGCCGCCGATGGCGATGGCGTCGGCATAGACGAGGTGTCCGTCGTTAAAGACGGAAACGGTGGTGGTGGCGCCACCGAAATCGAGGCAGGCGACGCCGAGCTGGGCTTCATCATCGACAAGGCTCGCAAGACCCGAGGCATAGGGCGTGGCAACAAGCGCTTCGATCTGCAGGTGGCAGCGATGCAGCACCAGTTCGAGATTGCGCATGGCGAGGGTTTCCGCCGAGACCACGGCAACATCGACACCTAGCTTTTCCCCGACCATGCCCTTGGGATCGCGAATGCCCTTCTGGCCATCGAGCGCGTACCCGATCGGCAACGCGTGAATGATGGAGCGCTCGGGACGAACCGAGCGGGAATTAACGGCTTTCAAGACGCGGACGATGTCGGTCTTTTCGACTTCCTGGCCATCGAGCGAGACGGCGGCGGAGAAGGTTTCAGAGCCGAGACGGCCCGCGGTGACGTTGACGAGAACCGACTCAAGCGTCAGCCCCGCGGCGCGCTCTGCCATGCCGACGACATTGCGGATGGCGTGCTCGGCTTTTTCGATATCGGTAACGACGCCGCTCTTGACGCCCGAGGACGGTCCGTAACCAAAGCCGATCACTTCGGCGCGGTGCGAACGGCCACGCAGGGCCTTGCCCTCGGCACGCGGGATGAGACGCGCGATGACACAGCAGATCTTGGTCGAGCCAATATCAAGCACGGCCACGAGGGTGGTCTTGCCGGGCTGAACGGCGCGGAGCCGTGATGTCATCGCATCGGTCATCATGATGGTTCGGCGTCTTCACGTTTGGTCGGCCGCACGGCCACGACGGAATCGACGCGTAGGTCGATTACGGTGAGGTCGCGATCCAACAATTGGTATTCGGCTTGATAATTGGACAGCTTACCAAGTGCCTGAGCCACGCCCTGCTCCGGCAATTGGATGCGCAATCCGGTTTGGTAGATCATGTCCCAGCGGCGATCGGCAATGCGCGACAGCGCAACCAAGCCATTCTGCAATTGGGGATAATGGTCGAGCGCGCGGATCATCACGAGCGCATCGTCGGCCGCGCCATCACCGATGACGAGCGGCAGGTCGCCATAGGCGCCGCCATCTTCGCCGATCTGCTCGCCGCCAGCATCAATGACGAAAGTGACCCCATCGACGCGCCAGCGCGCGACCGGGGTTTTCTCGGTCACGACGACGGAGACGTCGGCGGGATAGGTCTTGCGGACCGTGACAGTATCGATGGCTGGCAATTCGGCGATGCGCGACCGTGCGCTTTCGACATCGAAGGCCAAGGTGGATGTGTCGGGCATAATGCCGAGGGAATCAAAGATCGCCTGTTCGGACGTCAGCGTCTGGCCGGAAATGGCAATCTTGCCCACCGATAGGCCGGCTTCTGCAAACTGCACCTGAGCAAGGGAGCCGAGGGAAGTGACGCCAAGGCCGATATGGTCGCGCACCTGATAGATCGCCGTTGCGGCAACCATCAGCGCGAGCACCATGCCGGTGCGGCGAAGCCCCGTGCCATGCAGCACGAGGGCACGATTGAAGCGATTGCTCACCCGCTGCAGCGGCGAGCGCCGTGCGGGGACAGGAAGTGTGCGGGGATCGACGGGACGGGCCCCGGCGAAAAAGGCCTCGCTCTTTACCTGTTGCAACTCGCATCCTCCACCAGCCAGGCGCACAACTCTTCATAAGAGTGGCCCGCATGGGCAGCTTGTTCCGGGGCTAGCGACACCTCGGTCATACCCGGCTGGGTGTTGATTTCGAGGAGCACCAGTTCGCCATCCTCACCTGCCGCGTCATTGTAGCGGAAATCACACCGCGTCAGACCTCGGCAGCCGAGAGCCGCATGGGCGGCTAGACTGAATTGTTGCACTTTGTCGTAAATTTTCGGTTTCAACTGAGCAGGTAAGATGTGGCGCGCGCCACCCTGGCTGTACTTGGCTTCGTAGTTGAAAAAGGTCAGGTCGGTGACGATTTCGGTGACGCCAAGGGCAACATTGCCCATGACGGCGCAGGTCAATTCCCGGCCGGGAATGAAGCGCTCGACCATCAGTTCTTCGCCGCCATTCCAATCCTCGCGGAGGATTTCCTGCGGTGGGTGGCTGGCATCGCCCTTGACGACGAAGACGCCGAAGCTCGACCCATCGGCGATGGGTTTGACCACATAGGGCGGCGCCATGATGTGGCTGCGCGCGATATCGCCACGCGTCGCGACGGTGTGGTCGGTGACCGGAATGCCCGCGGCCTTGAAGAGGATCTTGGCCTGGTGCTTGTTCATGGCAAGCGCCGAAGCGAGGACGCCCGAATGGGTGTAGGGGATCTGGAGGAGTTCGAGCACGCCCTGGATATAGCCGCCCTCGCCGAAGGGGCCGTGAAGGGCGTTGAAGGCCACATCGGGCTTGAGGGCCGCGAGAACTTCGGCGACGTCGCGGCCGACATCGACCTCGGTGACCTGATAGCCGGCGCGGCGAAGCGCGGCAGCGCAGCCGGCGCCAGTCATGAGGGAGACGGGGCGTTCGTTATTCCAACCGCCCATGAGAACGGCGACATGCTTGGTCATGGGGTGGCTCCGGTGGGATTGAGCGTGGGGATCACCCCCTCCCGACCTCCCCCATCAGGGGGGAGGTGCAGGGACGGAGTTGGAGAGCAGAACGTGCCAAAGACTGGATGCGGCACCTCCCCCCTTGTGGGGGAGGCTGGGAGTGGGGAATTGCCTGAGCTCACTCGGCCTTTTCCCCCATCAACGCTTCCAGTTCACCCGGCAGCGCTGCGGCCCATTGGGTGATATTGCCGGCCCCGAGACAGACGACGTAATCGCCGTCCGCGACCCGCGAGGCCAGGAGTGGCGCAAGCGCTTCGGGGCGGTCGATGACGCGGGCGTCGCGGTGGCCGCGGTTGCGGATGCGGTTGACCAGTTCTTCGTGGGTGACGCCGAGGATGGGCTGTTCGCCCGCGGCATAGATGGGGGCGACGATGACGGTGTCGGCATCGTTGAAGCAGGCAGCGAAATCGTCGAAGAGGTCATTGACGCGGCTATAGCGGTGGGGCTGCACGACGGCGACGACATCGCGGCGGGCCGACTGGCGCGCAGCGCTGAGGACGGCAGCGATTTCGACCGGGTGATGGCCATAATCGTCGATGACGGTGACGCCGCCGACTTCGCCAGTCTTGGTGAAGCGGCGCTTGACGCCAGTAAAGCCCTTGAGGCCCTTGCGGATGGCTTCGGCGGGGACGTGGAGCTGATCAGCGACGGCGATGGCGGCCGTGGCGTTGAGCGCGTTGTGGATGCCGGGCATGGGCATTTCGAGCCCATCGATACGAAGCTGGGTCTGGCGGATGCGGTCGCGGATTTCGACGGAGAAATGCTGCACGCCGTCGCGATTCTCGAGATCGATCAGACGCACATCGGCCTGCGGGTTTTGCCCATAGGTGATGACGCGGCGATCGCGGATTTCGCCGACCAGCGACTGCACGACCGGATGATCCAAGCACATCACGGCAAAGCCGTAGAACGGCACGTTTTCGACGAACTGGTGGAAGGCGCGCTTTACGCCTTCGAAGTCGCCATAATGGTCGAGATGCTCGGGATCGATATTGGTGACGATGGCGACGTCCGCAGGCAGCTTGATGAAGGTGCCGTCCGATTCGTCGGCTTCGACCACCATCCATTCCCCTGCCCCGAGGCGCGCATTGGTGCCATAGGCATTGATGATGCCGCCATTGATGACGGTGGGATCGAGATTGCCGGCGTCAAGGAGCGTCGCGACCAGCGTAGTCGTGGTTGTCTTGCCATGGGTGCCGCCGATGGCGATGGCGGTCTTGAAGCGCATGATCTCGGCGAGCATTTCAGCGCGGCGCACGATGGGCAGCGCCTTGGCGCGCGCGGCGACGAGCTCGGGATTATCCTTCTTGATCGCCGAGGAGACGACGACGACTTCGGCCTTGCCGAGATTATCGCCGTTCTGGCCGATCTCGACCTTGATGCCCATGTCGCGGAGGCGCTGGACGTTCGGGTTGAGCGAAGCGTCGGAGCCCTGGACGGTGTAGCCCTGGTTATGCAGGATTTCGGCAATGCCGCTCATGCCGATGCCGCCGATGCCGATGAAGTGGACCGGGCCGATATTGCGGGGCATTTTCATGAGGCGGATTCCAATGTGCTGGTGCCTTGACCGGCGAGGCTTTCGGCAAGGTCTGCCAGCTTCTCGACGGCGCGCGGCTGCCCGAGGCCTTGTGCGGCCTGGGCGGCTTCGATGAGTTGGGTTGGATCGTTGAATAGATCCGTGAGGCGAGTGGCAAGCGATTGCGGCGAAAGCGCGGCCTGTTCCATCACCCAGCCCGCTCCACCCGATTCGACCACAAGAGCATTGTTCTTCTGGTCGGCATCGAGCGATCCGGGCAGCGGAATGAGGATCGAGGGGCGGCCAATGACCGTGAGTTCGGCAATGGTCGAGGCGCCGGAGCGGCCGATGACCAGATGGCTTTGCGCGATGCGCTCGGGCAGATCGGTGAAGAACGGCGCGAGTTCGACGCTGACACGCGACTGGCGATAAATCTTGGTGACGCGGTCGAGATCTTCCTGCCGGCACTGCTGCACGAGACGCAGGCGCGACCGGATGGCATCGGGCAGCAGAGCGATGGCGTCGGGAACGATATCGGAGAGCGCGCGGGCGCCCTGGCTGCCGCCGAAGACGACGAGATTGATCGGGTCCGTGACGGACAGGGGCGGATAGGGTTTGGCGGCGATGGCGCGGACGCGATCGCGCACGGGATTGCCGGTCAGCACCTTGTCGATGCCCTGATCGTCGGCAAAGCGCGTCTGGGCAAAGCTGAGGGCCAGGATATCGGCGAAGCGGCTGAGAGCGCGATTGGCGCGGCCCATGACGGCGTTCTGCTCGTGAAGAATGCCTGGCACGCTCAAGAGGCTCGCCGCGATGAAGGGCGGAAAGGTGGGATAGCCGCCAAAGCCGATGACAGCGTCGGGCTTCAGCGCGCGCAGAATGCCGAAGGATTTGGCGACGCCGCGGGCGATGGTAAAACTGGCGCCGGCGAACTTGATCGGGTTGGACAGGCTCGGCGTGGCCGAAGGGACCATGTGGATTTTCCGCGCGGGAAAATCCTGGCCATAGCCTTCGACACGATGATCGGTCATCAGCTCGACGACATGGCCGCGGCGCAGCAATTCCTGAGCGAGGGCCATGGCCGGGAAGAGATGCCCCCCGGTGCCGCCGGCCATAAGGACGAAGGTTTTCATTCGGCTGGCGCGACCACGGCGCTGCGGAAAGATGGAAGGCCTGTGGTCATGCGCTCCTCGGGTTTGGTTCTCGTCATGGCCAGCATCAACCCCATGCCGAAGGCAACGGCGAGCATGGAGGTGCCGCCATAAGACACGAAAGGCAGGGTCATGCCCTTGGGGGGAATCAGATTGAGATTCACCGACAGGTTGATGCCCGACTGCATGGCAAACTGGATGGCGAGTGTGGACGCAGCAAGGCGGGCAAAAAGGCTCTGCTGGCGCTGCGCACCCATCATGGCGCGAAGCACGATGAAGCAGATAAGCCCGACCAGCGCCATGCAGAACAAGATGCCATATTCGCCTGCAGCGGCGGAGAAGACATAGTCAGCGTGAGCGTCGGGAATGAGTTTCTTGGCGATCGACTCACCCGGGCCGCGACCGAACCAGCCGCCTTCGGCGACCGACTGCAGCGCGCGGTCGATCTGATAGGTATTGCCGCCGCCCTCGGGGTTGAGGAAGGTATCGATACGGCGCGCGAAGTGCGGGAAGAAGAGATAGGCGCCGAAGAGCAAGCCACCGGCCGCACCGGCGAGGCCAAAGATGATCCACCAGGAAATGCCCGAGAGGAACAGCAGGACGGCCCAGGTGGCGAGGATCAGCGCTGTCTGGCCGATATCGGGCTGCAACAGCAGGCCGCAGACGATGATGAGCATGATCGCGGTCGCGATGAGGCGCCCGGGCACGTTGCGATGGATCATATATTCGGAAAAGAGCCAGGCGCCGATAATGGCAAAGGCCGGCTTGACGAATTCGGATGGCTGCACCGATTGGCCGACAAAGGTCACCCAACGCCGGGCGCCCTTCACTTCCGTACCGAAGCGCAGGGTCGCGTACAGCAGCAGCGTCATGACGATCAATGTACCGAGGGCGGCAAAGCGCGCCTGACGATGGGTGAGCAGCGATGTCGCGAGCATGACGGGCACGGCGAGCCCGCAGAACATGGCGTGGCGAATGACGAAGTGCCACTCGTTGAGGCCGATGCGCTCGGCCACCGGCGGGCTCGCCGCCAGGCTCAATACGAGGCCACAGATGAGGAGAAGGATCAGCCCGCTGAGCAATTCGCGGTCGATCGACCACCACCACTCGGCCAGAGGCGTCTTTTCAGCACGGGAAAACATCATCGGCTGGGGCCACGTACTCGATACAGATTGAATCGAACTGTACCGGCTGGTGGTTACCGATTTGGTAAGGGTCTCGCGTTTTGCGAGTCATAGTGCTCAATGTGAAAGAGGCGACCCGTAGGTCGCCTCTCTTACAAGCCAGTGGAGGACTGTCGGGAGGCCCAGCCCTCCATACGGCAAGATCAGTTCCAGACGGCGATATCGGAAATGGTGCCGTCTACGCCTTCAATGGCGCCCTGCTCGGTGGCAGCGCCGGTCTCGAGATCAACTGTGTAGAGCGTGCTGCCGATGACGAGATAAGCCGTGTTGGTCAGGTCTTCCGTTGCGTGAATATCGAACGCGTAGGAGGAGCCGCCATCCACACCAAGCTTGCCAATGGCCGCGAGCGTGCCGTCATTTGGCTTGGTCTGCTGGATCAGCGCGACGATGGTCGCATCGATGTCGTACATGGCCGTCGCTTCGGGCTTGCCGAACGAGTTGGTGTAAGCCGCTGCGACGATGGCCGGGGTTTCGCCGGCATGCATGTCGCCTTCTTCAAAGGCGAGCGAACCATCGACGGTCACGGCGCCATCATCGACATTGACGCGATGATTGGTGCCATCGGTGCCCATCAGGCGGAGACGATCGGCCATCGGGTTGAAGTCGACAATCGCGCCTTCATAGCTCGGGAGCTTTTCGGAAAGCCTCGACTTGGCGGTTGCAGCGCCGGTTGCTGGATCGATCGTGACGACCTCACCGGCAAGCGTGACGCCATAGAGCAGTTTATCGGCTGGACGCTGGTCGATGCCGGCGAGGCCATCGGCGCCCGTCACGTCAACCGTGGCGCTGACGGCGCGGGTTTCGGTGTCGAAAGTCACGAGCTTGGTGCCATCGACAAGCGCGATGGCCGTGGCGGCCTGAGCGGCGCCGAGAGCGAGGCCGGACGTTGCAAGTGCAAGGGCGGCGACAAGGGAAATGCGGGCGGTAGCAGGCAATTGAGGTCTCCTCGTTAGGACACGGCCGAGACGCGCGGAATGCACGCCGGGCCCCGTGAGCAATGGGGGGACGATTGCTATCGTCACGAGGAGATACGGGAGGAGGAGGCGGAAGTTTCAGCGGGTGGAGGGATTTGGCGATCACTGAGGCGTGATGGGTCTTTCGCCCCGGGCAGCCAAAAGCCTTCCGAACCTCGGTGTCATTCCCGCGAAAGCGGGAATCCCATTGCACCGATAGGGAGATTCCCGCTTTCGCGGGAATGACGCGGGGAGAGAGAACGGCTCAGCGCAGCTTGAGGCTCGAGAGGCCAATCAGTGCGAGGACAAAGGAAATGATCCAGAACCGGATGACGACCTGGCTCTCAGTCCAGCCCAGATGCTCGAAATGGTGGTGGATGGGCGCCATGCGGAAGACGCGCTTGCCGGTCAATCGGAATGAGGTCACCTGCACGATGACCGAGACGGCTTCGAGCACGAAGAGGCCGCCGATGATGGCGAGGACGATTTCATGCTTGGTGGCGACGGCGATGGTGCCGAGCGCGCCGCCGAGGGCGAGTGAACCGGTATCGCCCATGAAAATCTGGGCCGGTGGCGCGTTGAACCAGAGGAAACCGAGACCAGCACCAATGAGGGCACCGCAGACGACGGCAAGTTCGGCCGTGCCGGGGACGGGATTGAGGAAGAGATAATCGGCGTAGTTTTGCGAACCGACGAGGTAGGCGATGAAGCCGAAGCAGGCCGCAGCGACCATGACCGGGACGATGGCGAGACCATCGAGACCGTCCGTGAGATTCACCGAATTGCCGGCTGCGACCATGACGAAGCCGCCGAACAAAATGTAGAAATATCCAAGGTTTATCGCGAGGTCTTTGACAAACGGAAACTGCAGCGAGGTGCCATAGGCGCCCGAGGCGAGCTGAGAAATGGCGAAGGCCGCGATGCAGCCGATGGCGGCTTCGAGGAGCAGGCGCTGGCGCGAGCCAAAGCCCTTGTGGCTCATCCGCTTGACCTTGAGATAGTCATCGTAAAAGCCGATGGCGCCGAAGCCGATGGTGACGAAAAGCACCACCCAGACATAGCCATTGGAAAGGTTCGACCAGAGCAGCGTCGAGATGACGGCGCCCGAAAGGATCATCAGGCCGCCCATGGTGGGCGTGCCTTTTTTGGTCAGCAGATGGCCCTGGGGACCATCCTCGCGGATCGGCTGGCCGCGGCCCTGCTTGAGGCGCAGAAGCGCGATCATGCCGGGACCAAACATGAAAACGAAGAACAGCGCCGTAATCACCGCCCCCGCAGTGCGGAAGGTGATGTACCGGAACACGTTGAACGCGGCGAGGGTGTCACCCAGCTGGCCGAGAAAATAGAGCATGCTGTTCTTGATGTCCTACTTGAGGCGTCTTAGCGCTGTTGGAACGTGTCCTTGACCGCGGCGACGAGGCGCGACAGCCCGACACCGTTCGACCCTTTGACCATAACTGCGTCCCCATAGGCAAGGGTGGCGAGCAGCTCGGGCGTTGCCGCGTCGACCCCTGTGAAATGCCGGGAAAAAATCTGTTGCGGCAGTGCATCGGCGAGATGTGCCATGTTTGCGCCCACAAGATAGACCGCATCGGGCTGGGCTGCGACGACGGATTGGGCAAGACCGGCATGAAGCGATGGCCCCGCTTCGCCAAGTTCGAGCATGTCGCCGAGGACGACGACCTTCTTGCCGCCGGGCGCAGAGACCGTGCCGAACACATCGAGCGCCGCCATGATGGATGCGGTATTGGCGTTATAGCTTTCGTCGATCAGCAGCAGCGGCTTTTCTGGATTGCCGAGAAGAATACGCTGGCCGCGGCCCGGCTGTGGACCGAAACCGGCGAGCGCCTTGAGCGCAATGGCGGGATCGACGCCGGCAAGCGTCGCGACGGCGAGAGCTGCGGTGGCATTGCTCAACATGTGCCGCCCGGCGACGCCAATGGCGAGGGCATAGCGTTCATTGCCGTTGACGACGGTGGCAAAGCTGCGGTCGCCCGCGGTTTCCGCCTCCAGGATCTGCCAATCGACGCCGCGCGAAAAGCCGAAGGTGACGATCCGTCCAACGCCAGCGGCTTTTGCCGCGTCGATGAGCAGGCCAATCTGCGGATGGTCGGCATTGATGACGGCGGTGCCGCCGGGTTCGAGGCCTTCAAAGATTTCCGCCTTGGCGCGGGCAATGGCTTCGAGGCTGCCGAGCTTTTCGAGATGGGCGGCGGCGACGGTTGTGATGACGGCGATGTGGGGGCGGACGAGCTGGCTGAGCGACCGGATTTCGTCCGGCGCGTTCATGCCCATTTCGAAGACGCCGAACTGCGTGGCTTCCGACATGCGCGCCAGCATCAGCGGCACACCCCAGTGATTGTTGAAACTCTTGATCGAGGCATGGGTCTGGCCCGCTGCCTCGAAGACCATGCGCAGCGCTTCCTTAGTGGTGGTCTTGCCGACACTACCGGTGACGCCGACGATCAGCGCACGGCTGCGGGCGCGGGCGGCGCGGGCAAGATCGACGAGGCCATCGAGCGGGTCGCCGACATGGATGCGCCCTGCCCCATCGCCGCGGCTGACCAGCGCGGCGACGGCGCCATTGGCGAGTGCCGTATCGACGAAATCATGGCCGTCGAAGCGGTCACCTTTGATGGCGACGAAGAGCGCATCGGGGCCGATTTCGCGGGAATCGATGGTTATCGAATCGATGGACTTTGCGCTGACGGATTCGGCGCGGCCATTGGTGGCGGCGAGAATGGCGTCGAGGGTGAAGAGGGGTTGGGTCATGACGGTTTCCGCGTTGGCGTGTTCGTCTCGAACACCAGGGCCTGCCTCCGGCTGTCATCCCCGCGCAGGCGGGGATCCATCCTGAGATCTCAAGATGGGCCCCGGCTTTCGCCGGGGTGACATCCCGTTGTGGTGACCATTTCTGGGCACGCTTCAGACCTGTTCACTACGCGCTGCGTCATTCCCGCGAAAGCGGGAATCTTGTCTTCAGCAAGAGATTCCCGCTCTCGCGGGAACGACGTCGAGCAAGAGTACCTCAGCCTTTGACCGCCTCGGCCACGACTTCGTGGTCCGAGAAATGGTGCTTGGTTGTGCCGATGATCTGGTAGGTTTCGTGCCCCTTGCCGGCGACCAGCAGCACATCGCCCTTTTGGAGCGATTTTACCGCCGTTTCGATCGCCTTCTTGCGGTCGGCGATTTCTTTGGCGCCCTTGGCTTCGGCGAGGATCTGCTTGCGGATCGAGGCGGCGTCTTCGGTGCGCGGATTGTCGTCGGTGACGATAACCTCATCGGCGAGTTCGCTGGCGATGGCACCCATTTGCGGGCGCTTGCCCTTGTCGCGATCGCCGCCGCAGCCGAAGACGACACGCAGCTTGCCTTTGACATATGGGCGCAGCGAATTGAGCGCAGTGCGCAGGGCCTCTGGCTTGTGCGAATAGTCGATGAAGATCGCCGCACCATTATGCTCGGCGACCAGTTCGAGCCGGCCGACGGCACCAACGAGCTTGGGCAAGGCAGCAAAGGCATCGGCCTTATCGACACCCGAGGACATTGCGAGGGCCGCAGCGATCAGGGCGTTAGAGACCTGGAATTCGCCCGGGATATTGAGATGGAAATCGACGAGTTCGCCGATGTGCCGGATCTGCACGCGCTGACCATAGCCCTCGGGCTTAATCGACATGATCTCGATATAGGCCCCCTCTCGCCCGACCGTCAGCAGCGTCGCGTTGCTCGACAGCGCGGCGAACATGAATGGTTCGTATTCGGGATCATCGACATTGACGATGGCAGCGCCGCCATCGACCAGGAGATCGGAAAAGAGCCGCAGCTTGGCGTTGCGGTACTCGTCCATATCCTTGTGATAGTCGAGGTGGTCGCGGCTGAGATTGGTGAAGGCGACGGCTTCGAAATGGATGCCATCGAGACGGCGCTGATCAAGGCCATGGCTCGAGGCTTCGACGGCGACGTGATCGACGCCCTGGGCGCGGAGAGCGCGGAGGGCCTGGTGCAGCGTGCGGGAATCGGGCGTCGTCAGCGCGCCTTCGATGGTGCGTGTCGCGGTCTGGACGCCGAGCGTGCCGACGCTGGCGCCGGGAACGCCGGAATGGTCCCAGATCTGGCGCACGAACGAGGCGACCGAGGTCTTGCCATTGGTGCCGGTGACGGCGACCGAAATTTCGGGCTGCGGCTCGAAGACGCGCGAGGCGGCGCGGGCATAGGAGGCGCGCACATCCTTGACGACGACGACGGGCACGCCCGGATCGCCCACCGGCATGATGTCGGTGACGATGGCCAGAGCGCCGCGATGGACGGCGTCGGCGATGAATTCATTGCCATGAACCTTATGGCCCGGCAGCGCAAAGAAGATATCGCCCGGCTCGATCCGGCGGCTATCAGAATTCAGGCCGAAGACGGTGCCCAGGCCCTTTTTGGGGCGAGCGCCCGAACCTTCGAGCAGTTGAGAGACGCTGATAGACACGGCTTAATATCCTTCTGGAAAGATCCGCCGCACTTCTGGCGGGACGATCGACTGGTCGAGCACTTGCGAGAAATCGGGGGCGACGCCGAGCATTGGCGCAACGCGCTGCACCACGCGGCCGGTCAGCGAGCCGGCATTCCAGCCGGCCGTGGTACCCGACTGCGGATTTTCCGCCTTGGGTTCATCCACCATGATGACCATGGCATAGCGCGGATTATCGAGCGGGAACGCCGAGGCGAAGAAGTTGGTCACCTTGTTGGACGAGTAGCGGCCATCGACGACCTTTTCAGCCGTACCGGTCTTGCCGCCGACACGATAGCCAAGCGCGGCCTTGTTCATCTGCGAGCCGGAGCCGCCGGACGAAATGGCGTTGAGGCGCATCAGGTAGCGGATTTCCGCGCTGGTTTCGGGGCGAATGACGCGCTCATAGAGCGGCTCTGCCTGGGCAACGCTCCGCTTATAGAGCGTCGGCGCGATATAATTGCCGCCGTTGACGAAAGCGGCATAGGCCGTGAGCATGTGGAGCGGCGACACCGAGAGGCCATGGCCGAAGGACGCGGTGGCGGCGCCGACTTCGGAGAAATCCTTGGGCACGCTCGGGACGCGCATTTCGGGCAGTTCGAACTGCACGCGCTGGTCGAACTTCATGCGGCTTAAGAAAGCGCGGTAATTTTCCTTGCCCATGGTCTGCATGATGCGGATCGTGCCGATATTGGAGGAGTACTTGTACACCTCCGGCATGGTCAGAATGCGGTGCTTGCCGTGGAAATCGTCGATGGTGAAGCGGCCGAAGCGGACGCCGTAGCGAGCATCGAACTCGTCGGTGATCTTGGCCGTGCCTTCATCGAGAGCGCCGGCGAGCGTGACGGTCTTGAAGATAGAGCCCGGCTCGAAAATACCCGACGTTACGCGATTGAACGTGTCCTTGACGAGCGCCGAGGCGGGATCGTTGGGGTTGAAATCGGGCAGCGAGGCGAGCGCGATGATCTCGCCGGTATAGATATCCATCATGACGCCAGCCGCAGCGATGGCCTGATAGCGCGTCATGGCATCGACCAACTGGTCGTGGAGAACGTGCTGGACGCGCATGTCGATGCTGAGATCGACCGGGGTCAGCGCATTGCCGCGCGCGAGGCCGAGATCCTGCAGCAGCGAGATGGATTCGTTGTCCATGGCGCGCTCGATGCCGGCAATGCCCTGGTTGTCGACATTGGTCGATCCCAGAACGTGCGAGGCTTCATTCATCGCTGGATAGAAGCGCTTGGATTCAGTGATGAAATCGACGCCGGGAATGCCGAGGCGCATCACTTGTTCTTCGATGGCTGGCGTCAACTCGCGCTTGATCCAGACAAAGCCCTGATCGCCGGAGAGGCGATTGCGGAGCCATTTTTCGTCGATATCGGGCAGAACGGTGCGCAGCTTGGTGACGGCTTCTTCGACATCGATGATGCGGCGCGGCTCGGCATAGAGCGAGGGCACGCGGATATCGACGGCCATTTCGAGGCCGTTGCGATCGAGAATCGGCGGACGGGTCGCCGTGATGGCGTCGCGGGTCTGACCTTCGATGGTCGTGTCGGTCTCGACCATGCCGAGCTGCACGAGGCGCCCGCCGACAGCGGCAAAGCCGAGGACGACCGCGAGCACCATCCAGCGGATGCGCGCCTGGGTGAGATTGACGCGCGCCTTGCGGACGCCGTCGAGAGAAATGGTTTGCGGGAGACCGTCAGCCGTGATCGTCATTCGATCCCTTCCAGTTCAAGAATGGCATCGATCGGGTCGATGCCGGCGTCGATCGCCTGGAACAGCGCATCCATGGCGGCGGTGTCGGGCTTGGCGGGGCGCATGGGCAAATCGGCAAAGGAGCCGAACTGCTCCTGCTTCACCTGATCGATCGCCAATTCAGCCTGATGGCGGCGCACGATGGGCTCGACATAAGCGGGTTGGTTGAGCACGGCCCAATCGGCCTTGAGCACCGTCAGCTCATCTTCCTGTTCGGAAATATGCGACTGCAGCGAGGTACGCTCGGTTGCCGTGCTCTCGATCGAGAATTTGAGCATATAGACGCCAACCAGCATGACGATGCTGGTGCAGATGAGGAAAATATTGATGCGCCGGATCATGCGGCACCTCGCACGACCGGAACGCTCAACTGGTCATAGGATGCTTCGCGCGCCGGGACATCCGTGCGCACGGCGCTGCGCAACACAGACGAGCGCGCGCGCGGATTGCGATCGAGTTCTGCCGATCCGGGCTTGATGGCTTTAGCCACCGGATCCCAGCGGCGCGGCTCAAGCTGAACCTGCGGGAGGTGACGGGACTGTGCCGGACCGCCCTTGTCCGGATCAAAAAAGCGCTTCGCGATTCGATCTTCGAGGGAATGGAAGGTGACGACGGAAAGAATTCCGCCCTCGCCGAGGAGACGTTCGGCGGCAAACAACCCTTCGACCAACTGGTCGAACTCGCCATTGACGGCAATGCGGAGCGCTTGGAACGAGCGCGTTGCGGGGTGCGCGTCGCCCGGTTTGCGGCCGATGGCCTTTTCGATGATGCGGGCAAGTTCGAGCGTCGTCGTGATCGGCGCCTGCTCGCGTGCCGCGACGATGAACTGCGCAATGCGGCGCGATTTGCGCTCTTCGCCAAAGGCATAGAGGAGATTGGCAAGCGCGTCCTGCTCAAGCCCATTGACCAGATCGGCAGCGCTTTCACCCGACTGGCTCATGCGCATATCGAGCGGCCCCTCGCGCATGAAGGAAAAGCCGCGCTCGCTTTCATCGAGCTGCATGGAGCTGACGCCGATATCGAGTACGACGCCATTGATGGGCCCGTGTGGCGCGGCGAGCGTATCGAGTTCGGAAAATGTCCCGGGCACGAATTGGAAACGGCCGGGGAATTCGCCAGTGAGTCGGTCTGCATGAACTTTGACCGATGGATCACGATCGATCGCGACGACATCGGCACCCGCAAGGAGCAGAGCGCGCGAATATCCACCCGCGCCAAACGTGCCATCGACGACACGGCGGCCAGCCATCGGCGCGAACGCAGCCACGACCTCGTCCAACAGGACAGGCACGTGTGGCGCATCGGGTACCGGGGATTCGGGCAGGTTACGCTTGCCCATACTGACCTTAACTCCACCTTCGGTCGCAGCAACCGACCTTGCAAACAGTGGCTAAACTTGCACGACGACGCTTAAGATTCTGTTTCCCATGGCGAATGTCGCGGGAGAACAAAGGGAAACCGGCCGCGAGTTAATCTACTATATTGCCCTCGCCCCCCATTCGGGCGATGAAGGTTAAAGCGTCACCGGAATTTTTTATGCCAATCACCAGCAAGACCTTCATCAGGTCCACAGCCGTGCTCCTGCTCGTCGGGCTTCTCGCCCTGCTCGGGATCGTGGGCGCGAATGTGTGGCTGGTCGAGCGCTCGCAAGGGTATTTCGACGAAGTCATCGAAGGCCGCATCGCGCGACGCGTCATCGTCGACCTGCGCACGCAATTGCAAGACATGGAGACGGGACAACGGGGCTACATCATCACGCTTGATGAGACCTATCTCGAGCCATTTGAAGAGGCCCGTCCTCTGGTCGATGCGCAATTGGCTCGTTTGGGCGAAATTCTGGCGCCCTACCCCGAAGCCGCGGCGCCATTTGCCCAGCTCAAGACCGACGTCGCCTTCAAGATCGACGAAATGAACCGCACGATCGCCGAGGCCCGCAGCGGCAATCGCGACGCCGCGGTGGCGCTGATCAATACCAATGAGGGCAAGGAGGCGATGGATCGCAGCCGCGCCTTTGTCGACGGATTTATCGAAGCCATCGACGCGCGCCTGACCGAGGGCGTCGCCAATCAACGCAGCACGATCGAAGCCTTGCGCTGGGTCTCGATCGGCGGCGGGCTCATCATTCTGGTGGTCGTGTCAGGCGCCATCTGGGCCGTCATTTCCTACACTGCCGAACTCGCCAAAGCACGGCGCGAAGTGCAGGAAGCCAATACCGGGCTCGAACAGCGCGTGCGCGAACGCACATCGGATCTTGGCAAAGCCAATGAAGAGATCCAGCGCTTTGCCTATATCGTGACGCACGATCTGCGCGCGCCGCTCGTCAATATCATGGGCTTTACGAGCGAACTCGAGACCAGCATCGGCTCGCTGCGCACCTATATGGAAGCCAAGCCGGCCGATACCGACCCCTATTTTGCCGAGGCCAAGGAGGCGGCGACCGAGGAGCTGCCCGAGGCAATCTCCTTCATCCGCGCCGCGACGCGGAAAATGGATGGCCTCATCAACGCCATTCTCAAGATTTCCCGCGAGGGCCGCCGCCAGCTCAAGCCCGAACAGGTCGATATCCGCGAGCTCGCCGAAAATTCGAGCGCTGCTCTCCACCATCAGGTGGCCGAGGGCGAGGGCAAGATCGATGTCGATATCCGCGTCGGCAAAATCATGACCGACCGGCTTTCGCTCGAACAGGTACTCGGCAATCTCCTCGACAATGCCATAAAATATCAGGAGCCGGAGCGTCCGCTCAAGGTGACGATCCGCGCTCGCCATGTGCCGGGAAACCGCGTCGAGATCGAAGTCGAGGACAATGGCCGCGGCATTGCCGATACCGACCACGAGCGCGTGTTCGAACTGTTTAGACGCTCAGGCAAACAAACCCAGCCGGGCGAGGGAATTGGCCTTGCCCATGTGCGCACCATGGTGCGAAGCCTTGGCGGCGACGTGACGCTGCGCTCGACGTTGGGCCAGGGCACGACTTTCATCATCAACCTGCCGCGCGACCTGCGTAGCCATTTGGGGACTTCCGGCAATGAATGACGCACGGCCAGTCACGATCATCATGATCGAAGACGATGAGGGCCATGCGCGCCTCATCGAAAAGAATATCCGGCGCGCCGGTGTCGCCAACCAGATCGTGCCCTTCACCAATGGCACCGAAGCCCTGGCTTATCTCCTCGGCCCCGACGGCACGGGCGCGGTCAACAAGGGCCGGCAGCTCCTGGTGCTGCTCGATCTCAACCTGCCCGACATGACCGGCATCGACATCCTCGAAAAGGTCAAAGGCAACGAGCACACCAAGCGCTCTCCTGTCGTCGTCCTGACGACCACCGACGACCAGCGCGAGATCCAGCGCTGCTATGACTTGGGTGCCAATGTCTACATCACCAAGCCTGTCGACTATGACGGATTCGCCAATGCCATCCGCCAGCTCGGTCTCTTCTTCTCCGTCATGCAAATTCCCGAAGCTGACTGAGATCATGCCAAACCGCACGCCGCATGTGCTTTACGTGGATGACGACCCCGGGCTCGCCCGGCTGGTCGAAAAAGCCATGCAGCGACGCGGCTATAATTATGATCACGCGACGAGCGGCGAAGAAGGCCTAGCGCTGATCCACAATGGCGGCATCGACGTCGTCGTGCTCGACCATTACCTGCCAACCGGCACCGGGCTCGACGTGCTCGCGCAGATCGCCGCGCTCGAAGACCGGCCAACGGTAGTCTATGTGACGGGGTCCGCCGAAACTGACGTTGCCGTCGCTGCGCTCAAGTCCGGCGCGACCGATTATGTGCCGAAAACGCTGAGCGAGGAGTTCATGGAACTTCTTCTCACTGCGATCGACCATGCCATCGACCGCGTGCGTCTCAACCGCGCCAAGGTCAAAGCCGAACGCGATATTCTCGAGGCGCGAGAACGCGCGGAAATGCTGCTTGGCGAAGTCAATCATCGTGTCGCCAATTCGCTGGCAATGGTGGCGGCTCTTGTCGGCCTCCAAGCCAATGCAGTGACCGATGCAGAGGCCAAACGCGCGCTCTCCGAGACGCAGGCCCGCATCCACGCCATCGCAGGCGTCCACCGCCATCTTTACACCAGCGACGACGTCCGTTCAGTGCAGGTTGCCGACTATATCAAGTCGCTGGTCGATGAACTTGAAGCCTCGGTGCAGCTCGAGGGCCAGACGGCGACGCTGCAGGTCGATGTCGAGCCTTTTACGATGTCGACCGAGAAGGTCGCGTCACTGGGCGTGATGCTGACCGAGCTCGTGACCAATGCGCTGAAATACGCCTATGCCGGACGCGAAGCGGGCGAAGTGCGCATCCACATGACGCGGCGCGAGGGCGTCGTGGAAATGTGCGTCGAAGACGACGGCATCGGCTGGACTGGCACGGGCAAGCCGCAGGGCACCGGCCTCGGCAGCCGCATCGTTAAGGCCATGGCCCATTCGCTCGAGGCCGAGGTCGCCTATGAGACGGCCGGTGGCGGGACGTGCGTTCGGGTGACGTTCAGCGTTTGAGGGTTTTTGCGGGTGTTGCTCCACCCCCTCCCGGCCTCCCCCATCAAGGGGGAGGTGTCAAATCGAGTTTGACGCAAAACCTATTGAAAGCCGCCGGCCCGGCACCTCCCCCTTGATGGGGGGAGGTTGGGAGGGGGTGACCTACGACGCCCCGAGCCGCGCCTTCTTGGGAACCGGCAGCTTGTCCACCGCAAAGCTGCGATCGCCTGCCCCATCGCGCAGACGCGTTGGCAGGCCCATGGTTTCGAGCAATTCGAGGAACGGCACCGGCGGCAGTTCTTCGATATTGGCCATGTGGTGGCAATCCCACTCGCCACGCGCGACCAGCATGGCCGCGGCAATTGCGGGCACACCTGCGGTATAGGAGATCGCCTGGCTGCCGGTTTCGGCGAAGGTCTCTTCATGATCGCAGATATTGTAGATCAACATCTCCGTCTCAGCGCCGCCGCGATGGCCCTTGATCAGATTGCCGATGAAGGTCTTGCCGCTATAGCCGGGCGCCAGCGAGGCTGGATCGGGCAGCACGGCCTTGACCAGCTTGAGCGGCACGACTTCCTGGCCCTCGGCAGTGACCACCGGCTTTTCAGACAGAAGGCCTAGATTCTTCAGGACGGTAAACACGTTGATATAGTGCTCGCCAAAGCCCATCCAGAACCGGATGTCGGGCACGCCGAGATTGGCGGAGAGCGAGTGCACTTCGTCGTGGCCGGTCAGATAGGTCTTGTGCGTACCTACGACGGGCAGATCATCCTCACGGCTGACCTCGAACATTTGGTTGGGTGTCCACTGGCTGTTCTGCCAGCTCCAGACCGTGCCGGTGAATTCGCGGAAGTTGATCTCGGGGTCGAAATTCGTCGCAAAATAGCGCCCATGGCTGCCAGCGTTCACATCGATGATGTCGATGGAGTCGATGGCATCGAAATAGTGCTGAGCGGCGAGTGCGGCATAGGCATTGACGACGCCCGGATCGAAGCCAGCGCCGAGGATAGCCGTAATGCCCTTGCGCTCGCACGTTTCGCGATGCTTCCACTCGTAATTGCCATACCAGGGCGGCTGCTCGCAGACCTTGGACGGGTCTTCATGGATGGCCGTATCGATATAGGCAACGCCCGCTTCGATGCAGGCGCGCAGCACTGACATGTTGAGAAAGGCCGAGCCGGCATTGAGGACGATCTGGCTCTTGGTCTGGCGGATAAGCGCCTTGGTCGCCTCGATATCCATGGCGTCGAGCTGATGGGCAGCAATCAGCCCCGGGCGCTTCAGCGCCTTGCGCTCGACGATGCCGGCGACGATGGCTTCGCACTTTTCAAGTGTGCGGGAGGCAATGTTGATATCCCCGAGGATATCGTTGTGCATGGCAGCCTTAACGGCTGCAACCTGCGCGACACCTCCGGCACCGATGATCAGAATGTTCTTTTTCAATTGGCACGAAACACCTTCTTGGTGGTGGATATTGCCCAGCCTCGATCAGGAGAGGCTGGAGACGTAATCGGCGTAACCGAACTCGCGAATGAGTTCGACTGCGCCATTTTCTCGTCGAATGGCGATCGCTGGCATGGCAACGCCATTGAACCAGTTCTTCTTCACCATCGTGTAGCCACCCGCATTGAGGAGGGAAATACGGCTGCCCACATCAAGCGGCTGCGGAAAATCGAATTCGCCGAAGATATCGCCGGCGAGGCACGACTTGCCGGCGATGATGTAACGATGCGCACCCGCGTTTGGTGCCACGGCTGCATCCTGTCTATATACGAGCAGATCCAGCATATGGGCTTCGACGGCGCTATCGACAATGGCGATGGCTTTTCCGTTGTCGACGACATCGAGCACGCTGACCTCAAGCGAGGTGGTATCGGTCACGACGGTATCGCCCGGCTCGAGATAGACCTGGACGCCGAACCGCGCGGCGAAAACGCGCAATCGCGCGGCCAATTCCTCGATCGGGTAGCCGGGCTTGGTGAAATGAATGCCGCCACCGAGGCTGACCCAATCGAGCCGCTCGAGGAAGTGGCCGAGCTTTGCTTCGATCTCGTCCAGAAGAGCCGAAAAGGCTTCGAGCGAGTCGTTCTCGCAATTGCAGTGGAGCATGAAGCCCGAGACATTTTTCATCGCCGCTTCGATACGGCCATGATCCCATTCGCCGAGGCGACTGAAGGCGCGGGCAGGATCGGCGAGATCGAAATGGGAATGGCTGACGCCGGGATTGACGCGCAGCCCGATCGGCAGATGCCCCGCGCGATCGGCATAGCGCTTTAGCTGAGACGAGGAATTGAAGATGATCTTGTCGGCATTTGCGATCGATTCGTCGATCTCGTCATCGGACCACGCGACCGAATAGGCATGCGTTTCGCCAGCGAACTTCTCGCGTCCGAGCTTTACCTCGTTAAGCGAGGACGAGGTCGTGCCATCCATATGTGGGGCGATTTGCGGAAAGGCGGCCCAGGTCGCAAAGCATTTGAGCGCAAGGAGGCATTTGGCGCCCGATGCGGCGCGCAACTGGTCGATCAGCGCAAGGTTTCTCGCCAGCGCAACTTCGTCGATCAAATAATGCGGGGTGGCCAGAGGCATCGCGCTCAACTCCAACAGCGTGTGCCGCCGGATATGCGGCGGAAACCAAAGGCATCGCCATAAAGCGATGATCCGTCATGTGCAAGAGTAAGGCCTGCCGCACCCTGCCCTGCACACAACGAAAAGCCCCCAGACTTTCGTCGAGGGGCTTCCAAGGATGAGAGGTCGAACGACCTTAGACGACGTTGATGATCCTCACGGGTTCAGCGCCCGTCGTGGGCGACAGACTCTCGGTGACGCAAAGCGATACGTCCTTGAAATAACAATTGCTCGGGTCCGACACCGACGCAGCAAAGCTCGGCGCGGCAACAGAGGCACCGAAGGCAACGGCGATCAGAGTGGCGAGAACGATTTTCATAGTTGTTAGACCCGTGTTTGACTTGAGCCAACACCTAGGGCCGTCGATTTTCTAAAACCTTACCGGCAATAGAAAAATTGTCCGAGACGGCCCAGATCAAGTGGTCATGGTAAACCAAAGATCGAGCCGTCAGCAGACAGTTCCGGGCGAAAGCCCGAAGCATAAATCACGTCAGCAGAAGCTGGGAAAACTTACGAGTTTTCGCCAGTTGTGGGCGAGAGCGATTCAGTGGTGCAAAGAGCCTTGTCCTTGAACACGCAGTTCGCGCCGGAGGTGGCAGCGAAGGATGGGGTGGCAACGCCGGCAACGACGAGCGAGGCGATTGCGAGAGTGATGATCTTCTTCATTTGGAGGTCTCCGTTGGTGTGTTGTTCACGAGACAGAGAATGCGCCGCCAGCATTGCATGAACATTGCATGACAGAGAAAAAGATGATTAAAATCATGAACTTACGGCAATGCGCTGCAATCTTCGCGCAATGTAGATTAAGCCCGGTTCAGCCCCGAGGCGAAACTGTGGCATGTATGGAAGAGGCAACGCCAGTTGACCTATAAGCCGGGTTCTGTAGGGCCGCGTTGCCGCGACGTGGTGACCATTCATCTGAGGCGCCTGTTGCCAGGCCACTCGTGCAACCAACCCGGATGACATGGCCTCAAAACCGGCTGGGGCTAGCCCCGCGTCATCCCTATTTGGTCTTGCTCCCGGTGGGGTTTACCGTGCGGCCTCTGTCGCCAGCGGCCCGGTGCGCTCTTACCGCACCCTTTCACCCTTACCCCGGCATGCCGGGGCGGTTTGCTTTCTGTGGCACTTTCCCTGGGGTCGCCCCCGGCGGCCGTTAGCCGTCACCGTGTTTCGAAGGAGCCCGGACTTTCCTCCAGCATGAAGTTACCCTCATGCCAGCGGTCACCCGGTCAACTGGCGCGCCGATGTAGAGGGGCGCCCTGCTCCGCGTCAAGCGCGAAGATCAGGCAATCAGCGGCTGGGGCTTTGGCTTGGTGATCGCCTGATAGGCAAGGTTGATTGCGGCCATGCGCGCTGTCGCAACATCGATCAGCTCGCCGGGTACGCCCTTGGCGATAAGCCGATCGGGGTGGTGCTCGGCCACGAGCAGGCGATAAACCCGGCGCACCTCTTCGGGCGGCGCATCATGCGACAGGCCGAGCACGATATAGGGATCGACGCCCTCTTCCAGCATGACGTGCTGGGACGCAATCTGCTCGAACCTTACTTCGTCGAAGCCAAAGATCGAACTCACAGAGCGCAGGTAATCGAGCTCGGCCTCATGCACGAGCCCATCAGCCGTCGCGATAAAAAAAAGGCCATCAAGCACGTGCTCGAGTGTTTCCGGAGAATCCGAGAAAAACCGGGCCACCTTTCGGGCGTAGGATTCGTAGCCCGAGACATCTTGCTTGGCGAGATTGAACAGCCGTTCGACCTGCGGCTCCTGGCCCTTGGTGATCTCGACGGTCGCGTTGAACGCGCGCACCTCGGATGCTGTCACGGCACCATCGGCAACCGCCATCTTGGCCGAGAGCGCGATCAAGGCCAGAGTGAAGGCCGCATCACGGCCGCCCGGCAGCCAAGTGTCCGGATCAAGAATATTGGCGATGTGACCGACAACGCCGGTGCGCTGCGAAAACGAGCCGAGGAAGCTCGCCAGCTTGTGCCAGATATCCCGATTTTCTTCCGCTTTGCGTACGCAGCACAGCATGGGTCTGCCTTTTGTTGTCGCCGAGTCCGCCTCGGCGACGAGCGCGAATATTAAACCCAAGCAGATTGCCGGTCCATTGCGGCGATTGCATGCAAGCTGACCGGCTAAGACAGATCAGTACGGGAGATAGATAACGTCGTCCTCATAACGACCAACCGGCCGATCGCCCTGCGGCACTTGATCGAGCCAGACGCCGTTCGAATCGTATCCATATGCAGGAACAGGGGCGGGCGGCACGTTCTGCTGCACGGTATAATTGGCGGTGCTGCGACGATTGCGGTTGGCTAGAAAATCCGAGAGGGGGCCGGACTCCCAAGTGTTGAGATCATCCGCGGTGACAAAGTCATTCTGCGTCTGCTGTGCCTGAGGCAGGCTCGCTGGCGGCAAATTTGCCGGCACGGTCGGCTGATCGATGATCAGCGGCTGATTGGAGGCCAAAGGCACCGTAACAGGGCGCGGACGCATCGAAAGCGGCATCGGCATTGGTGCGGTCTTGGCGGGCAAGGCTGCAACCTGCTGATCTGGCGTCGTGATCGTCGGGCGGGCCGGAGTCGCAGTCGGCGTCGATGCCTGGGCCGGCTGGGTCGGCTGCTGGGTCGCAGGCGCCACTGCAGCAGGTTTTGCTGGCGTTGCGGCAACCGGCTTCGCAGGCGATGCAGGCGCGTCGCCGCCAGTGATATAGCTCGGCAGTGGCTTGCCCGATTGCAGCATGCCGCCAACCGGATCGGCATTGGCAACAGACTGCGGTTTCGTCGTCGACGTCGCGGCGGGCTTGGCCACATTGGCCACCGGCGCTTCGGCCTCGGCATCAACGACGGCAACGCTCGGCCTGCCGGAATTGCCAAATGATCCCGTGAGATAATCGGCGGTCGGAACGCCAATAACAAGCAGGGCACCGGCCCAGGCGAGGCCATTGGTCAGGCGGCGATCCAGTTTCATAAGTCTCTGCGGCTCCGAATTCCGTCGCGATTTGCTCGCCGTTCAAGGCGAACTTGGTGGCCATTTTATGAACCACTGCATCACAACATATTGCCCGACTTAAGGTGAACGCCGTCTGAACGATCAGTCTGGACGGCGGCCGAGGAGCCGTGCGAGCGCCAAAACCAGGTTGGAACGGTTTAGCGTATAGAAATGAAATTCCGTGACGCCTTCGTCCAAAAGCTCGGTCACCTGCTCGGCCGCGACGGCCGCCGCAACCAGCGCGTGGGTCTCGGGATCATCGTTGAGCCCTTCGAACCGCTCTGCCAGCCAATCAGGGATCGACGCACCGCACCGGGCCGCAAAACCCGAGATTTGCTTGAAGGAATGGATCGGCTGGATACCCGGCACGATCGGCGCGGTGATGCCTGCCTTGCGGGCGCGCTCGACAAACCGCAGGTAATCAGAATTGCGGAAGAACATCTGCGTAATGGCGCGATCGGCCCCGTTGTCGATCTTGCGCTTCAGATTGTCGATATCGGCTTCCCAACTGGGGCTTTGCGGATGCTTTTCAGGATAGGCAGCAACGGAAATGTCGAAATCGCCGAGCTTCTTGATTCCGGCGACGAGATCGGCCGCGTTCTGATAGCCATCGGGATGCGGCACGAAGGGCTGGCCGACGCCCTCTGGAGGATCGCCACGCAGCGCCACGATGCGCTTGACACCGACCTCCTGAAAGCCGCGGATGACCTCGTTGATTTCATCGCGCGTTGCGCCAACGCAGGTGAGATGCGCTGCGGCAGGCACGCCGGCATCCGTCGTGATGCGCCGCACCATGCGCAGCGTGCGCTCGCGCGTTGAGCCGCCTGCCCCATAGGTCACCGAGACGAAGCGCGGCTTGAGCGGGGCAAGCTTGCCGATCGATTCCCAGAACTTTTCTTCCATCGCATCGGTCTTGGGCGGGAAGAACTCGAATGAAATCTGCAGGTCCGGACGCTGGTCGGCGGTCTGGCGGCTGGCTCGGCTTTCGTCGGCAATCATGGCTCTATTCCGTTTTCTCGCGGTCCTGGAGGTGCCAGAGGCACACGGTCAGGCCGTCCTTTTTGTTTTTGCTGGGAAACTCGCGGACCGATCGAACCTCTAATCCGGCGGTCTCGGCCCAGCCCGTCATCTGCTCCCGCGAGAGACCAAGGCGGCGATGGGCATGTTCGGTGCGCAAGAATTCGAGATCGTGGGGCGCGAAGTCGACGATAAGGATTTCGCCGCCCGGCGTCAGCATGCGCCGCGCCTGAGCCACCATCCGGCCCGGATCATCAAAATAATGCAGCACCTGATGGATGACCACGACGTCGGCGAGACCGACGGATGGATCGAGCGACCCAATATCGCCCAAGCGCACTTGCGCATGTGTGAGCCCTGCCGCGGCTAGGCGCGATCGAGCCACAGCCAGCATCTCCCGGCTCGAATCGACGCCTATGGCGCGCTTATAGGCCGGTGCCAGCAGTTCCAGCATGCGCCCGGTGCCGGTGCCGAGATCGAGCAGCAGATCGACGACCCGCCCGGCCATGGCCTCGAGCAAAGCGGCTTCCACCGCTTCTTCGGGCACGTGGAGGGTTTTCAGCAGATCCCAGCTATCAGCGACCTTGGCAAAGTACGCGGTTGCCAGCGCCTGTTGATCGGCCAAAGCTACCGCCTGCCGGTTGCGATCGCGGCTATAGGCGGGGTCCGTCGGGTCGATGCGTGCAACCAGCCACCGCGCCAGTTCCGCGCCGTCTCCGTGGGGTGCGAGGCCATAATAGGCCCAGGCGCCTTCCGCATGGCGCTGCACCAGCCCTGCATCGGCCAGAAGCTTGAGGTGGCGGGAGACGCGAGGCTGCGACTGATCGAGAATTTCCGTCAGGTCCTTGACGGAATGGTCGCCATCGGCGAGCAAGGAGAGAAGCCGCAAACGCGTGCTCTCCCCCGCAGCCTTCAAGATATTGACCAGACTAGACACGCCAGACGAACTCCGGATGATATAAAGATATCTTTATATCCGGTTCGTGCGGCGGGTCCAGCAGATTTTGCGCTAGGCGGAAAGCGCTTGCGGCTCTGGCGCGGCATTCCGACGGCGGAAACCATGCGTGCGCCAAAGTTCGAAGATGTTGCGCGCTTCAGCCTCGTCGAGCACCTTGAACCGGCTCGCCATCATCGCCTCATGCTCGGGCGTGGGCAGATCACGCCAAGGCAGCGTGGGGGTCAAGGCGGTAAAGAGCTCGGCAGTAAAGCCGGCAGATCGCAGCGCTACGGTGATAGCGGCATAATCCTGGCTCGCGAGCCATTTGACGACGATCTCGGGCTGCACCCGCAGCAAAACCGAGATGGATGCCGCAACGTGGTGACCATAACCAAAGCGGGCAAACCGGGCCAAAGCCCGATCATCGAGCTGCCGGCGTTCGCTGAGGGCGCGCACCTGATTATAGGCCTGCTTCCACTCCTGCGAATTGAAGCCCGCGCGATTGCGCATGCGCTTATAGACAACGGCATTGATTTTGTCGGCCGTGACCGGATCGAAGTGACCCTCGGATTCGGCCAGAGTTTCAAGGACTTTGTCCGCAGCACTCTCGATCTCTCCGCGCAGCGATTTCCAATCGATATCCGAGCGATTGCGCAGATCCTCGGCCAGGTCCGCGTGGTCGGCCGCGAGCGCCACCAGCTTCTCGATCGTCGCGCGTCCGAGTTCAGCCTTTGCATTGCGCACGAGTTGCAGCACCGACTCGGTTTCGCCGTGCTCGACGATGGCGGCCCCTACCCGCTCGGCCACGGCTGCGCGACCGGCAATCGCGGCGCGGTGTGCCTCGGATTGGTTCTGGATGATGTCGATCAGATCATCATCGCTGAGCACGTTGGAGAATTCGAGCAGCGGCCGGGCGACCTCAATGTCGTCATTGGCAAGCTTCAAGACCACCGTCGACGGCGCGCGCTTGAGCGGGGCGAGAACGCGCGCGACATGGGCACGCGCTTCAAGTTCGACCAGTTCGGCGAGAAGACAGAGCGCCTCGTCATATTGGGCAAGCTGCTGGTCATCGCAGCGGTCGGAAACGTAGCTGAACAGCCGCGCCATATTGCGGAACAGCTTGTCGCGCTCCGACTTGCCGTTTTCGCCGTTCAGCCTGCGAATGTTCGCGACGGCACGGTGCCCTTCCTCGAATCCACTCATTCTCTTCTCCGGGAGGGAAATACGATGAGTAGAAACGATGCCGCCAAATCTCCTTGGGATGGCTGAAAGGCAAGTCCGGCAATTAATTCAAATTAACACAAGCTGAATCAAAACGCCCCGGACCAAGCCGGGGCGTCGAAGATTTTCAGAGGCTTAGCGGAGGTCGAACCGATCCGCGTTCATCACCTTGACCCAGGCCGCGACGAAATCCTTGGTGAACTTCGGTGCCGAGTCAGCCTGAGCATAGACCTCGGCAAACGCGCGCAACTGGGAGTGCGAGCCGAAGATCAGATCGACGCGCGTGCCGGTCCATTTCTGGGTGCCGGTGGCGCGGTCGTGGCCGGTGTAAACGCCCTCCTCGCCCGCCTTGGGCTGCCAGACGGTGTCCATGCCGAGGAGATTGAGGAAGAAGTCGTTGCTCAACACTTCCGGACGATCGGTGAGGACGCCGTGATCGTTCACGCCAACCTTGAGGACGCGGAGGCCGCCGAGCAGAACCGTCAACTGCGGGCCGGTGAGACGCAGCAGCTGCGCCTTGTCGACCAGCGCTTCCTCCTGCTGCATGAAGCAGCGGACCTTGTTGTAGTAGTTGCGGAAGCCATCGGCCCGCGGCTGCAGCGCCTGGAACGAAAGGACGTCCGTCTGCTCTTCCGAGGCATCCATGCGACCCGGCGTGAACGGCACGGAAATATCCTGGCCACCCGCGCGGGCCGCCTTTTCGATGCCGACGCCGCCAGCGAGGACGATCAGATCGGCCAGCGAGATCTTTTTGCCGCCCGACTGAGCCGCATTGAAGTCGCCCTGCACGCCTTCGAGCTTGGCAAGAACCTTGGCGAGCTGGGCCGGCTGGTTGACCTCCCAATCCTTTTGCGGCGCAAGGCGAATGCGCGCACCATTTGCGCCACCGCGCTTGTCCGAACCGCGGAACGTGGCAGCGGAGGCCCATGCCGTACCGACGAGCTCCGACACGGTAAGACCGGTGTCGAGAATCTTGGTCTTGAGCACGGCGATGTCGGCGTCATCCACGAGCGGATGATCAACGGCTGGAATAACGTCCTGCCAGATCAGGTCTTCTGCCGGCACTTCGGGGCCGAGATAGCGGACCTTGGGGCCCATATCGCGGTGAGTCAGCTTGAACCAGGCGCGAGCAAAAGCATCGGCGAACTCGGCCGGATTTTCGAGGAAGCGGCGCGAGATCTTTTCGTAGATCGGATCGAAGCGCAGCGACAAGTCGGTCGTCAGCATCGTGGGGCGATGCTTCTTCGCGGTATCGAACGCGTCCGGGATAACAGCATCGTCGGTCTTGGCGACCCACTGCTTGGCGCCAGCGGGGCTGGCCGAGAGTTCCCACTCATACTTGAAGAGGTTCTCGAAGAAGAAGTTGCTCCACTGGACCGGCGTTTGCGTCCAGGTGACTTCGAGGCCCGAGGTGATCGCATCCTTGCCTATGCCCGTGCCGTGCTTGCTCTTCCAGCCAAGGCCCTGGTCTTCGAGATCAGCGCCTTCCGGCTCAGCCGCAACGAGCGACGGATCGCCCGCGCCATGGGTCTTGCCGAACGTGTGACCGCCGGCGATCAGCGCCACGGTTTCTTCGTCGTTCATCGCCATGCGCGAGAAGGTTTCGCGAATGTCGCGCGCTGCCGAAATCGGATCGGCATTGCCGGCCGGGCCTTCGGGATTGACGTAGATGAGACCCATCTGCACCGCGCCCAGCGGCTCTTCGAGCTGGCGCTCACCCGAATAGCGGGAATCGCCGAGCCAGGTGCCTTCCGGACCCCAATAGAGTTCTTCTGGTTCCCACACGTCGGCACGGCCACCGGCGAAACCAAAGGTCTTGAAACCCATGGATTCGAGGGCAACGTTGCCGGTCAGGATCATCAGGTCGGCCCAGGAAATCCGGTTGCCGTATTTCTGCTTGATCGGCCAGACGAGGCGGCGCGCCTTGTCGAGGCTGGCATTGTCCGGCCAGGAATTGAGCGGGGCAAACCGCTGCTGGCCCATGCCGGCGCCGCCACGGCCGTCGGTGATGCGATAGGTGCCGGCGCTGTGCCAGGCCATGCGGACGAAAAGGCCACCATAGTGCCCGAAGTCGGCCGGCCACCAATCCTTGGAATCGGTCATCAGCGCGGTGAGGTCGGCCTTCACTGCCGCGAGGTCGAGTTTCTTGAATTCTTCGGCATAGTCGAAGTCCGGACCCATCGGGTTCGACAGGTCCGAATTGTTGTGGAGCATGCCGATATCGAGCGAGGTCGGCCACCAGTCGCGGTTGCGATGGCCACGACCCTCGCCGCCCCGGCCCTTGCCGCCATTACCACCATGATCGACTGGGCACTTGCCGCCTGACGCGTCGGCGGGAGAATTGGAAAAAGTGTCGTCCATGAGGGGGCTCCTATGCTGCTGAACGGGTTATAAGCAGGTGACAACCATTCGGCCAATCGATAATTCTTTCTCCACCGATAGGAAAAAGTTATCGTGACGATTACGCTCAAGCAGATGAAATACGCGCTGGCTGTGGCACGGACAGGGCATTTCGGGCAGGCCGCCGAGGAATGCGCCGTCTCCCAACCGGCCCTCTCCCAACAGATCCTGTCGCTCGAAACGCTTTGCGGGACACAGCTTTTCGATCGGTTGAAATCAGGCATCCGCCTGACCCCGTTTGGGTGCGATTTCATCGAACGCGCCAAACCTGCGGTAGCTGCTGCAGAAGCGCTCGATGACTTCGCCTTGCGCCGCGGAGGGCGGCTCGATCGGCCGATCCGCTTCGGGCTCATTCCCACGGTGGCGCCCTATCTGCTGCCGGAGATTTTTCCGGCGCTGACCGAAGCCCTGCCGCAGATCAAATTCACCGTCAGCGAGAGCCGCACTGAAGCCATGCTCGAAAGCGTGCAGAGCGGCGCGCTGGACCTGGCGCTGATCGCCTCCCTGCCCCCGCCGGGCGGACCGAAGCTCGCGCTCTTTCCACTGTTCGAAGACCCATTCGTTCTGGCGACATCGCAGTCGGAAATGCCAGATGGGCCCGTTTCGCTCGAGGCTCTCGAGCCTGGGCGTATTCTACTGCTCGACGAGGGTCACTGCTTTCGCGACCAGACTATTTCGGCCTGCCGCCTTGAAGGGGAGCGCTCGACCCGCACTTTCGCCGCGACATCGCTCTCGACGATCGTCGAATTCGTCGCCAATGGTCAAGGCGTGACGCTGCTGCCCCAGATTGCGCTGCGCAAGGAAGCCAGCGACCCGCGCATTGCGGTCCACCGGCTCGACGACCCGCAGGCCGGGCGGCAACTGGCTCTGGTTTGGCGCGAGGCAACCCCGCTGACGGACACATTTGAGCAGATCGGCCGGGTGATCCGCGCGGCACGCACGCACCCTCAGGTTCCTATTAGCCGGTAAAGTGCCTCCTTAACGAAGCGCCTCGTCATATCTAATTCTCTGCGTGGGTCGACCAATGCCGACACGGAGAGAACGATGAATTTGAAAACCAGCATGATGGCCATTGCCCTGGCCGTCACGAGCATCACCGGCGTAACCGCACTCCATGCTCAGGAAGCAGTGGTGGAAGCCGCCGACAAGGATGCGCTCTTTACGAGCACCGATCCGCAGCTCAACGCCAACAAGCAGGTGGTCTACGATATCTTCCGCGTGCTGCTCGAAGCCAACAATTGGGACAAGGCCGGCGATCTGCTCACCGAACGCTATATCCAGCACAATCCCAATGCCGCTTCCGGCCTCGATGGCGTCGTCAAATTCTTCACCGAGACGCTGAAGGTTCAGCCGACTGCGGTCGAGGACAAGATCAAGTCACCGGTCGTCTTCGTGACGGCCGAGGGCGATCTCGTGACCGTCGGCACAGTGCGCACCGAGGACGATCCAGCAAATCCGGGCCAGAAATACACCACAACCTGGTACGACACCTGGCGCATCGTCGACGGCAAGGCCGACGAGCACTGGGATTCGGCAACCAAGATGGCGTTCTAAGACCGCTAAGCGGCGGCGCGGTTGGCACCGCGCTGCCGGAAACTGTCATAGGAAAAGACCGCCAGGGACAGCCAGATCAGCCCGAAGCTGACAAGGCGCGTGCCGTTGAGATGCTCGCCAAACAGCATGACCGCCACCAAAAACTGGATCGACGGCGCGAGATACTGGAACATGCCGATGGTCGTTAGACGCAGGCGGCGCACCCCATAAGCAAAGAGCAAGAGCGGCACAGCGGTCGCCGGACCCGTCAGCACCAGCAGCGTCATCATGGTCGGATCGGCATGCGGTCCCAAACCCTTGGTCGCGATATCGAACGCCACATAAGCCAGTGCAAACGGCGCGGCGACCATGGTCTCGGCGAAAAGCCCGGACGTCGGACCCGATGGCGCGGTCTTGCGGAAGAAGCCGTAAAACCCAAAGGTCAGCGCGAGGCTGACGGCGATGGACGGAAATTTCCCGAGCCCAACCGCTTGGATGCCAATCGCCACCACAGCAATTGCGATCGCGATGGTCTGCAACCGGTTCTGCCGCTCGCCGAGAAAGATCATGCCGATGGCGACATTGACCAGCGGATTGATGAAATAGCCAAAACTTGCTTCCAGCACCTGCCCGGTCTCGACCGCCCAAACATAGAGCAACCAATTGGCGACGAGAAGCGCTGTCGAAAGCGCGATAATCCGCAGCGTCCTCCAATTGGTCAGAAGCTGGCGCACTTCGCGAAATCCTGCACCGACGGCAAGAATGATCCCAAGCAGCACCAGCGAAAACAGCGTGCGCTCCGCCACGATCAGCACGGACCCGACGGAATCGAGCGCGCGGAAGAGGATCGGCAGGAAACCCCAGAAGAGGTAAGCGGCTAAGGCGGCGAGGACGCCATTACGGCTCTGGATGGGATCTGCAACCAAAGGCGCGGCCGTAGTTGCGGCGACTTCGGGAGCCTGTTCAGGCAAGGTCATGGAAGGACTCCGCCCCACTTGGGCGCCAGGCACACCTAGCAGCCAAATAACTGAGCCGCCAATCATAGTTTGTGATCGCACCAACCGCCTTTGCTGATCGGAGACGCCAACCTTTTGCCGTTTGGCTGCGTTTGGTGAGTGGTCCGTGCAATGCGGACCACACCAGATACTTGCAGGAGCAGCAGATGAAAAAGACCGTCACCTGGATCTTGATCGCCGATGGCACCCAGGCCCGCGTCCTCGAACACCATGGACCAGGCAAGGGCCTAACGACCATCAAGGGGCTCGATTGGTCCATCGAACCGCTCCAGAGCCAGGACATCGATAGCGACAAGCCGGGCCGCGGCCATTCGTCGGGCGGCTCTGCCCGCTCCTCCATGGAGCCCAAGACCGATCCGGCTCAGCACCGCGAAGCCGAATTCGTGCGCTCCGTTGCCGCTGTACTGGATAAAAAGGCCCTCGAAGGCGCCTACGACCGCCTCGTCGTGGCCGCAGCACCGATCGCACTGGGTAATTTCCGCAAGGTCATGTCGGACCACGTGAAGAAAACAATCGTCGCCGAACTCGACAAGGACCTGACCAACATCCCGACGCCTGCCATCGACAAACATCTCGATGGCATCATCGCCGTCTGACGCAAAAGGCCGGAGCAAAACTCCGGCCTTTTCTTTATCTTTCAATCTGTTGACTGCATGGGCGGATTCATTCCGGCAGCGGCTCCTCGCCCTCTTCATCCACATCGAATTCGCCTTCATCGCCCGCCAACGCATCGAGAAACTCCTCGAGCATGCGGTTGATCATGGCCGGCTGTTCGATGCTCGGAATATGCGCAGCGCCTTCGAGAACGGCCGCGAATGAATTGGGCATGGTTTCGGACAAATGCTCATGCCGCTCGATCAGTGCGGTGAAATCCTCATCGCCGACGATCAGCATGGTTGGCGCCGTGATCTCCTGCACGCGCGGCCAGGCCTCCGGCTCGCGCGCGATCTGGGTCAGTTCGGGCTTTGCCAGCGCCTTGGCGTTCATATCGAGAAAGAGCTTCCGCGCCTCCCCGCCGACACGGCCGCTCTGTGCGCGCGGCCCATCGAGCCACTCATGCGCCTGCACCTTGTTCATGAACTCTAGATCGCCCCGCTCCCAGGCGTCTTCCTCCACCATCTCGATGGCGCGCTCTTCCTCGGTGGCGCTCCATGGTGCGCCGGTGACCGATGTGCCGATCAAGACGAGGCCGATGACGCGGCCGGGATGGCGCAGGGCAAAATCTATGGCGAGACCACCGCCGAGCGAACAGCCGACAAAAATGGCGGCGTGAATGTCGAAGGCGTCTAGAAGAGCTTCGAGATCGTCGACATGGCTAAAGGGCTCGTCGGGGCTGGTGCTGTCGCCATAGCCGCGCCGATCATAGGCAATCGCGTGCCAGCCACTCTCGGCGGCCACACGCATCTGTTCGTGCCACATGCGATTGTCGCAAACGCCGGCGTGAAGAAAAACCACCGGCAGGCCATCACCAAGCTCGACGCCGGTCAGTTCGGCGCCATCGATCTCAATACTGAATTCGTCCATTACCACGCACAGATTTGGGTTTCGGTCGCATCGCTCACCCAGCAGGCTGGATCTTCTTCGGAGCGAAAATAAGTCCCCGGCAGCGAAACACTGCGACCACCCGGTTCAAAGACAGCACCGGCATAGGCCTGACCACCCTCGATAAAGACCTCGAAGGTGGGCTTGCCTTCGGCAGAAATGCGGAAACTGCCCGCATCGTCGGTGGCTTCAAAGTCGCAATCATATTCGCCGTCATCGGTGGTGAAACAGCGCGCGTCCTTGGCGAAAGCACCCGTGGCTCCTGCGACAAGAACGAAGCACACGCAGGCAACGCGGCCGATCATTGCGACACCGCGGCGCAGAATTTCGTCTCGTCCTTCTGGGACTGCCAGCAACCAGCCTCATTGGCGAGCGGCGCAAATTCGCCTAGCTCCTCTGGCCGCTGACCTGGTGAAGCATCGGCGGCGATCAGATAGCCGAGGCCTTCGCTTTCGTTTACGGCTGCAAAGGCAAATGTCTGGCCATCGGGAAGGCCAAAAGTCAGGCCGCTACCATCGGTTTCGACATCGCAATCGAAGGTGCCAAAGCCGGTAAGCGAACATTGGCCGGTGGCCGCGAGTGACGGTGACGCGAGGGCAAGGCCAAGTGCAAGCGCAGCCCCCGTCAAATAGATGTTCATGCATTCCCCCAGAACGCCGGATCTTTAAGGCCCATTGAGCCTTAACTGTCGAGCTTATGGCAGAAATGGCAGCAGAACCAATGGGTTTTCTTGGATTTTGCGTCGAACGGTAAAAGCGAAGGCGACTATTGCTTGTCGAGCAGCGGTCCGAGTGCGCGTTCGACATCCTGCGGCGAATAGGGTTTGACGATGACGGCATGGCCCTGCCACTCATCGGGAAGCCCATCGCGGCCATAGCCCGTGGCAAACAGCAATGGCACGCCCCGCTCCGCGAGGATCTGCGCGGCGGGAAACACCGTGGTCCCGCCGATATTAACGTCGAGAATGGCCGCGTCGACTTCGCCGACCGTCTTTGCCAATTCGACAGCCTTGTCGAGCCGCATGGCCTGCCCGGCAACTTCGCAGCCGAGATCGGTAAGGATGTCCTCGAGGTTGAAGAGGACCAGCGTCTCGTCTTCGACGACGAATATCCGGCTTCCAGCAAATTTAGCCAAGGGCCAACTCCTGAGCGATGTAGGCGGCCGGCGGAATGACGAGGCGCGCGAAGATACCCGTGGGCTCATAGCGGACATCGAGTTGCCCGCCAAGTTCACCGGTTACGACTGTGTCGAGAAGTCGCGATCCGAAGCCACGACGTGACGGGGCGGATACGGCGGGACCTCCGTTCTCGGACCACTCCAAAACCAAATTCTTTTCAGGATCTTCCCGCCACGACACCGCCACGACCCCATCGGGCACGGAAAGCGCACCGTGCTTTGCCGCATTGGTCGCCAGCTCATGCAACAGCAGGGCCAGCGCGATGGTGCATTTGGAATTGACCACCAGTTCGGGCCCGGCATAGCGCACCTGCGCGCCTTCATAGGCGCTCAGTTCCTGGCAGACGAGCCGGCCGATCTCGGTATCGTGCCAGCTTCGGTCGCTGAGCATGCTGTGTGCCTTCGACAATGCCTGGATGCGCGCCTGAAACGCTTCCCGCGCCTTGATCGTATCGGCGGTGCTGCGCAGCGTCTGCGCGGCAATCGACTGCACGGTTGCCAGCGTATTGTTCACCCTATGATTGAGCTCATCGATCAAGAGACGCTGGCGCCGTGCCGCACGCACGGATTCCGTACGGTCCGTGCCCTGCACGAACACACCGGTGATCTCGCCCGAGGGATCGCGAATAGGGTGATAGGAAAAATCGAGGAACGTCTCCTCTGGCGCTTTGCCCTCGTCGCGCACCAGCATGAGCCGCGCGCCTTCTGCCTGATGCACATAGCCTTCGACGAAGACCCGATCGAGCAATTCGATAAAGCCCTGATCGCGCACCTCAGGCATCGCCTCGCCGACAGAACAGCCCAAAAGGCGTCGTCCACCGACTAGGCGTAGGTAGGAATCCGATGCAAAGGTGAAAACGTGGGTGGGCCCGGACAGAATCGCGAAGAACGCGGGCGCTTGCTGAAACAGCCGGCGGAAATCGGCATTGGCCGCTTCGACTTCGCGCGTGCGCTCGATCAACCGCGTCTCGGCGGAGAGCGAGGTAAACGGCACCGTCGCGGCGGCGCGAATGCGCGCGAATTCTGTGACATCGACCGTGTTCTGCATCACGTATTTCACGGAACCATCGGCATCGAGCACCGGGACATGCACTGCCGTCCAATAGCGGTTCTCGACTTCCCCGCCAGAGCTCCGCGAAATGGGATAGGCCAGATACGCGAGCGTATCGGGCTGGCCCGTGGCCATAACCTTATCGATCGATGCCCTTAAGCGATCGCCGCTCTCTCCTGGATTTGGAAAAAGTTCGAAAACCTTTTGCCCAGCGATTTCGTCGAAGCTGCGACCGGTTGTTTCGAGATAGGCACGGTTTGCCGCGATGTAGCGAAGTTCTTTATCGACGACCATGAACGGGCTGGGGAGCACGTCGAATATGCGTGCGTAGTCAACCTCGCCCATGTGTACCCCATCCCCAGAAAAGCCACGCACAAACCACTTAGCCATTCGACGAAACGCCGAATCCGCGCTGCGGTTCCGCCTAGCGCAAGATTAATTAGACGCTGAAAGAGGACGTGACTTCAAGACTGCGATCGTTATGCACATCGGCATTAGGATGCGCCGCAAGGACTCTATCGCGCTCATTCAGCAGCCCCTCAATCTCCGTCTTGTAAGCGACGAGCACGGCGGTCAGCCAGCG
This sequence comes from Devosia sp. Leaf420, assembly GCF_001425445.1. GTDB lineage: Bacteria > Pseudomonadota > Alphaproteobacteria > Rhizobiales > Devosiaceae > Devosia. Next base: position 55,738 of record NZ_LMQU01000013.1, on the reverse strand, counting down.
ATTGACGAGGTAGGACGGGCTGGGCATGGCCATATCAAAGCGGTCGAGTAATCCGACGATGGTAACAGCATCCGCCCAATCGTCACCGACGACCCACTGGTTCACCGTGAAGAGCCGCAACATCTTGCCGTTCTGATCGACGCCGACGGCGATGAGATGATGGATTGGCCCTTGCGCACCCTTGGGGCGGATGAAGCAATGAAAGTGGCCGTGCTCGCTTGAGCCCTCTTCCGCAGGGTGACAATGATAATACCACTGCGACCCGCTGACGGGATCGAACACATCGCCCGCCGGATAATGATCCCAGGCAGCGATGTCCGATACGCCGCGAAAGAGATCGCTGAGAACGGTGAGACCGCCCTTGGCGAGGATGCTTTCGCAATAGGCGATCTCCGCCAACGCGCGATCCCGCTCGCTGTCCATCAGTTTGCGTCCACGACGAGCTCGGGCGCTTCTTCACCCTCAGGCTTCACCTTGGGTGGCGGCGGCGGTGCGGCTTTTGCCGGCTCGCTCGTCTCCGCAACCGGTCTTTGCGCCGGGGGCGGTGGCGGCGAAGCCTTCTGACTTGTTGCCTGCGGCACGGCTGGCGGCGGCGGAGGCGCAGCCTTCATCGGCGCACCTGCAGCGCATGGAGCAGCGGGCGCCCCGGCCGCACAAGGCGCGACGGCACCCGCGGCGCACGGCGCCGCGCCGGCTGCACAAGGGGCAGCCGAGCCGCTGCTCGCCGCGACCTGAGCGGATGGTCGCGCCGGCACAGGATTGGTCACATGATCATAGGCCACGGCAGCGGTAGTGACTGCGAGAGCCGCGCCGAAAAGCAGAGTGTTGCGCGTGCTCATTTCTTGGCAAATCCATCAAGACCAAAAACCGGCCGCAGCCACACACCCGCGAACGAGCCGACAAAGGCCGCAGCGAACCACAGCCAGCCATGAAGGCTGCCCGTCGCGATACCGGAGAAAAGCGCCCCGATATTGCAGCCGAAGGAGAGGCGCGCGCCATACCCCATCAACAAGCCGCCGATGATGGCCGCAATCAGCGAACCGAGCGGCAGCTTGGCCTTCGGTGCGAATTTGCCGGCAACCGCCGCCGCTAAGGCCGCGCCCAGAACCAGACCGAAATCCATCACCGAAACACTATCGGCCAAGACGCTCGAATTGAGCGCCTGCGCCTGCGCGGGCCAGGTCCAGAACTCCCAAGTACCGATGGGAATACCGACGGCCGAAGCGATCTTGGCGCCCCAGAGCCCAAACCCATAGGTGATCGACCAGGGGTGCCCGGCCAAAAGCAGCGTCGCGATATTGAGAAGCGCCAGCACCAGCCCTGCCCCGACCAGCGGCCATGGACCATAAAGAACCCAGTTCCAACCCTGCCGCGCTGGCGCCGGTTCGGCCTCGATCGAACCGTGGACGCGTTTTTCGATCAGCGCCGTAATCAGCGCGACAAGCGCCAGTACGGCGATCGTGACGGCGAGAGCAAAGGCTACGCCGAGTTCGGCGCCAAGGCTGATCGCGGGCAGCGCCGGCTGCTGCAACCAAAACGGCAAATGCGCCGTGCCCAGCAGCGCACCGACGATAAAGAAAACGAGCGTCACCAGCATGCGCGCCGAGCCGCCGCCGACAGTAAAGAGCGTGCCCGAGCCGCACCCGCCGCCAAGCTGCATGCCAAGGCCAAAAATACCGGCGCCCAAAAGCACCGAGACACCGACGGGCGCCATCGCACCGACCATGGATTGACCGCCGATATTGCCTGCCGCGACGAGTGGGATCATGGCGAGCGCTGCAACGCCGATCGTCAGCATCTGCGCCCGCATGCCGCGCCCGCGCTTCTCGACGACCATACGCTTCCAGCCGCCGGTAAAGCCGAACGAGCCATGGTAAAGCGCGACGCCCAGCCCGCCGCCGATCAGGAACAGCGCGCCCTGACGCAGGTCCACCTGCCAGGTGATGAAGGCAAAGCCGACAAGCAGCATGGCTGCGGCGATGAACAGCGGAGATCGATCCACCGCCGCTGGCGGCAGAAACTTGGGCACGGATGCGGAAATATCGCTCATGATTCTCGATTATTTCGGGTCGTCTAAAAGGTTTGGATGCTGCAGCCTTGCGGTGCAACATCCAAATCCCGATCAGTGATGAAGTGTCGCGATCTTACTGGATCGGACGGGCCGGATCGGCAGCCCATTCGGCCATCGAGCCGTCATACATGGCTGTGTTCTTGTTACCGCCCACTTCATGGAGGGCAAACCAGGCAATCGACGCCCAGTGGCCGGTATTGCAGAAGACGATATTCTTCTCGTCCTTGCCAAGGCCTATCGCCTGTTCGAGCGCAGCAACCGTTTCAGGCTGCGCAAAGCTCGCAAATTCAGCGCTGTAGAGCTTGGAATGCGGCAGGTTGATCGCGCCGGGGATCGTGCCTTCGATCCGCACGACGGGGCTCTTCGACTGGCCCAGATACTGCGCTTCCGGACGTCCATCGATCAGCTTGGTACCTGCAGCCAGCGCCGCTTCCACATCAGGCGTCGTAGCGCGCAGTTCCGGACGCACATTGACCGGGAATTCGGCCTTGGCCGGCACAGCCGCTTCGGCAACGCGCTCGCCGCCCGCCGCATCATACTGGCGCCAACCGCCATCAAGGATCGAAACCGCGTCGTAGCCGAGATATTTAAAGGTCCAGTATACGCGCGTCGCACCGCCGAACTCGGACGAATCCGTGCCCCAGGGCAGGATGATGACATGGTCGTCGCCATCGATGCCGAGATCGCCGATCAGCTTGCCGATCTGTTCGGGCGGCGGGATCTGCGCGGGCACGCCCTCTACTTCGGTGCGCCAGCCATAGCTCGCATAAGGCGCCACCGCCGCACCCGCCACATAAGGCAGATCGCCAAGATCGGTGCCTTCGATTTCGTCGCGAATGTCGATGATCTTCACATTCTCATCGCCCGCATGTTCAAGCAACCACTGAGCCGTCACGAGCGGCGTGACATCCTGAGCATGAGCGAAAACGGGAGCAGCAACGACAAAAGCGGCAGCAGCGGCGAATGATGCGAGACGCACGGCAATCCTCCAAGACATGAATTGGCATGATACTAGACAGGCCAGGTCGAGAAAGCGACGGAGGACGGCCCAAATGTCTCGGCGATAAGACAAAAATGGCCTAATCGGTCGGCCAAAGAGAAAAGATTATCCTCAGGCGCTAAAGAAAAAGGCGCGGTTCTCACCGCGCCTCTTGCTCATTACCGCGTCAGCGGCTTGTACGTCGCCCGCTTCGGGTTCACCGCGTCGGCGCCGAGACGACGGACCTTGTCCGCTTCGTAGTCCTGGAAGTTGCCTTCGAACCATTCGACATGGCTGTCGCCTTCAAAGGCCAACATGTGGGTCGCCAGACGATCGAGGAACATGCGATCGTGGCTGATGATCACGGCGCAGCCGGCGAATTCCTCGAGCGCTTCTTCGAGGGCTGCAAGGGTTTCGGTGTCGAGATCGTTGGTCGGCTCGTCAAGGAGCAGCACGTTCGACCCCGACTTCAGCATCTTGGCAAGGTGCACGCGGTTGCGCTGGCCACCCGAAAGATTGCCGACCTTCTGCTGCTGATCGCCGCCCTTGAAATTGAAGGTGGACGTGTAAGCGCGCGAGTTCATTTCGCGCTTGCCGAGCATCAGCACTTCGTCGCCGCCCGAGATTTCTTCCCAAACGGTCTTGTTGGCGCTCAGCGTATCGCGGCTCTGGTCGACATAGCCGAGGTGCACGTTTTCAGCGACCGTGACGGAGCCGCTATCGGGCTTCTCCTGGCCGGTAAGCATCTTGAACAGCGTGGTCTTGCCCGCACCGTTGGGCCCGATGATGCCGACAATGCCGCCGGGCGGCAGCTTGAAGCTGAGGTTTTCGATCAGCACGCGATCGCCGAACGACTTCGAGATGTTCTCGACGTCAATGACGTTGTGGCCCAAGCGCTCGCCGGGCGGAATGATGATCTGCGCCGTGTGCGACTGGGTGCGGGCGTCGTTGATCTTGACCAATTCGTCATAGGCCTTGAGACGGGCCTTGGACTTGGACTGGCGCGCCTGCGGGCTCTGGCCCATCCATTCGCGTTCACGCTCGAGCACTTTTGCACGCGCTGCGTCTTCGCTCTTTTCCTGCGCAAAGCGCTTGGCCTTGGCATCGAGATAGGCTGAGTAGTTGCCTTCATAGGGCACGCCGCGACCGCGATCGAGCTCGAGAATCCAGCCCGTGACATTGTCGAGGAAGTAGCGGTCGTGGGTAATGATCAGCACGGCGCCTTCGAATTCGCGCAGGTGGCGTTCGAGCCATGCGGTGGTTTCGGCGTCGAGATGGTTGGTCGGTTCGTCGAGCAGCAGCAGGTCGGGCTTGGACAGCAGCAGCGCACACAGCGCCACGCGACGCTTTTCGCCACCCGAAAGATTGGTGACTTCGGCGTCGCCCGGAGGGCAGCCGAGAGCTTCCATGGCGACTTCGACCTGCGATTCCAGATCCCACAGGTTCTGCGCGTCGATCTGGTCCTGGAGCTTGGAGGCTTCGTCGGCCGTCTCGTCCGAGTATTCCATCATCAACTCGTTGTACCGGTCGACGATGGCCTTCTTTTCCTTGACGCCGATCATGACGTTGCCGAGCACGTTCAGCGTCGGATCGAGCTGCGGCTCCTGCGGCAGATAGCCGACCTTGGCGCCATCGGCCGCCCAGGCTTCGCCAGAAAATTCGGTGTCGATGCCGGCCATGATCTTGAGGAGCGTCGATTTACCCGAGCCATTCGGCCCGAGAATGCCGATCTTGGCATCGGGGTAGAAGGAGAGGTGGATGTTATCGAGCACCTTCTTGCCGCCCGCATAGGACTTCGACATTCCGTGCATGTGATAGATGAACTGGCGGGCCATAGGCGAAGAACCTCTTCGACGGTGTTTCGGGAGTTGGCGCCTATGTAGGGCAAGCAGCATTCGGGAGCAACGGGCACGAACCTGTCATTCCGCGCGATGATGCTCTGTATGGCTGCTTTCAGCCCCGGTCCATCCCGAGCTGGCGCCTCAGCGCGTCGTCGGAATCGGTGCGCTGCACGATGACGCCCCACCAGCCGAGGCCATCATATTCCTGATATCCAAGCGTCTGGGCGAAGGCGACAATATCGCCATTGGGCGAGAGGTAACTGCCGCGCTTGGCGCCATTGTTCTGGAGGGAAAATGTGCTGAAACGGTTTTGCGGCCGCGTGGTCGCGATAACACGGCCCTTGGCATCTATCAGCATCACCTCGGTTCGTTCGGCGACCTGTGGCGGCAAGGCTGCTTCGGTCTCGACGATGGAGCGGCCCTGCGCCTGCCAGTCGAAATAGACGCCGAGCGCGCCGACGGCCGATCCATCATTGCGGCCATTGCTGCGCACGGCGGTCGAATAGACCAGCACTTCGCGGCGATCGTGGTGCGGGCTTTCCATCACCTCGCCCACAGCGTACTCGTCGCCCGCCCGCGTTTTCAGGGCTTCGCGAAACCAGGTTTCGCGCGAGAAATCCGCGCCAATGATAGTGCGTGAAAAGGCGGAATTGGCGCTCGCGATCACCCTGCCCCGCGCGTCCGCCAGCACCAGATCGGAATAGACCGAATAGAACCGGTTTATCGCTGCGAGCCGCTGACCGGCAAAATCGCGCGCCGCAGCATCGTCACCCGCCAGCGCTTGCCAAAAGGCCGTGTCCGTCGCCCACCAGCGCACGTCCGCCGTCCGCTCATAGAGATTGCGGACAATGAGCTGGACGAGGGTCTGCGCCAGATCGGTCAGCCGCGCGCCTTCCATTTCATCGACAAGCGTACCCGACATGGTCCGGCCCATGCTGAGCCTTCCAGCCAGCACATCCTGAAACCGCGCCGCGATATCGGCGGCGCTATCAGCGAGCCGCTGGACTTCATTGGCGACGACGGCAAACCCCTTGCCCGCATCGCCTGCCCGCGCCGCCTCGATAATGGCATTGACCGCCAGGAGCTTGGTTTGTTTGACGATCTGCTGATTGCCGATCGAGTAAGTATGGAGTTCGCGGCTGATGCCGTCCATCACGATGCGCATGGCGCGTGGAGAAGCGGGGACTTCCGGCTTGGACATGGAATTCTCGGAACAGCGCGATGGACTGTAATTGAGTCTAACAACTCATGGTAAGCACTGCGTAAATATTTGTTCTATCCCAAATATTTAGCACGTCCAAGCCTGCCCGTTGTTTGATCATCACGCCCAATATCTGCGCTTGTGCGCGTTCATGGCGATCACACGTGATCGTTTCATAAGCAACGGGATTGCCGGTTGCGCTTGTGTCCGATCTGGATAACCTCGCCGCCGCCAAATCCACCGACGGAGAACGCGCCGAACCATGCACCGCCCGATGATTGCCCTTGTGGCCGCCCTATTCACGGCCCTGCCCGTGGCAGCTGAGGAAACTCCGCTGCCTACGGTGAGCCACTTCATGCTCGAAAATGGACTTGAACTCGTGGTGATTCCCGATCGGCGCGCGCCGGTCGTGACCCATATGGTGTGGTATCGCACGGGCGCCGCCGACGATCCGGCGGGGCAATCGGGCGTCGCGCATTTCCTTGAACACCTGATGTTCAAGGGGACGGCGAAATATCCGGCCGGAACGCTCGAAAGCAAGGTCAACGAACTTGGCGGGGAAACCAACGCCTTCACCAATGCCGATGTGACCGTCTATTTCCAGACCGTCCCGCCCGATGCGCTCGCCGAGATGATGGATATCGAGGCCGACCGCATGAGGAACCTCGTGCTGGCTCCCGAAGTCATCGATTCCGAGCGCGCCGTGGTCCTCGACGAGCGGCGCCAGCGCGTCGATTCCCAGCCGCGGACCATTCTCTCCGAAGCGGTCAACGCCACGCTCTACCAGAACCACCCCTATCGTATTCCGGTCATCGGCTGGGAACACGAGATCGAAACGCTGAGCCGCGAAGACGCGCTGGCCTTTTATGATCGCTTTTACGCGCCCAACAATGCGCTCGTCATCGTAGCTGGCGATGTCGATGCCGAAGCCGTTAAGGCAATGGCCGAGACCACCTATGGCAAGGTCGAACGCGGTCCGGACCTGCCGCCACGCCACCGCCCCGAGGAGCCGGCTGCTACCACGAGCCGCACCGTTACCCTTGAAGACGCCCGCGTCTCGCTGCCGAACTTCGCGCGCTCCTGGCTCGTCCCGAGCTATCGCCAGGCCGAAAACGGCGAGGCGGAGGCCCTCGACGTGCTCTCCGCCATTCTGAGCGATGGGCCGCAGAGCCGGCTGTATCAGGCGCTTGTCGTCAAGACCGGCATGGCCGCCCAGGTCGGCGCCGCCTATGGGGGCAGCGCCCTCGACGATGGCACCTTCACGCTCTATGGCGTGCCGCGCCCCGGCAATACGCTCGACGATCTCGAAAAGGCCGTTGCAACCGAGGTGGACGAACTGATCGCCAACGGAATTTCCGAGGCCGAGCTCGAGCGCGTCAAAACCCGCTTCATCCGCAGCACGATTTTCGCCCAGGACGATCAGTCTGCCATGGCCCAGACCTATGGCACGTGGCTGACGACCGAACGCTCGGTTGAAGACGTCGCGCTCTGGCCCGATCGCATCCGCGCGGTAACGCCCGAACAGGTCAAAGCCGTTGCCGTCAAATATCTGCGCCCTGCCGTTGCGGTGACGGGCTACCTGTTGCCTCCTGCCGCGGAGACCAAGCCATGATCGCGATTTTCAAGAATACCCGTCGCGCCCTGCCCGCACTGGTGGCGCCGCTCCTCGCGCTCGCCCTTGCCCTGCCGGCCCAGGCCGAGGTGGCCTTCAAGTCCATCACCTCCCCCGGCGGCATCGAAGCCTGGATGGTCGAAGACTATACCGTTCCCATCGTCACAATCGGCTTTGCCTTCGAAGGGGGCGCCGCACAGGACCCGACCGACAAGGTGGGCCTTGCAACGCTGATGTCCTCGCTGTTCGATGAAGGCGCCGGCGACCTCGATAGTGACGCTTTCCAGATCAAGCTCGATGAAGCTGGCCTCGAAATGGGCTTTTCCGCCAATTTTGACTATTTCGCCGGCTTTGCTCGCATGCTGACCGATCAGAAGGATGACGCGACCAATCTGCTGGCGCTGGCCGTCAACGAACCGCGCTTCGACCAATCGGCAATCGATCGCATGCGCGACCAGATCCTCGCCGGTCTCGCCGCCCGCAAGCAGGACCCCGGCTATGCCGCCGGCCGGTTGTGGAACGAAACGCTCTTCGGCAATCATCCATATGCGCGCCCGCTCGAAGGCACAGAGGCAAGCCTGAAGACAATCACGGCGGACGACCTGCGCCAGTTCCACAAGGATATTTTTGCCCGCAAGACGCTCAAGGTCGGCATTGTCGGCGCACTCGATGAAGCAGCCGCAGGCAAGATGATCGACGCGATCTTTAGCAAGCTTCCGGCTGAGCCAAAGCTGGCTGAAATCCCCCCGGCGCCCCTCAGCTTCGGCCAGGAAGTTGCGGTGGACTATCCTCTGCCGCAGACTTCAATCAACCTCGCCTATCCCGGCGTGGTCGAAACCGACCCGGACTACTTCCCCGCCTTCGTCATGACCGAAATGCTGGCCGGTGGCAGTCTACTCTCCGAGCTCAATGTCGAAGTGCGCGAAAAGCGCGGCCTCAGCTATGGCGTGTCCGGTGGCCTCGTCAATCTGGCCGAGGCCGAAGCGCTCACCATCGGCACCTCGACCCGCCCCGATCAGGCCAACGAGGCCATCGAGGTGATGCGGACGACCCTCGCCAAGATGGCGGCGGACGGTCCCGATCCGGCAGCGCTCGAACGCACCAAGCGCTATCTCGTCGGCGCCTATCCGATCAATCAGCTCCGCTCTTCGGTCGCTATCGCCACGACCATGGTTAGCCAGCAGATCGAAGGCCTTCCCCTCGACTACGTGGTGGAGCGCCAGCAATCGATCGAGGCTGTCACGGCCGAACAAGTCCAAGCCGTCGCCAAGCGCATTTTCGAAGCCGAGCCAAGCGTCCTGATCGTCGGCCCCGGCGCCAAAGAAGAGGACGCTGCGAAGTAGCCCAACCATCGGCTGTCACCCCGGCGAAGGCCGAGGCCCATCCTGAGATCTCAAGATGGATCCCGGCTCAAGGCCGGGATGACACCCGGTGGCTTAGTGATGGTTAGATAACTCTACGCCGCCACAACACTCACCGGCACCGACTTGAACGCCGGCGTTTTGCTACGCGGATCGACCTCGGTGCCGATCAGCACATTGGCCTCCGGATAATAGGCCAGCACCGAGCCTGCCGGCAGATCAAAGCGCGTCGCGACGCCCTCCATCTCGCCCACTGAAGAGCGAACCCGCACCCTTTGCCCCTCGCTCAGTCCGCGTGCCTCCATATCGCCCGCACTGAGAAACACGGCATAGCGTCCCGCCTTGCCGCGATAGCTGTCGGTTTCTTCGTAGATGATCGAATTGAACTGCCCCTCGCTACGCACCGAGGCGAGCATCAACTCCCCGGCCTGCCGCTGCGGGATCGGTGTCACCACGAAATGCGCGCGCCCGTCCGCCGTGCCGAACTCGGGCACATGCAGCACGCGATTGCGGATGTGGAATTCGCGCTTGGCGACATCGATGTCCGCCAGCTCTTCCATGCCCGGTACGATCGCAGCGATGGCGTCGCGCAGTTTGGCATGGCCCGAGAAGGCATAGAAATCGATCGGTGAACCGGGCAGCATGCGCTTGCCCAACTGCCCCAGGATCCAGCTTTCCGGCCGTACCGTACCGATGCGCTTGATACCGCCATCGGAGAGACGCACGAAGTTGAACATCGATTCCTGCGTCGTCGACTCCCATTCCTCGTCGCGTGCCGTCACGGGCAGGATCATCACCTCGCCCTCGCCCAGCCCATGGACATGGCCCTGATTGAGCGTCGTCGTGAGAAAGAGCTTGAACCCGATAGCGCCCATGGCGCGGGTCGAGAAGCCCGTGTTCGGCGTCGCAGCCCAAAGATTGCCGCCCATGATCACGGCCGCATCTACCTCACCGGCCTCAGCCCGCTTGAGGCAGGCCATGGTATCGAGGCCTTTTTCTTCCGGAAAGCTGACGCCAAACACCTCTTCCATGCGCTTGAGCACATCTTTGGCCAGCACAGGCTTCACCCCGATCGTGCCGATCCCCTGCACATTGGAATGCCCACGCAGCGGCAAAAGCCCTGCAAACCGCTTGCCGATCATGCCGCGGACAAGCGCCAGATTGGCGATGGCCTCGACATTGGCCGTGCCATGAACATGGTGGGTCATGCCCATGCCCCAAGCGAACACCGCCGCCTTCGAGCGCCCATAGGCCGCCGCGACGCGCTCGATATCGCTCTGCGCAATACCAGTGGCCGCAACCACCTCATCCCAAGTCAGCGCCGAGATATCCTGCGCGAACGCCTCAAAATCCGCCCCATGCCGAGCGATAAAATCCGCGTCCTCCGCACCCTGCTCCAGCACCGCCTTCACCAGTCCCTTGAGGAGCGCAATGTCCGAGCCGATGCGCGGCTGCAGATAATCCGACGCGATCTCGCTGCCGCCTTTGAGCATGGAGAGGGGCGATTTCGGCACGGAAAACCTCACCAGCCCCGGCTCCTTGGCCGGATTGATGACGATCACCTGCCCGCCGCGCTCGCGGCAGTTCTTGAGCATGTGGATGAAGCGCGGATGGTTCGACGATGGATTGGCCCCGATAACGAAGATCAGGTCCGCGCCCGTCAGGTCCTCAAGCTCGACCGTCGCCGTACCCTTGCCGATCGTAGTCGCCAGCCCTTCGCTCGTCGCCTGGTGGCAATAATAGGAGCAGTTGTTGACGTTGTTCGTCCCATAGGCCCGCGCCAGAAGTTGGAACAGAAACCCGGCCTCATTGGACGAGCGGCCCGACGAATAAAAGAACGTCCGCTGCGGATCGGTCTCGGCTAGCCGATGCGCGGCATGATCAAGCGCCGCTTCCCAATCCAATGGCTCAAACCGATCCGATCCCGTCCGCCGGAATAGCGGCGTGCCGAGCCGCCCCAGACGCTCCATTTCACGCCCCGAAAGTTCGGCCAGTTCCGCAATCGTGTGCTGAAACACCGGCTCAGGAATGGCCGGCTGGATATCGGTCGATTGCGCCTGGACCGACTTGTTGCAGACCGAGGGAAACTCATCGAGTTCGTTGGTCATGCCGCCATGCTGGCCACCCATGCCATAGGCACAGGCCTTGCAGGTATTCTTGGCCGTCAGCGCTTTGGCCGCCTTGCCCACCCCGATCTTGCTGATGGTGGAAAGCGTATAAAGAACCTTCTTGGGCCCACCGCCCACGATATCGCTGGTTTCGGCCAAAACCGGTCTCCGACTTGCTGCGCCAGCATTTTCGACTTTTCAGCCAGCGCAGGCAAGTCGTTGCGCTTTAGTAGATCGACTTCACATACATATCCTGCGGCACGGGTCCACGGTGATAGTCAGGATGGCGGATGCGCTCGGGCAGCACGACTTCCTGCTTGGGCACTTCGGCATAGGGAATAGCTTCAAGAAGATGGGCGATGCAGTTGAGGCGTGCGCGCTTCTTGTCGTCGGCCTGCACCACCCACCAGGGCGAATCTTCCGTGTGGGTCCGCGCCAACATATCTTCCTTGGCCTTGGTATAATCCTCCCAATGGCGGCGTGATTCCATGTCCATGGGCGATAGTTTCCATTGCTTCAGCGGATCTTGGATGCGCATGCGGAAGCGGAATTCCTGTTCTTCATTGGTGATGGAGAACCAGAATTTTATCAGGATGATCCCCGAGCGGATCAGCATCTTTTCGAATTCGGGCACCGTACGGAAGAACTCTTCCAGTTCGTCGGGATTGCAGAACCCCATGACACGCTCGACGCCCGCACGATTGTACCAGGAGCGATCGAACAGCACCATTTCGCCAGCCGCCGGCAGGTGCGGCACATAGCGCTGGAAATACCATTGGGTCTTTTCTCGGTCGGATGGCGCGGGAAGCGCGACGACGCGGCAAACGCGCGGATTGAGCCGCTGGGTGATGCGCTTGATCGCCCCGCCCTTGCCGGCAGAATCGCGGCCTTCGAAAATGACCGCAACCTTCAGTTTATTATGCACAATCCAGTCTTGCAGCCGCACGAGTTCGTGCTGCAGGCGAAACAGTTCGCGGAAATAGACATTGCGGTCGAGGGACTTTCGACCGGCGCGCTCGCCGTCTTCGGCTAAGGCTTCAAGCTGGTCGTCTTCGAACTGTAGTTCGAGTTCTTCGTCGAAACTGTCGGTGATCTCGGCGCGGATGCGGTTGAGTTCAGCCTCGAATTGCTCGAAACGCGCGTTTTGGTCGAAGTCGTTCACAGCGGGTCCCTCCGGGTGCGGCTCCATTGGCCACAACCGGATTGCAGTTTTGTGACAAGCGCCGCGCAGAGCCGTTATGCGGTCTTTCGCACCACTTGAGAAGGTGGGCCGCGCACGGCCCACCTCGTCGGATCAGTAAACGAACATCGTCAACTGGTTGCCGCGCTGCTGGACCGCAAACACACGATCGGTGTTATAGGACGAGCGATCGAGCGAAGCGCTGAGTAGGCTGTCCGAAGCAATGGCCGACCGCAGGTTCGAACCCTGCAGGGCGGCAGCAAGCCAGGCCTGCAGTTCCGGGCAGAGGTCGACCCGACGGATCGTGACATTGCTGGCGCTCTGCCAGCTGCCGCCGATCTGCGTGTTGCGGATCAGGCGTTCGACCTCGCGCGGGTTGGTCCCGCTGCAGCTCGGCATGTTCCCGCCATTGGATGCAGACAAAGAGGGCGGGAACATCGTGCCCGGTCCACCAGGGTTACCGGGATTGCCAGGGTTACCTGGGTTACCGGGATTCCCCGGGTTGCCAGGATTCCCCGGCGTTCCCGGATTGCCGATCGTCACGCCCACATTTGCGAGACTGCTACCGCCCACAGTGGCATTGGCTTTCACAGTATCGTTCAACAGGCCCGCATTGGCATCGACTAGACTATCGCCACCGACCCCGACAGTGGTCCGCGCGATATCGGAATGTTGGCCACCGACTTGAACATCGAGGACCTGATTTCCCCCGCCAACGCCAACATTGACGAGGCCGGTATCTGACGCGTCGCCGGAGCCAATCGTGATGAGAGCATTCTCACCACTAGCCCCGATGACACCAAGCAAGTTCTGGCCGTGTGCAGGTACTACTGCACTCGCAAGCAAGACCAGAGGAAGCAACGAAAATTTGGATGTTTTCATAACTCGTCTCCATCTTAGCGACCAATTGCCGCATAGAAGGGACGATTCAAATCGCCTTCTAGTTCCGCACTAACACTTACACAAAAATGAACTGGTTAACGATTTTAAATATTGGAAATTTTAAAGTAAGACGGCGAACAAAAAAGGCGCGGAACCGAAGTTCCGCGCCCCATCGGGAGCTACAAGAAGGAGCGTCAGCCTCCTCGCCGCAACCGATTTTCATGCCGCGATAGCGATCGCGACGATTTCCCGTCCCGCGTTAATTGCGGTTCGTCTGCACAACGACAGATGTGTTGTTGGGTTCCCGCTAAACCGTTCACATGAATGGATCTGCGCGGATCGTTAGAGGTCGAGCGCCTGCATGGCCTGAATAGCCTTGATCGCCGCGGAGGCGCGATTTTCCACGCCGAGCTTGGTGTAGACCTGTTCGAGGTGCTTGTTCACGGTGCGTGGGCTAAGGCCCAAAATCTCGCCGATATCGCGGTTCGATTTCCCCCGCGCGATCCAGAGCAACACCTCGCTCTCGCGTTGGGTCAGGCTGAAATGCTGGCGCAGATTATCCTCTTGTCCGGCCACCTGGGCGTGCGACAGCCGGAACAGATATTCGGCCCCACCAACGAGACCCAGAAACGAAAATTGCAGATTTGGCCCACTCTCGATTTCAAGATCGAAACCACTGCCCGGCGCGCCATCGCCGTGTTCGAGCAGCCAGTGCAAAAATCCTGGCGAGAGTCGATCGGCGCGGCCAAGATCAAGGCTCGAGCTTTCAAGCAGCTTCGTTGCTTGCGGCGTCGACCACAACACGGTCCCATCGGCACCAAAGGCGACGAGATGGCGGCCTGCCGCATCGAGCGCGATCCGCGCGCTTTGCGCCCGCCGTGCATTGGCAAGATGTACCCGGATCCGCGCCCGCAATTCATCGACATTGATCGGTTTGGCCAAGTAGTCGACCCCACCGCTTTCGAGCGCGTGAACGATATGCTCGGTTTCCGTCAGACCAGTCATGAAGATAACGGGGACATGCGCCAGCGGCGCCATGGACTTGAGCCTCTGGCAAGTCTCGAACCCGTCGAGCCCCGGCATGACTGCGTCCATAAGGACGACATCGGGAACCACGCGCTGCACGATATTGAGCGCCATCTCGCCGCTTCGCGCCACCAGCACCGTAACGCCCGCAGCCTCCAGCGCCTCGGTCAGAAAGCCAAGTGATTCTGGCGAGTCGTCAACGAGAAGGACAATGTCCTGGTCTTTCTCAATGCGGCTCATGACCGACCCGCTCCAAAATATCGGCATAGCCGTCGAAGTCGAACGTTTCCATCCGCTTGCGCAGCGCGGCGACAAGCGGTGCGTTGTCTGGCTCGTTCGCCAATTCCGCCAACTTCGCCTCTATCCCCCGTACATGCCCGATTTGCCCCAGATTGGCCAATTCGCGCAAGTGCTCGATCCCCGGCGAGTGCAGGGGCTTTTCGGCCTCCTGCACTGCCGACACGGCCTCGTCATAGACCCAATCAAGCGCCAGGTGCGCGTTGATCTTGTCGAGCAATTGCGCAAGATCAAATGGCTTGGCGAGCGTATCACTGTGCCCGGCATCGGCGCTTGCCGGCCCTGCCCCGTCGCCAATATTGGCCGAGAGCATGACGATCGGCGCGGCAATGGCGCGGGCTCTGAGGGCCGAAACCAGCTCCCAACCGCTCATCCCCGGCATCCGAATATCGACGAAGAACATATCAGGCTCCGCCGCATCCAGCATATCAAGACATGCCGATCCGCTCTCCGCCATCAGCACCACAAAGCCAAGCGGCGACAGCATTTCGCGCACCAGCTCGCGATGATCATCATTGTCATCGACAACCATGACAGTCCGCGCCGCACCCATATAGCCCGTGATGCGTCGCGGGTCGGCCCGTCGCAAAGCCGGCCGCTCGACCTTGGACAGCATCAATCGCGCCTGGAATCGGGTCCCCTCACCCACAGCACTCCTAACGGTGATCTCGCCGCCCAGCGTCTCGGTCAGCAGCTTGGTAATGGTCAGCCCCAGGCCAAGCCCCGGCGTGAACCGGTTATGCTCCGCCTCGCCCCGCACGAAGGGCTCGAAAATATGGTCGAGATCGTCAGCGGAAATGCCGCTGCCGGTATCGCTCACCGTAAATATTGCCACCTGCATGCGATAGCCGACGTCAAAGTTCACATGCCCTGACTGGGTGAACTTTATGGCATTGGACAGGAGATTGACCAAAATCTGCCGCAGCCGCTTTTCGTCGGTCCGCACATAAAGCGGCAGCGCCTTGGCGCGTGCATGCCGGAATTCGAGCCCCTTGGCGGCGGCTTGCAGACTGAACATGTCGACGATCTGATCGAGAAAATCCTGGATATTGATCTCGTTGGAATAGACGTGCAGCCGCCCTGCCTCAATCTTGGAAATATCGAGGAGCCCATCGATCAGCCCGGACAGATGCTCGGCGCTGCGTTTGATCACCTGCACAGATCCGCGCCGGTTTTCCGGCACGTCCGGATCGCGCTCGAGGATCTGCGCATAGCCCATCACCGAATTGAGTGGCGTGCGAAGCTCGTGGCTCAGGCCCACGACATAGCGCGACTTTGCCTGATTGGCCGCCTCGGCCTTCTCCTTGGCGCGCTGGAGTTCAGCGTCTGTCTTTCCGTGCGCATCGATTTCCTTGAGCAGCAGCGTATTCTGCCGCGTGCTCTCTTCTTCGGCGACCAAGCGGCTGTCATGCGCCAACACCAGGAACCAAGTCATGATCCCCGCCGCCACCGCAAAGACGAAGAAGACGACCAAGAGCGTTCCGCCCACTACCTCCGCCGTCTCCGGCGCCGATTGGCTCGCGAACGAATAAATCAGCGCCAGAATGCTGGCCAGGATCGCCGTGGCGATCCCCATGGAAATCCCATAGCGCCCGAGCCGCGTCTGCAACTTCTCGATCGCCCATTGCGGCAACACGCTTGAGGCCACAGCATGCGTCTGCGCGCGAAAATGCGCATGCGGCTTGCACATGTCATGGCAGCGCGCATCGAGCGAACAGCACAGCGAGCAGATCGGCGCCGCATAGGCCGGGCACCAGGCCATGTCTTCGGGCTCGAATGGATGCTCGCAGATCGAGCAGGTCAGCGATGTTTTCGACTGCCAAGACTTTCGCGGTTTGCGCGCCAGATAATATTTCCCCTTGGTCGCCCAGGCGATGGCGGGCGAGGCAATGAAGCAGACGATAAGCGCGATATAAGGCGCCAGCGCCGCAGCCATGTCGCCAAAGGCTCCAAAGTGCGCGGCCAGCGCAATGCTCACCGAGAGCACCATCGACCCCACACCAACGGGATTGATGTCATAGAGATGAGCCCGCTTGAACTCGATCCCCGGCGGCGCCAACCCGAGCGGTTTATTGACGAATAGATCGGCAGAAATCGAACAGAGCCAGGCCATGGCAATGATCGAGAAAATCCCCAGCGTCTCTTCAAGCAGCCGATAGATCCCGAGCTCCATCAGCAACAGCGCGATGGCCACATTGAACAAGAGCCACACCACCCGCCCGGGATGGCTATGCGTCAGCCGCGAGAAGAAATTCGACCAGGCCAGCGACCCAGCATAAGCATTCATCACATTGATCTTGAGCTGGCTGACGACGACGAACACCGCCATCAGCATCAGCGCCACAAACTGGTTGGGGATCATGTAGTCGAAGGCCACGGCATACATGTAACCGGGTTCTGACGCGTGATCCGGCGACACGCCGGTCGACAGTGCCAGAAACGCCAGGAACGACCCCGCGATCAGTTTCGGCGCGCCGACGACGACCCACCCTGCCCCAGCCAGAAAAATCCCGATCTTCTGCCGCCACTTCGGCGCCCCCTCGGCCGGCAGGAAGCGCAGGAAGTCCACCTGCTCGCCGATCTGGGTCATCAGCGCCAGGATGACCGCCGAGGCCGCGCCGAACTTGGCGATATCGAACGGCGAAATCGTCCCCGCCGCACCCTCTGGCTGACCAAGCCCGGCAAAGGCGCGCCAGAGATCAAACTTTTCCCAATCCATGAAGGCGATGAAGATGAAGGGCAGGACATTGAGCACGATCCAGATCGGCTGCGTCAGCACCTGAAAACTCGAGATCATCCTGATCCCATGCGTCACCAGCGGAATAACGATCAGCGCCGAGATGATGTGCCCGATCCAGAGCGGAATACCGAAAGCCAGTTGCAAGGCGCTCGACATGATCGAGGCTTCTATGGCGAAAAGTATGAAGGTGAAGCTCGCATAGATCAGTGAGGTGACGGTGGAGCCGATATAGCCAAAACTCGCGCCACGGGTGAGGAGATCGACGTCCACCCCATGCCGGGTCGCATAACGCGAAATCGGCACGCCGACGAGGAGGATGGCGATGGACGCGACGAATATCGCGATCAGCGCATTGGTTGTCCCATACGATAACGTAATGCTACCGCCTATGGCCTCCAAAGCGAGGAACGATATCGCCCCGATCGCCGTCTGCGAGATGCGATCATTCGAGAATCGCCGTGCCGATTTCGCGGTAAAGCGCAGCGCATAATCTTCCAAAGTCTGGTTTGCGACCCAGCGATTATAGTCGCGCCGAATGGGAATGATGCGCTGGCGAGGAGGCATGCCTAAAGAAGTACCGAAGCCAAGGATTGGTTATCGCTTAGGCATTGTCTCGGCAAAAGCGCCACTTGGCAAGCAGAGAAGATGGGCCGGCGAACCGGCCCCTCTCCGGAGTTTACTGGGCAGCAGCCAGCGTGATGGCATCCGCGCTATAGGTCACTTCGACAGCCGCGCCATTGAGACGGACTTCGTTGAAGGTGCCTTCGATACCGCTTGCAGAAACCAGCGTAACGCCTTCTGCCGATTCAGGAAGCGTGATGTCGAGTGTCCCGCCGAGCAGCGTCACATTCCCTTCGACGGCCACCGCAACCGCCTCATCCGCAAGGCCACGGATCGCCAAACCGGCATCGTCGAGCACAGTCAGATCGCCACCGACGTCGACTCCCCTCGCACCAACTGCAAGCGTGCCGCCCGCGACATAGACGTCGCCCGCACCCAGCGCAGAACGGCTTGCCGCGACGAGTTCGCCGCCTTCGACGACAACACCACCGGTAAAGCCGTTGTCACCCGCAAGTGTAAGCGCGCCGCTCCCGGCCTTGGTCAGCATGCCTGCACCAACGATATCATTCCGCCAGGTGTCACGGGCATTGAAGCCACCAAGGCTCGCATCCATGGTAACTGTAACATCCCCATCGAAGGCACCATAGCCATCAGCCGCACGGATATAGTCGAGACGGCCAAAACCCTCGGCATCATCCATGACCGGGAAACCGGCTGGCAGCAGCGTCGACTTGATCACCACGCGACGCTGTTCGGCAGTGAGATACGGCTGGCGGGTTTCGAGCATAACCTCGGCCCCGGTCGGCACGACATCCTTGGCCCCTGCGTCTGAAGCCACAGCCTCAAAGCCATAGGACTGGCGCGGCGCGACATAGGCGACGTTCAGCTCAGCATCGGCAAAGCGATCCTCGGTCAGCGGCCAAGCGTGAGCCGCCGTATAGAGCTGGGCCTCAGTTTCCGTGCCGGTCTGGCGCTGCAACCAAGCCAGTGCCTGTGCGCGGGCGCTGACCTTGAGCTCGGCATTATCCGCAAGATTGAGATTATAGACGACCGTCGCCGTCCCCAGCATACGACCGCCGATCACATCGAGCGGCGAATGCATGCCGGCGATGATCCGACTATCGCCCATCTCCACGGACCGCGTCAGAATTTCCTGAAAACGCTCCGGCACCAGATAGGACATGGCCAGGCCATCGCGCCAGGCTTCAGCCGTGTGACCACTCGGGAACCCGCCATCCGTCCCAGCCGAACCGCTCTTGGCCGGCTCGAGCGCGGGCACGACGAACACGTCGCTGTCCCAACGCCACGGACGGCCATACTTGTAAAAGCGCTTTGCCGGCTCGGTCGAACCAGCGCCGCTCATCGCATTGATGAAATCGACTGCGAGGCCAAGATCTTCATTGGCATCGACCTCGGCCTCTTCGTTTCCAACGCTGCCGAGACCGCGATTATTGCCATGGTCATCATATTTGACGCTCGTCGCGTCCGGCTGCACCTGCGTGATCGTCGTGAACTGATGCGCGCCGTTCTTCCACGCGTCTGCAAGCGGGCCGAGCCCATCGAGCATGCTGATATTCTTGCCGCGGCGGTCATCGAGATAGGCGCCGATTGCCTGCTGGGCGCTGCGCGACGCCGTCACCTGCACGACATAATCCATGTTGTGATCATGCACAGCCTGATCGAGGATTTTGCCATCGGTCGCGGAGCCTGGAATGCCGTCCCAATCACTTTTGACGATCGCGGGGCAATCGCCATTTGCCTCGGCCTCAACACCCGCATCGACCAGCAACGTCGACGGTTCCCAAACCTTCAGAAAGCCCGACAGCAGCCGCACGCCGGCATTGGTATCGACCGTTGCCATGCAAGCGTCGCCGCGCTGGTTGGTGGCGCCGTTTTCGATATAGGCGGGGACGTTCTCAGCGGTCGGCGCTGTGCCTTCAAAGCCGAGACCTGTCGGCCGCGCTGGCGCATCCTGGGCCACGGCGCCCGTGGCCAGCAGCAGCCCCAGCGCGCTGGAGCGTATCAGGGTTTTGAGAGAAATCATGAACGGCCTCACTGAGTTAGGTTTCGCGGCCCGCCCATAAAGGTCTCATATGACAGCCATGCTACATCGTTTGATCAAAGTGGTTTTCCACCTCCCCGCGGTGCCCGTGCCGGCAGTTACGTCAATCGACGTATAGGGCGCGAAGCCGAAATCGTCTCAGTTGACCCCATCGAGGCGCCTCCCTTGGCTGTCTCCTGGGGCTCAACGAAACTAGAGGGACGAACACATGAATTTCTCGCGCGCCAAAAGCGCCTTGCTCGCTGCGGCACTCGCCGGCAGCCTCACAATGCCAATGGTGCCTGCCCAGGCGCAGGACGACACCATCAAGGTCGGTATTCTTCACTCGCTCTCGGGCACGATGGCGATTTCCGAAACCACCCTTAAGGACACCATGCTGTTCCTCATCGAACAGCAAAATGCCAAGGGCGGCGTTCTCGGCAAGCAGCTTGAGCCGGTCGTGGTCGATATCGCTTCGGATTGGCCGCTGGCCGCCGAACTCGCTCGCCAGCTGATCGAAGTCGACGATGTCGACGTGGTTTTTGGCTGCTGGACCTCGGTCTGCCGTAAATCGGTTCTGCCGGTCTTTGAAGAACTGAACTCGCTGCTCTTCTACCCCGTCCAGTACGAAGGCGAAGAATCCCAGCGCAACGTGTTCTACACCGGCGCCTCCCCGAACCAGCAGGCTATCCCGGCCGTCGACTATCTGATGAGCGAAGATGGCGGCTCGGTGAAGCGCTGGGTCCTCGCCGGCACCGACTATGTCTATCCGCAGACGACCAACAAGATCCTTGAGCAGTACCTGCTCGACAAGGGCGTCGCCAAAGAAGACATCATGATCAACTACACGCCCTTCGGTCATTCCGATTGGCAGACCATCGTCTCCGACATCAAGGCCTTTGGTTCGGAAGGCAAGAAGACCGCCGTGGTTTCGACCATCAACGGCGACGCCAACGTGCCGTTCTATCGCGAACTGGGCAATCAGGGCATCAAGGCCGAAGATATCCCGGTCGTCGCCTTCTCGGTCGGCGAAGAAGAACTCTCCGGCTTCGATACCACCCCGCTCGTGGGTCACCTTGCTGCCTGGAACTACTTCATGTCGGTCGATACGCCCGAAAATGAAAAGTTCATCGCCGATTGGCACAAGTTCATCGGCTCGGACACCCGCGTCACCAACGACCCGATGGAAGCCCACATGATCGGCTTCAACCTCTGGGTTGCTGCCGTCGAAAAGGCCAACTCGACCGACGCCGACGCCGTGATCGAGAACATCGTCGGCCTCGAAACGCCGAACCTGACCGGTGGCATGGCCAAGATGCTCCCGAACCACCACATCACCAAGCCCGTGCTGATTGGTGAAATCCAGGACGACGGCCAGTTCTTCGTGGTCTGGCAGACCGACGACCTCGTCGCCGGTGACGCCTGGTCCGACTACCTGCCGGAATCCAAGATGCTGGAAGCCGATTGGACCGCCCCCATCAACTGCGGCAACTACAACACCGAAACCAAAACCTGCGGCGGCACGCCAGCGCAGTAAAGGGGTCACACCCTCCATCCTCCCCCATCAAAGGGGGAGGTGTAGGGCTGGTGACGTGGGCATGATCTAGCCCCAATCACAAATCTGCACCTCCCCCTAGATGGGGGAGGCTGGGAGGGGGTGGCGGCATACACCACCCCCTCAACTTCCTAAACCGCGACAAGGACTTCCCAAGCGATGCTGACTCAACTTCTCCGCCTGGCGCTACTCACCCTGTCGCTTCTCATTTCCACTTTGGCACAGGCCCAGACCACCGATATTCCCGCCCGCATCGCTGCCATGGGCGAAGCCAATTTGCGCGAACTTACCCAGATCGTGACTGACCTCGCAGCAACCGGCGACCCCGCCGTTGTCCCCGTCCTCACCGCTCTCGGCGACGGCAACCTTTATCTCGACGAAACCTCCGGCCGCGTCGTCATCCAGACCGGCTCCGCCATCACCGATCCCCTCACTGGCGAAGCGGTGGACCTCGGCGCCGATGCCGACCTCTCGCGCATTCGCGTCAACAACGGCCTCAGGCGCGATATTTCCGCGGCTCTCGGTGGCCTGACGCTGATGAGCGACAATCCGCGCACCCGCCTGTCCGCGGCGCAGGGTTTCCTCGCCAATCCCGATCCGGCCGCGCTACCGCTCCTCGATGAGGCCATTGCCGCCGAGACCGATGCCAATGTGCTCGGCGTCATGCAGACCGCGCGCGCCATCACCGTCCTATCGAGCGAAGACGCGTCGATCGAAGAAAAGCAGGCTGCTGTGCCGCAGATCGTCTCGGGCGCCGGCCGCGGTGCCATCACGGTCCTCACCAGCGCCCTTGCCAGCGCGCCCGACGAGGTCAAGCCCATCATCCAATCCGCTATTGCCGGCCTCGAACAAAGCCGCGCCGTCTGGGCTGCGCTACAAAATGTCTGGTTCGGCGTCTCGCTTGGCTCCGTCCTTCTCCTCGCCGCCATCGGTCTCGCCATCACCTTCGGTGTCATGGGCGTCATCAACATGGCGCATGGCGAAATGGTCATGCTTGGCGCGTACACGACCTTCCTCACCCAACTCGTTATCCGCCAGTCATTCCCGGGCCTCATCGACTATTCCCTGCTCATCGCCCTGCCCGTCGCCTTCCTCGTTACCGGTGCCATCGGCGTCGGCATCGAGCGCGGCATCATCCGCTGGCTCTATGGCCGTCCGCTTGAAACGCTCCTCGCTACTTGGGGCCTGTCGCTGATCCTGCAGCAAACCGTGCGCTCGATCTTCGGGCCGACCAACCAGATGGTCATCGCCCCAACCTGGATGTCCGGCTCCACCGATTTCTTCGGCCTCGCCATCACCTACAACCGCTTCTGGATCGTCATCTTTGCGCTCATCGTCTTCTTCATGCTGCTGCTGATCCTCAATCGCACGCCGCTCGGCCTCCAGATGCGCGCCGTCACCCAGAACCGTCGCATGGCCTCGGCCATGGGCATCCGCACCCCCTTCGTCGACGCCATGACGTTTGGCCTCGGCTCAGGCATCGCGGGCCTTGCGGGTGTCGCCCTCACCCAGATCGATAACATCTCGCCCAATCTCGGCCAGAACTACATCATCGACAGCTTTATGGTCGTGGTCTTCGGTGGCGTGGGCAATCTCTGGGGCACCTTTGTCGGCGCGCTGACGCTCGGCGTCGCCAACAAATTCCTCGAACCCTATGCCGGCGCGGTGCTCGGCAAAATCCTGATCCTCGTGCTGATCATCCTCTTCATCCAGCGGCGCCCAAGAGGGCTGTTTGCCCTCAAGGGAAGGGCGATCGAGCAATGAGTTCTAAAGCCCCCTCACCTGTCTCGGGCTTCGCCCGATCCACCCTCTCCCCGAGTGGGAGAGGAATGGTGCTCCCCTCTTATTCTTCTCCCTCTCGGGGAGAAGGTGGCGCGCAGCGCCGGA
The DNA here is from genome assembly GCF_001425445.1 of Devosia sp. Leaf420. Classification (GTDB taxonomy): domain Bacteria; phylum Pseudomonadota; class Alphaproteobacteria; order Rhizobiales; family Devosiaceae; genus Devosia. Next base: position 32,396 of record NZ_LMQU01000013.1, on the reverse strand, counting down.
TGAGGGGCTTCGACCCGGCCGGGAAGGCAAAATCGCTCCGGTGGAGCGATTTTAGGGGCGAAGGCCATGAGAGCTACGCTCGAATGGCCCAGATGAAAGGTACAAAAAAATGCTGACCCAAGCCCTGTTCCGCGCCCTCGATAAAAAGGCCATCTGGGTTATCGGCATCTTGCTCGCCGTGGCGATTTTCGTGCCCATGGCCAACCTCCTCATCCCGCCGGGCCAGTTCGGCCATGTCCCGACCTATCTCGTCTCGCTTCTCGGCAAATATCTCAGCTACGCTATCCTCGCCCTCGCGCTGGACCTCGTCTGGGGCTATTGCGGCATTCTCTCGCTCGGCCACAGCGCCTTCTTCGCGCTCGGCGGCTATGCCATGGGCATGTATCTCATGCGCCAGATCGGCACCCGTGGCGTCTATGGTAATCCGACGCTCCCCGACTTCATGGTCTTCCTCAATTGGAAGGAGCTGCCCTGGTACTGGATGGGCTTTGACAATTTCTGGTTCGCCATGGCCATGGTTGTGCTGGTGCCCGGCCTCCTCGCTTTCATCTTCGGCTTCTTCGCCTTCCGCAGCCGCGTAACCGGCGTCTATCTCTCCATCATCACCCAGGCGATGACTTTCGCTCTGCTCCTGGCTTTCTTCCGCAACGACATGGGCTTTGGGGGCAATAACGGCCTTACCGACTTCAAGGACATCCTCGGCGCCCCGGTTCAGGCCCAATCAACTCGCGTAGTCCTCTTCGCCGCCACCGCCATCGCTCTCGCGCTTTCAGTCCTCGTCTGCTCGATGATCGTCAATTCCAAACTGGGAAAAGTCATGGTCGCCGTGCGCGACGCCGAAAGCCGCACGCGCTTCATCGGCTACCGCGTCGAATACGTAAAACTCTTTGCCTTCACCGTCTCGGCCATCATGGCTGGCATTGCCGGCGCCCTCTATGTTCCGCAGGTCGGCATCATCAATCCCGGCGAATTCGAGCCCGGAAATTCGATCGAAGTCGTCATCTGGACCGCCGTCGGCGGCCGCGGCACCCTGATCGGCCCGATCATCGGCGCCATCGTCGTCAACCTGGGCAAATCCTGGTTCACCAGCGCCCTGCCCGAATTCTGGCTTTTCGCCCTCGGCGCCCTCTTCATCTTCGTCACCCTGTTCCTACCCAAGGGCATTGTCGGGCTCTGGAAGCAACTCTTCGGCAATCGACGCAAGGCAGAACCGGCTGCACCGACCCCGACCCAATCCGCTGACATCGAACGCGGCGAAGACCCGTCGACTTTCGACAATCCCCAACCCCGGCCGGCGGAGTAAGCCATGAGCAAAGCCCAAGACACGATGCTCTATCTCGACGGCGTCTCGGTTGCCTTCGACGGCTTCAAGGCCATCAACAATCTCTCGATCATCGTCCGCCCCACCGAAATGCTGGCCATCATCGGCCCTAACGGCGCGGGCAAGACGACGATGATGGATATCATCACCGGCAAGACGCGTCCGGATGCGGGCGACGTCATGTTCGACGGTCGCACGGACCTTACCAAGTTGGACGAAGCCGCGATTGCCAATCTCGGCATCGGTCGGAAATTTCAAAAGCCCACCGTCTTCGAGAGTCACACAGTTTGGCACAATCTCGAAATGGCGCTCAGAAAACCCCGCGGCATCTTTGCAACGCTGTTTTACACCGCCAGCGACGATGACGTGGCCCGCATCACCGAGATCCTCGAAACCGTTCGCCTGCTCCACCGCAAGGACGAGCTAGCGGCCAATCTCAGCCACGGCCAGAAGCAATGGCTCGAAATTGGCATGCTGGTTGCACAAGATCCTAAGCTCCTGCTCGTCGACGAACCCGTCGCCGGCATGACCGACAGCGAAACCGAGGAGACCGCGAAACTGCTGCGCGAAATCGCCCAAACCAGATCGGTGGTCGTGGTCGAGCACGACATGAGCTTCGTGCGCGAGCTCGGTTCGCGCGTGGTTTGCCTCGCCGAAGGCGCCGTCCTGGCGGAGGGGACACTCGACCAGGTGAGCGCGAATCCCGTCGTGATCGAAAGGTATCTTGGACGATGACCGCAGCACTCTCGATCTCAACCATCGACCTTCATTACGGAGCCGCGCAGGCGCTCAAGGGCGTCTCCATCGACTGCCAGCCGGGCAAGATCACGGCCGTCCTCGGCCGCAACGGCGTCGGCAAGTCCTCGACCCTCCGCGCCATTACCGGCATCAACCACATCTCATCGGGTGCCATAACTTTCGGCAGCGACGTGCTCAAAAAAACGCCACCATACAAGCGCGCCCGCATGGGCATCGGCTACGTGCCGCAAGGGCGCGAAATTTTCCCGCTGCTGACGGTAAAGGAAAACCTTGAAACCGGTTATGCCGGCCTCGCCCGCAGCGACAGAAACATTCCCGACTACATCTTCGAGCTGTTCCCTGTCCTGAAATCCATGCTTGGACGGCGGGGCGGCGATCTCTCGGGAGGCCAGCAGCAGCAGCTCGCTATCGGTCGCGCTCTGGTCACCCGACCCAAAGTTCTGGTTCTCGATGAACCCACGGAAGGCATTCAGCCCTCGATCATCAAGGACATCGGCCGCGCCCTGCAGTTTCTCCGCGACGAAAAGGGCATGACCATACTGCTGGTCGAACAATTCCTCGATTTCTGCCGCGAAATCTCCGACAACATCTACGTCATGGACCGCGGCGAAATCATGCATCAGGGCCCGGCCAGTGATCTCGACCGGCCGGACGTACGCAAGCACCTGATGGTATAAAAAAAGGCACCTGACCGAAGTCAGGTGCCCAAAAGACGCTGATGAGCGAACTTTTACTTGGTGGTGAAGCCACCGTCGATGCAAGCCTGAAGCGAAATGGTGTCAAGATCGATCGATGCGGTAACTGCCTGAGCTTCGTTAACAGCAGGAGCGCTATCAACAGTAGCGTCGAGACCTGCGGTACCCGAGCTAGAGGCGTCAGAAGAAGCATCGGTGGCGTTGGTGGTGGGGCTCAGCGACTCAGTTGCCTCAGCATTGGAAAGCTGGTCGCAACGTTCCTGAACAGCCGGCTGGTCGGCTTCGGAAACAGCGACGCCATTGATCATCATGCCCTGGGCAAAAGCAGCGCCAGAGAAAGCAACGGTAAGAGCGAGAACAGAAAGAGCGGACTTGATCATTTATAACCCTCTTGAAAATTCTTTATGAAAGAGCGCTTGCTCGCCTAAATAACGGGGCTGAGGCCAGATCGTTGCAATGAATTTCGCCGTAAAGCCAAATTTAGAGGCAGTTCGTCCAACCTCGCTCATGCAACGAGCGCGGGGCATTGGGCGCATTAAAACCAAACAGCGCGACGGCAAGACTTGCCTCGATACGCTTTTCCAAGAAGGCTGCGGCAAGATACGTCTGCCTCATACGCACTCCCAAGCACTCGAAGCCGTGCTGATAAATACAGCGGGCGGTATTACTGGCGGAGACCAAATTGACTGGTCCGCCGAAGTTTCGCCCCGCGGCAAACTGGTTGTCACCACTCAGGCCTGCGAACGCAGCTATCGCTCGACCGGAGATACGGCGCTTGTCCGAGCCAAACTCCACGTGGGCGCGGGCGCTCATCTCGATTGGCTGCCGCAAGAGACAATCCTGTTTGCTGGCAGCAAACTGAGCCGTACGCTCGACATCACGCTCGAACCTGCCGCAACGCTGACGGCGATCGAGGCGGTCCTTCTCGGCCGCGATGCCATGGGCGAGGAAGCCCGCGATGCCATGTTCTCCGACAATTGGCGCATCTATCGCGGAGACCGCCTGCTCCATGCCGAAGCAACCCGCCTGACGGGCGATGGCAGCGAGCGCGATGGTTTGTCCCTGCTAGACGGCTGCCGAGCGTTCGCCTCCATTCTCCATTTGGCCGCCAATGCGGATATGGCCAACATCGTATTGGACCGCCTTCGCCTTCAGCACACCGGAAAAGACATGATCGCGGCCAGCGCCAATGGCGAACGTCTCGTCATCCGCGCCATGGCGCCAACTGGGCTTGCCTTGCGCCGCCTTATTGTACCAACTCTAATCGAATTGACTGGCGCCGGCGATCTGCCGCGTCTCTGGCACCTTTAGGAAAACGGCCGATGAACCTGACCCCCCGCGAAAAAGACAAGCTTCTCATCGCCATGGCCGCGATCGTCGCGCGCAAGCGGCTCGAACGCGGCGTCAAACTCAATCATCCCGAAGCCATTGCACTGATTACCGATTTCGTCGTCGAAGGCGCCCGCGATGGCCGCGCCGTATCCGAGCTTATGGAAGCCGGCGCCCATGTCATCACGCGCGCCCAGGTCATGGAGGGCATTGCCGAGATGATCCACGACGTGCAGGTCGAAGCCACTTTCCCAGACGGCACCAAGCTCGTCACCGTTCACCAACCCATTCGCTGAAGAGGCAAAAATGTTCAAACGCGCGCTGATCGCTCTATCCATTCTGGCGGCCGCCACCATGCCCGCTTTTGCTCATCTTGACCCCGGCGAACATGGTTCCCTCGCTGCCGGCTTCAGCCATCCCCTTTTCGGCCTCGACCATATCCTTGCCATGGTCGCTGTCGGGCTCTGGGCCGCCATGCAGGGCGGCCGCGCGGTATGGATTGTTCCCGCAGCCTTCGTCGGCACCATGGCCGTCGGCTTTGCCGCTGCCATTGCTGGCGTGCCCTTGCCCTTCGTAGAGCCCGTCATCCTCGCCTCGGTTATCTTCATCGGCATCGCCGTGGCACTCGCCCTCCCGGTCCCGACCGCGGGCGTTGCGGCAATGGTCGGCTTCTTCGCCTTCTTCCATGGTCATGCCCATGGCGGCGAGCTTGGCGAAGCGGGCGCTTGGCAATTCGCGCTGGGCTTTGTCATCGCCACTGCTGTGCTGCACCTCGTCGGCATCGGGGCCGGCCTGTCGCTCTCCCGCCTCGGTGGCAAGACACTCGGCCGCATTGCTGGCGCAGCAACCGCGCTCGGCGGCCTGTGGCTCGCTTTTGCAGCGTGAGGTCGGCATGATACCCGGACAAATCATCCCCGCCCAAGGCACGATCGAACTCAATGCAGGGCTAGAGCAACTGACCCTCGAAGTGGCGAACACCGGCGACCGGCCGATCCAGGTCGGCTCGCACTACCACTTCTATGAAACCAATGCCGGCCTTCGCTTTGATCGGGAAAAGACCCGCGGCATGCGGCTCGACATAGCTGCAGGCACCGCGGTGCGCTTTGAGCCAGGCCAAGCCCGTAAAGTACGCCTGATCCCGATCGGGGGTGACCGCCAAGTTTTCGGCTTCCGCCAAAAGATTATGGGCGCCCTCTAACCATGCGCAGACGTCTGGGCATTTTCCGGTCTTCGTCGTGGCAATCGGCAGCGATTGATGGTTTAACCACCACCAATTCCACTGCCATTTGCCTGGATGACCATGACTGCCCAGACCAAAGACAACGCCGCCCGCAATGCCGAATTCAAGCAGCGCTTTACAGCGGTTGTCAGCGACATCGTGACATCGGGCGGCGAGGACGGCCAAGCCATGGCCATGATCGGCCATCTGGCCTCCGATATTGCCGCCAGCCTGCAGCAGCAAAACTGGGTCACGGCGAAAGCCAATATGACATCAGAGGTCTACAACGACCTGCTGAAGATCTTCGAGAAGCGCGGCAACGAATACCATCAAGCGGACAAGACCAAGCACGCCTATGCTATTCAGGCGCTCGCCATGTCGCTGATCGCGGCGACCATGCGCTCGGATATGCAAATTGCCGAGGGCGAGAAAATTCTCGATGCCATCATCGATCGCTCGGTCGCGGTCTACCAGACTCAATCTCGCAAGACCGCACACTAACCGACTCTAAAACCACAGCTTTCACGCAGCTTAGACGCACGGCCAAACTTGGCCGGGCGCTTTTGCCGTTGCCGTCCCGTTTCTCCTGATACCGGAGCCGCCATGCCCGCCCGTATTTCCCGCGACACCTATGCCGACATGTACGGTCCCACCACCGGCGACAAGGTGCGCCTGGCCGATACCGAACTCTTCATCGAGGTCGAAAAGGATTTCACCACATACGGCGAAGAGGTAAAATTCGGCGGCGGCAAGGTGATCCGCGATGGCATGGGCCAGTCCCAGCGCACCCGCGCCGAGGGGGCCGTCGATACCGTCATCACCAATGCGCTCGTCGTCGATTATACCGGCATCTTCAAGGCCGATATTGGCCTCAAGAACGGCCGCATCGTCGGCATCGGCAAGGCTGGCAATCCGGACACGCAATCGGGCGTCGACATCATTATCGGCCCCTCGACCGAAGCCATTGCCGGCGAAGGCAAGATCCTGACCGCTGGCGGCATGGATGCCCACATTCACTTCATCTGCCCCCAGCAGATCGAAGAAGCTCTGATGTCGGGCGTCACCACCATGCTCGGCGGCGGTTCGGGCCCGGCCCATGGCACCCTTGCCACCACATGCACCGGCGCCTGGCATGTCGAGCGCATGATCGAAAGTTTTGATGCTTTCCCGATGAACCTGGCGCTGGCCGGCAAGGGCAATGCCTCGGTCCCTGCCCCACTCGTCGAGATGATCCTTTCCGGCGCCTCTGCGCTCAAGCTACACGAGGATTGGGGCACGACCCCCGCCGCCATCGACAATTGCCTCTCGGTCGCCGATGAGTATGACGTGCAGGTAATGATCCACACCGACACGCTCAATGAATCCGGCTTCGTCGAAGATACGGTCGGCGCCTTCAAGGGCCGCACCATCCACGCCTTCCACACCGAAGGCGCCGGCGGCGGTCACGCTCCGGATATCCTCAAGGTCGCGGGCCTCCCGACCGTCATCCCCTCCTCGACCAATCCGACGCGCCCCTACACGGTCAACACCATCGCCGAGCATCTCGATATGCTCATGGTCTGCCACCACCTCGATCAGTCGATCCCGGAAGACGTCGCCTTCGCCGAAAGCCGCATCCGCAAGGAAACGATCGCGGCCGAAGACATTCTCCACGATATGGGCGCTCTTTCGGTCATCTCCTCCGACAGCCAGGCCATGGGCCGCGTCGGTGAAGTCTTGATCCGCACCTGGCAGACGGCCGACAAGATGAAGCGCCAGCGCGGCAAGCTCGCCGAGGAAACCGGCGACAACGACAATTATCGCGTCCGCCGCTACATCGCCAAATACACGATCAATCCCGCCATCGCCCACGGCCTCAGCCAGCACATCGGCTCTATCGAAGTCGGCAAGCGCGCAGACCTCGTCCTCTGGAACCCGGCCTTCTTCGGCGTAAAGCCCGAAATGGTTATCCTCGGCGGCTCCATCGCTGCCGCCCCCATGGGCGACCCAAACGCTTCGATCCCAACGCCGCAGCCGATGCACTACCGCCCGATGTTCGGCGCTTATGGCAAACTGGTCAGCCGCTCTTCGGTCACCTTCATCTCGCAGGCCGCCCACGACGCCGGCCTCCGCAACCGCCTCGGCGTCGACAAGGACCTTCTCCCGGTCCAAAACACCCGCGGCGGCATCGGCAAAGCCTCGATGAAGCTCAACACCGCCACCCCCAATATCGACGTGCATCCCGAAACCTACGAAGTGCGCGCCGACGGTGTACTTCTCACCTGCGAACCAGCTACGGTGCTGCCCATGGCGCAACGATATTTCCTGTTCTGATGAAGAAGCCGACCGGCACACTCAAAGGCCTCCCCACCAACCCTATCCTCGCCCTCCGCGCGACCGAGCTTCTGGCCAAGGGCCAGGAGCTTGAGCGGCAGGGCAAGATTGCCGATGCCGCGCGGCTCAGCGCCGAGCTCGTCAATGTCGCGCCTGGCCTGCCGCAGGGGCACAAGCTCATGGGGAGCCTTGCCATGCGTACAGGCGCGGCGGAGATCGCAGCCGTCAGCTTCCGCCGGGCCCTTGCACTGCAGCCCCGCTCGGGCGAACTCCACATCGCACTGGCTCAGGCGCTGCTCGCGTTAAAGCAACCGCAAGACGCGCTCGACCTTCTCAACAAAGGTCGGACGCTGCACCCAAATGATGGCGGCATTTTCCGCGAACTCGCCCAGGCCCAGCTCGATCTCGGCCAAAGTGACGCTGCGCTAAAGAGCTTCTCCCGCGCCGTCAAATTGCAGCCCAAGGACCTCTACGCAGCCCACATGGTGGCCGCGCTTTCCAAAGAGGGCGCGCCCGACAAAACCTATGTCGCAGAACTCTTCGATTCCTACGCCGAAACCTTCGATGAGCACCTGACTGACAAACTTGAATATCGCGTGCCGCAGGCCATCGCCGATCTTCTGGCCACGAACAATGCCCAAACCGGTCCCACCCTCGATCTCGGCTGCGGCACCGGCCTCATGGGCGCCGCACTGCCGCAGTCAGCCTACCCGATCGACGGGATCGACATCGCGCACAAAATGGTGGCGAAGGCCGAAGCGCGAGGCCTCTATCGTCACCTCGTCGTCGGCGACGCCGCAACGGTTCTCGCTACCAATGACGCCCTCGCCGGTCCCTATGCCCTCGTCGTCGCGACAGACGTGTTCATTTATATCGGCGACATCGAACCACTGTTTCAGGCGCTCATGCCGCGCCTTTCACCCGGCGCGCACATCGCCTTCTCAATCGAAACCCATGACGGCGACGGCATCGCCGTCCGCTCCAGCGGCCGTTTCGCCCACGGCGCCGCCTATATTCGCGACCTCGCGGCCCGCCATGACCTCACCATCATCGCCGAGCGCGATCAGCCCATTCGCCTCGAGCGCGAAGTGCCGCTTCCCGGCGCGATATTTCTCCTGCGACGGGCCTGATCGACGTTGCCAGAACATCCGAACACCATGATTGTGCGCTTGAGTTCGACACGGTTCGACATCACGACATCATTGGAGGGAAGACCATGATCTCAGCGCGCACAATTCTCGCCGTCGCCTTGCTCAGCCTCGGCAGCGCTCCGCTGCTGGCTCAGGACACGACCGAAGCTCCGGCCGAAGCCGCGCCAGCCGCGGTGCCCGTCGCGCCGCCTGCAGCGGTCGCCGACATGACCCTGACCCTTTCGAGCGCCAGCGACATCGAGCGCACCGTCGCCATCTATCAGTGCGACAATGGCGAAGGTTTCCGCGTCCAATATATCAACGCCGCGCCCAATTTCCTGGCGCTCGTGCCGGTCGAAGGCGAAGTCCATGTCTTCGTAACGACCGTATCCGCGTCCGGAGCCCGCTATGTCTCTGGCCCCTATGAGTGGTCGACCAAGGGCGATGACGCGACACTCAGCGATCTACAGGCCGAAGAAGGCGCCCCGCCGCTCGCCACCTGCCTTGCCGCCAGCAACACCCCGTAATTTCCAAGGATAAGCCGTCCATGCACCGTGCCGTCGCCCATCTTCCTGCCAATCACGGCCGCGGCGCCCCCATCGACACGATCACTCTGGCGCATGACGAGCGCCGGGTGCGCCGCAAGCTGCTGACGGGCAAGAACGGCACGGAAGTCATGGTCGACTTCCCAAATTCCGTGACGCTTGACCATCAAGGCGGCCTTGAACTCGGAGACGGCCGCATCATCGAAGTGCTGGCTGCGAAAGAAATCCTCTACGCCGTGACCGCCAAGGACGCGGCTCATCTGCTGCGCCTCGCTTGGCATATCGGCAATCGCCACACCCCCGCCCAGCTCGACGCCGACCGCATCCTCATCAAGCGCGACCATGTCCTCAAAGGCATGCTTGAAGGCCTCGGCGCGAAGGTGACCGACGTCACCGAACCGTTCTTTGCCGAACATGGCGCCTATCACAGTCACAACCATGCCGAACCCGGCCATGCCCTGCTCGCGCGGTAGACCGTGAGCGCCGATCTTCAGAAACTTCTAACCTGGCTCTCGCCGGCCTTCCCGGTCGGGGCCTTTGCCTGGTCTGCTGGCCTCGAAACCGCGATCGTCTCCCGCGCGGTGCACGATCGCCTGACGGCACAGGATTGGATCAGCGGCGCACTCCTTCACGGTGCCCTCCGCACCGACGCCATCCTCATGGCGCACGCCCACCGCGCTCCGCGCGACCCCAGAACCCTGCGCGATCTCGCCGATCTCTGCCTCGCCCTAACCCCAGCCCGCGAACGCCACGCCGAAACCACGATGACCGGCAATGCCTTCGTTACCGCTGCTGCGGCATGGCCCGTCGACCCGCCGTTCGACCTCCCGAAACCCTGCCCCTATCCCATCGCGGTTGGCGCCCTTGCCGGCGTGCATGCCATTGCTTTGCGCGACACACTCGTCGGCTATCTCACCGCGACCGTGCACGGCCAGGTCTCGGTCGCCGTGCGCCTCGTGCCCATTGGCCAGACAGATGGCCTTGCCATTATGGCTGCGCTTGAGCCACAGATCGCCCAACTCGCCGATCTGTGCCAGCATGCCACACTGGACGAAATCGGTAGCGTCGCCTATGGCGCCGATATCGCCCAGATGCAGCACGAAACGCTGCCCACAAGGATTTTCCGCTCGTGAACATGTTCATCGCGTCCCTCCTGTTCATTGCGCTCTTCACCGTGTCGCTCGCCCATTTCGTCTGGTCGATCGGGCGCACCTGGCCGATCCGCAACGAAAAGCTCCTCGCGCAAACCGTCGTCGGCTTCCGCGATATCGAGCGCATGCCCCCGCGCCTCGCCTCGCTCTCCATCGCCCTCGCCACGGCCGCCGCCGCGATCTACGCCCTGGCGCTGGCCGACCACGATTCCGGTGGCACCCTGCTCAATCTCGGCGGCTTGGCTATCGCGGTGGTTTTCCTTGGCCGCGGCATTCTCGGCTACACCGCCAAGTGGGCCGAGCTCACGCCAGAACCCAATTTCCGGCTCAACGACCGCCGCGTCTATTCCCCGCTTTGCCTCGCCATCGGCCTCGGCTTTCTCGCCCTTGTCGTCCTGCGCTTCCTTTGAACCCCGGAGCATTTCATGACCAAAAGCCTTAACGGTCCCCTTCGCATCGGCATCGGCGGGCCAGTCGGCTCGGGCAAGACGACCCTCTGCGAAATGCTGCTAAAGGCCATGCGCACCCGCTATTCCATGGCCGTCGTCACCAATGACATCTACACGCGCGAGGACGCGCTGATCCTCGCCCGCGTCCAGGCCATTTCCGAAGACCGTATCGTCGGCGTCGAAACCGGCGGCTGCCCCCACACCGCCATCCGCGAAGATGCCTCGCTCAACCTTGCGGCGATCGACGATCTCAACCGCAAATTCCCCGATCTCGACATCATTCTTATCGAAAGCGGCGGCGACAATCTCGCCGCGACCTTCTCGCCCGATCTCGCTGACCTCACGATTTATGTGATCTCGGTCGCCCAGGGCGAAAAAATCCCGCGCAAGGGCGGCCCGGCCATCTCTCGCTCGGATCTTCTGGTCATCACCCACACCGACCTCGCGCCCCATGTCGGCGCCAGCCTCGACGTGATGGAAAGCGACACCCAAAAAGTCCGCGAAGGCCGTCCCTACGTCTTCACCGACCTCCTCCGCCGCGAAAGCCTCGACCAGATCATCGGCTTCATCGAAAAACACGGCGGCTTCCAGGCCATGGCCGCCGAATAGCCGCCACCCTACCCCCAGATCGTCACCCCGGCGAAAGCCGGGGCCTATCCTAAGCTTTCGTAACTCGGTCGTTACGGCCGAACCAGCGCCACGACCGACCGGGGCCCAACTTTCGCGACGCTCTCGGACACCGAAACCTCAAATCCCGGATCCGACTGGATGCCCAGCGCCCAATCGCCCTCCGGCAGCCTGGCTTCCACAGGATCGATTCGCCGGTTGAACCACACCAGCACCTCGTCACCCTCATAGCGCAGGTGCATGCCGAGCACCGAGGCGCCGGCATCGTTCCAGTCGCCCTCGGTCATCTCGCGCCCGTCCGGGTGCAGCCAGACGACATCGCGCCCGCCGTCCTTGTCCTGGCCCGTGAAGAACGCGTCCGCGCTCAACGCTGGATGCGCCTTGCGAAAGGCATTCACAGCCGCGACGAAATCCACCAGTGCCCCATCGGCATTGTCCCAATCGAGCCACGTGATCTCATTGTCCTGCGCATAGGCATTATTGTTGCCTTGCTGCGTGCGATAAAGCTCGTCGCCCTGCTGGATCAGCGGTGTTCCGCGCGAAAAGAACAGCGTCGCGAGCAGTGCCCGGACGTCCCGGCGCCGCACGGCATTGATGCCCTCGTCCTCCGTCTCGCCCTCGACGCCGCAATTCCACGAATGGTTGTTGCCGTGCCCATCGCGATTGTTCTCGCCATTGGCCTCATTGTGCTTGTCGTTGTAGCTGACGAGATCGCGCAGCGTGAAACCGTCATGCACCGCCAGCATATTGACGCTGTCGCTCGGGCTCCTGCCCGGCGTATTGAAAACCTCTGCCGATCCAGAAAGCTTCCCCGCCAGCGCCCCTATTGTATAGGGCTCGCCCTTCCAGAACGAACGCACCTCATCGCGAAACGTGTCGTTGTGTTCCTGGAATTCGGGCCCAAATTTTCCTAAGCCATAGCCGCCCGGCCCGGGGTCCCACGGCTCAGCGACAAGAATGCACTGGCTCAACACCGGATCGGTCTTGATCAGCCGCAGCATTTCGGCGTCCGGATTGAAGCCGGGCTCGCGGCCCAAAATTGTCGCGAGATCGAAGCGGAAGCCTGAAACGCCAAGCTCTTCGACCCAATAGCGGAGGCTCTCGATGACGAGCCGCTGCACCGCCGGATGATCGCACCGCAGCGTATTGCCAGTGCCGGTATCGTTGACCAGCACCTTCTTCCCATCGACCTCAACGAAGCGATAATAGGTCTGCGCGTCGAGCCCCATCATGCTCAGCATCGGCCCTTCGGCATCGCTTTCGCCGGTGTGGTTATAGACGACGTCGAGGATCACCGAGATGCCGTTCTCCCGGTAGAGATCGGTCATCACGCGCAATTCTTGCGGCCCGCGCGGCGCGAGGCGCGGGTCTATGGCGAAATAAGCCACGGGGTTATAACCCCAGGCATTGGTAAGCCCCAGAGCCGGCAGATGCCCTTCGTCGATCCACGCGGCCACTGGCATCAACTGCAAGGTGTCGACACCGAGATACTTGAAATGATCGATTACACGTTGCGTCGTCAGCGCCGCGATCGTGCCGCGCAGCGGCCCCTGCACGCTCGGATGGCGCATGGAGAAGCCGCGAACATTGAGCTCATAAAAAAGGCCCGGCGGCTCCCCACGTGGCAGTGCATTTTCATTGCCTTCCCCGACGACGATCGCCTTGGGGATCAGCGGCGCCGTATCCACCGCCTCTTCTCGTCGAAGCCGCAAACGCGGCGAGCGCACAAAGACCCGGTCGAGCCGCCGTGCATAGGGATCGACCAGCAGCTTTTGCGGATCGAAGAAGAACCCCTGCTCCTCGTCATACCTTCCATCGGCGCGCAGCCCATAGCGGGCACCAGCGCCAAGGCCGGCAATCAGGCCAGCCCGAATATTGTCCTCGTGTACGTCGAGTTCGACCCGCGCGATTTCCTGGTCCTGCTCATCAAAGAGCGAAACCCAGATGGCACTGGCAGTTTCGGAGTAAACGGCGAAATTGACGCCGTTCTCCGTGATGGTGGCGCCGAGCTTTGCAATGCTCCCGGCGCCCGGAACGAGTGTTGGTTCGCTCAACAAACTGGTCTCAGGTGATCACGCTCGGCTCGTTCCGGCCGGTGCGCTTTTGGATGCCGGCAAGCTTTTCAATGATCGAGATCAGCGGCGCCAGCGCCTCCTGCGTGTCCAGGTTGTGCTGGCCATCGGCTGGTTCATATCGCTCGAGATAGACACGCAATGTCGCCCCGACCGTACCGGTGCCCGAGAGGCGCAGCACGATGCGCGAGCCATCCTTGAAGCCAATGCGAATGCCCTGCTTGGCGCTCGTCGAACCATCCACCGGATCATGATAGGTGAAGTCGTCGGCATAGGCGATTTCAAGCCCGTCGATCACCTGGCCGGGCAGGCTCGATAGCCGCCCGCGCAGATCATCGACCAGCGCATTGGCGATGGCGCTATCGACCTCTTCATAGTCGTGGCGCGTGTAATAGTTGCGCCCATAGGTCGCCCAATGCTCGCGCACGATCTCGTCGACACCCTGCTTGCGCACAGCGAGAATGTTGAGCCAGAGCAGCACGGCCCAAAGACCGTCCTTCTCGCGCACATGGTCAGAGCCGGTGCCGGCGCTTTCCTCGCCACAGATCGTCACGCGACCAGCATCGAGGAGGTTACCGAAGAACTTCCAGCCCGTCGGCGTCTCGTGCATTTCGATGCCGAGCTTTTCGGCGACACGATCGGCCGCCGCACTCGTCGGCATCGATCGCGCAATGCCTGCGATCCCGCCCTTGTAGCCCGGCGCCAGATGCGCATTCGCGGCCAGGAGGGCCAGCGAATCCGATGGCGTCACAAAGCGGTTCTTGCCGATGATCAAGTTGCGATCGCCGTCCCCATCCGAGGCCGCGCCGAAATCCGGCCCCTCAGGGGTCATCAGCAGGTCATACATATCCTTGCAATAGACAAGGTTCGGATCGGGGTGTCCGTCGTTGAACGATGGCGACGGCACGCCATTGATCACTGTCCCGGCAGGCGCCCCGAGAATGCCCTCGATAATCGCCTTGGCATAAGGTCCGGTCACGGCATTCATGGCGTCGAACGTCATGGTGAAACCAGACTTGAACAGCGCCCGGATCGCGTCGAAATCGAACAGCGTCTCCATCAGCGCGGCATAGTCCGTGACCGGATCGATCACCTCCACGACCATGTCGCCAATCTGCTGCGTGCCGATCTTCCCGAGATCGATATCGGGCGTATCGAGCGTCTTGTAACTGTCGATCACCTTGGTGCGGTCGAACACCGCATCGGTGATCTTTTCGGGCGCCGGTCCACCATTGCCGATATTGTACTTGATGCCGAAATCGCCTTCCGGCCCGCCCGGATTGTGGCTGGCCGAGAGCACCAGCCCGCCAAAGGCCTTGTAGTGCCGGATGACATGGCTGGCTGCCGGCGTCGAAAGCAGACCGCCCTGCCCGACCAGCACCTTGCCGAACCCGTTGGCCGCCGCAATGCGGATGGCCTTCTGGATGGCGACATCGTTGTAATAGCGCCCGTCGCCGCCGATCACCAAGGTCTGGCCGGCAAAGCCTTCGAGGCTGTCGAAAATCGCCTGGATATAGTTCTCGACATAGTTGGGCTGCTGATAGACCGTGACGCGCTTGCGCAGGCCCGAGGTCCCCGGCTTCTGGTCGGCATAGGGCGTGGTCTTAATCGTCTGCAGTGTCATCGCGTTTCAGTCCAATCAGCGAAGCATAGAGTTCGGCATAGCGGGCGGCGCTGGTTTCCCAGCTCACATCCGATTTCATGCCGCGTCTCTGCATTTTCTTCCAGGTTTTATCATCCGCAAAGAGCGCCAGCGTGCGCCTTATGGCATTGGCGAGGGCGTCTTCGCTCGGTGGCGCAAATTGTACGCCCGTCGCGACTTCTGCCTGCAATGCGGCAACATTGGCGTCGATCACGGTATCATTGAGCCCGCCGACGCGGCTGACGAGCGGAATACATCCATAGCGCAGTGCATAAAGCTGGGTCAGCCCGCATGGCTCGAACCGCGACGGCACGACCATCACATCCGCCCCGCCCTGCACCAGATGGCTCAATTGCTCATTATAGCCGGTAACGAGACCCACCCGCCCAGGATGGCGCATCGCCGCCCCGCGCACGGCATTCTCGAGCTCGGCCTCGCCCGAACCCAGCACCGCCAACTGCCCGCCACCCTCGACCAGAAGGTCGATGGTGTTGACGAGGAGGTCGATGCCCTTCTGCCAGGTCAGGCGGCTGACAACCGCGAAGAGTGGCCCGGTCGATGGCTCAAGCCCAAACGCCTCCTGGATCGCTGCCTTATTGGCATTGCGGCCCATCAGCGAATTGGCGGTATAGGTCGATTTGAGGCTCATATCCGTCGCCGGATTCCAGGCCTCCATATCGATGCCGTTGAGCACGCCGAAGACGGTTTCCGAGCGATTGTTCAGGAGCCCATCGAGCCCCATGCCAAACGCTGGCGTGCGGATTTCAGCGGCATAAGTCGGCGATACGGTAGTCACCACATCGGCGCATTCGACGCCGGCCTTGAGGTAACCGACCCCACCATAATATTCGACACCTTCCACCGAAAACGCATGCTGCGGCAGGCGCAATTGCGGGAAAATATCGTAGCCATAGGTGCCCTGAAACGCCATATTGTGGACCGTCATCACGGTCTTGAGCGTCGAGGACGGACCATATTTTACATAGGCCGGCACAAGCCCCGCCTGCCAATCATGCGCATGAATGACCTGCGGCTTATAGCCTTCGACAAGCCCGAGGCCCAGTTCCGAAGCGACCCAGGAGAGCGCAGCAAAGCGCTTCCAATTGTCCGGCCAGTCCCACCCTTCCGGACCCACATATGGATTGCCCGGCCGGTCATAGAGCACCGGCGCATCGAGCACGATCAGGTCCATGCCATCGACGCGCCCGGCCAGCAGCCGTCCCGTGACCCCGAACAGGTCATCGAAATGATGGACCTCGCGCGCCGCGCCGAGCTTTGCCGTCACCGCCGGATAGCCCGGCAGCAATGTCCGCATCGAAACGCCGTTTTGCGCCAGAGCCGCCGGCAAAGCGCCGACGACGTCAGCAAGACCACCGGTCTTGATGAGCGGATAGACCTCGGAAGCGACCGAAAGGACTTCGATCATCGATCGGCCAGATAGCGGTTGACCATGGCCTGGGTGATCAAGGTCACGCCCTCTTCCGTCCGCCGGAACCACTTGGCATCGAATTCCGGATCTTCGCCCACGACGAGACCCGCCGGGATATTGACGCCGCGGTCAATGACGACCTTTCTCAGCCTCGCATTCTGCCCGATATCGCAATAGGGCAGCACCACGGCCTCATCGAGCGCTGAATAGGAATGCACGCGCGAACCCGTCGACATCAGTGTGCGCTGCAGATGGCCACCCGAAATGATGCAATCGCCCGAAACCAGCGAATTGACCGCCGAGCCGCGACGTCCGTCGAAGTCGTGCACGAACTTGGCCGGCGGCGTAATCTCGGCATAGGTCCAGATTGGCCAGTCGCGATCATAGAGATCGAGCTGCGGATTGATGTCGGTGAGATCGATATTGGCTTTCCAATAGGCATCGACCGTGCCGACGTCGCGCCAATAGGAAACCGTCTCGTTGCTCGAGCGCACGCAGGAGCGCGGGAATCGGTGTGCCCAGGCCGTGCCGTTCTTGACGATATAGGGGATGATGTCCTTGCCGAAATCGCGGCTAGACCCTTCGGTCGCCGCGTCGCGACGGAGCTGTTCCATGAGGAAACGCGTCTCGAACACATAGATGCCCATTGATGCCAAAGCCATATCCGGCTTGTCCGGAATACCCGGCGGATCTTTGGGCTTTTCGACGAAATCGACGACGCGGTCGCGCCCGTCGACATGCATCACGCCAAAGCCCGTCGCTTCCATGCGCGGCACTTCGAGACAGCCGATGGTCACGTCGGCGCCCGTATCGACGTGCTGCCGCAGCATGATTTCGTAGTCCATCTTGTAGATGTGGTCGCCGGCCAGGAGCACGATATAGCGCGGACCGTAATCCTCGATGATGTCCATGTTCTGATACACGGCGTCGGCCGTGCCGGCGTACCACATGTCTTCCTTGACGCGCTGGCTCGCGGGCAGCACGTCGAAGCTTTCGTTGCGCTCGGTGCGCAGGAAGTTCCAGCCGCGCTGCAGGTGGCGAATGAGGCTGTGCGCCTGATATTGCGTCGCCACAGAAATGCGTCGAATGCCCGAATTGATGGCATTGGAGAGCGCGAAGTCGATGATACGCGACTTGCCGCCAAAATAGACGGCGGGCTTGGCGCGCCGGTCGGTCAGTTCCATCAGACGCGTGCCGCGTCCGCCAGCCAGAACATAGGCCATAGCCTCACGCGCCAATGGCGACGGTGCCCGATAATCAGCCATTCACTTCCTCCACTAGTGCCCGCCGCTCCCGCGGGACGTATTCACTCGATAACGTGTTATTCAGGCTCGTATTTCAGGAAAACTGTCGCCAGCGGCGGCAGGAAAACTTCCATCTCTGCAGGCAGATGTCGGCCCTCGACGGGATACGCGGTCACGGCGCCTTGGTTGCCGGTATTGCCCCCGGCATACCAACCCGCATCGGTATTGATCCGTTCAACCCAGCGCCCGGTCAGCGGCACCGGCACTTTATAGCCGCTGCGTGGAACAGGCGTCATATTGGAGATGACGACGACCGGGTCGGCGCCTTCGGCCTTTCTCAGCCAGGCAAAAACCGTATTGGTCTGATCGTTGCCGATCAGCCATTCGAAGCCATCCGGCTCGCAATCGCGCTCATGCAAGGCCGGCAGGCTGCGATAGGCCGCATTGAGATCGGCCACGAGGCGGCGCATCCCTTCGTGCGGCGCTGAATCGAGCAGCCACCAGTCAAGGCTGCGGCTCTCGGTCCATTCTTCGCGCTGCGCAAACTCCTGGCCCATGAACAAAAGCTTCTTGCCCGGGTGCCCCCACATGAAGGCGAGATAGGCCCGCAGATTGGCAAATTGCTGCCAATCGTCTCCCGGCATCTTGGTCAGGAGCGCACCCTTGCCATGCACCACCTCATCATGGCTGAGCGGCAGGACGAAGTTTTCGCTGAAGGCGTAGACTAACCCGAAGGTCATGTCGCTGTGGTGATAGCGGCGATGGATCGCGTTGCGGCTCATGAACCGCAGCGTATCGTTCATGAAGCCCATGTTCCACTTGAACCCGAACCCCAACCCGCCCGCATAGGTCGGCGCACTGACGCCCGGCCACGAAGTCGATTCCTCGGCAATCATGAAAGCGCCGGGGAATTGCCGGTAAACTTCGGCATTGACGCGCTGCAAGAACGCCACCGCATCGAGGTTCTCGTTGCCGCCATGCTGGTTTGGCACCCACTGCCCCGCCTGCCGCGAGTAATCGAGATAAAGCATGGACGCCACCGCATCGACGCGCATGCCGTCGATATGGAACGTCTCGAACCAATAGAGCGCGCTATTGGTCAGGAAGGCGGAAACCTCCTTGCGCCCAAAATTGTAGATCGCGGTGTTCCAGTCAGGATGATAGCCCTGCCGCGGATCGGCATGCTCATAAAGCGCGGTGCCGTCAAAATGCGCCAGGCCGAATTCGTCGGTCGGGAAATGCGCCGGCACCCAATCGAGAATGACCCCGAGCCCCGCCTCATGCGCCGCGTTCACCAGCCGCGCAAATCCGGCCGGATCGCCAAAGCGCGCCGTGGGCGCAAACATGCCCGTCGGCTGATAGCCCCAGCTCGGATCATAGGGGTGCTCGCTGACCGGCATGAATTCGAGATGGGTGTAACCCATATCAGCGGCGTAGGGCACAAGCTGCTCGGCAAGCTGGTCATAGCTCATGAACGAGCCATCCGGCCGCCGCCGCCACGAACCCAGATGCACTTCATAGATCGACATGGGCGAGCGGCGCCAATCGCGCTTGGCCCGTTCTTCCATGTAGCGATCGTCTGTCCAGGTGAACGGCGTCGGATCAGGAACCACCGACGCATTGCGCGGCCGCAGTTCAGCCTGCCGCGCCATCGGATCGGCCTTCAACGGCAAGACCTGCCCGTCGGCGCCGACGATTTCATATTTATAGATCGTCCCCGTGCCCAAAACCGGGATGAATACTTCCCAGATCCCATCGCGATTGCGCATCGGGTGGCGGCGCCCATCCCACTGGTTGAACGGTCCGACGACGGAAACGCGTCTCGCATTAGGCGCCCACACCGCAAAATGCGTCCCGTGGATGCCCTCGAATTCCATCTCGTGCGCGCCGAGCTTGTCGAAGAGCCTGAGGTGGCTGCCTTCCTTGATGTAATAATCATCCATCGGCCCGAGCACGGGACCGAAGGAAAACGGATCGAACACCGTCCAAACGCCGCCGGCGTTCTTGGCCTCGAACCGGATCGGCTGGCGCGCGTCGATGCTCACCTTGCCTTCGAAAAAACCACCGCCATGCCGGGGATAGAGATTGCCAAGCGGCTTGTCGTCGAGCGTGAAGGCCTCGACTGACTCCGCATGCGGAATAAAGGCGCGCAGCACCCAGTCCCCGCCTATCTCGTGCAGTCCGAGAACGCCGAAGGCATTGCCGTGGCGACCCGCCACGATGTCTTCGATATCCCTGCCCTCAGCCTGCCAAGCTTCTTTTGCCACGCCTTGCATCCCCCCATGACCAGCCAAATTCATTCAGGTGGTCGTCATTCGGTAAGGCCGCAGAGCGAAATTCGATCCGCGGCCTGACTTATTTTTCAAGCCGTCTGCACATCCCAGATGTCATGGGCATATTGCCTGATGGTCCGGTCGGACGAGAAGAAGCCCACATTGGCGGTGTTTCGGATGGCCATGGCATCCCAACGCGATCGGTCGAGCCAGGTTTTCTCGACCTTGGCCTGAGCATCCCAATAGGCGTCGAAATCGCGGGCCACCATGAACCAGTCATGGTCGCGCAGCCCACCGATCAGATCGCGATAGCGGTTCGGATCGTCCGGCGAGTAGACACCCGACGATATGGCGTCAAGCGCCTCGCGCAGCCGGTGCGTGCTCTGGAGCACCTCAGCCGGTGCCTCGCCCTTGGCCCGCTTTTCATCCACCTGTTCGGTCGTAAGTCCGAAGATGAAGATGTTGTCGTCGCCGACTTCCTTGTGCATTTCGACATTGGCGCCGTCCATCGTGCCGATGGTCAAGGCGCCATTGGCCATGAACTTCATGTTGCCGGTGCCCGATGCTTCCATGCCCGCCGTCGAAATCTGCTCGGACAGATCGGCGGCCGGCACGATCAGCTCGGCAAGGCTGACATTGTAATTGGGCAGGAACACCACCTTGAGCAGCCCGCGCACCGCCGGATCATTGTTGATCACGCGTGCCACGTCATTGATAAGCTTGATGATCAGCTTGGCATTCCAGTAGCTCGGTGCGGCCTTGCCTGCGAAAATCTTGACTCGAGGCACCCAGTTCCGCTCCGGATGCGCCCGGATTTCATCATAGAGCGCCACGGCGTGAATGATGTTGAGCAATTGCCGTTTGTATTCGTGGATGCGCTTGATTTGCACGTCGAACAGCGCGTCGGGCGAAACCTTGACGTTGACACGATCCTTGATGAGCTTGACCAGCCGCTCTTTGTTCGCGTGCTTGACGGCCGCAAACTGCTTCTGGAAACCGGGATCCTGCGCATGGGCGTCGAGCTGATGCAGCTTCTCGATATCGTCGAGGAATTCAGGGCCGATGCGCTCGGTGATCAGCTTGGTCAGCCCGGGATTGCACTGCATCAACCAGCGCCGCGGCGTGATGCCGTTCGTCTTGTTGTTGATGCGCTCGGGATAGAGCTTGTGCAGATCGGCAAACACCGTCTGTTTCATGAGTTCGGTATGAAGCGCAGAAACGCCATTGATCGAATGCGAGCCGACGAAGGCCAACTGCCCCATGCGGACGCGACGCCCGCCATGCTCGTCGATGAGCGACACTGCCGCAACCTGCTGGTCGCTGAATGACGCCTTGGCCCGCGCTTCGGTCAGAACCGCAGCGTTGATCTGGTAGACGATCTGCATGTGCCGGGGCAGCAGTCGCTCGAGCAGCGCCACCGGCCAGCTTTCGAGCGCCTCTGGAAGGAGCGTATGGTTGGTGTAACCAAACGTGCCCTTGGTCAGCTTCCACGCCTCTTCCCATTTAAGGCCATTCTCATCGACGAGAATGCGCATGAGTTCGGCCACAGAAATCGCGGGGTGAGTATCATTGAGCTGGATCGCGACCTTATCCGGCAGCGAGCCGAGATCGCCATATTGCTGAAGATGCCGGCGAACGATGTCCTGGAGCGAGGCGCAGGAGAAGAAGAACTCCTGCCGCAGCCGCAATTCCTGCCCAGCCGGCGTTGAATCGGCGGGGTAGAGAACCCGGGTAATCGCTTCTGCGCGCGAGCTTTCTTCAAGCG
Source organism: Devosia sp. Leaf420 (assembly GCF_001425445.1). Lineage (GTDB taxonomy): Bacteria > Pseudomonadota > Alphaproteobacteria > Rhizobiales > Devosiaceae > Devosia. Next base: position 10,433 of record NZ_LMQU01000013.1, on the reverse strand, counting down.
CGCCGATGTGGTCGCCCGAGTTGAACTTGTCGAGCAGGATCGGATCGATCGGCTGCGCGCTCCAGAGTCGCAGCGTGTTGACGCGCGAACCGCGCCAGCCAACGATCGGCGTATCATAGGCCACCGCAAGCAGATGCTCATTCGGTCGCCATTCCTGGCGCACGGTGCCGTCGGCATCGGTCACCGGCTCGACATGACCGCCAAAGCCGACTTCATAGGCGCTTTCGCGGCGCTCGAATTCCCAAGGATTGCCGTGAGCGAGCCAGTCTTCAGGCAATTCGACCTGCCAGCCCTCGCTCATTTCCTGCCGGAACAGCCCGTGCACATAGCGAATGCCATAGCCGTAAGCCGGGATTTTCAGCGACGACATGGACTCAAGGAAACACGCCGCAAGACGGCCGAGGCCACCATTGCCCAGCGCTGCGTCGGGCTCGAGATTGATCAGGTCGCCAAGATCGACATTGAGGTTCTTGAGCGCCTGAGCCACCGGCTCCATCAGGCCCACATTGCTCATCGCATCGCGCATGAGCCGGCCGATCAGGAATTCAAGGCTGAGATAATAGACGCGCTTGTGCGAAGTCCGCCATGTCTCGCGAGAACTCTCCATCCAGCGGTCCATGATCCGGTCGCGAACAGCGAGGATCGCGGCGCGCAGCCAGTCATGCGGGCGAGCGACAATCGGGTCCTTACCGACTGAATAGATCAGCCTTTCAAGGATCTCGGCTTGAATCGCTTCAACGGTAGTGGCGCGGGGCTCTGGCGTCGGAGCATCGTAGACGATCGGCTTTTGCGGCATATCGCAATCCAGTGTTCATGACGATGTTCCCCTCTAGAAGCATCACTCTTGCACTTAATTTGTGCATCGGAAAGCCCCCTCGAAGGGCAGGGAAATTAGTTACCTGTACGAGGCGTCGATTGTGCGACTGCCTCCTCAGCGTTTTGTTCTGAAACGGTAATTCCGCTTTCGCGGGCCTGATCCTCGGCATTGCTGAGGAGAAGCCGTCCAAGGTTGCGCCAGTCCTCGCCGTTGAACTGCAGTTCAAACCGGCGACGGTCGCGCTCACGCACGCCCTCGATCACTTCGTGCGCTTCTTCCTCGCTGGCGCCGAGCATTTCCGCCGCTTCACCGCCGAATGCGACGGCCGATTCGAAGGTCTCGCGGATCTGATACTCGACCCCTGCCCTCAGAAGTTCGATGCCGTGCTGACGATCATAAGCGCGCGCCATTACCCGCGCCAATGGGAACTGATCCCGTACCAATTCGGCGATCCGGTTGGTCTGTGCCTTGTCGTCGGTGCAAAGAAGGATCAGATCGGCCGTCCCGGCGCCCGCAGCGCGCAACACGTCGAGACGCGTGCCATCACCATAATAGACCTTGAACCCGATTGAAGCTGCAGCACGGATCATTTCCGTGTCGTTGTCGATGATCGAGACCGAGTGGTGCATCGCCAAGAGAGGCTGGCTGGCGATTTGGCCAAAGCGGCCGAAACCGATGATCAGCACGCGGCTCGACAGCCCATTGGCCCTTTCGATGCCGTCGAAAGAAACGACCTTCTTGGGCATGAACTGGCGCATCAGGATCAGCGCAAACGGCGTCACCACCATTGAAATGATGACGGTCGCGGTAAAAATCGCATTGCTTGGCGCGTCGATGATTCCGGCCGAAACAGCGGTTGTGTAGAGCACGAAGGCGAATTCGCCGCCCTGCCCCATCAGCACCGCGCGCTCCAGCGCCTCGCCATGGTCCGACTTCAACACCCGCGCGATGACATAGATCGCGATCGCCTTGATCGCCATGAACAGCACGACACAGGTCGCGATGATCTGCCAATTGTCCGACACCGTCGCGAGATCGAGCGACATGCCGACCGCCAGAAAGAACAACCCCAAGAGAAGCCCGCGGAACGGCTCCACATCCGCTTCAAGCTGATGCCGAAAGGCCGAGGTCGAGAGCAGCACACCGGCTAGGAATGCGCCCATGGCCATGGAAAGGCCGCTGACCTGAAACAGCAGCGCCGCGCCCAAAACCACCAGCAGCGCCGCCGCCGTCATCACTTCGCGCACCTTGACCGAGGCCAAAACCGCAAAGAAGGGGTTCATCACGCGGCGCCCAAGCCAGATCAGCAAAAGGATCGCGCCGATCGCGCCAGCGACTCCGATCAATCGCGTCACCGTCGACTGGTCCTCGCCCGTCGGCGCCAAGAGCGCCACGATGGCGAGCAGCGGCACGATCGCGAGATCTTCGAGGAGAAGAATGGAGACCATCTTCTGTCCACCCTCGCTCGCAAGTTCGCCCCGCTCGCCCAAGATCTGCATGACGATGGCCGTCGATGTCAGCACGAAGCCCATGCCGAAAATGAAGGCGACAACGGGCGAAAACCCAAGGACGACGCCCACCCCGGTCAGCAACAATCCGCAACTCACGACTTGAATCACGCCCAGCCCAAAGATCTGCTTGCGCAGCGCCCAGAGTTTGCTGGGCTCCATTTCGAGCCCGATAATGAAGAGGAACATCACGACGCCAAGCTCGGCCAATTGCAGCACCGAGGCCGGATCGCGGATCAAACCGATGCCCGATGGCCCAAGCAAAAGCCCAGCCGCCAGGTAGCCCAATACGGACCCAAGACCGATCCGGCGAAAGATCGGCACGGCAATGACACCGGCCGCCAGCAAGGCAACGATGGGGAAAAGGTCGATCCCGTGGTGTGCCGCCTCGGCGGCCTGCGCCACTGCTTCACCTGCCATGATTCTAGTCCCCCAAAGGCACGTTTAGGGGAGACACTTGTGCCGCAGGCCCTGCGCCGTCAAGGCGGCTGCACGCAGACGAGCCACGCGCGGACGAAACTAGCTCGATGCTTCAACGCCAGTCGGCGCTGTGCCGTCCGGCGGCTCCAGCCGTTCCTGCTTGCGCTTTTCGTTGCCGTCTTCGGCCTCTTCCTTCTGCTCGTGGATCGCCTGCGCAGCATTGGCCAGCACCACCTCGCGTTCGCTCATATAGCGCGTGCGCCGCACCGGCCGCTTGGGCTTGACCGGCTTGCTCGGCAGCGCATGCGTCAGGATGGACGTCGCAATCAACAGGGTCGGAACGGCGACAAGCCCACCTACCGGTCCCCAGGCCCAAAGCCAGAAGGTGATCGAGAGAAAGATAATGAAGGGATTGAGCGTCATCGTGCGGCCGATGAAGTGCGGCGTCACGATCTGCCCCTCGATGAAGTTGATGCCCATATAGCAAAGCGCCGGCATCAGGATGTGCTGCAACTCGGTTTGCGTGCCGAGACCGACCGCGAGAAGGATCAGGATCATCGTGCCCTGTCCCACATAGGGGATATAGTTCAGCACCGCGGCAAGCGCGCCCCAGAGGATGGGCGATGGCATTCCGATCAGCCACATCACGGTCGTCACAGCAATGCCGACGCAGGCATTGATGAACGTTATGGAGAGGAGGAACCGGCTGACCTTGGCCTCGACGTCCCGAAACACATGGGCCGTGCGCCACCGCATCCGCCGCGTCACGCAAAGCGCCAGCACCGAGATGCGGATATGGTCGCGTGTCGCAACGAAGAAATAGAGGCTGGCGAGAAAAATCAGGATTTGCGCCAAAAGCGCCGGCGCGAGCATGGCAACGCTGGCCATGGCGCTCCCATCCTCGACATTGACGCTCATCGCCGCGCCACCGCCAAAGATCTCGGTGATCTGCGTCTGCAGCCCTGAAAGGCTCTCCATCGGCTCCTTGAGATTAGCCAACTGGCCCTGCAGCTTGTCCCAGATGAGCGGTGCCCGCGCCACCCATTCGCTCAATGGCAAGGCAAATAGCACGATCCCCGACGCAATGATTGCGAGCAGCAACAGCACGACGACCGCGGCCGACAGCGCCGGCGGAATGCCGATGGCTTCCAGTCGATCCGCAACCGGCCCAAACATCAGACCCATGACGATCGCGAGCGTGACCGGCGCGAGAAAAACCTGCCCGGCCTGCAGCACGAATAGGAGCACGACGACGCCAATCGCCACCACCGCGAGTCGCGCGGCATTATTGAGCACGCGCTCGAATTGGCTTTCGTCCATGTCTTCGCCTGCAGGCCCTGTGCGCATGATCTCTTTCTGGGTGCTGGAAATTATGCACCTACAACGTCACGCTCCCCCCGTTGTTCCAGATAGTCGACCATTGCCGCTCCGCCAGCTAATGTCCCCTTGTTTTCGCTTCGCTTTCAGGGACAGACCATGCCGCGCAAGATCATCATCGACACCGATCCAGGTCAGGACGACGCCGTCGCCATTCTCCTCGCGCTGGCCTCCCCGGAGGATTTCGAAGTCGTCGGCGTTGTTGCCGTCGCGGGCAATGTCGGGCTCCACCACAACGCCACCAATGCCCGCAAGATCGTCGAACTTGCGGGCCGTCCGGATGTCCCCGTCTATGCCGGCTGCTCCCGCCCGATGCGCCGCACCCTCGTCACCGCTGAGCACGTTCACGGCGACACCGGTCTCAACGGCCCCGACCTTCCAGCCCCCAAGATAGAGCTCCAGCCCCAGCACGGCGTCGATTACATCATCGATGCACTGATGAGCGCCAAGCCCAAATCGATCACCCTTTGCACACTCGGGCCCCTGACCAATATCGCCATGGCCCTCGTCAAGGAGCCGCGCATCGCCGAGCGCATCGCCGAACTCGTCATGATGGGCGGCGCCTATTTCGAAGTCGGCAACATCACCCCGGCGGCCGAATTCAACATCTATGTCGATCCCGACGCCGCCGATATCGTCTTCCGCAGCGGCATCAAGCTCACCGTCTTGCCGCTCGACGTAACCCACCAGATGCAGTCGACCCCCGCCCGCCTCAACGCCATCAAGGCCATCGGCAACAAGTCAGGCCAGGCGGTCTACGACATGCTGACCTTCTCCGAAGGCTTCGATCTCAAGAAATACGGCTGGGAAGGCGCGCCCCTCCACGACCCCACCGTCATCGCCTACCTCATCGACCCCACCATCTTCGAAGGCCGCGAGTGCAACGTGACCATCGAAACGACAAGCGAACTCACGATCGGGATGACCGTCACCGACTATTGGCACGTCACCGACAAACCCAAAAACGCCAGCTACATCCGCTCCGGCAACGCCGATCGCTTCTACGATCTGCTGACCGAACGGCTGGCACGGCTGCCATAGCCAATCCCGGTCCGTCCCTCCCCCTGCCAGGGGGAGGTTAGGTGGGGGTCAGCCGCACCTCCCGCGTCATCCCGATATTCTCCAAAAATACCGCATCGTGGCTGATGACCAGCAGCGCGCCATCATAGGCCCGCAGCCCTGCTTCGATCTTCTCGATTGCCTCGACATCCAGATGGTTTGTCGGTTCATCGAGTACCAGCAGCATCGGCGGCGTCTTGCCGCCGAGCGCGGCCGCGAGCCCGGCCCGCAGCATCTCGCCACCGCTCAGCGTGCCCGCCAGCTGCAGCGCCGCATCGGCCCGGAACCCGAACGCCGCCAGCACCGACCGGCAATCATTCTCCGAACTCTCGGGATTGAGCCTTCGAAAATTCTCGACAATGCTCTCCTGCCGATCCAGCAGCCCCACCTGCTGGTCGAGCAGCGCCAGTGGCCCGCCAAGCTCCACCGACCCGGTAAAAGGCGTCAATTCCCCGGTCAGCATTTTGATCAGCGTCGTCTTGCCCGAACCATTTGGCCCAACTACAGCCACCCGCTCCGGCCCGATGATCTCAAGATCCACACTGCGGATCACCGGCGCCTCAGGCTCGTAGCCTCCGCTCACCCCCTTGGCCCGCAACACCACCTTGCCCTGCGGCAGATTGCTTGGCGCCAGCTTCACCGAGAACGGCGTCAAAACCTCGATCTTCGCGCGCGCCGCCGCGGCCTGCTCCTGCGCTGCGCCAGCCATTTTCTCAGCCAGCGTATCGAGCCCACCTGCCGTTTCTTCCGCGCGGCGCTTCAGGCCACCCATCATGATTTTCGGCATATCGCCCTTGGCCGCCTTTCGGCGCCCGCCGGCATCGCGCTGGGCCTGCTTCTCCCGCGCCTCCTGCGCTTTGCGCGCCACATCGCGCACCTGCCGCTCGGCCACATCGCGATCCCGCTCCGCCACCTGGAGCTCCAGCGCCTTGCGTTCACGATAGTGGCTCCACCCGCCGCCATAAGTCTTGGCGCCAAGGCTTGTCAGCTCAACAATCGCATCAACTTCCTCGAGCAAACCACGATCGTGACTCACGATCAGGGCCGCACCGCGCCAGCCCTTCAGCAAGCCTGCGACAGCCTGTCGCCCCTCGACATCGAGATTGTTGGTCGGCTCATCGAGAAGAATCAGATCGGGCTCAACAAAAACCAAGGCCGCCAGCGCAGCCCGCGTCCGCTGACCACCCGACAGCGTAGAGAGCGGCGTTTCCGCCGTCACCGGCAGACCCAACTGCGCCAGCGCCGCATCGAGCCGCGCCTCGAGCGTCCAATCTACCTCGGCCAGTTCATCTATATCCGCATCACCGCTGACCGCCTTGGCGAGCAAAGCCAGCGCCGCACGCACCCCGAAGAGATCGGCGATGGTCTCGCCTTCCCGCGGCTGCACCTGCTGGCGCAACACGCCCAGGCGCCCGGTACCGCCGATCGTGCCGGCGCTGGGCGTCAGTTCGCCCGCGATCAACCGCAGCAGCGTGGTTTTGCCCACGCCATTGCGCCCCACAAGGCCTGTGCGGCCTTGGCCAAACGTCAGATCGAGATCGGAAAAGAGTTTGTGGCCGTCAGGGCCGGTATAAGAAAGGTTCGCAATCGTTACGGAAACGGGCATGGACAAGAGTTTCTCCAAGAGCAAGGCAGGTCGGCATTGCAGTGGAGAAGCGTTCCATTCGGCACCATCCGGTCGAGTTACGATCCCTTTACGATAGCGCGGCCAGCGCGGGCGTCAACCGCCCCACTGGTCAAGCCCCGGGCGCGGGAGTAGTGTCCGGCATCATTTGCCGGACTGCCCCATGGACCTCTTCACCCTCGCCGCCTTCACCCTTGCCTATGCCATTGCCGTGCTCGTGCCCGGCCCCGGCGTTGCGGCCGTCGTTGCACGCGCCCTCGGCGGGGGCTTCAAGGGCGCCTTCCCCATGGTTCTGGGGATTTTGGCTGGCGATCTCGTCTATTTCGTCTTCGCCGTTTTCGGCCTCGCGGCCATCGCCACCTGGTTTGGCCCGGTCTTCGTCATCATCCGCTGTGCCGGCGCCGCCTATCTTCTTTACATCGCGTACAAATTCTGGACTGCCAAACCCGGCGCCGAGCAGATGAAGCCGAAGAGCGAAGCCCCGCTCAAGACCTTCCTTGCTGGTTTCTCGCTCACCATGGGCAATCCCAAGACCATCGTCTTTTATCTCGCCATCCTGCCAACGGTGATCCCGCTCGATCAGATGAACCCCATCGCCTTCATCGAGCTCACCGCCATCGTCGTCGTGGTTCTGCTGATGATCGGCTGCGGCTATGCTTGGCTCGCCTCAGCCGCCCGTGACATGTTCCGCAGCGAAAAGGCTCTTGGCCGTCTCAACAAGACCGCCGGCGCCATGATGGCCGCCGCCGCCGGCCTCGTCGTCATGCAGCATTAAGGGCCGGCTAACCATTTCTTGCCATGCTTTCTCCATGGCCAGTATCAGCACCATCTCCCAGATGTCGCGCTATGAGCAGATGAAGTACTACCGCGAGAAGCGCACCGCCGCTCTCGCGCAGGTCCAATCCATGAGCAGCCAGGCCACCGGATTGATGACAGTAAAGCTCAGCGAATCTCAGGGCATGGGCAATCTTGCCGCCAAGATCGCCTACCAGCGTGGCGTCAAGAAAACCGCCTAGACAGCTCCCTGCGTTCTCATCACCCTGCGCAACAGCGGCGACAATTCCGCCGGCGGCTTCTGCTCGATCCGGCGATAAATCCGCCCGTCCTTGCTGCGCACGGCATACCCCAGCGAGACAAGCGCCCGCCGCAACAGCGCATGATCGCCAAAACTCGCCCAGCGATTGAGCAGCGCCGTCATCTCCGCGTCCGGATAGGTCCGCCCCGCCTCCATCCGGCTCCACAGGGCCCAAAGGCAAAGCGGTTGCAGACTGTTCTTGGCCGGCCAGCGCATCAACACCCCAGCCCCGTCGAAATGCCGAGCCACCCGTTCGATCAAATCATGATCGACCGGCTCAGGCCTAGGCACCTCGCTCCGCCGCTCCTCCTGCGCCCGAAAATGCTGATAGTTTCGATACCCTGCCGACTTGCTCAAAAGATTGACCATCTCGACATGGCTCGGCGGTGCCTCGCGCTTACCAAGACTTTCGCGCAGGGCGCGGGCAAAAGAAGACAGATCCGAAATAGTGAGTGCGTGAATTTCGCGCGACATGACACATCCTTGCTGAACATGCCTCAACCGCATGGGGGCGGCTCGATGGTCACCGGCTTTCGACGAGGCACAAGGTGTCGTCGAATTCTATTTGAACGCAGGTTTAGCTTCCCTCTTGGGGACGGCGACGCCTCGGTGAACTGCAGACCGTTCCGCAAATTAGCGCGCTCGGGAAAAGGACACAAGCCTGTCCTCTTCCCCCTTTGACAGCGGCCCCGACCCTGCTAAGAGGCACGCAACGCGCCTATAGCTCAATTGGTTAGAGCCGACCGCTCATAACGGTCTGGTTGGGGGTTCAAGTCCCTCTGGGCGCACCATGATTTCTGGGATTTCCAAGCTTCACGGTGCCACTTTCGAGGACTTCGGGGACCAGTACGGGGACCGGTAGGCTCAATTTATGGGGTCTTGCGACATCCCCCCGGATATCGCACAAGGCCTCCGGCGGGCGTGTAGCTCAATGGTTAGAGCCGAGTGCTCATAACACTCTGGTTGGGGGTTCAAGTCCCTCCGCGCCCACCACTTCCCTCAACTATCCTAGGTCGATCGCGAAGCGCTCGACTTTATCCGCTCTTTCCCGCAGCGCCAGCGATTGAACGATACAGACGCCGCGCACCCTTGCTTTGAAATCAGAGGTTACCGGTCTGGTGCCTTTCAGGACATTGCTAAGGTGGGCTGGACTGATGCCGGAAGATTCGGCGAACCGCGCCTGCCAGCCCTTATGATCGCCCACGACTGCGCGGGCGATCTCCTCGATGTATTCGGGAGTCATGACCGATCCTCACCTAAAAAGGATCGAGCGATAATTTTCGATCCAGTATTTGGCCGTGGTGCCCTTCTTAAGTGATGGGCTGTCCGGATGCTTCTCAGCATATGCGGCTCTGATGTTCAACGCATACGCGATCTGCTTCGGTGTTCCAGAAAGTTCCGGCAACCCATCGACGACAGGCTGCCCCTTCTCGGCGATCTCGGCAGCGCGTTCTGCGTTGATTTCCTTAAGCGCTTCGGTCTCGACCTGCCGAGCCTCCATTTCGATCCGGCGACGCTCGGCCTCGGCAGCTTCACGCTCGATCCGTGCCGCTTCGTCGATCTTGAACTGCGCAGCTGCCTCGGCAGCCAGTTGAGCGCCCAACGGCCAGATACGAGCACGCTCGGCATTGAACTCGTCCCGGCTCAGTTCCTTCGGCTGTCCGCCAATCGTCGAGACATAAAATGTGTCCGTGTTGCGGCTGGAGATGGCCACGTTATCGATGCGGTAAAGCGCGTCAGCTTCAAGCTGCCAGAGGCAGGTTCCCGAACGCTTAGACCCACTCCGGTTGTCCTTGAAAAAATACAGCGGGGCGGTCCGATTGAAGTCCACAAACTTCGTAACCTTTCCCGGTCCGCCCGTCCCGCCCCCGATGACTTCCCCAACGAAAATGAGACTTTCGGTGATCGTGCAGCGGCCGATCTGGATGGATTCGATGGATGCATTTTCAGTCACACTATGGCCCTTTCAGATGCCTCGCGCCGGCCTCTCCGTCGCTCTTGAATATAAAATGTATTCAATCGATGCGAGGTTCAAGGGCGTTTTGAAAATAATTTGTATTCATAGGATGGAGTTCTCCACAGACTGCAATCGTGACTTTCGTTCTCCATTTGTTCGTGCCTATATCCGAGCCTTGGCAACAGCCCCCGCCAAGGAGTCGGAATGCGCATCTCGAGAATTGTAATGGCACCCGGCGGCATGCCAGTGCCCGTCTCGAGCATGATCGCGCTGCGCGTGCCTCTCGTCGGTCAGGCCGTCCACGCGGGCTTCCCCAGCCCTGCGGACGATTTTATCGAAGATATGATCGATCTGAACCAGGTCTTGATCGCCAACCCGACCGCCACGTTCCTCTGGCGCGTGGTTGGCGATTGCATGATTGATGTCCGCATATTCCCGGGAGACGTCGTCATCGTCGATCGCAGCGTGCAGCCGAAGCACCGCAGCATCGTGCTGGCTGTTGATTTCCGCCGAGAAGTGCCCCGGGTTTTCCATTGAGAAGTGACCCGCCTGTTAGTTTTGTTTCGGGTCGGCTGCTGCGGTCAAGGGTCTAGGTT
>NZ_LMQU01000012.1 GCF_001425445.1 Devosia sp. Leaf420 | reverse complement strand
CAGCCCCCGCTGAAAACAGCCAGGGCACGGTTGGAACATGGGTCAAATCTCGATGGAAATAGTCCCGCCTAACGGGTCACTTCTCAGTGGCAATCAACAATCAGGCCGCTGATCGGCCTGCCGAGATAGAACCGGTGTACGCCGACATAGCCCAGGAAAAACCAGAGCACATAGGCCACGACCAGCGATTTCTTCTCGATATCATACTGGGCCGAAACGCGATCATAGGTCATTGCAGTCCTCCATTCGCAACGAAAATGGGAAGTCCTCGCCGTTGTGCAAGATGCCGCCCGATATTCCATTGCCGCAGACGCCAATTCGCCTGTCCGTTCAACTGCCTAACCCGTAGTCCACTCACCCCGTTCCGCAGCCCCTTCCCTTCCCGCGACATTCATGTCACCTCAGGTAAATCCACCAATGAGGCCCCCATGCGCGACGGCGACATCATTCATGGCCTGGCGCGCGGCCTTGCCGTCATCGAATGCTTCGACGAAGCCCACACCCGCATGTCGATTACCGAAGTCGCGGCCCGCACCAGCCTCGAACGCGCCACGGCCCGACGCTGCCTCCTGACGCTCGTCCACCTCGGCTATGCCACCTATGACGGCAAGTTCTTCCAGCTGACGCCACGCGTCCTAAACCTTGGCCATTTCTACCTTGCGGCCAACACCTTGCCGCAGATGATTCAGCCCTTCCTCGAGGAACTCTCGGTCGCGACCGGCGAGAGCACCTCCGCCGCCGTCCTCGATGGCACCGACATTCTCTACGTCGCTCGTGCCTCCACCCGCCACGTCATGTCGATCAATCTCGGCCCCGGCGCGCGCCTTCCCGCTTATTGCACGTCGATGGGCCGCATTCTCCTCGCTGCCCTGCCACTCGAGGAGGCCGCAACCATTCTCGATCGCTCGCGCCTCATGGCCTATACCAGCCGCACCAAGGCCGACCTTCCATCGATCACGACGGAACTCGCGGTCGTCGCCGCTCAGGGTTTTGCTGTCATCGACCAGGAACTCGAACTCGGTCTCTGCTCGATAGCCGTGCCGCTCTACAATTCGTCCGGCAAAGTCATAGCCGCGGTGAATATCGGCGCCCAAACCGCCCGCGCCTCGACGTCGCGCATGATCGCAAGCTTCCTGCCCCTCATGCGCAAGATACAGTCCGATCTTCGGCCGCTCCTGCGCTGACCCTTGGTCAACTGTCACAATTCCCCGCTAAGGTCGGGATCAGCGCCTCGGTGAGAACCTTGCAGGCCGAGTCACAAAACAGCGTCACAAAAGCTGTCACAAAACCGATATTGTCGGATTTTACCTTTAAAAACATCGGTTTGCACTGTCACAAACCAGTCACCCCAATGCAATAAAACCGTCGCTGGGCGACAATATGGTCTGCCGCGTCACAGGACGGCCGCAAGCATGGCTGGCCATGTCTAAGAACCGAATTTCCGAAAGGGAACTTTCATGAAGACCGCATTTTTCGCAAGCGCCGCCGTTATCGCACTCGCCGCCTTCGGCACCACCGGTGCTTTCGCCCAGTCGCGCGACACCATCCAGATCGCCGGCTCGTCGACGGTTCTGCCCTTCGCTTCGATCGTTGCTGAAGAATTCAGCGCCGCCTTCCCTGAATTCAAGACCCCGGTTGTCGGCTCCGGCGGCACCGGTGGCGGCCTCAAGCAGTTCTGCGAAGGCGTTGGTGAAAACACCATCGACATCGCCAATGCTTCGCGCCAGATCAAGGATGCGGAACGTGAAGTCTGCACCACCAATGGCGTGACCGACATCCGCGAAGTTCAGTTCGGCTTCGACGGCATCGTCTTCGCCTCTGCCGCTTCGGGCGCTGATTTCGCCCTCACCCCGCTCCAGGTTTACAAGGCCATTGCCGCCAAGGTCGTCGTTGACGGCGCTCTCGTCGACAACCCCTACAAGACCTGGAACGAAATCGACGCGTCGCTCCCGAACCAGCCGATCTCGCTTGCAATCCCAGCGTCGAACCACGGCACCCGTGAAGTCTTCCAGGAAAAGGTCGTGACCGCAGGCTTCAAGGAAGCTGGCGCTCCAGAAGGTCTTTCCGAAGACGAAATCAAGGCCGCTGAAACCACCTTCCGTCAGGACGTGGTCATCGAAATCTCGGGCGACTACACCGAGACCCTGGCTCGCCTGAACTCGGATCCGAACACCGTCGGCGTCTTCGGTCTCTCGTTCTACGAACAGAACACCGACTCGCTCAAGGTTGCGACCGTGAACGGCGTGACCCCCTCCAAGGAAACCGTTGCTGACGGCGAATACCCCGTCTCGCGCCCGCTGTTCTTCTACGTCAAGGGCCAGCACATCGGCACCATCCCTGGCATCGAAGACTACGTTCAGTTCTTCCTCTCCGAAGGCGTTTCGGGCGAAGGCGGCATCCTCGAAGCCGCTGGCCTGATCCCGCAGCCGGCTGACAAGACTGCTGAAGTCCTCGCTTCCTTCGAAGCTGGCGCTGCTCAGTAATAGACCATTGCGGGCCGCACCTTCCCGGTGCGGCCCGTTCTTTCGTTTTCCCGCGGGAGCGCATCGATGAATGCTCTGGTCGTAGCCGGCGTACTGCTCGTCATCCTAGGCATATCCTATCAGACCGGCTGGTCGAGGAGCCGCAACCTCGTCACGACCAATGGCGTGACCGTTCACTCCCGTCCGCAATATCACGGCACCTTCACCGCCCTTTGGGCCATGCTGCCCGCGCTTGCCGTCGTGCTGCTCTGGGCCTGGTTCGGCGGCGATATCACCCGCAATTACACCGTCTCGCTGATCCCGACTGACACCGTCATGTCGCTCGATCAGATGGGCCTCAACAATGCCATCAACCGCATCAATTCCTTGGCCTCCGGCTATGGCGTGACCGGTGAACTGGCCCCCTACGAACAGGCCGCCGGCGATGCGCTGCGCTCGTTCAATTTCATCACCTTTGCCGGTTCGCTGATCCTTGCCATCGTGGCGGGCGGCGCAGGTCTCCTCTATGCCCGTTCCCAGATCACGGCGCGCCTCCGCGCCCGCAATCAGGTTGAGCGCGCGGTCAATATCCTGCTTCTCGCCTGCTCGGCCGTTGCCATTTTGACCACGGTCGGCATCGTCGCCTCGCTCGTCACCGAAGCGTTCAAGTTCTTCACCTTCATCAACCCCATAGACTTCTTCTTCGGCACCGTTTGGGCCCCCAACAACGCTGGCGGCACCAATCACGGTCAGTATGGACTCCTGCCGCTTCTGTCCGGCACGCTGATGATCACGGCCATCGCCATGCTGGTCGCCGTTCCAGTCGGCCTGATGGCTGCCATCTATCTCAGCCAATATGCCCCGAAGTCGCTCCGGGCTGTCGCCAAGCCCTTGATCGAAATCCTCGCCGGTATCCCGACTATCGTCTTCGGCTTCTTCGCGCTCGTCACGGTCGGTCCCTTCCTTCGCGATGTCGGCAACGCGATCGGCCTCCAGGTCAGCGCCACCTCCGCGCTCACGGCAGGTGTGGTCATGGGCATCATGATCATCCCCTTCGTCTCGTCCCTCTCCGATGACATCCTCAACCAGGTGCCACGCACCCTGCGCGATGGTGCCTATGGCCTTGGCGCGACGCAGTCCGAGACGATCCGCAACGTCCTCCTGCCCGCCGCCCTTCCCGGCATCGTCGGCGCCTTCCTTCTCGCCGTCAGCCGCGCCATCGGCGAAACCATGATCGTGGTGCTTGCGGCCGGTAACGCGCCCATCCTTCGCGGCAATCCGCTCGAGCCCGTCTCGACCATCACAGTCTCGATCGTCAACCAACTCACCGGCGATACCGATTTCACCGGCCCGCAGTCCCTGGTCGGCTTTGCTCTGGGCCTGACGCTCTTCGTCGTGACCCTCTGCCTCAACATCTTCGCGCTCTACATCGTGCGCCGCTTCCGGGAGCAGTACGAATAAAATGGCTACCGATATTCAGACGTCCTCCAGCGCCAGCGCCGATCGCCGCAAGCTTGTCCGGTCCGGCCTTCGCCGCCGTCACCTGAATGAGCAGATCTTCCGCGGCCTTGGCATCGCCGCCATCGCTCTTGCCCTCGGCTTCGTCGCCCTGCTGTTCGTCGATGTGTTCCGCAAGGGCATCCCGGCATTCATCCAGTCCAACGTCCACCTGGCCGTCACCTATGATCCGGCTGTGATCGACGTTGGCCCGGCCCCTGCCCGCGCCGATTTCGCCTCGGAAGCCGAGTTCAATGCGGCAAGCCTCAAGTGGCAGCGCGAAGTTGCGCTCCTCAACTGGAACACCATTGTCGAAGCCTCGCTTCGCAAGGCGCTCCCGGAAGGCTACGAAATTACGAGCCGCGAACTTCTCGCAATCCCCGAAACCAATGCCCGCCACGCCATTCGCGAAAAGTTCGTCAGCGATCCTTCGCTCCTCGGCCAGACCGTCGAAGTCGATGTGCTCGCCTCGGCCAATACCGCCAATTGGGTCAAGGGCAATATCGATCGCTCGCTCGGCGATACCCAACAGCAGCTTTCGGCGCCAACCCGCGGCCTGATCGACATCTTTGAAGAAAACGGCACCATCACCAATGGCTTTGCCTGGTCGATCTTCACCAATGTCGATAGCCGCTCGGCGCCTGCTTCCGCCGGTCTCCTCGGCGCCTTTGTCGGCACGCTCTGGATGATGCTGATCGTTGTCGTCCTCGCCGTTCCGATCGGCGTTGCCGCGGCCATCTATCTCGAAGAGTTCGCGCCAAAATCGCGCCTCACCGATCTCATCGAGGTCAATATCAACAACCTCGCGGCCGTCCCCTCGATCGTCTTCGGTCTCCTCGGCGCAGCGGTGTTCATCAACTGGTTCCATCTGCCGATCTCGGCCCCGCTCGTCGGCGGGCTCGTGCTGACGCTGATGACCCTTCCCACCATCATCATCGCCACCCGTGGCGCGCTGATGGGCGTCTCCCCGGCCCTCCGCCAGGCAGCGCTCGGCATGGGTGCCTCGAAAACGCAGATGGTGTTCCACCACGTCCTGCCGGTGACCTTCCCGTCGATCCTCACGGCCACCATTCTCGGCGTCGCCCATGCCCTCGGCGAAACCGCACCACTGCTGCTCATCGGCATGAAGGCCTTCGTTGCGTCGGTCCCCGCGACCCCGCTCGATCAGGCCGCCGCCCTTCCCGTCCAGATCTATCTCTGGCAGGGCAATGAAAACCGCAATTTCTTCGAGCCCCGCACCGCAGCGGCCATCATGGTGCTGCTTGGGGTAATGATCCTGCTCAACGGCGTGGCGATCTATCTCCGCTCTCGCCTTGAAAAGCGCGCTTAAGGAGTGTGATCCAAATGGATATGCTTGCCGGCAAGGTAAAGAAGACCTCCCAGAACCTGGACTCCGCTATGAACCCGACTGACGTGCTTGACCGCCCTATCCGCCTGACCGCCCGCGACGTCACCGTCCACTATGGCGCCAAGCAAGCCCTGCACGGCATTTCGATCGACATTCCTGACCGCGCCGTCACCGCCTTCATCGGGCCATCGGGCTGCGGCAAGTCGACCTTCCTGCGCTGCATCAATCGCATGAACGACACCATCGAAGGCGCAAAGGTCGGCGGCACGATCAAGCTCGATGGCGAAGACATCTATGCCCAGGATCTGGACGTCGTTGAACTCCGCGCCCGCATCGGCATGGTCTTTCAGAAGCCCAATCCTTTCCCCAAGTCGATCTACGACAACGTCGCCTATGGCCCGCGCATCCATGGCCTAGCTCGTAACAAGACCGATCTCGACGAAATCGTCGTGTCCTCGCTGCGCAAGGCAGGCCTCTTCGAAGAAGTGAAGGATCGTCTGGCCGAGCCCGGCACCGGTCTCTCCGGCGGCCAGCAGCAGCGTCTCTGCATCGCTCGCGCCATCGCCGTCGGCCCCGAAGTGATCCTGATGGACGAGCCCTGCTCGGCCCTCGACCCGATCGCCACCGCCGTCATCGAAGAGCTGATCGACGAACTGCGCGAAAACTACACCATCGTCATCGTGACCCACTCGATGCAGCAGGCCGCCCGCGTCAGCCAGCGCACCGCCTTCTTCCATCTGGGCAATCTGATCGAACAGGGTCAGACCGAAGACATCTTCACCAATCCGGTGAACAAGCAGACCCAGGACTACATCATGGGCCGCATCGGCTGATCGCGGAACGAGGAGCCAACATCATGCCCACCAATAACAGCACGTCCGACCACATCGTCTCGTCCTTCACCGACGAGCTCAACACCCTGGCTCAGACCATTGCCGAAATGGGCGGCCAGGTCGAAGTCGCAATCGAGAACGGCACCAAGGCCCTTCTCAAGCTCGATCGCGAGCTGGCCGACCTCACCATCATCGCCGACCAGCGCATCGACGACATGCAGCGCAAGATCGACGAAATGGCCGTCTCCCTGATCGCGCGCCGCCAGCCGATGGCGAGCGACTTGCGCTCGGTCATCACCGCCGTTCACGTCGCCAACGATCTCGAACGCGTCGGCGATATGGCCAAGCAACTCGCTCGCCGTTCGCTCAAGCTCGAAGGCATCAACCTGCAGCCGACTTTCTACAATGGCGTCAAGAACATGACCGCCCTTGTCCTCCGTCAGCTCAAGGACTCCCTCGACGCCTATGCCAATCGCGATGCGGCAGCCGCCGTCGAAGTTTGCAACCGCGACGACGAAGTCGACGCCATGCACACCTCGCTCTTCCGCGAACTCTTGACCTACATGCTGGAAGATCCGCGCAACATCACCACCTGCACGCATCTCCTCTTCTGCGCCAAAAACCTCGAGCGCATCGGCGACCACGCGACCAACATCGCCGAACGCGCCTACTACCTGCAAACCGGCAAGCAACTCACGGCCGACGTCCAGGAACTGCACCGCACGCAGATCAAAGCTTAGTCTAATCACCGGCCTTTCAGACACCTCCCCCTTTTGATGGGGGAGGATGTGAGGGGGTGGAGTCACAAGAACAATCATCCCGGCGACCCTGCGGATCGCCGATCGATGGAGCACGCCTATGCCCGCGACCATTCTCGTTGTCGAAGACGAGGGCGATATCGCCATCCTCTTGCGCTATAATCTCGAAGCCGAAGGCTTTCGCGTCGTCACCGCCGAAACCGGCGACGAAGCCCAGCTCGCCATTCAGGACAAGCTGCCCGATCTGATCCTGCTCGATTGGATGCTGCCCGAAATTTCAGGCATCGAACTCTGCCGCCGTCTTCGCGCCCGCGAAGAAACCCAGCGCATTCCCATCATCATGCTCACTGCCCGCGGCGAAGAGGAAGAGCGCGTCCGGGGTCTCTCGACCGGCGCCGACGACTATGTGGTAAAACCCTTCTCGGTTCCCGAACTGGTCGCCCGCATCCACGCCCTCCTCCGCCGCGCCAATCCGAACCTCGTAACGGCAGCGCTCAAGGTCGGCGATCTCGAACTCGACCGCACCACCCATCGCGTCCGCCGCTCTACCCGCGACGTGCACTTGGGCCCGACCGAATACCGCCTCCTCGAATATCTCATGCGCCATCCCGGTCGCGTGTATTCGCGCGAGCAGCTTCTCGATGGCGTCTGGGGCAATGACGTCTATGTCGACGAGCGCACCGTCGACGTCCATATCGGCCGCCTCCGCCGCGCCATCAATCGCGGCCGCGAAAGCGATCCGATCCGCACTGTCCGCGGCGCCGGCTACGCCTTCGACGAGCGCTTCGGCCAGCCAGCCTAGGCTGCAGCGCTCTTGACTGACTCGGCCTGATGCACGCTGACGCGATTGCGGCCGCTTGACTTGGCCGCATAAAGCGCCGCGTCCGCCTTCGAAAACGCCTGCCGCGGCTCCTCGCCTGCTTCATATTCGGCAATGCCGAAGCTCGCCGTAATCCGCAGATCGCCCGGCATATTGGCATGCCGCAGGTCACTGAATTTCTTGCGCAGCCGATCAGCCTCGATCATCGCCACCGCGATCGACCCGCCCGGCACCAGCACGGCAAATTCCTCGCCACCCAGACGCCCGGTCTGATAACCGCTCAAGCGCAACAACTCGGCAAAGGCGCACAGCGCCTTGTCGCCCGCCGAATGGCCGAACCGGTCATTGATCGATTTGAAATGATCGATATCGCAGAAAATCACGCTGCCACCGGTCTTGCCGGCGACGCTCGCCAATTGATGAAACGCCTGGTGGTTCAAAAGCCCCGTGAGGCTGTCGAGCTCCGAGCGCCGCCGATAAGCCACGATGACGCCATTGATGATCCGCGCGAGCGTCAAAAGAATAGCTACAGCCGACAGCAATGCCGAGAGCATGAGCGTCGCCCGCTCGATATCGCCCGCACGAATGACCGCATAGGCGACGTCCGGCCCGTAGATGAACGGATAGGTCACCGCCCTGAAAATGAAGATGGCGAACAGCCCGCCGACCACCCCGATCAGGCCGTGATCGATAAAGCTGCGCGTCGGCAACTTGGCCAGCCGATAGATGCCGTCCCAAAGCGCCAGCGCACAAGCGATCTGAAACACCGGCGTCCGATAGCTGAACGGCACATCGGCCAGCTTCAGCGATACAGCTGCAAGAGTGAACACAGCCACAGCGCCATAGAGCCACCAGTTCCGGCTCCGCTGCCCAAGCGCCGCGCGAATGGCCTCGCCAAAGCAGATATAGGCCAGTGGCGTCAGCACGGCGACGGCATTGGAGCTTACGGTCTCAAATTGTGCATTGGCCAGAAAAACGGTCTCGATCGTCGCGATTACAGCGGTCGCGACAAGCCATGCCAAAGAAGGCATGCGTCGCATGCCGAGGAAAACGCAGACGCAAAGGATTGCCAGAATGGCAAAACCCGACGTCGTCACCCAATTGAGGCTGACCATAAAACTCCCCGGCAGAAACACTTTGCGGCCTGTAACGCCGCCCAAGCGGATTCGCCTCCGCCTCTCTTTCAACCTAAGGTCAGACCAGTTAATGCAAGGCTTATGGGCTTGATACCATTGCGCCAAACACCCGAAGCAGGCTAGCTGAGGCTAACGCTTCCTTACCGTTCGAAAGCAAGGCAAACCGGCATGTCTGTCCAGTTCCTCGTCACCCATTCTGGCGGATTTCATGCCGATGAACTGCTCTCGAGCGTCATCCTCACGCGCCTCTTTCCTGAGGCCAGCATCGTGCGCACCCGCGCTCCGGATTGGATCGCCCCAACCGCCGATCGCATCATCTACGATGTCGGCGGCGCTTATGATCCAGCCGCCAATATTTTCGATCATCACCAGCGCGGCGCGCCGCTCCGCGACGATGGCCAACCCTACAGCTCCTTCGGTCTCGTCTGGAAGCACTTTGGGCGCGACTACATCGCCGCCCTCGGCACCCCGGCAAACCATGTTGACAGCATCCACGAGAGCTTTGACGGCAGTTTCGTTCTGCCGATCGATCTCGTCGACAATGGCGCGCAGAGCCCGTCGGGCCCCCTCGCCGGCCTCTCGCTCTCTTCGCTGCTCGAAACCCTGAAGCCCGATTTCGACGACATCGATACCGATGCCGATGAAAAGGCCTTCATGCAGGCGCTTGCTGTTGCGCGCAGCTTCGTTGAAGCAGGCGTCAAGCGGGCAGCGGCAAAGTTGCGCGCCGAAAGCGTAGTTCTTGCCGCCATCGAAGCCACCGGGGCCGGCCGCGTTCTGGAATTGCCCATGGGCATGCCGTTCCGCCCGGCCATCGAAAAAGCCGGTGCCGATCATCTGCTCTTCGTCGTCCATCCGCGCGATAAGGATTGGTGCCTTACGGGCATCCGTCGCGGCGAAGGCTTCGAGCTTCGTGCTGATCTGCCTGCCGCCTGGGCTGGCCTCGTCAATGAGGATCTGGAAAAGGCATCCGGTGTTCCCGGCGCCACGTTCTGCCACAACGGCCGTTTTATCGCCGCTGCGCGAACCCGCGCTGCCGCCCTGACTATGGCAGAGCTTGCGGTGGCCGAGGCTCTGAAGAGCCACGCGGCTTAAAGTCGACGGGCCGCGCTATCGCGCGCGGCGCGCTTGCCCGATCGTTTCCATCTGGCTGTGAAGGGTGCGGATCTGGTCCGGGCCAAGCGTTTCGCCCTCAACCTTGAGCATGGCACCGCGCAGGCTCACCGGCGCTGCCTGCTCCATGGCAAAGCGTACGGCCTTGGCCGCCGACGAAAACCGGCGCCCGCCCTGGGCAAATGCATTTTCAACATTCGTGCCGAGGAACAACTGTCCCGGCATATTCAATATCTGCGTATTCATTCTAAACTTTCTTCCGGCAAAACGCCGACGTTCGGCGCGCAAAGGCGCCGAATGATTTGTATTGGACAACAATAGCTGTCGATTATTTCAGCGCGAAGACAGCGCGTGGCAGTGCCGCTGCAGCGAAAACGCCGCAGGATCGCAACCCGCCTATGCGCTGATCAAGCCGGAACGAACTAGCGTTTGTTCACGGCAATGCTGAAGACGCTTTGAGCCAGCGTGCTGGTCGCCTTGGTGGCGTTGCTCGGCGACAGGTCGACTTCATCGACCACCCGCTCAACGCTTTCACCGCGCGATTTCACCCGATATTGCACTGGGCCACTATCATGTGGCAGGCAGGCAATGACTTCGCAGGGCCCATTGGGCCGATTGCTGTGGCGGGGAGCGGATCGCAGATCGACCATCTCGCCGACCTTAAACAGATGAGACATCAGACGCTCCTGAACGCCGGGGCAGTGCTGCCCCGGCAAGATCTGCTTTAGGCAAGCTGTACATTGATCGCGGACTCACGACCGTCGCGGCCGCGTTCCAGATCATAGCTTAACTTCTGGCCGTCGGCGACGCTGGTCACGCCAGCGCGTTCGAGAGCCGAGATATGAAGGAAGGCATCCTTGCCGCCGTCATCGGGCGAAATGAAGCCAAAACCCTTGGTGTAATTGAAGAATTTTACAGTACCATTGATCATGGGAAGTCTCTGAATTGGCTCGAAGCTGTGCAAGCGAGCATTTCTCCCGCGCGATATGCATCGGGAGATACCAACGTTTGCAGTTCGAAAGGAAAGCCAATCAACCGGCTATACCGGGAAGGTCAGGTCGCCACGCGGGCAGAAAACGTATGATCAGATATATCGCGTTCAATGCGTCAAAGTCAAGGCAGCGTTCACTTATATCTAACGGCGCTTGGCGCGCTGCACGGCCGCATCGAACTGTTGGAGGAAATTGGAGCGATCCTTTGCCGTGAAACTGGCAACGATCCCGCGGCTTTCGCCGGTCTCCCTAAGATGTTGATTAAGCTCGCGCATCGCCAGTGCCATGCCGATCGAGTCGGACGTAAACAGCTTCCCCGTCGGTCCGATCGACACTCCATCCTTGGCCAGCACGCGGCTTGCCAGCGGAATGTCGGAGGTTACGACGAGGTCCCCCGCTTCCACCGCCTCGACGATCCAGTCGTCAGCCGCATCGGCCCCTTGCGGCACCATCACATTGCGCACCATTGGGTCGCGACTTGGCCGTAGGCCGAAATTGGCGACATAGGTGATCATCAACCCGTGTCGCTCCGCCACTCTCAGCGCCTCGTCCTTGACCGGGCAGGCGTCGGCATCGACATAGATCGCCACCATGCCGTCAGACCTCGGTGCTGTCGCGCAGGGGCGTCGTGTCGTCGAGCGGCACAGTCTGCCGCTCGATCATCCGATGCACATGCGGCAGTCCTTCGCCCCGATGCAGCGCCCGCAACTGGTCGATATTGTCCGCGTCCGCCTTGGTGCGCCGCAGGTTGTGCCGGACATAGTCGACCCAGGTCGGCACATGATAGCTTTCGACCCAGATGTTCGGCTTTTCCAGATCGCGCAGCAGCGCCCATTGCCGCGCCCCATCCCTGATCCTGATCCGCCGTCGATCGCTCATCAGCGCTAGGAAGCGCGAAATGTCTTCCTGGGCGATTTCATAGTCGATCATCACCATGATCGGCCCGCTTCGCGGTCGCAGGTCGAGTTTCAGCAGCGGCTCGTTGAATGTGCCGAGCGGATTGAGATCGCGATCGTTGAATTCCGGCAGTTTCAACACAAAGCCCACGGCAAAGCAGACCACCAGGACCCCGCCCGCTGCCACGAGCGCCCATTGCGGATCGGTCGCATCTGCGGTCAGGCCCCAGATCCAGCTGCCGGCCGCCATGCCGCCAAAGGTCGCCGTCTGATAAAGCGACAACGCCCGCCCGACGACCCAACGCGGCGATGATAGCTGGATCGATACATTGAACAGCGACAGCGACAACACCCAGCACGCGCCCGCCGGCAGCAGTACCAGATGGCTCAGGGCGATATCGCGACTGAAGGCGAGTCCCAGACAGCTCGCGGCAAAGCCGAGACAGGCGATGCGCACGATCACCTCATTGGAAAACCGCTGCCGGATGCGGCCATTGAGAAACGCCCCGCCAATGGCGCCAAGCCCGAAACAGCCGAGCAATGTGCCATAGACCAGCGCGCCGCCACCCACATATTCCTCGGCGACCGAAGGCAGCAGTGCCATGATGACGATGGCGGCAAAACCGAACAAAAACCCGCGAAATAGCACGGTCAGCAGGTTCGGCGAGAGCGACATGTAGCGCACCCCCGCCCACATGGCGCTGCCGAACTTTTCGCGCGGCAAGCGCGATTTCACCCGCTTGGGCTGCCAGCGCCACAGCGCCGCAATCAGGGTCAGGTAGGAAAAGGCATTGACCGCAAAGGCCGCGCTCGCTCCCGCGACAGCAACGATCAGGCCGCCGACAGCCGGCCCGACGCTGCGCATCATGTTGAAGCCCATGGAGTTGAGCGTCACTGCCCCGGGCAAATCCTCGCGCGGCACGATATCGCCCATAGAGGCCTGCCAGGACGGATTGAACAAAGCCGTGCCGCAACCGATGAGAAAGGTAAAGGTCAGCAGCAGCCAGGGATTGAGCAGCCCCATCCAGGCCGTTATGGCCAGCGACAATGATACGAGCGCCATCCCGGCCTGCGCCACGAGCATCACGCTCCGCCGGTCGAAATTATCGGCCAGTGCGCCCGCCGCGATCGAAAAGACCATGATCGGCAGCGTCGTCGAGGCCTGCACCAGCGCCACCATATTGTGCGAGGTGGTCAGCGTCGTCATCATCCACCCCGCGCCTACCGACTGCACCAACCCACCCAGGTTGGACATCAGCGTTGCAGCCCAAAGCGTCCGGAAAGTCTCGTGACGAAAGGGCGCCAGGATAGATGTGCGCTCAGCCATATGATTCAGCTCCTCGCCCGTTCATGAGCCAGCCGGTTGACCAAGGCAAGACCAAACTCGGCACCGCCCCATCACCCGCCCCTCCCTCCTCCATAAAGCAGCGCTAGGCGGAAACGATCCGGCCACAAACGCGATCTTTCTGCGCAGAGCGGGCAATCTCTTTCTGAGGATGCTGTTGGTCTTCCAAAGCCTCACCAACCACCATCCTTCCCTCGGGCTCGACCCGAGGGCCAATGCAGGAGCCGCAAGGGTTTTGACCGCGACCAGAGACCCTCGGGTCAAGCCCGAGGGAAGACCAGTGGTTTGGCTAGTACATCTAAACGGCACGTGGAGAAGTGACCCCACAGCGGGGATGAACCCCAACCCACAAACGCATACACTTCCTAGAACCATCCTCACTCGAATCGCGCCCATGACCCCATCCCAGACCCAGCGGCCAAACCCGCTGCACCTCCTTGCGGCCTTTGCCAGCGGCGGCCTTCTGACCCTCGCCATCTTCGTCAATGGCGAAGCCGGGCGTCTGGGCGGCGCACTCTTCTCGTCGTGGCTGGCCCACGGCGTCGGCACCGTCGTCGCCGTCGCCGTCCTCGCCCTCATCTGGCGCCGCGAACGTGCCGCAACCAAGATCGCCGAGGCCCAGCACGGCAAGGCTCCGCTCTGGGCCTATCTCGGCGGCATCTTCGGCGCCGTTACCGTCATGCTGACCTCGACCGCCGTCAATTCGCCCCTCGCTTTGGCCGGCACCCTTGCGCTTGGTCTCGCAGGCCAGGTCGTCCTCAGCCTCGCCGCCGATTATTGGGGGCTCCTCGGCCTCGCCCGCCGCCGCCTCGACCTACGCGATGCAGGAGCCGTCATCCTCATCGCCGGCGGGAGCCTCCTCATCATCCTCTTCGGATTTGGTTCCGCATGATCCTGCCGCTCATCGCCGCCTTCTCCGCCGGTGTCCTCGTCATCCTCAGCCGCCAGGTCAATGGCCGCATGTCGATGTCTTCGACACCGATGATTTCGTCCTTCTGGAATCACGTCGTAGGCTTCGTCGTCCTCACCCTGATTGGGCTCCTCGTCGGCGGACTTATCCCCGCCAATATTAGTGAGATGCCATGGTGGATTTTCACCGGCGGCGCCATCGGCGTCGTCTTCGTCGCTTCGGGCTCCTGGCTCATCACCCGCATCGGCGCCGTCAATTCGACGCTCCTCGTCATCGCCGGCCAGATGGTCTTTGGCGTCATCTTCGATCTCCTGCGCGGCGCACCCGTAACGATCTGGGCGTCGGCCCTCGGCATCGTCCTGATTTTAGCGGGAATGGCGCTTACGCAACGTCGGCGCTAACGGAATGCTAACAAAAACGGGGCCAATCGGCCCCGGTTTCACATCCAGATTTTCCAGCCTTTAGCCGGCTGCGGTGTAAGCCGTCTTCACGATGGTGAAGAATTCGGCAGCATACTTGCCCTGCTCGCGCGAACCATAAGACGAGCCCTTGCGCCCGCCGAACGGCACGTGGAAATCGACGCCGGCGGTCGGCACATTGACCATGACCATGCCGGCTTCCGAGTTGCGCTTGAAGTGTGTCGCGTACTTGAGCGAGGTCGTGACGATACCAGCCGACAGACCAAATTCGGTGTCGTTTGCGGTCGCTAGCGCCTCTTCATAATCCTTCACGCGAATGACGGCAGCCACGGGCCCAAAGATCTCTTCGCGCGCAATCCGCATGGAATTGGTCGCTTCAGTAAAGAGTGTCGGCTGCAAGAAGTAGCCTTCCGTGTCCTTGGTCACGCGCTCGCCACCAGCGGCAATCTTGGCGCCCTCGCCTTTGCCGATTTCGATGTAATCGGTGTCCTGCTTGAGCTGGCCGGGATCGACCACCGGCCCGATTTCCGTATTTTTATCAAGAGCATCGCCCACGCGCAGGTTGCGCGTGCGCTCGGCAAGCGCCTCGACGAACTTGTCGTGGATGCCTTCCGTCACGATCACGCGGCTCGACGCCGTGCAGCGCTGGCCGGTCGAGAAAAATGCCGACTGCGCAACGCTTTCGACGGCAATCTTGAGATCGGCATCGTCGAGCACGATGGTCGGGTTCTTGCCGCCCATTTCGAGCTGGAACTTGCGGCCAACCTTGACCGAAGCCTCGGCAACCCGCTTGCCCGTCCCCACCGAACCGGTGAACGAAATCGCGTTGACATCGGGGCTGTCCAGCATGGTCTGGCCGACCACCGAACCCTTGCCCATCACGAGGTTGACGACGCCCTTGGGCAGTCCGGCGCGCACGAGAATATCGACGATCGCCCAGGTCGAACCCGGCACGAGATCGGCAGGCTTGATGACGACCGTGTTGCCATAGGCAAGAGCCGGCGCCATCTTCCAGGATGGGATGGCGATCGGGAAATTCCACGGCGTGATGATGCCGATAACGCCGACCGGCTCACGGGTGATTTCGACCGTCAGACCCGGACGCGCGCTGGGGAGAATTTCCCCCGCCAGGCGCAGCGTTTCGCCGGCAAAGAAGTCAAAAATCTGCGCAGCGCGTGTCACTTCGCCAATGCCTTCAGGCAGCGTCTTGCCTTCTTCGCGGCTCAGCAACTCGCCCAGTTCCTGCTTGCGCGCGAGGATTTCCTGGCTTGCCTTGGAGAGGATTGCATGGCGCTCAAGAATGCCCGAGCGCGACCATGCCGGGAAGGCGGCCTTGGCGGCAGCGATGGCCTGCTTGGTTTCTTCGGCAGTCGCGCGTGCATAGACGCCAACCACTTCGTTGATATTGGACGGATTGATGTTTTCGACACCATCGGCGCCGACCCACTCACCATTGATCAGGTTCTTGTGCAGTTCGCTCATATCGAGGCCTTTCGGGTTATTCAGGTTCTGCCGGCAGAAACGCGGCAGCTAGAGGAGGTCAGCGCGGGCAAGATCCCGCAGCAGATGGCTGGTGCCATAGGTCCAGGGCGGACACTTGGTGGAGAGGTTGACGGTATTGGTCAGCGTACCGAGCGAAGGCGTCGAAATGGAGACTATGTCCCCGAGCTTGTGGGTAAAGCCCTTGCCTGCGCCGTCGCGATCCTTCACCGGCGCGAACATCGTGCCGAGGTAAAGCACTAGCCCGTCCGGATATTGATGGTGGCTGCCGATCGTCGCTGCCACCAGGGATTCCGGCGTCCGCGAAATCTGCGCCATGTTCGAAGCGCCCTCGAGTACAAAGCCATCCGTACCTTCGACGCGCAGCGCGATCTCAGAATTCTTGATGGTTTCGAGCGTGAAATCACCATCGAAGAGCCGCACAAATGGCCCAAGCGAAGCCGAGGCATTGTTGTCCTTGGCCTTGCCTAATAGCAGCGCCGAGCGCCCTTCGACATCGCGCAGATTGACGTCATTGCCGAGCGTTGCACCGACGATCTCGCCCTTGCTCGTCACCAGCAGCGCCACTTCCGGTTCCGGATTGTTCCAGCTCGAAATCGGATGCAGCCCGACCTCCGCGCCAAAGCCAACCGAGCTCATCGTCTGGCTCTTGGTGAAAATCTCGGCGTCCGGCCCAATCCCCACTTCGAGATACTGGCTCCAAACGCCCTTTTCGATCAGCGCCGCCTTGACCTTCATCGCCGGCTCCGAGCCCGGCACAAGCTGGGACAGATCGGTCCCGATGAGGTCGAGAATTTCCGTCCGCAGCGCATCGGCGCGCGACTTATCCCCGCGGGCCTGTTCTTCGATTACTCTTTCGAGCAGCGAAACGACGAACGTAACCCCCGAAGCCTTGATGGCCTGGAGATCGATGGGAGAAAGCAGAACCGGCAAATTTTCACTGGTCTGACCAGTGCGCGAATTATCAACGATCGCATCGACAGCGCCGAGCACAGTGCCGCTTGCCGAGCGAACATGCTCGGCCGCACGGCCGCTCTCGGCGATATCGCGCACCGTCGCCATGCCCTTGGCCGTGATATCAACCACGTGACCATCGCGAACCGTGACAATCCGAGGCTCTGCAAAGCCGGGGACTTTGGCACGCCCAAGCAGAATACCTTCGGGAATGATAGTCACGTTCATCGTGCCGCCCTCTGCTGAGATCATGGCTGTGACTACCCCGCCAGAACGGCCGGACGCAACCCTTGAGAAACAAATAATCATACTTATTGGCCATGCCAAGGGCCGCCGCGGGTTTAAGCGGTAGCTTTCGATTGGCTGAACGGAAAGCTTTGGACAGGTTCAAGTCCCGTTCATCTGCGCCGCAATACTGACGCATTGGCTGGGGTATGGATGACCCCACCGAACACTCAGGAGTTTGCCATGCGTTTCGCGACTGCCCTTGCCCCCTTCGCCCTCCTCGCCGCTGCCGTCCCGGCCTATGCCGGCACCATCACCATCGAAGGGCGTGGCGAGGTCCGCGCGGCTCCCGACATGGCCCTCATCAATTCCGGCGTCACGACCCAAGCCGAAACTGCCCGCGCCGCGCTCGATGCCAATACGGCTGCCATGGCCGAGCTGATATCGACCCTCAAGGAAGCCGGCATCGAGCCGCGCGATATCCAGACTTCGGGCTTCTCGGTCAATCCGAACTATGTCTATTCCGAAACCCGCGACGATATGGGCTACACCCTCCCGCCCAAGATCAATGGCTATCAGGTGTCCAACACGGTCACCGTTGCCGTCCGCGATCTCAAGGAACTTGGCAATATCCTCGATATGGCCGTCAATGTCGGCGCCAACACCATCAATGGCGTGAACTTCTCCGTCGCCGACCCGACCGATCTTTACAACGAAGCCCGCAAGCAGGCCTTCGCCGATGCCCGCGAAAAGGCCGAGCTCTATGCCACCGCCGCCAACGCGACGCTCGGTGAGCTCGAAGCCATCTCGGAAAGCCAGAATATCAACAGCCCGATTCAGATGCCGATGTACGCCCGTGCTGATGTAGCACAGGCTGCCGTGCCGGTAGAAGCGGGCGAAATGACCTTCGAAATCGGCGTCAACGTTCAGTGGGAACTGGACAACAAGACCAACTAATCTTCTCAAAGGCCTTGAACCGGCCACCTTGATGACCGACGTCCAGCCTGAACCGGCGCCACCGGTTTAGGCTTTCGAGCCTTTAAGGCGTCGAGTTTTCCGGGCTCCTCTTTTTGCGGAGCTTGGACGGTGGGGGCGGCCCCAAACCGTAGTCACCCGCCCCCACCAGTCTATCCTGCCATCACTTTCCAGAGCATGTTGAGCCCCACGACGACGAGGAATGCGGCAAAGACATATTTGAGCGTTCGCTGGTCCATCCGGTGCGCCAGCGCCGCGCCCAAAGGCGCAAAGGCGGCGGCCGTCACTCCGACCAGCACCAACGCAATGCCGTTGACATAGCCGAGGCTGAACGGCGGCAACTCTGCCCTGCCCCATCCCAAAATGACGAAACCCAGCGTGCCCGAAAGCGCGATCGCGACGCCGATTGCCGCCGACGTACCGACAGCTGCATGCATCGTCTTGCCGAACGCCACGAGCGTCGGCACGGTCAGCGACCCGCCGCCCACGCCCATCAGCGACGAGATATAGCCAACGATTGCCGCCGCGGTCCGGTGCACGGCCTTTGATTCCTTGAGGTGCCCCATCAGCCTCGTCTGAAACGAGAAGATGATATTGGCCGCGATGAGAAAGGCCATCACCGCAAAGACCACACGCAGCACGTCGCCCGAGTACAAGCCAGCCATCAGCCCGCCGACAAAGGTACCGGCCACGATGAACGGCGTCCAAAGCTTCAGCACCGCCATATCGAGCGCCCCACGCTTCTGGTGCGACCGCGCGCTCATGATGCCCGTGGGAATGATGATAGCGAGCGACGTACCGACCGCCACATGCTGCACCACATCGGAATCATATCCCATTAGCGACAGCGCGGTGCTGAGCGCCGGCACAATCACGGCGCCGCCCCCTATGCCGAGCAGGCCCGCCGCAATACCCGAAACGACGCCCGTCGCGAGCATGCTCAAGACGAACGGCCAGTAACTGGCCATCATTGCCCAATCCATGCTCATTCCCCCAAAATATGCAGCACGACGTCCCGGCTATGGGGCCGGCGCCTGTGCTCAAAAAGATAGATGCCCTGCCAGGTGCCAAGCACCGCGCGCCCATCGACAATGGGGATGGCAATCGAGGTCTGCGTCAGCGCCGATTTGATATGCGCCGGCATATCGTCCGGCCCCTCAAGCGTATGGACCAGCCAGTCCATGCCTTCGGGCACCAGCCGACGGAAATAGCCGACAAGATCGACCTGCACATCCGGATCGGCATTTTCCTGGATCAGCAGCGAACAGGATGTATGGCGCACAAACGCTGTCACGAGCCCGATGTCGATGCCCGCCTTCCCGATGGCAGCCTGCATCTGCCGGGTGAACTCGTAAAGAGCCTGCCCGTCGGTTCTGATGGTGAGGTGTTCGATCGCCTGGTGCATGCAATCGGGCCTAGCACGAAGCGGCTGGGACCGCGAGCGCTCCCGCTGCAACCGGCTATCCATGCCGCAATCCAGCCAAAATCTGCCACGCGCAACTTCGTCGTTCGATCTGCGGAACCGTCCGGAAACCTCCGGCGTTTGGGGCTTTGCGGGGATGCTGGGCCGCGGTATGACGCTCGGCTGATCATTCAGCCTCCGTTCAGATAGCTCCCACGATGCTCAGCACAACGTGGCACACACGACGAAGGATAAAATAATGCGCCTCAGAAATTGGCTCTTCGCCGGCACCAGCATGACGCTGATCAGCATGGTCCCGAATGTGGGCTTTGCACAGGATGCGCCTGCCGAATTGCCCCAGGTCTGTATCGACCAGGGCTTTGCAACGCTGGAAGAATGTATCGCCGCTCAGCCCGCTGGTGCCGCCCCCGCTGCACCGGAAGAAGCTGCCCCGGCTCCTGAAGCTCCGGCCGAAGAAGCTGCGCCCCCCGCAGCAGAAGAACCCGCTCCCGCTCCGGAAGAGGCAGCCCCTGCCCCTGAGCCGCAGCCTGAAGCGGCCCCTGAACCAGAACCGCAGCCCGAGGCTGCTCCCGAGCCGGAACCCCAGCCTGAGGCTGCACCTGCCGAGCGCGCGCCAGCACCGGAAGCTGCTCCTGAAGAGCCGGCACCTGCCGAAGTGGCACCTGAGCCAGAAGCTCAGACCATGCAGACCGAAGCCGAACCTGAAGTGGCACCAGAAGCTGCTCCAGAGCCCGCACAGCGCCAGGTAGCCCCTGAAGCTGAACAGGCTCCCGAAGCTCAGCCTGAAGCCCCTGTTGAAGCACAGCAGCAGGCTCCGGAAGAAGTTGCCCCTGCCGCCGAAGAACGTGCGCCAGAACAGCCCGCTCCGGCTGCCGAAGAACGCGCCCCTGCTTCCGACATCGCCGGCCAGCTCACCGCTCAGGTCGATGCCTATAATGCTGCCGTTGCCGAACTGTCCGCAGGTGGCGATGCCGCCGGTGCCCAGTCGCGCATTGACGCAGCACTCGCCGAGATCAATTCGATCTGTTCCAACGCCGGCCTGCCCGATGTTGACTCGTGCCTTGCTCCGCTTGGCCTGAGCCTCAACCCGCTGCCAGACGTGCAGGACGTGACCCCAGCGGCTCCAGTTGAAGGCCAGCCTGCTGACCAGACTGCCCCTGCTGACGGCACGGTCGATCCCAACGCAGCGCCTGCTGCCGAAGGTGAAGTCACCGTCGATGGCCAGCCTGCCGAAGTTATCGAAGATCTTCCAGAAGGCGTAACCCAGGACCAGATCGCTCCGGTTCTCGATAGCGCCAAGGATGTCGTGCTGTCGCCCGATGGCCAGGCTCCTGCTGAGCCGGCAGTCGATGCGAATGCCGAAGCCACGACCGACGCCAACGCGTCGGCACGCATGGCTGTGCCTGAAAATGACCAGGCCGCTCAGTCCGAAGAAATTCGCACTATGGCTGTCGACGCCGCTGCCATGTCGGCCACTGCCGAACAGGGTACCGAAGTTACGGCGACTGAAAACACGACGGTCAACCAGACCGTGGTGAACAACTACATCACCAACATCACCAATATCACCAACAACAATTCCGGCACGACCAACAACACGACCATCAACAACAACACGACGGTCGTGGACAATTCGCAGACGAATATCGGCCAGCAGAACAACATCACCGTTGTCGAGCAGGTGCCGGTGCGCGAAGCGACTGCCGGTGATCTGGTGACCCAGGTGATCCTGCAGGTTGGCACCCAGTTGATCGTCAATTCGATCGGCCAGGATACCGACCGCTTCTATGATCCGCAGCAGGACGAAGTTTACTACGAAAACCTCTCCAATGGCCGCGTCCGTGAAGTGGTGTCGCGTCCCGATGGCAGCCAGGTCGTAACTGTCCGCAACCGCAACGGCGACATTCTGCGTCGCTCGCGTATCACGCCCGATGGCCGTGAAATCGTCCTTGCATCGTTCGACGATCGCTATGACGACCAGTTGCTTTCCTGGCGTGACCCGGGCCTTGACCTGCCCCCGCTGCGTCTCAACATCCCGGCCCGTGACTACGTGCTCGATGCCGCTTATGCCGATGAGAACGAAGTTTCTAGCTTCTTCCGCCAGCCGCCGGTGGAACAGGTTCAGCGCCTCTACTCGATCGACGAAGTCAAGCGTTCGGCTCGCGTTCGTGACAGCGTCCGCCGTCTCGAAGTCGGTAATCTGACCTTCGATACCGGTGCTGCCACCATCGATCGCAACCAGGTTGCTTCGCTGTCCAACGTTGCCAAGGGCATGCTGGATCTGCTGGCCGCCAACCCGGCCGAAACCTTCCTGATCGAAGGTCACACCGATGCCGTCGGTTCGGACATCTCGAACCTGCGCCTCTCGGATTTGCGTGCCGCAACCGTCGCCCGCATCCTGACGGACTTCTATGGCGTCCCAGCCGAAAACCTGGCCACCCAGGGTTATGGCGAGCGCTACCTGAAGATCCGCACGGAAACGGCCGAGCGCGAAAATCGCCGCGTCACCATCCGCCGCATCACCCCGCTTGTGACTGTGGCAAGCAACGGCTAAGCAAACCAATTACCGCGAAGGGGCCGGACGCAAGTCCGGCCCCTTTTTTATGGCTGCGTCATTGAGGCTGCTTGCCAGCCGTCATGGACTTGATATCCGTGCGCGGTCCTTCTGGAGCGCGCCATGAAACGCCTGGAAATCTTCGTTGAAAGCCTCATCCTCGCGTCGCGCTGGCTGCTGGTGGTGTTCTATATCGGCCTCGGGCTCGCCCTTGCCCTCTACGCTGCGACATTCGGCTTAAAACTCTGGGATTTTGCCACCCATCTCGTCGGCATGGACGAAACTGAGGTGATCCTCAAAATCCTCGGCCTTATCGATGCCGCGCTGATTGCAAGCCTCGTCGTGATGGTAATCATCTCGGGCTACGAGAATTTCGTCTCGCGCTTCGACAATGAGCGTGATGTGCACTGGCTGGGCCAGATCGATGCCGGATCGCTCAAGATCAAGGTAGCCTCGACCATCGTCGCCATCTCCTCGATCCACCTGCTCCAGATCTTCCTCAACGTGCCGCATTACACCAATGAGCAGATTTTCTGGTACACCGTGCTGCACTGCACCTTCATACTATCGGCGCTATTTCTCGCGCTGATCGACAAGATTTCGAAGAAAGATAGCAAGTCCAAAGAGCTCGATCTCTAATAGGCCATAGCAACCATCTGATCTTTCGAGGTCTTTTCAGCGCCACAATTGTTTTTGGTTTGTGATCACGGAATGGGGAACTGACTGCGAACTGCGGGCGTTCTTCACCCAGAATTTCACTTGCAAGGAGCAAATGATGGCTACCCCAGAACGTGATACTATCTATACCAACGACGGTAACCGCACTGTCTACACCCGCGAAAGCAATGGTACAGGTTGGTTTGTCGGCATCATCGTCGCCTTGGCTCTGCTCGCCATTGGCTATCTCGTCTTCTCGGCCAACTCGGGCCCGTCCACTTCGGTTGACGTGAACAGCACGACACCAGCCGTTGAGACCACCGCGCCGATGACTGAAGCTCCGGCCGCAACGCCTAGCGCTGCCCCAATGACCGAAGCTCCAGCCGCTACTCCGGCCCCGGCAACTGAAGCCGCTCCTGCTGTTGAAGCACCAGCTTCGACAACCACGACAACGGCCCCAGCCACGACGCCGGCTAACTAATAAAGCACCTAACGGCCTCGACCCCCTCCCCTTGAGGCCCTTCGAGCCCCGGTTCACGCAACCGGGGCTTTTTGCTGCCTGCGGCACAATGGCATTCGCGCCAAACTTGCAAGGCACAGCGCTGATACCCATTTCCAAACCAGCAACACGGGAGCGCCAATGTTCAATATCGATCAGATTATCAAAGCCATCCAGACCGATCCCAATAGCAAGCGCACCGCGATGACGGGAGCAGCTGGCCTCGCGGCCGGCTTGCTGATGTCGGGCGGGAAGCCCACCAAGCTTCTGGGCAATGCGCCTAAGCTCGGCGCGCTCGCAGCTGTTGGTGGCCTCGCCTACAAGGCTTGGCAGTCCTATCAGGCCAACCAGACCAATCAGAGCGGTAGCGCCGCGCACCCCGTGCGCGAAGACGCCTTCATTCCAGCGCCAGGCAATGAGGCCGCGCAGGAAGAGCTCGGCAAAACTCTGGTGCGCGCGATGATCGCTGCGGCCAAGGCCGACGGCAAGATCGATGCCGAAGAGAAAGACGCCATTTTTGAACGCCTGAAGGCCATGCCGCTTTCCGCCGAGGAAAAGGCCTGGGTCTTTGACGAACTTTCGACCCCGCTCGACATCAATGCCGTCGCCGGCCGCGCCGATACGCCCGAGCACGCGGCCGAAATCTATGCAGCCTCGCTTGTCGCCATCACGGCGGACACTCCGGCAGAGCAAGCCTACCTCGAAGCTCTCGCCGCCAAGCTGCGCTTGGATCCCGCTCTCGTCACCGAGATCCATAAGGCTGCAGGCGAAAAGGCCCCTCAGCCGGCACCCACCCCGCCGCAGCCTTGGGCCTACACACCCACGACGGTCAACCGCTAATTATCGAGATGCCGCGCCTCTCCGGGCGCGGTATCACCCATGTGCGTTCTTGATGCTCGCCCGCAGCGCCGCCATGTCTTTCCGCAAGGAGAATGCCATGGAACTCGGACTTTATTCTTTCGCTGAAAACACCCCCGATCCCCTTAACGGCGGACACGTCCAGTCACCCGCCGAACGTCTGCGCGACCTGATCGAAGAGATCGAGCTCGCCGATCAATTGGGACTGGCTTTCTATGGCCTTGGCGAACATCACCGCCCAGATTATGTCGCGTCCTCGCCCGTCACCATCCTCGCCGCTGCGGCCGCACGCACGAAGTCGATCAAACTCTCGACCGCCGTCACGGTGCTCAGTTCGGAAGATCCCGTCCGCGTCTGGCAGCAGTTCGCAACGCTCGATCTCCTGAGCAATGGCCGCGCCGAGATCATGGCCGGCCGCGGCTCGTTCATCGAAAGCTTCCCGCTCTTCGGCTACGATCTCAACGACTACGACGATCTCTTCGAAGAAAAGCTCGAAATGCTGCTGACCCTGCGCAAGGGCGGCAAGGTCAATTGGGCTGGTAGCAAGCACACCCAGGCGATCAACAATATCGCCGTCTATCCCGAGCCCGTGCAGAGCCCGCTGCCGCTCTGGATCGCCGTCGGCGGAACACCGAATTCGGTCGCCCGCGCTGCCTATTATGGCCTCCCGCTCATGATCGCGATCATCGGCGGCCGCCCGCGTCAGTTCGCGCCGCTGGTCGATCTCTACCGAGACACAGGCAACAAGATGGGCCACGACGCCTCGCTCCTCAAAATTGG
Source organism: Devosia sp. Leaf420 (assembly GCF_001425445.1). Lineage (GTDB taxonomy): Bacteria > Pseudomonadota > Alphaproteobacteria > Rhizobiales > Devosiaceae > Devosia. Next base: position 505,433 of record NZ_LMQU01000012.1, on the reverse strand, counting down.
GGTCTCTGGCCACGGCTTCATCGCCGAAGACAGCCAATCGGCGCGCGATATTGCTTTTCCCGCCCACAGCGCCACCATGAGCCGCATCGGCGCCGAACGTGGCTGGCCGCCGACCACCCGCGCCCAGTTCGATGGCGGCGCAACGCCGGAAGGCGCCTACTACATGGGCTCGCCGCAGGAAGTCATCGACAAGATCCTAATGCAGCACGAGTGGTTCAAGCACGATCGCTTCGGCCTACAACTGAGCGTCGGCACCCTGCCCCATGACAAGGTCATGAAGGCAATCGAGCTTTACGGCACTGTCGTGAAGCCGGCCATCGATAAGGCCCTCGGCACCTAAATGGACGCGGCGCTCTACGCAGAAATCGTCGAGCGCCGCCGTCAGTTTTCCTGGCCCGGCTACGAGAGCTATGCCGACGCTGGATTGGAAGGCGACTGGATCACGCCCTACCACCTGTCCTCGGCCAGCTTTACCGGCCCGATACTACTGACCTATAATTTCCTCGACGCTCCAACCGCCATAGCCGAACGCTCGCGCTTGCGCGAAACCGGCTATCTCGCCGAAATGCCGTTCAATCGTGTTCTGGATCTGGGTCTGGCGCTCGCAGGCCTCAAGCGCACCGACATTTACGTCACCCATGCGTTCCACCTCCTCGCCCGCGCACGCTCTGAGCGAATTCCCAACGCAGCGCTGGACGCTTCTTTCGACGCCATCGCACGCCATGAGCTGGTGGATCGTCGAGTCATCGCCCTGGGCGACGCGGCCAGCCGCCAATGCAGCCGCCACGCCATTCCTCATCAGCGCATCCCGCATCTCAGCGCCCGAGGGCTCAGCTTTGCTGCGCGCGCCGAAAAGCTTGCAGCCGCTCTTGAGGCCGCTTTCTAGCCGCGACCGCGATAGGGCGGCACGCCCTGATCGGGCAACCAGACACCGTCAGGCACGGGCCCCGTCTGCCAGAACACATCGATGGGGATGCCGCCACGCGGATACCAGTAGCCGCCGATCCGTAGCCAGCGTGGCTTGATCGCCGCGACGATCCGCATGGCCACATCGATCGTGCAACCTTCATGGAAGGCGCCGTGATTGCGGAACGAGGTCAGAAACAGTTTAAGCGACTTTGATTCCACCAGAAACTGATCGGGCACATAGTCGATGACCAGATGGGCGAAATCCGGCTGGCCCGTCACCGGACAGAGCGAGGTGAATTCCGGCGCCACATAGCGCGCGACATAATTCACATCCGGATGCGGATTGGGCACCGGGTCCAGCACAGCCTCGTCCGGATGCTGCGGCACCTCCACATCCTTGCCAAGCTGCAGGGTTTCCGAATTCATCTTACTTGCCCGAGCGCTTGATCGACTTGATCGCCAGCGGCGGCATGCCGGACTTTTCGGAGATGGCGCGGTCCTGCTCTTCGATCGCAGCCTTGGCTGGTTCGTCGCCATCAAGCCCACCCAGCAGATTGGCATCCACCTTGCGGTTTGAGCGCTGCGAGCCGTCTTCATAGACGATGTCGAACATCACGAATTCACTGCGGGCGGTTGGCTTCTTTGCCATGACGACAATCCTTCAAAAACAGGACCGCGAGCCGATTGGCCCGCGGTCATAACTAAAAATACTGGCTCGGCTTAGCGGTAGATGCCGTCGCCTTGTTCGTCGATGATTTGGCGGCCCTTGTTAAGAGCCAGCGCGGTAAGATCATCTTTGGAGCCCATGCGGTCGGCGCGGATGAACTTGTAGCTCTTCTGTTCGCCACCGATTTCTTTCTCGATCGTCCCGGCCAACTGATATTCGCTGCCGACGCGCATCTCGATGGCCTTGATCAGATGCCCCTTGTAGCTTTCTTCGCCGAGGGACTTGTCGCCGGCTGGTGTCGCCTCGTCAGCGCCGCCACCACCAAAAAGCTTTTTCCAAAACGACATCGAAAACTCCCTTAACTTCGTCTCGGCGGCCGGGGCCGTACCAACTCGCCGCGCTTGTCCATCTCCTCCTGCAGCCATTGCGGCGAGATGTCAAAATAGTTCGGCCAGATCGGCTTGCCATTGGCGAGCTCCACCTTGGCAAAATAGGCCCGATCCCGCAGCGGCTCCGTCCCCTCTCCGCGCTCAGCCAGCATAGGCGCGGCGTTGAACACGCCATGCGTCCCATCGGAAAAAGTCACCGCCAGCTTGAACGGAACAGACGCGCGAATAGCCGTTATCTTGAGGCGAGGAGCAGCCATGAGCTGCTCCTAGTTGTCGAGGAAGCTCCGCAGCTTGCGGCTCCGGCTCGGGTGCTTGAGCTTGCGCAGGGCCTTCGCTTCGATCTGACGGATACGTTCGCGGGTCACCGAGAACTGCTGTCCGACTTCTTCGAGCGTGTGGTCGGTGTTCATGCCGATACCAAAACGCATACGAAGCACGCGCTCTTCACGCGGCGTCAGCGAAGCGAGAACGCGCGTCGTCGTTTCACGCAGGTTCGACTGGATCGCCGCATCGATCGGCTGGATCGCATTCACGTCCTGAATGAAATCGCCGAGGTTGGAATCTTCCTCGTCGCCGATCGGGGTTTCGAGCGAGATCGGTTCCTTGGCGATCTTGAGCACCTTGCGGACCTTGTCCAAGGGCATCTGCAGCTTTTCGCTGAGTTCCTCTGGCGTCGGTTCGCGGCCGATCTCGTGCAGCATCTGGCGCGAGGTCCGGACGATCTTGTTGATCGTCTCGATCATATGCACCGGAATACGGATAGTGCGCGCCTGATCGGCGATGGAGCGGGTGATCGCCTGACGGATCCACCAGGTCGCATAGGTCGAGAACTTGTAACCGCGACGATACTCGAATTTATCGACGGCCTTCATCAGGCCGATATTGCCTTCCTGAATGAGATCAAGGAATTGCAGGCCGCGGTTGGTGTACTTCTTGGCGATCGAGATCACGAGGCGAAGGTTGGCTTCGACCATTTCCTTCTTGGCGATGGCAGCTTCGCGCTCGCCCTTTTGCACCTTGTGCACGATACGACGATATTCGGCGATATCGAGGCCAGTCTCGGTCGCGAGCGTAGCAATCTCGTAACGGATGTCGCGAACGGTATCGACTTCGCGACGCGCGAATTCAGCCCAGCCCTTGCCATCGAAACCATCGAACGTCGTTTCCCAGGTCGGGTCCAGTTCGCGGCCATAATAGTTCTTGAGGAAAACTTCGCGCTTGACGCCATAGCTCTCAGCCAGGCGTAGCAGACGACCTTCAAGACGCACGAGGCGCTTGTTGATGTCGTAAAGCTGTTCGACGAGGCTTTCGATACGGCTGTTGTTGAGCGAGAGCGACTTAACGTCGGCAATCACTTCACCGCGCAGCACTTCAAGCTTCTTGCTTTCCGCGTCGGAAACAGTGGCGGTTCGGTCTTCGGCATGCCGATCCTGCATGACGCGCATCTGGCCATAGGCCTCGGCGATACGATCGAACGTCTCGACGACCTGCGGCTTCAGTTCGGCTTCCATGGCCGAAAGCGACAGCGCGTTGTCGAATTCGTCATCGTCGTCTTCTACCGGATCCTGCGGCGCCTGCGGCTCCTCCGGCACATAGTCGTCGTCGCTATCCGAAGACGCAGCGCGGCGCGGCGCTGGCTTTGCAGCAGCCTTTACCGGCTCCTGCTCCACTCTCGGCGCCGGCACGGGGATTTCAGGCGCCGCTTGCTTAGCGTCGGGGCCAGCATAGGTCGCTTCGAGATCGATAATGTCGCGGAGCAGAATCTCGCCCTCGGCGAGCTGATCGCGCCAAATGATGATGGCCTGGAAGGTCAGCGGCGATTCGCAGAGGCCTTCGATCATGGTCTCCCGACCGGCCTCGATGCGCTTGGCGATGGCGATTTCGCCTTCGCGGCTCAGCAGCTCGACCGAACCCATTTCGCGCAAGTACATGCGCACCGGGTCGTCGGTACGATCCGAACCAGACTTGGTGTTCGACGTATTGGCCAGAGCGGTGCCGCCGGAAGGCGCAACTTCGCTGCCTGTTTCTTCCTCGTCCTTCTCGACTTCGGTCTCTTCGACCTCGTCTTCGTCGACGACGTTGATGCCCATTTCCGAGAACATGGACATGAAGTCCTCGATCTGCTCGGAGCTGGTTTCGTCAGCCGGCAGAACGGCATTCAGTTCTTCGTAGGTAACATAGCCGCGCTTCTTGGCGACCTTGATCAGCTTCTTGACCGCAGCATCGTTCTGGTCGATCAGAGGACTGTCATTGGAGGCTTCCGGAGCCCCGGATTCGGGCTTCTCGGTTTCCTTGCTGGCTTTGTTCGCTGCCTTGGTGGCCATATGCTACTCCTCGGGACCCGCGGGCATCTCGGGCGCCGGACTTGTCATAGGTGGTGACAGCTCAAGACAAGGTAAAGGTTTGGTCACCAAGGCGTTAACACCTCAGCATCATGATGGTTCGCTTCGGGACGACATGACGTAACCGCCATATGCGAAATCGCGCGTCTTCGCCGGTCTTTAGAGTTTTCTCTAAAAACTGCGAGTCGCGCGTCCAGATAGCGAACCAAATCCTTCGATCAATGCCTCTGTGCCATCGACAGTGGTAATCTGGTTCTTGATGTCTCGCAGCCTTTCAAAGGTTTCATCGCTCGGGTCTTCGCCCAGCGCCGCTTCGGCTGCCTTGAGTTCCCTATTTAGCTGAACTTTCTTGTTATGCAAGGCCAGCGCATGACTTAATCCTGTTTCCGCGTCGGTTAGCGCCGTATCCGGCCCCACCTGCCATACCCCCTGCCGCACCAGTGTCTCGGCCATTCTGGCCAGCGTCGGTCCATGCCCGCGCACGCCAAGCGCGTCCTGCAAATCCGGCGCCGAAATATCGTGGTGCCGTACGACGAGGGCCAGTATGTCGCTCAAAACCTTCTGCGCAGTCTGCGTATCGCAGTCGAGCGCGGCGAGAATTTCAAACTTGTCTTCGACCAGTGCCGGATGGTTGACCAAGGTCTGGATGATCGTCGCCTCGCGCGGCGTTGCTTCCATGCCTGTCGAACCGCGCATCAGTCGCGAGTTCCTCAGCGTATCGGACACGACGAGACGCGGCGTCCCGCGTGCGGGAAATCCATAGGCGCCGCTCTGACCATAGTTCGGCCGCCCGCCGCGCTGCCCATCCCAAGGCTTCCGGATCGGCGCAAAGAATGCTTTCAGCTTTTCATCAAACGCCTGCTGATAGTGAAAGCGGACAGTCTGGTCCTGGATCGAATTGGCCCGCTCCCGCAGCCGCGCTTGCAAAGCGGCGCGCTCTTCCGGCGCATCGGGCACCAATCCGCCGGTCTCGAGGCTCCAGAGCATATCGGAAAGGCTGCGCGCCTTCTCGATCACGTCGGCAAACGCCTGCCGGCCCTGCGCCTTGATCAGATCATCGGGGTCCTGCCCCTCAGGCAGTGTCGCGATCTTCACCGTCTGCCCCGGTTTGAGATGCGGCATGACCAGATCCATGGCCCGCTCGGCAGCCTTCAAACCCGCCTTGTCGCCGTCAAAGCAGAGAACTGGCACCTCCGCCATCCGCCAGACCAACTGCAGATGCTCCTCGGTCAGCGCGGTGCCAAGTGGCGCCACTGTCCCTTCGAAACCCGCAGAAACAGCGGCAATAACATCGAGATAGCCTTCCACCACGATAACCGTGGCTCCGTCCCGCGCCGCCGCCCGCGCCGATTGCCCATTGTAAAGCGTCTGCCGCTTGGAAAAGAGGCTCGTCTCCGGCGAGTTGAGATATTTTGCCGGCACATCGGCGCTCAGCGCCCGGCCACCAAAGGCGATGATCCGGCCTCGAAAATCCATGATCGGAAACATCACGCGGTTGCGGAACCGGTCATAGGTCAGCGGATCGTCGTCACGACTGGTAACTAGCCCCGCATCGAGCATCGCCTGCGCCGAGACACCATTCGCGGCGAGATGCTCCTTGAGTCCATTGCGGCTATCGGGCGCAAAGCCGATGCGAAAGCGCGTCTGGCTCGTCGGCGACACGCCGCGGTCAAAGAGATAGCCGCGAGCCCGCGCGCCGATATTATGCGCCAGCGCCGCCTCGAAATATTTGGTCGCGAGTTCCATGACCTCGACGAGGCCCTTTTGCGCGGCCTCGCGTTTTTCGCTGCGCTCATCGCGCGCCGGCATCGGCACACCGGCCATGCCGGCAAGCTTTTCGACCGCCTCGGGAAAGCTCATCCCGGCTTTTTCGGTCAGGAACCGGAAATGATCGCCCGTCGCGCCACAGCCAAAGCAGTGATAGATGCCGCGCCGGTCATCGGCATGAAAGCTCGGGCTTTTCTCGGCGTGGAAGGGGCAACAGGCCCACATGTCGCCCTTGCCCGGCTGCGATTTGCGCTTGTCCCAAAGCACGTGTTCGCCCACAACCTGCGTAATCGGCAGGCGCTGGCGGATTTCATCCAGGAACGTATCGGTAAAGCGCATGGGTGTTACCTAAGCACTCCCAGGGCCGAAGTCACCTCACGACCTAGGAGCTTATCCACAGCCATGCCCAAGACGACGAAAATGCCAATGGCCGTGTTGCTCACGCTAACCATTGGGCCGGCTATCGCCATCGGCGCGACGCTTTGGTTCGTGGCAGAGGCTATTCCAGAGTGCTCGGTCAACGAAACCGAGCGCCTGCCCTCGCCAGATGGTCAATTTGACCTCGTCATTTTCTCCAGGGACTGCGGCGACACCGACCAAAATACCCAGGCAGCGCTGGTGCCACCGGGCGAAGACGTGCCATTCGACGCCGCAAGCTTCTATTCCGTCGGCGCAGGCGCTGATCCTGATCCCCGCTGGCTCTCGGCCACCGCAATCGAGATCACTGCGCCGCCCAAGGCAACGATCTATCGGAATGACGCGACCGTGGCCGGCGTCTCGGTGACCTACAAGCCCGCAACCTAAACCTTGCTCGACTGATAAAGCCGCCAAGCCCAACCAAAGAGGCCAATGGCAAAAAAGATCAGCAGGATGCCGCCAAGCATCACGCCCACCGCTGCGGTCAAAACCGGAAACAGCAGGAAGACCAGCCCGAGCAGCACATAGGACGCGCCGGACAGCACCACCGGCCAGATCCGCGCATAGCTCTCACGCTCGCGGACCACGACGAATATCTGCATGGCGCCTACGAAAAGCGCGGCGAGCCCCACGATCGTGCCGAGGAAAGTTGCCGTAAAGATCGTCGCGATAAACGGCTGGATGAAGAACAGCACACCGAGGATCAGTGACGCGGCATTGGCGATGATATCGAACCAATAATTGCCACTCTTGCCGCCACCAAACGTCAGGCTCCAGAGCCCCAAGGCGCCATCAACGATCAGCAACACGCCACCGAACAGCACCAGAACCGTGAGCGCATCGCCGGGGAAGATCAGAGCATAGAGCCCCGCAATCAGCATCAGCACGCCGCGCAATGCCGTCGCCGCCGCAAAACGCCTTTTGGTACCCGAAGAAACCGCCATTTCACTTGCCCTCCATGGGACTCAACAGCCCGCCAAAGAGAACGTTAGCGCCAGCTCTGCGGTCACGCCAGCACCATGGGTTGAGCTTTTCTGAAATGGCCCGCGCAAAATATAGATTGTGCCCCTTTCGGGCCTATGGAAAGACACGCCCTCCACCGAGGCCGCCTCCCGGCGAATACTGCATGTCCCTCCCCCTTATCGCGCTTTTCCTCGCAGCCTTTGCTTTTGGCACTGCCGAGTTCGTCATCGCCGGCATTCTTCCCGAAGTCGCCACCGGTCTAGGCGTAACCGTGCCAGTGGCTGGTTATCTCATCTCCGGCTATGCGATCGGCATCGCCGTTGGCGGCCCACTTCTCGCCGTTGCCACCAAGAAGATGACGCGAAAGTCGCTGATCCTGCTGCTGGGCGGCATTTTTACCCTGGGCCAAGTGCTCTGCGCCATTGCTCCGAGTTTTGAACTGCTGATGGCCGCCCGTGTCATCGTCGCTGTTGTCCACGGCACCTATTTCGGCATCGCAGCAATCGTGGCTGTCAGCCTCGTGCCGCCGGAAAAACGCGGCTTCGCGGTTGCACTCATCCTCTCGGGCCTCACCGTTTCTAATATCCTCGGCGTACCCGGCGGCACGGCCATCGGCAATGTTCTGGGTTGGCGCGCCACGTTCTGGGCGGTCGGAATTATCGGACTGCTGGCGACGTTGACTGTGGCCGTTTTCCTGCCGCGCAGTGCCGCTTCCGCCACCACCGCCGGAGACTTCAAGCGTGAATTCAAAGTGCTGGGACGGCAACAGATTGTCGCCTCGCTGCTCATCGTGATCCTGGTGATGATCGGCCAGTATAGCCTCTTCACCTACATCACCCCGCTCCTGACCAATATTACCGGTCTGCCCACGGCGACCGTCCCATGGCTCTTGCTGCTCTATGGTGTCGGCTCAACCATAGGTGTCTTTGTCGGTGGCAGATTGGCCGATTGGAAGCTCATGCCTTCGCTGATCGCGATCCTCGCGCTACAGGCGGTGATGTTTGCGACGATCTTCTTCGTGAGCCCCTACCCCATCGTTATGGCCATCGCGACGATCCTGTGGGGCGGCGTCAACTTTGCCTTCGGTTCACCGGTGCAGTCGCGCGTGCTCGCCTGGGCCGCCGATGCGCCGAACCTCGCTTCAGCCCTCATTCCCACCGGCTTCAACATCGGCATAGCCGTCGGCGCCATTCTCGGCGCCAACGTTATCGCATCGGGCCCCGGATACGCTTACCTGCCCCTCATTGGTGCCATCAGCTCGGCGCTCGCCGCTTTTGTCGCGGTCGTCTCCAACATGCTCGATAAACGCCAGGGTCTTTTGCCGCCCGTCGCTGTCGCCGCGGAATAAGGCCCGGGAAAAAGCAGTCGATAGAATTGAAACGGAAATGTAAGGGAGCGTTGTCAAATTTGACTTTATGACTGCCCGACCGTCGTGGGGTGCACCATGATCATCGACAATGCAACTCTACTGATCGGCATCGGCTTTTCGAGCGCCTCATTGCTGCTCGCGCTTTTGATCGGCTGGTTCAACTCTCGCAGCGAGACCTATCTCGTTCTTGGCGCCACCGGCATGGCGCTCATCGTCGTCGCCCTTATGCTTATGGGCCTGCGCAACGGCGCCTACACGCTCTTCTTCCAGCTTGTGCCCTTCGCGCTGATCCTGATCGGTTTCAGTTGCGTCTACGCGGGCGCCCGTCGCTTCAGAAACAGCAAGGCGTCCCTTTGGCCCGCCGCTGTGGTAGGCGCTCTTTCGGCCATTGCGACCGCGGTACCCCTTCTTCTTGGGCTATCGGGCCTGGGCACACTGATGCTTAAGGCCACCGCCGCCGTTCTTATGCTCCTATGTGCCTATGAGCATATCCGCAGCGACGACCAGCTTCGCTTTGCGCTTGCCGCAATCGGCACACTTTACGCCGTCACCGCCATCTCATTCGCCTGTTGCGCCCTCATGCTGGCCCTTGACGGCAATTGGGTACTCTCCGCGCCGCCAAAGAACTGGGCTGAAGACTTCAATTCCATCATGTCGCTGGTGGGACTGACGGGCATCGGTGCCATCACCCTGACCCTTCACCACGCGCGCGCCGCCCACCACCATCACCAGGCAGCAAACACCGATTCCCTGACCGGCGTGCTCAATCGCCGGGCGCTTTTCGATCGCTTCGGCAACGCGCCGCCCAGTCGCAACAGCGCCGTGTTGATGTTCGATCTCGATCATTTCAAGCAGATCAACGACCGGCTTGGCCACGCCGAAGGTGATCGCGTCCTAAAACTCTTTTCCGATGTATTGCAGCGCGAGCTCGGACCTCTCGATGTCATTTCCAGGATCGGCGGCGAAGAATTCTGCGCTGTTCTGATCGACGTCGATCAGGAAAAGGCCAAGGCAGTTGCCGAACGCGTGCGCAGTGTCTTTGCCGATTTGACGCTCGTCATCGAGCAAGGCCAGCTGCACGCCACCGTCAGCGTGGGCCTTGCCATGTTCGAGGGCGATGAAGACTTCCCCGCCCTCCTCAACCGCGCCGACGCGGCGCTTTACCAAGCCAAGCACAATGGGCGAAACCAAGTAAAACTCGCCGCGCTTCGGCTTGTCGCGTAACGCCAAAAAAATCTCAGAAAAATAGTCGATCGCCTGTCGGCAGAGGCGTCGTCCTCACATCCGCATGGAGTAAGCTTGTGCAAAGCGAGCTCTGAAGAGGCGGCACTAGGAGGATTTTATGACTGAAAGAACGCTCTACTACACGCACAACATCAACCCGCGCGTCGCGGTCGCCGTCGCGCGCCATCTCAAGTCGCCAGTCGGCTACATCCGCTACGAGCCGATGGGCGCCGACCGCGAGAAATTCTTGCCGCTCAATCCCAATTCGCTTGCCCCGCTGCTCGTCGAAGATGGCAAGCGGCTCTGGGAAGCCGATGCCATTTCGCTGCGCCTTTCGCGCCTTGCCGGTGGTGCCTTCTGGCCCGATGAGTTCGCTGTCGAGATCATGATGTGGGTGAGTTGGAGCGCCCACCATTTCACCAATGCCGGTGCGGCCCTCGTCTGGCACAACCACACCGCAAAGTCGTTCATGGGCGATCCGGATCCGCAGGTCGTTGAAGATACGACGAATGATTTCAAGCGCTTCGCCGCGATCCTCGATTCAACGCTTGCAGACCGCGCTTGGCTCGTTGGCAACAAACTGACCTATGCCGATTTCCGCGTCGCTTCGGCCCTGCCCTATGCCGAGCGCGGCCTGATCCCGCTCGATCTCTTCCCCAACATCCATGCCTGGCACGACCGCCTCGACGAGATCGATGCCTGGCGCGACCCATTTGCAGGCCTTTCCTGAAACGAACGGGGCGCCTCTCGGCGCCCCACATTCGATCAACCCTGCGCTGCGAGTGCGCTCCGCACCTGCTGGCTCACCTTCCCGAAGTCGATTCGCCCCGGATAGTTCGCCTTGAGCTCAGCAATCACCTTGCCCATGTCCTTCGGCCCCTCGGCGCCGCTGGAGGAAATAGCAGCAGTGATGGCCGCAGCGACTTCTTCCTCGGTCAGTGGCTTGGGCAGAAACTCGTTGAGAATATCGATCTCTTCCTTTTCCACCGTCGCGAGATCGGCGCGGCCGGCCTGGGCATAGATGGCAAAGCTCTCTTCGCGCTGCTTCACCATCTTCTGAATCATCGCGAGGACTTCGTCGTTGGTCGCCGGCCCCTTGCCATCGCCGCGATTGGCAATATCGCGGTCCTTGATGGCCGCATTGATGGCGCGCAGCGTCGCCGTACGCCGCTGATCCCGGGCTTTTAGTGCGGTTTTGAGGCCTTCGCTGATCGTTTCGCGCATCTTGGTGTGCTCCTTGCCATGCAGATTCTTGCCCCCATATAGGCATGAAACGCGGACTGCGCCACTTGCGCTCTCCGGCTTGGCCTTCTAAGAGGAGGCCTCAACCGACATCCCTCGCACCCACTGTAGCGGCTCACCCCGTTTGCCTGTGCGCGCGAACCGACGAACCAAGCATGGAGACCGACCGTGACCCGCTGGCAGCAATCCCCCGCGACCGCAGTTCTTATTCTGGCTGACGGCACGCGCCTTGAGGGCCATGGCATTGGTGCAGTTGGCCATGCCGCAGGCGAAGTGTGCTTCAATACGGCGATGACCGGCTACCAGGAAGTCCTCACCGACCCCTCCTATGCCGGCCAGATCATCACCTTCACCTTCCCCCATATCGGCAATGTCGGCACCAACGATGAAGACATCGAAACGGTGAACATGGCCGCGCTCTCGGGCGTCCGGGGTGTCGTCCTCAAGGCAGACATCACCAACCCCTCGAACTACCGCGCCGCCGAAAAGCTCGATGCCTGGCTCAAGAAGCGCAACATTATCGGCATTGCCGGCGTCGACACCCGCGCCCTGACCGCGCGCATCCGTGAAAACGGCATGCCCAATGGCGTCATCGCCCATGAGCCCACCGGCCAGTTCGACGAAGGCTCCATCAAGGCCGAACTCAATGCGTTTCCGGGCCTTGAAGGCCTCGACCTCGCCAAAGAAGTCACCACGGCCCAGACCTACCACTGGGACCAGACCAGCTGGCAGTGGAACAAGGGCTACGGCACAGTCGAGAAGCCAGATTTCCACGTCGTCGCCATCGACTACGGCGCGAAGCGCAACATCCTCCGCTGCCTCGCCGATCAAGGGGCCAAGGTCACCGTCGTCCCGGCCACGGCGACAGCTGCCGACGTGCTCGCGCACAATCCCGACGCCATATTCCTGTCCAACGGCCCTGGCGATCCGGCGGCGACGGGCAAATATGCCGTCCCGACCATTCAGAAGCTGATGGAAACGGGAAAGCCCATGTTCGGCATTTGCCTCGGTCACCAGTTGCTCGGCCTTGCCCTCGGCGGCACGACCAGCAAGATGCACCAGGGCCACCATGGCGCCAATCACCCGGTGAAGGATCTGACGACGGGCAAGGTGGAAATCACCTCGATGAACCATGGTTTTGCCGTAGACACCGAAAGCCTGCCGGCTGGCGTCACCCAGACCCATATCTCGCTGTTCGACAATTCCAATGCCGGCCTCGCGGTCGATGGCAAGCCGATCTTCTCGGTGCAGTACCACCCTGAAGCCAGCCCCGGCCCACAGGACAGCCACTACCTCTTCACGCGCTTCCTCAATCTGGTGCGCAAGGAAAAGGGCTTGGCAGAGCTGCCCGAGCACAAGGCACCCGGCGAAGCCGCCTAAAGCATTGAAAAGGGCAGCGCCAAAAGCGCTGCCCTTTTCAATTCTGGTTGCTGCGTACGACTTCGAGCTCGGTCAGCCCGCAAACTTCAAAGCCCCGATCCCGCGCCATGATGCCAAACGCCTCGGCGCCAAGGTGCAGCTTGTAAGGCGTCTCCGCGAAGCGTACGCCCGCCTCAATCACCGCCCGCTCGATCAGGACAAAGCTTTCTCCGACTCCATCCAACGGCAAGACGGCAAACGCCTTTTGACGCCCGAGATAAGTCCGGAACGCCCGGTCACGGCGCACCGCGCCATCTCTGCCGCGATCCTTGTAAAGCACCTTGAAGGGCGCCGCTTTTTCATATCGGAACAATTGGTCGTCGCCCGGCGTCCCGGTTTCGTCGACGACATTGGCTGAGACCACAGGCCGCTCTGCGCCCAGCATCCTCTGGATCACATCCGGCGGGAAGTCCTGAATAGATCCATCGATCAGCAGCACCCAGTCAGCGCACGGCCCATGGCTGTCCAAAATGTCATTGTCCCGCGCCGCGACGCTTGCATAATCTCCGGCTACGATCACCGCGTTCAGCCCCTTCTCGGCCACCAGCGCGTCCAAACCTTTCACATCGGCACGACCCGGAACATGCAGCGTGATGGTCAAGCGATCACGCGGATAATCGAGGCGCATCAAGGCGTCAGCCAATCCCGTCGACAGGGCGCCATCTTCGAGCCGAACGGCCACGTTAACACTCGGTCGATCCGCCGACGGACGGATGTTCTGATCGATATAGAGATGCAGCGGATCGGCAATGACCACCTTGGCCAAGGACGGATTGGCCAACTGCCTGAACTGCCATTTGGCCCGCGTCGGCGCCTGAAACAACGCATTGAAGCGCTTGCTCCGCTTGTGCCAAGGCACCCAGGTCGTCATCCAGACATGGGACACCAGCGGCTCCGCCTTCGAAACCACTGGCGCGACCGGATCGAGCAAGGCGACGGCTTCGGCATCTGTCCCAGTCTTCCGCCCATCAACGAGCAATGGCGACCACACCCTTGGCGACAGCAATGTCGGCCGCTCGTTACGCGGCAGCCGCAAAACCGCTGCCGTCACCATGGATGGACCCGTAGAATAAAACGTCTCCTGATCCAACAGCGACGGCATTCTCGCGATGATATCCAGCCAAAGCCGATGCCTCGGGACCGAGCCCATAAAGGCGTTGGTGATCAGGAACGGCACGCCCTGATGATGGCGATCGGGAAAGATGTGCTCGAGCGGTTCAATCCCAAGGAAACACTCATGCTGAAGCAGTTCATCGATGGGCCGGAATGGCTCGACATCGAGGTCTGCATAAACGCCACCCAGCGCTCCAAGCACGAGATAGCGAAACGCGTCCGCTCGCTGGATCATCTTGGGATAGGCGTCATAGGTGGCGAGAAAATCGGGATATGTTTCTTCAACGAAACCCCGCATGGTCTCGTCGGTCCAGAGCCGGATATCCCAATCCGGATGCAGGCTGCGCCACGCATCGTAATAGGTTTGCATCTGCCGCGGCAGGTCAGTGGATTTCCAGGTGAAGTGCAGGATTTTGGGGATCATGGCGGCCCATGCGTAAAACTAGGCAGGGTTTACCCAACCCTGCCCTACGCGGCCACCCCTATCTCACCCGTGAGCGCTCAACCGGTCTCAGTCGACCCTCTCACGTCATCACGCTAGTCATACGTATCTTCATTCGCGCCAGCCGACAGCGGACCCTCGGCCCCTGGCAGATCCTCGTCGCGCGATCCAGTCGCGGCCTTCTTGTCCTTGTCAGGCACTGGCCGGCGGTCAGCCTCGGCGCGATGAGTGGCATTGGCTTGAGCGGTATTCGTCTCTTTAGGTTTGCTCATTTGCAATCTCCTTCAGTCTGAAGGAAATGCTTGAGCCACCCAAAGCGGTCCATCACGAATGCGCTCCTAGTTCATCCCCATTTGCTCAGCAGCGGACCGGCCTGACCGCCGACCGGATCGGTCTTTGGCAAGGCCACCTGGGCGATCCGTTCATCCGCCCCCGGCCGCTCGCCAGGCTCGCCCTTCAATCGATCGGCGCTCATCCCCGGCGGATATGCCCCCACCACCAGAAAGTCCGCGCTCGATCCGACATTTTTGTGCCCGATGCCCGCTGGAAGAACCATAACATCGCCAGCCACCACCTCGAACACTCGTCCCTCTGGACCGCCAAATTGCAGCCGCGCCGAACCGCGTGCCACGCCAAGACACTCATGCGCCGTCGAATGGAAATGGTGAAAGTCATAGACGCCATAGCGCCAGGCACTCGGCCAGCCATTCTGATCGAAGAGCGCCTCCATCGCCTCCGGCGACGGCTCGGCGACCGCCCGCCGATAGATGATCACCGGCAGGCTGTTGTTGGGAAATGTCCCATCATCGGCAAAATGCTTGATGGCGATGTCAGCAAGATTGCCCTGCATTCAAAACTCCTTGGCCGAGGACGCAACGCGTCTCCCGGCCAAGGGTTCGCCTAGATATTGCCCGAGAACGTATCGCACTGGTTGGGCTCGCCCGACCGATACCCGCGCTCGAACCAGGTGCGGCGCTGCGCTGACGTGCCGTGCGTAAACGTCTTGGGCACGGCATAGCCCTGCATCCGCTCCTGCAGCTTGTCGTCGCCGATCTGCTCGGCAGCGTTCAGCGCTTCGTCAATATCGCCAGATTCCAGGAGGTTCTGCTCGCCGGCAAAGTTCGCCCAAACGCCAGCGTAGCAGTCGGCCTGCAGTTCCACGCGCACCGAATAGGCATTGGCTTCTTCTTCGCTCATGCTCTGCCGACGCTCGTTGAAGTCAGGCAGCACGCCGGTCAGGTTCTGCACATGATGCCCGATTTCATGGGCAAGCACATAGGCCTGCGCAAAATCGCCGGGCGCGCCAAACTGCTGGCGCAGCTCATCGTAGAAACTGAGATCGATATAGACCTTGGAATCGACCGGGCAGTAGAACGGACCCATCCGCGAATCCGCAGTGCCGCAACCGGAATCCGTCTGGTTGGTGTAAAGCACCACCTGCGGCTCGGTGTATGTCTCGCCCGCAGCGGCAAACACCTGGTTCCAGAGATCTTCGTTCTCCTTGACGACGACGCCGACGAAATCGGCCATCTCGTCCTGACCTTCGGCCGGCAATTGGCGTGATGTCGTGCTCGATGGCGCGGCGCCCGAACTGCCGCCCAGCATGTCCATCGGGTTCTGTCCCGTGACCAGCCAGACGATGCCGAGCAACACAACGATCCCAATGATGCCACCGATGCCGCCGCGCGAGCCACCGCCGCCACCCGTCGGCAGTCGGATGCCACCACCACGGCCGAATGGCGAGCTGCCAAAGCCGCCGGAACTACCCGCCTGCCCGCGTCTGTCTTCGATATTGCTGCTGCGCTCGCGCCCACGCCATTTCATGGAGATTGCCCCTTCACAACGCTGTTATTGCTACCAACAAGAGACAAGGGTGGGAACAGGTTGCATCCTGTCGTTCGCTGTCATCGCAATGTCATAAATTGACCGCCTGGTAAAACAATCCTAGCCTCCCTCCGCCGCCGTCACGGCACCGTCACCGAACGGAGGCAAGAGCAGGTCTCGCCCTTTTTTGGGAGCGGCCATAGCCGGTTAACCGGCAACCGGAGGTGCACTTCCGGAAACAATGGCAAATACTTGGAGAAGTCGATGAATTTTCACCCGAGGATATCCCGCCGTACCTTTCTCGCCGGTTCCGCCAGTCTAGGAGCCATCGCGGCGATGCACCCCTTTGCCGTCCATGCGCAAGCCAATCAGGCCCATCTGCGCATCATCGAGACCACCGATCTACACGTCGCGGCACTTGCTTATGACTACTATGCCGACGCGCCCAATGACACGATGGGCCTCGCACGCACCGCCAGCCTGATCGAAGCCATCCGCGCCGAAGCCGGCAATTCCATGCTGCTCGACAATGGCGACATCATCCAGGGCAATCCGATGGGCGACTACATCGCCTATGAAAAAGGCCTCGATGGCAACGTCCACCCGATTATCGCTGCAATGAACACGCTGGGCTATGAAGCCGCGACCCTTGGCAATCACGAATTCAACTACGGCCTCGAATTCCTCGACAAGGCTCTCGAAGGCGCCGAATTCCCCTTCGTCTCCGCCAACCTCGTCCGTGGCGACTTCGCAGCCGATGCGCTTAGCGACGACACTTACATCACGCCCTATCGCATCGTCGAAAAGGAACTGACCGACGGCTCCGGCGCCACCAAGACCATCAAGGTCGGCCTCATCGGCTTCCTGCCGCCCCAGATCATGACCTGGGACGCGACGCACCTTGAGGGCAAGGTCAACACGCGCGACATCGTCGAAACCGCCAAGGCCTACGTGCCGCGCATGAAGGAAGAAGGCGCCGACATCATCGTCGCCCTCTCCCATTCCGGCATCGCCGCCGACCAGACCACTGGCGCCGAAAACGCCTCGCTGCAGCTTGCTGGCATCGAAGGCATCGACGTGGTCCTGACCGGCCACCAGCACCTGGTCTTCCCCGGCCCCGATTATGAAGGCATCGAAGGCGTCGACATCGAAGCCGGCACGCTCGCCGGCAAGCCGGCCGTCATGCCGGGCTTCTGGGGCAGCCATATGGGCCTCATCGACCTCCTCCTGGAGCAGGATGCCGATGGTAAATGGACCATCGCTTCGCACACCTCCGAAGCCCGCCCGATCTCCGAGCGCGTCGATGGCAAGGTGCAGCCGCTCGTCGAAGACGAAGCCGAAATCGTCAGCGCGGTTGACGATGAACACCAAGAAACGCTCGACTACATCCGTCGCCCGGTCGGCGAAACCGCCGCGCCGCTTTATTCTTATTTCGCGCTCGTTGCTGATGATCCATCGGTTCAGATCGTGAGCCAGGCCCAGACCTGGTATATCCAGCAGATGATGAAGGGCACAGAATGGGAAAGCTTGCCGATCCTCTCAGCCGCTGCTCCCTTCAAATCCGGCGGTCGTGGCGGTCCTGATTATTACACCGACGTCCCCGTCGGCCCGGTCGCCATCAAGAACGTCGCCGACCTCTACCTCTATCCCAATACGATCCAGGCCGTTGTCATCACCGGCGCCGACGTCAAGAACTGGCTCGAACGCTCGGCAGGCATCTTCAACCAGATCGAAGCCGGCGCCAAAGATGCCGAATTGATCAATCTCGACTTCCCGTCCTACAATTTCGACGTCATCGACGGCGTCACCTACAAGATCGACCTCACCCAGCCCTCGAAATACTCTTCCGATGGCAAGGAAGAACCGAACCCCGATGCCAACCGCATCGTCGATCTGATGTATGACGGCAAGCCGGTCGATCCAGCTCAGAAGTTTGTCGTTGCGACCAACAACTATCGCGCTGGCGGCGGCGGCACCTTCCCGAACATCAATTCGGACGTGATCGTCTTCAAGGGCCCCGATACCAACCGCGACATCATCGTGCGCTACATCATCGAAAACGGCACGATCGATCCCAAGGCAGACAGCAACTGGTCCCTGGCGCCCATCGCCGACACCACCGTCCTCTTCGCCACAGGCCCCAAGGCCGCCGAGCACGTCGAT
Source organism: Devosia sp. Leaf420 (assembly GCF_001425445.1). Lineage (GTDB taxonomy): Bacteria > Pseudomonadota > Alphaproteobacteria > Rhizobiales > Devosiaceae > Devosia. The sequence continues at coordinate 487,183 of NZ_LMQU01000012.1, read as the reverse complement.
GATGTCACCGCGATCAAGATCGAAGCGACAGGCGAAACCAACGAGGACGGTTTCGGCATATATCGCATCACGCTCTAAGCCAACAAAAAGGGGAGCCGCTGGCTCCCCTTCCCCTATCGCACCGCGGCGTCGAGCCGCTCGCGCAGTGAATCCAGCTCTTGCCGGAGCGCGTCGATACTTTCGAGCGATCCACCGGTCCCCTCGACGACCGCCAGCGGGATGGCCAATGCCTTGGTTTCCATCTCCCGCCCCTCGTCCGTCAGCTTGATCCGCACCTGCCGCTCATCGACCTTATCGCGCTCGCGGCTCACCAGCCCCCGCGCCTCAAGCCGCTTCACCAATGGGGTGATCGTGCCGGAATCGAGGAACAATCGCTCGCCCAAGGTCTTTACCGTGATGTCGTCCTTCTCCCAGAGCACGAGGAAGACGAGATATTGCGGATAGGTGAGATCGAGCGCGTCCAGCCGCGGCTTATAGAAACGCGTGAAGGCGTGTCCGGCCGAATAAATGGCAAAGCACAGCATCTGGTCGATCGTCGGCATCTTTTTAATAACCATGCGCCCTCTCCAACTTCGATCCAACCTATCCCACAAATTTCTATTGCGCGCAATTTAATTGTGCGCTATTGAATTCCGTGTCACGAGATTTCAGCCCTCTCACAGGAGCAAAACATGTCGATCAAGTCTGCAGTCTATACCGCCCACGCCCACACCACCGGCGGCCGCACCGGCACCAGCAAGACCGATGACGGTCGTCTTGCCGTAACGCTCGACACCCCCAAGGCCATGGGCGGCAATGATGGCCCGGGCACCAACCCTGAGCAGCTCTTTGCCGCCGGCTATTCCGCCTGCTTCCTCGGCGCGCTGAAGGCCGTCGCCCGCGGCGAAAAAATCAAGGTTCCCGACGAAACCACGATCGACGCTTCCGTTTCGTTCGGCGAAAACGCCAATGAAGGCGCCAAGGGCTTCAACATTGCGGTCGAGCTCAAGGTCAACCTCCCCGGCTTTTCCAAGGAAGACGCAGAATCCTTGGTCCACAAGGCCCACGAAGTCTGCCCCTATTCCAACGCCACCCGCGGCAATGTCGACGTCACGCTGACCGTTGCCTAAAACACCAAGGGCGCCGCAAGGCGCCCTTTCTTCTCTCCGGCTGCAGCTAATTTTCAGAACAAAATGGCTAGCCCCATCATCGTCAGAATGACGATGAGACCGATGCCGAGCAGCATCAAAACGAAGATGATCTTGGCAAGGCCTGCCGCGCCAGCTGCGACGCCGGTAAAGCCCATGGCGCCCGATACGACGGCGACAACGATCAGAATAAGCAACAACTGCAACATGACGCTTCTCGCAGAATAGAACTCTGCAAAGAAGAACGCCGCGCACTGCGCGGCGTTCCAGCATGTTATCGTTCCTGAGCCGCAAAAGGCTCAGGAAAATAGAGACGCCACAGTCCTATGGCTTGAGGCTCATCGGTACTGGCGGCGCTGTCTTGATCACAGTGATCTTCACGCGCTCATTGGCCGCCATATAGGGATCGTTCGGGAAGAAGGGTTCATCCGTCGCCCGGCCGGACACCGACTTGATGCGATCATCGCTCAGCCCAAATTCACCCAACGTCGACCGCACGACATTGGCGCGATCAGCCGAAAGCTCCCAGGCGCCATAGCGCGGATTTTCATAGCGCCCACCAGCGGCCGTATATCCCGATATCGACATCTGCGCATTGAGCTGCTGCAGATAGGGCGCCATTGCAGCGATCGCTGCGCGCGTCGTTTCCAGCGGATATTTCGAACCCTCGGGGAACATGCGACGGCCCTGCTGGTCGACGATCTGGATATCGAGACCATCTTCGGTCTCTTCGATCATCAGATTGTCCATGAACGGGGTCAGCTCAGGCATAGACTGCCAGGCCTGGCGAATGCTCGCCGCAGCCGAGTGGAATTCCTGCGAATCCACCGATTTGAGATTGAATTCAGAATCGCTCGTCGCCTGCAATTCGCTACCATTCTCTTTGGCCTGCCCGCCCACAGCCTTCTCGGCTTCACCCGTGGTGGCGTCAGAGGGCGATGCCGGCTCCTTGGCCGTGATGTCGGAAGCCGAGCCGGACATGCTCGCGCCTTCGTTGTCCATCGCCTGCCCGCCCATGACCCCGCCTGCCCCGCTGGAGGAAAGGCTGATCGATGGTGGCGAGAAGTAGTCGGCGAGACCCTGCTTTTGCTCTGCCGTCGTCATGTTGATGAGCCACATGAGGAGGAAGAAGGCCATCATGGCCGTCACGAAGTCGGCATAGGCGATCTTCCACGCCCCGCCATGGTGGCCGTGGCCACCCTTCTTGACCTTCTTGATGATGATTGGCTGTTCGAAATTGGCCATGGCCGCCCCGCAGAAAACTACTGCGCCGCCCCTCGGGGCGGCACGTTACTCGAAAAAATCAGATCAGGTCGCAGCCGGGAGGGCCGCAGTAGCCTCTTCGACCTCGTTGAAGGTCGGGCGCACATCGCTCATCAGAGCTTTGCGGGCAAATTCCACCGCCATAACAGGCGGCTGGCCGCTGATATGGGCGAGAAGGCCGACCTTCATCGAGAGGAAATACTTGGATTCAGCTTCGAAGATGCCGCGCAGCGACTGCGCCATCGGGCCAAAGAAACCGTAAGCGACGAACACGCCGAAGAAGGTACCGACGAGAGCGCCGCCGATGAGGTGGCCGAGAACTTCCGGCGGCTCGGTGATGGCGCCCATAGTCTTGATAACGCCAAGCACGGCGGCCACGATGCCAAGAGCCGGCGTACCGTCAGCCAGGGCCTGCATGGCGCCGACGAGCTGTTCCTGCTCCTGGTGATGGGTTTCGAGTTCCTCGTCCATCAGCGCTTCCATTTCATGGGCATTGTTCGTGCCCATGGTCACCATGCGCAGATAGTCGCACATGAATTCCACCGCGTGGTGGTTCTTGGCAAAGGTCGGGAAGCGGTTGAACAGCTCGGAATCGTGCGGATTTTCGATATGCGGTTCGATCGCCAGCACACCCTTGGCCTGGATCAGCTTGTAAAGGCTGAACTGCAGGCCAAGCAATTCTACGTAGGCCGCCTTGTTGTAGCGCGGCCCTTTGAACAGCGTGCCGAAAATGCCGATGGTCGACTTCAGCACCCGGCCACTATTGCCGATGATGTAGGCGCCGATCGCGGCACCCAGAATGATGACGAATTCGAAGGGCTGCCAGAGAACTTCGACGTGCCCGCCCATTGCGGCATAGCCGCCGAGAACGCAGGCAAAGACAAAGATAACACCGATAATGAGACGCATCGAACCCGACCTGACGCAATACTGAAACTCGCGGGGGGAGCAGACCAGGCCTGCCATCTCCGACAGGGCCATAATGGCGGTCTACGCTTAACGGGCGGTATATTTTGCCGCCCGTCTTGTAGTCGCCGTGATTTGAAGCAAATCTGCCGCACCTAGCCGATATAGGTCCCGGAGAACAGTTTATGCGCCTCGCCATCGCGGCTCTCGCCCTGCTTATTTCCAGCCCAGCCTTTGCCAGCGAAGAGCAGGTCTATGCCGACATCGAGAATATTCACGGCAATGCCGACGGATTTTTCGAGCTTTTCTCGGACGTTCAGCAGGCATCCACCTATAATCCGGTCGATTTTGCTGCCTTCGCCATCTATCCGCTGACCATCAATGCCAATGGCGAAACCTACGATATTCTCAGCCAGCAGGATTTCGAGGACAACTTCGATACCCTCGTCACCCAGGAAACGATCGACGGCGTCGCGTCTCAGGATGTCGATGATCTGATCGTCACCAGCGAAGGCGTCGGTCTCGCGAACGGCGCCATGTGGATCACTAATGTCTGCCTCGATGACTCCTGCGCGGATACGCAGTGGGGCATCTTCTCGATCAACAACTGAGCCCATTGCAGCCAAGGGATGGGCAAGCTAGGTCAGACGGATGACCGCCAGCTTCCCCATCTATCTCGTTTCGACCCCCGGCCTTGAAGCGCCTCTTTGCGAAGAGGCGCTCGAAAATGGCTTCCCCTCGTCGCGCGTCACCGATGGCGGCGTCACCTTCGAGGGTACCTGGGCCGACGTCTGGCGCGCCAATCTCGTCCTCCGCGGCCCCACCCGCATCCTTGCGCGCTTCGCTGAATTCCGCGCTATGCACTTGGCTCAACTCGACAAACGCTCGCGAAAAATCCCCTGGGGTGATTTTCTCAGCCGCAACGTTCCCCTCCGCGTCGAAGCCAGCTGCAAGCGCTCGCGCATCTACCACGCAGGCGCCGCCGCCCAACGTGTCGCCATCGCCATTACCGAAGAGTTCGGCGCACCGATCACTGAGGACGCCGCCCTCCGCGTCATGGTCCGCATCGAAGACGACCTCGTCACCCTCAGCATCGACACGACCGGCGAGTCGCTCCACAAGCGCGGTTTCAAGGAAGCGGTCAACAAAGCCCCCATGCGCGAAACCATGGCGGCCATGTTCCTCCGCCAATGCGGTTTTGATGGCATCGAGCCCGTGCTCGACCCCATGTGCGGCTCCGGTACCTTCGTCATCGAAGCCGCCGAAATCGCCTCTGGCCTCATCCCCGGCCGCCAACGCAGCTTCGCCTTCGAAAGCCTCCCCTCCTTCGACACCAAGGCCTTCGCCGCACTGCGCCCCCACACCCCTGGCATCACGCCGTCCGTTCTCTTCCACGGCTCGGACCGCGACGCTGGCGCCATTCGCATGGCGAACGAAAACGCCACGCGCTCCGGCGTCGACGCCATCACCCGCTTCGAGCAAAAATCCATCGAAGAACTGGAGCCACCGCCCGGTCCGCCTGGTCTCGTGATCCTCAACCCGCCCTATGGCACGCGCATTGGCGACAAAGCCCCGCTCGTCAGCCTCCACCGCACCCTTGGCAAAGTGCTCAAAACACGCTTTGCTGGCTGGCGCGTCGGCATCATCACCGCCGACAAGTCCCTCGCCCAGGCGACCGGCCTCAAATTCGAGCCGGCCTTGGCCCCGGTGCTCCATGGCGGCATTCGCGTCGCACTCTATCGATCGCAGCTCTAAGTAGAGCCGCAAGTTCAATTCGATACAATTTTAGTAAAATCCTAACCATACTGACAGCCATGCTATCACCGCATGCAACGTTCAGCTTTCCACGGGCTTCCCTTTATGTCTGTGCGAGAGGGGAAGCCGATGTCGAATCTTTCCAAGATCCTGGTAGTCGAAGACAGTCCACTGCTTCTGCTTGATCTGTGCGATCAGCTTGAGGAGATGGGTTACACCCCGGTATCGGCGACGACCGCTGCAACTGCCGCGCGTCTGGTCGATGATACGATCACCGCAATGATCACCGATATAGAACTCGGGCTTGGACCGGATGGTCTGGCTCTCGCCCGGCTCGCCGCGCAGGCGCGACCTGGCCTGCCGATCGTGGTCGTCTCAGGCGGCGTTATCCCGACAGCAACCGATCTGCCTTTGGGCGCCACCTTCGTGCCCAAGCCCTACAGCCTCGATGCCGTTCTTGCCGCCCTTCACAGCCAGAAAATGGCGACAGCAGCCTAAAAAAGCAAAAGCCCCGGCCGAAGCCGGGGCAAATGGGAGGCCGCTTACTGGGAAGCTGGCGGTGTCGCCGGCGTCGTGGCCGGAGGCGTTGCTGGCGTAGTCGCAGGTGCTGGAGTGGTCGTGGTGTTCGACGGTGCATCTGCAGGCGGCGGAGCATCCCCACCACAAGCCGCAAGAGCCATAGCCGTGACAACTGCCAGAGCAGCAAATCGCAAGTTCTTCATATCTACCTCATACAATGAATGATCGACTTTTGATCACGCCCATGTGAGGCGCCTAACAAGGCAGGTATTGGACCACTCTTGGGTCATTCTTGGGCAAAGATTAGGCAAGGATGACAGAAGCTAATCTCGGTGGTCGTGCAAATCCTGCACATAGAATTCTCGACTCGCTGCCGAAGTAGACCGCAACACGCAGTTTCACTGCGCTCTCCAATCGTCCCGCAGTATCCATTCTCCACGCCGCACGCGGAGAGCCATGGACAAACGCACCGCAAAGCACTCGGCCCCTTCCCTTCCCGCGACTCTTCGGTTAGACAGCCCACCTAACCACCATGTTCGGTCTTCTTCCCCGCGTTGCAGCGCTCAGTTGCCGTGCGGGTTTCGCGCGGACAGGTGTGTCCGGGCGATTCCTCCCCTCGCCCGCTTCCAAATTGTTAGAGAGCGAGCGCCATGCCAAAACGTACCGACATCAAATCGATCCTGATCATCGGCGCGGGCCCCATCATCATTGGGCAGGCATGCGAGTTCGACTATTCCGGCACTCAGGCCTGCAAGGCGCTGAAGGAAGAGGGCTACCGGATCATTCTGGTAAACTCCAATCCCGCGACGATCATGACCGATCCGGATCTGGCCCACGCGACCTATATGGAGCCGATTACCCCCGAAGTGGTCGCCAAGATCATCGAGAAGGAACGCCCCGACGCGCTCCTCCCCACCATGGGCGGCCAGACGGCGCTGAATTGCGCCCTGTCGCTGCGCAAGATGGGCGTCCTCGAAAAGTTCGGCGTTGAAATGATCGGCGCGACTGCCGAAGCCATCGACAAGGCCGAAGACCGCGAACTCTTCCGCGATGCCATGAAGAAGATCGGGCTCGAAACCCCGCGCTCCATGCTCGCCCACAACACCATCGAAGCCCTGCAGGCGCTTGAGGTCATCGGCCTCCCCTGCATCATCCGCCCGAGCTTCACCCTTGGCGGCACCGGCGGCGGCATCGCCTACAACCGCGAAGAATATCTCGCCATCGTCGAGAGTGGCGTCGACGCCTCTCCCACCAACGAAGTCCTCGTCGAAGAATCCGTCCTCGGCTGGAAGGAATACGAGATGGAGGTTGTCCGCGATAAAAAGGACAACTGCATCATCATCTGCTCGATCGAGAACATCGATCCCATGGGCGTCCACACCGGCGACAGCATCACCGTCGCCCCGGCCCTGACCCTGACCGACAAGGAATACCAGATCATGCGCGACGCCTCGCTGGCGGTTCTGCGCGAGATCGGTGTTGAAACCGGCGGTTCCAACGTTCAGTTCGGCATCAACCCTGCCGACGGCCGCATGGTCGTCATCGAAATGAACCCGCGCGTCTCGCGCTCGTCCGCTCTTGCATCGAAGGCCACCGGCTTCCCGATCGCCAAGGTCGCCGCCCGCCTCGCCGTCGGCTACACGCTCGACGAATTGGAAAACGACATCACCGGCGGCGCCACCCCGGCCTCGTTCGAGCCGACCATCGACTATGTCGTCACCAAGATCCCGCGCTTCGCTTTCGAAAAATTCCCGGGTGCCGATAATCGCCTGACCACCTCGATGAAGTCGGTCGGCGAAGCCATGGCCATCGGCCGCACCTTCCAGGAATCGCTCCAGAAGGCCCTGCGCTCGCTCGAAACCGGCCTCACCGGTCTCAACGAGATCGGCATTCCCGGCCTCGGCGAAGGCGAAGACAAGAACGCCATCAAGGCCGCCCTCGGCACCCCGACGCCAAACCGCCTCCTCCACGTCGCCGAAGCCATGCGCCTTGGCCTTTCCAACGAAGAAATCTTTGAGGCCTGCAAGATCGACCCGTGGTTCCTCGAACAGATGCGCGGCATCGTCGACATGGAAGCCAAGGTCAAGGAGTTCGGTCTCCCGCAGGACGCCGCCAACCTGCGCCAGCTCAAATCCATGGGCTTTTCGGACTCGCGTCTCGCCCAGCTCGCTGGCGTCAAGACCTCGGATGTCCGCAAGCTGCGCCATAGCCTCGAAGTGCGTCCCGCCTATAAGCGCATCGACACGTCCGCCGCCGAATTCGCGTCACCAACCGCTTACATGTACTCGACCTACGAAGCCCCCTTCGGCGGCAAGGTCGAAGACGAGTCCCGGCCGTCCGACCGTAAAAAGGTCGTCATCCTCGGTGGCGGCCCCAACCGCATCGGCCAAGGCATCGAGTTCGATTATTGCTGTTGCCATGCAGCCTTCGCGCTGGCCGATGCCGGGTACGAAACCATCATGGTCAACTGCAATCCGGAAACTGTTTCGACCGACTACGACACCTCCGACCGCCTCTATTTCGAGCCGCTGACCGAGGAAGACGTCATCGAAATCCTGCTGCGCGAAAAGCAGAACGGCACGCTCCATGGCGTTATTGTGCAGTTCGGCGGCCAGACCCCGCTCAACCTCGCCGAGGCCGTGCAGAAGGCCGGCGTGCCGATCCTCGGCACCCAGCCCGACTCCATCGATCTCGCTGAAGACCGCGATCTGTTCATGAAGCTGCTCAACCGTCTCGAGTTGACTCAGCCCAAGAACGGCATCGCCTACAGCCTTGAACAATCACGCCTTGTTGCCGAGCGCTTGGGCTATCCGCTGGTCATCCGCCCGTCCTATGTCCTCGGCGGCCGTGCCATGGCGATCGTGCACAGCGCGAACGAGTTCGAGCGTTACATTCAGGATACCCTGACCGGCCTCGTGCCGCCCGATATCCTCCAGCGCTACCCCAATGATCGGACCGGGCAGATCAACTCTGTCCTCTCCGACAACCCGCTGCTGTTCGATGCCTACCTTTCCGGCGCCATCGAAATCGACGTCGACGCCCTCTGCGACGGCAAGGACGTCTTCGTTGCCGGCATCATGGAGCACATCGAAGAGGCCGGCATTCACTCCGGCGATTCCGCTTGCTCCCTGCCCCCGCGCAGCCTCCCGCCCGAAGTCATCGAGGAACTCAAGCGCCAGACCCGCGAACTGGCCTTCGCGCTCAAGGTCGGCGGCCTGATGAACGTCCAATACGCCTATAAGGATGGCACGATCTACCTGATCGAAGTGAACCCACGCGCCTCGCGCACCGTGCCCTTCGTCGCCAAGGTCATCGGCGAACCCATCGCCAAGATCGCTTCGCGCGTCATGGCCGGCGAAAGCCTTGCGAGCTTCAATCTCACCGAGAAGAAGCTCAAGCACATCGCCGTCAAGGAAGCCGTCTTCCCGTTCAACCGCTTCCCCGGCGTCGATACGGTGCTCGGCCCTGAAATGAAGTCGACCGGCGAAGTCATCGGCCTCGACAACAATTTTGCCATCGCCTTTGCGAAATCCCAGATGGGCGCCGGCCAGAAGGTGCCAACCTCAGGCAAGGCCTTCATCTCGGTCCGCGATGACGACAAGCAATACATCGTCGATATGGCCCGCCATCTGGTCGAAGCCGGCTTCGAAATCCTCGCGACCGGCGGCACCCAGCGCTATCTCGTCGATAACAATGTGCCCGCGACCAAGATCAACAAGGTCCTCGAAGGCCGTCCGCACATCGTCGACTCGATGAAAAATGGCGGCGTGCAGCTGGTGATCAACACGACCGATGGCCTCAAGTCGATCTCCGACAGCCGCGACATCCGCCGCACGGCGCTCTACGCGAAGATACCCTACTACACGACCATCGACGGCGCCCTCGCCGCCGTAGAAGGCATAGTTGCCCTCCGCCAAGGCAGCCTACAGGTCCGCGCCCTGCAGGAATATTTCGCGGTCTAATCCAGCCACAATCGTGCCTCCCTCTAAATAGAGGGAGGTAGCGACTCTAGGCCCGAAGGCTTAGCAAAGCTAGGCGCACGTTACTTCGCCGGACAATCTTCAGTCGTCGTCTGCGACGTCAGCTTCCCATCGACAACACTGACGACGCTAGCCTCGATGCTCCGCTGCCCCACACTGGCATCGCAACTATCGATATAGACATCGGGCAGCGTCTGGATCACCTCGGGCGCGTCGCCGAGCTTGACCGCACTGAGCCCGATCGCCATCGTCCCCATATTGTAAAAGCTCCCCTCGCCCACGAGCTCATCGATCCCGTCCCCATCGAGATCAACCGCCACCACGGGCCGTGAAAACGCCGCATCCTCTGGCAATGCCCAATCGGCCACCTGTTCGTCGCCAGCAAACACAACGAGACGCTGATCGAGCTTCGGGAAGGGATCGGCCGCAGCCGGCGATCCATTGCTCACGAGATAGCCGATCTCGTCCGCCCCGGCCTTGGTGAAAGCCCCCTTCACCTCACCAAGCACCTCGACACCGCCACCGATCTTTTCTGCGATCGGACTCCATTGCGCCGTATCGGCAATATCGAGGGCATTGCCGTCATTATAATCGATCACAACCTGGTCCTGTGCCAAGGCTGGCCCGATCAACAGACCAGCCGCTACTATGATCGTCGTCGCACGAAACATCATTTTGCTACTCCCTATCTTTCGCTCAGCTTTGAGGACCCGCGCGGCAAAACCAAGGCTAGCCCGGAAAACTGGTGGCGAGCACGATCAGCCAGCTCACAACGGCGCCAATCCATAAAATGACAAGATAGGTCCGTCGCCGCGGCCAATCCCCGACGCCCCGCTGCTTGAGCGCATAGCCAACGGGACCCGCCACGAGAAAGCTAAACGGCCAGATCAGCCCCACCGCGATCAGCACCGGCCAGACCCAGGGCCCGTTCCAGTCATCAAGCGGCGGATAAAACATCGAGACTACCGGAAACACGACGCCATAAAGCGCCATGCCCAGCATGCCGAGGCTTGCAAAACCGCCGATCAAAAACAGCACGAAGGCCAGCACGGACCATTTGATCGCGCCGATATAGCCAAGAACAGACCTGAGCATGGGCAGCTCCTCCGTGCTCCCCTAATGGCAGACCGCACCCACTGGTTGCCGCCAAACCCGTTTGCCATCAGGCGAAAAACCGATCCACCAGCGCCAAAGCGCCATCGATATCTTCATCGGTGACATCGAGATGCGTCACCCAACGCTGCTGTCCATAGCGCCCCGTAATGCCGACGCCATTCTCGCCAAGATAATGGCTAAGCCGATCGCCCAATTCGGGCTCCGCCTCCACCCAGAGAATATTGGTATCCGGCATCGTCAACTTTAGCGCCTTATGCCCTGCCAGCCCCTCGGCCAGCCGCTTTGCCCGGCGATGGTCTTCGGCCAAGCGCACCACATTGTTCTCGATCGCATAGAGCCCCGCCGCCGCCAGCATCCCTGCCTGCCGCATACCCCCGCCCAGCATTTTCCGGTGCCGCCGTGCCGTGTCGATCAGATCTTTGCGCCCAACGAGGACCGATCCAACCGGCGCCCCCAACCCTTTGGAAAGGCAGATGGAAACCGTATCGAACGGCGCCGAAAACTCGGCGATCCCCAAGCCCAACTGCGTCACGGCATTGAACGCCCGCGCGCCATCGAGATGCAGCCCAAGCCCGTGCTTGCGCGCAATGCCAGCGACTTCGTGCATATAGTCGACGGGAAGTACACGGCCCCCAAAGGTGTTCTCGAGTGCAATGACGCGCGTAACAGCAAAATGGCTATCGCCCGGCGCCTTGATCGCTGCCTCGATTTCCTTCGGGTTCATCGTGCCGTCGGCCCGATGCGCAATCGGCTGCGGCTGGATCGAGCCGAGCACGGCAGCGCCGCCCGCCTCATATTTGTAGAGATGGGCATTCTGTCCAGCGATAAACTCCTCGCCACGCCCACAATGGCTCATGAGGGCGAGAAGATTGGACATCGTCCCCGAAGGCACGAAAATAGCGGCCTCCTTGTTCAAGAGACCCGCCATTTTCTGCTCGAGCAGATTGACCGTCGGATCATCGCCAAAAACGTCGTCGCCCACTTCGGCCGCAGCCATGGCGGCGCGCATGCCCTGGCTTGGCCTTGTCACTGTGTCGGAGCGAAAATCGTGGCGAATGCTATTCATGGGAGCCTCCAGTCGGACGCTCCCCTTGTGCCAAGGCGGGAGAGATTTGGCTAGGCGGCGACGTGGTCGCCGGATTCGCCGTCATTGGCCGCGGTCAATTCGATCATCGGCTTCTGCGCCACGACCAGGATGCCCGTAATCGGCGCTCCCCGGTCCATCCGCAAGACCGCGGTCTCAAACCGCAGGATATCGAGGCCCGCCACCACCAGCGCATCGCGCGTCGCGGCAACGCCATGCGCATAGCGCAGGCTTGGGCGGAGGAAGAGCGCTTCCTCCCCATCATGCGCCTCGAGCGAAAAGGCCACGAGCCCGCCGGGCTTCAGCGCCGGCACCAGAGCCGCCAAGACAGGCTGCAGCGCACCGCAATAGATAAAAACATCCGCCGCGGTCATCAGGTCGGCCTCGGCGCGTCGCGTGTTCAGCGCGGCCACCAGCTCGGCCTTCTGCAGGCTGTCATAAATTCCCTTGCGCGCTGTTTCGGCAATCATCGCTGCAGAAATGTCGACGCCTTCGAGGAAATCGACCTTCTGCCGCAGCCGCTCGCCCATCAGGCCCGTGCCGCAACCAAGGTCAACCGCCTTGGAAAAACGGGCGATCCCCAGACGCGCCATTTCCTCGACCACCATGGCGTCGAGAATTTCCGGCACCCGGTAGCCCAGCTTGCCGACCAGTGCGTCTTCGAACTGCGGCGCATATTGGTCGAAAAGCGCTTCGACATAGCTCGTCGCCGTGCCCTCACCCGCCGCGCCCGCGTCATGAGCTGCGAGCTTCAGCCGCGCGCCGAAGACACCTTCGTCATCGAGCGCTTCGAGCCGACGCCAGGCAGAAATCGCGCCGGAAACATCGCCGGTTTTCTCGCTATAGGTCCCGAGCAGGTCCCAGCCGGCCGCCCATTCCGGCGCCAGTTCCAGCGCCTGCCCCATCAGTTCGGCCGCCGCGGCGTAGTCGCCACCTTCGGCCAGCATGCGGGCATAGTCCGCCCGTCGGTCGGCAATGACATCGCCGGAGGAGTAAAACGCCTTGGTCAAGACGAGGAACTTTCGAGAAAACCGCCAACCTTGCGCGGCGCGCGGGGTGTGCCGGAAAAGCCGGGTCTTGGCAAGATAAATGCGCGCAACATAGTCGTGATTGCTTGCGTCGAGGCTTTCTATCGGCACGGCTCTAGGCTACAACACGCCCAGTTTGGGGAGCCCTCCTCAACCTCTCCAGGCGCGCCAGCCTCCCTGACGTCCTGGATTGCTCCGCTGAAACCGGAGCGTTGCGCCATTGATATCGATTGCAGCCTGGCAGAAATTCAATTCTGCTGGGCCATACTTGTTGGAAAAACCACATATTGTCGCAAGGTTTGTTTCACGCTAGGGTGAACGGATCGAATATTGCGGCCGACTGATTTAACGACGCGAATGCCATTCGCTAATGCTGACGTCACTTTCCGAACATTCGATATCGTCTAGATCCCGGTCGGGTGCATCGATTGGGGTCATATTGCAGCGACTGCACGAGGGAACGCGCATCATGGCAACGGGCACCGTTAAGTGGTTTAATGGCCAAAAAGGGTTTGGCTTCATCCAGCCGGATGAAGGTGGAGCGGACGTTTTCGTCCACATTTCCGCCGTCCAGCGTTCAGGCCTGAATGGCCTGGATGAAGGCCAGAAGATCACCTACGAAATCGTCAAGGACAAGCGGACGGGCAAGTCTGCCGCCGACAATCTAGTGGCCAGCTAAGCCAAGGTTCGTCCAATCGATGGAGCGCGTCCGCATGCGGGCGCGCTTTTGTTTTGGGTTGATGAAAGCCTATTGCCCGTCGGGCGCCACGCGGATCAGCCTGCCGTTTTCAGCGTCGGTCAGCAGATAAATCGCGCCATCTCCGGCCACACGCACATCACGGATGCGCCCGAGTTGTCCTTCGAACAGCCGCTCTTCGCCCACCACGGCATCGCCATCCATATCGAGCCGCACCAATACCTGCCCGCTTAAGCCGCCAAGTAGCAAGTCACCCTCCCAATCAGCCAAAAGCGTGCCTTCATAGAAGTCGAGGCCCGACGGGGAAATGGATGGATCCCAATAGTGGATCGGCTGCTCCAGCCCCTCCTTCTCGGTTCCCTCGCCGATGGACAGGCCCGAATAGTCGACACCATAGGTGATGATCGGCCAGCCGAAATTGTCGCCCGCCGTGGGCATGTTGACCTCATCCCCGCCGCGCGCCCCGTGCTCCACGGTAAAGAGTGCACCGTCCGATGGCCTGATCGTCGCGCCCTGCGGATTACGATGACCGATGCTCCAGAATTCGGGCGCCCAACCTTCCGGCTGGGGATTGTCCGCCGGCACCGACCCTTCGGGCCCGATCCGCACCACGCCACCCGCAAGATCCTCAGCATCCTGCGCCCGGTCCATCGTTCCGCGGTCGCCAAGCGTAACGAAGAGGTTGCCGTCCTGCCCGATGGCGATGCGCGAACCGAAATGCCGTGTCGAATTGTCAAAGTTGTTCATGCGGAAGATCACTGACTGATCCCCCAACCGCGCTGCGCCATCCTCCAAGACAAGATTGGCCGCCAACACAGCCGTCCCCGTTCCCCGCTGCAAACCTGCTGATTCCGCAGGCTCTGAGTAGGTCATGAACAGTCTGCCGCTCGTCTCGAAGTCAGGTGCCAGAACGACATCAAGCAAGCCGCCCTGCCCGCGCGCCACGACTTCGGGCACTCCATCGACGGTGATCCGCCCACCGGCATCGTCGAGGACCAGCAATTGCCCGCTTCGCTCGGTCACGAGAAACCGCCCATCAGGCAGGAAGGCCAATCCCCACGGATGCTCCAAGCCATCGACCACCACCGTCGCAGTGAGCGATCCGGCGCTGCTGTCCACAGTCTGTGCCTGTGCGTTCGATGCGACCGAAAGCATCAGGGAGAGGGTAACAAGCGGCAGAACTGGCAGGGAATGTCGCATGAGGCATAGCCTTTCTGGTGTTTTGCGGAATGTGCCCTTGAACAGTGGCATAAAGCGAATATCTCACTACACACACTGGCTTGACCGCAACGCGTCGCGCGGGCAAGTTGGCCTCATCTCCCTCAAAACTTATCGTGAAGCTTTGGCCGAACGGCGTTTGGCGGGAGACATCATGCAGGGTCGCGATCGCACTGGTCGGACCCAACCTACAACCTGATCAAGGCGCGCGGTGGCGTTTCCATATGGAATCGTCAGGGCGCGCCGGATTCATTTGCCTGAAGCCCATTGGAGGCGAGACGATATGGATAAGGTCCCGATGACCGTCCAGGGACACAAGGCCCTGACTGCAGAGTTCGAGCACCGCACCAGCAACGAGCGCCGTCGCATCATCGACGCCATCGCTGAAGCCCGCGCTCACGGGGACCTTTCTGAAAACGCCGAATATTCGGCGGCCAAGGAACAGCAGAGCCTCAACGAGGGCCGCATCAAGGAGCTCGAAACGCTGCTCGCGCTCGCCGACATCATCGATGTTAGCAAGCTTTCGGGCTCGTCCGTCAAGTTCGGCGCGACCGTGACCTATGTCGATGAGGACACCGAAGAGGAGAAGACCTACCAGGTCGTCGGCGACCCGGAAGCCGATGCCTCGGCCGGCCGCATCTCAATTTCCTCGCCCATCGCCCGCGCCATGATCGGCAAATCCGAGGGCGATTCGTTCGAGGTTGCGGCGCCAGGCGGCTCGCGTAGCTATGAGATCGTCAAGATCAAGTACGTCTGACGCGGTTTTTGCGGGCTGAGGCCCAATATACTGTGTCTTTCCAGCACTTTCACGGGCCCCGAACGGGGCCCGTCGTCATAGTGCCTTGAAACCGAACCTCATCGGCTCTTAATTAGGCCCTGAGGGAGTTTTCCTTTTTTATTTGAGAGGCGTCGCGATGCACGCGAAAGTCATCATCATCGGCTCCGGTCCTGCCGGCTATACCGCCGCGATTTACGCTGCGCGCGCCATGCTCGAGCCGGTGATGATCCAGGGCCTTCAACCGGGCGGCCAGCTGACCATCACCACCGATGTCGAAAACTATCCCGGCTTCGCCGACGTCATCCAGGGCCCCTGGCTCATGGACCAGATGAAGGCACAAGCCGAGCATGTCGGCACCAAGATGGTCAACGACATCATCAACCATGTCGATTTCGACCGCCGCCCCTTCGTCCTCACCGGCGATAGCGGCGATACCTACACCGCCGACAGCATCATCATCTCCACCGGCGCCCAGGCCAAGTGGCTGGGCCTGCCGTCCGAGCAGAAGTTCCAGGGCTTTGGCGTCTCTGCCTGCGCCACCTGCGATGGCTTCTTCTATCGTGGCAAGCAGGTGCTCGTTGTCGGCGGCGGCAACACGGCTGTCGAAGAAGCCCTCTTCCTCACCAATTTCGCCGAGAAGGTGATCATGGTGCATCGCCGCGGCGAATTCCGCGCCGAACGCATCCTTCAGGAACGCCTCTTCAAGAACCCCAAGATCGAGGTGCGCTGGCACCACGAGATCGCCGAGGTCAACGGCACGCCCATGCCGCCATCGGTCAATGCGGTCACCCTCAAGGACAACGCCACCGGCCGCGTCTATGAGCAGCCCATCGACGGTGTCTTCGTCGCCATCGGTCACGCGCCTGCCACCGCCATCTTTGCCGGCAAGCTCGACATGAAGCCGGGCGGCTACCTGCAGGTCAAACCCGGCAGCACCGAAACCAACATTCCGGGCGTCTTTGCCGCCGGCGACGTGACAGACGATGTCTATCGTCAGGCCGTCACTGCCGCCGGCATGGGCTGCATGGCCGCGCTCGACGCGGAACGCTTTCTTGCCGAACACGAACTTGCCGAAGCGGCTGAGTAGGCTGCGTCAGTATGTTCTGTGAAAAAGACACGACCGTCATAATGAATGCCCGACTTTTGGCTAAGCCGGGTCTGCTGCAGCTCACCGGCTGACCGTTAACGAGAAAGCGTCATGAAAATGCTCGATTGGGACAAGCTTCGGATTTTCCACACGGCCGCCGAGTCGGGCAGTTTCACCCATGCCGCTGAAAAGCTTGGCATGAGCCAGTCGGCCGTCAGCCGGCAGATTTCAGCGCTTGAAGACGATCTCGGCCTGAAACTCTTCATTCGCCACGCGCGCGGCCTGGTGCTCACCGAAGTCGGCGAGCAACTCTTCCGCACCGCCCATCGCATGCATTGGGAACTGCAGCAGGTGGAAACGCAGATGTCCGAAAGCCAGGACGAGCCCACCGGCCCCTTGATCGTCACCACGACAGTCGGCATCGGCTCCACCTGGCTCTCCTCGCGGCTTGATGAGTTTTTGAAACTCTATCCGCTGATCCAGCTCGAAATCCGTCTCAACGACTCCGAACTCGATCTCGCCATGCGCGAGGCCGACGTGGCCATCCGCCTCCACCGCCCCAATCAGTCGGAAATGATCCAGCGCAAGCTGTTCACGGTCCACAATTACTTCTACGCCAGCAATTCATACATCGACGAACACGGCATGCCGCGCTCGCTGGACGATCTCGACAATCACCGCATCATCAGCTTCGGCGAGCCTGTCCCGTCTTATCTCGGCGACATCAACTTCCTCGAGCGCATGGGCCGCTCGGAATCGAGCCCGCGCCGCGCCTCCCTCAAGGTCAATGCCATCTACGGAATGATGCAAGCCTGCCGCGCCGGCATCGGCCTCGCCATGCTCCCGGCCTATGTGACCGAGAAGGAAGACGGCCTCGTCCAGGTGCTTCCCGAAGTCGAACTCCCGGCCTACGAAGCCTATTTCGTCTACCCACCCGCCCTCAAAAACTCCAAGCGCGTCGGCGTCTTCCGCGACTTTTTGGTCTCGAAGGCGAGAGAGTGGAGCTTCTAATCGTCCCAAACGGCAAATCGCCCGAATGGAGCGATTTGAGATCAAAGGGCATGATGGCTACTGCATTGGCGGTTATGACAACGGGCATTTAACCCCCTGACCGTCACCCCGGCGAAGGCCGAGGCCCATCCCGAGAGACTCAAGTGGACCTCGGGCACCTGTCTCGACCCCATCTCGGAAAGCTGACCCCGACCACGTTGCGCTAAAATGGTGACCCAGCAATGCGCCACAGTCTTGCCCTGACGATCGCCCTCTGCACCCTTGCGACCCCGGCCCTCGCCGCGCCCTTCTATACCGTCCCCTGGTCCTCGATGATGCCCACCCTCGGCGAGGGCGATACCTTCCTTGCCGTCCCCTACGCGGCCGACAAGCAGCGCGGCGATATCATCGTCTTCTTGATGGGCACTGAAGTGCATGTCAGCCGCATCATCGG
Organism: Devosia sp. Leaf420; assembly: GCF_001425445.1. Taxonomy (GTDB): domain Bacteria; phylum Pseudomonadota; class Alphaproteobacteria; order Rhizobiales; family Devosiaceae; genus Devosia. The sequence goes on along the minus strand of NZ_LMQU01000012.1, from coordinate 469,181 downwards.
CGTTCCCGGCGACACAGTCACCGTCATCGGCGGCATCGTCTTTCTTGACCGGACGCCCCTCGCACACACCCAACTCGTCACGCCGATCGAGGCCGGCTGCCCAGACCTCAGACCTCCCGCGAAGAAATGCGCCTTTTATCGCGAAGCGCTCCCCGACGGTTCCAGCCACGTCATCATCAGCACGGCGACTGACGCGCATTTCGACAACACGCAAGCGCAAACGGTCGGCGAGGGCCAATACTTCGTCCTCAGCGATAATCGAGACAACGCCGTCGATAGCCGCTTCTTCGGCCCGATCGACGAAAGCGCCATTCTCGGCATTGTTCATAACCTCACCTTTAGCCCTCGGCCCGGCTCGTGGACCGACCGCATTGAAGGCTTTCCAGACGCAAAATGAACCCACCCCGCATCACCACGATTGCCCTCGATGCCGACGACACGCTCTGGCAAAACGAGCAGTTCATCCGCCTCACCGAACAGCGCTTCATCGATCTTCTCAAGGATTATACCGACGCGCCTAATCTCAGTGAGCGCCTCCTCGCCTCGAGCGCCAAAAACCTGCAGTTCTATGGCTTCGGCATGAAGGGCTTTACGCTCTCGATGATCGAGACCGCGCTTGAAATCACCGAACACCGCGTCCCCGCTACGGTGATCGCCGAGCTCCTCGCCGCCGGCCGCGAACTGCTGACCTACCCCATTGAGACCCTGCCCTATGTCGATGCCGCCTTGGCCGATCTGCAGCAGAACTACCGCCTGATCCTTGTGACCAAGGGCGATCTCTTCGATCAGGAGCGTAAGCTCGCCGCTTCCGGTCTGGCTGACGTCTTCTCTGCCATCGAAATCGTCGCCAATAAGGATGCGAAGACCTATGCGCGCATTTTCGATTCCCATACCGATGGCCCCGAGCACACCGTCATGGTCGGCAATTCGCTCCGCTCCGATATTCTTCCCGCTCTCGAAGCTGGCGCTTTCGCCGTCTACGTTCCGCATGACCTGACCTGGTCCTATGAACACGCCGATGAACCGGCAGATGAAGCGCGCTACGCCCGCATTCCGCACCTCGGCGAGTTGCACGCCGCCATCGCCGCCTTCGAGCAAATGCGCTAGGTTTAGCGCCGCCACGCCAAGCGGAGTTCAATCATGCTGCGTCTTGTTCTCACCGCCATAGGACTGTTGCTGACCACTGCAACAGCCATGGCAGCATCTACTACCCCCGCTGACTTCGGCGATGCCTTTTGCCGCGCGAGTCTTGATGGCGATATGTCGCCGATCGAAGACGCACTGTCTCCAGCCCTGTCCATCATCGTCGTCGACGCCTGGGCCAAGAGCGATGCACTGCAAGCAGCAGCGCCAGACGAAAAACCGCCTCTGGGCGATGGCCTCCCCTGGCGCAGTTGGCAGGACTATGCCGATGGTTGCGACGTCGGTGCAATCGAGAGCAATGCAGACACTGCAAAGGTCGAGATCAACTACAGCTTTACCAGCGATTCCGCCGCCAACTATTCCGACCGTCTCAATCTCATAAAAACCGACAAAGGCTGGGTTCTGGACGATATCGAATACGACACCGGTGACGCGCTGCGCACTTCGTTGGCAGCATCCTTCGTCGATCAGCCCATAAATTAGGCTGCGTCAGCACGCCGCAGATTGAGCCTTTGTCGTTGATTCAACTCGGAAATTCGGCGAGACATGCGCATATCGCATGCCTGACATGTCAGTACCCTGGTTGGCGAATGGGCAAGGCGCTCATATATCGAGCACATCACAGCGCGGATGTTTCTCCTCCTCCCTTGCAACGCGCTGCGTTCCCTCCTTCGGGCTTCGGCCCGACCCTCTAAGGCTTCGCTCTCCCCTCGGGCGAAGCCTTTTTCTTTCCGCCCCTTCTGATTTGATAACGTGGCGCTTGTGCTTTTGCCGAATGCACGCGTTTGCAATTTTTTCAGCAGCCTTGCAAAAATGCATGGCTGACATGTCAGTGGCCGTATTGCCGACTAAGTCAGTAGAGTACATATAGGTCGTGTCGCTGAGACGCGCTCCGAACTCCTCCTCCCTCGGACCCCGTATCGCGACACCGAGCTAAGGGTCTTTTCCTCCTCCCTAGACCCAAGGCTCACGGCAGATGGCATATCCTCCTCCCTTGCCTCTGCCCCACTTTCGATTTGGCTTCGGCCCAGTCATCAGGCTCCAACTTCGGTTGGAGCCTCTTTTTTTGCCCAAATGCATTTAGACATGCCAGCCACCTCGCTGGCGCTAGCCTCCTCCTACCGTTCCCATCTCGAACTCAATTGTCACCCCGGCGAAAGCCGGGCCCATACTGAGATGTCACCCAGCACGAACACTCTCCGTACAGTCCGGGGCCAACTCCCCTTTGTCCCTTCCGGCACTCAACTCTTCCACCCACCGAACTTCCCTCGGGCTTGACCCGAAGGCCCACGCGGAAGCCACGAACATCAGTGCCTAGCGGAGTGCCCCTCGGGTCAAGCCTGAGGGAAGCACGGTGAGCGGAGTGCGCCGGAGGCGGAAACACCCGCTCAAGGAGCTAGCGGCCTTGGCCAGACCCCACCTCTTCCATCGCCTCCGCCACACCCCTTCCATACAAGCTGCTCAAATTTTGGACAGAATGTCGCTGTGCCTATTGCATAGCTGACATGTTGGAACTCGTATTGCTGACCAAACGGTCAAAATCTATATTCGGTCTTGTCGATGCGACGCCGCTCCTTATCCTCCTCCCAAGGACCCGCGACGCCCGACACCGGGTTGTAACCGTATCCTCCTCCCTCGGTTATGGCCCACCGGTTTGGTGCAAATCCTCCTCCCTTGCATCGGGCCAACACTTGCGATTTGGCTTCGGCCCTATCATCGGGCTCCAACTTCGGTTGGAGCCCCTTTTTTTGCTGTAGCGATTCTGCATGGCAGCTCTTCTTATTGAGCGTTTGTCGTCAAACCGACAAAGTCAGATAGTCGGTCTTGAAGGTGGTGTACGTGGTGTACCACCCCTCCAAGGTCAGCGGCTCTGCCGAAGACCCCTGGCCCCACCCATCCCCTCGGGTGGGGCCTCTTTATTTCTCCCCCTCCCTCGATACAATTTGCTCAGCGCACTCGGCAAAACATGCCGCCCGGCCAAATTGCACAGTGCCACCCTATTGATTTCACACGTAAATTAAACGGCACAAGGTTTGCTTAACCATTAGCAGCAAGGAGAACGCTGCAATGGTCGCTATCACCAATTCCTATTACACCGCCTATTCGACCGCGACATCGTCGGGCAGCGCCTCCGCCGCAACGACGACAACCGCCAGCGCCAAAACGAAGACGACTGCCGCGGCAACTGCCACATCATCCTCCGCCACCTCCATCACACTGTCAGACGCCGCGAAAGCAGCCCTCTCCGAGCGCTCCTTCGCCGCAGTCCTCGCCGATGCGCGCACCAAGCTGACCGAATTGCTCGAAGCCGCCGGCCGTAAATCGCCGCTCCAAAACGGCGAACTCGCGCTGGATATGTCGAGCCTTGATTCTCGCGAGCTTTATGCGATGGCGAGCGACAAGAGTTTTGCCGCCGACCAAAACGACGCCGCCAAGCTCGAAATGCAGCGTCGCATGGAAGCGGCGCTCGCAGGCCCGCTATCCATTGCGAAGGTAACCGGCAATTACACCGGCCTCTACAATGCCGCGGCGACCTTCCTCGACGCTCTGGGCCCCGAGGAAAAAGTCAGTGCCGATTGGCAGGCCTCGCGCGCCTCAGTTACCGAAGGCCTCAAGCAGCTCCAGACCGATTCCAAAACCTTGCCTCAAGCTGGCGAGAATGATCCCGTCGCAACCTATATCAAGTTGCTCGAAACCCGCGGCGCGCTCGACCAGTCCATGGCCAGCCTTGCTACCAACGCCCGCACCACCATCGACAAGCGCTATGCCGATGCCACCGCCGCTGGCAAGGTCCCGACTTTGAAGCCAAACGGCACTGGCGCCCTTATCGATTTGTCCGATCTATCGAGCCGCACGCTCTCGTCCATCGTGCTCGACAAGGAAGGCCAGTTCTCGTCCCAAGAAGTTGCGGCCGCAAAGTCCGAGCTGCGCACCAAATCGAGCGCAGTACTGATGGCGGGCCTCAAGTCCGCGTCCAAATCGTCCGACCCCACCGCCTTCAGCCAGAATGTCATCTCGGCATTCTCCTCGCTCAGCGCTGAGGAACGCCAGGCCGCCGGCTGGTCCGACAAGCTCTATGAAGCGGCCGTTGCTAATTATTCGTCGTCCAACAAGCTCATGGAAATGTTCAACCAGCTGGGCGCCAGCAGCGGCAGTTCCAGCAAGTCCACGCCAGGCTTTAGCCTTGCGGGCCTCCTCGGTTAAACCCCGAGACGCTTGAGCGTCACGATCGGGCTAAAACCCACCAGCTCGATCGTGCGCACTTCCGCTGCCTGTTGGGCTGGCCACATCGTATGCGCCAGCTCAAGCGCCGCATCCGCATGCCCCGCCGTCTGCAGCGTCACATGCGGCACCCAGCCGTCGGGTCGATAGTGCGGCGCAATGGCAGCATCACCCACCAAAGTCGCCGCCTTGGCCTGTAGCTCGCGCAATCCGGCACCATCGACGCCGAGCCACACGACATCGGTGTCTACAAACCGCCCCGGCGGCCCAAGCGTCAAATTGAGCCGCGCATCTTGCGCCAGATCCGGCAAGGCGCGATCAAGCTGCCCCGCCAGCCCCTCATCCTCGACCACGATCAGCGTCAGATGCGGCGGGTAGTGCAGATCGAGCATGCTCGAACTGATCCCCAGTTCCGCCATCCGATGCCAGATTTCCCGCACCGAGGCGGTGGCAACCGGATCGAACAGCAGCGTTACGGCAACCGCCACGCTCAGGAAATTCCCGCGCAGAACTGCTGGATGCGCTTGATCGCCTCTTCCAGCTCCGCATTGCTCGCCGCATAGCTCAGTCGGAAATGCCCCGGCAGGCCAAACGCCGTGCCATGCACCAGCGCCACCCCGGTTTCCTCGAGCAGCGCCATCACGAAATCCTCGTCAGTCTCAAGCTTGGCCCCACCGGCCGTAGTCCTGCCCAAGAGCCGCTTGCACGACGGGAACACGTAGAATGCGCCCTCGGGCGTCAGGCAGTCGAGCCCGGTATTGGCATTGAGCCCCTTGACCACCAGGTCGCGACGCTCCTGGAACACCCGTCGCCAATCCGCCAAAAAGTCCTGCGGCCCGTCGAGCGCCGCCACCGCCGCCCATTGCGAGATCGAGGTCGGGTTCGACGTCGATTGTCCCTGCAACTTCGTCATCGCCGCCAACAGCGGCCGCGGCCCGGTGCAATAGCCGATGCGCCAGCCCGTCATGGCATGCGACTTCGACACGCCATTCATCGTCAGCGTGCGCTCCTGCAGCTTTGGCTCCACCTGAGCCAGCGTCGCAAAGCTGCCGCCGTCGTAAACCAGCACTTCATAGATATCGTCGGTGAGAATATGCACTTGCGGATGCCGCAAAAGCACATCCGCCAACCCGCGCAATTCCGCGGCCGAGTACGCCGCGCCGGTCGGATTCGACGGCGTATTGAGGATCAGCCACTTGGTCTGCGGCGTAATCGCCGCCTCAAGCGCTTCCGGCGACAGCTTGAATCCCGTCGAAGCATCCGCCATGGCGAACACCGGTTCGGCCCCGCAGAGCCGCACGATCTCCGGATAGCTCACCCAATAGGGCACGGGAAGGACCACCTCATCACCCGGATTCAGCGTCGCCATCAGCGCGTTGAAAATGATCTGCTTGCCGCCCGAGGATACGAAGCAATCCGCCGCCGTCACGTCGAGCCCATTGTCGCGCTTGAACTTGCGCGCCACTGCTTCCTTCAGTTCGATAATGCCATCGACATTGGTGTAGCGCGTCTTGCCCTCGTCCATGGCCTTCTTGGCCGCGTCGCGCACATGCTCTGGCGTGTCGAAATCCGGCTCTCCTGCGGAAAGCGCGATGATGTCCCGCCCTTCCTGCGCCAACACGCGGGCCTTCTGGGTGATCGCCATGGTCGCCGATGTGGCGACGCGTCCCAGTGCGTCGGAAAGAAAAGCCATGTCTGCCTCCGGTCAATGCCGGCATGAATAAGCAAAGCCGCCACGTCCGGCAACTGCCCACCGCACGCGAAATCGCTGCCGCATTTCGGACAGAAAATGGTCAAGCCATCATGGCGACCGGTCACACTCGAACCCCATTTGCATGGTTAGCTTCTGCATCTTCACTGATGAGACGCCTATCCCATGCAAACTACTCCGTCTCGCGGTCGTAAGAGCCTCAAGATCAAGGTCGCAATTGCATCAGGTTTCGCTGTTGCGCTCGGCCTCTCCGGCGCCCTCCTCGCCGGTGTAACGCCCGCTTTGGCGGCAGATCTTGCGGCTCAACCCGATGCGCAGGTTGCCGTCTTCATGGTCCCGCTGACCATTCTGGTTTTGACTATGATGTTCGAAGTCAGCCGTTATGTCTGGCGCAACCGCATTCCTGCTTCCGTGCCGCCCCGTCGGCGCGTCACCAATTGGTCAGCGCCCAAAAAACGCTGATCAGTGCCTGCCGCGAGTTGCCCTCTGCGCGGCTTTTCTCCAAAGTCCTCAGGCCGGCTCAGCCGGCCTTTTTTTTGCGCGAACGACAGCTTTAGTAGACGCGGATCGAGGACAGATTGCGCACGAGATATTGGTCCATGACCGGCTGGCTCTCGATGATCCGCTCGCAATAGGACTGAAAGCCACGATCCCGGCAGGCCGCAACCGACACGTCACCGGTGATCTCGACCGAGCTGAACCGGTTATCATGGCCATAGAGCTTGAGATCGGTGAAGACCTGCCCCGGACCCGCACACAGCGACGCACCCGAGAAATTCCGCCCCTCATAGAAGCAGACGCTCCCTGGCCCACCGGCAGGGTAATTGGGCTGAATTGAAAACAACGGGCCTTCCGGCGTCTTGCCAAAGCCGACAGACTGACGGCTCGTCCAGCCGCGCTCCGGGCCGCTATCGACGAGGCACCAGTTCACCTGGCAGCGCAGGACGCGGATGGCGGAATTTTCAGCAATGCTGCCGGCTGGACCATAGGCCGCGCCGGGACCATTGGAGAGGGAAAGGTCGACCAGCGCCCAGCCATGCGATCCGGTGTCGGAAAAAGCGGAGGCAGGCGTAAAGCTCGCCAGACCCATCAACACAGCCAGTCCTAACCCAAGCAGTCGCTTCATCGATTCTGTCCACCAATACTGTTTGGCCGGACACTAGCCTATTCGCCTGTGCCCAGCCAATTCCCAATAGAAAAACGGCGCCCTGTGTTTAGGGCGCCGTTGGTTCATTTAGCGGATGCGGATCGAAGCGACGTAATCGTCATAGTCGTTCAGGCTCGATGCGCTCGTCGTATAGGTCCGGCAATTGCGATAGTTCGGCTCCGAGCAGACCTGAACCGAGTAACCGCCTTCGTTCTGGATCGAGGAGATACGGTCGGTCCATTCCCGCAGGTCACGGATATTGTCGCCCGGTGCGAGGCAGAAGCTCGGGCCGCGATAGCGCGAGCCATCATAGAAGCAGACGTCATCGCTGACCGGCTGCGGGCGCGGCGGCTGCACGACGGGCGGGGTCACCGGAGGACGCGGCGGCTGCTGGTTGCCGACACCGATATTGACGTTCGGGCCGTTGGGGCCAAGGTTGAAGCCGAAAGAAATGCCCGGCTGCTGTGGGTTCACGGCGCCGCCATCAGCGCTGAGATAGCTGGCGGAAATCCAACCATCCGGACCCGGCTTGGCGATATAGCACCAGGAACCCTGGCACTGCTGCACATCGACAGCCTGGCCGCGGCGCACGGTGTCGACGACGGCGTAATTGGTGCCTGGACCGGACCGCACATTGACATTGCTCGTCACTGTACCTGGGGCAGCCTGCGCAGCAGGCAGGAAAACGACAAGTGCTGTTGCACCCACTGCAACGGCAGTGGTCACATTGAGCAGCATTTTGCGGGTGTGGCGGTTCATGGTGAGTAGTCCCTGTGTGCCGCGTCCCGGGTGACGCAGTGCCCGGTGCGGAATTGTTATGAGCTAGAAACGGAGTGGCCTGAAAAAGAGTTCCGGAGCCGAAATCGGAATCCGAATGCTAGTAAACCTCCAGCGAGCGGACGCGACGGTCGAGCCCAGAGGGCAATCGCGAGGAATCCGCGCGCAACGTCACGCAGCGTCCATAAAGGTCGCTGTCAGTGCAGAGATCGACCTCCGCATCGCCGAAAACTTCGACCGAGCGGATACGCTGATCCCAGCCGCGCGGCAGGCGCGGATACTCTTCGCCCACATCGACGCAGAACGAGTCGCCGCGGAAATTGCGCTGCGCGTAAAAGCAAGCGCCGGCATCTTCATAGTCAGGCGGCGGCACCGGCTGTGGCCGGGGCGGCTGCGGAACAGGCTGCGGACGTGGCGGCTGCGGCTGATAGCCCCCAAAAGCCAAGGCGCCCTCTTCCACCCAGCCGATGAATGGCCCACTTGGTCCATTGCCGTTTACCTGGCACCAGCCGCGTCCAAAGCAGTTGGCGTCCACCGTCAGGCCGCTATTCATATAGTAGCCCGTCGCGCCATATTGCCAGCCCGGTCCGCTATAGACTTCCACGGTCGTTGTCGCGAATGCAGGTTCGGCCTGAGCGCTGGAAACGCTGGCAAAAAGACCGAGCGCAGCAGCGGCAGCGAGAAGAATGGCTTTCATGGTGTGGCTCCCCACGAGCAAGGCGATGTCGTGCTGCCTTTTTGGCGCGGCGTGGCTGAACGCAGTCTGAATGCAGACTTCAGGCGGGCGGGATCGGGCGCTTCTGTCCATTGTCGTCGAGCGACACATAGACGAACCGACCCTCGGTGACCTTCTTGCGTTCGTCGAGCCTGTTGCGCCGCACCCAGGCTTCGAGCGCTATGGTGATCGACGTGTTCCCGATCCGCTCGATGCTCGTATAGACGCACAGTACGTCGCCGACCTTCACCGGCGCGATAAACGTCATCGCCTCGACCGCCACCGTCACGACGCGGCCCTTGACCCGCTCGACTGCCGCGATCGCCCCTGCGATGTCCATCTGGCTCATTACCCAACCACCGAAAATATCGCCTGCCGCATTGGTGTCGGCGGGCATCGCCATGGTGCGAATGGTCAATTGGCCCAGCGGTTCGTTCATTGCGTCATCCATCATCGCGGTCCTTTCACCGGCCAGCGTCCCACGGCTTCTTCCCAATGCTTGCGGCAGAGCGAGAGATAAACCGATTTTTCGATCGATACCTGATCGCCATCGGTCAGCACGCGCCCATCCATGCTTTGCCGCACCACCATAGTCGCCTTGGCGCCGCATGTGCAGATGGTGCGGATTTCCCGCATCACGTCGGCGACGGCAAGCAGTTCCATCGAGCCAGGAAAGAGTTTGCCCTGGAAGTCGGTCCGCAGCCCAAAGCACATCACCGGAATGCGTAACCGGTCGGCAACCCGTGCCAATTGCCAGACCTGGTCGCGCTCGAGAAACTGTGCCTCATCGACGAAAACGCAATCGACCTTTGACTCTTCGTGGAGGTCCTTGATCGATTGGTAGAGATCGTCTCCCGCCGAATAGAGTTCGGCCGGCTCGCTGATGCCGATGCGCGACGAAATCAGCCCGACCCCGTCCTCGACATAAAGCGCCGAGGTAAAAAGCAGCGGCCGCATGCCGCGCTCGCGATAATTGTAGGCAGCCTGCAGCAGCAAGGTGGATTTGCCGGCATTCATCGCGGCATAGGAAAAATAGAGTTTGGCCATCGTCCGCCCCAAAAGCTGCGAACCACTCTGGCAATCCGCCGAGGCGCGTTCGAGCCCTTTTTGGCGCAGCCTGCAGGCCGGCGCGAGGACTATTCCCAATGGTCCACAAAAAAGGGCCGCCCGAAGGCGGCCAAAGCAACGATGCGGTGAGGTCGAGGACCTCGGGGGAACGCCCGCCGGGCTATGGGAAGGCGGGCGGCGCATCCGGCAATACATGGGATGCCTCCGGAGCATCTTCACCCTAGGCCCTCTGCGTGACATCCCGATGAACCGCTTTCGGCGTTGCAAACCGTTCAGCCGCCATTCACCTCCGCGCCCGCAAACTCTTCCTCAGTTGCCGGAGAACATCATGCCCCGCTTGTCTGCCCTTTTGCCACTCGCCCTCGCCGCCTTCGTCGCCACCCCGGCCCTTGCCTCACCCAATGGCGTTTGGGAATTGGATAGCAAGGACACTCGCTTCAAGTTCGAACTCTGCGGCGATGGCAACCAGCTCTGCGGCCAGCTCGTCTGGCTCAGCGACGTCGACTACAACGAGCAGTATAAGCCCTATCTCAACAAGCCCATGGCCAACCGCCTGCGCCCGTCCGGCAGCAATGCCTGGAAGGGCAATCTCAAACTCTTCGGCTTCAACATGTCGGGCACCATCACCCAGCACAGCGAAGACCACATGACCCTCCAAGGCTGCGCCGTCCTCGTCGTCTGCAAGAGCTACGAGATGTATAGGGTTAGCCAGTAACTCAGTTCGTGGCCCGGACCTCAGGCAATTGCCGGCGCGCTAAAAGTGCTGGCACTGCCTCTACCAGAACAATTGCTGCAAACAGCAGCGCTGCCCCGGCATAGCCCACAGCCGGCAATCGATCGCCGAGCACCACTGCCCCACCCAGCGCGGCAAACAAACTTTCCGCCGAAAGAATGATCGCCGCATTGGCCGGCGGCACATATTGCTGCCCCACCGCCTGCAGGGTGAATCCCACAGCCGTCGACAGCACCGCGGCATAGGCAAGCTGCACCCACACGCCCGAAATCTGCGCCAGCGTCAGCGCCTCGGTCGGCACGGCAATGGCGAGCGCCACGACACCCGCCACGAGGAAACTGATGGCCGAAACGAAGATCGGCAGGCCCGTCTCCTTGGCGATATGCCCCAGCGAGAGCACATGCATCGCCCAGAACACGGCACTGAGCACGATCAGCCAGTCGCCCTGGTTGAAGCCCGAAATCCCACCGCCATTGAGGAAATAAATCCCCACAAGCGCCATCGGCACCCCGACATAAACAATCGGATGCGGCCGCACCCGCAGAAACACCAGACCGATCAAGGGCACGAAGAACACATAGAGCCCGGTCAGAAACCCGGCATTGGTCGCCGTCGTCAGGGCCAGCCCCGCCTGCTGCAGCCAAGACCCCATGAAAAACGCAAAGCACAGCACACCGATCAGCAGCCAGTTGTTCCGCGTCAACGTCACCTTCCGCCGCTTCCACTCCCCCAGTGCCAACGGCAGCACCAATAGCCCGCCGAGGATATACCGCACCCCCGCAAAACTCAGCGGCCCCATCGTCCCCATGGCCGACTTCTGCGCCACAAAGGCAAAACCCCAAAACATGGTGCAAAGCAGCAAAAGCAAAGCTGCAAGTGGACGCGACATTTTTTGTAACTCGTTTTTTAGTTTAGGCCCGGAGCCCGTCACGAACTCGATTGTCACCCCGGCGAAAGCCGGGGCCTAACCCAAGATCTCAAGATGGATCCCGGCTCAAGGCCGGGATGACATCCGACGTTGTGAGAAATGAATCAGTCTCTACAATTCCGCATCTAGTGCCTTGATCAGACTCTGGATTTCCTCTTCGCTCGTGTAGTGCACGAACGACAATCGCAGCACCCCATGGTGCGGATCGATCCCCAGCGCCTCCATAAGCCGCCAAGCATAAAAATTACCGCCCGAGGCCATCACGCCATGCTTGGCCAAGCGCTTCGCCACGTCGATCCCCGGCTCGCGATGCCGCAGCGCAATCGTCGGCGCCCGCAGTTCCGCATCGTCCGGCCCCACCAACGAAACATCGTTTCGCCCCTTGAGATAATCGAGCAGCGGCCGCGCCAGTTCGATCTCCTGCGCCCGCATCGCCTTATGCGCCCGCCTGAATGGATTGCCCTCGCCGCCGTCGATCTCGGCCACCTGCTCGAGATAATCCGCGATCCCCGCGCAAGCCGCGATCTGCGCATGATCCGGCCCGGCCGGCGTCAACCGATAGCGCGGCTTGGCATCGTTGAAAAAGTGCCCCTGGTTCGGCAACGCCATCGCCAGTTCCGGCCGCACCGCCATCACCCCCTGATGCGGGCCATAGGTCTTATAGGCCGAGAACAAATAGATATCCGCGCCCAACTCAGCCAGATCCGGCAAACCATGCGGCGCATAGCTGACGCCATCGATCGCCACCACGGCCCCAACCGCGTGCGCGCGCTTGGCGACCTCCGCCACCGGATTGATCTCGCCCACCACATTGGAACAATGCGTCGCCGCGACGAGCTTCACCTTGTCATCGAGCACAGCATCGAGCGCCCCGAGCGCCAGCCGCCCGGTCCGCGGATCGACGCTCCACTCGCGCACCTCGATGCCCTTCTGCGCCAACCGCCGCCATGCGCCGGTATTGGCCTCGTGATCCTGATTGGTCACGACAACAGCATCACCCGGCTTTAGCCAGCCGCCAAAAGCATTGCCCAGCACATAGCTGTTCGCCGAGCTCGATGGACCAAAGTGGATCCAGTCCGCCGTCACATTCAGCGCCGCCGCGATCCGCTCGTAGCTGAGGTTCATCGCCTCGCCCGCCTCGATCGAAGCGGGATAAACGCCATAGGGCTGCACCTTGGTCGCCCGATAAAAATGCTCCAGCCGATCGAGCACTACCTTGGCCGTATAGGACCCACCGGCATTCTCGAAAAACGCCAGCCCCTTTAGGCTCGGCTCGGCAAAAGCGGGAAAAAGCGCACGAATGCGGGCGGTGTCGAGTGGCAGCTGGGTCATGGTCAATCCATCAAAGGCTGATCGATTGGTAGTCGAGCCGCACTCAACCAGCAACGAAAAACCCCGGCCGTTGAGGGCCGGGGTCCGCGGACGCGATGGACTTCGGGGGCAAATCGTGCCGCTCATCGGCTCCGCACCGAAGGATGCGCGGAGCCGTAAAAGCGTTTGCTGCTTAGGTCTGCGGCAGCGCTTCTGTCGGTGCTTCGGCAGGAGTGGCCGGCTGATCAGGCGCACCCATCTGGCCCGGACGCACATGCTGACCCTTGCCGTTCGGCCCACCATGCTGGCCAGGGCGGCCATGCGGACCAAAGCCGGGTTCGCCACGCTGCGGCGTAAGCTGGGCCTGCTGTTCGGCGGTCAGGCTATCGAAGAAAGCCTTCGCCGACGGCTGCACGGCTTCGAGCGCTGCAAGCTGCGCCTTTTCCATCGCAATGCGATTGTCGAGCCGTTCGGTGAACGTCGGCGGCGTCGGTGCAGTCGCGGTCGTGCCTTGAGCAGGCGGGGTCGGACGCAAACCCTCGGTGGCCGTAGTGAATGTTTCAGCCGCCGCCAGCGCGTCGGTCTTGAAGGTCTCGAGCAGCGTCTTCTGCTCAGCGGTCAGGTCGATACGGTGGCTGAGGCGCACGATGGCAATTTCGATGCCTTCGCCGCCACGGCCAAAGTCGAGAAACCCTTCGCCACCACCACGGCGCGGCCCGCCGTCATGCGGACGATGGCCGGGGCCACCCATCGGACCATTGGCATCGGGCGGCATCGGCGCATCGGCCGTCGGCGGCTGCGGAGCGGCTGGAGCCGTCTGCGCCATGGCTGGTGCAATGGCACCCAGGCCGATCACTGCGGTCACAGCAGCAACGATGGCTTTTTTAGAAATCGAGGTCATGGTTTTTTCCTTGCATGGGAAACCGGTCGAACCGGAATGACACCAACCTACAGGCAACGGGCTGGCCCTGAGGTTGCGAGGGGATGAACTCTTGGCAAGGTCGGTAATGTTGGCCGCGCTCGCCGCTTGCAAAGCCCGGAAATCCTCGTAATTTCAGCGATCACAAATTCAACCGGCGGCCAAATTTCCGTGCTTATCCATGAAGGCGATCAGCGAACGCCCGCAATCGACGTCAAGCTGGCGGTGCTTCTGGCCGGTATCGCCGGCGCGCTCAACGCATCAGGTTTTCAAGCCGTCGGCTTCTTCTCCGCCAATATGACCGGCAATGTCTCCGCCCTCTCCGATCAGATCGGCCTCGGCCGCTTCGGCCTGACGGGTATCTTCCTTGCGCTCATCGTCGCCTTTATCACCGGCGCCTTCTGTTCCGGCCTTCTCATCGAAACCGGCCGCCGTCACGCCATTCGCGGCATCTATGCCTATTCCATCCTCCTCGAAGCCGCCCTGCTCGCCGTCCTCGCCGTCGCCGATCTCACTATCCCGAGCTTCGGCCCCGGCCTCCTCATCGGCCTCAGCTTCATCATGGGCCTCCAAAACGCCGCGACGACGCGGATCAGCGATGCCCGCGTCCGCACCACCCATGTCTCCGGCATGGCCACCGATATCGGCCTCGCCCTCGCCTCGCTCACCTATGGCAACGGCCCCCAGCGCTTGAAACTCCATATCAGCACCCTCGCCGCTTTTCTCTTGGGCGGCATTGCCGGCGTCGTCATCTATCTCGCCATAGGCGGCTGGCTTTTCCTCCTCACTGCGCTCCTTCTCCTGGTCATCGCGCTCCCCGAGGTCCGCCGTGCCCGCGCATGATGGGCACCAGCCATGCCGCCCCACCACTGGCCAGTTCCGCCTCCGGCGCGTATGACAGTTTTATGACCAGAACCATTCTGCAGGCCCTCGCCTGGCTCGCCCTCATCGGCATCGCCATTGCCACGCTCTCGCCAATCGGCCTGCGCCCGCGCCTGTCCATGCTCCCGGTCGACATCGAGCGGTCCGCAGCCTTCGTGGTCGTTGGCCTCCTCTTCGCCCTCGCCTATCCGCGCAAAATCTGGCTCGCGTTGCTGATCGTCATCATTGGTGTTTTCGGTCTCGAATGGCTGCAGGAGCTTCGCCCAGATCGCCACGGCCGCTTTTCCGACGCCATGGTCAAATCCGTGGGCGCGCTGCTTGGCCTCACCGCCGGTTGGGTCCTTGTCCGCATCGCCGAAACCATCTTCCCCCCGCTGTCCTCGGACACGCATCGCCCGCGTTAACAATCTGGTAAGACGCCCGGAAAACCGGTATTCTCCGGCCGCCTGCGGACATTGGGGACTTGCATGCTCCGCCGGCTTACAGGGGGAACATCAATGCCAAAAATCTCGCATCTCTTCTTTCGTGCCGGAATTCTCTTTCTGATCACAGGCATAGGCCTCGGCCTCGCCATGTCGATCAGCCAGAACCATGACGTCATCGGCGCCCACGCCCATATCAATCTGCTCGGCTGGGTCACGAGCGCCATCTTCGGCGGTTATTACGCGCTCAATCCCGCCAAGGCCGAAGGCCGCCTGCCCCAGATCCATTTCTGGGTCTATACGGCCGGCGTCGCCATGATGAGCGTCGCGCTCTATCTGCTGCTCAAAGGCAATACCGGCGTCGAAGCCTTCGTCGCCATCGGCTCGCTGCTGACCGCCGCCGGCGTCCTCATCGGCGCCTATGTCTTTTTCACGCCCGCGCCAAACGCCGCCACCCGCATGCAGCCTGCCGAGTAACACCACCGCCCAAACGCCGTCGCCACCCGGCTTGTCCGGGTGGTGACGGCATCAAATGGATCGCGCCCACGAGCCACTTGCTTGCAATTGCGCCATCTTCCTCGGCGTTTGCCTTAAGGATTATCCCTTATTCTGCCTGGGTCAGACAGGCGGGGCAGCATGCAGGACGTCGTTTATCTATCCGAAGTCGTCGGCGCGCTCAGCTATGCGCTCGATATCACCGAGGGCCAACCGGTCGGCCACAGTCTTCGCTGCTGCTGGATCGGCATGCATATCGGCATGCGGCTCGATCTCTCCGAAGAAGAGCTGTCCGACCTCTATTATACGCTTCTGCTCAAGGATATCGGCTGCAGCTCCAATGCCGCCCGCATCTGCAAGCTCTATCTGGCCGACGATCTCAACTTCAAGAATTCGTACAAGAGCGTCGACACCAAGCTTCCGGAAATCCTGCGGTTTCTGATCTCCAACACCGCGCGCAAATCCGGCTTCGTCGAACGCCTGCAAACCATGATCAATGTTGCCCGCAATGGTGGCGAGATCGCTCGCGAGCTCATCGAAACCCGCTGCCAGCGCGGCGCCGATATCGCCCGCAGCATGCGCTTCTCCGAAACCGTCTGCCAGGGCATCCTCGACCTCGACGAGCATTGGGATGGCACGGGCCAACCCTTGCGCCGCACCGGCAGCGAAATCTCGCTTTTCGCCCGCATCGCCCTGTTATCGCAGGTGGTCGATGTGTTCTTCATGCGCGGCGGCGCCGAAGCCGCTGTCGCTGAGGTCAGCGATCGCGCTGGCCGCTGGTTCGAGCCAAGCCTCGTGGCCATCATTCAGGACCTCGCATCCGACGCCAAATTCTGGCAGGTCCTCCTCGCCAACGATCTCGATCATTGCGTCGCATCGCTCGAGCCACGCGCCCGCATGCGCGAAGTCGACGAAGACTATCTCGACGACATCGCCGCCGGCTTCGCCAAGGTCGTTGACGCAAAAAGCCCGTTCACTGCCGGCCATTCCGACCGCGTCTCGATCTTCGCCGATCTTATCGCCGAAGAACTCGGCTACGCCCCCGACCGCCGCCGCTGGCTCAAGCGCGCCGCGCTTCTTCACGATATCGGTAAGCTCGGCGTTTCCAATTCCGTCCTCGACAAAAATGGCCGCCCGGACGAAGACGAGTGGGTCCAGATCCGCCAGCATCCCGAACTCGGCCGCGTCATCCTCTCCAAAATCTCCGCCTTCCGCGCCATGGCTCGCATCGCCGGGGATCACCACGAACGCTTGGATGGCAAAGGCTATCCCCACGGCATTTCCGAGGCTTCGATCGACCTCGACACCCGCATCGTCACCGTCGCCGACATCTTCGACGCCCTGACCGCCGACCGCCCCTACCGCAAAGCCATGTCCGTCACCGACGCCTTCGCCATCATGCAAAAAGACCTCGGCACCGCCATAGACCCCACCATCTTCGCCGCCCTCCAACGCGGCTTCGTCCACATCGAAGACATCGCCAATCCGGACGAGACGAAGGCGGCGTAAGCGACAGCGCGAGACGCTGATCGGTGCAATAGCGCGGATTACGGTGCCAAACACCATACCAACAGGTGACAGAGTCCGCCCGCGCATCACCAATCCCCACCTAGCCTCCCCTTTCCCAGGGGAGGTATCCGCCGGTAGGACCAACGAGCCGCAGCAAGAACCGCTGCGTCCCTCCCCCTACCAGGGGGAGGCTAGGTGGGGGTTGCGCGATAATGCCCAGCACATTTAGCCGTCACCAGCATATTCCCAATGAAACATCGGAGCACCTAGACACCCCGTCCGGCACAGGTAAATTTTCGACCCATCAGTATGTTAGCTCGGAAACCGGCATGCGAAGCATAACCAGCACCCCGGCCCCATTGCCTCCTCTCGCATCACCACAAATGCCTTCGCTAGCGCAGGTCATTGCAACCTGACCTATTGGGAAATCCCCGCCCTCGATCACGGCATGCTCGATCCGAAGGGCAAATCTCACATGGCGACCATCGCCGCACATGCCGCCGCACGGTTCACAGCTACCGTAACCGCCTGCTGACCGGACATCCTGCCAATATCCTGTCCTGCCCCGGCATCCCTCCCCGCCCTCTCCGCGTTATCTGCCCACGGAGGACCCCATGACCCAAAATCACTACATTGTCTGTGAACGCGACGGCGCCTGGCAGCATACCAATCGCGGCAGCATTTCTGCACCATTCAAGACCCGCGAAGCGGCGATCGAGTCCGCCATCGACGAGGCGCGCGAATCCGGACAATTCGACGCCGAAGTCATCGTGCAGGATCCCGAGACCCAATCGCGTACCGTCTGGCGCCACGGCGAGGCCGGCCAGGCTTCCTCGCCCGCCCCCGATCCACAATAGCGCGTTTGCTTGCCTTTGGCCGCGTGCTAGAAGTCGTGATCATCTCCCCTGCTGACATTGCCTGACAGGACACCCATCTAGTGGTTTCCCTGCCCGTCCCGTCCTGCTGAAGAAGAGCCCGCGCCATGGCCCCCAAATCCACTCGCCCCGGCAAAGCCGAATTTTCCATCGACGAATTCTTCGCCGAGATCGAAAAGGCCGAGGACATCCAGGCCAGTAAGCCGCTCTATGCCGAGCGGATGAAGAACAAGCGCGCCCTCGACCGCGCCGATGCGGCTGAGAAAGCGGCGGCAGCGCCAAAGACCCCGCTCGAAAAGCGCCGCACCACCAAGTCGAGCCACGACACCGCCACCGGCATGGCAAAGAAGTCCGGCAAGACCAAGATCAATTCCGTCGACCGCGTGGACTTCTCGGGGCTGGGCGAAGCCCCGCAAGCCGGCTTCAACCACATGCCGTCGAAGGCCGTAACCGCGCGCGAAATCTCCCGCGCCGCCGCTGCCGATCCCGAAGCGCAAGCCAAACTCCGCGAAGCCCTCGACGCATCCGTCAAAAAGAACAAAGCCCGAAAGGGCGAAACTCTCGAAAACGCCACCACCGTCGGCATCACCGCCACCGTGAAAGCCCTCGAGCAGATCATCCTTCACGGCCGCAAAGAGGTAGAAGGCTCCTCCCCCTGGGTGCCCCATCGCCCCGAGCGCCCGGCAAAACTCGAAGGCGGCAAGGCCTTTAAGCTCGTCACCGATTACACCCCTGCCGGCGACCAGCCCACCGCCATCGCCGACATCGTCGAAGGCGTCAACAATGGCGAAACCGACCAGGTCCTCCTCGGCGTCACCGGCTCGGGCAAGACCTTCACCGTCGCCCAGACCATCCAGCGCACCCAGCGCCCCGCGCTGATCCTTGCGCCTAACAAAACCCTCGCCGCCCAGCTCTATGGCGAGTTCAAGCACTTCTTCCCGGAAAACGCCGTCGAATATTTCGTGTCCTACTACGACTACTACCAGCCGGAAGCCTACGTTCCGCGCACGGACACCTATATCGAGAAAGAATCCACCATCAACGAGCAGATCGACCGCATGCGCCACTCGGCGACGCGGGCGCTGATGGAGCGCGACGACGTCATCATCGTCGCCTCGGTCTCGTGCATTTACGGCATCGGCTCGGTGGAAGGCTATTCCGCCATGATCATCGACGTGCACCAGGGCGAGAGCATAGACCAGCGCGAAATGCTGCAAAAGCTCGTCGCCCTGCAATACAAGCGCAACGAGCAAAGCTTCACCCGCGGCTCCTTCCGCGTCCGCGGCGATACCGTCGAAATTTTTCCGTCCCACTATGAAGACGCCGCCTGGCGCGTCTCCATGTTCGGCAATCAGATCGAGAAGATCGTCGAATTCGATCCGCTGACCGGAAAAACCATCGGCGAGCGCAAATTCATCCGCATCTATGCGAACTCGCACCACGTCACCCCCCGCGCCACCACCACCGGCGCGATCAAGCTGATCCGCTCCGAGCTCGCCGCGCGCCTCCAGGAACTCAACGGCGCCGGCCGCTTCCTCGAAGCCCAGCGCCTCGAACAGCGCACCCTCTTCGATCTCGAAATGATGGAAGCCACCGGTTCCTGCGCCGGCATCGAAAACTATTCGCGCTACTTCTCCGGCCGCCGCCCCGGCGAGCCGCCGCCGACGCTGTTCGAATACCTGCCCGACAACGCCCTCGTTTTCGTCGACGAATCCCACGTCACCATCGGCCAGCTCGGCGCCATGTATCGCGGCGATCTCCGCCGCAAGGCGACCCTGGCCGAATACGGTTTTCGTCTGCCAAGCTGCATGGACAACCGCCCCCTCCGCTTCGAGGAGTGGAACGCCATGCGCCCGCAATCGGTCTATGTCTCGGCCACCCCCGGCTCATGGGAAATGGAACAGGCCGGCGGCGTCTTTGCCGAACAGGTCATCCGCCCCACCGGCCTCATCGATCCCCCGGTCGAAATCCGCCCCGCCACCCATCAGGTGGACGACGTCATCGACGAGATCCGCCAGACCATCAAGCGCGGCTATCGCACCCTCTGCACGGTCCTCACCAAGAAGATGGCCGAAGACCTCACCGAATACATGCATGAGCAGGGCATAAAGGTGCGCTACATGCACTCCGACGTCGACACCATCGAGCGCATCGAGATCATCCGCGATCTCCGCCTCGGCGCCTTCGACGTGCTGATCGGCATCAACCTCCTCCGCGAAGGCCTCGACATCCCCGAATGCGGCCTCGTCGCCATTCTCGACGCCGACAAGGAAGGCTTCCTCCGCTCCGAAACCTCCCTCATCCAGACCATCGGCCGCGCCGCCCGCAACGTCGATGGCCGCGTCGTCCTCTATGCCGATAAAGAAACCGGCTCCATGGAACGCGCCCTCGCCGAAACCAACCGACGCCGCGAAAAGCAGATCGCCTACAACCTCGAACACGGCATCACGCCGCAAAGTGTGAAAGCCCGCATCAACGACATCGTCGACAGCGTCTACGAACAAGACCACGTCACGGTCAGCATCGGCAAAGGCAAGGACGGCAAAGAAAAGGTCGTCACCGGCGACAATCTCGCGACGGTCATCAAAGACATCGAACGCGAAATGCGCGAAGCCGCGACGAACCTTGAGTTTGAGAAGGCGGCGAGACTGCGCGACGAGGTCAAGCGCCTGCGGGAGATGGAGTTGGATACGTTGTCGGGGGAAGTGGATTAGATCCCAACGCGTTCCTTTGGAATCAATATCAGCTCTGGCGTCAATGACGATCTACTTATTGATACGAGCGTATGCGAAGCTTAGCTTTTCCAAGAACATCGCCTCAAAATTGAGGCGATTACTTTTCAGCTGATACGGTATTTTTGTACCTCGTTCGCCCATGATCTCGCTCGCGCGTCGAGCATAAGTCCAAAAGGTCCAGTTCCGCTTACTATCTGCGTATTTCTCAAAGTCTTCGACACGAGAGAAACGAGCGTGAACCGCATCCAAGTCAAAAAGCGGAACTATTTGAGCGGGCGTTTTATCTCGATATCTTTTCACCAGCGCTAAGCATTCGTGATACAAGACTTTCGACATTTTTCTATATAGATTTGATAATGTACTATCTCTAAGATAAACGTGCTTCCCGTCAAATCTGAATCCGAGATACTCAAGACCATTCTTATTTTGGTATCCAGCGGGTATTGAATACGAGAGCAAATCGCCCGCTTTTTTGAACTCAACCATGATAGTTTTTGATGATTTTATCACCAAGTTCTTGCCAGATGCCAAGATGCTCATCTGCGCAAATTTTTCCGCGTTAACACCTTCTGAGGCTGAACCTGGAATTATAAGAAGTATATCGTCTGAGTATCGAAAATATCTACCACCCCTTGAACTTGCATAATTTTCCAATGCAACATCAAAGTCTATTAAGTACATATTTGCCAGTAGATCAGACAGGGGCGTGCCTTGGGGAATACCGTACTCAAACTCATTTTTCTTTATTAGAGAAGAATGCACCCCATTTTCGCCCGCAACTAGCTCACGAAATTGAGCAGATGTGCAGAGTTGCAACGGCATTTTGTCAAAGGGCACAGTGTAAAATTCTACCGTTCGGCCGTTTACAATTTTTTCCTGTATAATTCCGAGGCGCTTATACAGATCATCTCGCTCTACGTATGAATATTTCGTGAGAGAACTATAAACAGCGAAGTGGTCAGCAGGAAGCTGATTTACCCCTAGCATTCTAGCCCATATCTTCTTAAGCTTATAATGATCGAGATGTTCAAAAAATTTCGATATATCGAGCGCAACAACAGTACAGTTGCCGATGTCAGAAATTACATCAAACACATCTTTTGCAAAGTGAATGTTGCACTTACCACCAGAACCGCCTTCAACAGGAATTTTTCGATAGGCGATGGGACAGGCACTTATGCCAAGTCGAGCCAATTCAGCTTCATAGCGCTCGCTCAACAATTTTCGATAATATGAGTAAATATATGCGTCGCGTCGAGACGCATACCTTATTGGGCGCTCCTTGAGTGTGCCCTTAGTTATTTTTGTCCGAAATGGCTGCCAAGCTTGCACGTAGCGTAGGAGTGGAAAGAACGAATTTGTCGCCACTCGATGCGCGTCTGTGGCAACTTTGCCTGCCTTTTCCGGCGAAAGGTATTTGTCGAAATGAGGATACCACTTCAAGGCATCTTGATCGGGAATCCAACCGGTCATAATTGATCCGTTCGAGAGGGGGCAGAAGCATCGCGCGCATGCGATTGAAAGCCTCTGCCCCACACCGTTCTAAACGAGCGTAACTCTGGACTGGCCAGTGAATACTCTAACTGCGCAACATAACGACATAGCGTATACTGTGGTGAGCTGGCTGATCAGCCGGCGACACCAGGTGACCGCAACGACGAAAGGATACTTACAGGTGATTATAAATATCGCGCTCGGGCTGCTGGTCGGCCTTGACAGTGATAACACTTAACTCTTGGCCCTATTTAACCAAGATCAGCCTTATCTTGGGTTCCATCAAATTTAATTCAAGAGCGGCCACCGAGGTCCCACGAAGTTTTTTTTGGCTGTCACCTTCCTCCAACCTCTATCCCGCCCCTCCTCCCTAGTACGCGGTGCTAGGTGGGCCCCCGGCTCGCCCAGCCTAAGAAAAAGAACCCCCACCCGGCCTCCCCCTGGTAGGGGGAGGAGAAGAGAGGCCGGCATCCGGCTCGCCCAAAACCCCACGCAGCACTTCAAACACCCCGTCGTCGCTGCCCAGCACATCCTCATTGGTAAAGCGCAGCACCGAATAACCGAGCCGGCGCAGATACGCCGTCCGAACGCTATCGCGCGCCACGCCTTCATCGGAATAATGGCTGTCGCCATCGATCTCAAAAATCAGCTTTTGCCGCTTGCAGACAAAATCCACCACGAATGGCCCAATCGGCGCCTGCCGTCGAAAATGCCAACCGGCGTCGCGCCATGGCTCCAGCAAGACCCAGAACCGCCGCTCGGCTAGCGTTTGATCCCGCCGCAGTTTTCGCGCGAAGGTGGTTTGGTCGTCCATGTGTGTCCCCCGCAGAGAGGATAGCGGCGAGGTAGGTTCGGAGAGATTGGGAGTTTTACTGAGGCTACCCCCACCTAACCTCCCCCTGGTAGGGGGAGGGACGCAGCGGTTCTTGCCGCGATATCCAAGCACCCACCGGCCAATCCCTCCCCTTGCCAAGGGGAGGCTAGGTGGGGATCAAAGATGGCGAGGCAAGGTTTGATCACCCGGTTCAGTCCAAAACCAAAAGACCCCCACCTAACCTCCCCCTGGCAGGGGGAGGGACGCAGCGGTTCTTGCCGCGCTATCCAGGCACCCGCCGGCCGATCCCTCCCCTTCCCAAGGGGAGGCTAGGTGGGGTTCAAAGATGCCGAAACAATCCCGATCACCCGGTTCCATCCCGCCCTTACCCCCCCCACCTACGCCAAACAACGCATTGCCCTCCGCCCGGCCCTGCGCCACCCTCCCACTCATGACCACCCTCTCCAACGGCGGCCCGCCGCTTGACGATGACGACACCCATATCCCGCCCTGGGGCAAAAACGGCATTGGCCGGTATTTCGAATGGGCCCATGCAAAGAAGCGCGCCTTCGATGCCCCCTTCGACATCGCTAGGATCCGCGCCCAGCGCGCCGCTCTGATCGGCCTCACCTACGAGGAATATGTGAGCGAAATCCTCGAACGCGGCCGCTATCTCAATGCCGGCGATACGATCCGCATCGCCGAGATCATCGCCAAGCGCCCGGTGCGCTACTAGCCCATTTATCCCCCACGCCCCCGCGGCCCCTATCCTCGTCTCTCCAACGAGGAGAGACCGACATGAGCCGTACCCCCTATCTCAGCCAGCGCCGCATCTGCGCCTATAATCGCCTGCAGGTCGATGTCATCGCGATGACCTATATCGTGCGCTTCCATAAGCCCAAGGGCCCGATCGGCGAGCACACGAGGGAGGCCTGCAATTCCATGATCCAGCAGGCGTTCAAGCTTTTTCGTCGCGAAGCCGGCATGCCGCATTTTCGGGTGCTTATCCCCGACGAGCCCTTTACCCTGGCCGATCTCGCCATTCTCGTGACGCGCCTGACGGCCGCCGGCATCATGTTCGAGGATCGCTATGCCCACTATAAGGCCAATGGCAAATTCCATAAATCTTTTCGCGTCCTCGCGCCCGCTCTAGACGCCGATGGCTTTCCCTCCAAGCACACCTGAGCCTGGGCCACTTATCCCCGCCTCGCGCCAAAGCCGCCCGCACCCGCCAGGCGGCCCAAAAATACAAAAATACAAAAATCTATCCCCGGCCCCAAAAGCCTGCCCCATACTGCAGCCATCCCATCAGTTACGCGGTCCCGACGCAGGGCCGGATGGGAGGCCGGTGGATGGGGGCGCCTGTCCGGGCGGGGAGTTGAAATACGGCAGCCGCGACTGAAATAACGTTCGCGCCTGAATCCGGACCCGCTGCAAACTCCGGACCCGTAACGGGCGGCCCTTGGACCGTTCTACCCTAGTCAGAAAGGCCCAATGGCCGCCCGTTATCGTAAGCGAAACCGCGACGCCGCAAGGCCGGGCGGCATTTTCTGCTGGGCGCCTCTCTGTGGCCCCTGCGCCACGCGCAAAAAGCACATTCGTTCGGAACCGGAACCTTCGCGAGGGCTCGCCAGTTGTCAGCCCATTGCCAAAGGCGAAAGCCAACGGAGACTAAAATGAAGAAGCTTTTTATTGCCCTTATGGCCTCGACCCTCGTCCTGGCCCCAGCCATTTCCCAGGCGCAGATCATCAAGGATCCCAATGAGCAGGCCGCGGGCGGCGCGGTCGTCGGCGGCGCTGCCGGTGCTACCACGGGCGCCATTGTTGGCGGCCTGATCTTTGGGCCCATCGGCGCAGCCATTGGCGGCTTTACCGGCGCGACCATTGGCGCAGCGGGCGGCGTTGAAGCCAGCTCGGTCGATTATGTCCGCATGCACCCGACCGATCCCGTCGTGATCGATGGCTCCATCGATGTCGGCTATGCCGTCCCCGAAGCCATCGTCATCCACCCGATCGAAGGCGATCCGACGCACGGCTATTTCTACACCAATGACCGCGTCTACTTCGTCGACCTCAGCAATCGCGCTGTCGTCTACTCGCCCGGCCTCGTCGTCGCAGCGCAGTAATTACTGTCGCTGCGCAGTAATTAGCCGAAAATTCCGAAAGCGGCCGCCTCCGGGCGGTCGTTTTCTTTTTGGGCCAGCCGCCTTGTCTAGGCCACGCCGCTGCGGCAAGAACAGGCAAACCCAAGGATTGCCTCATGCGCGCCCTGCTCATCCCCGCCCTTATGGCGCTGGCCGTCACCCCTGCCCTCGCAGACGAACCCACAGCCCGCGTCAAAGGCGGCAACATCGCCGTCCGCACCGGCCCCGGCATGGAATACGGCATCATCGGCCGTATACCCGACGGCACCGAAGTCACGCTCGATTATTGCACCCGTAACGATCGCTGGTGCTTCGTCACCGATACCGGCTGGGTCGACGCCTCATGGCTCGTCGGCTGGTCCGCCAAGATCCGCGCCACCCCGCCTGATTTCAGCGGCCCAGGCTGGTAGCCTTCAGAGCCACCCAGACAATTCGCGGCGCACCATGGATTCAATCATGTCCATGCCAGCGGGGCTGTCATTAAGGCACGGGATATAGGCATAGTTTTCCCCGCCCGCCTCCATGAAGGTATCCTTGCCCCCCATGGCGATTTCTTCGAGCGTCTCGATGCAGTCCGCCGAAAATGCCGGCGCCAAGATCGCGACTTTCTTGATCCCCCGGCCCGGCAACGCCTCGAGCGTCTTGTCGGTATATGGCTGCAGCCATTCCGTGGGTCCGAACCGGCTCTGGAAGGTGACCATCAGCTTCTCCTTGGGCCAGCCCAGATATTCCCGCACCAACCGCGTCGTCTTGTAACACTGGCAATGGTACGGATCGCCCTTCTTGAGATATTCGACCGGCATGCCGTGATAGCTGGTGATCACGAGATCAGGCTCGAAATCGAGCTTGGCAACCCCGTCGCGGATCGAATTGCCGAGCGTCTCGATATATTTGGCATCCTCGAAATAAGCCGGCGCCGTCCGCACCGCCGGCTGCCACCGCATCTGCTTGAGCGCATCGAACGCCTTGTCATTCGCCGTCGCGGTCGTCGTCGCCGAATAATGCGGATAGAGCGGCACGAGCAGGATTTTCTGGCACCCGGCCGCCTGCATCTTTTCAAGCACGCTCTTGGTCGAAGGATTGCCGTAGCGCATGGCATATTCGACCATTACGCCATCGCCCGACATACGCGCCGCCAGCGCCTCTGTCTGGGCCCGCGTGATAACCCGCAGCGGGCTCTCATTGCGCTCTTTGTCCCAAATCTGCGCATAGGCATGCCCCGCCTTTTGCGGCCGGAAATTGAGAATGATGAGGTTGAGGATCGGCCACCAGATCAACCGATTGGTATCGATCACGCGCCGGTCGGACAGAAACTCTTTGAGATAGCGCCGCACGCTCCAGAAATCGGTCGCGTCAGGCGTGCCGAGATTGAGCAGCAGCACGCCAACCTTTTGCGCCGGAACGGGCGGGTGATCTTTAGGCAGGTGGTCGGACATTTTGGGGGCCGGTCTTGGAATGAGTCCAGATTTTGGCCGCACCATAGCCGCTTCTCGCCCCGCCGCAAGGCGGCACTGGGTCGCGCTCTAAAGGCTCGCCATCAGGAGGAGAATACCGAACATCAGCACGAAAGCCGCGCCCGCCAATTCGGCCCACCAGACGATCCGCTGTGCCAGAACGCTCTCGCCACCACCAAGCCGGCTCACGAGCCCCTTTGCGCCAACGGCCAGCGACGCCAGCACCGCAACGGTGATCGCCGTACCCAGCCCCATCAGCAAGACGGAGACGACGCCTGCCATCAACACACCCTGCGACAGCGCAAAGACCATCACCACCAATGCGCCAGAGCACGGTCGCAACCCCACCGCCAGCACGACTCCCAGCTTTTCGCGCCAATTACCCCTTAGATCAGCCGGCGCCACGGCATGGTGCATATGATGGTGGTCGTGGTCATGCCCGTGATGGTGGTGATCATGGTCGTGGTCATGATGCTCATGCGCGTGTCCATCATGATCA
The DNA here is from genome assembly GCF_001425445.1 of Devosia sp. Leaf420. Classification (GTDB taxonomy): domain Bacteria; phylum Pseudomonadota; class Alphaproteobacteria; order Rhizobiales; family Devosiaceae; genus Devosia. The sequence goes on along the minus strand of NZ_LMQU01000012.1, from coordinate 442,184 downwards.
TGCCAGATATCGCGGCGCACCGGTATGGGCTCTGGATGATGGTGGTGGTGATGCCCCCAGCCAAAAATCTTGCGCAGCAGCAGCCACACACCAAGCAGCGCGACCATCGCGTAGCTGAGGATTTCGACCCAATAAGCCGCGTCGCCAAGCGCAGTACTTGTCAGCCGCAACACGCCGGCTAGCAACAAAACAAAGACGATTGCCACAATGGATTGCAACAGCGCCGACACCGCACTGAGCGCAATCCCCTGCCGCAACTGACGCTCATTGGCGAGCACATAGGACGAGATAACCACCTTGCCGTGCCCCGGCCCCGCAGAATGAAACACGCCGTAGAGGAAGCTCAGCCCGCCAAGCAGCCAGAACGCCGTCCAATCGCTGCGCATGCGATCAAGCGCCCCGGTCATCGCGGCGTAAAAATTGCGCTGCTCCTGCTGGATCCAGCCGAAAAAACCGGTGCGTGGCAGGTTGAGCCCACGCTCAGGCGGCGGACCACCAAAAGGCGCCGTCGGCCGCGCCTCGGCCACGTGCTGCGTCGCCTCCAGCGCTGTCGTGGGCGCCGGTGCGGGACCACAAGAAATGACGATCATCCCCTGCGTGCCGCGCATCGCGGCCGCCAGGTCAGGCGGTAATTCAAGAACATCCGGACCCAGCGCATAGAGCCGGTCTTCGGTCGCCTTGTCCATGGGCGCAGGCGGCACCAGTCGCGTCGAACAACTTGCCGGTGCGTTTACCAATTGCACCGCGGAAGCATCGGCGAAGCTGATGGCCACATAATATTCGGCGTCAAAAATCCCGAGTTCGAACTTCGATCCTGGCGCGACGGGCTCGGTGGCATTGATCGAATAATCGAGCGTCACCCGATTGTTTTCATAGCGCATCCGCTGGTCGCCGGCCGGTGTGAACGCCATGCCATCCCCGGCATAAGTGTAGAAATCGTACTGCGCGAGCCCGTTCATGTTGTCGTCGGCAAGCGGCTGCATCTCTTCAGTGCTGACCGTGCCATCGCCATTGGTGTCGAGCCCCTGCACCATCCAAACGGAAAAGGCAGTGTCGAATGTCCAGTGGTGCCGCAGCGCCGCAATGCGCCCGGCGTCGTCAAAGACAACATCGACCTTTGCGTCGATGAAAATATGAGGATGTGCGAAGGTGGGCTGAGCCAGCCCAAGAACCGCAAGCAAGAACACCACAAGGCGCAAGGCCTGAGCTCGGATAGCAGCAATAGTCACGCCAGCAGAATCCGTCAGTTGATCGGGTGGGTGGCGAACCAGTCCACCAGATGGTCGATCAGCGCCCGCACCTTGCCCGCCAGATGCCGCCGATGCGGATAGACGGCCTGCAGCGTCTGCCCCGTGGGCAGAAAGCCGGGCAGCACCGGCACGAGCTCTCCACTCGCCACCAGCGGATCAGCGAGGTACGAAGGCAATACGACGAATCCAAGGCCCATCGCCGCCGCCTTGCGTGCCGCCAAAGGCGAATTGACGCGCAGCGGCCCATTGACCGGCACCGAGATGGTCTTGCCGTCCTCGATGAACCGCCAATTCGATTGCCCCTGCAGGTTGACGTCGATAATGCAGGGCAAATGCCGCAAATCCTCAGGGTGCTTGGGCGCACCAACCGCCTGCAGCAGCGATGGCGCCGCGCCGACAACCACATGCATATCGGCGATCTTGCGCGCGATCAGCGAGGAATCCGCCAGCGTCGAAATCCGCAACGCCACATCGATCCCCTCATCGACGAGATCGACATAGCGATCCTCCAGCCGGAGATCGAGCGACACTTTTGGATACTTCTTGAGATACTCGAAGATTGCCGGCGCCAGCGTCGACTCGCCGAAATTACGCGGTGCCGAGACCCGCAACATGCCGCGCGGCTCTGCCGTCTGGTCGGTTATGGTCGCGTCGAGATCGTCGAGTTGCTGCAGCAGTGACGAGGCTTCACGATAATATGCTTCGCCCGCTTCGGTGAGGCTGAGCTTTCGCGTCGTGCGATTCATCAGGCGCACGCCGAGATAATCTTCGAGATCGGTGACATATTTGCTGAGCAGCGCCTTGGAGCGGCCGTGGAGCCGCGCGGCCGAGGAAAAACCGCCTGAGTCGAAGACCTGCACGAATGCACGAATGCGGGCCAGATCCTGCATGTTTGGTCCCTCGCTGCTCGCACGCCGCGGCGCGCCGCCTTATGCCGAGACAAGCGCGATTGCATCGCTCAACCCTGCAAATGGACGCATAACTCATCTGCGCTGAGTGAACAATAACGGGTCTTGGTCGTTGCCTGATTAACGATAGGATAGAAGCATCATCGACGCGTAACTGGAGTTCGGACTATTTTCCCGCTTATGTCCAAACCTTCACCCAGCTCCGTGCTCTACCGGCTCATCGCCGCCGGCCAATTGGCACACAAGGCGCTGCTCGTGCCGCTCAAGGAACGCGGTCTCGAGCCAGGTGATGACGCCGTGCTGTTCGAGCTTGGTCGCTCCGGCACGACTGAACAGGCGCTTGCCGATGAACTTGGCCTTTCCCTAGAATCCCTCAACCCCCGCCTCAGCCGCCTCATCGAGCGCGACTTGATCGATCGGCGTGCGGTCGGCCCGGAGCTGGTTCCCGGCGTTGCGTTGACCGAGCGCGGCATTCGCATCCGCAATAGTCTTGCCGATCATTGGGCCCAGCTCGAAGAGGCGCTTCTCGGCGAACTCAAGCCCAAGCAACGCAAGAAGTTCGGCCAGATCCTCAAGCGTTTTACCGATCTGCTGCAATTTTAACGCGGACACCCCTGTCCGCGAGCAACGCCGCGCCATTTCGCGCATTTCTCCAATCAACGCACCGTGAAACGTCTGGGCTATCTGAAGTCTAAAGGCTTTGTTCAGTCTGGGTTCATCCGCAATGCGCTTAATTAGTCCCAGGCAAACAAAGCCAACGACAGGGAAAGGAGAACTCCCATGGCCTTCAATCGCAAGCTCATAGCCTCCACGCTCGCAACCCTGGCAGTACTGGCAACCACCGCTGCGGCTTCGGCCGCTCCTGCAGTCGCAACCAGCAATGTAAACGTCCGCTCCGGTCCGGGTACCGGTTATGGTGTCGTCGATGCATTGCGCCGCGGCGAACGTGTGGACGTCCAATATTGTCGCGGTAGCTGGTGCTACATCGAAAAGCGCGGCCCAGATGGTTGGGTCTCGGCAAACTATCTCTCGACCGGCGGCGGCGGCGGCTGGAATGGTGGATGGGATGGCGGCTATGAGCCACCTCCGCCACCGCGTCCTCCCCACTGGAACCAGCCGCGCCCGCCGCACTGGAACCCCGGCCCACCGCCGCGTCCGCCACATTGGAATCCGCGTCCGCCGCGTCCTAACTACCCCTACCCGAGCAATCCGGGCGCCAGCTTCTGCTACAATGGCCCCAATGGCTACTTCTGCGTCGGCCAATAACCGACCCTGACATGATCAAAGGCACCGGGCTTCGGCTCGGTGCTTTTTTATTCGACGATCAACCGCTCGACATCGATCCCGTGCCGCTCCAGCGGCGCCCGCGCCCTGCGCGCCAGAAACTCATTCAGACCATAGGCCGCAATCGCGCCGACCAACATGGCAATTCCAAAGCCGCGCCATCCGTCATGGCTCGCAATCGCAATGGCGGAAAAAAGCGTTACCCCGCCAACACCAAGCAGAAACCAGGTCCGCTTCTCACTCGCCACCCGATAGTTCCGCGCTCCGGCATGCAGCAGGTCGCGCAATTCACTGTCGCTCATCGCCACGAGATCCGCATTGCGCCGCTCTCGCCTGATGGTTTCGATATAGGCGTCGACGCGGCGCAAGGTCAGCGCATCGCGCTCCCGCGTCACCTTCTTGCGGGTGAGCAAGGTCCAGCCACCGCCGATCAACAGCAGGATCAAGGCAATTTGGAGCAATCCCATAGTCGGTCCCCTCGGGTGCGCAGGCAGTCCTTGCCAGACACATGCCCCTTCACATGGGCTACTGCAAGTGATCCAGAACGCAATGCGCCTCGTTTCCTGAATAGTTTTAGGGGAGGCTTACCTTGACCAAATATCTCATTCTCTACGGCGCTATCGCCATCGTGTTTTTCCCGCTCGACTTCATCTGGCTTTCGACCATGGGCAAGAATTTTTACATGCCCGAACTCGGCGGCCTGATGCGCGAACAGCCCAATCTCGTTATCGCCGGGTTGTTTTACCTCGCCTACATCGTCGGCATCGTCGCTCTCGTTGCAGCGCCAGCCGATGGCGATGTGGTCAAAGCTCTCGTCCTCGGCGCCATCCTGGGCTTCGTCGCCTATGGCACCTATGACCTGACCAATCTCTCGACTATCCAGGGCTTCTCGCCCAAGGTTGCCATAGTCGACATGGCCTGGGGCACAACCCTGACCGCCGTCAGCTCCGCCGCCGGCGTCTGGATCTCGAGATTCTTCGCCTGACTTGATCGCCTACCTGCACCCACACACAAGACGTTACCCCGGCCTTGAGCCGGGGCCCATCCTGAGGTTTTGTGGCGCCGCCCTAGGCCTCTCCCACCGGCGCCACCACCACGGCAGGAATCTTCTTCTTCCGCTCCCGCGCCATCACGACCAAGCCGGCAATCACGATAATTCCCGCGCCCACCAGCGAAACCGGATCGATCCAGTGCCCAAACACAACGACACTGAGAACGATCGCCCAGGGCAGCGAGAAATAGTTGAACGGCTGCAAGACGCTCGCCGGCGCCATGCCCAGCGCAAAGACCATCACGCCATGTCCCGCGCAGGTGGTTATCATCACGAGCACCACCATGAGCAGCGCCTGCCACTCCATCGGCTGCCAGAAGAATACGCCGACCATGCTCGAGAGAACCAAGCCCACGCAGGACGCATAGGCAAGGCTGGTTCCCGCGCCATCGGCCTTCGACACCTGCCGCGTCAAAACAATGTAGATGGCGTAGAACGAGGCCGAAGCCAGCGCGAAGACGACGCCCCAGGTCATCGGCACCCCGCCCGGCCGCAGGATCACGAATGCGCCCACCAAACCGGCACCCACCGCTGCAAACCGGAAAATCCCGACCTTCTCCCCAAGGATCGGAATAGCGAACACCGTCACCAGCAGCGGGTAGACGATCACGATCGCCTGCAATTCTCCGAGCGGCACCGTCTGCAGCGCGATCGCAAAACACCAGATATCGGCCATCAGCAGCACGCCGCGCAAAATCTGTCGCTTCGGCATGGCAGAACGGAAGGCCTGTCGAATCGGCCCCTGCCGCGCCACCATCACCAGCGCAAACAGGGCAAATCCCCAATAGCGCATCATGGTGATCTGGAACGGCGAGTAATCTTGCACGAGAAGCTTGGACACCGCATCCTGCACGCCGAAAACGGCAATGGTGGTGAGCGTCAAGGCAATGGCGCGCCCGAGATTGTCGGGGCTCTGGTCGGTGGGGGAGGACATGGTCACATCGAAGGCAGGAAAAAACGCCCCACAAATCGCAAAGCGTGCGGGGCGCCTTCAAGCTATCGCATGGCCCTACCCTTGACCATGAAAGACTTCACCGTGCCCACGATAGCCGTCAGCGCGCAGCCGATGATCAAAGCTACCGCACCCTGCCCGGCAAGCGCTCCCAAATCCATGGCGCTGGTCGCCGATGAAGCGCCAAGAAGCGTGTCGAAATTGGGCAAAAGCCCCGTCAGAAACGTGCCCAACACGCCACCGATTGCACCGACTATGCTATCGCCCACCGGTCCAAGGCTGAGCGATCGTGCCAATTGCCCCAATACACTCCCGCCAGCACCGCCGGCGATAAGCTGCACCACTATGGGTACTACAACGTCCATTTTAGTCCCCCTCTCTCATCTGCGGATTTCCCGTCCGCATAACCCAGGTTAACCCCGCGCCTGACCCGGCGAAAGCGCAAGCTGCTGCCGTAGTCTGACAATTCTTTCCACTACCGACAGCACCTTGGCTGTCGCGTCAGCCACATATGTTAAAGGGGGTCGCGAAGGCGACCTGTTGAACTCCGATGTCCCAGCAGCCGCAGATTTTCCCCGACACGCCTGGCGTGGCCCTCATCACTGGCGCCAATGACCGCATCGGCGCGACGATTGCCAGGGCGCTGGCCAAACAGGGCCATGCCGTTGTCATCCACTATCGCTCCGGCGCAGACGGCGCTGAAAAAGTCGCTGCGGAAATCGTCGCATCAGGCGGCCGCGCCACGACCGTGCAGGCTGACCTCTCGGATCGCAAAAGCCGCGCCGTTCTGATCGCCGAGGCGGCCAAGCCTTTCGGCCCCCTCACCATTCTGATCAACAATGCCTCGGTGTTCGATCCCGACAGTGCCCAGGATGTGAACGAGGAACTCTGGGACCAGCACTTTTCGGTCCATGCCGAAGCCCCCATATTTCTTTCACGCGACTTCGCCGCACAATTGCCAGATGGCGTCGAGGGAAACATCATCAACATGATCGACGAACGGGTGCTGCACCCAAGCCCGGCCTATTTCAGCTACACGCTTTCAAAATCCGTGTTGTGGACCGCAACCCGAACCATGGCCCAATCCCTGGCGCCCGCCATTCGCGTCAATGCCATCGGCCCCGGGCCTGTCCTGCCCCACAAAGGCCAGAGCGATCAGGATTTTGCCGACAGCGTGAAATCCTTGCCGCTCAAGCGCCACGCAGACCCCGACGCAATTGCCCAAGGCGTCCTCGCCATTCTCTCCATGCCCGCGTTCACCGGCCAGATGCTGGCCCTCGATGGCGGCAAACATCTTGACTACCCCGCCCGACGCGGTCCAACCCCTAGGGCCTGACCACCGAAAAGGAGTTGGAGCGCTCATGCGACTCCAATCACGAAAACCGCTTTAGACCATGACAGATACGCCTAGCCCACAACCTGCCGGCCCGGAGGTCATCCGCGCCTTCGTCCGCACCCTGCCCTCCGCCCCGGGCGTCTACCGCATGGTCGATGCCAATGGCGAGGTCATCTATGTAGGCAAGGCGCGCTCGCTCAAGTCGCGGGTCACCAACTACACTCGTCCCGAGGGCCTGCCCGTGCGCATCCAGCGCATGATCGCTGCCACGGTCAGCATGGAATTCGTCCGCACCGAGACCGAAGCCGAAGCGCTCCTTCTTGAAGCCAATCTTGTCAAGCGTCTGAAGCCGCGTTTCAATGTCCTCCTCCGCGATGACAAGAGCTTCCCCTACATCCTGATCGCCACGGATCACGAAGCGCCCGAACTTACCAAGCACCGCGGTAGCCGCCGTCGTCCTGGCCACTACTTTGGCCCCTTCGCGTCCGCTGTCGCCGTCAGCCGCACCATTGCGAGCCTCCAGAAGGCCTTCCTCCTCCGCAATTGCTCGGATAGCTTTTACGCAGCCCGCACAAGGCCTTGCCTGCAATATCAGATCAAACGCTGCGCCGGCCCCTGCACCCGCGAAACCAGCCTTGAGGCCTATGGCGAACTGGTCGAAGACGCGCGCCTCTTTCTCACCGGCAAATCCCAATCAGTCCGCGACCACCTGCAAAAGGACATGGCATCCGCCGCCGAGAATCTCGATTTCGAGCGCGCCGCCCTGATCCGCGATCGCCTCTCGGCCCTTGCAGTCGTCCAGTCCCAAGGCGGCGACGCCACCGCACGCAATGTCGAGGAAGCCGACGTCTTCGCCATCCACCACGAGGGCGGCCAGTTCTGCGTCCAGGTCTTCTTCTTCCGCGCTTTCCAGAACTGGGGCAATCACGCCTTCCGCCCCAAGGCCGACGATTCTCTCACCGACGTAGAAGTGCTCGAAGCCTTCATCGGCCAGTTCTACGAGGATCGCACGCCTCCCAGCCTCGTGCTCCTCAGCCACGAGATGGCCGAGCGCGAACTGCTTGAAGAGGCGCTTCGCAGCCGCGCTGGACAAAAGGTCCGCGTCGAAACTCCGCAACGCGGCGAAAAGCGCGACCTCGTCAATTACGCCATGCAAAACGCCCGCGAAGCCCTTGGCCGCCAGCTCGCTGAAGGCGCCTCCAATCGCACGCTTCTCGAAGGCGTTGCCAATTGCTTTGGGCTCGACGATCCCCCGCGCCGCATCGAAGTTTACGACAACTCCCACATCTCCGGCACCAATATGGTCGGCGCCATGGTCGTGGCGGGCGAGGAAGGCTTTTCGAAAAAGCACTACCGCACCTTCAACATCAAATCCGACATCGCCGCCGGGGATGACTTCGGCATGATGCGCGAGGTGCTGACCCGCCGCTTCGCCCGTCTCGCCGCCGAAAGCGAAACCGACGCCGAAGACGAAGCGACCGGCATGCCCGATTGGCCCGATATCGTTTTTATCGATGGCGGCGCGGGCCAGCTCAATGCCGTGCGACAGGTCATTGCCGAACTGAACCTGCCCAAGGAAGTCACCTTCATCGGCATCGCCAAGGGCGAAGAGCGTGACGCTGGCCGCGAAAAATTCTTCATGGAAGGCAAGGACGCCTTCATGCTGCCGCACCGCGACCCCGTCCTCTATTACGTTCAGCGCCTCCGCGACGAAGCCCACAGGTTCGCCATCGGCACCCACCGCGCCAAACGCAAGAAAGAGCAGATTTCCAATCCGCTCGACGAGATCGAAGGCATTGGCCCAACGCGAAAACGCGCGCTCCTAAACCACTTTGGCTCCGCCAAGGCTGTCGCCCGCGCCAGCCTCATGGACCTTGCAGCGGTCCCAACTATTTCAAGCGCAATGGCGCAGCTCATTTACGATCACTTCAATCGAACGTGATCCTGCCCCATTGAGGCCGAACTCTGCCTGCAGTTTCCGCGCATCTTGAACGGTCAGTGGAATCTGCCATGCGTCTCATTTTGTCGATTACCCTTCTCGCCGCCCTCCCCGTTGCTGCCTTCGCTCAGGTGAGCGATACGGCCAAACCGGAGGAAGTCGTCATCGAAGGCGTCGGCTTGACGCGCACCGTTCCCTGCGATGGCCTCGATGTTGGTATCTATGGGGCCGACAACCAGATCGACCTGACCGGCACCTGCGGCCAGGTCGTCGTCCACGGCGATGGCCACACGGTCCATGTCGAAGACGCCGCCACCATCGCCATCTCCGGCATTGGCCACACGGTCAACGCGGACAAAGTCTCGACCCTCTCGATCGACACCACGGAAAACACCGTCAACGCGACGATGGACGCCGCCGACGATGCGGCCAAGGTCTCCATCAATGGCGCCGAACAAACCGCCAACCTGACCCTCAAATCCAAGACGACGATCGACGTCCAGGGCACCGAACAGGTCGTCAATTGGGATCTCGGCGAAGGCGCGCCAGAGCCGCGGATCGACATTGGCGGTATCGACAACGCTGTCAATCGCATGGAATAGACCAGTGCCGGGCCCGTCCCGGCATTTTCTTTTCCGCACCTTCAGATTTTTGTCGAAAAGCGTCTCCTCGGTTCGTCTTATTGTCAGAACCCAAACAGGAGCGTCCGATGAAATTCCTTACCATGGTCAAGACCCTCAACCCCGAAACCGCCAGCCAGCCGCCCGCCGCCCTGATGCAGGCCATCGTGCAGCTCGGAATGGAAGCGGGCGCGAAGATGATCGAAACCGGCGGCATGTCGCTCGCCGGCACCGTCACGACGCGCCAGGGCCAAATGGTCACCGATGGCCCCTTTGCCGAGGCCAAGGAAATGGTCGGCGGCTACGCGGTTTACGAGCTCGAGACCGACGCCGAGATGGTCGACTGGACCGAGCGCTTTGTAGAACTCCACCGCAAGCATTGGCCGGAATGGGACGGCGAAGTCACCGTCCTGCAGCTGCAACAGTTCAATATGGCCGGATGATAATGACCCCAAAGCGATGTGATCGCTTAGTCTTTCACATCGCGGCAACTTCCCGCCTGTCTGGCCGTTCGTCTTCCAACTCATAGGAGCCGAACCATGACCGAAGAAAACAACCACACCCTCCCGGCCGGCGAAGCCATCGACCGCATCTGGGAGCTGGCCGAGAAAATCGACATCTGCATGTTCACCACCTGGGACGGCAAGCAACAGCGCAGCCGCCCGATGTCCGCCCGCGTTCGCCGCGAAGAACATGCCATCTACTTCCTGACCGATCTGGAAGGCCATAAACTCACCGAGATCGAAAAGTATCCGCACGTCTCCCTCGCCTGGGCTGACAATGGCGGACACAAATATGCTGTTATCGCCGGCGAAGCGGAAGTGCTCAATGACCGCGCCAAGATCGCCGAGCTCTGGGAAAAATTCGACAAGGCCTGGTGGGACGATGAGAACGATCCCCAGATCCGCCTCCTCAAGGTGACGCCGGACGACGGCGAAGTCTGGGATAGCCCGAACATGGTAGTCGCCACCGCCAAGATGCTCGTTGCGGCCGCCACCGGCGCCAAGCCCGACATGGGCGCCAACGCCAAGGTCGATCTCTAGGCTTCAGTAATCGCTGACCAAGCCCGCGTCGCACAGACGCGGGCTTTTTCACATAACCCATTCCCCAGCCCCGAGAATCATCTAGCCTCGCCCCGCCTCTGGGGAGGGGAATCATGGCTATCATCTCGGCCTCGTCAGTCGAAAAAATCTTCCGCCAGCCTAAGCGTCAGGCGGGTTTTGGTGGCTCTATTCGCGGCCTCTTTTCGCGCGACTTCACCGAAATCCGCGCCGTCGATGGCATCTCATTCACCATCCAGCCGGGCGAAGCCGTCGGCTATCTCGGCCCCAACGGCGCTGGCAAATCCACCATGATTAAGATGATGACCGGTATCCTGGTCCCATCTTCTGGCACGGTCCAAGTCCTCGGCCGCGAACCCCATACCAACCGCATCACCAATGCCGCCGAGATCGGCGTCGTCTTCGGCCAGCGCAGCCAACTCTGGTGGGATCTCCCCGTCCGCGACAGCTTTGACCTCAACCGCCACATCTACGACATCCCCACCGCCCGTTTCGCCGATAACCTAGCCCGCCTCACGACCATGCTCGACATGGCGAGCTACATCGACCGCCCCGTCCGCCAGCTCAGCCTCGGCCAACGCATGCGCGCCGAAATCGCCATGGCGCTGCTGCACGATCCCAAAATCCTCTTTCTCGACGAACCCACCATCGGCCTCGACGTCGTCGCCAAGGACACGGTTCGAAAATTCCTAGCCGAAGTGAACCGCGACCGCGGCACCACCATCATCCTCACTACCCACGACCTCGTCGACATCGAGGAAATCTGTCCGCGCCTCATCATGGTCGATGACGGCAAACTGCTCTTCGATGGCGAGCTCAAACACCTCCGCCAAACCCTCGGCTCACGCCGCCGCTTGAAACTGGAATTCGGCACCGATCCCGGCCCGATAACGCTGAAAACCGCTGAGCTCGTCACCGACGAAGGCGCGGCAAAACACTTCCTGCTCGAAAACGAACAGACGTCCATTCTCGACGTCCTCACCGAACTTGGCTCTGGTCACGACCTCACCGACATCAAACTCGAAGAGCCCAATATCGAGGAGGTGATCCGCACCTTCTACCAGAACAAGCCCGCGCTCGCCGGAGCCAGGCCATGAGGGCCGCCGCCTATCCCGCCTTCGCGCTGACCGCCTTCCAGTCGCGCCTCGTTTATCGCAACCAGGTCTGGGCCAGCGCCTTTGGCGATCTCGTCAGCATTTTTGCGCGCATCGCGATCTGGACCGCCGCCTTCGCAGGGGCAACGCAGGTCGATGGCATCACCCTGCCCGAGATGGTCACTTACGCGCTGCTCTCGGGTCCTCTGCTCTACTGGGAATATTCCCGCGTCCTCTACGATGTCGGCGACGCCGTCCGCACTGGAGACGTCGCGGTCTTTCTTCTGAAACCGCTGCACTATCCCAGCTATCTCCTCTCGACCCATTTCGGTCATTTCGCCTTCGAATGCGTCGCCATCGTCGTGCCCGTGGCTCTCATCGTCGGCTTCACCGTAGGCCTCCTGCCACCCGCGAGCCTATTTCACGGCCTCATGTTCTTCCCCTATTGGGCGGTGTCCTGGCTGATCCTCTTCACCCTCGCGTGCCTCTGCGGCCTCCTCGCCTTCTGGCTCCTCACCGCTTTCTCGCTCGAGTGGCTTCTCATGGCGATCATGTCACTCTTTTCCGGCGCCATCATCCCACTCTGGTTCTTGCCGACGCCCCTTGCCACCATCTTCGGCTACCTCCCCTTCGCCTGGATCAGCTACTATCCAGCCGCCGTCTATCTCGGAAAACTCGATCCCACCGCCACCTGGCTCCATCTCGGCATCGGCCTCCTCTGGCTCGGCCTGCTGACCGCTGCCGTCCTCGCCCTTTGGGGTAAGGCACGCACCCGCCTCGTCGTGCAGGGAGGCTGAAGAAATGTCCCGCTCCCTCGCCGTCGTCCCGCATCTCGTCCGAATGTATGTCAGCACGCGCATGGAATATCGCGGTGCCATGCTCCTCGCCTGGTTCGCCCAGGCGCTCAGCTACGCCGCCACCTACACGGCCATCGCCCTCCTCCTGCTCCGCTTCGGCAATCTCGGCGGTTGGACCTGGAGCGAAATGGCTTTGCTCCTCTCATTTCACCTCCTCGCCTATTCCCTCGGCGCTTCGCTGAGCTTCACGCAATTCCGCGACATCGAGGAAAAGGTTCGCCTCGGCACGTTTGATGCCGTCCTCATCAAGCCGGTCAGCCCGTGGGTCTATCTCGTCTTTTCCGGCCTCAATATCGGCTATGTCGGCCACATCATTCTCGCCGTCGGCCTCATGGCCTGGTCCGTCACGCAAGTGGGCGTCAACTGGTCAATCCTGAGCGCGCTCTACTTCGTCGCGGGCCTCCTCAGCGCCGCCATGGTCACTGCCGCCATCATGACCATGATCGGCGCCACAGCGCTCGTCTGGGTCCGCTCAAAACACCTGTTCTCGATCTTCTTCGGCTTCTGGGAACTGGCCCGCTACCCGCTCAACATCTTCCCTGTTCCGCTCCAGATCCTCATGCTGACCATCGCTCCGCTCGGCTTCCTCGCCTTCGTCCCGGTCGCGGTAACCCTGGGAAAGCCCGTCCCCCTCCTTGGCGATTGGGCCGGACCGGCATCCCTCCTCGCTGGCCCTTTAGCCGTCCTCCTCGGCGCCCTCCACTGGCGCCACTGCATCCAAAACTATCAGGGTGCCGGCGGCTAGCTCGTACTTTTGCACCGCGTCATTCCCACTCTCGATTGTCACCCCGGCGAAGGCCGGGGCCCATCCTGAGATCTCAAGATGGATCCCGGCCTTCGCCGGGATGACAGACGGTGGATGCGAAACTAGCGCCCTCGCCCCCTCCTAAAGTCGGGACTCGACAAGCCCCGACTCCTCGGCTAGCTTTCTCGCCATGATCAACGCAGCGACCTTTTATTGGTATTTTAGCTATCCGCTCCCGGCGGAGGCTATCGCGCGCGTGTCCTGATCCCGACAAGACCAGACCCAAATCGCAAGCCAGCCGCCCGACTTCCGAGGCGGCTTTTTTCTTGGCCCCTCGACTTCAAAACCGAGAGACCGAAGAAAATGCTCAAATCGACCGACGACCTTCGCATCACCGAAATAAAACCGCTGACCACACCCATCGAGGTCATGCGCCAGCATCCGCGCACCGACGCCGCCACCCGCACCGTCCTCGCCGCCCGCCACGATTTCCATAATATTCTGACAGGCCAGGATGATCGCCTCGTCGTCATCGTCGGCCCCTGCTCGATCCACGATCCCAAGGCGGCGATGGATTACGCCAACCGCCTCGTCGCCCTGCGCGAAACCCTCGGCGATCGCCTCGAAATCACCATGCGCGTCTACTTCGAAAAGCCGCGCACCACGGTCGGCTGGAAGGGCCTGATCAACGACCCCGACCTCGACGGCAGCTTCAATATCACGCAAGGCCTCCACACCGCCCGCACCCTGCTGCTCGACGTGGCCAATCTCGGGCTCCCCGCCGCCTGCGAATTCCTCGACATGACGACGCCGCAATACATCGCCGACCTCGTCTCGTGGGCCGCTATCGGCGCGCGCACCACCGAGTCGCAGATCCACCGCGAACTGGCCTCCGGCCTCTCTTGCCCCGTCGGCTTCAAGAACGGCACAGACGGCAACGTGAAGATCGCGCTCGACGCGGTGCTGTCAGCCAGCCACCCTCACCATTTCCTGGCGGTCACGAAGGATGGCCGTTCCGCCATCGCCGCCACGACGGGCAATGAGGACTGCCACATCATCCTCCGCGGCGGCAAAACCACCAACTACGACGCCCAGAGCGTCGAAGCCGCAGCGAACGCAGCGACCAAGTCCGGCCTCACCCCCGCAATCATGATCGACGCTAGCCACGCCAATTCCTCCAAAAACCCGGAAAACCAGCCCTTGGTCCTCGCCGATATCGGCACCCAGCTCGCCGCCGGCGACAAGCGCATCATCGGCGTCATGATCGAATCCAACTTGGTCGCCGGCCGTCAGGACCTCGTCCCCGGCCAGGACCTCGTCTATGGCCAGTCCATCACCGATGGCTGCATCGATTGGGACACGACCGTCACCACGCTCAACGCCCTCGCCGAAGCCGTCGAAAAGCGCCGGGCCGTGAACAATCAGGCCGTCGCTTAATCCACTCCATGCACCGAACTACACCTCCCCCTTGATGGGGGAGGTTGGGAGGGGGTGAACGGCGATCTCCACTCCAACCACCCTTGACCCCCCGCCCCCATTCCTGTTCTCTCGCCCCATGGCCAGAAACCCGCTTACGCTCGTCCCAAACATCATCACCATCGCCCGCATCGCCGCGATCATCCCGATCGTCTGGTTGGTGATGGATGGCGACATTACCCTCCGCATCATCGCGCTGGTTCTCTTTGTGATTGCCGCCGCCAGCGACTGGGTCGATGGCTATCTGGCCCGCGCCTGGGATCAGTATTCGGATCTCGGCCGCATGCTCGACCCCATTGCGGACAAACTCCTCGTCGGCATCCTCATCACCGCGCTCGCCTGGGACGGCAGCTTTTCCGGCTGGGACATGATTCCCGTCGTCGCCATCCTCTTCCGCGAATTCTTCATTTCGGGCCTCCGCGAATTCCTGGGCAACACCTCCGTCGTCCTGCCCGTCAGCAAGCTCGCCAAGTGGAAGACGACCGTCCAGCTCGTTGCCCTCGCGGTCGTCCTTTTCGAGCGTATTGTGCCCGGTTTCGGTCTCATCTCGGACATTCTGCTATGGGCTGCCGGTGCCATCACGCTCTGGACCGGCTGGAACTATCTCCGCGCCTCCTGGCCGCATCTCGTGGGCACGACGGCGAAATGAAAATCCTTTATTTCGCCTGGCTGCGCGAGCGCCTCAACCGCGCCAGCGACGACGTCACGCCGCCGGCTGATGTCGTTACGCTCGAAGACCTCGTCACCTGGCTTCGCGCCAATGACGAAAGTCTAGATCTCGCCATGGCCAATCCCAAGCAGTTCAAGATTTCCAAGAACGCCCGCATCGTTCCCTGGAACACGCCGATCGATGGCGCCGAGGAAGTGGCCATCCTGCCGCCCATGACCGGCGGTTGAGATGATCATCATCTCTGACGCCCCCTTCGATCCGGGCACCCTCTTAAATCAATTCCAGACCAACCACCCCGAAGCCGGCGCTGCCGTCACCTTCACCGGCATGGTCCGCTCACTGCCTGATCGCCCCATCACGGCCCTCATCCTCGAATGCTACCCCGACCTCGCCCAAAACGAGATCGCCGCCATCCGCACTACTGCCATCGCCCGTTTCGACCTGATCGACGCCGCAATCCTCCACCGCTACGGCCGCCTCGTCCCCGACGAACCCATCATGCAAGTCATGACCCTCGCCCCCCACCGCCAAGCCGCCTTCGACGGCGCCCAATACCTCATGGATTACCTAAAAACCGACGCCCCGTTCTGGAAACAGGAAGAAGCGGCAGCGGGCACGGAATGGGTAGAGGCGAAAGCGTCCGACGACACGGCAAGAGATCGCTGGCGTTAATCCAGCCAGGATTTCGGAGCAGTCATACCGTGCACAATGGCTACCACGAGGATGCCATCCTGTGTCGGCTCATAGAGAACAAGATATGAGCCGACTACGAGGTCCTCGCTCCTGGGCTAATATCTTCACGCCGTGCTCCCATACCCGGATTTTCAGCAGCGAGCCGAACTGCTTCATGTATTCGTCGCAGCACGCCATTCGCCGCCTGCCGGCTATGCTGGGCAATATACCGCCAAATGATATTGATTTGCTTGCTAGCCCGCGGTGAAAACCGGGACTTAGGCACGCTTTTCATATTTGGCGTTTAATTCAGCAAGCAAGTCGTCGAAGTCAATTTCGACCGGCGGTCCACTATCAAGTCCAGCTTGATAGTCCCGCTTTAGCCACTCGATTTCCTCAGCTTTGGCCGCCTCCCGCTTCTCCCAAAGCTTCAGCGCCGCAGCGATCATCTCACTGTCAGACACAAACTTGCCCTCGGCCACCGCCTCTTCAAGAAGCGATGCCTGATGCTCGGTCACCGATATGGTCAGCTTCTTCATAGTCCCATCATAGCAAATGCCTCGCCACCCCAAAATACAAAAAGGCCGGGCATCGCTGCCCGGCCTCTCAAATTAAAATCAGCGAAAATTACTCCGCCGCCGCCCGCTTCGGCTGCACTGCGGCCGAGTACGCATCGATCAGCGTCCGGCAAGCTTCGCCCGGGGTAAACTTATAGTCGCCGATCAGCGAAACAGGCGTCACTTCCGCGGCCGTGCCGGTCAAGAAGCACTCGTCAAACTGGCTCAGCTCTTCCGGCATGATATGCCGCTCGGTGACGGTAAAACCGTTTTCCTTCGCCAGCGCGATCAGCGTCTGCCGGGTGATGCCATTGAGGAAGCAATCCGGCGTCGGCGTCGTGATGTCCTTGCCCTTGATGAAGAACACGTTGGCGCCAGTGGCCTCAGCCACATAGCCGCGATAGTCCAGCATCAGCGCATCGGCAAAGCCATTGGCCATGGCCGCGTCCTTGGAGAGCGTGCAGATCATATAAAGACCCGCAGCCTTGGCCGAAGATGGGATCGTCTCAGGCGATGGGCGCTTCCACTTGCTCCACTCGAGGCGGA
Organism: Devosia sp. Leaf420; assembly: GCF_001425445.1. GTDB lineage: Bacteria > Pseudomonadota > Alphaproteobacteria > Rhizobiales > Devosiaceae > Devosia. Next base: position 425,166 of record NZ_LMQU01000012.1, on the reverse strand, counting down.
TGCCTTTCAGCTTCTCTTCGGTGGAAAAATAGCTCGGCCAAACCCAGGCCGCGATCGCCACATGCACCTTGTTGTTGCGCGCCGGCACCGACAGCTCTTCCGAGCCGCGCCAGGCGACAGGACGCAGATAAGCGTCAACGAGGCCATTCTTGTCGAGCACGAGGCGCTTTGCCGCTTCGATCTCGTCGACCGAATAGGGGAAGGGCATATCGAGCGTCGCCGCCGAACGGATCAGACGCTCGGTATGCTCGCGCGATTTGAAGATTTCGCCACCATAGGCGCGTTCACCTTCAAATACCGAGCTGGCATAATGAAGCCCGTGCGTCAGCACGTGAATCTTCGCGTCCTTCCACGGTTTGAGTTCGCCATCGAACCAGATCCAGCCATCACGCTGGTCCATGGGCACGCCTGCCATGATCCTCTCCACAGTCTTTGTTTTTGCCGTTCTTACACGAACCGCACGTTTCTCTAATCATGCCCCAAGGGCCATGCCCTTGGCAAACCACAATGTCTTTGGGATAAGACGAAACGCCGATGTGATGGAGAGACAATGGCAGAGGCCCAAAAAAATGTCAACAAGGCTGACATAAATTCTGCTGCGATCGCGCGGTCGGTGCTGCCGCTCGATATCATGGGCCTGTTCTTCTTTGCCTATCGGGATTTTACCGGCGATGCCGATGCTCTCCTTGAGCGTCAGGGTTTTGGCCGCGCGCATCATCGGGTGCTCTATTTCGTCAATTTACGCCCCGGCATGCCAGTCGCGGACTTGCTCGACATCCTGAAAATCACCAAGCAAAGCCTGGCTCGCGTCCTCCGCCAGCTCATCGACAATGGCTATATCGAGCAAAAGACCGGGCACTCCGATCGACGTCAGCGCCTGCTCTTTGCCACGGACAAGGGCCGCATGCTCTTTGCCACCCTCTCGGCCACTCAGGCCAGCCGCATCGATGAAGCCATCGCCGCCCTGCCGCCCGAAGGCGCGCACATGGTGCGTCAGTTCCTCGTAAGCATGGTCGAGCCAACCGATCGCTCTGTCCTCGAACGGCTCAACCTGACGGTCAATCTGTAAAAAAGCCGATTGCCGAACAAATGCTCATCCCGCACGCTGACACCAACTGAACTTGGAGCGTGCGGAGCGTAAAATTCTCGACCTGATCCACTATCTCTCGGAAGCGCGACGCCTGGAGCAGCAAGGCGAGGTCATCGAAGCAATCTGGTGCTACGATACGATCCTCAAGGATCCATTTGTCGGGCAAGACCCGCCTACCCTTCAGGCCGCCGGGCTTGGGCTCGGCCAATTATTGATTTCGGAAGTTCAAATCAGCGATGACAAAGATCGCATCGGCCGGCTGCTCAACCGCGCCATTCAGGCCCTCGGCCTAGCCCACAGATCCGATCAGAACGATCCGCAAATCGCACTCGTCCTCGCCGAAGCTCATGGCGAGCGTTTCCGCCACAAAAATCAGTCGGCAGACGTGCTCGCCGTCAATCTGCTGCTCGATCGGATGGGCACCCCACCCGAGCTGCAGGATCGCATCGCCACGCTTCGATCCCGTATTACGAGACCGCCAACTGCCCTTTCAAGGCAGGGTTAAGCAGCAACTGCTATCAGCCCTGCCCCAGTTCCTCGCTGCGCTTCCGCGCGGCCGTAACAGCCCGGTCCATCACCGGCCCCAGCCCATCAGCGCCCATCAACACCTCGAGCGCCGCCGCAGTAGTGCCATTGGGCGAGGTCACATTCTGGCGCAAGACGCTGGCCGGCGCCGGATCGATCTCCAGCAAACCCGCAGCGCCAATCACCGTCTGCCGCGCCAGCGTCATGGCTACATGCTCTTCGAGCCCCTGCGCAACACCAGCAGTAGCCATCGCCTCCACCAGATTGAACACGTAAGCAGGTCCCGAACCCGAAACCGCCGTCACCGCATCGAGATCACCTTCGGAATCAAACCAAATGACAAGTCCGGCCGCCGATAGCAGCGCTTCCGCCGCCGACCGCCCTGAACCATCGACGCCACCACCGGCAACGACACCAGTGACACCCTTGCCGATCTGCGCCGGCGTGTTCGGCATGCTGCGCACAACGCGATCTGTGCCCGTGCCCGATGACAGCCGATCCAGCGAAATCCCCGCCGCAATTGACAGAACCAGCGTGTGCGACCCAATCATCGGTGCCAGCTCGCTCATCACCGCCGAGATCACCTGCGGTTTCACCGCCAGCACCAGCACAGTGGGCTGCAGCCCAAGCGCAGCTTCGTTGATCACAAGGTCATAATCGGCCGCAAAAGCCTTGGCCTCGTCGCTCGCCCGCGGATCGACCAGCACCAGATTGGTCGGCGGCAATCCGGCATCGAGCCAGCCCGAAGCCAGCGCCATGCCCATCTTGCCCACGCCAACCAGCATGACCGGCCCAATGGATCGCAAATCGGTCATCACGCCTCGCCCACGGTTTCAAACATCACATGGCTCAGCGCATCGGCGGCCGATTTTCCGGCCCAGACGACAAACTGAAACGCCTGATAATAGAGATCGCAGCTATCGGTCGCCGAGCGCAACAGCGCCTCGCATTGCTGCGGCGACACATCGGCCCCGCCGGTAAGAAGATGCGAATTGCGGAAGAGCACAACGCCTTCCTTGTTCCAGATATCGAAGTGCCCAATCCAGAGTTGCTCATTGATCAGGCTGATCAATTGGCGGATTTCGCTGCGCCGGCCCTCTGGCACCTTCAGATCGAAGGCGCAGGCGATATGCAGGCTTTCGAGGTCTTCCATCCAGTTGAACGAGACGTGATAGTCGCTCCAGCCCCCGCGCACCGAGATCGAAATCTCGTCCGCGTCCTGGCGCTCAAAATTCCAGTCGTTGATCGATGCGATGTGCTCGACCAGGTCCACCGGGTGGGACGAACGATCGGGCTCGTGGGCAATCAATGACATGGGCCGGTTCCGTGCTGGCATGGCGCTCTGGGACACGACAACCGCCGTCACCCCTCCACTGCAGACCCAATCTCACGCGTCCTCCTGCGTTCGAATCGTCCACATCACAAACCGTACACTGCAGTTCCGATTCCAGCAGTTCAACTGACGCCCAAGCGCCCAATCTCTTGTGGAAGACGGTAACCTCTCGTTAACCCGAGAGATCCAAGCCAGCGCATCTGTTGTAAAGCGCTGGCGAAATTTGGCCGATTGAGTGAGGCGGCCGTTAGACGGTCTTTGCAGCCTTGAGCGCCGCAATCTCTTGACGCAGCGCGTCGATTTCTTCGCCCTGGACCTGCACCAGCTCACGCAGCGCATCAAAGTCCTCGCGCTTGACCAATTCCATATCGGCCACGATCCGCTGCGCCTGCGACTTGGCAACGGTCTCGACTTCGCGCCGCACGCCGTCGGCGACACCCGCCGCTTCGTTCATGATCCGGCCAAGACCGTCAAAAATCCTGTTATTGCTCTGGCTCATGATAATCCCATTATCTGCAATTGCGTTTGCTCCCCTATGTAGGCCACCCCTGCCGCATTGACCAGTGCAACCATTGGCCGCGCCTTCTCAATGAACCGAACCGCAGATCCACGCGTACGTTCTGAGCAACGGAGAAACGGTAATGAGCGACACCATCATCATCGTCGGCGGCGCGGGCGGCATTGGCTCGGCTCTTGCGAAAAAGACCGCAGCTCGCGGGTTGGTACCGCACTTGATCGGTCGCAGCCCCGATGCCCTCGCCGCCCTTGCTGATGAAACCGGCGGCACCTGGGCGGAAGCGAATGTCACCGACACCACCGCACTGACTGCGGCGATCCAGCAAGCCCCCGGCCCCGTCGCCGGCCTCGCCTATTGCGTCGGCACCATCAATCTGAAGCCGTTGGCCCGGCTGACGATCGAAGATTTCGCCAGAGATTTCGCCATAAACGCTGCAGGCGCCGCCATGTCGATCCAGGCCGCCCTGCCCGCTCTCAAGCAATATGAGGGGACCGCCTCCATCGTTCTCTTTTCTTCCGTCGCCGTTGCCCAAGGCTTTAGTGGCCACGCGTCCATCTCCATGGCCAAAGGCGCCGTGGAAGGCCTCACCGTCGCTCTTGCCGCCGAACTCGCCCCAAAAATCCGCGTCAACGCCGTGGCACCCTCTTTGACAGCCACGCCTCTGGCCGAGTCCCTGACGTCAAACGAAGCCATGGCCAAATCCATCGCCCAGCTTCACGCCCTCCCCCGCCTCGGCACCGCCGAAGACAGCGCCAATGCCGCCGACTTTCTCCTGTCCGACGCGTCAAGCTGGATCACTGGCCAAATCCTCGGCGTCGATGGCGGCCGCTCGACCCTGCGTACCAAGGGCTAGAGCCCCGCATCGGCTATGTCCGGGAAGATATTGCGCGTCTCGTCGCGCGCAAATCTGCGCGTTGCCGGGGTACAGTTTGCGTCGGCAAAGAAGATCATGTCGGCAAGAATGCGTCGCGCCTCGTCCACACGCCCGGACCGAAAATTGAGCTTGCCAAAGGTAAGCATCGCACTCACCCGTGGACCCGGATCGTCACCGGGAACACTGAGCTCATAACTACGCGTCCCAAGGGCCAGCGCCTTTTCCATATCTCCCAGCGCCTCGTAACAAGCGCCCATCAGCCCAACCAGTCGCCTCAGTTCCGGATTGTCGGCGCCGTAATGCTGCTCAGCATCGGCAAGAAGCGGCTCATAAGCATCGAGCGCACGCCGCGGACCATGCACCGTGTTATTAAAGACGCCCAAATTAAGCCGAACGAAAAACGCCTCTCCGATAGGCTGCTGTAGCTTGGCATGCAGCTCAAGCGCCCGCTGAAGATGCATTTCCGTACGCGGACCGCCCTTCCAGGCCGTCCCGACATCGCCGCACTGCATATGCATGAAATAAAGCGCACGATCATCGATCGCCCCGGTCTCCGCCTGCGCCGCCAACGCACGATCCGCATGATCGAGACAGACCAGCTCGTCCCGTTTTGCCTCCAACACGGCGAGCTCGCGAAACAGCCGCGCCTCCGCCGCGCGATCCGGGATCAACGGCTCCAGCGCCAACAGATCATCCCGCATATCCGCGCCATGAAAAAGCGCTTCCGGATCGCTCAAAACCTCGAACAGCGGCTGAAATCGTGCTTCAAATTCCGACATACCTGCTCCCGCCTCAAAACATCGAGCATGCAACCGGATGTGTCCTGACTGTGGCGCTGTGCAGCAGAAAGATAGCCCATCATACTGACACATAAAACAAAGAGCCGGTCCAGTTCAATGAACGCACTCACGATCCGCCCAGCATGCGTGGAAGACCTCCCCAACCTCCTTGCCCTTTACCAGCACCTCACTCCTGGCGACGCCGTCCCGTCGCTCGAACAAGCCTCAGCCAATCTCGAATGCCTTCGCCTGTACCCCGGCAGCGACATCCTGGTCGGGATTGTGGACAATCATCTTGCCGTCTCGTGCACACTCATCGTCGTGCCCAACCTTACGCGCGGCGGTAAACCCTATGCGCTAATCGAAAATGTCGTGACCCATACCGATTTCCGGCGGCGCGGATTTGGCCAACAAATCTTGGACGCAGCATGCGAAGCCGCGTGGACCGCAGGATGCTACAAAACCATGCTCATGACGGGATCTAACAAACCACAGATACTCGACTTCTACCGTATGGCTGGGTTCGAACAGTCAAAAACAGGCTTCCAGAAACGGCAACTACCGGCGCGCCAAGCCTAAGGTCAATAACCCGTCTCCGGTGAGACAAGGTCAATAGCGCCGCACCGCCCCTTTCTTCGCCTTCCCCCTTGCGACCCATGCGCGCCAAGGCTACGGCTTTCCCGCCACCCTGCACTGACCCTGCCGGAGAAGGATAGACCTTGCCCTTTCCCAATATCGATCCCATCGCCTTTGCCATCGGCCCCTTCGCGCTCCGTTGGTATGCGCTGGCCTATCTCTTCGGCGTCATTCTCGGCGCCGGCTATGGCTATTTGCTGCTCCGCAACGAGCGCCTCTGGTATCGCGGCACTCCGCCCTTCCCGGCCAAGGATATTTGGGATTTTGCCTTCTGGGCCATGCTGTCGATCGTCATCGGCGGCCGCACGGGCTATGTGCTCTTTTACAATCTGCCCTATTACCTGCAGAACCCGCTCGAGATCATCAACACGCTCGATGGCGGCATGTCCTATCATGGCGGTATGGTGGGCCTCATGCTCGCGGCCATCCTCTTCACCCGCTACAAAGGCGGCTATTGGCTGTCCTCGCTCGACCTATTGGGCGCCGTCGCCACCATCGGCATTTTCCTCGGCCGCATCGCCAATTTTATCAATGCCGAGCTCTATGGCGCGCCGACCGATCTACCCTGGGGCGTCATTTTCCCGACCGATCCGCTGCAGGTGCCGCGCCACCCGAGCCAGCTCTATGAAGCCGCGCTGGAAGGTCTTTTGCTTTTCCTCATCATCCGCGTCGCTACCCACGTCTTTTATGGGCTCAGGAAACCCGGCCTCGTTGCCGGCATTTTCGCCATCGGCTATGCGCTGTCGCGCATCTTCGTCGAGACCATTCGCCTCCCCGACGAGCAACTCGGCTATCTTTATGGCGGCTGGCTCACCATGGGCCAGGTCCTCAGCCTGCCCATCCTTCTTGGTGGCGTCATTCTCGTCGTCTATGCCCTCACCCGGCCGACCAACAAACTGCGTGCTTGAGGAGCCATCAATGAATACCCAGCTCCCGCTCGCACAGCAGATCGATCTACAGATCTCGACGACCGGCCCCATGTCGGTCGCCACCTATATGGGTCTCTGCCTCACTCATCCAACCCAGGGCTATTACAAGGGCGCCGATCCGCTCGGTGCCGCCGGCGATTTCATCACAGCGCCCGAAATCTCGCAGATGTTCGGCGAGCTGATCGGATTCCATCTCGTCAATGTCTGGCAGCAGATGGACGAGCCTAAGAGCTTCAACCTCGTCGAACTCGGCCCCGGCCGCGGCACGCTCATGGCCGATATCTTGCGCGTCGCCTGCCGCGCCCCCGGTTTCCGCGATGGTCTCAAGCTGAAACTGTTCGAGACTAACCCAGCGCTCACCGCTCAGCAGCGGAATCGCCTTGAAAGCTACGAGCCGCAATGGCTTGAAAACTTTGAGCAATTCTCCGAAGGCCCGATCATCGTCGTCGCCAACGAATTCTTCGACGCATTGCCCATCCGTCAATTTGTGCGCAAGGCCGATGGCTGGCACGAACGCATGATCGGCCTCGCCGATGGCAAACGCGTCTTTGGCCTCGCGCCGACACCCATCTCCAACGACGCGATGCCGACCGCCGTCGCCAATGCCGAAGAAGACAGCCTCTTCGAAGTCTGCTTTGCCGGCAGCGAAGTCATGTCGCGCGTCGCCAAGGCCATCGCCAAGCAAGGCGGCAGCGTCCTCGCGATCGATTATGGCTACGCTCGCACCCAGACCGGCGACACGCTGCAGGGCGTCCGCAACCACGCCTTCGCCGACGTGCTGGAAAACCCCGGCGAAACCGATCTGTCCGCCCATGTCGATTTCGCCGCCCTCGCCGCCGTTGCGCGAGAAGTTGGCCTCGCGGTCCAGCCTCTTGCCACCCAGGGCGAATTCCTCACTCGCCTCGGCATCGCCGAACGCGCCGCCGCCCTTTCCGGCGCCAATCCGGGTTCAGCCAGCGACATCCGCGCCGCTTTGGAACGCCTCACCGCCAAGGATCAGATGGGCGACCTCTTCAAGGTCTTCTGCGCCCACTCCCCCGGCCTCAATCCGCCGGGGTTCGCCGCATGATCGAGTTCCACACCGTCCAACCCTTCACCGATACAGACACCGTCCACCACGGCTTCTTCGGCCGCCATGGCGGCGTCTCAACCGGTGAGTTCGCCGGCCTCAATGCCTCTCAATCCACCGGCGACGCACCCGAGCCCGTGGCCGAAAACCGCCGCCGCATAGCCGATGTGCTCGGCGGCAACACGCTCGTCACTGTCAAACAGGTCCATTCCAACCGCGTCGTCACCGTCGAAGCCGGCGCCCTGCCTGACCCGACCGTCGAAGCCGATGCCCTTGTCACTCGCCGCGGCGATGTTCTCCTCGGCATTCTCACCGCCGATTGCGCCCCGCTCCTCTTCGTTGATCCCCATGCCGGCATCATCGGCGCGGCCCATGCCGGCTGGCGTGGCGCCGTCACCGGCATCCTGACCAACACCGTCACCGCCATGGAGGCCCTTGGCGCCCAGCGCCGCCGCATTCTCCTTGCCATCGGCCCCACCATCTCCGCGGAAAACTACGAAGTCGGCCAAGCCTTTAAGGATGATGTCCTGAATCAAAATGCGAAAGCCGAATCCGCCTTCATCACCCCGCCCGGCGGCACCCCGCATTTCGATCTGCCGCTCTTCCTTGCCGAAGAGGCGCAAGCCCTCGGCCTCTCCGGCATCACCGAAACCGGTCTCTGCACCTATGCCGAGCCCAGCCGTTTCTTCTCCCATCGCTACGCCACGCACAAGCAAACGCGCACCGGCCGCCAGCTTTCCGTCATCGGCCTTGCCTGAAACGAGGTGCGGTTCGCGGCTTAAACATCGCGTGCTGCACTACTCTTAATTTACGCATGTGATCGAACGGGCGTTGCGGTCACAAAAATGACTCGCTAAAGCTGCCCGCGAAACTGGAAGGTCCCCGTCCTTGGGATCGGTTGAGACAGGATCGCGCCCATGAAACTGGTGACCGGCAATTCCAATCGTGCCCTCGCCCAGGCCGTCGCCAGCTACCTCGAATTGCCCCTGACGGATTGCACCGTCAAACGCTTCGCCGACAAGGAGGTCTTTGTCGAGCTCCATGAAAACGTCCGCGGAGAAGACGTCTTCATGCTGCAGTCGACCAGCTTTCCCGCCAATGACAACTTGATGGAATTGCTGATCCTCACCGACGCCCTGCGCCGGTCCTCGGCCCGACGCATCACCGCCGTCCTCCCCTATTTCGGCTACGCCCGCCAGGATCGCCGCGCCGCCGGTCGTACGCCAATCTCGGCCAAGCTCGTCTCAAACCTGATCACCGAAGCCGGCGTCCACCGCGTCATCACGCTCGATCTGCACGCCGCTCAGATCCAGGGCTTTTTCGATATCCCGACTGACAACCTCTATGCCGCGCCGATCATCACGCGCGACATTCTCGACAATTATAAGCTCGAGAACACGATGATCGTCTCGCCCGACGTCGGCGGCGTCGCCCGCGCCCGCGCGGTCGCCCAGCGTCTCGGCACCGATCTCGCCATCGTCGACAAGCGCCGCCCCAAGGCCGGCGTGTCCGAGGTTATGAACATCATCGGTGACGTTTCGGGCCAGGCCTGCATTCTCATCGACGATATCGTTGATTCCGGTGGTACCCTGGTCAACGCCGCCGAGGCCCTCCTCAAGGCCGGCGCGAAGGAAGTCTCGGCCTATATCACCCACGGCGTCCTCTCCGAAGGCGCCGCCGAGCGCATCGCCGCCTCAAAGCTCAAGGAACTGGTCGTAACCGACTCGATCCAGGAGACCGACGCGACCAAGGCCGCGGCCAACATCCGCCGCATCGCCATCGCCCCCCTCCTCGGCGAAGCCATCGCCCGCACCGCCAGCGAGCAGAGCGTTTCGAGCCTGTTTGACTAGGCTGCGGCCGCAGGCAAAATCGCTCCAGTGGAGCGATTTTAGCTGGCTAGGCCATGAGAGCTACGCTCGAATGGCGAGCGCGTTCCCACACACCGAATGTCACCCCGGCGAAGGCCGGGGCCCATCCCGAGATCTCAGGATGGATCCCGCCTGCGCGGGGAAGACCCGCAGTGGGTCTAGCCCCCTACTTCAAAACCAACTGAATCGTCCCCGCCTCGAACGCCGCCTTGCAGTCGCTCGCGTCGTGCATGATATCGTCCTCGATCAGCGGCGTTGACATGCCGGCGCCCTTGAACCGCATGTCGTCGCATTCGCCGTCCTTCGCATATTCACCCTTGTTGTCGCCGAATTCGGGCACGCCATCTTCCGACACGCCGCGCAGCGAAATCGTGCCCGAGGCATAGGCCTCGCCACAGTCGGTAGCGTCATTGAGAATGTCGTCGCTGAGCAGTGGCGTCGTCGTCATGCCCTTGCCCTCAAAGCGCGGATCGTCGCACTCGCCGTCATTGGTATATTCACCGCCGTCCGTCCCGAACGAGAACTTCGGCGCCGCATAGGCCGGAACGGCAAAAACCACGAGCGAGGCAAGAGCAAGGACGACGGCAGGTTTCATGATCGAATCCGGAATGCTGATGACGAAAAAACGAGCGCTATCAACACTTGGCGCTATGACGAAAGTGTGACCACGCACTTTCTTGTCCTCGCCCGCGCCGAAAGCCTCCGGAATCCCCGTCTGCTTCCTTGCCGCCGTCCCCCGCTTGAGCTATAGCGCACCCCATGAAGTGCCCGTCACCCCTGGAGGACGGGTGCGTATGCCGTCGCGAAGACGCCATACACCAACCCAATGGATGCTTTCCATGGCTCAGAATAAAGTGCTCAAGGCACAGGCGCGCAACGGAGTGGGTAAGGGGGCCGCTCGCGAAGCTCGTCGTCAGGGACTCGTTCCTGCAGTTATCTATGGTGACAAGAAGCCCCCCGTCGCCGTTTCCGTGGCCTATAAGGACGCGCTAAAGTTCATCTATGCCGGTGGCTTCAAGTCGCACATCCTCGACCTCGACGTCGATGGCACGATCCACCAGGTCATCCCGCGTGACTACCAGCTCGACGTCGTCATGGATCAGCCGATCCACATCGACTTCCTGCGCGTGGCCAAGGGCTCGAAGATCAACGTTCAGGTTCCCGTGCACTTCGAAAACGAAGATGCGAGCCCGGGCCTCAAGCGCGGCGGTACGCTCAACATTCTGCACCACACGCTCGATCTGACCGTGCCGTCCGACAACATCCCGGAATTCGTGACCGTTGATCTCACCGGCCTCGAAATCGGCGATACCGTCCACATCTCCAACATCAAGCTGCCCAAGGGCACTGCCGACCACAGCCACGAAGAAGACGTGACCATCGCAACCGTCGTTGCGCCGTCCGCTCTCAAGGCCAGCGGCAGCCTTGATGACGAAGAAACCACCGAAGAAGGCGAAGCATCGGCCGAGTAATCGGTTAGAGCTTTTCCGAAGCATTGAGGGCGGCTTTCGGGTCGCCCTTTTCATTTGCCCCCTTGATGCGTTATGCCCTCTGGACGCGTTTCCCAGCCAGAGTGGCAACGGTTTTGCCGCTCGGAAACGCGATCACATAACGACTTGGACCAAGAACGAGCGCGCAATGAAACTCCTCGTCGGCCTGGGCAATCCAGGCAGCCAATATGAAGGCAATCGCCACAATATCGGCTTCATGGCCATCGACGCCATCGCCCGCGCAAACGGCATTTCCGGCTGGAAATCGAAGAATTCCGGCCTCCTCGCCGAAGGCACGATCGGCTCCGAACGCGCGCTCCTGCTCAAGCCCCAGACTTTCATGAACAAGTCCGGCGACAGCGTCCAAAAGGTCGCGAGCTTTTACAAAATCCCGCCCGCCGACATCGTCGTCTTTTATGACGAACTCGACCTCGCGCCCGGGAAGGTCCGCGTCAAGATCGGCGGCGGCAATGGCGGCCACAATGGCCTGCGCTCGATCGATCCCCAGATCGGCCTCGACTATAAGCGCGTCCGCCTCGGCATCGGCCACCCCGGCAAGGAATTCGTCACCCCCCACGTCCTCGGCGACTTCGCCAAGGCCGACAAAGCCTGGCTCGATCCCCTCCTCGACGACATCGCCCGCCACGCGGGGATGCTGCTGGCAGGCGACGACGCCGGCTTCATGAACAAGCTGGCACTGGCAAGCAAGGGCAGCGAAGAACCCAAACCAGCCCCCAAAGCCCAAAGCCACATCCGCCAGGCCCGCACCAGCAAGCCCCAAGCCGAAGTCCCCAAATCCGGCCCCATGGCGGATATGCTCAACAAACTGTTTGGCAAGGGCGAGTAGTCCACTAAATCCTGGCTCTCACACCCCCACCCATCCTCCCCCATCAAAAGGGAGGTGCCGCATCGCGTATGTGACTCACTCCCAGCCAAGCCGACCGGCCCGCACCTCCCCCTTGATGGGGGAGGCTGGGAGGGGGTGAAGGCCAGCACAGGCGCCGCCCTTCCCCTCGCCCCTCGAGGGAGAGGGACCGACTTTTCGCGTCCAGCGAAAAGTCAGGGTGAGGGGTATCCCTCCTCCGCAGAGGAGCGAGTGACACACGCAGCAATAATACCCCTCATCCGTCGCTGCGCGCCACCTTCTCCCACAAAGGGGAGAAGGTAGGATCGTGGCTCGCCTACTCTGCCCCCCAAAAAAAGCCCCGGCGTTTCCACCGAGGCCCACCATCTCATCACTTGGCAACTAAGTTGCGTGAGCAGTTGAGTCAGAGCGAGTCGAAAATGGTGGTCTTCGAGAACCGGAGCGCAGCGTACGTTGGTACGTGAGCACCGGAAGCGGAGAAGACCGCCATTTGCAGGCCGCTATGGCCAACTGATCGCGCGACCTAAGCGACGCGCTGCTTGCGCGGCCCACGTGCCCATTCCGGGATCCACGTCCCATGCGCTTCCAGCAGATCATCGACCACGTTCCAGATCTGCTCGAGATCCAGTTCCGCCGCCGTGTGCGGATCCATCATCGCCGCATGATAGATGTGCTCGCGGTTTTCCTCGATCAGCGCACGAACCGTCAGCTCCTGCACATTGATATTGGTGCGGATCAGCGCCGTGAGCTGCGGGGGCAATTCGCCGATATAGGTCGGCTGCAGCCCATTGTCGTCGACGAGGCATGGCACTTCCACCGCCGCATTGTGCGGCAGCGAGGTAATGACGCCATTGTTGCGCAGATTGCCGTAGATCACCGAAGGCTCGCCGGTCCAAACCGAGTTGACGATCGACGAGGCATATTCCTTGGACTGCTTGACCTCGATCCGGTCGGCCTTCTTGTAGTCCTCGGACGTCTTTTTCCAGTTCGCGATCTGCTCGACGCAGCGCTTGGGATATTCATCGAGCGGAATGCCGAATTTTTCGATGATGTCTTCGCGGCCTTCCTTGATGAAGTAAGGCGTATATTCCGCAAAGTGCTCGGAGCTTTCGGTCACGAAATAGCCCAGCCGCGTCATCATCTCGTAACGCACCTTGTTCGGGCAGCGCGGGTTCCAGGTCGGCTTGGGCGCACGGCCTTCACGATAGGCCTTGAAGAGCTCTGGATAGAGATCCTTATAGGTGCCATCGGCCTGGCGATGCTCGAACTTGAGGTAGAAGGCCATGTGGTTGATGCCGGCCGAACGATAGCGGATTTCCTCATAAGGAATGCCGAGATCATGAGCCAGTTCAGCCGCCGTCCCCTGCACCGAGTGGCAGAGGCCGACCTGCTTGATCGTCGGATACTTTTCCGAGATCGCCCAGGTATTGATCGCCATCGGGTTGACGTATTGCAGCATGATCGCGTCGGGCGCGACCTGCAGCATGTCTTCGCAAATGCTCCACAGATGCGGCACGGTGCGGAGGCCACGCATGATGCCGCCGACGCCGAGCGTATCGGCAATGGTCTGACGCAAGTTGTACTTCTTGGGCACTTCGAAATCGACGACGGTGGAAGGCTCATAGCCACCGATCTGGAAGCAGACGACGACAAAGTTGGTGCCGTCGAGCGCCTTGCGCTGGTCCGAGAAGGTCTCGACCGTCGCAGAAACACCAAGCGTGTTGATCAGCTTCTGCGCAATGATCTCGCTCTCTTCAAGCCGCGTCGGATTGATATCCATCAGACGGATCTGCGCGCCGGCCAGCGCTGGACGCTGCAAAATATCGCCCACGATGTTCTTCATGAACACCGATGAGCCGGCACCGATGAAGGTGATTTTCGGATTTGCCATTATAAACTCCAGTCGTCAGGCAGCTATTTCGAATGCGGCCCGCACGAGACGCGCCGTATATTCGGTTTTGGGGTTGATGAGCACTTCATTGACCGGCCCCTGCTCCACGATCTTGCCGTGCTGCATCACCATCACCCGATGGCATAGGGCCCGCACGACCTTGAGGTCATGCGAAATGAAGAGATAGGAGAGGCCTTTCTCGTCCTGCAATTTGCGTAGCAGGTCGATGATCTGGGCCTGAACCGAAAGATCGAGAGCCGATGTCGGCTCGTCGAGGAGGATGAATTCGGGTTCGAGCGCGATAGCGCGCGCAATCGCGATACGCTGGCGTTGCCCGCCCGAGAATTCATGCGGAAAACGCGAGAGGATATTGTCCGGCATGCCGGCATCGCGCAGCGCCTGCCTCACGCGGTCGACGCGCTCGCGACTATTCGCGCCGATGCCGTTGACCACGAGCCCTTCCTCGATGATCTGGCGGATCGACATGCGCGGATTGAGCGAGGCAAACGGATCCTGGAACACGATCTGCATCCGGCTCCGCAACGGCCGCATGGCCTGGCGGTCCTTGCCATCGATCCGTTCGCCATCGAACCAGATCTGCCCGCCCTGATTGCCGATCAACCGCACCAGCGCCTGCCCAAACGTCGTCTTCCCCGAGCCGCTTTCGCCCACGATCCCGAGCGTCTCATGACGCATCAGCTTGATGTCGAGATTGTCGACGGCCTTGAGCTCGAAGAAGTCGGGCTTGAAAAATCCGCCACGCTTGAGCGTAAACGCCACCTTCACCTGCTTGCCCTCGAGCACGGTATCATGCGCGCCCTCTTCCAGCGGCAGCGCTGTCCCCTTGGGTTCGGAGGCCAGCAGATGCTTGGTATAGGCGTGCTGCGGATTGGCGAACAATGCCTCGGTCGCATTGTGCTCCTGCACGCGACCGTTCTGCATCACATAGACATATTCTGAAAACTGCCGGACGATCGTCAGGTCATGGGTGATCAGGATCACCGCCATGCCATACTTGTCTTTCAGGTCCTTGATAAGATTGAGGATCTGCGCCTGCACCGTCACGTCGAGAGCCGTCGTCGGCTCGTCGGCAATCAGCACATCCGGCCGGTTAGCCAGCGCCATGGCGATCATCACGCGCTGCCGCTGTCCGCCAGAAAGCTGGTGGGGAAAGTTGTTCAGCCGTGCCCGCGGCTCCGGAATCTGCACCTCGGTCAGCAGTGCCTCGGCGCGCTTCATCGCCTCGTCGCGCGAGACCTTGTTGTGGAGGTGAATGACCTCACAAAGCTGCTGCCCGATCGTGTAGACCGGATTGAGCGAACTCATTGGCTCCTGAAAGATCATGGCAATGTCATTGCCACGGAGCTTGCGCATCTCCTTGTCGCCCATTTTGACGACATCCTTGCCCGAAAGCGTGATCCGCGTATTGGGGAGGATAGTGGCTCGCTTGGTCAGAAGCTTCATCAGCGTCCGCGCCGTCACCGATTTGCCGGACCCAGATTCCCCTACAAGAGCAATGGTCTCGCCCTTGTGAAGCTGGAACGACACATCGCGCACCGCGTGCACCGTGCCGCCTTCCACTTTGAAATCGACACCCACATTCCGCGCGTCGAGGATCAACTCGCGCCCGTGGGTACCAAGGTCATGCCGCTCGCTCGAAACTGGATTGCTGGGGGTCATGACACTGGCCTCAATAGGGGTCGACGGCGTCGCGCAGGCCATCGCCCAGCGCGTTGAACGCAAAGACGGTGATCAGCACGAAGATGACGGGCGAGAGGATCCACGGATAGGATCCGATGACCGAATAGGACGACGTGTCCTGCAGCATCAGCCCCCAGGAGATCAGCGGCGGCTTCACGGCAAAGCCGAGGAAACCAAGGAAGCTCTCGAGCAGCACGACGCTTGGGATGGCCAGCGTCACCGCGACGATGATGTGGCTCAGCACATTGGGGAGAATGTGACGCACGACGATCCGTCGATCCGAGGCACCCACGGCAATCGCTGCACGCACATATTCGATCCGCGCGAGTGATAAGGTCTTCGATCGCACCTCGCGACTGAGCTGCGCCCACCCCAAGGCCGCGATCACGCCGATGACGAAGGCAATGAACACATTGGATGGCGCCGTTGCCGGAATAAGCGTCGTCAGCGCCAGATAGAGCGGCAATTGGGGGAACATCAAGATGAACTCAACTACCCGCTGCACCCAGGAATCGAACCGCCCACCAATATAGCCCGACGTAATCCCCACCAGCGTCCCGACGATCGTCGTCAGCGTGACCACCACCAGCGCAATGGTCAGCGTAATCCGTGCCCCGACAAAGCCACGCGCGAGAATATCGCGTCCGAACTTGTCAGTGCCGAGGAAGTGCACCGTCTTTTCCAGATCGACCGGCCCGAAGAAGTGGATATTGGCCGGGATCACCCACAGCAGTCGGTATTCATACCCCCGCACAAAGAAGCCAAGCTCGGTCGGGTTGTCATAGTCCGGCCCAACCAGCGGCTGGAAGGTAATGGGATCAAGCTCATCGCCTTCGGCAATTGGAAACACCACCGGAATGAGCGTGAAGCTGCCATCGCCCTTGAAAAAGCTCACATGATCGGGCGGCGCAAAGCCGATATCGGCAGCCTTCGGATCCTGCGGCGCGAAGAAATCGGCAAAGATCGTGACGACGATGAGGAGCACAACCAGCACGAGGCCGATCATGCCGATCGTCGAGCGCCGGAACCGCCGCCAGACGAGCGCCAGATAACCCTCGTCGCTGGTGCTGCTCCATCGCGAATTGACCTCGGGCGTATCCGCTTCCTCTGCGGGCGTCGGCATGGGGCCGGCGGCGTCGGGCGGTAGAGGAATGGAAGAGCCGGGATTTGGATCGTGATACCTAGTCAATTGGACTTCTCCCCGCCCAGGCGAATGCGCGGGTCGAGCAGCGCAAGCAGCACGTCGGAAATGATATTGCCGATGATGAGCGTGACGGCGAGCACCATGACGAACGTCGCGGTCACCCAGACGTCACCCACACCCATCGAGCCCACGATTGCCGGACCGACGGTGGCGAGGCCAAAGACGATCGCAACCTCGATTTCACCCGTTAGCATGTAGGGCAGTACGACGCCCTGATAGGCGACCAGGGGATGGAGCGCATTGGGCACGGCATGGCGCATGATCACGGCGCTTTCCGGCAGACCCTTGGCGCGCGCCGTCTCGACATATTGGCTGTTGAGCACGTCGAGTAGATTGGCGCGCATCACGCGCATATTATAGGCGAGCCCACCGATCGTCGCGACAAGCACGACCGGCCACACATGCGCGACGAGGTCGACGAACCGTCCCCAGCCCCAGGGCTGGCCGCCCCAATGGGCCGAGTTGAAACTGCCGATCTCGTTCACCCCGAGCCGGAAGACGAGAACATAGAGAATGATGATCGCGAGCAGAAAGCGCGGGATCGTCATGCCCATGAAGGAAATGAAGCCCAGCACCGTATCGACCCAGGAATATTGACGGGTCGCCGCGAGAATGCCGAGGCTGATGCCGATCACCGAAGCCAGGATATGGCAGGTCAGAGCAAGGAGGATCGTGCGCGGCAGGCGTTCGGCCACCACATCGCCCACGGGCTTGTTGTAGTAGAGCGATTGCCCGAAATCGAAGCGGGTCACGACGCCGGTGATCCAGCGGAAATATTGCACGATCAGCGGATCGTTGAGCCCATTGGCAGCGCGATAGGCTTCGGCCATGGCCTGGGCCTGCTCGGCGGTGGCGCCGGTGCGGTTGATCGCCATGGTGCGGATATAGTCGCCATAGTCGCCCGGAGGCGCCTGAATGATCAGGAAGGTGACGATGCTCAGCAGAATGAGGATGGGGATGGCCCCCAGGATCCGGAATACGAGGAAGCGCAGCATCACACTCTCTTCTGGCAGAAACTTTTTGGGTCGAAGTCCGGCGGCAGCGTGCCGCCGCCGAACCTGTCATTGGAGAGGGATCAGTTGGAAATCGGTCCGTTACCCACACCCGGCGTATTGGGCAGGGTGTTCGGATGCAACTCGTTCGTGGTCTGCTTGTCCGCCGGTACATAGAGGCGTTCGCGGATCACGTTGTCTTCGGCCCAGTTGAACTGGAAGATCGGGGCGCCGGCCGGGATATTGGCGAAGCGCTTGTTGATCAAGAGAGCACCCGGATACTGGGTCAGGCCGATGGCATAGAGGTTCTGCGTATAGATCTGCTGGTAGGTCTTCATCAGGTCAGCGCGTTCCGCATTGTCGGCGCTGGCGATAAACTTGTTGACCGTATCCACCATCTCTTGCTCGAACGGCATCAGGTCGAGCGTGCCGTCAGTGCCGGCGCGGTGCGAGAAGGCCGTACGCGGACCAACCGGGGCAAGCCCAGCCGTACCCTGAACCACCGAGACGAGGTCCGAACCGTTGCGGAGGATCGCCCAGTCATACTTGCCGCCCTGCTGGTATTCGGCCAGCGAGTTGCCGCTCACCGTGTCGAGAATGACGCGGATCCCGAGGGCTTCCATCTGTGCGAGCACACCTTCGGCAAGGCTCTTGTCGGTGGTGTAGTCGGCATTGACCAGCATGGTGATCTGGACGTCCTGACCACCCGCCGTGCCCGATGGGAAGTTGACGACGCCATTGCCATCGGTGTCTTCGAGGCCGGCCTTGGCCAGATATTCCTTGGCCTTTTCCATGTCGTAGCCGAAGAAGGCGGTCGAATCCTTGTCGTAAAAGCTCGTGCCGGCATAGAGACCGCCCGGATAAGGCGTCGTGAACGGCCCCTTGACGAGGGATTCACCGAGGCTCTTGCGGTCGATCGCATAGGTGATCGCCTTGCGGAAATCGATATTCCGGTTGAGCTCGCGCACAGCCTGGCTCAGCTCGTTCGGTTCACCCCAGCCATTGCCTGAAAGGTTCGGATAGAGGGTGTAGCCGATCGTGCGGGCGCCGAACTGTAGGCGAGCCGGAGCGGTTTCTTCCGCCGCACGGCGAAGCGATTCCACGAAGTTTTCCGGCTGTTCGAGGTTCGAGAAGTCGGCCGTGCCGGCAATGGTCTGCACGTCGCGATCAGCCCAGGTCGAGAGGCGATAGCTGACTTCGTTGAGATAGGGCAGCTGATTGCCGTTCTCGTCGACCTTCCAGTAATAGGGATTGCGGCGCAGCACGATCACGTCGTCCGGACGGTATTCCACCGGCACCCACGCACCCATAACCGGGAAGTTCAGGAATTCAGGTGGGAAGGCATTCTTGTATTGATCGTAGTTGTTTTCCGAATATTTCGGATGCTGCGGCTTGAGGATATGCGCCGGCCCTGGGCAGAACGTGCCATAGGCCATGGCATAGAGGAACTGCGTGGGCTTGGCCTGCTTGAAGGTCCACTTGACGGTCGCGTCGTCGATCTTTTCGAGCGTCGTGCCTTCGCCAAAGCTTTCGGGTGTTGCGCCACCCGTTGGGGCGACATTGGTGTCGAGAACGTTGTCTTCCCAATAGAACATGACGTCGTCGGCGCCGAAAGGCTCGCCGTCAGACCACTTCGCACCCTCGATCAGGTGCATGGTCAGTTCGTGGCCATCTTCGGACCATTCCCAGCTCTTGGCCAGGTTTGGCAACGGCTCAAGTTCGTCGGCCTTCACCTGGAACAGCGGACCGGTACGCGTCAGACATTCGTACATGCCGATGTCGATGCCGCCCCAACCCTGGGTCGCGCCACCGATATAGTTCCAGCCGTCAGGACGGCCGCCAATGACGTGGCGCATCGTGTCGCCATAAACGCCCATGCCGTCTGGCATGTTGGGGGTCTTGAAAACCAGTGGTTCCTTGGGCAGGCGCTCGGCGACCGGCGGCAGCTTGCCGGCATCGACGAATGCCTTGACGAAGTCCGGCTCATGATATTCCGGCAGCGCCTTGTATTCCTGGATATCGGAACCGCTCACGAATACCGGTTCGCTCTGTGCGGCGAATTCCGGCGGATCTGGTGGCGTGGTCCACTCGGTCTGAGCGAAAACGGCGGACATGGAAACGGACAGCAAAAGTCCTGCCCCGCCAAGGGCATAGATAGGCTTTCTCAATAGAACCTCCCTTCGCAACGGGCTAGCGCGTGATGCGTCGAGTCAGTTTCTCCTCGCTGACTCTGGTCCCGTGCACGATCTCAACCTACGACTTGCCAGCGATGATGCAATCCGGAATGATAGAGACTTATTCCGGTTTTCTAAGAAGCCCGCTGATAAGTATGACAGTTGTTTTGTCCCAAATGCGCCCCCGCGAGAAGGCGCCCCGCCCGACCCCGCGTCCGGACCGCAGCTTTTATGCCTCGGGCAAGGCTTTTGGCCGCTTCGGCATCCGCGCATTTCCGCCCCAGATTATGTCCGCGCCCCATAGTCATGGCCATATCGAGTTCAATTGGCTGACCTCGGGCCAGATGGACTATTCCTTCGACGGCGGCCCCATCACCGTTGGTGCCAACCGCCTCGTCGCCTTCTGGGCTGGCATTCCCCACCAGACCGTAGCCCTTCACGACGTCGCCGATGCGCGTCAGCTCAATATCTATCTGCCGATGGACGCCTTCCTCGAAATGCCCCATCTCGGCCGCCTCACCGAAACCCTGATGGGCGGCGGCGTCATCCAGCTCACGCCCGAATGCATCGGTCTCGACACGCTCGAACGCTGGCACGCCGATTATCGCAGCGGCAATTCGCTCCGCGCCGACCTCGTCCGCACCGAAATCGGTACCATGTTCCGCCGCGCCGCCATCACCGGTTGGGACACGCTCCTCCCCGCCTGGCTCGAAAAATCCGGCACCCGCACGCGCACCACGACGCCGGTGCGCTACGTCGTTCGCATGGTTCGCCATATCGTTGAAAACATCACCGATCCCCTCTCCGCCGAGGACATCGCCAAGGTCGTCGGGCTCCACCCCAATTACGCGACCAACCTCTTCACCAAGGTGATGCACATCTCGGTCCAGAAATTCGTCACCCGCATGCGCCTCATCCGCGCCCGCTCCCTCCTCTTCGACGGCAGCCTCTCCATCGCCAACGTCGCATTCCAATCCGGCTTCGTTAGCCAGACCCAGTTCTACGAACATTTTCGCAAGGCCTATGGCATGACCCCGAGCCAGATGCGGAAGGATACGATTGAAGGCTAGGCCCCGTCCCGCAGGCAAATCGCTCCATTGGAGGGATTTGAGGGGACTAGGCCATGAGACCTATGGTCGAATGGCGGGGGGCTCCCGCCCTGCGCCAGTCCCACACTCGATTGTCACCCCGGCCTTGAGCCGGGGCCCATCCTGAGATCTCAAGATAGATCCCGGCTCAAGGCAGGGATGACATCCGCTTAGCAATCAACTCTCCGGCGTCTGCTGCCGAAACCGCAGTGGCGAACCCCCCATCCACTTCTTAAACCGCTGGGAAAAATAGAACTGGCTTTCAAACCCGGCACTCGCGGCAATCTGCTTCACCGGAAAACTCGTCCGCTGCAGCAAATCCGCTGCCAGCTGCATCCGCCGCGCCTCGATATGCCCCTGCACCGTCTCGCCTGTTTCCTCCCGAAACACATGCGCCAATCGCGACGCCGACAAGCCCACCGCCTCAGCCACATCATCGATAAGCAGCTTCTCCGCCAGCCGATCTTCGATGAAATCCAGCGCCTTGCGCACGCGTCCATCGCCGGCCTGAGCCTCCCGCTCATTGTACCCGTCGCACCCGAGCAACACCGCCTCCAGCGCATTGAACGCCAGCGCCTCCCGCCGAAGCTGCGAACCAGTGAGCACCGCATGTACCCCCGCAAACTGCGCCGCCAAACCTGCGTCCTCGATCCGCAGATGCATCAGCCCACCCGACACCACCGGCCAAGCCAGCCAGTCCAGCCATTCCGTCCGCGGCTGAAAATGCGCCCACACCAGCTCCCATCGCTCAAGCGTCGCCTCGACCCCATAATCATGCGGCGTTCCCGGTCGCAAAAGCACCCAGTCTCCCGCCTCAACGATCAGCTCGCCGCCGGCATATCCAAACCGCCCGCGCCCACCCGTCGTGTGCACCAGCAGCCAATCGCCCACCCCGCGCCGCCGCACGGCACGATAGCCCGATGTCTCATCAAAGTGCCCCGTAAGAAGCCGCCGCGCCGACTGATACGGGCTTTCTGCCATTTCGTTCATAGCAGGATATTACATATCATCGGCAGCATGTTCCATGGCCAGTAGCCTGGTCCCGGCCTAATCTTCCTCCAAAAGGGAGGTCGGAATGACACACGCTTTTCTCAATGACACACAGGCAGCGCAGTTCGAACGCGACGGCTTCCTCGCCGTCCGCGGCCTGATCACGCCCGAAGAAATCGCCGAAATCCGTGAGACGTTCATGGACGCCGCAGCCGATGGCCCCGTCCCCGGCCTATCCGACACGCCGCGCGGCAACACGCCCAACGACCCGCTCAGCCGCTATCCCCGCATGATGCATCCGCACAAGCACCCCGACAAAGAGGTCGGCCAGCTTGCCATGCGCTACATGCTCGATCCGCGTTTGCAGCCAGTCCTTACCGATCTCTTCGGCGAAGAACCTTTTGCCTGCCAGTCCATGTTCTACTTCAAGCCCCCCGGCGCCCGCGGCCAGGATCTACACCAGGACAATTTCTACCTGCGCGTAAAACCCGGCACCTGCATGGCCGCTTGGATCGCCGTCGACGACGCCGATGCCGACAATGGCGGCATGATGTGCGTACCCCAAACGTCCATGCTCGACATCGCCTGCCCCGAACCGTCAGACCCCACCCGGTTCTTCACCACCGAACACGTCGAGCCCCCACCGGGCCTCGAACCGCAAATGATGCAGCTCAAAGCCGGAGACGTGCTCTTCTTCAACGGCAGCGTCATCCACGGCTCGACGCCCAACACCAGCCCCGACCGCTTCCGCCGCTCGCTGATTTTCCACTACATCCCAGCCAGCACCAAAGAGATCAGCCACTGGTACGAAGCCCTCAGCTTTGCCGGCGACAAACAAGACATCGCCATCAACATGGACGGCGGCCCCTGCGGCACCAACCAGCCAGCCATGGGCCCGCACTAACTTCCCAGTAGACCTCATGGTGAGGTGCGCAGCGAAGCGAGGCCTCGAACCACGAGGTCGTGGCACAAACAAAAAATCCCCACTTGCGCGGGGATTTACATCAGTGCCCTAGCCCCAGCCATTCGCGCAGAGCGCTCATGGCCTTCTCGCCTCAAATCGCGCCACTGGCGCGATTTGCCCTGCGGGACGCCTCTAAGTGTTAAACTTGAAGAGCATCACGTCGCCATCCTTGACGACATATTCCTTGCCTTCGTCGCGCGCCTTGCCCGCTTCCTTGGCCGGAACTTCGCCGCCGAGCGTCACAAAATCATCAAAGCCAATCGTCTGCGCACGGATGAACCCGCGCTCGAAATCGGTATGGATGACGCCCGCCGCCGCCGGAGCCTTGTCGCCCTTATGGATCGTCCAGGCGCGCGTTTCCTTAGGGCCCACCGTAAAGTAGGTCTGCAGCCCAAGCAGATCATAAGCCTCACGGATCATGCGGTTGAGGCCCGGCTCATGCAGCCCCAGCGATTCCAGATATTCGGCCTGCTCGGCATCCGGCAACTGAGCCAGCTGCGATTCAATCTCAGCCGAAATGATCACGACACCTGCATCATTGGCCTTGGCATAGGCCTCAACCAGCTTGCTCATCGCATTGCCGTTCTCGGCCGACCCTTCGTCGACATTGCAGACGTAAAGCACCGGCTTCGAGGTGAGAAGCTGCAGCTCCTGAAACGCCTTTTCTTCCTCGGCCGACCGCTCGACAAAGCGCGCCGACTTGCCATCGCGCAGCAGGACAAGCGAACGATCAATCAGCTCGAGCGTAACCTTGGCGTCCTTGTCATTGCCCTTGGCCTTCTTTTCCACGCCATTGCGGCGCTTCTCGAGGCTTTCAAGATCGGCCAGCATCAGCTCGGTCTCGACCACCTCGGCATCGGCCAGCGGGTCAACCTTATTGGCAACGTGGATGATATTGCCGTCTTCAAAGCATCGCAGCACATAGGCAATAGCGTCGCATTCGCGAATGTTCGCCAGAAACTGGTTACCCAGCCCTTCGCCCTTCGACGCACCCTTCACGAGGCCCGCAATATCCACAAAGCTCATGCGCGCCGGCAGGATCGTCGCCGATTTGCCGATCGTCGCCAGCTTCTGCAGCCGCGCATCAGGCACCGGCACATCGCCCACATTGGGCTCGATGGTGCAGAACGGGAAGTTGGCAGCGGCAGCCGCCGCGGTGCGGGTCAGCGCATTGAAAAGCGTCGACTTGCCGACATTCGGCAGGCCGACGATGCCCATCTTAAAGCCCATGGGAAACTCCGGGAAATTGTTGGGTTCCAATTGGGTCGGTTTGGGTTGGATGTCAATGCTTCGAGGCGTCCCGAAGGGTAAAGCGCTCCGGTGGAGCGGTTTAAGGCGAGGAGGCTATGAGAACTACGCTCGAAAGGCACGACGCCTGAGAGTCCCCTTCACCCGTCTCGCACTGCGGGCGATCCACCCTCTCCCCGATGGGGCGAGGAATAAGGGGCACCCTGCCCACGCAAGCACGGATCCATTCTTCTCCCCCGCGGGGAGAAGGTGGCCCAAAGGGCCGGATGAGGGGGATGCTAGTGGCTGGCGCGATACCTACGTTCTCTGCTCAGCCTAGAGACTGAAGCGTCTGCACCGCCAACACCGTCCCGAACACCGCCAGCGCAACCGCAGTAATCTGCTCCACCCGCGCCGAGGTCAGCGATCCCGCCGCGCCGCGTTGCGCCAATTTCCCCAGCGACATCCACCCAATCGCCGTACCAATGACGACCGCCGCAAACACGACGCCATAAGGCAGCCGCTCGACAAACCCAACACTCGGAAAAATCGCAAAAGCAAACACTAGCCCCTTGGGGTTAAGCAAACACTAGCCCCTTGGGGTTAAGCAACGTCGTCACAAAAACGCGCCCCAGCGTAATCCCACGCTGCCCCAAATCCGCCTGCCCCGCATTCCGCCAGAGCTTCCACGCCGACCAATAGAGAAACGCCACGGCCACCAGCTTTGCGACCACCGCCAGCATCGGCTCTCGCGCTGCGACCGCGCCCACAATCTCGATCCAAACCGTGATCGCAATCGCGTAACCGCCGAGCTCCCCAACCAGCAAATGCAGCGACTGCCGCACCCCCCGTTGCGCCCCGCTTGCCGCCATCAGCGTATTGGTTGGCCCCGGCACGGCCAGCAATCCCAGCACGGCCGGGACAAACCCCATCCAATCGCTCACGCCATGCCCTGCACGATATCCAAAAATTCCCGATGTCCCAGCGCCTGGTTCGCGGCCGCCCGATATTCCCTCACAAGGCCATCAAATGTCTGCTGCGCAAAGCGCCTGAGCTTTGGATCAGCCTCCATCTCCCTGCGCGCCAAGTTCTGGTCCAGGAGCCCCAGCCCATTCAGCACCGGATAATGCAGCTGCGTCTCGATATGCGGCAGGCCACCAAGATAGTTCGGAAAATCCCCATGCCGCGGCATCTGCTTTTGCCAGCGCGCCAGCCGCTCCTTAGTCTCGAGGTGGATGCGATTGGCCCGCACCTCGCGCCAAAACGGCGTATCGTCTCGCTCGGTCATGTAGTGCGTATTGACGAACGTCCGGAAATCATCGACCTGCCGTCCAACTCGCGCGTTATAATCGTCACGTGCCTTCTGCGAGATCTTTCCAGGCTCATCCATATAACGCTGCGCAAACAGCATCATCTGCACGATGGTCCCATGAATCGACGTCGATTCCAGCGGCTCCAAAAAACTCGAGCTCAGTCCAACGGCAACGCAGTTCCCGATCCACGCCTTTTCCAGCCGCCCGATCTGGAACCGAATATCGCTCCGCACCTCGATCTCGTGGCCCAGCACCCGCTCGACCTCTTCCTTGGCCTGTTCCGGCGTCGAAAACTCATCGGAATAAACATAGCCGCAGCCAAAGCGTGTACGCGTCGGGATCTGCCACATCCAGCCCGAACTCTGTGCCCAGGCGCGCGTGTAATTGGGAAGCTCCTCCCCCTCGTTCACATCGATCCAGAACGGCAGCGCCCGATTGACCGGCAGTTCATGCGCATAGCTCTTCCAAGGGGCATCGAGCGCCTTGACGATGATCTGCTTTCGGAAACCCGTCGCGTCGATAAAGAAGTCGCCCTCAAGCCGCGAATTGTCGTCCAGCACCAGCGCGGAAATATCCCCGCTCTCGCCATCTCGCTCGACCCCGGCCACCAGCGCATCGACCTTCTCGACACCTTTGGATTTGCTGGCGAAAAACTTCCCCACCAGCGCCTGATCGAAATGATAGGCGTGGTGAAATGGCCCCAGCGGGATCAGCGACCCGTCCGCCTTCAACGCATATGGCGCCTTCTTCTGCTCCAGCAGTGGCTGGAACATATGCATCTCCTGCACCGCCCTGCCCGCCGCCACCGCATAGACATTCAGATAATCCGAAGGCGACCCCGGCGGCGCCTGCACCACCTGATGCGGATCATCGATCGGCCCGTAATAGGTGTAGCCCTTCCGTCGCCAGTCCTCATGCTTAATCCCAAGCTTGAAGCTCGCATCGGTCTTGCGGAAGAATTCAAACTCATCGATCCCAAAGTGCTTGAGGAGAACACGAAACGCCGCCGTCGTCGCCTCCCCTACCCCAACCGTCGGGATACGCGAACTCTCGACCACAGAAATCCTGAAATCCAACCCGCGCCGCCGCGCCTCATCCTGAATGATGAACGCCGCGATCCACCCGGCCGTCCCCCCGCCCACAACCACAAAATGCGCTGGCTTTGCCATGTGTTAGTTCTCCCCAGGGAGAAGCTATTTGCCCGAGGAGGCGGCGGCAAGTTGATCTTTGAAATCCGGACCAAGTGCGGGAAAAGTCGACGTCGGCGCAGGCAGAGAATTATCTCGCGGATTCTTCCAACTGATGCCTGATGGTTTGCACCACAACAATGTCCTCGACGACATCATGCTCGTAACGTGCTACATAGCCAGCATTGGCAAAGGGAATGACTAGTTCCCGACTAGGCCCGTCCCCAACAAGACGTCCAATATCTGGCGCTACCTGCAGTACATCGAGATGGAAGAGTATCGTTTTGCTCGCCCTTGACGCTGCTGGCGCGTTCTTGTCCATCAGGAATACGCGCAACCGGCGAAGATCGTTGAGCGCCCGGTCTGAATAGATCACCTGTGGCACTGAGGCGGATCCAGTTCGTCGTCAGTACCCCAGCTTTCCAGCCACTTAGTGACTTCCGCATGAGTGACGTGTAGGCCCGTCTTGCGATAATGCTCCATGGCCTCTTGGGAAGCCTGATCAAGATTCTGCTGAGCTTCTTCTTTTTCCACGTAGGTCCGAATAGCTTCGCGCATTACCCAGTGTGCCGAACGCTGCTTGCTGTCGGCCACAGTTTGCACGCGTTCACGCATGTCGTCGTCGAGCTTGACTGAAACCGCCATGGCGACCTCCGGTAGTACCTTTCGATACCATACACCCGTCAGGGCCTTGAGCAAACGCTGAAAAATACGTACACACCCTCAATGAAAATGGCCCCAGCTTTCGCCGGGGCCAAAATGACGCTTGGGAGGTCGCGTCAAACTTGAAAAGCCTAGTGGTGTGCGCCGCTCATTTCGCGGAGTTCTTCCACCGAGCGAACCTTCTTGCGTGCAGCACCTTCCCAGTCGCGCGTCTTGACCGTCGACTTGGCCACGCGCTCCTGGGCCGCCGGCACGGCGTCGGCATATTGCGGCAGCCACTTGGCTTGAGCGACCACCATCTCGTCGACCATGGCCCAAACTTCGTCCGGCGTGCAGATCGCCCCGACCAGTGGGTCGTGCAATACGGCAAGCTTGAGCGTATCGAGATTGCCCGTCATCGCAGCCTCGACCGAAAGACGCTGCACCGAAACCGAAACCGAGCACGTAGCGGCGCAAGCCGTCGGCAGGGTAATGCCCTCGATCATGTTGATCCCGAAGCGGTCGACATAGCCCGGGCTTTCGATGATCGCATCATCGGGCAGGTTGGTGATGATGCCATTGTTGCGGCGGTTGAAATGCCCGCGATAGGGCCGCCCGGTTTCCAGCGCTTCGATGATGTAGCTTGCGTGTTCGCTGGTCCGCTTGTGTTCGGAAAGCGGCTTGTTCGCCTGCTCCTTGAACATCGGAAAATCGGTCTCGAACCAGTTCCGGCGCTCGGTCGAATAGCGCAGATAACCGCCCGTCTCGCCATGAATCCAGTCGCTCATGTCGATCCAGCGATTGATCTCGTCCGGACGCTTCCGGTACCAGGGCAGGTATTCGGAAAGGTGCCCGTTCGACTCGGTCGAATAGACGCCAAACCGCTTCAGCACGTCGATGCGCACCTTTTCGGTCTTGGAATAGATCGGGTGCTTCTCAAAGCCCGCGATCAGCTCTTCCTTTTCGATCTTCCGGCCCTTTGCGCGAATGTCGATATACCAGGTCTGGTGATTGATGCCGGAGCAGACATAGTCGAGCTCGTCATCCCTCACCCCCAGCACTTCGGCAATCTGGTGTGCGCCATGCTGCACGCCATGGCAGAGACCCACCACATTGACGCCGCCATAAAGGTCAGCCGCCCAGGTGTTCATCGCCATGGGGTTGGCATAGTTAAGGAACAGTGCGCCCGGCTCGGCGACTTCGCGGATATCCTTGCAGAAGTCGAGGATCACAGGAATGTTGCGCTGGCCATAGAGAATGCCACCGGCACAAATGGTATCGCCCACGCACTGGTCGACGCCATATTTCAGCGGAATGGAAATGTCGGTCGCAAAAGCCTCAAGTCCGCCGACGCGCACGCAACTCATGATATAGCGCGCGCCAGCCAGCGCTTCGCGACGATCGGTGGTCGCCGTCACCTTGGCCGGCAGTTTGTTCACCGACACGATCGTCTCGATGATCTGCTTGACCATATCGAGGTTGTGCGGATTGAGGTCGGTCAGCGCAAATTCGCAACCGACAAATTCCGGCACCTTCAGCAAGTCCGAAATCAGCGTTTTGGTAAAGCCGACCGACCCAGCGCCGATCACAGCAACCTTGAATGACATATTTCCTCCCGTGCACCGCTCAACGGTAACGTAATGTTACCAATAGCTAGCTGCTGCGCACCCATTGGTGTAGAGAAAGCTTGTGCCATCATGGGTAATTTTGTGCTCTCCCAGCTTCTCGACCACGGCCACGATATTCGCTCGCTCAATCTGCCACGCAGTGCCGCGCCGCTGCATTGCATGAGTGTCAGCGCTGGTTACGAGCAGCGACGTAACGAGGTCTATTCCTGGGATGGCACCAAGCGCGGCACCGCCCCTTTCCTCGTCCTGCAGCACACGACCCTGGGCGAAGGCCGCCTTGACTATGCGGGCACACGCCACCGGCTAACCCCCGGAAAAATCATGATAATCACCATCCCCCACGCGCACCGTTATTGGCTCGAGCGCGGCGGTGAGTGGGAATATTTCTGGCTACTGCTCAATGGCCGCGAAGCCCTACGCCTCGCCCGCGAGATCATCGAGAGTGCCGGCCCAGTCCTCGAACCCGCAACAGCGCAAGTCGACCGGCTAGCTGCCGCCTGTCTCGACGTCCTCGAAATGACCGACCCGTCACCCGGCCTCGCGTCAAACGCCGCCTATGCCGCCATGACCAGTCTCCATGACACCGTTTTCGGTAGTAGGCCGCCGGCGGAAAAGTCTTTACCCTCAAGCGTTTCGCGCGTTCTCTCTCACATCGAAACCCACATTGCGGCCCCTCTCCCCATCGAGCGCCTCGCGGCAATAGCCGAGCTCAGCCGCGCCCATTTCGTCCGCATGTTCAGTGCCGAAGTGGGCCTCGCACCCTCCGATTACGTCCTCGAAAAACGCCTCGAACGCGTCGAGCGCCTCCTCCTCGCGACCGAAATGTCAGTCGCCGAAATTGCTGTTGCAACTGGCTTTTCGGACGGCAATTATCTCGCTAAAGTACTGCGACGCCGCCGCGGTCTTGCACCGCTGGAATTCAGGGCGGCCGGCCGCCAGGCAAGTCTTTAGACCGCTCCCTGGTGGAAGTTGCGCATAAATACGATAGACACGGATCACCGCCCGTTAAGCCTGTAGTGATGAAGTTGTGGACCTTAACGGGTCTTAAGAACTCCCATTGCAATCTGGGGATGACAGAGGAACTCTTCCATGACTCTATTTCGTCTTCTTGCAGCATTCGGACTTGCCGCTTTCGCGGCCGCAGCCACGCCCTCCATGGCCCAGGACCTGCCCACCCTCACCGTGGTTAGCCCAGCAGGCACAGTCACTTACGACCGCAACGAGCTTGAGGCCATGGGCCTCGTATCCGTCAAAACGAAGACCCCCTGGAATGAGGGCGTGGTCGATTTTGAAGGCGTACCGATCGCGAAAATCCTTGAAGCCGCCAAGGCGGAAGGCACCACCGCGACGGTCGTTGCGCTCAATGATTACAGCGTCGATATCCCGACCTCGGATTTCACAGATTTCGGCACGATTCTCGCTGTTAAACGCAATGGCGACTATATGCCTGTCGACGATCAGGGCCCATTCTTCGTCATCTATCCATTTGATTCGGATGCCAAATTGCAGGGACAACCCTATTACGGGCGCGCAGTTTGGCAGGTTAAGGAGATCGACGTCGAATAGGCAGAACGCCGTCTGACGCGACATTACACCATGGGATAAAGTCGCTCACCATGCGCTTCCTTCGCATAGCGCTGACCGTTGTGATCCTGGGCTTTTTTGCCTCGGCGATCTACATTTCCGCGCTATTTTTCCAGCGGCAGGCTGCGCTCGAAAGCGTTGGCCTGAACAATGTCACCTGGACCATTGCCCAGGTGCCAAGCGAATTCGCACGCCTCCAGCAACGCGTCAGCGCCTATGGCATGGGCGACCCTGCAATCACCGAAGCCGAGGTGAAGCTCCGCTTCGACATCGTCGTTAACCGCATCAAGACTTTGCGCGATGTCGCCGTTCAGGAACTGATCCGCACAGACGATCGAGCCGCGAAAATCCTTGCCGATCTGAGCACGGCCATCGAGACGGTGCGGCCGCTGATCACGACGATCTCGGCACCTGACGCGCCTGCGCAAATCTCCACCATCCTAGAGCCGGTTTATCCCAAGCTGGTTCGTCTATCGACCGACGCCAACGTCTGGAACATCGATCGCATCGAGGCGGCACGCGCTGAGCTTTTCACCCTGCAGCAGGCTCTTGCATACGTTGCTCTGGGCATGTTCGTTTGCGGTTGCGCTCTGATTGCGCTTTTGCTGGTCCACAATGGCTTGTTGGGCCGCGCTCAGAAAGTACTTGAGCAAAGCGAGAGCAGTCTGGCGCTACAAAACGCGCGCTTCGACGCTGCGCTCGATGCCATGTCCCTCGGCCTCTGCCTCATCGATGGGCAAGAGCGCGTCATCGTCTGCAACCCGCAATTTCTCAGCCTATTCGGCCTGACCGAGGCGGAAGCCGCGCCTGGAATGGCCCTCCGCAACCTCATCGATTCCGATCTGCTGACAGACGCGGTCCATGAGCCCGGCGCCGCTGCCCGCGGCGACATTGCGCTTCTCAACGACCACACGCACCACCTGCCCAATGGCACGGTGCTGGTGGTCTCCCGTGAGCCGACCTCCGAAGGCGGTTGGGTCTGCACCTTTGAGGATGTCACTGAGCGCCATCGCGCACAAAACCGCATCTTCCATATGGCGCACCATGACAATCTGACGGGCATGCCAAACCGCCTGCTGTTCTGGGAGAACATCACCCAGGCGGTGCACGCCCTCTCCAAGAACCAGAAGCACTTCGCTGTGCTCTATCTCGATCTCGACCGCTTCAAGGAAGTCAACGATACCCTGGGTCACCCGGTCGGCGACGTGCTGCTGCGCCAGGTGGCTGAACGCCTGCGCCACGCGGCCTCAGAGCGCGACATCGTCGCCCGGCTCGGCGGCGACGAGTTCGCCGTGCTGCACTATTGCGAGAACAGCACGACTGAGAGCACCGAAACGCTGGCGCATGCGATCATTGCGAGCATCGGCCAGCCATATCACGTCGATCAGAATGAGATCATCATCAGCACCAGCGTCGGTATCGCGTTAGCGCCCAAGGACGGTGTCGAGACCGACCATTTGATGAAGAATGCCGATCTCGCGCTCTATAGTGCCAAGAGCGAAGGCAAGAGCACTTATCGCTTCTTCTCGTCCAAGATGGATGAGGACATGCAATACCGGCGCCAGCTCGAAACCGATCTGCGGCGCAGTATCAAGCTTGGCCAGTTCCAGCTCTATTATCAGCCGCTGATCAGGCTCGACACCGGCCGCATCGTTGCCGGCGAAGCCCTAATGCGCTGGCGCCATCCCGACCATGGCATGATCTCGCCCGCTCAGTTCATCCCGCTCGCCGAGGAAACCGGCGCCATCGAAGTCCTTGGCGAATGGGCGCTCCATCAGGCCTGCCAGGACGCGCTGAACTGGCCTGAGCATGTTCGCGTTTCGGTCAATCTCTCGCCGGTCCAGTTCCGGCGCCCTGGCCTCATCGACATCGTCAAAGCTGTCCTTGCCACCAGCGAACTCGATGCGCGGCGGCTCGAACTCGAAATCACCGAGTCCGTCCTGCTCCAAAACAACGCCGTCAATCTTGAAGCGCTGCACCAGCTTCGCGCCCTCGGCCTCACCATAGCGCTCGACGATTTCGGCACGGGCTATTCGTCGCTAAGCTATCTGCAGCGCTTCCCCTTCGACAAACTCAAGATCGATCAGAGCTTCGTACGCGATCTCGAAAATCGCCCCGACAGCCTCTCGATCGTTCAGTCGATCGCGACCCTCGGGCGCAATCTTCGTATGCGCACCACGGCCGAAGGCGTCGAAACGCTCGCCCAACTCGAAACCATCACCGCCGCAGGCTGCACCGAGGCGCAGGGATATTACTTCGGCAAACCCATGCCGGAAGCCGAGTTCCGCAGCCTTCTAACCGAAGATATGCGCGTCAAGGCAGACGCCTGAACGGCGACTGCTGCACCCTTGCCCAGACGCCAGCGTCATGCGAAAAGCCGGTTGACGTATAGGGAAAGACGATGACCAATCCTGTCACGCGCGACCGGCGGCATTTTGAAGACCTGACCGTTGGCGAGATTATCACCCTTGGCCATGTGACCGTGACCAAGCAGATGATTTTCGATTTCGCTCACGAGTTCGATCCCCTGCCCTTCCACATCGATGAAAAGGCCGCCAAGGCAAGTCTATTGGGTGGTTTGGCCTCGAGCGGCTGGCAGACCGGTGCCCTCAGCCTGCGCATGCTGGTGGATAGTTTTCTGGGCAACGTTGCCTCGGCCGGCGGGCTGGGATTTGAAAATCTCAAATGGAAGAACCCCTTCATGGTTGGGGACACCATCGGCGGTACAGTCACCATTGCCGAATTGCGCCGCTCCACCAGCCATCCGCAATGGGGCATCGTCACGCTCGATTTCGATATCCGCAATCAGAAGGACAAGCCGGTAATGACCATGCGCTTGGCCAATCTGGTGGAATGCCGCGAGGCCCTCGCATGACGCGTTGGTTCGAAGATATCGTCATCGACGAAGTGTTTCCGCTCGGCAGCCACACCTTTTCCGAAGAAGAAATCATCCGCTTCGCCAAACTCTACGACCCTCAATATTTCCACGTTGATCCAGACCAGGCGCGCCATAGCCACTTCGGCGGTCTCGTCGCGAGCGGCTGGCACACCGTCAGCGTCGGCCACCGCAAGATGGTCGATGCTCTGTTTGATGAGGCCGAGCGCTTGCGCGGACTGGGTCAGGAGCCCGGTGTTTCAGGCCCGTCGCCCGGCGTCAATTCCATGGAATTCAAAGTGCCCGTGCGCCCCGGCGACACGGTCACCTATGAATTGATCGTGACTGACAAGAGACCATCCAATTCGCTTCTGGGTTGGGGCCTCCTCTTCAATCGG
Organism: Devosia sp. Leaf420; assembly: GCF_001425445.1. Taxonomy (GTDB): domain Bacteria; phylum Pseudomonadota; class Alphaproteobacteria; order Rhizobiales; family Devosiaceae; genus Devosia. The sequence goes on along the minus strand of NZ_LMQU01000012.1, from coordinate 391,333 downwards.
TTGACCGCCCGGAACCAGCGCGACGAGATAGTTTATCGCGCTGAGATCGTTGGTTTTTCGAAGCTCCGGGATTACCGCATGCCAATGAAGATGAAAGTGTTGCTGGCACTCACCAGCTTGCCCATCATCGGACCCAGATTGCGGCGCAGCACTTGAATATGGCTTAGGCCATCGGCACTCTCACCGCATGCGCCGATTCGCCCTTGCCCTATTGCTGTTCCTCGCCCTGTCCGTGCCATCGATGGCGCAGATCTACCAAGGCAATTGGAGTTGCCGCGACGCATCGACCAATCGCGTCGGCATCCTGACCATCTATGGCAGCGTCTATGGCTGGGCCTCGCGCACCGCCGGCGACCCCAATTCCGGAACCGGGACACTGACGCCCTACGAAGACGGCGCCGGTCTCAATGATGGCAATCTCCGCGGCAATGCCGGCATCCAGACAGCCCGCACCGTCAATGACCCGGTCAACGGCGTTGCGGTTCAGCTCGAAACGGCTGATGCCATTGTGATGCTCTGCACGCCGCGCTGAGCGCCGGCTGTTCCTTGCCAAGATTTCATCTGCCGGTAGCCATCCTGTCAGGCGCTGGCGGGTAGTTGATTTGCAGATCAAGGCATAGACCTTGACTGTTTCAATGGCCCCACGGACAGGATCCCGCAGATGCTTCATGACCACGACGACCACGATCTAGGCTTCCGGCACGATCTTCCGCGCCTTGTCAGCCGCCGAAGCCTGCTGGCCCTCTTTGGTGGCGTCGGCGCCGTCGCGCTTACCGGTCTTCCCGCCTCCGCTTTGGAATGCATCGCCCTGCCATGGGAAACGGCCGGCCCCTACCCCGCCGATGGCTCCAATGTCCGCAGCGGCCAGGTGGTCAATGCCCTGACGCAAGAGGGCGTCATCCGCACTGATCTGCGCCCATCGTTCGGCACGTTGACGCCCGTTGCCGAAGGCGTCCAGCTCGATCTTGAGCTGACCTTGGTCAATGCCGACGGCTGCACGCCGCTCGCCAATCACGCCATCTACATCTGGCACTGCGATACGACCGGCCTCTATTCGCTCTACGACACACCCGATGCCAACTATCTTCGCGGCGTGGGCATTTCCGATGCCGAAGGCAAGGTGCGATTTACGACGATCTTCCCCGGTTGCTATGACGGGCGCTGGCCACATATCCACTTCGAAGTCTTTGAAAATGCGGAGAAAGCCGTTTCCGGCGATGCTTCTCTTCTCACCGCCCAAATCGCCTTGCCGCACGACATCTCGGCTGACGTCTATGCAGCCGACAGCCGCTACAGCAACGGCACCAGCAACCTCGGTCGCATCACCATCGCGACGGATATGGTGTTTCGGGATAATTCCGAAGCGGAAGTCGCCCAGCAGACGCTCGCGATCACGGGTAGCCCGACTGGTCCGCTCGCTGGAACGGTGACGATTCCAGTCGACCTCACCGCGACCAGAAGCACGTCTGGCGGCAGGCCGGCGGGTGCACCGCCGAGCGGCAATCCGCCGCCCATGCCCGGAAATTAAGGCGTTCAGCGCATTTACAGGCCCCCTCACAAGGGGGCTTGAACTTTTCTACGGTTTGAGCATTTTAGAGGGGCAGCGCCGGGCCCCTCTGGTCATGGTCCCCCATGACGATGTCGGAGCTGCTCCAACTTTCACATGGAGAAGGTCCGGCGAAATGGAGTCGCTTCTTGCCGCCCTGACGGGCGAGTTCCTCGGTACACCCATCTATTTCTGGGTTGCCTTTATCACTATCGTTATAGCTCTGCTTGTTTTCGACCTCGGCATCCTGCACAAGGACGAGCACGAGATCGAAGCCAAGGAGAGCCTGCTGCTCTATGGCTTTTACGTTGCAATTGCCCTCGCCTTCGGCGGCTGGGTATGGTGGCAGCGCGGCGCGACCGCGGGCCTCGAATTCTACACCGGCTACCTGCTCGAACAGAGCCTGGCGATGGACAACATGTTCGTCATCGCCACGATCTTCGGCTTCCTCGGCATCCCCCGTCTCTATCAGCACCGCGTGCTGTTCTGGGGCATTCTGGGCGTCATTCTCTTCCGCGCCGTGCTCATCGGTGTCGGTGCCGCGCTCGTCAATCAGTTCAGCTGGATTTTGCTCGGCTTCGGTGCCTTTCTGGTGTTCACCGGCATCCGCATGTTCAAGCATCAGGACGAAGAGCCGAACCTGGAAGAGAACAAGGTCTACCAGTTCATCTCCAAGCGCTTCCGCGTCACCAAGAAGCTGCATGGCCGTAATTTCACGGTCAAAGAGCCTGATCCCAAGACCGGAAAGATCGTCACCTTCCTGACGCCGCTCGCCGTGGCCCTGATCATGGTCGAAGTCGTCGATCTGATCTTCGCCGTCGACTCGGTTCCGGCTGTGTTTGCAGTCACCCAGGATACGTTTATCGTCTATACCTCGAACATCTTCGCGATCCTCGGCCTGCGTTCGCTCTACTTTGCCCTTGCGGCCGCGATGAACCGCTTCCGTTACCTGCAGACCTCGCTTGCCATCATCCTCGTGTTGGTCGGCATCAAGATCTCGCTCGTGCCGTTCCACATCCATATCGACACGCTGCTGTCCCTCACGGTCACCATCGCGATCCTGGCCGGCGGCATCCTGTTCTCGCTGTGGAAGACCCGCAACGAGCCTAATGTCAGCGCCCAGGAAGACCCCACCCAGGGTCAGCTCGAGCCCTGATCTAAAGCGTCGACAATCAAATCAGGACGGCCCAGTTGACCCGGGCCGTTTTCTTTTTGTAGGCTACGTTCCGCAACTGCCCAGGAGGCCCCGTCCAGAAATGAACATCTGAACCCGCACACCGGACGCTACTGACCGCTCTTGGCGCCCTCGCATCGAGGTCCCGCCGGTCATGTTTGCGCGTGTTGCGACGGATGATTTTTGGACGGCTTTGGTCTTCCCCTAACCCCAACTTTCCGCGCTGACGGCGTCGTCACTTCAGTTCACTTGCGTGTGGTCTTCTGCACGCTTTGCACGTCTTCAACTGCCTTTGGCTTTCGCCGAGGCGGACAGGATCACTCATGCCTAAAAACCAATTCCAGCGCCCGCAGCCGATAAATCACACCCACAATGTGCCGCGGCATAGCCAACAGCAGCCCCGGCCACCACAGCGCCCGAGCAGCGAACAGACGCCGCCAACCCGGCTGCCCTCACTTGGGCAATTGCTGCACACCGATAAACGCCACTAACCAATCAAGCCCGGCGCTTCAGCGCCGGGCTCCACTACAGCCACAACCGTTCAGCAGCAGGGCCAAACACCCGCGCTCTAAACTTGCCGCATTTGCTGTCTAACTCGAAGAGGACAACGACAAAGGATAAACGCAAATGGGTGTGATCCACGAGATCGTCTTCGATTGCGACAAGCCCGCCGTTCTGGCTCAGTTCTGGGCTAAAATTCTCGATGGCTATGACGTTCGTGCTTATGACGAAGACGAAATTGCGCGCCTCGCCGCTCTTGGCCTGACGCCCGAGACTGACACGACTGTCATGATTGATGGCCCCGGTCCGTCGATCTGCTTCCAGAATGTCGATGGCCGCGTCTTCGACAACAATCGCGTCCATCTCGACATTGAAGTTACTGATCGCGGCGTCGAAGTCGAGCGCCTCAAGGAAGCAGGCGCCACGGTCGATCGCGTCCTCCCCACCTATACGGTCATGCGCGATCCCGAAGGCAACCAGTTCTGTCTCGTCGACCCACGCGTCGTTCTACAGGCGGCTGCAGCTTAGGACGGTACTGACAAAGGCTGTCAGCGTCCGTGCCTAAGGTCTCCTCACCCTAGAGGAGATCCATCATGTCGCTGACCGCGTCTTGCCATTGTGGCGCCACCCGCATCACCCTGCCCCGCATGCCGACCGAGGCGAAGACCTGCAATTGCAGCTTCTGCCAGCGAACCGGTGCGGTATGGGCCTATTTCGAGGAGGGCGAACTCGGTTTCGATCAACTCAATGGCGACACGACCTATTCGGCCAGTGGCGGCATGAACCAGCACCACTTCTGCAGCCATTGCGGCATTCAGACCTGGGGTAGCTCTCCCGATTGGGCCTCGGCATACAATGCTGACGGCACTCCCAAGGGCGAACCCGGCGTCGTCCCCGAACGCCGCACCTATGCCATCAATCTCAACACGATCGATGAGCTTGATTGGTCCAAGGTCAGGGTCGAAAAGATGGATGGCCGCAGCAACTGGTAGGCCAAGCAAAAAAATCCCCGCTTTTGCGGGGATTGTTCTGCGCAGTCTAGTTGGCCTTAGTGCCCGTCAAAGGCCATCAGCGAGCTAACCGCAACCTTCTCGGCCTGCAGTTTCGCCGCCCCGCCCAGTGCCGGCAGATCGATGACGAAGGCAGCGTTGTCGCAGGTGGCGCCGGTTCGACGGATCAGGCTGACGGCCGCAATTGCCGTCCCGCCCGTCGCGATCAGGTCGTCGACGATAAGCACCTTATGGCCGGCATGAAGCACGTCGGCATGGATCTCGATCGTGTCGACACCATATTCGAGCGCATAATTCTGGCCGATGGTGGTGCCCGGCAGCTTGCCACGCTTGCGGACGGGCACAAAGCCGACGCCGAGGGCGATAGCCACCCCTGCCCCGAAGATGAAGCCACGGGCTTCAATACCGGCAACATGGGTGAATCCCATGCCGCGATGGGCCGCCGCGATCTGCTCGACGCTTTCCTTAAAACCTTCCGGATGCTCGATCAGCGTCGTGATGTCACGGAACAGGATACCCGGCTTGGGATAGTCCGGAATAGTCCGGACGAGCGACTTGAGGTCGATCGACATGGAAGGCCTTCAAAGAGAGAATGGGCTCAGGGGGTGCGGCGGCCGGAAATATGGCGTGCAATGACGCCTGCATTATAGGCGGCCGAGCGCGTCGCGCTGATCGCAGCATCGCGCGCCTTCGGATTATTCGCCACGGCGTGGATGCCGGCGCGAACAACGGGATGGCGGCTGATGGTCATGGCGGCGGACACGACGGTGACAGCCAGGCGAATGGCGGACAAGGCAACCTCCTCCAAAGAACCGATACGGTTCCATATTGCGGCTGACGGCGGGAATGACAAGACCCTTGCGCCGATGTGAGAGAAAAAGCTGCGCCATCGCCTCAAAAAGAAAGGGCTCCCGGAGGAGCCCTTGATCGCTGACTGCGGCGTCGAACTTAGTGCTCGATACCAGCCCAGATCTTGCGCTTCGTGCCATACATAAGGCCGGCAAACAGCACGAGGAAGATCAGCACCGCAAAGCCCGTCTGCTTGCGCGACACGAGGTGCGGTTCCGCAACCCACATCATGAAAGCGGCAACGTCGGTCGAGTACTGCTCGAGCGTCTCGGGAACGGCAGTGCCATTCTCGGCTTCGGCATAGTCGACAACACCATCGGCGAGCGGCGGAGCCATGCCGATAGCGTGGCCGGGGAAGTAGTCGTTGTAATGCTTGCCTTCAGGCAGCTGGAACGGCGTACCGTCGCTGCTGTGCGGCGCATCTTCCGGCACTTCCTCGTGGTAGCCATTGAGCAGCGCGTGGATGTAATCCGGGCCGCCTTCCTGGTACGCGGTGAAGTAGTTGAAGATCCAGGTCGGGAACGGATCCTTGACACCGCGGGCCTTGGCAAGCACCGAGAAGTCTGGCGGCAGTGCGCCACCGTTTGCGTCGCGGGCTTCCTGATCGCTGGCGAAAGGCGAAGGCCAACGGTCAGCCGGCACCGCAGGACGGCGACCGCCATCAGCGGTCGCATCGTTCACTTCATATTCAAGCGCCAGAGCACGGACCTGAGCTTCGGAAAATTCCGGGCCGCCCTCATCCATCAGGTTACGGAAAGCGAGGAGGTGCGCACTGTGGCAGCTTGAGCAGACTTCCCGGAAAACCTGGAAGCCGCGCTGGAGCTGATTGGTGTCATAGGTGCCGAAGATACCGCCAAAGGACCAGGCCTGACGTTCCGGATGCGGGCCTGCTTCTGCTGCCTGGGCAACAGGAGCCATGGCAAGACCGGCGACGAGCGCGGCAGCGGCAATGATGAGCTTATGCATGTTCATGTTACCGGCCCCGATCACGCGTGTGCCTTGTTTCCGAGAACGCTCTCGGAAATGCTGGTTGGCAGCGGCTTTGGCGTCTCGATCCGCGAGAGCACCGGCAGAATGACCAGGAAATAGAGGAAATAGAAGGCGGTGCAGACCTTGGCGAGCGTGGTATAGGGCTCCGCGGCTTCTTGCGCACCGAGATACATCAGCGCGATGAAGTTGATCACGAAGAGACCGTAGAACCAACGGAACATCGGACGGAACACACCCGAGCGCACCTTCGAGGTGTCGAGCCACGGCACGACGAGAAGGCAGGCCATCGCACCACCCATGGCGATCACGCCGCCAAGCTTGGAGTCGATGAAGAGGATGTTGAAGTCGATGGCGCGGAGGATCGTGTAGAACGGCAAGAGATACCATTCCGGAACGATGTGGGACGGCGTCACCTGGCTGTTGGCCATGATGTAGTTGTCGGGGTGGCCGAGGATATCGGGCGCAAAGAACACGAACCACGCGAACGGGATCATGAACAGCACCATCCCAAACAGATCCTTCATCGTGTAGTACGGATGGAAAGGAACGGTATCGCGGCTATCCTTGACGTCGACGCCGATCGGGTTGTTGTTGCCCGGAACGTGCAGCGCCCAGATGTGGAGCGCAACAACGGCTGCGATGATGAATGGCAGCAGATAGTGCAGCGAGAAGAAGCGGTTCAGCGTCGGATTGCCCACGGCAAACCCGCCGAGAACGAGCTGCTTGATGCTGTCGCCGACGAGTGGAATGGCCGAGAAGATGTTCGAGATAACTGTCGCACCCCAGAACGACATCTGGCCCCAGGGCAGGATGTAGCCCATGAACGCGGTCGCGGTGGTGAGCAGGAAGATCACGACGCCGAGGATCCAGAGGATTTCGCGCGGCGCCTTGTAGGAGCCGTAGAAAAGACCGCGGAACATATGGATGTAAAGCGCGACGAAGAACATCGAAGCGCCAACGGCGTGGGTGGCCTGGATGACGCGGCCGCCGCTGATATCGCGACGGATATGCTCGACCGAGTCGAAGGCCAGCGCCACATTTGGCACATAATGCATGGCAAGGATGATGCCGGTGACGATTTGCACGCCAAGGCACATCACGAGAATGGCGCCGAACGTCCACCAGTAGTTGAGGTTCTTCGGCGTCGGGAAGTCCATAAGATGTTCTTTGGCGAAACGCACCACCGGCAGGCGGTCGTCCAGCCACTTCTCAACGGCAGTTCCCGGAACGTAAGTCGAATGTTCTGACATCGGAAATGCCCCCACTAACCGATCTGGACCAGCGTATCGCTGAGGAATTCATAAGGCGGCACCACCAGATTCTTGGGCGCGGGCCCGCGACGGATACGGCCGGCAGAGTCGTAGTGCGAACCATGGCATGGGCAGAACCAGCCATCGAAATCACCGGACTGACCCACAGGGATACAGCCCAGATGCGTGCAGTTGGCGATCATGATCAGCCACTGTTCGTGGCCCGGCTTGGTGCGGGCCTCATCGGTTTCCGGATCCTTGAGGTCGGCCATCGGAACGGCCTTGGCCTCTTCGATTTCCTTGGGCGTGCGGTGACGCACGAAAACCGGCAGGCCGCGCCATGTGATCGTGACCGACTGGCCCTCTTCGATCGGCGCGATATTGTACTGAATGCTGGCGAGCGCCAGCGTCGATGCGTCGGGATTGAGCTGATTGATCAGCGGCCATACCACCGCGGCAGCACCGACGGCGCCGACTGCGCCGGTGGCGATATAAAGAAAATCCCGCCGGTTTGTGGATGAGTGTTCTGCTTGCGTGGACAAGTCCGTTTCCCCGTACGAATGCATAAATGACGGAGCCGGCACCAGCCTACGACTACATAAGCAGAATCGATAGCCGGCCGCCCTCAAGCGGTCCGTCAGTTGCGGTTCTTTTTGCACTCTCGGCTGGCCTTGTCCAGTGTGCGCCCGATGACAGTTTGCCTTCGCGCAACTATATCTCTGCGCCAGACATGTTCACTGGACCCGGCGACGACCGGGAATGATGCCCTTGCCCATCGATCTCGCGCTCTATCAGCCTGATATCCCTCAAAATACGGGGACGCTTATCCGGCTGGGCGCCTGCATGGGCATCACCGTCCACATTATCCACCCGGCAGGCTTTCCGATCACGCCCAAGGGCCTTGCCCGTGCGGGCCTCGATTACATCGAGCACGCTACCGTGCGCGAGCACGACAGCTTCGCCCAGTTCGAAGAGTGGCGCGCCGCCGAGGGCCGCAGATTGGTGCTTCTGACCACCAAGGCCAGTCAGTCTGCCTATGACGCGGCCTATCAGGACGGCGACGTTCTCCTCCTCGGGCGCGAAAGCGCCGGCGTCCCTGATTCTGTCGCCGAGCGTGCTGATGTCCGCGTCCGCATTCCCATGCGTCCCGGCTTGCGCTCGATCAATGTCGCCCTAGCGGGAAGCATGATCATAGGGGAGGCCATGAGACAGATTGGCCGCTTTACAGAGCTGAGTTAAAGGTCCATTTCCCCCGCCATGACCCTTCCTGCCGATATAGAAACCAAGAAAACCGCCGCCTCCGCCTGGTTCCGGAGTCTTCGCGACCAGATCTGCCAGTCGCTCGAAGATCTCGAAAGCGCGGTTAGTGGCCCCAACGCTGAAATGGCACCTGGGCGCTTTGAACGTACGCCTTGGGATCGCGCGGCTGGTGGCGGCGGCGAAATGTCGATGCTTCATGGTCGCGTCTTCGAAAAGGCCGGCGTCCATATCTCCACAGTGCACGGCAATTTCTCCGAGGATTTCGCCAAGCAAATGCCCGGCACCGAAGCCGGCACCGGCTTCTGGAGCTCCGGCATTTCGCTGATCATCCACCCCTGGAACCCCCACGTTCCGGCGGTGCACATGAACACGCGCATGATCGTCACTGGAAAGCAGTGGTGGGGCGGCGGAGCCGACCTGACTCCCGTGCTCGACCGTCGGCGGACGCAGGACGATCCCGACACGATCGACTTTCACGCCGCCATGCGCGCAGCCTGTGAGGCCGCTCCAGGCGCGGATTACGACCGCTTCAAAGCCTGGTGCGACGAATATTTCTACCTGCCCCACCGCAAGGAACACCGCGGCGTCGGCGGCATCTTCTATGACCAGTTCAACTCCGGAGATTGGGACGCCGACTTCGCCTTCACGCGCTCCGTTGGCGAGGCGTTCCGTACCATTTACCCAGAGCTCGTCCGCCGCAACTTCGAAACACCTTGGACCGAGGCCGATCGCGACGAACAGCTTGTGCGCCGCGGCCGCTATGTCGAGTTCAACCTGCTCTACGATCGCGGCACGACCTTTGGTCTCAAGACCGGCGGCAATGTGAATTCGATTCTCTCCTCCATGCCGCCCGCGGTGAAGTGGCCCTGACATGACCCTCGCGACGCTAGAGATCATCGGTTATCGATCGGTGCGCCGCATCCGTTTCCCCCTGCGCCAATTGACCGTCCTCGTCGGCGGCAATGGCGTCGGGAAAACAAATCTCTACCGCTCGCTCGAATTGCTGCAGAGCGCCGCCAAGGGCACGCTGGCCGACGAATTGGCCCGCGAAGGCGGCCTCTCCTCGGTCTTTTGGGCGGGCGGCAAAAACCTCACGGAAGACGGCAGCTTCGACCCCAAATACCGCACCGATGGCTATCGCTCCGGCGAACCTCAACGGCTGGCGCTCGAAGCGGAATTCAGCGAACTCGATGGCTTCCCGGACGGCTTGAACTACCGGCTCGAAGTCGGCTTCGCTCCCGCTGAAAGCGTCGCCGCCTTCCCCAATGAAGCGCAGGTGAAATCCGAACTGGCGACGATGCGCCATCGCGGCAAGCCGGTCATGCTGATGGAGCGCAAGGGCAACATCGCCTGGGCGCGCGATGCCGATGGACGCCGGGAAATTGCCGACGAAGACTTGCTGCCCAGCGAAACTGCCCTCTCCCGCCTCGGCGGACGCCCCGAAATCGCTCGTCTGCGCGACGCCATCCTCGGCTGGCGCTTCTTCCACGGCTTCCGCACCGACCCCGATTCGGCGCTGCGCCGCCCAGCCCGCGCCGTGACCTCCCCGACCCTCGCCCCAGACGGCAGCAATCTCGGCGCCGTCTTCGCGACCCTCCGCCACATCCGCCAGGACACCACCGACCTCGACCGCGCCATCGCCGATGCATTCCCCGGCGTCGCGCTTGAAGTGCCGCCGGTCGGCGAACACGCCACCTTCGGCCTCCGCTATCCCGAAATGCCCAAGCGGGTGTTTCTGCCCCACGAACTGTCGGACGGCACGCTGCAGTTCCTGGCGCTCGCCGGCGCACTGCTCTCTTACCGCCTCCCGCCGCTCATCGCCCTCAACGAGCCCGAAACCAGCCTCCACCCGTCCCTACTGCCGATCCTTGCGCGCATGATCGTCAAGGCCGCCGAGCGCAGCCAGATCTGGGTCGTGACCCATGACCGCGACCTGGCCGAAGCCATCGCGCAGGAAAGCGGCGTCCTCAGCCGCGAAGTCATCCGCAACGACGACGGCACCTGGATCGACGGCCTCAACATCCTCGGCGAGTTCACCGACGACTAGGTGCACCGCTGCAACCTATAAGTTTCTGACCCGTTTACCCTCTCCAATAGAGACGAAGGAGAAAACGACATGAAACGTTTTGAATCCGGTACGCTCATTCCCGGCTCAACCTGGAAAGCCGAGGCCGAAAGCGAAGCCGAAGTTGTGCGCCGCGCGGTCGAAAACCTGAAGAATTACCACGGCGAAACCGAAGTGAGACCCGACATGGTCGAGCGCATTAAGGAGCGCATAGTGGACGTCGATAGTGCCGGTGACACCAAGCACTAAATTTGGGCGAGCAACTCGTCCTTACTCAAACTGAAGCCGCTCTCGATCCAGAGCGTCTCAAGTCGGGCCAGGGTTTTTCCAACCTCTGGCCCGGCTTTTATGCCTGAATCCAAAAGGTCCTTTCCCGAAACTGGCATCGTCGGGTCAGGCAAACGCCCCAGTTCCCGCGCTGATTCCATCAACCGCTCGCGTGGCCAGTTTTCCCTCGCAGCGGCCACGGCCAGCGCCTCAATGGCATCTTCCCGAAACGCATAGACCGCTCTCGCGATTTGATCCGCCGACGCCAGGCTCGCTGCAGCGGCTATGCGCTTTGCCGTATCGACCGCAGCGTTAGACAACCGCCACCGCTCCTGAAATGCATCGAGATCGCCACCGGCCACGATCGACAGCCGCGCCGCCGCCCCGGCCCCGCCAAGCGCCTCATATCGCACCAAAGCCGCCAATATCTCCCGCGACAGTGCCAGCAACCCGATCTCGCTCATCACTGCCAGCGTCAGCGCCACCTTGGCCAATCCGAGCATGCGCCACATCTCGGCGCCCACCCGCTCGGCAGAAATATGATCGAGCCTGCCCGCCGCATCCTGGCACGCCGCCAACCCCTCCGGATCAAGCCGCTCGCCCCCATGGCTCGCCGTGAACCGAAAGAACCGGAACACCCGAAGGCCATCTTCCGCAATTCTTTCAGTGGCTTGGCCGATAAACCGGACTCTCCCATTGAGCGCATCGCCAGCGCCGCCCAATGGATCGAACAGCGCACCATCCGACCCGCAATAAAGCGCGTTCATCGTGAAATCGCGACGCTTGGCGTCTTCCGTCCAGTCCGTCCCGAACTGCACCTGCGCGTGCCGGCCATCGGTTTCAACATCGCGCCGCAATGTCGTCACCTCGACACTGGTCTCATTGAGCCGGAGCGTCACCGTCCCATGCTCGATGCCGGTGGGATAGGCCGCAATGCCATGCGCCTTGGCCCTCTGCATCACTGCGACCGGCAGCAGCTCCGTTGCCATGTCGATATCGGAATCGGGCCGCAACCGTCCCATCAGCGTATCGCGCACGATGCCGCCCACCGCCCGCGTCGTGCCCTCTGCGCCGTCGAGCGCGGCAAAAATCTGCTGCGTCTCAGACCGCTCCAGCCATTCCGCCGCCGGCAATCGCTCCGGAATCACGCCGCAACCTCGCCCAGCACCAAGTCCCGGAATTTTCGCGTCAGATTCGCCGTAATGCCCCAGATGACGTGCCCATCGTGGTCGATCTGCCAGGTCGAATGTTCCTTGCCGCCGCGGCTGATGCGAAACCGGCCATAGCTGCCCGAATCCAAAATCCGCTGCAGCGGCACTTCGAACACCGAATGCACCTCACCCGGATTGGGCACGAATGGCCCCGTCGGCGTCACCTCGGCAATAACCGGCGTGATCAGATAATTGCTGCCGGTAAAATAGGGCTCCATATAGCCGAGCACCTTGGCTTCGGCGGGGTCGAGCCCGATCTCTTCATTGGCTTCCCGCAGCGCCGCAGCCCCGGCGTCTTCATCGTCCGCATCGACCTTGCCACCCGGAAAGGCCACCTGCCCCGAATGCGAACGCAGATCCGGCGAGCGCTCGGTATAAAGCACCGTATGCCCCTCTGGCCGCTTCACCAGTCCAATAAGAACCGCCGCCAAAACAGGCGGCCGCGAAAATGGTTCGAGCGGCGCCCAATCGGGCACGAGATCACGCCCCTGCGGCAGGCTCGGCGGCGACGGCAATAGCCGCCCGGCGAGCATTTGGGCAATCGGGGTATAAGAAGACAAAGGGACGTCCGGACAATTGTGCATCGCTGGCCGCAGCTTACGCGACGGTATCAGCCGATGCACCCGTTTTTGCGCTCTACTTGCCGGCGTCGAAGGCCGCGATCGAGCCCTTAAGCGTCGTCGCCAATTCAGGATCATCGGCCAGCAGCAAAACGCGGCTCGTATCGACCGGCCCAGGAAACTGGATATTTCCCGGGGTCGTCGGCACCCAGCCGAGCGGGCAATAATAATCCTGATCACCGACCAGCAACACGAAGTGCCCCTCGCCGCGCGCCAGCGCCCGCTTGCTGACTTCCCGCGCCAAAAGCTTGCCGGCGCCCCGCTTGCGGAAATTGGGATGGGTCGCGAGCGGCCCGAGGAGATAGCCCTTCATGCCGCCGACGCTGATCGGGGTCATCCACACCGAACCGCAAGCCGTGCCGTCGACTTCTGAAATCAGGCTCAGGCTCTGGTCGATCGGAAACCGTTCGCGCACGCGAAAAGCGGTCCGGGCAAACCGGCCGGGGCCAAAGGCAATGGCCTGCAGATCGTCGACGAAAACATCGTCGGCGGGCGTCGCAGGCCGCACAGTGAGTTGACCGGAAAGAGGGGCAGCAACGGCCTCAGCCGCAACAGGCGTGTTCATGGGTCTGATCCAGGAAAGATTTCGTGCAGAAGAACAAGCGGCAGCCCCTCGGGCACCGCGCGAAAACGACCAACTAGGGTCGTCGGAACATCTGCAAAACCTTCACCATCCTGGACGCCTCCACGTCTGAATCCGCATTAGCACCAGCGTGGTCACGCGTAAATGGGAATATCTGCGTCATGGCCGAAATTCCTCTCTCCAATGGATCGGTGTATCCCAAATGCACAACGCATTGTTGCGCGCGCGGTGCCTTATCGTTGTTGCCCCTCGCCTTTAAGTATCAGCCAGACGCAACGCTTATCCAAAATAAGCGTAGAAAACCGACAGCAAGATGACCGAAAGGGACCAAAGATGGGACAGTTGATCGACGGCGAATGGTCGGACAAATGGTACGATACGAGCAAGACGGGCGGAAAATTCGTCCGCTCCCAATCCGGCTTCCGCAATTGGGTCACGGCCGATGGCAGCCCTGGGCTCACCGGTGAAGGTGGCTTTGCCGCCGAAGCCGGCCGCTATCACCTCTATGTCTCCCTCGCCTGCCCTTGGGCTCACCGCACCTTGATCTTCCGCAAGCTCAAGGAACTCGAGAGCCTGATCTCGGTCTCGATCGTCTCGCCGAAAATGCCCGACGAAACCGGCTGGAGTTTCAAGACCGACGAAGGCTCGACCGGCGACACGCTGCTCAACAAGGACTTTCTCTGGCAGGTCTATACCGAAGCCGATCCGAAATATACCGGCCGCGTCACCGTCCCTGTCCTCTGGGACAAGAAGACCAACACGATCGTCTCCAATGAAAGTGCGGAAATCATCCGCATGTTCAATTCGGCCTTCAACGAGCTGACTGGCAATACTGACGACTACTATCCCGAAGCCCTGCGCGGCCGCATCGACGAGATCAATGCCCGCGTCTATGACGACATCAACAACGGCGTCTACAAAGCCGGCTTCGCGACCACTCAGGAAGCCTATCAGGAAGCAGCCAGGAAACTTTTCGATGCCCTCGATTGGGTCGAAGGCCTATTGGGCGACAATGCCTACCTGACCGGCGATAGCATCACCGAAGCCGATTGGCGCCTGTTCACGACGCTGGTGCGTTTCGACGCCGTCTATTTCGGCCACTTCAAATGCAATCTAAGGCAGATAGCGGATTATCCGAATCTCTCGCACTACCTAAAGGCGCTCTATGAGGTGCCGGGCGTCAAGGAAACCGTCGATATCGGCCATATCCAGACGCACTACTATTGGAGCCACACGACGATCAATCCACATCGGATTGTGCCCATTGGCCCCAAGCTGGCCTTCATGGACTAAGCCGAGTTCGAGAAAGGATCGTTTGCAGAAAAGGGACGTTGTGCCACCGACACTTTTTCGGAGCACACCCCCATGTTGCGGTCCTTTCTCATCGGTCTCGTCGCAGGACAGCGCGGCATTAGCCCGCTTGCGGCGATCGCCATTGCCACTAATCGCCAGGAAATCGACGCTAGCCTGCCGTTCCAGAAACTCTTCCGCAATCCGGTCGTCACAGCAGGCGCGACGGCATTCGCTGCCGCAGAAATGGCCGGTGATAAGATGAAATCGGCGCCAGACCGAATTGTGCCCATTGGCCTTGCCGTCCGGAGCATCACCGCAGCCTATGCCGGTGCCGCCCTTGCCCCGAGAGATCAACGCACCACGGGCGCGGCCCTGGCTGTCGTTACCGCCCTTGCATCATCCTATGTGGGTTGGCGCATCCGCTGCGCCGCCATGGAGCGCTACGGCCAGACAAAGACCGGCTTGGTCGAAGACGCTATCGTTTTTGGTACGGGCCTCGCCGTGGCCAACCCAAGTCTCACGCAAACCAAGCGACTGCCCGGCCGCCGCTAAGCCTCAATAACCCCAGACATCCCGCTTTGGCGCACCGTCGAAAACCTCGTCGATGCGCTGCGACGTCGCGGGTGTCACGCCGTCCGGCAGCTTGGTTATCTCGAACCAGCCGCATTCGGCGATTTCGTGATCCTTCTTCCGCTCGAAGGCAAATTCGTGCTGCCGGGCGATATAAAGCAGAACATGGTCGCGGTTCGTCACGACGCTGGTGTTGTGATAGACGCCAAAAAGCTCCATCGGCCCAGTCACCCGATGCCCCGTTTCCTCCAGCGTCTCGCGCGCGGCCGAAGCCTCCGCAGTCTCGCCGGGCTCGATCCCGCCGCCCGGAAACTGCCATCCGGGAATGAGTGTATGCTTGATCAGAAAAACCTTATTGCCATCGATCAGCATCACCTTGGTGCCGATGGTCATATGGCGGATAATGCCGATAATCGTCAGAAACACCTTGGCACGAACGCGCTGGAATCGGGTCAGCATCGGCAGTCGTTCTCCTGAAAACTGATCGAGGGGTAGCGTTTCCAGCGCAAAAGTCGATAGTTCATTTTGCTGGCTGCCATGCAGCCAAGCGCTTTCCTCATGCGTTTGCGCCGCATGATCCAAGTGGATAAAGCCGATTTGTCCTGAATTTCCCGCCCCAGGTCCCGATTGACCGTTTCCCTGCTGCCCAGCATCTGGCAAAACCCCATTCGATGATTACGCTCGCGCACATATCGGACCTCCACCTGTCTCCTATGCCCGAAGTGGGTCTCAAGGACTTGGTGGGAAAACGCATCACCGGCTACCTCAATTGGAAGCTGAAGCGCCACGGTGAGCTTAATGCCGAAACGCTCTCGCGCCTCGTTGCCCATATGCAGGAGCAGAACGCCGATTTCACCGCCGTCACCGGTGACATGACCAACCTTGCTCTGCCCACCGAAGTGCGCCGGGCCGGCGATTGGCTCAAGGCTCTCGGCGGTTCCGATAAGGTCGCCGTCTGCCCCGGCAATCACGACGCCTATGTGCCCGGAGCCCTCGAAAATGCCCGCGAAGAATGGGGCAGCTATCTCGAAGGCGAAACGCTTGAAGGCGAAACCTATCCCTTCGTTCGCCGCGTCGGCGATCTCGCCATCGTCTCCTGCTCGAGCGCCGTCCCCACCGCCCCCTTTCTCGCCATCGGCCGCTTCGAAGAAAAGCAGGCTGCGCGGCTCGATCGGATGCTCAAACTCCTCGGCGATGCCGGGTATTTCCGCGTCGTCATGATCCACCATCCGCCCAATCCCGAGCTGCAGCACCCCTCATTCGGCCTCAAAGGCCACCGCATCTTCCGCAAGGTGATTGCCGAACGCGGTGCCGAATTGATCCTTCACGGCCACACGCATCGCTCCTCGATCCACCACATCCCCGGCAACGAGCACGAAGTGCCCGTCATCGGCGTGGCAGCAGCGAGCGCCGCGCAAGGCGGCACCCTCGACGATCCCGCGCGCTACAATCTCTTCCGCATCGAAAAAGCCGGCAATGGCTGGTCCTGCACCATGCGCGAATACGGCTTCCAGCGCATCGGCACCGATATCGTCATGCGCATGCAGATGCGCATCTACTAGCGTACCACTACTGCCGCGGCCACAAATCACCTATATGAGTGACCAAAGCCGCGTGAGTTGCCCGTGACCGAATCCTTTTCCATCGACCGTCCCAGTTTTGACCCCCAGAGCGGCGAAGCCCGCTTCAGCTATCGGCTGAACGATCTCAGCTTCACCGAAGTTCTGGGCCTGCCCCCTGGCGCCGATGCCGCAAAGGCCGAGAGCCCGGCCTTCCGCAAACTTCTCGATCTCACCGCCTTCGTCCTCGGCGTAAGCTATTTCAAACTTCGCGCACCCTTTGAAATTGCCGCACCCGACGTCAAGCTGACCGAAGCCGAAAAGGCCTTCGTCATCGACGTCTACGAAAACGGCCTCGGCGAATTTTACGCCCGCAACGATCTCGCCCGCTTCGGCCGCCTCAAGCTGACCACCGCACTCGATTCCGAGACGCAGAAACCGACGCTGTCCCTGCCCGAACGCACCCTGCTCCCGATCGGCGGTGGCAAAGACTCCCTTGTCAGCGTCGAACTCCTCAGCCATGTCGGCGTCGACTTCACGCCCTTTGCCGTCAATCCCAAGGGACCGATCCTCACCTCGGTCGACGCCATCGGCCGCGCGCCGCTCTACGTCACGCGCACCCTCGACGCCGAAATGATCCGGCTTGGCAAAGAGCCCGGCTACTACAATGGCCACGTCCCCTCGACCGCGATCAATTCCATGATCGCCTCGCTTTGCGCCCTGTTGTTCGGCTACGATCAGATCGTTCTCAGCAACGAACGCTCGGCCAGCGAAGGCAATATCGAATTCGACGGTCGCGAGACCAATCACCAATATTCGAAATCCCTTGGCTTCGAGCTGCTGATCGCCGACGTGCTCTCGAATGCCACCGGCGGCGCCCTCAAGTATTTCTCGCTGCTCCGCCCCTATTCGGAAGCCCGCATCGCCTCGCTATTCACCCAGGGCGGTCGCTTCGATTCCGTCTTTTCGAGCTGCAATCGCAATTTCCGCCTCAACGGCAACGACGGCCCGCTCTGGTGCGGCGAATGCCCAAAGTGCCACTTCGTCTTCCTGATCTTCGCGCCCTTTATGGCTAGGGATCGCTTGCTGAAAATCTTCGGCAAAAACCTCCTCGATGAGCCCGCCAACGAACATTCCTTCCGCGAACTCTCCGGTCTCACCGGCCAAAAACCCTGGGAATGTGTGGGCGAAATCCTCGAAGCCGCGGCTTGTTTCTACACCCTCACCCGCCACGCCGATTGGCATCAGGATGCCGTGGTCCGTGGCGTAAAGGCGGACCTTTTCGCGCAATATGGCGAAGAGCAATTACAGCGCGCCATGGCCGAATGCCTGACCGATAGTCACGACCACCACATCCCGCCCGCCCTCGCGGCAAAGGTGGCCGCCCATGCGGTTTGATGCCCCGATCCTCCTCTACGGCGCGGGCCGCGAGGCCAATTCCACCCGCCAATTCCTGAAGCGTCATCAGCCCGATCTTCCCGTCTTCGTCACCGTCGATAGCGGCACCGCCGACATCCCCGACACCGAAGCGATCAGCCCCTCAGATCTCCCGGCCGCCATCGCCGAGCGCCGCTTCGGCACCATCGTGAAAAGCCCAGGCGTCTCCCGATACAAGCCGATCTTCGACACCGCCCGCGCAGCCGGCATCGAGATCACTTCCAACCTCAATCTCTGGGGCGCCACTTATCGCCGGGGCCGCACGGTCATCGCCATCACAGGCACCAAGGGCAAATCGACCACCGCGACCCTTGTCCACTTGATGCTCGCGCGCTCCGGCCTCGATGCTGGCCTCGCCGGCAATGTCGGCCTCGCCCCCCTCGAAATCGCTGACAAACATGCCATCGTCGTCTTCGAGCTCTCAAGTTATCAAACCGCCGACATGGCTTTCACGCCCGATGTCGCCGCGATCACCAACCTTTATCCCGAACATGTCGACTGGCACGGCTCTGTCGAGCGCTATTACGCCGACAAGCTCAATCTCGTTGATCGCGACGGCAGTTTCGCCGTCGCCCTCGGCAAGGCGGCCGCGCCCAACGCGCTGGTCGCCAAAGCCGTCCGCGACCATCGCCGACTGGTCAAATCCCTCAGCGAAGCCGAAGCGCGCGCGCTCGAAAGCGCCGTGTCGCAATCGCGCCTGAAGGGCGCCCATAATCTCGACAATGCCCAGCTTGCCGCCGAGATCGCTCTGGCTGTCGGTGCCAGCATGGATGGCATTCTCGCCGGCATCGCCGCGTTCCGCCCGCTGCCGCATCGCCTCGAAGAGCACCGCCTTCGCGATCTGACCATCGTCAACGACTCGATCTCGACGACACCGGAAGCCACCAAAGCGGCTCTCGCCGCCTATCCCGGCCGTCGCATCGCGCTCATCGCCGGCGGCCACGAGCGCGAGCAAGATTATGCCGAGCTCGCCAGCCTCCTCGCTCTGCGTGGCGTGACGACGCTGATCACGCTCCCGGTCACAGGCACGCGCCTCGCCAGCGCGACCCGCAAGATCGCGCCGAACATCACTGTGACCGAAACGGAAAACCTCGAAAGCGGCATCGCCACGCTAGCGACCCAGCGCGATCGCTTCGATGCGATCATTCTGTCCCCCGGCGCCCCGTCCTATAATCAGTTCAAGAATTTCGAAGAACGCGGTACGCGCTTCGTCGAACTCTGCAAGACGACCTTTGCGGACCCCGCATCATGAACGGCGCCGCCTATCTCGCGATAGCCATTATGGGCGAAGTCATCGCGACCTCCTTCCTCCGCGCCTCCATGGGTTTCACCCAACTCGTTCCCTCGATCGTTGTCGTCGTGGGCTATTGCATCACCTTCTACTTTTTCTCGCTGGCGCTGCAGACCATTCCCGTTGGCATCGGCTACGCCATCTGGTCCGGTGTCGGCATCATCCTCGTCTCGATCATCGCCTATTTCGCCTATGGCCAATCGCTCGATCTGCCTGCTCTGATCGGCATCGGCCTGATCCTCTCCGGCGTCCTCGTGATCAACCTCTTCAGCCATTCGAGCGGCCACTGATCAGAACGCGGTCACCAGCGACATTTGCGGCACCCCAGCTTCGGCCAACCCCATCCGGATTCGATCGAGCAAAGCCGTGTCGGTGATCCGCCGACGCAATTGGGTAATGATGCCCCCCGCCCGGAACGAGGGCACTTCCAAAACCCGTGGCAATTCCTTGGCCACTTGCTCCTCGTCGCCCTGCCCTTGAGCGGCGAGGATCGCCAATATCGGCCCCACTTCCCGATCCGCCCGCGCATAGGTATCGGCAAACTGCTCGGCTTGCGAGAAATCGCCGGTTTCCAATGCCGCAAGCGCTGGCACCCCATAGTACCAGTCGGGAATTGTCGTCGGCCCGGACAAGGATCGTTCGGCAAGTGGCTCAGCCTGATCGAGCCGGCCAATAAACGCGAGATGCCGCGCATGCGCCGCGACCGCATCGAGATTGGCCGGATTGGTCTGTAAAGCCGTGCCATAGGCCGCCTCGGCTAAAGCGTGCTCCGCCATGGCCTCATAAAGCCGTGCGCGCTGTTCCCAAACAAAACTGCTGGTCGGCAGCGCCTGCACGGCCTTTACCAACATATCGCCAGCCTCGCGATATCGGCCCAGCCGAGCTGCTGGAGTAACATCGCGATTGCCCGGAGCTTCCGCGATGATGCTCGCCACCGCCGCCAAGGCAATGCCGTTGTTCTGATCCTGCTCGGGCAAGGCTGCGTAACACGCCTGCGTCCGATCAGCCGCCGCCGCTGTCATGGTCTCGCGATAGATGCTGAACATGATCCGGCAAACATAGGGGCTTTCGCCACCGGTCGGCGCGCCCTGCATCAGAAGATGTCGCGCCCGGGCATGGAGCGGGCCGCGCGCGCTACCCAGAACAGACGTGATGTCGATGGAAAGCGCCTCGATCCGATTCGTGTCCGCAAGCTGAGAGCCGCTGACCACCATTGTGCGATTCCAGATGACATTATTGGTCGCGACCTCGGTGACGAGCACGCTGTACTGGTAATTTACCTGGGTTGCCGGATCACGGCGCACGATGCCCGTCAGCGTATAGCCGTCCTTGGGCAGGGCCTGCCCGCCGATTTCCCCGCGCCCGCCATAATCCACATTGAGGAAATTGAGCGTCTGCATGCGATCGACGAGATCGACGGCCAGTCCCGCTACTGCGGCTGTGATCGTCGGGTCATCCGTCAGGTTCTGAAATTCCATGATGCGGATGCTGGGCTGCTGGATCGCCCCGTTGCGCGCGACCTGCTGGTCTTGCCGCGGCCCCCAAGTCGAAAGCGAGTAGGCAAGCGCTGCAGCGCCGATCGCTATGACCAAGAGAACGAGCCAGGAAACGGTGACATGTCCGCGCCGTGCAGTAGGCGTCAGGTCAGGCTCGCTGCCCTCGTCGTCGACGACATCGGCTGGCTCCACCACATGCTCGACAAAATCAGGTACATATCGTCCAACCGGCAAGACGATACGAACGCTATCCTCTGCTCCCGGTCCCGCATAATACTGGTCGAGAAGCTGCCGCATCCGCCGCGCCTGCACGCGCACGATGGGATCGCTCTGCGGGTCGAAATCGGCTGAGCGGCCGAAGACATCGACAGCGATCGAATAGGCTTTGATGGATTGAATATCGTCATCGAGCCGATGTTTGACGATATAATCGAGGAAGCGGACGATCTGCGGCGACCGCGCCATATCGGGCCAAGCCGATAGCCGATCGAGTGCCGCAAGCACCTCTTCCCTCGTCACGCCGTCCTCGGCCATTTTACCCCCGCCTGGACGTTAATAGTGCCGCGTTACATGTAAAAAGCAAGCGCTACTTACCTGCACTTTACCCGGTGTTGCCTAGCGGCGCAGCGCCGACCCAGACATATGCCGGGTGTCGGTGCAGTTCTCCCGGCTTGTTCCCAGCGGCTCTCGTCCCTGGAACGCGTTACGACCACCACAGTAGTGATTTCTAAACGGCATGCGGCGCGACGCTTCATGCCTGTCCAAGAGTAGCTTTGCCCGGAGCGGCGCCGGGCAAGAGGTAGCGTGTGTCCCTTTCAATCAAGCATTCACCCTTCATTGGGCTGATCGATGACGACTGCCATTCGGCACGTCTCTTCATGCGGATGCTTGCTGAAAACGGCGGCCCTGCAGTTTGTCACTTCGGCGATGGCGCAATCGGCCTTCAGGGTCTGACCCGCGTTTTGGAAGATCCTCTGGCGCAATGGCCGGATTTTCTGGTCATCGACCTTAAGGATCATAGCAGGGCGACCTTGGAATTTGTTCGTAGCCACCACGGCTGGCTTCGCCAAAAAGGCGTCGACATCGTGGTGATGGTCCCCCCGACCGATCGGGCGGGCCGATCCAGTTACCTTGAAGCCGGCGCGGCAGCCGTCTTCTTTCGCCAGCCCGAACTCGACGCCTATCGTTGGGAGCTGGATGGCATAGCGGAATTCTGGGTGCGCAATGAGCGCCTGGACGCCGTTGGCATGTAACTCCTGCGTCCACAGGTTACATGCCTCGACGGGAAGCAGAGCGGCCGGGCTGACTATCGCCCGGTATTTCCCAAGCCCTGCTTCCCGTCCTCGAATACGGGCGTCGATCTGCACCATCGACGTCTGGACGCCGGTTCAGCTCCAAGTGAACTGGCGAGGGGGCACGGTTGCGATACCTCCCGATCGCAACCGTACAGGGGGAGAAGTATCCGCCGGCAGCACATTGTCCCTCAATGCTGCCTGGCGACCAATATACTTCTCCCCGCGGCCCATCAGCGGTTCAGCTGTCGCTAGACAAAACAGTCCATCTTTGTTGATCAGCTGACGGCCTGCGTTCGCCCGTGTAGGTGATGCTCAGTTTAGCGCTCGACGCGGATCTGCAGTTTGACGTCGTCGGGCCGCGCTTCCACTGCCCGGTCGAATGCCGCCTTGGAATCTTCGAAGGCGAACGTTTCGGAAATCAGCGGCTTGAGGTCCACCTTGCCCGAGGCAATCAGCGCGATGGCGCGGTCATATTGATGGGCATAGCGGAAGACATTTTCGATCCGCAATTCCTTTGTCGAGGCGCCAGCAATGTCGACCTTGACCGGCTCGACGGGCAGACCAACGACGACGATCGCGCCGCCGGGCCGCGGCAGGTCCATGATCGTTTCCCAAGCCTTGGGCGATCCTGAACATTCGAAAACAACGTCCGCGCCCCATCCATCCGTGATCTCGCTGACCTTTTCGGCGATATTGGCGTTGCGGATATTGACGGGAATGATCCCCTGATACTGCGCCGCGATATCAAGCTTTGGCTGCGCCAGATCGGCAATGATCACGCGGGCACACCCACCTGCCAATGCCGCCAATGCCACCATCGTGCCGATTGGTCCCGCGCCAAGAACGACCGCGGTATCTCCGGGCGTGATCTTGGCCTTGGCCGCCGCCTGCATGCCGACTGCGAATGGTTCAACCATCGCGCCTTCGGCAAAACTGACATTGTCCGGCAGTTTGAACGTGTAATTTGCAGGATGCACGACTTCAGCCGTCAGCACGCCGTGGATCGGCGGCGTCGCCCAGAAGCGGACAGCGGGATCGACATTGTACATGCCAATCCGGCTCGCCCGCGAATTGGCGTCAGGAATGCCAGGCTCCATGCAGACGCGATCGCCCACCTTGAGGTGATCGACGCCCTGCCCGACCTCGACCACTGTCCCCGATGCCTCATGGCCGAGAACCATCGGCTCATTGACGACAAAAGGCCCGATCCGGCCATGCGTATAATAGTGCACGTCCGACCCGCAGACCCCCACCGTATGGATCGCGATCCGCACCATGCCCGGACCAACCTCGAGCGGCATATCAATATCGCGCAGGGCGAGTTCGTGTTGACGTTCAAGCACCAGTGCACGGACCATAGCCATGGATTATCCTCCTCTATTCCCAGATAGATTTACTTGATCACTCGGGCGAGGAACAGGCCGCAAACTTCCCCCGGCGTCACGGAAACAGTTGATTAACGCAAGTTACAATCTGCGATCACGATTCATCCTCCACTCATCGTCCTGACATAGATTTCTCCGTGCCTGACTGGAGCGCGCTATGTCGGTCAAAGACCGTTCGCATTTCTCGACCCGCTTTCTGTTGCCGCTGATCGCGGTGGCGGTGATTGCGCTCGTCGGTCTCGGCAGCTTCCTCGTCTGGTCCGCCCAGCGGATCGATGCGGATGCCTATGGGCACGAGAGTGAGCTGCTGAAACGCGGAATTGCTGAACTCGCCGTCAATATGAAGACAGCGCAGCAAGATATTGCCGTCTGGGACGAAGCGGTTTCTGCGTACGAAAGGGGCGACAGCGCCTGGCTTGCCGAAAACCTCGGCAATTACGCCTATCAGACCTATGGCCACAACCGCGTTTACCTCGTCGATTCCGATCATAACCCTGTTATGGCGGTGCACGAAGGTGGCCATGTCGCGCCCGAAACGTCCGTCGATACAATCGATCGGCTAAAGCCCCTCCTCCAGCAGTTACGCACACTTGATGTTCAGGCAGCCATTTCCGCCTTCAACGAAGGCAATACCGAAACGCCGCCCAACATCGTTGAATTCACCATGGTCGATGGTCACCCGGCCTTGGTCGGCGCCATGCCTCTCCTGTCGTTGAGCGGCTCCAATCCATCCGAGCTGGGGTCTGAAGCCATCTTCATCTCCGTCGTCCTGCTCGATGCCGAAATGGCGAACTACATGGGGACGGAATATCTCGTCGACAACCCGGCCTTCACCCTCGAAAAACCGGCAGGCACCACTGCCGTTCCCGTCGTCGACGGTTCAGGTCAGACGATCGCCTGGCTCGATTGGAATGCCTCACGTCCGGGCTCTCATCTGATCAGCGACACTCTCCCCGCGCTCATCGCCGGGGTGCTGATCACGGCGCTGATCATCGTCCAACTCCTGCGCAGCCTGCGCCGCGTCCTCAAGCAATTGCAGGCCGAACGCGAAGAAGCCCATGAACGCGCCCTCCGTGATCCCCTGACCGGCCTCGGCAATCGCAGCATGTTCCGCGCCACGCTCGAAAGCTGCTTTGCCCCGCCGACCGACAATCAGCCGCGCCTGGCGCTTCTTGCGCTAGATCTCGATCACTTCAAGGAGGTGAACGACAGCATGGGCCACGCGGCAGGCGACGAATTGCTCACCCTCGTCGCCCGACGCCTCGCGCCTTTGCTCTCGCAGAAGGACACCCTCACTCGGCTAGGCGGCGACGAGTTCGCGGTGATCCAGCCGAGCATTTCCAGCCATGACGAACCGATCGAGCTTGCGAAAAAGATCGTCGCTGAACTGTCCAAGCCCATGGCGCTGTCCAGTGGCTCGGCAACCATCGGAGTCAGCGTCGGCATCGCGACGGCCTGGGATGTCGCCAAAAATGCCGAAGATCTGGAGCGCTTCGCCGATGACGCGCTTTACCGCGCCAAAAACAGCGGCCGCAACCGCTTCTGCCTTTACGGCTCTACGGAAATCAACGAGCCATCACGGCAGCAAAATGAATTGCGCGGCGCCTTCAGCACGCGCCGCGCCTGAAACGCCTCAGGTGGTCGGCGCAGGCATCATCATGTTGTAGATGATGAGGATAACCGCAAATGCGATCACCACGCCGATAAGAGATACAACTAGCACGCGCATATTCATCTTGCGCGGGCTTGCCTGCCGAACCTCGGTGGCATTCTTGTTCGGATCGTAGGTTTCCATGCGTCAGCTCCCGAATGTGTTGATGATTCCAACGTCTTGCGCACACCAGGGTTCCTTTTGAGAGGGCTTGACGCAGCGCGCCGCCCGACCGACCCTTCCATATGACCACAAGAAAGCCCTTGCCGATGACCTCCCCTGCCCTCCTCACCCGCATGATCATGGCTGGACAGGGCAAGGAACCGGCCGACCTCGTCATCCGCAATGTCGGCATGCTCGACGTCATGACCGGTGCGGTCACCGTCACGGATATCGCCGTCGTCGCCGACCGCATCGTCGGCACCCATGCCCGCTACGAAGGCAAGACGGAGATCGACGGCACCGGCCGTTTTGCTGTTCCCGGCTTTATCGACACCCATCTCCATATCGAATCCTCGCTCGTCACTCCGCTCGAATTCGACCGCTGCGTCCTCCCCCATGGCGTCACCACCGCCCTCTGTGATCCACACGAAATCGCCAATGTTCTTGGCGCCGAAGGCATCCGCTATTTCCTCGATAGCGCCGAGCGCACCATCATGGATGTGCGGGTCAACCTTTCCTCTTGCGTGCCCGCCACCCCCTTCGAAACCGCGGGCGCCCAGCTCGAAATCGAAGATCTGCTGCCCTTCCGCAGCCACCCCAAGGCCCTTGGCCTCGCCGAGATGATGAATTTCCCCGGCGTGCTGAACGCCGATCCCGGGATTCTCGCTAAGCTCGTTGCCTATCAGGACGGTCACATCGATGGCCACGCTCCCCTCCTCCTCGGCCAGGCGCTCAATGGCTATCTCGCCGCTGGCATCCGCACCGACCACGAAGCGACAAGCGCGGCCGAAGCGCGCGAAAAGCTCGCCAAAGGCATGGCGATCTTGATCCGCGAAGGCTCAGTCTCGAAGGACCTGAAAGCCCTCGCCGAAATCCTCGACGAAAACACCTCGAGCTTCGTCGCGCTCTGCACCGACGATCGCAATCCTCTCGACATCGAAGAAGAAGGGCACCTCGACAGTTCCATCCGCCGCCTGATCGCCATGGGACGCCCCCTTCACCATGTCTATCGCGCCGCAAGCCACTCGGCTGCGCGCATCTTCGGTCTCCGCGATCGCGGCCTCCTCGGCTCGGGCTGGCGCGCGGACATCGTCCTCGTCGATAGCCTAGAAGACTGCCGCGTGTCCGACGTCATCGCTGCCGGACGCCATGTCACGCCTGCCCTCTTCGACACGCGCAGCCATGTGGAGCCGGTTGGCCTCCTCTCCGTCAAAGCCAAGCCTGTTGCGGCCGAGACCTTCATCACCGAAGCCAAGCCCGACCAAAATCGCGTGCCGGTCATCGGCGTCAAACCCGGTCTCATCCTGACCTTCCGCGAGGAAGCGACACTCGCCACCACAGAAACGGGCCTGCAGCCCGATCTCGCTGCCGACGTCATCAAGGTCGCCGTCGTCGAGCGCCATGGCAAAAATGGCAATATCGGCCGCGCCTTCGTCACCGGCTTTGGCCTCAAGCGCGGTGCCATCGCATCGTCGGTCGGTCACGATAGCCACAACATCACTGTCGTCGGCGCGACCGACGAAGATATGGCTGTTGCAGTCAATCGTTTGATCGAACTGCGTGGCGGCTTCGTCGTCGCCGATGGTGGCAAGGTCACAGCCGAACTTGCCCTGCCGATTGCCGGCCTCATGAGCCTCAAATCCTTCGAGGACGTTGCGCACGATCTTCACATCCTCCGCGATGCGGCCAAGAATCTGGGGTGCGTGCTGCCCGAACCTTTCCTTCAGGTTTCGTTCCTCGCGCTGCCTGTTATCCCGCATCTCAAAATGACCGATCGCGGGCTGTTCGACGTCGACACGTTCGACTTCGTGAGCTGAGCCCATGAGCATCTCTTCACTCTACTTGGCCTGGCTGGAAGATCTGCCGCCACGGCTCAATGGAGTAAAGAAAACGCGCGGCATTTCCGTGCCGATGGACGATGGCGTCCTCCTCAAGACAGACCATTACGCCCCCCGCGCCGATGGCCCTCACCCGACGATCCTCATGCGGCTGCCCTATGGCCGCCGCGGTTTTGGCGCCATTTGCGAGGCCTATGCCGAACGCGGATTCCACGTCGTCATTCAGGCCTGCCGCGGCACCGAGCTTTCCGGTGGCGAATTCGACCCCTTCGCCAACGAACGCGCCGATGGCCTCGCGACACTCAGGTGGCTCGAGCAACAGCCCTGGTATGACGGCCGCATCGGCCTCACAGGCCCGTCTTATCTCGGCTATGCGCAATGGGCTATTTCCGACGCTCTTCCGCCCATTTCAGCCATGGCCACCAAGGTCACCACCTCCAATTTCCAGCCGGTCGTCTTTCCCTCGGGCGCCTTCCACCTCAATCTCTGGTTGTCCTGGGTGCAGGTCATCGAGGGTTTGCGGACCAATCCACTGGCGACCGCGGCCCGCATGTTCTCCGGTGACATCGAGCGCCGCACCGAGCGCGCGGCGAGTGTCCTGCCCCTGATCGACGCTGATATTGCTGCCGTGGGGCACGAGATACCTTTCTGGCGCTATTGGTTCGACCATGCCATTGGCAATGCCGGCTTCTGGAAAGAGATCGACCACAGCCACCGCCTGTCCAAATCGACACCACCGGTCCACTTCATTTCCGGCTGGTATGACTTCATGGTCGATCCTCTCTTGGCCGACTATCAGCGCCTCGTCGAACTCGGTCACACGCCATTTCTGACGGTCGGCACCTGGTTCCACATCGCCGAAGAACTGCAACGCGACAACCTCCGCGAAACGCTGATCTGGATGCGCGCCAAGCTTCTTGGCGATGCCTCTGGTCTCCGCAGAAATCCGGTCCGGCTTCACATCTCAGGCGAAAACGCTTGGCACGAGTTCGACCGCTACCCGCCGGGTCCACCGACGCCGGTCACTTACGCCATCGCGTCGGACAGGCGCCTTCTGGAGCGGCCAGAACCGTCAGCCGGTGGCGACAGCTATCGCTATGATCCCAACGACCCAACGCCCAATCTCGGCGGCGCAATCTTTGCCTTTACCGGCGCCGGACCAGTCGATAACGCGCCGCTCGAAGCGCGCGGCGATGTCCTCTCCTATACCAGCCCGGTTCTGCTCCAGAAGCTGACAGTGATCGGCCAATGCCGGGTCAACCTCAGCATCAAGGCCGAACACCCCAATGTCGATCTTTTCGTCCGCCTGAACGATGTCGGGCCCGATGGCATCTCGCGCAATATCTGCGACGGTCTCCTTCACGTCACCCCGCAGGGTTCATCCCATCCGGAGGGCGCACTCAAGCTGCACCTGAAATTGCATGCCACCGCGCACACGCTCCTCCCCGGCCATCGCCTGCGCCTTCTCATCGCCTCGGGCGCCCACCCGCGCTACGCCCGCAATCCGGGCACCGGTGAGCCGATAAATACCTCGGTCAATCTGGTCGCCAACACGGTGAAGGTTTTCCATGATGGCACCAATATCATCCTCCCGACCCACATAATCTGACATTGACGATCATCATTTCCTGACATAGTTCCGGCATCAACTTCGAGGGACATGTCATGGAAGAAAAATCACGGCTCCAGCCGACCGATGCCGCAGCGTTGCGCCAGGCCAAGGACTTGGTCCGAACCGCGCGCCACGGCGCTCTCGCAACGCTCGATCCGGCAAACGGCGCGCCACAAGTGACGCGGGTTGGTGTTTCGACCGATTTTGACTGCGCCCCTGTACTCTTGATCTCGGGCCTCGCCGCTCATTTTCCCGCGCTCAAAGCCGATGGCCGCTGTTCGCTCCTTCTCGGCGAGCCGGGCAAAGGCGATCCCCTCGCCTATCCACGAATCTCCATTGCCGCCAATGCGACGATCCTCGACCGAGAAGCACCCGATAGCCTCCGCATCGCTGCGCGCTATCTGGCCCACCAGCCCAAGGCAAAGCTCTATGCCGACCTCGGCGACTTCCGCTTCGTGCGGCTCGACCCCATATCCGCCAGCTTCAATGCGGGCTTCGGCAAAGCCTATGCGCTGACCTCGGCCGATCTACTTTCCAATGCCGACCCGGCCTTGGCCGCTGCCGAGGCGCACGCCCTCGAACACATGAACGAAGACCACGCCGACGCGGTCGATCTCTACGCTCAACACTACGCCAAAGCCCCCAGCGGCAAATGGCTTCTCGCTGGCGTCGACGCAGAAGGCATCGACATCGCCCACGGCGACGACATCCGCCGCATCTGGTTCGAAAAGCCCATCAGCGTTCCGCAAGACATGCACATGGTTCTGGTGCAGATGGCGAAGGCGGCACGCTTGGCGTTGATGGAAGTCTAGGCCACTACCCATTAACCGTAGTCATTGCCGGGCTTGTCCCGGCAATCCATCTCACCTCCGCATGGACCACCGGGACAAGCCCGGTGGTGACGACGAATGAGGGGATGCGACCCTACTTCCCGTCCCGCGCCTTGACCTTGCGCCGCGCCGCATGCAGCAGCGGTTCCGTATACCCGCTCGGCTGATCCGCCCCCTTCAGCGCCAAATCCAACGCCGCCTGAAACGCGACAGACTGGTAGTTCTCCGCCATCGGCCGATAGATCGGATCGCCCTCGTTCTGGCTATCGACCACCTTGGCCATGCGCTCGAATACCGAGGTCACCTCATCGCGGCTCACCAGACCATGCCGCAGCCAGTTCGCCACCGCCTGGGAAGAGATACGGCAAGTCGCACGATCTTCCATCAGCCCGACATTGTTGATGTCCGGCACCTTTGAGCAGCCAACACCCTGCTGCACCCAACGTACCACATAGCCCAAAATGCCCTGAGCATTGTTCTCAAGCTCACGCGTGATCTCTTCGCGGCTCAACGAATAGGGCACCTGTGCCGGCATCGAGAAGAGGTCCGACAGTCCCAGCACTGCTTGATTATGCCGACGGCTCTGCGCCTCGAACACGTTGACCTGGTGATAGTGCAGCGCATGCAGCGTTGCCGCCGTCGGCGATGGCACCCATGCCGTATTGGCGCCAGCGTTTGGATGCCCGATCTTGGCATTCATCATCGCCGCCATATCATCCGGCCGGGCCCACATGCCCTTGCCGATCTGCGCGCGACCCGAAAAGCCGCAAGCCAGCCCGATCAGCACATTGCGATCTTCATAAGAGCTGATCCAGCGCTCGGACTTGATCTCGTCCTTGCGCAGCACCGCGCCTGCTTCCATCGACGTATGGATCTCGTCACCGGTCCGATCGAGGAAGCCGGTATTGATAAAGAACACACGGCTCCGCGCCTCATAGATCGCGGCCTTGAGGTTAGCCGAAGTCCGGCGCTCCTCATCCATGATACCGATCTTGATCGTATTCGGCTTGAGCCCGAGAAAACCCTCGACCGACGCAAAAATCGCGCAGGCAAAAGCCACTTCCTCAGGGCCATGCATCTTGGGCTTGACCACATAGATTGACCCGGTGCGCGAATTGTTGCCCTTGTCGTGCAGTGCGCAAAGTGCGGTCACCGCGGCATCCATCAGCCCTTCGCCGATCGGCTTGCCATCGAGCAGGACGGCGTCGGTCGTCATCAGATGCCCGACATTTCGCACCAGCAGCAGCGAGCGCCCCTTGAGCACCAGTGGCTGGCCATTGGTGTCCTTATAGGTCCGGTCTGCCTTGAGCTTGCGCGTAACAGTCTGCCCGCCCTTCTCGAACGTGTCTTCGAGCGTGCCGTCCATCAACCCGAGCCAATTGCGATAGACGCCGACCTTGTCCTCGGCATCGACTGCAGCGACCGAATCCTCGCAATCCTGGATCGTCGTCAGCGCCGCCTCGACGACGACATCGGCCAGCCCAGCCTTGTGCGCCGATCCGATCTGGCTTTTTGGATCGATGGCGAGGATCACGTGCAGCCCGTTATGCCGGAGCACGATCTCGCCCTGATCCTCGGTCCCACCATAGCCGACAAAGCCGGATGGGTCGCGAAGCCCCGTGCGTCCCGAAGGAGTATCGACTTGCAGGTGTCGCTGGCCCTCAACGTTAACGAGATGGTACCCGATCACATCCGAATGGCTGCCTGTCGCCAACGGAAAACTCTCATCCAGAAACCGCGCCGCCCGCGCCACGACAGCAGCCCCGCGCTCCGCATTGTACCCCTTGCCCGGCGCTAAATCGCCATCGCGCGAGATGACGTCAGTGCCATAAAGCGCATCATAGAGGCTGCCCCAACGCGCATTTGCAGCATTGAGCGCGTAGCGCGCATTGGACACCGGAACGACCAATTGCGGCCCGCAAAGGCTCGAAATTTCGGGATCAAGATTGTCCGTCGCAATCGTAAAATCCTGAGGCTCTGGAACGACATAGCCAATTTCGCGCAGAAAGAACTCATAGCCCTGCGGATTGTTGGTGACCGCCCCATATTTGTGGTGCCATTCGTCGATCTGGCTCTGCAGCTCATCCCGCTTGGCCAAGAGTCGAGCATTGGTCGGCGCATGCTCGCGCACCAGATTTGCCAGCCCATCCCAGAATTGATCGGCCGATACGCCAAGCCCGGCAAGCGCCTCTTTCTCGACGAAATCCACCAGCAAAGGATGGACGGACAAGCCGGATTTCGTCAGGTAGTCGCTCATGCCTGGAACCTCTCGATAACAGTTTGGCGACAGCTTTAGGCCATCGCAGGCGGCGTCACAACCCGCCTAAAGTGGACTTCGCCCTTGCGCCTGCCACATAGACTTCGGCGATCGCGCGGTCGTCGCCCAGCGTTTGCAGGACGAACAGTTCCTCGACCAGCGTCTCGACACTCCCCATCCGCATCTGCATAGTCGGCGTCGCTCGCGCATCGAGCACGACCAAATCGGCCGCCCGCCCCGGCGCCACGCTGCCAATCGTCTCCGCCAATCCAAGCGCTTCGGCATTACCACGCGTTGCCAGATGAAACGACGCCAGCGGATTAAAACTCTGCTTCCGCAACTGCAAAATCTTGAACGCTTCATCCATGGTCTTGAGCATGGAAAAGCTCGTCCCCGCACCGATATCGGTCGCAAGGCCGATGCGCACCCCATGCTTCACCAACCGCTCGCGGTCAAAGAGTCCCGAGCCAAGAAACAGGTTCGATGTCGGGCAAAACACCGCCACCGACCCGGTCTCAGCGATCACTGCTGTCTCGCGATGATTGAGGTGGATCGAATGGCCTAGCAGCGTTTTGGACCCCAGAAGCCCATAGCGCTCATAAATTCCAGTATAGTCCGGCGCATCGGGATAGAGCTCCATCGAGTAAGAAATCTCTGCGTCGTTCTCGCTGAGATGGGTCTGCACGTAACAGTCCCCATGCTCCGCCACGATTGCCTGCGCCATCTCCATCTGCCCGGGCGTCGAGGTGATCGCAAAGCGTGGTGAGATGGCATAGAGCCCCCTGCCCCGCCCATGCCAGCGCGCGATCAGCGCCTTGGTGTCGTCATAGCCAGACTGCGCCGTGTCGAGCAGATCGTCCGGCGCATTGCGATCCATCATCACCTTGCCGCCAACCATCAGCATATTACGCCGATGCGCCTCGGCAAAGAAGGCGTCGACCGAACGCGGATGGCTCGAGCAATAAGCAACCGCCGTCGTCGTGCCATGCCGGATCAGCGCGTCATAAAAATCGACCGCAACCGCGTCAGCATGCCCCTGCTGGGAAAACTTCTGTTCCTCGATGAAAGTATAGGTATTGAGCCAATCGAGCAGCGACCCGGCATAAGACGCCATCATCTGGCTCTGCACATAATGGAGGTGCATGTCGATGAAGCCGGCCATGATCAGATTCGGCCGGTGGTCGACGATCGCCGATCCTGTCGTCTCGGCTTCGGCAAAATCAAGCACGGCCACGATCACACCGTTCTCGATGGTGACTGCGCCATCCTCGAGATAGAGATAGCTTTCCGTATCATCGATGCCTTGCGGCGCACGATGAAAGCTCAGCACGCGTCCACGCAGGATCGTCCGGCTCACGAGCCTGAACCCTCGCGGAACCACTGAACGAGAATAGCTCGCTCCTCAGGCATCATCTCCGTGACATTGCCCGGCGGCATGGCGTGGGCATAGCCCGCCTGCATGGCGACATCCTTGGCGTGATTTGCAATGGCAATGTCATTATCGAGGATGACATTCTTCGGCGCCTCATAGACACCCGGCCAAACCGGCTCGGCCGTATGGCACATGGAACAGCGTGTCTGAATTGTCTGGCTCGCCAGCTTGAAATGCTCAGTTGCCATGAACCGCTCGCCGGTCGCGCTGGCAATTGCTGGCGTATCGATCCCAGGCAGCTTTGGCGCCGTCGAGAGCCAAGCAATGGTGATGAAGAGAATGACGGCAACAGCCCAAGTCCAGTGCGGATTGCCCTTACGCGCGTGGCGCGTGTTGAAATAGTGCCGGATCACGACGCCAACGAGGAAGATCAGCGAGGCGATGATCCAGTTCCACTGCGTGGCGAATGCCAGCGGATAGTGGGACGAGAGCATGAAGAAGATAACGGGCAGCGTCAGGTAATTATTGTGGAGTGAGCGCTGCTTGGCGATTTTGCCATATTTGGCGTCAGGCACCCGGCCCGCCTTCAAATCCGCCACCACGATCTTCTGATTGGGAATGATGACCATAGCCACATTCGCCGCCATGATGGTCGCGGTGAACGCGCCCATATGCAGCATTGCCGCGCGTCCGGTGAAGAGCTGTGTATAGCCCCAGCTTGCCGCGACAAGAATGGCGAACAGCACCAGCATCAGCCCGGTCGTCGATTGCCCGATCTTGGATTTGCAAAGCGCGTCGTAAAGTACCCAACCCAGCACGATCGAGCCGATCGAGAGCAGGATCGCGCCCCAGCTCGGAATATCGAGCACATTACGATCAACGAGGTAGAGGTCAGCCCCGACATAGTAGATCAGCGCCAGCAGCGTGGCGCCGCTCATCCAGGTCCAATAGCTTTCCCATTTGAACCAGGTCAGGTGTTCAGGCAAAAACTCTGGCGCCACCAGATATTTGTTGATGTGGTAAAACCCGCCGCCATGCACCTGCCACTCCTCGCCATGGGCCAGCGGCGGCAGGCTGGGCGTCTTGCGCAGGCCAAGATCGAGCGCGATGAAATAGAACGAAGACCCGATCCAGGCGATGGCGGTAATGACGTGCAACCAGCGCACGGCAAACATTAGCCACTCATAAAATATTGCCAGATCGCCCATGCTGTCCCTCTTCTTGTTCCTCTCCCCATCGGGGAGAGGTGGCTCGGCAAAGCCGAGTCGGTGAGGGGGGCTGTCGCAATATCTGCGCATGCGGTCAGCACCCCCTCATCCGTCGCTACGCGACACCTTCTCCCCGATGGGGAGAAGAAAAGAGGCGGGCGCAGGCCCGCCCCTCAACACTCGGTCAAACCAGCTAGCTTACGCCGGCTGTTCGACGCCTTCGACATACCAATCCATGCTCAGCAGCTCGGCATCGGTCATGACGACGCCAGCGGCAACGCGCTCGGTGCCGGTATTGTCCTTGATCGGGCCAGTGAAGATATGGAAGGAGCCATCGATCTGGCCATTCTTGACTTGGTCAGCGGCAGCGCGAACGTCTTCCGGCACCTTGGCGCCATATGGCCCCATTTGCACGACGTCTTCCTTGAGACCTTCCCAAGTGTTGCCCGGCGTCCACGTCCCAGCCAGAACGGCTTCGGCGGATGCGAGGTAATGCGGGCCCCAATGGTCGATGATCGCAGTGAGCTGGGTGTCGGGCGCAAAGGCCGACATGTCGGCACCCTGGCCGAAGCCACCAACGATCCCGCGCTCGGCAGCAACCTGGAGGGCCGCTGGGCCGTCGGTGTGCTGGGCAACGATATCGATGCCCTGATCGATCATGGCGCGGGCCGCGTCAGCTTCCTTGGCCGGGTCGTTCCACGTCGAGATATAGACGGGCTTGACGGTGAATTCTGGGTTGATGCGACGGCCGCTCAGCGCCAGTGCGTTGATGCCCATCACCACTTCCGGGATCGGGAAGGAGCCGATGTACCCGGCCTTGCCGGTCTTCGACATGTGGCCAGCGATCGTGCCGCAAACCGCACGACCTTCATAGAAGCGCGCATTGTAGAGGCCGATATTCGGGCCGTTCATGTAGCCGGTGGCGTGCTCGAAAGCGATATCCGGGAACTGCGCGGCAACCTTGACCACCGAGTCACCGAAGCCGAAGCTCGTTGCGAAGATCAGCTGGCAGCCCTGCTGGGCCAGTTCGCGGAGGACGCGTTCGCAGTCCGGGCCTTCTGGCACGTTTTCGACGAACACGGTCTCGACCTTATCGCCGAGCTGTTCTTCGACGTAGATGCGGCCCTGGTTGTGGGCATAGTTGTAGCCATTGTCGTTGATCGAACCGACATAGATGAAGCCGATCTTGACCTTTTCGAGCTGCGCGAAAGCGCGCGAGCCCAAGAGCGGCAGGGCCAAGGCGGCGCCGCCGACTTTGACGAATGTACGACGCGAAAGTGTCATCTGATGTTTCTCCTGACTGACGTTCCTTGATCGAGATGATCGTTCCAATGTCATCTCAATTGGCGGGCAAGAACGGCTTGCCGAGGCAAGCCGGTGCATTGGTAGACGCATCGCGGCGGAGCGAAATCAGCACCAGCACGACGACGGTTGCGATATAGGGAAGAGCGGCCCAGAGCTCGGACGGCACAGCGCTCAGCGGTCCGCCACCAGCCTTGGCATAGAGCTCGGTAGTCATGACGAGCCCGAAGAGATAGGCGCCGCCCAAAAGGCGGAATGGCTTCCACGAGGCGAACACCACGAGCGCCACGGCGATCCAGCCGCGACCCGCCGTCATCCGCTCCGCCCATTGCGGGGTGAGCAGCAGCGGGAAACAGGCTCCCGCGATACCGGCCATGGCTCCACCAAACATGACGGCGAGATAACGCACACCGATCACCGAATAGCCGATCGAATGCGCCGATTGGTCATTCTCACCAACGGCCCGCAGGATCAGGCCCGCGCGCGTTTTGTGGAGGAAATACCAGATGGCAACGACCATCACGAAGGAGAAGTAGACAGGGAACGAGTAGCCGAAGATAACCCGCCCGATTGGATTGCCGTAGAATTCGGCAGGAAAGAGCGGCTGCATCAGCGTCACTGGCCGCGCCGAATAGGACGATCCGGCAAGCGCCGAAAAGCCAGTCCCGAAAATCGTCAGCGCCAGACCCGTTGCCGTCTGATTGGCTGAGAGCGACAGCGTCAAAAAACCAAAGATCAGTGATGCCGCTGTCCCGGCCGCGGCGCCGCAGAGCAGCGCCAGGTATGGATTACCGGTGTGGAACTGCACGACGAAGCCGGCGATCGCGCCGATCAGCATCATGCCTTCGACGCCCAGATTGAGCACCCCTGCCTTCTCGACAACCAATTCGCCCAAGGCCGCGATCAGAATAGGGGTTGATGCACCAACGACCGTGATCAGAATTGCGAGCGCCAGTTCCATTATGCCGCTCCCACCGATGGTTGCGGCAACACGCGGCGCAACCGGTACTTGATCAGAATATCGCCAGCCAAAAGGAAGAACAGCATCATCGCCTGGAAAATCCCGGTCGCCGCATTGGGCAGGCCAATGGTGGTCTGGGCGACTTCACCACCCACGAATGTGATGGCGAGAACAATGCCCGCAACGATCACACCCAGCGGATTGAGCCGCCCCAGAAACGCGACGATGATGGCGGTAAATCCGTAATTGGTCGGAAAGCCGGGCACCATGCGCTGGAAGGGACCAGCGACTTCCAGAACACCCGCGAGACCGGCCAAGCCACCACTCACCAGCATGGCGAGCCAAATGGTTTTGTTCTCGGAAAACCCGCCATAGCGTGCAGCATGAGGCGCGGCCCCAACGACGCGCATCCGGTAGCCAAACACCGACCGAGTCATGATGAACCAGGCGACGATCCCAACGAGAACTGCAATCGGTACGCCAAGATGCACAATTGTCCCCGGAATGATCGTCGGCAGGCGCGCCGCTTCCGAAAACAGCCGCGTCTGCGGAAAGCCCATGCCCATGGGGTCCTTCCAGGGCGCGCGGATGAGATAGTAGATCAGCTGAACAGAAGCATAGGTCAGCATCAGGCTCGTCAGGATCTCATTGACGTTGAGCCGTGTGCGCAGCAGCGCCGGGATAGCCGCATAAGCCATGCCCCCCAGCATCCCAGCCAGCACCATCAGCGGCAGGATCCACCAGCCCGTCATGCCATAGGTCAGGAGCGCTATGCCCGTGCCCGCAAGCCCCCCGATGACATACTGCCCTTCGGCCCCGATATTCCAGACATTCGCCCGATAAGCGATGGAAAGACCCACGCCGATGATGATCAGCGGCGCCGCCTTGATCCCCAGATCCTGCCACTTGTAGCTATTGGTCAGTGGCGTCAGGAAAATCTCGCGCACCGCGCCAATGCCATCATAGCCGATCAGCGAAAAGATCACCGCGCCGACGATCATGGTCAGGACCACGGCGACCACCGGCGTGATGTAGATCATAGCCTTGGACGGCTCGCGACGCTTCTCAAGCCGGAATTGCATGATCGGCCTCCGAGGCTCCGTGGACGCCACCCATTAGGAGACCGATTTCTTCGATGCTGAAATCCTTGACCGGCTTGGCGGCGCTCAGATGTCCCATATTGATCACCGCCAGCGTATCGCAGAGCGCCCGCAATTCATCGAGATCCTGGCTGATCACCACGATCGCCGAACCAGCAGACGCCAGATCGACCAGTGCCTGATGGATTGCCGCCGCCGCCCCTGCATCGACGCCCCAGGTCGGCTGACTCACCACCAGTACCGAAGGCTTCTGCAGAATTTCACGGCCCATAATGTACTTTTGCAAGTTCCCGCCAGACAGCGATCCCGCCGTCGAACTCGGACCCAGCGCCTTGACGGCAAAATCGGCAATGACCTTACCCGTATAGGTCTTGGCCGCGCCCGAATTGATCAGGCCCATGACGACCATGCCGAGCCGGTCGCGCGCCGTCAGCACCGAATTGTCCGCCAGCGAAAAATCACCCACCGCCGCATGACCATTGCGCTCTTCGGGCACCGCGCAAAGCCCGCGCTTGCGGCGCTCCGTCGTGTTCATCATCCCGATGCCAAAACCATCGATGGTGATGGCCTCGCGATCGTCGCCGATGATCTCGCCCGAAAGCGCATCGAGGAGCGCATTCTGCCCATTGCCTGCCACACCGGCGATGCCGAGGATCTCGCCGGCGCGAACGGTGAAGCTGACATTGTCCACTGGCACGTCGAAATGACCCGCCTTATTGGTGCGTAAACGATTGATGACGAGCTTGGGCTGACCAAACGCCCTGCCCTCAGCCTTGACGATATCCTTCAACCCGCTGCCGATCATCTTCTCGGCCATCGAGCGGCTGGTTTCTTGCTTTGGATCGCAAGTATCAACGAGCTTGCCGCCGCGCAGGATGGTCGCTGTATCGCACAAGGCTTTGATTTCATGCAGCTTGTGCGAAATGTAGAGAATCGAACATCCCTCGGCAGCGAGTTTTCGCAGCACGGTGAAAAGCTGCTCCACCTCCTGCGGCGTCAGCACCGACGTCGGCTCGTCCATGATCAGCAATTGCGGGTTGAGCAGCAGCGACCGGACGATTTCGATGCGCTGGCGTTCCCCGACCGAAAGCGTCGCGACGGTCCGGTGCGGATCGAGCACCAGCCCATAGGTTTGCATCACCTCGCGGATACGGCCCTCAAGCTCGCGCGAGGGAATTTTGGCATCCATGCCGAGTGCGATGTTCTCCAGCACCGTCAGCGCTTCGAACAGCGAGAAATGCTGAAACACCATGCCGATGCCAAGCTTTCGCGCAGCCTTGGGATTCGGCACCACAACAGGCTCGCCATTCCAGCGGATTTCGCCGGCGTCGGGCTGCATGATGCCATAGATCATCTTGACGAGGGTGGATTTGCCGGCGCCGTTTTCGCCGAGGAGCGCGTGGATTTCGCCGGGCTTGACCGCGAACGACACCTGATCATTGGCCAAAACGCCGGGAAACTGCTTGGTAATGCCGGTCAGTTCGAGCCGATTGGGCATGTCAAAGTCCACTCACCACCCCCCGTTTTTCGGGGATAGGCACCTGCCCGTCCAAAGCTTCCCGTTGCCCAATTTGGACCATAATTTCGGCCGCCGCTAGTGCCGCAATGGCGGATGGCCGTTTATCCCCAAGCCCTTGTGCGCCTATGGGTAACACCAACCGATCCAAAGCGACCCTGTCGCCCCCTTGCTCGAGAAACCAGCTCGCGAATTTTGCGCGCTTCGTTTTCGAGCCAACCATGCCGACATAGGGGCTGTCGAGCCGGTTGAGCGCCTCATTGGCGATCAAGAAATCGAGCGCATGGTCATGGGTCATGATCACAAAAGCGCTGCCGCGCGGCGCGGCGCGGACCACGGCCTCGGGCATCGCCACACGCCGATGCGCGATCCCGGGCGCCAAGAGATCAAGCTCATCCTGTCGCGTATCGATCACCTCCATGCGGACCGGCAGCAGTGCAAGGATCTGCGCCAGCACCCGTCCAACATGGCCCGCCCCGAAAACGTAAACCTCTGGCGTCAGCGCATCCTCGGCCATCGTCCGCGCCATGACCTCCCGGCGGATCGCAGCATCCGCGAAGCGGAGAGACACCATGACCCGCCCGCCGCAACACTGGCCAATCTCCGGCCCAAGCGGCACATCCATCGCCTCCGCGGTCCGCCCTTCGGCGATCAATCGCCGTGCATGGTCGATAACCATATATTCGAGCGCCCCACCACCGATGGTCCCAAAGATCGCCCCAAGCGCGACCAGCATGAACGTTCCCTGTTCGCGCGGCGAGGACCCGCGCACAGAGGTCAATTCGCAAGCGATGATGTCGGGGTTGGCAGCGAGGAAGGCTTCGAGGGCGGTGGAGGTCATACCCAAGCACCCTCAATTTCCCACCGCGTCATTCCCACAAAAGCGGGAATCTCGTCGCGGCACATGGGATTCCCGCTTTCGCGGGAATGACGCCGAGATAGTTTTGATGTCGTGGAACGCCACTTACAAAAGCGCGATGCTGTCCCTCCCCCTACCAGGGGGAGGCTAGGTGGGGGTAAATCCACACGCACCCTGCTCACCCCCGCGCCTCCCGCTTCATTCGCTCGACACCCATCAACACCCGCTCCGGCGTCACCGGCATATCGAGCTGCGGCGCGATCGCGTAATCCGCCACGCTCGCCACCGCCATGCCCAAAGCTTC
Organism: Devosia sp. Leaf420; assembly: GCF_001425445.1. Taxonomy (GTDB): domain Bacteria; phylum Pseudomonadota; class Alphaproteobacteria; order Rhizobiales; family Devosiaceae; genus Devosia. The sequence continues at coordinate 350,709 of NZ_LMQU01000012.1, read as the reverse complement.
CGGCACGCTCATCGCCAACATGAATGGCGGCTCACCGACAGCCTTCGATCGCCCAATCGTCGGCTCCTTGTTCACCGACCACTCCGCCAGCTTCACATTGAAAACCGGCGGTACATCGCTCGCGAGCGGGATCTTGTATGTCGACGGCGCATGGGTCCGTAACTGCCCCTTGGCATCCCAGACCAGCTCTTCTGTCGTCAGCCAGCCCATGCCCTGCACAAAGGCACCCTCAACCTGACCAAGATCAATGGCCGGGTTCAGCGACTTACCAACATCATGCAAAATATCGACGCGATCGACGGTGTACTCCCCTGTCAGCGTATCGATCGTCACTTCGCTGACCGAAGCGCCATAAGCAAAATAGTAGAACGGATGCCCGCGACCGGTCGCCCGGTCCCAATGAATTTTCGGCGTCTGATAAAAGCCCGCTGCCGAAAGCTGCACGCGGTTCATGAAGCCCGACATGGCCAACTCGGCAAACGGCACGAATTTCGCGCCGGCCTGAAGGCCACCCTGCACCCATTCGCACTCGGCTTCGCTCACCTGATGCAATTTCGCGGCATGCGTCAGCAGCCGCTCCTTGATCTGCCGGCACGCGTCATAGGCCGCCGCACCATTGAGATCTGACCCCGACGAAGCCGCCGTCGCCGACGTATTCGGAACCTTGCCCGTCGAAGTCGCCATGATCTTGACCGTGTCGAGGTTCACCCCGAACGCATCGGCCACCACCTGCGCCACCTTGATATAGAGCCCCTGCCCCATCTCGGTGCCACCGTGGCTCAAATGGATCGACCCATCCTTGTAGACATGCACCAGCGCGCCGGCCTGATTGTACCAGGTCGCCGTGAAGGAGATGCCGAATTTTACGGGCGTTAGCGAAATGCCCTTCTTGAGCACCGCACTGGTCTTGTTGAACTCAACAATCGCCGCGCGCCGCGCTTGATAATCCGACGACGTCTCAAGCTCATCCACGATCCGATGGATGATATTGTCCTCAACCATCTGATGGTAGGGCGTCACATTGTCGGTATCGGTGCCGTAGAAATTGGCCTTGCGAATATCGAGCGGATCCTTGCCCAGCGCATAGGCAATATCCTCGATCCAGCGCTCGGCGCCCACCATGCCCTGCGGCCCACCAAAGCCACGGAAAGCCGTGTTGGAAACCGTATTTGTATAAAGCGGCTCAGATCTCGCCCGCACCGCGGGATACCAATAAGCATTGTCGCAATGGAACAGCGCCCGGTCTGTCACCGGCCCCGACAGGTCTGACGAATATCCAGCGCGCGCGCCATAAACCGCATCCACCGCGTGGATCTTGCCGGTCTCGTCATAGCCGACATCATAATCGACCACGAAATCGTGCCGTTTGCCCGTCGCGCTCATGTCGTCGTCACGGTCAGGGCGGATCTTGCAGGCCCGGTTCCATGTCTTGGCCGCCAGCGCCGCCACCACTGCAAACAGATTCCCCTGCGTTTCCTTGCCGCCAAAGCCACCGCCCATGCGACGCACATTTACTGTCACCGCGTTGTGCCGAATGCCCAGCGCCTGCGCGACGATTAACTGAATTTCACTGGGATGCTGGGTCGAAGAAAAGAGCGTGACATCCTCGTCCTCCCCCGGCACCGCCAGGGCGATCTGCCCCTCGAGATAAAAGTGGTCCTGCCCGCCAATGGTGATCGCACCCTTGGCCCGGCGCGGCGCGCCGGCGAGACCTGCCTTCACATCGCCGCGCTCGAGTTTCAGCGGCGGCGTCACCAGCTTGCCGCCAGCCGCCTGAGCCGACCGCACATCGGTGAAAAACGGCAGTTCCTTGTAGTCGATCTGGGCGAGATGCGTCGCCCGCCGCGCCTGGTCACGCGTCTGTGCGACCACAGCAAAAACCGGCTGCCCCCAGAAATGCACGACACCATCGGCAAAAACCGGCTCGTCATGCATATGCGCCGAGCTGATATCGAGCACACCCGGCACATCGTCATTGGTCAGAACGCCGATAACGCCGGGCGCCTTCAGCACCGCAGAAAAATCCATGCCGAGGATCTCGGCATGCGGCTTGGTCGAGAGCGCCAGATAGGCATGCATCGTGCCGACCGGCTCGATCATGTCGTCGATATATTCGGCCGTACCCGTGACGTGCTTCGGCCCGCTATCGTGCCGCGTATTGGTATGCATCACAGCCAGATTAATCGGTGCAGCATGCTTGTTCATCACGCCACCTCACGCTTGAGCCGCACATCCTGCCCCGACACATCGAGGAAGAACCGCTTCAGGAGGTTCTGCGCCGTCAGCAACCGATACTCCGCCGAAGCGCGCATGTCACTGATTGGCTGATAATCCTCGGCGAAAGCAGCAACAGCCGCCTCCACAGTCTCCATCGTCCACGGTTTTCCAACCAGAGCCGCCTCGACGGCCTTGGCCCGTTTCGGCGTCGCCGCCATGCCGCCAAAGGCAATCCGCGCCATGCCGACGACGCCGGCGTCATTCACGAACACCCGGAACGATCCGCACAGCGCAGAGATATCTTCCTCGCGGCGCTTGGAAATCTTGTAGGTCGCAAATTTCTCGCCCGCCGGCAGCAGCGGCAGTGTTACGCTTTCGACGAACTCGCCCGGCTGCCGATCCTGCTTGCCGTAGGCGATGAAGTAATCTTCGAGCTTGATTTCGCGCCGATGCTCGCCGCGACGCAGACTGAGCTTTGCTCCCAGCGCAATGAATGGCGGCGGCGTATCCCCAATCGGCGAACCATTGGCGATATTGCCGCCAATCGTCCCCATATTGCGGATCTGCTCGCCGGCAATCCTGTTCCAAAGCTCCCCGAGCTGCGGGAAGTTCGCCTGAATGACCGGGAGCGCTTCCGAGTATGAGACGCCAGCGTAAAACCGCACTTCGCTGGCGTTCTCGGCGATGCGCTTCAATTCCTGCAGGTGACCGATAAAGATCACCGGCCCGATATTGCGCATGAATTTCGTCACCCACAGCCCGACATCGGTCGAGCCGGCAACGATCCGCGCATTGGGGTTGGCCTCATAAACGGCAGCGAAATCGTCGAGGCTCGCCGGGATGATGATCTGCTTGTCACCCTCGCCAATGACGACGCGCCGCCCATCATTCAGCGCCTTGATCGTGTCCTTGACCGCGATCCGTTCGGCCCAAAGCACATCGCCCTGCGGCTGCCCATAGGTGCCCATGGCCTCGCCCGCGCGAATGATCGGCGCATAACCGGTGCAGCGACAAAGATTGCCCTGCAGCGCCTTCTCGATCGCTGGTCGCGTCGGGCTCGGGTTCCGCATCCACAGCCCATAAAGGCTCATCACAAAACCCGGTGTGCAGAACCCGCACTGCGACCCGTGGTGATCCACCATCGCCTGCTGCACTGGATGCAGCGCGCCATTCTCGCCGCGCAGATGCTCGATGGTGACGACATGCGTCCCATGCAGACTTCCGACAAAGCGGATGCACGCCGTCACCGAGTCATAAATGATCTCATCATTCATCAGCCGACCGACCAGCACAGTGCACGCCCCGCAATCGCCCTCGGCACAGCCTTCCTTCGAGCCGCGCAGACGCCGCTCCAGCCGCAGCCAATCGAGCAGCGTCAGGTCCGGCGCGACATCGATGAGGGTGATTTCCTCGCCATTGAGCAGAAAGCGGATGGCATTTGCGAACTCCACCATGGCTCAGCTCCCCCTGTAGGTCGAATAGGCGAAGGGGCTGACAAGCAGCGGCACGTGATAGTGCTTGTCTTCGGAGATGGTGAAGCGGATCGGCACGACATCGAGGAACGGCGTTTCGATCTCGACCCCAATGCGCTCAAAATACTGCCCGACATGAAAGCGAATCTCGAACTCGCCCTGCTGGAACTGATCGTCCGCGAGGAGCGGCTGATCGACCCGACCGTCGGCATTGGTGTAGCTGTCGCCCAGATTGTGCGTGTGGTCGCCATGCACGAAGTGCAGTTCGAGGCGCATACCACGCGCCGGCTTGCCCGCCATCGTGTCGAGAACGTGAGTGGTGAGGCGTCCGCCGGCCATATGCTGCTCCTATACACACCGTCCGAACGTGGGGCGTTTCGGAACGGCATGTGCAATTCGTTTCCCCGAAGAGCACCATAGAACTGCGATTCTGCTCTTGATACTCTCAAATTGGGAGCACTATGCTGCCGAAACGGCAACAGCAAGTCCCACGATGACCGACAAGAGCCCGACTGCCGACCGCCCCCGCGAACACGCGCTTTCTGCAGGCCTCCTCGCCCGCGTGTTCCATCAGCCATCGCTGCTCTATTTCAACGCGGTCGCCATCCACCTGTCGATCCGTGAAGCCGCCCGCCGCCTCAACGTCGCTTCGTCAGCGGTCACAAGACAGGTCGCCCAGTTGGAAGATGCCCTCGGCATCACCCTCTTTCTCCGCGACAAGCGCCGCATGCGCCTCTCCCCCGCCGGCGAAATCCTCTTCCGCCATTCCCGCCGCCTCGCCGCGCCAATGGAAGCCGCCGTCTCAGAGATCGAACTCCTCCGCGGCGTCCGCGCCGGCGTCGTCCGCATCGGCACCGTCGAAAGCGTCGGCCTCTCCTTCCTGCCGCGCCTCATTTCCGACTTCGGCCAGCGCTACCCGCGCCTCACCATTGATCTCTCCATCATATCCTCGAGTGAAGTGGTCGAACGTCTCGTCGAGGAGCGCATCGACATCGGCTTTGGCTTCATCTCCAAGCCGCCGCGACAGATCGACATCGCCTACCGCCGCGATGTCCATATTGGCGCCGTCATGGTCCCGAGCCATCCCTTGGCCTCGGCCAAAAACCTCACCATGGACCAGTGCCTCGATCATGCCGTCGCGGTGGCCCGGCCCGAAATCTCCATCCGCGAAGTCATAGAGCCCTTCCTACGCCGCCCGGGCCTCGCCCTGCCTCCGATGGTGGAAGTCAATTCCATCCGCATGCTGGTCGAATTGGCCTTGGGCGGCCATTACCTATCGGTCATGACGCCCATCGGCGCACAAAACGAAATTGCCGACGGCCGCCTGATCTTCAAGCCGCTGCACGATCCCGGCCTTCCCACCAATCGCTTCGGCATCCTCGTCCGCACAGGCAGCGCGCTTCATCTAGCCCCCGCCATTTTCTTCGATCACGCCAAAAGCTATTTTGATGGCCTGCAACTGCCCGGTGCAATCTGACGACTGGTAAAATCACCCGTCCTGCGCTTACCCTGCCCTCAACGACACCGACGCATGAGACAGTGATGAACCGCTACCCCCGCGACATGCAAGGCTACGGCCGCAATGCCCCTAATGCCAACTGGCCCGGTGGCGCCCATGTCGCGGTGCAATTCGTGCTCAATTACGAAGAGGGCGGCGAAAACAACATCCTCCATGGCGATGCTGCCTCCGAGGCCTTCCTCGTCGATGTCCTCGGCGCCGCGCCTTGGCCCGGCCAGCGCCACGCCAATGTTGAAAGCATGTACGAATACGGCGCCCGCGCCGGCTTCTGGCGCCTCCATCGCTTGTTCACCGAGGCCGCACTCCCCGTCACCATTTACGGCGTCGCTACCGCCCTGATGCGCGCGCCCGAACAGCTTGCCGCCATGCAGGACGCCGGTTGGGAAATTGCTTCCCACGGCTATAAATGGGTCCAGCACAAGGACATGTCTCTGGACGAAGAGCGCAGCCAGATCGCAGAGGCCGTGCGCCTTCATACGCTGGCCACCGGCTCCCGCCCCCTCGGCTGGTACACCGGCCGCTCCTCGCTCAACACGGTCGATCTCGTCGCCGATTATGGTGGCTTTGCCTATATATCGGACACCTATGACGACGACCTGCCCTATTGGAAAGTCATCCACGGCCATCCCCAGCTCATCATCCCCTATTCACTCTCAACCAATGACATGCGCTTCGTCACCGGCCCCGGCTTCGACAATGGAGAAGAGTACTTTCAGTTTTTGAAGGACACTTTTGACTGCCTCTACGCCGAAGGCCAAGCAGGCAGCCCCAAGATGATGTCGCTTGGCCTCCACTGCCGGCTCATCGGCCAGCCCGGCCGCTTCCAGGGCCTCAAAAAGTTCGTTGATTACATCAAGACTTTTGACAAAGTCTGGGTCCCGACGCGCCTGGATATCGCCCGCCATTGGATGCAAGAACATCCCTACACCGCGCCCGAAATCATACCCAGCCAACTCCCCAAAGACGAGTTCGTCACCCGTTACGGTTCCATCTTCGAGCATTCCCATTGGATCGCCGAACGCGCCTGGGACAGCGAATTGGCTCCCGCAAACGACACCGCCATCGGCCTCCACTTTGCGCTCCGCACCCAGTTCCGCATGGCAACGCCGGAAGAACGTCTCGCGGTTCTCCGCGCCCATCCAGACCTCGCCGGCAAGCTCGCTGCCGCACAGCGCCTGACCGCCGAATCCACTGCCGAACAAGCCTCAGCCGGCCTCGACGCCTTGACCGATGCAGAGCGCGAAAAATTCACCGCGCTCAACAATGCCTACACCCAAAAATTCGGGTTCCCCTTCATCGTCGCCGTCCGCGACCACGATAAGGCGGGCATTCTCGCCAATTTCGAAAAGCGCCTCGCCAATTCGGCGCAAGATGAATTCGACACCGCCTGCGCGCAGGTCGAACGCATCGCGCTGCTGCGGCTCAAGGCCATCCTCCCCTGAGCCACCCTGGAACGGCGGCCTACCCGTTCATATCGTCGGGGTCAGCGTCGAATTGAGGTTCGTCGCTGAATAGGCCCATGAACAAGGCCAGCGCTGCCAACCACGGCAGATGATGCTGCAGCCAGGTAGACGATCCAACGAAAAGCGACACGCTTGGGTTACTCATGCCTTCAACCATCGGGCCAAAAGTTGAAAATTTGGTAACCCTAATCGAACCTTAGCGCTATTTGTAGAAGCCGGCGCGCAGGTTGATCCCGTGCTCGACATAGACTTTCAGCGCGCACAGCATTCCCGTCCACCCCTCGCAATTGCCATAGGACGCCTTCTGCGCCGCCGCGTTGTCGCGCCAACCGCTTTCGTGGATCGTCACTAGCGTGCGGCCATCGTCCAGCCCGGCAAAGGTCATCGTCACCGTGGTCTCGTATTGCCCTGTTTCGTCATTTCCGTCCGCCGCGCCCCAGCGCAGAACGATCTTTTCGTCCTGTACAACGTCAACCACATGGACAGGGAAGGCACCGGGAAAATCGTGAAAATCCCAAGTCACGACGGCGCCGGTCTCAAGCCGCCCCTTCGCGCCGCCCGTCGTAAAATACCCCGACAATTCCTTGGGATTAGCCACTGCCTCGAACACCTCGTGTACCGGCTTGCTGATCCGTCCGGATACAGAAAATTCCGGGCTCGGACGCGGCCCCTTGCTCACAACTGCACGCATATTTCTCACTCCTCCGCTTGACCCACAAAACCATATGTTATAAAAATATAACATGTCAACCGACGACCAAGACGATCTGATTTTCAAGGCTCTGAGCCACCGCATCCGGCGGCGCATGCTTGATGTTTTGAAGACCGAACCCGCGACCACTGGCACGCTCTGCTCTGCGTTCCCCGAGCTCGATCGCTGCACGATCATGCAACACCTAGGCGTTCTCGAAGCAGCCGGTCTCGTCATTGCCGAGCGCCGCGGCCGCGAGCGCTGGAACCACCTCGATGCCCTGCCCGTCCACGCCATCCACGAGCGTTGGATCGGCCCATATGCCGCCTATGCCGCGTCCATGCTCAGCAAGCTTGAGAAGAACCTCGCCCTCAGCGAATAAGAGGCATGGCCTCATCCGCCGTTCCGCTCTAGTCTTTCCGGAATCGTCCAGAATTGACCCGAGCTCATGGCAACGACCTACGCCTCACCCATCGCCGGCCTGCCGACCCAGATGGCCCTCCACACCGGCCGCGCCACCTTCACCGAGGCCTATGCCCTGATCCCGCACGGGGTGATGCGCGACATCGTAACATCCTACCTGCCCCATTGGCGCGAGACCCGGCTCTGGGTCATCGCGCGCCCCATGTCCGGTTTTGCCGAAACCTTCTCACAATACATCGTGGAAGTTCTGCCGGGCGGCGGGTCGGAACGGCCTGAGGACAACCCCGAAGCCGAAAGCGTGCTTTTCGTCGTCGCCGGACAGATCAATATCACCATCGAAGGTCAGACGCATACGCTCAAGGAAGGCGGCTACGCCTTCCTGCCGCCCGGCTGCAAATGGTCCATCACCAATCGCGCGACCGATCCGGCCCGCTTCCATTGGGTGCGCAAGCGCTATGAAGTCGTCGATGGCGTCGAAATTCCCCCGCCCTTCGTCACCAACGAGCAGGACCAGCCCATTCGCTGGATGGCGGGCACCAAGGACACCTGGGGTACGACGCGTTTCGTTGAACCCACCGACCTCCGCCACGACATGCACGTCAATATCGTCACCCTCGAGCCCGGCGCGGTCATTCCCTTCGAGGAAACCCATGTCATGGAACACGGCCTCTATGTGCTCCAGGGCAAGGCAGTCTATCGGCTCAATCGCGATTGGGTCGAGGTCGAGCCAGGCGACTTCATGTGGCTCCGGGCCTTCTGCCCACAGGCCTGCTATGCCGGCCCAGAGCGCTTCCGCTACCTGCTCTATAAGGACGTCAACCGCCACGCCAAGCTGCCGTTCTGAGCCGAGGAAACCGGAATGCCCGACACCATCTTCATCGAGTCGCTGACGCCAGATGCCTTCGCCCCCTTCGGTCAGGTCATCCAGACAGAGGGCGCGCACCACTATCCGATCAATGCCGGCAAGACCGAACGCTTCCATGATCTTGCACGCGTCGAACTCGGCGGCGTCCATCCCCGTCCACTGATCTCGATCTTCCGCGGCCAGCCTTACGCCCCGCCGCTCAGCCTCACGCTCGTTGAGCGCCACCCCCTTGGCAGCCAAGCTTTCTATCCCCTCGGCGACGCCCACTGGCTGGTCATCGTTGCCGAGGACGAGAGCGGCACGCCGATCAACATCCGCGCCTTTCGCCCCGGCCCAGGGCAAGGCGTCAACATTGCCATGAACACGTGGCACGGCGTGCTGACGACCCTCGATAAAGAAACCGATTTCCTCGTCGTCGACCGCGGCGGCGACGGTAATAATCTTGAGGAGCACGTTTTCTCAGCCCCCCTCATCGTCACCCATCGCGAACCGAGCGCTTAACCCCAAGCGCCACTTTGCCTCGCCAACGTCATGCCGACCCGCTACGCTAAAACGATAGGGAGGATTGCCATGCTCACCCGGCTTATCTCGATCGTTATGTCGCTTCTGCTGCTGTCGAGCTCTACCTTTGCGCAGGGCCTGTCGCTGACCGGCGACGTAACCTATCGCGAACGGATGGCGCTTCCCGCTGGAGCAAGCCTTTACATCGGCCTCGTCACCCTGCCCGATGGCCGCCCGGTTCTTGGTGCCGGCTCCTCCGTTCCCTCAGGCGCACAGCCGCCGCTCCAATTCGCGCTGGCCATCCGCTCGGATCTGACCGGGTCGAAAAAATCCTATGGCCTCGTCGCCGATATCCGCCTCGGTAGTGCCATCCTCTTCCGCAACGACGTCGCCGTGCCCGTCGATCTCAATTCGCCATCGCCAACGACAATCGTCGTCTCGCGTTACACGGGTGCCCAATCCGTCGTTGAACCTGTCATCGAAACCGGTCTCATCGGTGCAACCTGGCAGGTCACCAGCATAGCGGGAACGCCCGTCTCTGGCAGCCGCCCCATAACCCTCTCCATCGCGTCCGATCTGCGCGTGGATGGTCATGCCGGATGCAACGATTATTTCACGCAAGCCACGATCGAGAGCGGCGGCCTCCAGTTTGGGCTGCCTGCATCGACCAAAAAAACCTGCAGTGCCGACCTCATGGCGCAGGAACGGGCCTTCTTCGCGGCGCTTGACGCCACCGCGTCTTATGATCTCACTGATGATAGCCTGCGCCTTCTCGATAGCGCGGAGATTCCGTTGATCGGTCTGATCAAGGCCACGGAGTAGATTTTGGAAACGACCCGCCTTCTCCAGCGCTTTCTCGATGTCATCGAGCACGACATCGTGCCGAAAACCGCGAGGGGAGTGGCCGCAGGCAACAAGCTGTTCGGCGCGGCGATCCTCCGCAAGTCTGACCTGTCGCTCGTGATCGCCGAAACCAATAACGAAACCGAAAATCCGCTTTGGCATGGCGAAATGCACGCCATCAAAAAGTTCTTTGAATTGCCCGAAGATCAGCGGCCCGCAACCAAGGACTGCATATTCCTCACGACCCACGAGCCTTGCTCGCTCTGCCTATCCGGCATCACCTGGGCAGGCTTCGACAATTTCTATTATCTCTTCACCTACGAAGACAGCCGCGACAGCTTCGCAATTCCCTACGACATTCAAATCCTACAGTCGGTTTATGCCGTCCCTGATCCTGATCGCGACAAAGTGCCGGATGAGCGCCCGCTCTATAACCGAGAGAACGCTTTCTTCAAAAGCCGGTCGATTGGTGAATTGCTGGCGAGTCTTGATCGCGGACAGCGCGAAGAACTGCTCGCGCGGGTCGACGATCTACGGGCCGCTTATGGGGATTTGTCGTCGATCTATCAGCGCGACAAAGGCAGCAAAGGCATTCCGCTTGCCTGAGTTTTGCGCAGCGACTTCAACGGTCGCCTGACCAACGTTTCGATCCCAGCGCATTTTGGCATGGGAATAACGACCCGAAACAATTCAGGTCGTTGAAGCTCGCTTTGCGTTGCGCTCGCCTTATTCATTGCTCCCTACCGCAATTTGCGCATCCGTCACCGGCATTTCCGCAAACGAAGCCGCTAATGTTATGAAGCTCAGCGCCGCAACGAAGAGAGCGGTCAGCATCAGTTGCGACTGAACGGGCTTGGTGAGCATAGGACGCATTTGTTCTGGTAATCCCTCAACTTAGTCCGAACCGAGCTGTTCACCGGTTCGCGATCATAAAACGCAACAAAAGGCATATCGCTCCCAACCTGAGGTGATCACGAACGCGTGATTTAGATTTGTTCATATTCCCGCCACGTGCATGTCTGCCGTGTGGCGCGAACTTTTCTTCTCCCGTGGCGTTAGGTCTCATGAGCCGTAATCCGAAGTGAGAGAAGTTATGAACGAAATGCTAATTCGGAATGGCGCCGAGCTGCCCGCGCTGGCCATCTTCACCGACTTCGACGGCACTCTAGTCGAAATCGCCGAGCGGCCTGATGCAGTTGTGGTGCCGAGCGATCTTGCAGAGCAGCTTGAGCGCGCCACCCAGGAATTTGACCACGCCTTTGCCGTCATAACCGGACGCGAAATCTCCGACATCGATCGCTTCCTGTCCCCACTCCATCTTCCCGTCGCCGGAGCGCACGGTTCGCAGCGCCGTCGCGCCGATGGCTCGATGGAAGAGCTGGACGAAGACCTGATCGTCGGCGCCGAAAAGATCGCTCGCGCTATCGAGCCGCTCGCCATGGCGCATCCCGAACTGATCATCGAGCCCAAGGCCGGCGCAGTGGCTCTTCATTTCCGTCAGGCGCCGGAGCTTGAAGGCGATTGCCTCCGCGCGATGGAAGAGGTGCTGGAAAGCCATCCGCAATATTCCCTCGTGCCGGGCAAGATGGTGCTCGAAGCGCGGCCTGCCGCCTTCGACAAGGGCGCGGCGCTGCGCGCCTTCATGGAAGAGGAACCCTTCAAGGGTCGTACGCCGATTTTCATAGGCGATGACCGGACCGACGAAGATGCGTTCCTCGCCGCTCAGGAACTTGGTGGCGTCGGCATCAAGCTCGGCGCCGGTGAGACGTCCGCCCGTCTTCGCATTGCCGATGTTGCTTCAGTCCACGCACTGATCCGTGGCCTCACCGATATGGCGCATCGCGACGATGCACCGATCCTGGCGGACACGACGGCAAACTGATCCGAGGTGTCGATCACAGCCTGAAACCACGCAAGTTCAGACCCGGGCGCACCAGTCCGGTTCATTGTTTTTCTAACTAGGGGGTCTACCTATGAGCCGCATCGTCATCGTTTCCAATCGTACGCCAGGCAAGGGTCCTGCGGCCGGGGGCCTTGCGGTCGCTCTGAGAAAGGTCCTGTCCAACCACGAAGGCTTCTGGTTCGGCTGGTCCGGAAAACTCACCGAAACCCCATCGTCGAAGCCGAATTTCGAAGACATCGATGGTTTGAAGGTCGCCCAGATCGACCTTACCGCCGATGATCACCGCGCTTATTATGCCGGCTTCTCCAACTCAATCCTCTGGCCGAGCTTCCACCTGCGCCTCGATCTCGCGACCATCGAAGGCTATTGGTACGAGGGTTATCGCCGCGTGAACCAGCAGTTCGCCAAGGCGCTCATGACGCTCCTCAAGCCAGACGATGTCGTTTGGGTGCACGATTATCACCTGATCCCTCTTGCCAGCGAATTGCGACGCCTCGGCGCGAAGAACCGCATTGGCTTTTATCTCCACATCCCCTTCCCCACGGCGGATGCGCTTTACGCCATCCCGCACCATGGCGATCTCATGCGCGACCTGTCGCGCTATGATCTGATCGGCATGCAGGCCAATCGCGACGTTGCGGCATTCACCGATTTCGCCGAGCACCAGGCACCCTCGACCTTCGCTACCGCGTCGACCGAGACCATCGATTTCTCCAAGACCGAAGTGACCGCTTTCCCCATCGGCTCGGACCCCGAGGCTTTTACGCGGCTCTCGACCAGCCCGGCGGCCAAGAAGATGATCCATCGCATGCGCCGCGCCCTCGCCGACCAGCGCTTGATCCTCGGCGTCGATCGTCTCGATTATTCCAAGGGCCTGCCGCAGCGCATCGAAGCCTACGAAAAGCTTCTCGCCAACAATCAGCGTTTCCGCCGAAACGTGCATTTGCTGCAGGTCGCCCCACCCTCGCGTGACAGCATCAAGGAATATCAGGAAACCAGCGACACCCTCGACGCCATGGCGGGTCGCGTCATGGGCCGCTTCGCCGAACCAGATTGGGCACCCCTGACGTACGTCAAGCGAGCCTATGGCCAACCCAGTCTCGCCGGCCTCTATCGCCTCGCACGCGTGGGCCTCGTCACGCCCCTCCGCGATGGCATGAACCTTGTCGCCCACGAATATGTCGGCGCGCAGGATCCGGAAGACCCCGGCGTGCTGGTCCTCTCCCGCTTCGCCGGCGCCGCGGAAATCTTCCCCGAAGCGCTGCTGGTCAATCCCTTCGACACCGACGAAACCGCCGAAGCCCTTCGCATGGCCCTCGACATGCCGCTCGAAGAACGCAAGCAACGCTGGCAAGCCCTCTGGGCCGCCGCCACCAAGCACAATGTCGACGACTGGGCCCTCAGCTTCCTCAAACGCCTCTCCCCCGGCATCGAGGATCAAGCCCAGGTCGACAAAGACACCATCTACATGGCCTCGGTGGCATAACTGCTAAAGCACTGGCGCTGCGACGCTGACCTCATGGTGAAATGCGAAGTCTTGAACCACTGAGTGCATACAGAATCTGCAAACAAAAAGGGCGGCCACCGGGCCGCCCTTTTTCATTTAACCTTCGCCGCGGCGATTGCGTGCAGCGGACTTTTTCGCCCCCGTGGTCCAACGCGGCTTGGCCTTGAGGCCGTCAGCGCGCGGTGGCTTTACCGAGCGAGATGGGGCCAGGGGATTGCGCGGATCCCGGGCAGGGCCAGCGCTCGCTTCGCGTGGGGCATTTGCATCGCGCGGGCTGCCGCCCCTGCCACGTTCGCCACCCGGACGCGGCGTGTTGAACTTGCGCGGATCCGGCTTCGGATTGCGTGCAGTGCGCTGCCCACCAGGAGCCCCGACAGTGTGCCGTGGTTGTCGCGGCGCCGAAGCCGTTGCTTCTTCGACCATGTTGACGTCGCCGGAAAGCGGCAGCGTACGGCGGATAAGCTTTTCGACATCGCGCAGTTTCGAGCGCTCGGTGCCGTCGCAGAGCGTGATCGCGATACCGGTCGCACCATTGCGGCCCGTACGGCCGATGCGGTGCACATAGTTTTCCGGATCGTCCGGCAGATCATAGTTCACGACATGGGTGATGCCGGGAACGTCGATACCGCGGGCGGCAATATCGGTGGCAACGAGAATGCGGACTTTCCCGCTCGAAAAACCCTTCAGCGCTGCCTGACGCGCATTCTGGCTCTTGTTGCCATGAATGGCAGCAGCCTCATGCCCATCGATGGCAAGGTTCTTGGTCACGCGGTCGGCGCCATGCTTGGTGCGTGCGAAAACGATCACGCGCTCCATGCCTTCCTTCTCGTCGTCGAGGAGGCCATTGAGCACATTGCGCTTGGCCTTGGCGCCAGAAAGGATCACGCGCTGGTCGATCTTGACGACCGTCGACCCCTGCGGCGCCGCCTCGACCTTCACCGGCTCCTTGAGGAGCCCCTTGGCGAGATCTTCGACCTCAGCCGCCATGGTCGCGGAAAACAGCATGGTCTGGCGACGCAGACCAATGGCCTTTGCAATGGCCTTCACCGGCGCGATGAAGCCCATGTCGAGCATGCGATCGGCTTCGTCGAGCACCAGCCAACGCGTTTCATTGAGGCGGATCTTATTGTCGTCAAGCAGATCCTTGAGACGGCCGGGCGTTGCCACTACAACGTCCACACCCTTGGCGATCTTCTGCACCTGATGGTAGCGCGACACGCCACCGAGCACGAGAACAGTGTCGATCTTCTGCTTGGAGCCTGCAAACTTACGGATATTCTCTTCGATCTGCACGGCAAGTTCACGCGTCGGTGCGAGGATCAGCGCGCGTGTCGTCATCGGCCGCGGACGGCCGGTCAATTGGGCAAGCCCGGCAAGGATCGGCAGGCCAAAGGCCGCAGTCTTGCCCGAACCGGTCTGGGCAATGCCCATCATGTCCCGGCCCTCGAGCAGCTTCGGGATCGCTTCGCTCTGGATCTTGGTTGGCGTCTCGAACCCACCGGCCTTGAGGCTATCAACGAGGGTGACGGGCAAGCCGAGACTGGAAAAATCGGTCAAATCTTGATCTTTCATCATGCGCAAAACACTGCGCGGGCACGCTGCGAACCGCAGGCGCCATGAATAAAAATGCAATCGGGCGATAGGGATTATCGCGCGGGTGCTGGCTCAAACCCGGAGCATTTTCGCTATCCGGGCTGACTTCGCCGCTCACCGCTGAGTAAGAAGAGAAGTCCGTTAGCGGCACATTTCGCCGCAACGCTGCGTCCCATATGGGCCACAATGCCCATAAAGGCAAGTGTAACAGGCGCATGGGTGGTTTGTGCCCCTCAAACGGGAGCCACGACGCCCTAAGTTATGCGCCCAGTTGAGTCAGATCGCCATTTGCAGCCCGCTATGTCCAACTGGGCGCAACACCTAGATCCCACCATACCAATCATAGCCGTTGTCTGGCCAATACCCGCCCTTGCCCATACCGAACGGGGTCAGATCATCGACCAATTCGATCGTGTGCAGATATTTCGGCTGCTTATATCCAAGCGCTCGCTCGATCCGCAGCCGCACCGGCGCGCCATTGCTCACCGGCAAAACCTGATCGTTGAGCCCATACGACAAAATGGTCTGCGGATGATAGGCGTCCACCAGGTCCGAGCTCTCGTAGTAAAAAATCTCGCCCGAGAGTGACTTCTGGATATTGTCGAAGCAGTGATAGACGCAATAGCGCGCCTCTGGCTTCACCCCGGCCATGTCGAGGAGCGGTCCGAGCTGTGTCCCGGTCCACTTGGCAATGCAGCTCCATCCTTCAACGCAATCATGCCGGGTGATCTGGCTACGCGCCGGCATATTCCGCAATTCGTTGAGCGAGAACGAGACCTCGCGCTCGACCATGCCCTTGATGGTCAGCTTGTAAGACGCGAAATTCTGCATCTTGAGGAAAGTATATTCCGGCGTCGTCGGCTGCGTGGAGCCGTTCGGCTTCATTCCCTGCCGGATTTCGCTCGCCGCATATTCCCGTGCCAGCGTCTGATCGCCAATCAACGCCCGCTGCGCGCGATAGGTCAGCACATTCGCCTGCTCCAACGCCTGCCGCACGGGATGTCCGCGTTGCCCCAGAAAGTTGAATTGATCGCATCCAGCGAGCGCTATGCTCGATCCCAGCGCCGCGGAGCCCACCAACAGTTTGCGGCGGTTCATGATCAGGCCGCTCATGGCTTATCTCCTTCGGCAGCTGGCGTTCCCGGGCTTGTGCGATACCACCCCGTGATCATCGAGCGCAGCTCATTGATCGGCCCGGCCAGCAGCACCATCAAAATGTGGACGATGAAGAACAGCACCAGCAGCACCATCGTGCCGAAGTGGATGGTTCGCGCCGTCTGCCGCCCACCGAAAAGATCGAGCAGCCATGGCCAGGCGGCGTCCATGCCGGGGCTCATGGTCAGTCCCGTCAGCACGATCAGCGGAAACAGCACGAAGAACACGGCGAAATAGCTCAGCTTTTGCAGCGGCGAGTAGCGCCGCCCATGATGCAGCTTCAGCCGCGCATGATCGCCAATATCCCTCGGCAGCTCTTTGAGATCACCACCACGCGGCAAGATATCCCGCTTGAGATGGCCGTTGATGAAGCTCGCTAAAAACCAGACGAACAGCGCCGCCACCATCAGCCAGCCGAAGAAGAAATGCACAACCCGGCCGGTGGCAAGATCGCGATAGGACGGAATGGTCACCGCCCCCGGGAACCCCACATAAGCTGGCGCTTCCGCCGTACCGCTCATCCCGAGCACGCCGGTCGTATCGAACGTCTGCCCGAATACCGTCGTCTGGCCGCGCGGCCCCTGTGGTGTGTTGACCGCCCCGATCCGCAAGACCGAATTATCGAACTCGAAGCCCGATTGCTGGCCGATATAGAGCGCGGGATGGGCATTAAAAATCTGCAGCCCGGAAAGCAGCAGAAAGAAGAGGCAGATGACCCAAACCCAATGGGTCAACCGGGTCCAGATGGACTGGCGATAAACCAACGGTCCTTTGGGTCGAGCCACCGGCGTTTGGGAAGACGCGTCGGCGGAGGGCCTTGGCTCTCCACCCGCAGGTTGTTCTTGGCTCGAATCCACGCTCATCCTGCTCTCCTTGATCGTTTCAGATACGAGAGCAAAACGGGTCGGGTTTCAACTCACCTTCGAGCGAGAGCCTATTCGGCCCGCGCTGCCCAATTCATGCCCCGACGCATGATCGTGGCCATATCGGCGTTCTCGAATTCCTTGGCCTGATGGCCGAGCGTCATATGGAACACCTTGCCCTGCCCATGGCGGCGCTTCCAGACGACCGGCATGACGACACCATTGATCCAGCTTGCATGCTCGCCGGTGAAGGTCGTCGTCGCCAACACCTCGTTGGAGGGGTCGACATGCATATAATATTGCTCCGACTTATAGGGAAAGGACGCGGGGATGCCGTCCATGATGGGATCTTCAGGCTTCGTCACATCGACCGTATAGTCGATGATATTGCCCGGATGCGCCACCCACTGGCCGCCGACCATGAACTGATAGTCCACCGCTTCGCGGAACGCATCGCTCATGCCGCCATGATGCCCGGCGAGGCCCACGCCGCCTTCGACTGCCTTGACGAGGTTTTCGACCTCTTCCTTGGCAATCTTGCTCATCGTGAAAATCGGAACGATCAGCGAAAGATCGTGGATGGAGGGGTCGGCAAAGGCGCTGGTTTCGGTCGCGGTACGCACCGCATAGCCGTCTTCATGGAGCCAACGACGATAGATCGCCGCGCATTCTTCCGGGTCGTGACCTTCCCAGCCACCATAAACGATCAAAGCACTACGCATCAGGATTAACCCCGCAAATCAAACGGGGCGGAGAATACCTGACTCATCCGCTATTGAAACCCCGTCCCGTGCCGCCTTCGCTCAATCGAGCAAATTGCGCTGCCACAACACTTTTCACTGTCATAATTAGCTGATTAACTAAACCTTGTGCTTCCCCCGGCCGCTTGGCGAGGTGCATCGCCGGCGGTCCCGAAGCGGAATTTGCCACGAGCCACAAGGGATTTGAGGGATGAAGAAACTACTGCTGGGCGCCACCGCGCTCACGCTTTGCGCTGGTTTTTCGACCGCCACCTATGCCGAGTTCACGCTGAACATCCTGCACATCAACGACTTCCATTCGCGCTTCGACCCCATCACCGGCTCCGATTCCAATTGCGATGCCGAAACCGATGCGGCCGGGGAATGCTTTGGTGGCATCGCCCGCCTCAAGACCATCATCGATGATACCCGCGCCAAATATGAAGGCGGCAATTCGCTGCTGCTCTCGGCAGGCGATAACTTCCAGGGGTCGCTCTATTACACGACCTACAAGTCCAAGGTCGTCTCCGATTTCTTCAATCAGATGGGCTTTGATGTCGTCGCCACTGGCAATCACGAGTTCGACGATGGCCCGGAAGAATTCCTGAAATTCATTGAAGCAGCCAAATTCCCGATCATCGGCGGCAATTTCGATGTGACCAAGGATGAAGGCCTCCGCGGCAAGATCGAAGGCTCGATCGTCCTCGATATCGGCGGCGAAAAGGTCGGCATCATCGGCGCGACCACCGAAGACACGCCCGATATCGCCTCGCCCGGCGATGTCGAATTCCACGATGTCATCCAATATGTCCGCGGCGCCTCCGAAGCGCTCGATGCAGCCGGCGTCAACAAGATCATCCTTCTCAGCCATATCGGCTACAATGAAGATCTCAACGTTGCCGCCTCGCTGCCGCTCGTCGACGTCATCGTCGGCGGCCACAGCCACTCGCTGCTGGGCTCCATGGAAGGCGCCGTTGGCCCCTACCCCACCATGGTCACCAATCCCGAGGGCGTCGAAGTCCCCGTGGTTCAGGCCAATCAGTATGGCAAATATCTGGGCGATATCGCCATCACCTGGGATGACGAGGGCAAAGTCACCAAGGCCGAGGGCGAGCCCTTCCTGATCGACGCATCGGTCACCGCCAACGAAGAGTTCAAGACCCAGCTCGCCGAACTCGCCGGCCCGATCGAGGAAATGACCAGCCAGGTCATCGGCTCGACCACCGCCAAGCTTGAAGGCGCCCGTGAAGTCTGCCGCGTCGAAGAATGCTCCATGGGCAATCTCCTCGCCGACGCCATCCTCGATCGCGTCGCCGATCAGGGTGCTACCATCGCCTTCCAGAATGGTGGCGGCATCCGCTCCTCCATCGACGCCGGTGAAATCACCGTCGGCGACGTGCTGACTGTCCTCCCCTTCTCCAACACCCTCGCCACGGTGCAGATTTCCGGTGCCGACGTCATCGAAGCGCTCGAAAACGGCGTTTCCGACATCGAGAACGGCGCCGGCCGCTTCGCTCAGGTTTCAGGCCTCAAATATAGCTATACTCTCGCAAAGCCCGCCGGCGAGCGCGTGAGCGATGTGATGGTCAAGGGTGAAGGCGATACCTGGGTGCCGATCGACGAGGAGAAGACCTATACCATCGTCACCAACAACTATGTCCGCGGTGGCGGCGACGGCTATGGCACTTTTGCCGAAGGCGAAAACCCCTACGACTTTGGCCCGCCGCTCGAGCAGGTGGTTGCCGAATACCTCGCCAAACTCGGAGGGGAATATACCCCCTATACCGATGGCCGTATCACGGTGATCAAGTAAAAACAGGAAGGGCGCCCACCGGGCGCCCTTTTCGCTTCAGTTCAGCGCAATCGCTGAGGTGAGCAGGTCTTCATTCCAGGGCTTGGGGACGAAGCGCGCATTGTCGGGCATTTCACCCGAAAACGGCTTCCGTCCCGCCGAGACGACGACGATCTTGATATGGGGCCACATGAATCTCACATGGTTTGCGAGCACCATACCGTTTCGCGTGCCGGGCATGTTGATATCGGTGATAAGACCGGAAAAAGCATCGCCCGCCCGTCCGAGAATGCCGAGCGCCTCTGCGGTACTCCCAGCCTCCCATGGCTCATAACCACACTCTCTGACGACCTCAGCCAGTTCCATCCTGACGATAGGCTCGTCATCGACGATCAAAAACGACTTGCGACCCGATTGTGTACTCATGACCAGACAACAACTCCGCCCCATTCACGTTCCGGCCGGTATCAACGGCGGCGCGCGACCAGACCCCAAATGACGAGAATAATGATGGCACCGACCACCGAGGCAATGAAGCCTGCGCCGTCATTCGGGCCATACCAGCCGATCTGCTGACCGAGCCATGTTGCGAGAACCGAACCGACGATGCCGAGGATAGTGGTGAGAATGAACCCGCGCGGTTCGTTGCTACCCGGTGTGATCCACTTGGCGACGAGACCTGCGAGGAAGCCGATGATGATGGCCCAGATGATACCCATTTGACGCTCCTATTGTGATGCCGAATAAACAGCGATCCTGCCATCCCGGTTGCAATGGCTCATCACAATTGCCGCTTTGCTGTCCCTTTTGCTTAAAAGTGTTGCAACTGCCGTGTCAGACCCCCGTTGTCAGGCGGGGGGCAATTGCAACCGGAGAATACCGATGAACAAGATCCTGGCCGCCGTTTCGGTCGCCGCTCTGATGAGCGCAGGTTCTTTTGCTATTGCCCAAGATGCAGCTGTTGGCGTGGATGCCGGCGCTGGGGTAAGCGTTGACACGCCTGCGATGGATGCGCAGGCAGGTGCTGGTACCAGCACCGATGCCAATGCCACGACGAATGGCACTTCCACGACCGGCAATGCCGGCACGAATGCCAATGCAAACGCCAAGGCCGGCACCAATGCCGGTGGCATGTCTGACAACACCTACGGCTCCGTCGTGTCTTCGATCTCTGGCAATGCCAGCGTCGATCTCTCGGCAGTGACGGAAGACTCTCAGGTCAGCATCGTTCTGTTGACCTCGCTACAGGGCAATGCCGCCACTGAAGCGGCCGCGCTTGATGAAGCTCTCTCGGCCAATGCCGAAGGCCAGACCACGCTTCACTCTAATATCGAAGCGAACGCTGCTATCAAGGCCAAGCTCGATGCCGAAGGCTACACAGCCGATGACGTCGTCGCCGTCAAATCGGCCGCCGATGGCATGGTCACCGTTTATGTGGACGATCGCGCCTAAAACGACCCAAACTTAAAAAGAAAGCCCCGGTTCACACCGGGGCTTTTTTGTATTTCGGATATCGCGCTGAGGTTCTCAGACCTTGTGCTCCATCCGGTCACGGTCCGTCACCGTGCCCAAATCGAGCACCTTCTGAATGTTCGTCGCGTGACGGAAGCTCGGCTCCATATTCTGGCCCGTCCGCACCGCTTCGGCAAAGCGCTGATAGTTGGTGAACACCGGTTCCACCTCGACCTCGGTCCATGTCCCGGTCTCGACATCGTCGCCGAGGCAGGTGAAGAGCTTGGACCAGTCATGCCGGTGTTGCACTTCCACCGAGCCCTTGTCGCCATAGACACGAAGACGCAGTTCGTTGAAATGCCCGGTGGCCCAGCGCGTCGCATGGATGACGCCGAGCGCGCCATTCTCAAGCTGCGCTGTCATGGCAAAGCTGTCATTGGCGTCGAGATCATATTCACCGATCTGGTTGCCCTCTGCCTTATCGAAGGTTTCGAGCCGGCAGAAGACCCTTGAGAAATCGCTCCCTGCCCCATAAGCGGCAAAGTCGAGGATGTGGACGCCGATATCGCCCAACACGCCGTTCGAGCCGTGCTTCTTCGACAGGCGCCACAGCCACTGGCTTTCCGTGCGCCAATCGCCCCAGACCTTAGAGACAAGCCAGCTCTGGAGATAGCTCGCCTCGAAATGCTTGACGCGACCCACCTGCCCCGATTGCACGATCTCGCGCGCCTTCTGCAGTTGCGCAACATTGCGATAGGTCAGGTTGACCATGTTGACGAGCCCGAGCTGTTCGGCCGTCTCGGTCATTTCCATGGCCTTGGCATAGTCGGTCGCCAGCGGCTTTTCGCAGAACACGTGCTTGCCCGCATTCAGCGCCGCCATAGTAGTCGGGTGGTGAATGCTGTCCGGCGTCACATTGGCGATAGCATCGAACTCGCCCCAAGCCAAAGCCGCATCGAGCGAGCCGAAGCCGCGCTCGATCCCGTGGCTCTGGTTGAACGCCTCGACGCGCGCGGGATCGACGTCCACGCCGCCGGCTAGCGTCACGCCCTCGATCGCCGCAAAATGCTTGGCATGCTGGTTCGCCATGCCGCCAGTACCCAGAATGAGGATACGCATTCTTCTAATTCCTTGGCCGCCAAAACGACCGTCTGATTGTTTCACTACTCGAAGCCAAAAAAAGCCTCGATACCTGTCCCGTCGTCATCGCCCGGCTTGTCCGGGCGATCCAGTCTCACGCTAGTAACGCCCGTCGATTGCCTGGACAAGCCGAACAACCAACGGACGAAGCGTCTCTTACTGCTTCACTTCGCCAGCGTGATCGGATGCACTGAGCTTGGCGCCGCGTTCTTCGATCTTTTCGATCGCTTCGCCGACCGGCGTGTTCGGCGCCTTCATCAGGTGCGCATGGCGGTCGCCGTTATAGGCCCAGTTCACCGCGTTGCGCAGCACCTGGCCGACATTGGCGTCGTGATAGGTCGGATAGGTTTCGTGGCCGGGGCGGAAGTAGAAGATATTGCCGGCGCCACGACGATAGGTCAGGCCCGAACGGAACACTTCGCCACCCTGGAACCAAGAGACGAATACGGTCTCGAGCGGCTCCGGCACGGTGAAGGGCTCGCCATACATTTCTTCATATTCGAGTTCGAAATAGGCCGGCAGGCCCTTGGCGATCGGATGGCCCGGATTGACGACCCAAAGGCGCTCGCGCTCGCCGGCTTCGCGCCAGTGGAGGTTCGCCGGCGAACCCATCAGGCCCTTGAAGACCTTCGAATGGTGGCCCGAGTGGAGAACAATCAGACCCATGCCCTGCCAGACGTGTTCCATCACGCGCTTGACGACAGCATCGTCGACCTTGTCATGCGCCGCGTGGCCCCACCAGAGCAGCACGTCGGTTTCGGCCAGCACGGCATCGGTCAACCCGTGCTCTGGCTCCTGCAGCGTCGTGGTCTTCACGGCCAGATTGCCGTCTTGCTTCAGGAGTGAAGCGATCTGGTTGTGCATGCCCGTTGGGTAATTGTCGGCAACGACCTTGTTCTTCTGCTCATGGACGTTCTCGCCCCAGACCAGCGTACGGATCGGCATTGGTATTCTCCTAGATGCATGGCGAAGCGGGGAGGCGGTCGCCATTCCTTGGTTTTTTCGGCGTCATTCCCGCGAAAGCGGGAATCTCCCTTTATCGAGGAGACTCCCGCTTTCGCGGCAGTGACAGATTGGGTGAGAAAGGTGACGATGCTTGGACCGTCACCTTTATTTTTTTCGTCAGCGGATCGGCTTACCAGCTTCGTCGAAACGATGGATATTTTCCGCCTGTGGCGATACGCGCACCGTTGAGCCGCTCTGATAGCTCGACGCGCCGTCGAGACGGACGACCACGGGCTCTTCCTCGCCCATATCGAGATAGACATAGGAGTCGGCACCGAGATTTTCCGTATGGATGACAGTGCCCTCCCAGATCCCATCGGGCGAGACCGTCAGGTGCTCGCCGCGAATGCCAAGCGTGGCGCAATTGTGCGCTGCCGCCTTGTCCTTGGTCAGGAAGTTCATCTTCGGTGACCCGATGAAGCCGGCAACAAAGATACTGTCCGGCCGCTCGTAAAGTTCCATCGGCGTGCCGACCTGTTCGACGAGACCATCACGCAGCACGCAGATCCGGTCGGCGAGGGTCATTGCCTCCACCTGATCATGCGTCACGTAGATCATCGTGACGTCGTTCATTTCCTCGTGGAGCTTGGCGATCTCGATACGCGTCGCGACGCGCAGGGCGGCGTCGAGGTTCGAGAGCGGTTCGTCAAAGAGGAACACCTTGGGGTCGCGGGTAATAGCACGGCCAATAGCAACGCGCTGGCGCTGTCCGCCCGAGAGCTGCTTGGGCAGACGATCGAGATACTGCCGGATCTGCAGCATATCCGCAGCCCGCTCGACGCGGCGGCGGATCTCGTCCTTGCTGTGGCCTTTGTCGAGCTTGAGGCCGAAAGCCATATTCTCGTAGACCGTCATATGCGGATAAAGCGCATAGGACTGGAACACCATGGCGATGCCGCGTTTCGACGGCGTCAGCGAATTGACGACCTTGCCGTCAAAGAGCATCTCGCCAGAAGTAATGTCTTCGAGCCCCGAGATCAGGCGCAACAAGGTGGATTTGCCACAACCCGAAGGCCCGACAAACACCATGAACTCACCCTTCTTCACCTCGAGATCGACGCCCTTGATGACGTTCACCGCGCCGAAGGACTTCTTGATATTGCGAAGTTCGATAGATGCCATTTTTTTGGAACCTCTTAGCCTTTGACGCCGCCGGCGGTGAGGCCGGACACGATCTTGCGCTGGAAGATGAGCACCAGTGCGACGAGCGGCACGGTGACGATGACCGAGGCAGCCATGATAATGCCCCACGGGATTTCATACTGAGATCCGCCCGAAAGCAGCGCGATGGCCACCGGCACGGTACGGGTCTGGTTGGAGACGGTGAAGGTCAGCGCAAAAAGGAACTCGTTCCAAGCCGCGATGAAGGCGAGAAGCCCCGTCGTCACCAGCGCCGGCCACATCAGCGGCATGAACACCTTGGTGATGATCACCCAGGGCGTCGCACCATCGACGATTGCTGCCTCTTCGATCTCGATCGGCAGGTCACGCATGAAGGTGGTCAGCACCCAGACGGTGAACGGCAGCGTGAAGATCGTATAGGCAAAGATCAGCGCCCAAGGCGTGTTGTAGATGCCAAGGAAGCGGATCACTTCGAACAGGCCAGCCAGCACGGCGATCTGCGGGAACATCGAGACCGCAAGGATCGTCATGAGCAACAGACTCCGCCCCCGGAACCGCACGCGGCTGAGAGCAAAGGATGCCGTGATCGCAAGGAACAGGGCGAGGATCACCGTCACCGAAGCGACGAAAACCGAGTTCAGGAGGTTCCGCGGGAATTCACCTTGCGTGAACACCTGACGGAAATTGTCCAGGCTGAACGAGGTTGGCCAATAGGTGACGCGGAACAGGTCCGTGCCCGATTTGAGGCTCGTCAGGATCGCGTAGTAGAACGGAAACACCGACACCACGACGATAACCACGACGAGAGCATAGAAGAGCACGGTCTTCGTGGTCTTCCAGAGATCGAAGGTCGCACCCATCAGCGGTCTCCCCCATCGAAATTGACTTTGCCGATCCAGATATAGAGCACGGTAAAGATCGCGATCATCAGGAACAGCAGCGTCGACTGCGTCGAGCCTTCGGCAAAATTATTGAACTGGAACAGATTTTCCTGCGCCAGGACCGACATCGTCTTGGTCGCCGAAGAGTTCGGTGTCAGCACATAGATCAAGTCGAAGATCCGGAGCGCATCGAGCACGCGGAAGATGATCGCGACCATCAGCGCGGGCCGTACCAGCGGCAGCGTGATCCGGAAGAACTGCTTGACCGGATGGACGCCATCGATCTCGGCGGCTTCATAGATGTCGCGCGGGATCATCTGCAGACCCGCCAGGATCAGCAGCGCCATGAACGGCGTCGTCTTCCAGATATCGACGATCAGAACCGCCGTCATCGCCGTATCCGCCGAGGCGGTCCATGCCACCGGAGCGGCCAGGAGCCCCAGCTTCATGCCCAGATCATTGATGATGCCGAACTGGTCGTTGAGCATCCAGCTCCACATACGAGCCGAAACGATCGTCGGAATAGCCCAGGGAATAAGGATAGCCGCCCGAACGATGCCACGACCCTTGAATTCTGCATTGAGCACCAGGGCAACGATCATCCCGAGGATGGTTTCCCAGAACACCGACCAAAAAGCGAAGCGCACGGTGTTCCACACCGCATTCCACCAGTCGGGATCAGCCAGCACGCCGCGATAGCGCACGGTGCCGCTTTCAAGCACCTGCCAGCGCAGGTAATTGCCGAAGCCGATCCATTCGGCGCCGTAGAGATTGTTGAGGGTTGCATCGGTGAAGGAGAAGTAGATCGAGCGCAGCAGCGGCCAACCGGCCACGATCGCCAGCGCGACCAACATGGGGATCAGAAACAGCCGCGCGGCACGTGCGCGCTGCAGCATGAGTTCTGATTTCGCCTTCGGCGCATTCGCCGTCGCAAGAGGCGCCAGTGCATCGGTCGCCATGATCGTCGTCCTCCCTATCCAGACTATTATTGAAAAAACGGGCGGCGGGGACAAACCCCGGCCGCCCGTCCATTAGGCTTGCCGGGAGGACTTACCAGGCATTGCCCTTGAGATCGTTGAGGTCGGCCTCGAGCAGTTCGAGGTTTTCGGCAGCAGTACCGTTACCCGAAAGCGTTTCGTGCACCGCACTCCAGAACATCGAAGAGACTTCGTTATAGTTGGTCTTGGTCGGAGCCGACGGACGTGGCACGGCCTGTTCGAAGATCGCCTTCCAGTTCGCCATGAAGGGCGACGCGGCAAGCACGTCCTTATCTTCATAGAGCGCTGGAATGGTCGGCAGGTTCGACTGGTTGATCGCGCGTTCCTTCTGCACTTCTTCCGAAGCCAGATACTTCACGAGCTCGATTGCAGCTTCCTGGTCAGGAGAATACTTGGAAACGGCCATGTTCCAGCCGCCAAGCGTTGCAGCCGAACGACCGCCTTCGCCGTCACCGGCTGGCAGCGGAGCGACGTCGAACTTGCCCTTCACGGCAGAGTCTTCGCCATTGCTCAGTGCATAAGCATAAGGCCAGTTGCGCATGAACACGGCATTGCCGAGCTGCCACACGCCGCGGCTTTCTTCTTCCATATAGGCCAGGACGCCATCGGGCGCGATCGTGCCAACCCAGCCGGCAGCGCGATCGATCGCGGCAGCAGCCTGTTCGTTGTTGATCGAAATCGTACCGTCTGCTTCGATGATCTGGCCGCCGCCATTCGACACGACCCATTCGAGAGCGTCGCAGGTCAGGCCTTCATAGGCATTGCCCTGGAACACGAAACCCCAAAGCTCGGCGGCACCGGCGCCACGTTCGGCATCCATGATTTCCTTGGCCGTGGCTTCAAGCTCGGTCCAGGTCGTCGGCACGGACTTGCCGTACTTTTCAAGCAGGTCCTTGCGATAGTAGAGCGCAGGAGCGTCGGTGAACGCCGGCATGGCGACGAGCTTGCCGTCGACGGTCTGGGATTCGATGATCGAGGGGAAGTGGTTGCCCACGACATCCTTCATCGCTTCGGTCAGGTCGGTGAAGTGCTCGGCAAGCTGCGGAGCCCAGATCACGTCGGTCTGGTAGACGTCGATATCGGCATTGCCGGCAGCAAGCCACAGGCGATACTGGCCGAACTGGTCGGTGGTCGAAGACGGCATCGGCACAACGGTGACCTTGTTGCCGGTCTGCTGTTCGAACTTGTCGAGCTGGCTGCGCAGGAATGCCAGGCCATTACCGGTATCGCCCGAAACGATCGAGAGATCGGCAGCCTGTACAGCGCCCACCAGCGTTACGCTCGCCATCATCGCAACGAGCAGCTTGTTCAACATCATCGGAAGTCCTCCCAAAAGAATTTTGCCCGGGGAGACGTAGAGGCACGCCCGGCGCCATACGCCAGGCCAGACCTGATCTCCCCCAAAGCCCTTTGCCATACCCATTTAC
Source organism: Devosia sp. Leaf420 (assembly GCF_001425445.1). Lineage (GTDB taxonomy): Bacteria > Pseudomonadota > Alphaproteobacteria > Rhizobiales > Devosiaceae > Devosia. The sequence goes on along the minus strand of NZ_LMQU01000012.1, from coordinate 323,137 downwards.
CGGGTACGTTTTCAAAGCGCTTTGAACGAAAATGAACCAGAGCGCCGGAAAACTGTCAAGCAGCACCAATGCCGTATTTTTACCTTTTTTGATGGAACCCTATTTTTAGCATTACGCGTCAGCTACTTAGTCCAATCTAGAGCACCAAAGTCGTTAATTTGGCTGAATCTACGCTGATGTACGCACCTCAAACAATTTGAAACTTTTGACACCCTTGCATCCAAAATTGAAATCGCTTTGAATGGACTTTGGAGGAGTTGGGTCAAGGCTCTGGTCAAAGAGCCTGGCCTGCCCTAATGGGGCGGCAAACCAAAGGCTTTCAAAAGCCGGGTGCCGCACCAGCTGGGCCACGAGCGCTATGAGATTGAAGGAGCTCGCCGAGCATCTCGGCCTATCGCAGACGACGGTCAGTCGCGCGCTCAATGGCTATCCTGAAGTCAAGGAGGCCACGCGATTGCGCGTTTCCGAGGCTGCGCTTGAGCTCGGATATCGCCCCAATGCCAGCGCCCTGCGCCTCGCCACGGGCCGTGCCAGCGCCGTCGGCATGGTCTTGCGCGGCGCCGACGAACTCGGCCCCCACATGTCTGAATTTCTTTCGGGCCTTGGCGGTCGCATGGCCACGCAAGACATAGACATCGTCGTCACGACGGTTGCCAGCCAGCAGGAGGAACTCGCGGCCTATCGCCGCCTCGCCGCCAGCCAGCGCGTCGATGCCATGATTCTCCATTCGCCAACGCTCAACGACGAGCGCGCCGAACTGCTGATGGATCTCAAAATCCCCTTCGTGCTTCATGGCCGCACCAATGCGACCCGCCCCGTCGCCTGGCTAGACATCGACAACACCGGCGGCCTCGAACGCGCCACGAGCCACCTGCTCGATCTCGGCCACCGGCGCATCGCGCTTCTCAATGGCGTCAAAGGCCGCACCTTCGCCGAGCACCGCGAACTCGGTTACATGGCCGCCCTCTCTGCCCGCGGTGTCGCCTTCGATCCCGCGCTGATGGGCAATACGGCCTTTACCGACGAAGTCGCCTTCCGCATGGCCCAATCCATGCTCGAACTGCGCCCCCGCCCCACTGCTTTCCTCGCTGGCTCGATGATGACCGCCCTCGGCGTCTTCCGCGCCATCCGCCAGGCCGGCATGACCCTTGGAACCGACGTCTCGATGATCGCTCACGACGACGTCTTCCCCTATCTCAACGCCGACAACATGTACCCCACCATGTCGACGACCCGCTCCTCGATCCGCCAAGCCGGGTCCCGCATCGCCGAACTCCTCCTCCAGCTCCTCGGCGGCAAACCCGTCAGCGAAATCCACGAACTCTGGCCCGTCGAACTCGTCCTCCGCGAAAGCTCCGGCCCCGCGCCGTTGTTTTAGCTGAAGAAGAAGCGTTTTGGTCGCGCAGCGACACCTCTCTCTTTGGGGAGAGGTCGGACTGCATGGCAGTCCGGGTGAGGGGGCCTTCTTCGGCCCTGACTCAAAACCTCACGCCCCGAGCCTAAACCCGCGCATCCTCTCATAAAACGGCCGCGCCTCATCCGCGATGTCAGCCAAGTCCCCCGGCAGCGCCCCGATCTCATCCGGCGGCGAAAACCCGGTGCTATTGTAGACCGCATTGTACCAATGTGGCCCCCAGACCCCATCCTCCGGATGCACGCCCCTGGGCCAGCTCAGCATGGCCGGATCCCAAGCAAGCCCGATCGCCGCACAAAGCGCCTGCAGAGTCCCCTCCGGATCGCGCCTGATATCATCGCTGTCAACAACCACCGGCGCCCTACCCGTCCGCTGCGTCACCCGATCGAACAGCATGGCCTGCCCTTCAAACCCGATATCGGCCAGCGTCACGCTCTCCCGCTTCTGCGCGTATGACGCGAGCACCCGCTCCGGCGCCCGCAGAAGGAAAACATTGGTCACCTTGTCCATCCAATCGAGCGGAAATTCCTCGATCATATGATGGCTCATATGCTTCTGATACCAAACGCTCTTTCCGCCCGGCACAGGCCCGAGGATATAGTCGACCACCGCCTGAGGATCCTGCGGCTGCGACGCAAGGACCTCTTCCTGCAGGGGATGGACGATCCCCGTCGCCTTCAGATAAGCCGCATAAAACGGCTCGTCGCTGACAAAGCTATCCGCCCGCGAAGAAAAGCTCCGCATCATCGCGGTGGAAAGATTTCGCGGCCCCGACCACATGGCAATTCGCATGACTTCGCTCATGGCCTAAAGGTCTCCGCTTCGATCAGGTCCCCATAAAGCCCGGCTAGCCGCGCCGTCATCTCTCCAGGAATTGGTCCCGGCCCCTTGAGCGGATGCCCCATTTTCCGGCCATCCACCTCGCGCACCGAGGTCAGCCCCGCAAAGGTTCCCGTCACAAAAGCCTCGTCCGCCCCATAGACATCGGTCAGCGAGAAATTCTTCTGCCGCACGGTGATCCCCGCCGCTTCAGCCACGCGGATAATGTTCCAGCGCGTAATCCCGCCGAGGCAATAATCGCCGGTGGACGTCCAGACCTCGCCACGCCGCACGATGAAAAAATGCGTCGAATTACAAGTCGCCACGAAACCCTGCGGATCGAGCATCAGCGCCTCGTCCGCCCCGGCTTTTGCTGCCTGGATGCAGGCCTGAATGCAGTTGAGCTTGGAATGCGAATTAAGCTTCTGGTCTTGCATATCCGGCGCCGTGCGGCGGATCGTCGATGTGAAGAGCGAAATCCCATCGGGCTTTGCCGAAGGCGCCTTGTATTCGGGGATGATGACAATGGTCGCATCCCCGATCGTCACCCGCGGATCCTGATACGGCGTCGCCTTGATCCCGCGCGTCACCATCAGCCTGATATGCACACCATCCGTCATGCCGTTTGCCGCAAGACAATCAAAAATCCGCTTCACCAGTTCGTCCGGCGTCAAACCGACCGAAAAATCGAGCGTCTTCGCCCCTTCATAAAGCCGCTCCAGATGCGCCCACAAAAAGGGGATCCCGCCCTTGTGCAGCCGCAACCCTTCCCAGACGCCATCCCCGAGTACGAAGCCAGAATCGAACACTGACACCACCGCCTTGTCGCGCGGCATCAACTGGTCATTGACGGCAATCAGAATGGAAGCATTGCGCGGATCATCCGCATAGGCATGAACGCCATAGGCCATGAGGGAAGGCTCTCGAATTGTTAGTCGGGCTAAGCTTCACGTCCGCCAATGGAAAAGTCGAGATGGAATTGAGCGCTGGACGAACAGTGACCGCTTTTCTAGTCTGAAATAAACCTGGAGGATGGCTTGAAGAATATAGCAAAAATTATGCTGCCATTTGCGCTTGCCACGGCCTCACTTGCAGGGCTGCCTGTGGTTGCAGAAACATACATCCTGCCTATCGAATTTCCACGACCCATTCTTAACGTCTTGGTCGACAACGGCTCTGCTGAACTTGTCGAACAGAACGGGACGGAGTGGATCTATCGGCTGGAGATGAAGGAAGGCGTTTGCACAACGCGGTTGATCGTCATCAACCACTTCAGGCCTCTCTTTTTTCAATACGATCTTTGTAGCGGGAGGCTTATCGCCAAAGATAACTTCCAGTGATTAGCATCTACTCCCCGCGACGATATTTTGACCATCTGGACGAGACTGTCACAATTGGGCAATCTCACCCTGCGGCTGGGAGGACGCGAGCAGATGGGCAGATGAGCGCAATCGATTGATGTTGCGGCCATTATCGCCTCTCTATGGGCGACTCCGCACCGTCACCAATATGTCATTGCACTGTCATCTGACCTCTCTACTCCCTCGCCCGTTCGCACCAGCTCTCCTTGGGGAGGGCGAGCGACTGCTCATTCAGGGAGACAAAGAATGACGTTCAAGTCTACGCTGACCGCATCGGTTTCGCTTCTCACCGTGCTCAGCTTCGCGGCTCCGACTATCGCCCAGGCCGATCTGACCGCGCTCTACGACGCCGCCAAGACCGAAGGCCAGCTCACCGTAATCGCCCTGCCCCATTCCTGGTGCAACTATGGCGGCGTGATCGAAGGCTTTAAGGCTAAGTATCCCGGCATCACCGTCAACGAACTGAACCCCGATGCCGGTTCGGCAGACGAGCTCGAAGCCGTCCGCGCCAACAAGGGCAATACCGGCCCGCAGGCTCCTGACGTTCTCGATATCGGTCTCGCATTCGGCCCGCAGGCCAAGGACGAAGGCCTTCTCCAGGCTTACAAGGTCTCGACCTGGGACGAGATTCCGGACGATGCCAAGGACGCCGATGGCTTTTGGTATGGCGATTATTATGGCGTCCTCGCCTTCGGCATCAACAAGGACATCATCACCGGCGAAAACCCGGCAACTTGGGCCGACTTGAACAAGGACGAGTTCGCCAACTCCGTGGCTCTGGCTGGTGATCCGCGTACCGCCAACAACGCCATCATGTCCGTCTATGCCGCTGGTCTCTCGACCGGTGCCGCTCAGGATGCTGCCGCCCAGGCTGGCCTTGAATACTTCAAGGCGCTCAACGACAAAGGCAATTTCGTCCCCGTCGACGCGGAAGCTGCTGCCATCGCCCAGGGCACGACCCCGATCGCGATCAACTGGGACTACAACCTTCTCGCCGCCCGCGACAACCTCAACGGCAACCCGCCGATCGAAGTCGTCGTGCCGTCCGATGGGGTCGTCGCCGGCGTCTACGTCCAGGCCATCTCGGCCTTCGCACCCCACCCGAACGCTGCCAAACTCTGGATGGAATATCTCTATTCCGACGAAGGTCAGCTCGGCTGGCTCGCCGGCTACTGCCACCCGATCCGCTTCAACGCCATGTCCGACGCTGGCGTCCTGCCAGCTGACCTGATGGCCAAGCTCCCGGCCGCCGAAAACTACGCCAAGGCCGTGTTCCCCTCGATTGAAGAGCAGAACGCCAACAAAGCCACCATCACCGGCGGCTGGGACTCCACCGTCGGCGCTTCGGTTCAGTAAGCTGACCTGATCGACTGAATTCTCAGTCGACACCCTCCCCCTTGTGGGGAGAGATCACGGGTGGGGGTTTTCTCCGCGCGCTCTGCGTTCGCGGCGTCACCCCCACCCATCCTCCCCCTGACAGGGGGGAGGAGCCACATCGAGTTCGAGGCAAAATCGCGCCACATCCACTGCGCGGTCCTTCCCCCTCCCAGGGGGAGGCTAGGAGGGGGTCGCCCCAAGCACCATGAGCGCATCTAACGCCAACCGCCGCATCCACTGGGATAGCCTCGCCGTCTTCCCTTTCGTCCTCTTCGCGGTGATGTTCCTCTTCCTGCCGACGCTCTCCCTCCTCGGCGCCGCCTTTACCGATCGCGAGGGCAATTTCACCTTCGAAAACATCGCCGACCTGTTCACCGATCAGATCATGGCCGCCTATTGGATTTCGATCCGCGTCTCCGGCGCCTCCGCCATTCTCGGCGCGCTGATCGGCCTCGCCATCACCCTTGCGATCATTCGCGGCAAACTGCCCGCCGGCTTCCGCTCTGCCGTCATGACCTTTTCCGGTGTCGCGTCCAATTTTGCTGGCGTGCCGCTTGCTTTTGCCTTCATCGCCTCGATCGGCCGCATCGGCCTCGTCACCATCATCCTGCGCGATGTCTTCGGCTTCGATCTCTACCGCGCTGGCTTCAGCCTCTTTTCCTTCTGGGGCCTGACGCTGACCTATCTCTATTTCCAGATCCCGCTGATGATGCTGACCATCGCTCCCGCGATCGACGGCCTCAAGAAGGAGTGGAACGAAGCCGCCCAGACGCTCGGTGCCTCGCCCTGGCAATTCTGGCGCTATGTCGGCCTGCCCATTCTCTGGCCGAGCTTCCTGGGCACCCTCAGCCTACTCTTTGCCAATGCCTTCGGCGCCATCGCCACCGCTTGGGCGCTTACCGGCTCCAACCTCAACATCGTCACCGTGCTGCTCTACAATCAGATCCGCGGCGATGCCCTGCAAAATCCCGGCCTCGGCGCCGCTTTGGCCGTCGGCATGATCCTCATCACGTCTTTCGCCAACGTCATTTATCTCGTCGTCGCCGCGCGTGCCGAAAGGTGGATGAAATGAAGGCCCAAAAGTTCTGGCCCTGGCTCATCGTTACGCTCGGGGCGGCCTATTTCCTCATTCCGCTGCTCGCGACGTTCATCTTCTCGCTGCGCATGCGCCGCAACGAATACACCTTTGACGCCTATGTTTCGGTCTTCTCCGATCCGAAATTTTACGCGACCTTCGGCTATTCGCTCAGCGTCGGCGTCTTCACTATTATCGTCGGCATCTTTGTCGTCGTGCCGGCCGTCTATTTCGTCCGCTTGCGCATGCCCTGGCTGCGGCCGTTCATGGAATTCGTTACCCTCCTGCCGCTGGTTATTCCCGCACTGGTGCTGGTCTATGGCTATGTCCGCCTCTATGGCTCATCCTCGCTGATCCCCTTCACCGGCTCCATCCTCGGCACCGATATTCTCCTCACCTGTGCCTATGTCATGCTCGCCATGCCCTATATGTACCGGGCGGTCGACAACGGCATGCGCACCATCGATATCGGCACCCTCACTGAAGCCGCGCAGATCATGGGCGCCAGCCAGGTCCAGATCATCGGCAATATCATCCTGCCCAATATCCTCGTCGCCATACTCTCGGGCGCCTTCCTGACCTTCGCCATTGTCATCGGCGAATTCACCATTGCGAGCCTCCTCAACCGCCCTGCCTTCGGCCCCTATCTCGTGGGTATCGGCACCAATCGGGCCTATGAGCCCGCCGCGCTCGCCATCATTTCCTTCATCATCACCTGGGGCGCCATGGGCATGATCAACGTGCTCGGCCGCTTCGCCCCCCGCACTTCCGCCCGGACCGATTGACATGCCCGCCTTTCTCGAAGTTCAGAACCTCGTCAAATCCTTCGGCACCAATACGGTCGTCAAAGGCGTCAATTTTGCCTTCGCCAAGGGCGAGTTCATCTCACTCCTCGGCCCCTCCGGTTGCGGCAAGACCACGATCCTCAGGATGATCGCCGGCTTCGAGCGCCCCACCTCCGGCACCATCCGCGTCGATGGCGAAGACATCACGCATCTCAAGCCCAATCAGCGCCAGCTCGGCATGGTCTTCCAGGCCTATGCGCTCTTCCCCAATATGACCGTCGGCGAAAACATCGCCTTTGGCCTGAAAGTCGCAGGCATGCCAGCCGAGCAACGCCGCGCCCGCGTCGATGAGATGCTCAAGCTGATTGGCCTCCTCGGCTTTGACAAGCGCTATCCCTATGAAATGTCCGGCGGCCAACAGCAGCGCGTCGCCCTCGCCCGCGCCATCGCGCCAAAACCGCGCCTCCTTCTCCTCGACGAACCGCTCTCCGCGCTCGACGCCAAAATCCGCGTCTCCCTCCGCGAAGAAATCCGCGCCATCCAGCGCGATCTCGGCATCACCACCGTCTTCGTCACCCACGATCAGGAAGAGGCCATGTCCATTTCCGATCGCATCGTGGTCATGAACTCAGGCAATATCGAACAGCTCGGCGCCGCCCACGACATCTACAATCGCCCGGCCACCCGCTTCGTCGCCACCTTCGTCGGCCAACTCAACACGCTTCCCGCCGGCGTCCTAGCCGGCACCCCGGGCGAACGCGCCATCCGCCCCGAGCTCATCTCCCTCGCCCCCCGCCCCGAAACCGACCTCACCCTGACCGGCACCATCGCCGATCTCCACTTCCTCGGCTCCGTCCAACGCCTCCGCGTCGACATCGGCGGCACGCTCGTCAACATCGACACTTTTAACAACCAGACCAGCCCCCTCCAACGCGGCGACACCGTCACGCTCCACCTCGCCCAAAAGGATCTTCTCACTCTCGGCGCTTGACGCCGACTGTCACCAGCTCAACCGTAGCCCTCATGGTGAGGCGCTTCGCGTAGCGAAGCCTCGAACCACGAGGGCGTTGCCACAGGCCCCCCAACCCCCACGCATACCTCCCGCGTCGATTTACCCTTTGACCGCCGCCCGGCGCAGCGCCATTGTCCCCCCACAGCAACGAGGAATCGCGTGATGGAAAGCCTTTTCGTTTCAACTGAATGGCTGGCGGAACATCTGAGCGATCCAAACATCGCGGTGGTCGACGCGAGCTGGCACATGCCCAACGCCTCGCGCAATGCCCAAGCCGAATACCTCGCCGGCCACATTCCCGGCGCGGTCTATTTCGATATCGACGGTGTCGCCGATACCTCCTCCAACCTGCCCCACATGCTCCCCGCCCCCGAAGATTTCGCCCGCATGGTCGGCGCGCTCGGCGTTGGCAGCGACATGACCATCGTCATCTATGACGAACTCGGCCTTTTCAGCGCCCCCCGCGTCTGGTGGACATTCAAAACCTTTGGCGCCAAGGACGTGCGCATCCTCTCCGGCGGCGGCCCCAAATGGCGCGCCGAACGCCGCCCGCTCGAAGCCGGTCACAAGACCAAGGCCCCGGCCACCTTCACCGTCCAGTTCAATCCCGATCGCGTCGTTGATTTTGATGCCGTAAACGGCCTCAGCAACACCGAAACGGCGCAGATCCTCGACGCCCGCCCCGCCCCGCGCTTCCACGCCGAAGCCCCCGAGCCGCGTCCCGGCCTTCGCTCCGGCCACATCCCCAATAGCCGCAACGTCCCGGTGAGCCTCCTCACCGAAAACGGCATGCTCAAATCCCCCGAAGCCCTCAAGGCGCTCTTCGACGAGCGCGGCGTCGATCTCTCCGAGCCCATCGTCACCTCCTGCGGCTCCGGCGTCACCGCCTCGACCCTAGCCCTCGCCCTCGAACAAGCCGGCGCCAAATCCGTCGCCGTCTACGACGGCTCCTGGGCCGAATGGGGCTCCCGCCCCGACGCCGAAGTCGAAAGCTAGGTCTCAAGTAGTCCGGTAGCCCTCATACTGAGGTGCTTCGCCTTTGCGAAGTCTCGAAGGACGAGGGCGTGCCACTACCCCTCACAATCCCGAAACCTTTCCGCATTTTAATTTAACACGCCCGGTCAACCTGTTACCGTAACGGTGTTTTTCCCGTTTACAGTTTGAGGTCTGGTTTGATCCGGCAGATTGTCGCCTCGATCGTCATTCTCGTGGCCGCCGCGCTGGCGTGGCTCTTCTTCGCCCCTGGCGCCCATCAAACCCTGTCCAATGCAGGCATCACCCTGCCCTTTGGCCCGCAAGCCGAAGCCGCGCCGCAGCAAGGCGGCGGCCCCGGAGGCAACCGTCCCGGCGGCGGCCAGGGCGCCCAGACCGGTGGTAGCGGCGCTCCCGGAGGCGGTGGCCGTCCCGGCGGCTTTACTCCCCGCGCCACCAATGTGATCACCACCGGCGTCACCATGGCCGATATCAACGACACCCTCGCCGCCATCGGCGAAGGCACCCCCGTCCGTTCGGTCACGGTCACAGCCACCGCCGGCGGCGAACTCGCTGAAGTCGCCGTCCGCCCCGGTCAAATTGTCGAGCAAGGCGCTATCATCGCCCGCTTTGGTGCCGCCGCCGAACAGATCGAATATGACCGCGCCGAACTGGCCGTCGAAGACGCCCGCGCCACCTTGACGCGCACTGAAGGCCTCGCGAGCAACAATGTCGTCGCCGGCACGGCCCTCTCCGCCGCTCAGCTCAGCGCCGCCAATGCCGAACTCGAACTGCGTAATGCCGACGTCGCTCTCTCGCGCCGCACCATCACGAGCCCGATCGCCGGCCGCGTCGGCCTCATCCGCGTGACCCCCGGCAATTACGTTCCCGCCCAGACCGCCGTCACCTCGATCGACGACACCTCCTCGATCCTTATCGATTTCTGGGTGCCCGAACGTTATGCCGCCCAGATCGAGCCTGGCATGGCCGTTTCCGTCGCCGCCATCGCCCTCCCCGGCCAGACGTTTACCGGCGATATCTCGGCTATCGATACCCGCATCGATCCCGCCAGCCGCACTCTCCAGGTCCAGGCCGAAATCCCCAATCCCGACGGCACCCTGCGCGCCGGCATGAGCTTCACCGTTTCCCTGGCGTTCCCGGGCGAGCGCTATCCGGCTGTCAACCCGCTGGCCATCCTCTGGTCCGCCGAAGGCTCCTATGTCTGGAAATATGTCGATGGCAAAGCCACCCGCGTTCCCGCCGAAATCATCCAGCGCAACAGCGACGGCGTCCTCGTCCGCGCCGACCTAAAGCCCGGCGACGCCATCATCACCGAAGGCATTTTGCAACTGAGCGACGGCGCCACCGTCACCCTGCTCGAAGGCCCGGATGGCACAGGCGAATCTCCACCTGCACCGGCTAGCTAAATTGCTCATGTTGCCCCCCGCTCCCAATCCAAACTCGATTGTCACCCCGGCGAAGGCCGGGGCCCATCCTGAGATCTGGAGATGGACCCCGGCCTTCGCCGGGGTGACAGCAAATGGGATTGAACGAAACCAGCCAGAAGCATCGCCCTTAGGCCGACCAACGCTCTAAAGGAGCCACCGCCCGTGTCCATAGCCAGCAAGAACGAACGCGGCGGCGCCCTCGCCACACTCTTTGTCCGTCGCCCGGTCATGGCCATCGTCATCAATGCCCTCATCATGGTGGCGGGCCTCGCCGCCCTGATCGGCATCGAAGTGCGCGAGCTTCCCCGCGTCGAAAGCCCGGTCCTTTCGGTTTCCACGAGCTTCACGGGCGCCGCCGCTGAAACTGTCGATCGTGAAGTCACCGCCATTGTCGAAGGCGCAGTCGCCCGCGTTCAGGGCGTCACCGCCATTTCCTCAAGCTCCTCGGTCGGCCAAAGCCGCGTCACCCTCGAATTCTCGGAAAATACCAATCTCGACATCGCCACCTCCGACGTCCGCGATGCCCTAAGCCGCGTCACGCGCAGCCTGCCCGATGACGTCGAAGCGCCCACCATCTTCAAGGCCGATAGCGATGCGCAGCCGATCATGCAGCTCGCCGTCACCGCCACAAACACCGATATTGCTGGCCTTAGCGAACTCGTCGATGGCATCATCACCGAGCGTCTCTCCGCCGTCGAAGGCGTTGCCGAAGTCCAGGTCTACGGCACCCGCACCTCGGCCTTCGAGGTTGATATCGACCCGGTCAAACTTGCGAGCCACGGCCTCACCGTCGCCGATATCCGCAACGCGCTCTCGACCATCGCCTTTGATTCCCCCGCCGGCTCCATCAACGGCCCCAACCAGAACATCACCGTCCGCGCCATTTCCGAAATCACCGAGCCCAAGGATTTCGAGGCCATCATCATAAATGGCCGCACGCGCCTCGGCGATGTCGCCAGCGTCGTCTTCGATGCCGCCGCCAGCTCCTCCTCCATCCGCGCCGATGGCCGCCCCGGCATTGGCCTCGGCATCGTTCGCCAGGCCCAGTCCAATTCCGTCTCGATCTCCCACGCCGTCCACGAAGCCGTCGACACGCTCAATCAGTCCCTTCCAGAAGGCGTCACCGTCACCATTTCGAGCGACGAAGCCGTCTTTATCGAAGGCGCGCTACACGAAGTCGAAATCGCGCTGATCGTCGCGCTCGTCGTCGTCGTGGGCATCATTTATGTGTTCCTGCTCGATTGGCGCGCCATCATCGTGCCCGCCATTTCGATGCCCATCGCCCTTCTCGGCGCTGTCGCCGGCATGTATCTCGCAGGCTTCTCGCTCAACATCATCACCCTTCTGGCGCTCGTCCTCGCCACCGGCCTCGTCGTCGATGACGCCATCGTCGTCCTCGAAAACATCATGCGCCGGAAGCATATGGGCGCCGGCCCCCGCGCCGCCGCCGTTCTCGGCACGCAGGAAGTGTTTTTCGCCGTCGTCGCCACCACGGTTACTCTCGTCGCCGTTTTTGTCCCTCTCTCCTTCCTCGAAGGCCAGAGCGGCCGTCTTTTCCGCGAATTCGGCTATACCCTTGCCATAGCCGTCCTGCTTTCGGGCGTCGTTGCCCTCTCCATGGGCCCCATGGTCGCCTCGCGCCTCCTCCGCAATTCCTCCGGCGAACACACAGGCGGTCCCTTCGCCAAGATCGGTCACTTTTTCTCCGGTCTTTATCGCCGTACGCTGCGCGTCGCGCTCCGCAACCCGCTCGTCATCATCCTCGTCGCCGTGATCTTCGCGGGCTCGGCCTATTACGTCTATGGCAGCCTCCGCCAGGAAATCACGCCGTCCGAAGATCGCTCGGCCATTAATCTCCGCATCAACGCCCCCAACACAGCCAGCCTCGATTTCGTCCGCACCCGCCTCTCCGAAGTCGAATCCATGCTGCAGCCTTATGTGAAATCGGGGGAAGTTCGCTCCATTTTCGTCCTCTCCGGCTGGGGCAATGGCGGCTCGATCACGCTCACCCTTGCCCCGTGGGGCGAGCGCACCCGCAGCCAGCAGCAGATCGCCTCCGAGATCAGCGCCCTTATGGCTCAGGTCCCCGGCGTCCGCGCCAATGTCAGCCAAGGCAATAGCCTCGGCATCCGGGGCGGCGGCTCCGGCCTCCAATTCGCCGTCACTGGCTCCGATTATGCGGTCCTCTCCGAAACCGCCGAAAAAATCTCCGATGCCCTTACCGAAGATGGACGCTTTGGCCGCGTCTCGGTCAATTTTGATACCACCCAACCGCAGCTGACCCTCACCGTCGATCGCGCCCGCGCCACGGCCCTCGGCATCGACATCAACGGCCTCGCACCCACCATGCAGGCCATGATCGATGGCTCCGATATCGGCACCATCTTCATCAATGACGAAAGCTATTCAGTCCGCATGCTCTCGACCTCTCACCCGGTCAACGACCCGCGCGATCTCGAAACCCTGTTCGTCCGCACCGGCGATGGCCGCTACGTCCCCATGTCCACCATCGCCACCATTGAAGAAGCCCCGGTGCCGCCGTCCCTCCGCCGCGAGCAGCAACGCCGCGCCGTCACGGTCACCGCCAGCCTCGAAGATGGCCTTGCCCTCGGCGACGCCTACACCCAGCTCCAGACCATAGCCGCCCCGCTCCTCGCCCCCGGCACGGCCATCATCCCGCTTGCCGAAGCCAAGACCATCGGCGAAGCCAATAACGCCCTCTTCCTCACCTTCGGTTTCGCGCTGGTCATCATCCTCCTCGTCCTCGCCGCGCAGTTCGAAAGTTTCTGGAGCGCCATCATCGTCATGGCTACGGTCCCCTTTGGCGTCGCCGCGGGCCTCTGGGCCATCCTCCTCACCGGCGGCAGCCTCAATATCTTCTCCCAGATCGGCCTCGTCCTCGTCGTCGGCATCATGGCTAAGAACGGTATCCTGATCGTCGAATTCGCCAATCAGCTTCGTGATCGCGGCATGTCCGTCGCCGAGGCCATCGAACAGGCCTCCAACATCCGCCTCCGCCCGGTCCTGATGACCATGATCGCCACCATTCTCGGCGGGGTGCCTTTGGTCCTCGCCTCCGGCGCTGGCGCCGAAGCCCGCGCCGCCCTTGGCTGGGTCATCGTCGGCGGCCTCGGCTTCGCCGCCATCGCCACCCTCTACCTCACCCCTGTCGCCTACCTCCTCCTCGCGCGCTTCTCAAAACCAAAATCGGAAGAAGAGGCCCGCCTCGAACGCGAGTTCGAAGAAATCGACGGCAAGGCCGCGCCTGCAGAGTAGTCCCTCACTTCCTAAGTGATTACACCGCTAGGATGCCCTATATCCTCACGGATAAGACGTGTTGGGAGGAGCAGTCATGAAAGTCATTCGCGGCGATCTGCTGGCTTTGGCGCTTGCTGGCGAGTTTGACGTCATCATTCATGGCTGCAATTGCTATTGCACCATGGGCGCCGGCATTGCCTTTTCCATTAAGCGACTGTTCCCCGAAGCCTTTGCTGCCGACAAACAGACCAAATCCGGCGATAGGAAAAAGCTCGGCACGATCACCAGCGCCGACATTGTGCGCGGCGCAACCCAGTTCACGATCGTCAACGGCTATACCCAGTTCGACTTCCGCGGCCACGGCACCCGGGCCGATTACGACGCCATCCGCAGCGTCATGAACACCGTCGCCACCCAATTCCCCGGCAAACGCATCGGCTACCCCAAGATCGGCGCCGGCCTCGCCAAGGGCGATTGGTCGGTCATCTCGGCCATCATCGACGAAGAACTCGTGGGCCAAGACCACACCCTCGTCGAATTCGCCGGCTGAGAACCCGCGCGCCAAGGCCGAAACCTGGAGTTGCCCGATGTCCCCAGCCCTCCAAAAACCGCGCCGCCTCGTGCCCAGTGACCGGATCGCGGTCGTCTCCCCCTCCTGGGGCGGCCCAGGCACCCTGCCCCAGCGTTATGCCGCAGGAAAACGCCAGCTGGAGGAAACCTTCGGCCTCCAGGTCGTCGACATGCCGCACACGCTGGCATCTGCCGAAGACCTCGCCGCCCACCCCGAATGGCGCGCCGCCGACCTTCACCAAGCCTTCGCTGACCCCAGCATAGCCGGCATTTTCGCCAGCATCGGAGGCGACGATTCCATCCGCCTCATGCCCCATCTCGACCTCGACATCATCCGCCGCAATCCCAAAGTCTTTCTGGGCTTTTCCGACACGACCACCATCCACCTCGCCTGCCTCGCGGCAGGTCTCGTAAGCTTTTATGGCCCCAGCATCATGGCCGGCTTCGCCGAAAACGGCGGCATGCACGCCTACACGGTCGATAGCCTGCGCAAGACCCTCTTCTCGCCCGATCCACCCGGCCTCGTCCCCGTCAACATTGCAGGCTGGACCAGCGAGCGCACCGATTGGTCTGATCCCGTCGCCCAAGCCCAGCCCCGCGTCCTCAATCCGGCCACCCCGCCCAAAGTCCTCCAAGGCACCGGCATAGCCCGCGGCCCCCTGATCGGCGGCTGCGCCGAAGTGCTCGAAATGGTCAAAGGCACCGCCTGGTGGCCGAGCCTCGATGCGTGGGACGGCGCCATCCTCTTTTACGAAACCTCAGAGGACGCACCGCCGGCCAAGTTCATCCGCTATTGGCTCCGCAACTACGCCTTCCAAGGCATCCTCGGTCGTCTCGGCGGCATCCTCCTCGCCCGCCCCGACTCCTTGGGCGATCCGACCTATCAACAGCAGCTCGAAACCGCCGTCACCGATAGCCTTGCCGAAGCCGGCCTCCAAAATCTCCCAGTCCTCTCCGGCCTCGACTTCGGCCACACCATGCCCATGCTCACCCTGCCCTATGGCGCTATCGCCGAAATCGACTGCGCAAAAGCCAGCCTCTCCATCACCACCTCAGGCGTCACCTGACGCCCCGCGCCCTCAGATCGCACTCGCCTCTCCCGAACCCTCCCGTGCCCTCAACTGCTGGAGATAATCCCGCAACAACGCCACGCGTCTTGGCCTAAAACTCTCGCCGGTCACCCGCGCTGCCCGCATCCGGTCGCCTCTAAAAATTCGAAAATCCTGCCTCAGGCAACACCAGGCCAGTACTGAAAGTGTCCGCTCCGTATAGACCAGCGCCAGCGGCCATATAGTCCGCTCGCTCTCGGCGCCATGTTGATCGACATAGGCAATCTCGACCGCCCGCTCCTGCCACGCCGCCTCGCGCAGGGTTTCGAGGTCAACGCCAACCGCTCGCGGCTCCGGCCGATAGACCAGCGACACGGCATGCAGCACCTGCTGCTCCGCCTCGTCGGGCAGGGTCGCGGCGATCTTGGCCAGCGCCGAACGCGCCGCATCCGCCAGCGCCTTGTCCCCCATGCCGCGCACTTCGCTCAGGCCCAGCACCAGCGCCTCGATCTCGGCCCGCGTCAGCGTCTGCGGCGGCAGCGCAAAATCCTCAATCAGCCGATAGCCATAGCCACGCTCACCCTCGATCCGCGCGCCCGCCGCCCGCAGACTATCGATATCGCGATAAAGCGAGCGCAGCGACACGCCTGTCTCTTCTGCAAGCCGTTGCGCGGTGATCGGCGCCGGCATCACCCGCATGGCCTGCAGCAGCCTCAAAAGTCGATCCGATCGCGCCATGTCCAACTGCCGGAAAATGTCAGTTGGGTAGCGCTACAACAGCGTCATCACTTCAGCAAGGACGACGCCATGAGCATCACCACCACCACCCATCTCAATTTCCGCGGCCAGGCACGCGAGGCTCTGGCTTTCTACCAGTCGGTATTTGGTGGAGAGGTCATGATCCTCACCCACAGCCAGATCTATCCCACCTTCCCAACCGAAGAAGCCGATCACGTCGCTTTCGGCCAGGTCCGCAGTCCTGAGGGTTTTCACATCATGGCCTTCGATGTGCCGGCGGCCCGTCCCTTCGATCCCGGCATCACGCCGATCTTCGTCTCGGTTCACGGCACAGACGCTGATGAAATCACCCGCTACTGGAATGCCCTCGCCGCGGGCGCCACGATCGTCCAACCCCTTGCCGCCGCAGGATGGGCTCCGCTTTACGGCATGCTCTCCGACCGTTTCGGCATCACCTGGGTCCTCGACGTCGCCAACACCGACGCGCCCTGATCCGGCCTAGCAAAGACAGCGGGCTGCTCGTCTCACTGACGGGCAGCCCAACTCTTTCCGCAGCCTCAGCCGGCTACGCCGACCGCGTCAACAATCCCGACGCCAGCGCATTGAACGCCCCGATCACGCGCGGCAGCGTCTGATCTGGATCAGTGCTCGCCGCCACCCAAAGCGCCGCGTTCAGCGCCGCCCCATTGATCAGCCGCGCCGCCGCCTCGACGTCGACTGGTTTTACCCGACCCTCAGCCATCAGTCGCTCGAGTGTTGCCCGCGTCGCCTGCAGGCAGGCATTCTGGCTCGGCCATTGCGACGGGTCTCCCAGCACCGAAGGACCATCGAGCAAGACGATCCGCTGCACTTCGGCATCGAGCGCCATTTCAATATAAGCCGCGCCCTCCGCGAGCAGTCCGTCCCACGGATCGTCCCTCTTCGCGCCGATTGCCTGCGCCTTGGCCGCCATGGCGCCGTCGATCTCTTCGACCACTGCCGCCAGCAGGCCCTTCTTGTCGCCAAAATTATGGTAGAGCGCCCCGCGCGTCAGTCCCGCCGACGCCGTCAAATCATCCATCGATGCCGCGGCATAGCCGTGTTCGGCAAAAGCCGCCCGCCCCGCCGCGATCAGCTTGGCGCGGTTTTCTTCCATCATCGCAATGCGCTTATTGGCCATATCCCCAAACCCAATTCACATACGCACCGTATCTGAATTTGACATACGGCACGTATTTCATTACATACGCCTCGTATATCAAATCCCGCGCGCTGCCGAAAGCCCGCGCCCAAACCAGTAATTGGAGCCCCCATGGCTATCCGCAATCCCATCTTCCCCGCCGAACGCCACGCCCTTTATGAAGCCCATGGCTATTCCGCCGCCATCCGCTCCGGCGATCTGCTCTTCGTCTCCGGCCAGGTCGGCACCCGCCCCGATGGCTCCGCCGAACCTGATTTTGCCGATCAGGTCGAGCGCGCGTTTCAAAATCTCAAGGCCGTCCTCGCCGCCGCCGACGCCACCCTCGACGACATTGTCGACGTCACCACTTTCCACACCGATCCCGAAAGCCAGTTCGAGACAATCATGGCCGCCAAATCCCGCCATTTCGACACCAGGCCCTACCCCAATTGGACAGCAGTCGGCGTCAATTGGCTTGCCGGTTTCGATTTTGAAATCAAGGTGATCGTCCGCCTTCCTGAATCAGCCTGAAAACAAAAAGGGCCGCCGGGTCTCTCCGGCGGCCCAAAACTGAAGGCCCGAGAAAATCAGGCCGAGCGGTTCTTGTTGTAGAGGTCGAAGAACACGGCTGCAAGCAGCACGACGCCCTTGATCATCTGCTGCCAATCGATGTTGACGCCCATGATCGACATGCCGTTGTTCATCACACCCATGATGAAGGCACCGATCACCGCGCCGGCGACGGCACCGACACCGCCGAGTGCCGAAGCACCGCCGATGAACACGGCCGCGATCACGTCGAGTTCGAGACCCTGGCCGGCCTTTGGCGTCGCCGAATTGAGGCGGGCCGCATAGATCATGCCGGCGAGCGCGGCGAGCGCACCCATGATGGCAAAGATGTAGAAGGTCGTGCGTTCGGTCTTGATGCCCGAAAGCGCAGCGGCCTTGAGGTTACCGCCGAGAGCATAGATGCGGCGACCAAAGGTCATGCGCTTTGTGAGGAACACGAAGAACGCGATCAGGATGCCCATGACGACGAGCACGTTGGGCAGGCCGCGATAGGACGCCAGCATATAGGCAAAGAACAGGACCAGCGCCGCGATGACGAGGTTCTTGACCACGAACAGGCTGAATGGCTCGACATCATAACCACGAGCCTTGCGGCGGGCGCGGGTCCGGATGGCGAAGAACACAGTCGCAACCACAGCAACAATGGCGATCACCATGGTCGTCGTGTGAAGGATCAGCGGCTGCACGCCTTCGCTGGCAGCAACCAGCGTCGTCGGCCCGATCACGTCGGGAATGAAGCCAGCCGAAAGCAGCTGGAATTCGGCCGGGAACGGCCCGACCGACTTGCCGGCGAGGATCGCGAGCGACAGGCCCTTGAAGATGAGCATGCCGGCCAGCGTCACGATGAAGCTGGGGATCCGGTGGTAAGCGATGAGATAGCCCTGCGCCGCCCCGATCGCCGCGCCGACGATTAGACAGATGATGCCGGCAACGATCGGATTGGCGAGGAATGCCAGTTCCGGCGGGAAGCGCCAGCCGACCATGAGCATGGCCGCGAGAGCACCGACAAAGCCGGAAACCGAGCCGACCGAAAGGTCGATATGGCCGGCGACGATCACCAGCAGCATGCCGAGCGCCATCACGATGATGTAGCTGTTCTGCAGGATGATGTTGGTGAGGTTCACCGGCTTGAAGAGCACGCCGGCGGTGAAATACTGGAAGAACACCATGATGAGGATGAGCGCCAGCAGCAGGCCATAGTCGCGCATATTGGCGCGAACGGCCCCGAAGAAGCTCAGCTCCTGGGTCTTGGTCTGATCGGCCGGAACGCCGGTCGGTGCAGTTTGAACGGTCATGATGCTTTTCCTTCAGCGCGCACGATGGAGCGCATGATCTTTTCCTGGCTTGCTTCGCTGGTCGGCATTTCGCCAACGATGCGGCCTTCGTTCATTACGTAAAGTCGGTCGGTGATGCCGAGCAGTTCCGGCATTTCCGAAGAGATCACCAGGATGGCTTTGCCCTGCGCCGCCAGCTGATTGATGATGGTGTAGATTTCATATTTGGCGCCCACGTCGATGCCGCGCGTCGGCTCGTCGAGGATCAGCACGTCCGGGTTGGCATAGAGCCACTTCGAGAGAACGACCTTCTGCTGGTTGCCGCCCGAAAGATTGCCCACGGTCTGGTAGACGCTCGAAGAACGGATATTGGTCTTCTTGCGATAGTCGTTGGCAACATCGAGCTCGGCCAGATCGTCGATCACGCCCCAACGCGACACGCCCGGCAGATTGGCGATGGTCGTGTTGTTCTTGATGTGATCGATGAGGTTGAGCCCAAAAGTCTTGCGGTCTTCCGTGGCATAGGCAATGCCGTGGCGGATCGCGCGGCCAACCGTGCCGGTATCGATCTTCTTGCCATGCATGAAGACTTCGCCGGTGATCTTCTGGCCCCAGGATTTGCCGAAAAGGCTCATGGCAAATTCGGTACGGCCCGAGCCCATCAGCCCGGCAATGCCGACGACCTCACCCTTGCGTAGGGTAATGTCGACATTCTTGATGACCTGACGGTCGCGGTGCTGGGGGTGATAAACCGACCAGTTCTTCACCTCGAGGATCGTCTCGCCGATCTTGGGCTCACGGTTCGGATAGCGATCGTCGAGCGACCGGCCCACCATCGAGGTGATGATGCGGTCTTCGGTGATCTCTTCGTTTTCCATCGTCTCGATGGTGCGGCCGTCACGGATGACGGTCACGCGGTCGGCGATGCGCGAAATCTCGTTCAGCTTGTGGCTGATGATGATCGAGGTGATCCCCTGCTTGCGGAATTCCATCAAGAGATCGAGCAGCGCCTGGCTGTCCTTTTCAGAAAGCGACGCGGTCGGCTCGTCGAGGATCAGGAGCTGCACCTGCTTTGACAGCGCCTTGGCGATTTCGACGAGCTGCTGCTTGCCGACGCCGATATTGGTCACGAGCGTATCGGGGTCTTCCGAGAGACCAACCATCGAGAGGAGCTTGCGCGCCCCGTCACGGGTTTCGTCCCAGTCGATCACGCCATTGCTTGCCTGCTCGTTGCCAAGAAAGATGTTCTCGGCGATCGAGAGCAGCGGCACCAGCGCCAGCTCCTGGTGGATGATGACGATGCCCTTGTGTTCGCTGTCGCGAATGGAGCGGAACTGCTGTTCCTCGCCCTTGTAGAAGATCTGCCCTTCATAGGTGCCGTGCGGATAAACCCCGCTCAAGACCTTCATCAGGGTCGATTTACCGGCCCCGTTTTCGCCGCAGATCGCGTGTATTTCGCCTTCCCGCACGTCGAGATTGACGTCCGAAAGCGCCTTCACGCCTGGAAAGGTCTTGGTGATGCTGCGCATCTCAAGAATGGTGTTGGACATACTGGTCCCTGTTTTCGATAGAAGCCGCTCCGCCGTCACGACGGGCCGGAATTGAGACTGCCACTCTGGTTAAACCGCATTCTGAGCTTGTCGAAACACGAGGCCGTGTCCGGCTTTCGTGCCTGCCACCGTGCTTGGAAAAGCTCACCCTGAGGCCATCCGGTGCAATCTCGAAAGGGCCCCGCGTTGCCGCGGAGCCCCTGGTTTCAAAAACCGCAGTGATTACTGCAGGTCTTCTTCCTTGATGTAGCCCGAGTCGACGACCAGTTCCTTGTAGTTGGTCGCATCGACTTCATACGGGGTCAGCAGGATCGACGGCACAACCTTGACGCCATTGTCATAGGTGGTGGTGTCGAGGCCTTCCGGCGTGCCGCCCGAAACCACGGTGTCGACGAGGTCGGCAGTGGTCTTGGCCAGTTCGCGGGTGTCCTTGTAGATGGTCGAATACTGTTCGCCAGCAATGATTGCCTTCACCGACGGAGCTTCAGCGTCCTGGCCGGTGATGATCGGCCATGCGAGGTCGCCCGAGCCATAACCAACGCCGCGGAGCGACGAGATGATGCCGCGCGAGAGGCCATCATAGGGAGCGAGAACGCCGTCAACGCGGCTGCCGTCCGAGTAGTTGGCCGAGAGGATGTTGTCCATGCGAGCCTGGGCAACAGCACCGTCCCAACGCAGCGTACCGACCTGGTCCATGCCCATCTGCCCGGACTTAACGACGATGTCGCCCGAGTCGATCATCGGCTGCAGAACGGACATGGCGCCATCATAGAAGAAGAAGGCGTTGTTGTCGTCCGGCGAACCGCCAAACAGTTCGACGTTCCATGGCTTGGTGTCGGCGAAACGTTCCTTGAGGCCCTTCACGAGGCTGTTGGCCTGGAGAACGCCAACCTGGAAGTTGTCGAAGGTGGTGTAGTAGTCGACATTGCCCGATTCGCGGATCAGACGGTCATAAGCGATGACCTTGATGCCGGCATCAGCGGCCTGCTGCAGCACGGACGAGAGCGTGGTGCCGTCGATCGAAGCGACCACGAGAGCCTTGACGCCCTTGGTGACCATGTTTTCGATCTGAGCGAGCTGGTTCGGGATGTCGTCTTCAGCAAACTGCAGGTCGACGGTGTAGCCCTTGCCTTCAAGCGCGGTCTTGAGCTCGTTGCCGTCCGAAATCCAGCGGAGCGACGACTGCGTCGGCATTGCAATGCCGATCTGGCCCTTATCCTGGGCATGGGCGGCGGTTGCAGCGGTTGCCATCAGGGCACCAGCGGCAAACAGCGTCGCAATTGATTTCAGAACCTTCACGTCTCGACTCCCTTAGATTTTTCGAGGTGATTGATGTGTTCGGCGTGGCTTGACGATCGGGCCAATTCGTTTCCGGCTCCGCTCCCGGCGCGGCTCAAACCGCATCCGGACGGACTGTCCCTGCCCTGCCGGCGCACTGCCGGGGTCAGGAACGAAAACTGCATGATGTCCTCCTGCTCGGACGGCTCGTTAGCCGCCTCGGCCCTTCCAAGGCCACGGGCGGGAAATTAGGATAATCAGATATGCATGTAAAGCGGGGCTGCTTCCCGCATAGTTATTTTTTCGATTGTCGAAGATATAAATTTAGGCTTAGAACCCCCGCTTCCAGGGTGTTGCTGGTTGCAACCTGCATCGATACCCTGGATGACAACGAGGCGACTCCCCGCCAAAAACCAGCCGAAAAACGGCACGCGGGAGTCAAAGGTATCAGATACCTTGGGAGGCTTCATGGGTGTGTTGAGTGATGAGGCGCGCGCCGATCACACGAGCGCGGCAAGCGCTGTGGCCGATCACCTTGCGCAGGAGATTCTGGGCGAGCTGACGCCGGGCCAAAGCCTCCCCAGCGAAGCCGAATTGGCCGAGCGTTATTCGGTCAGCCGGCTGACGATTCGCGAGGCCGTAAAACTCCTTGCTGGCCGCGGACTTTTGGAGCTTTCGCGCGGTCGAAAAGCCGTCGTCCGCGAGCCCGATGGCTCCGCCTTTTCCGACTTCCTGACGAGCATCGTCCGCACCGATCCAAAGGGGCTTTTCGATCTCGTTGAGGTACGTCTGTCATTGGAGGTCCAATCGGCGACGCTCGCCGCAAAACGTGCCAATCGCGCTGGCATCGTCGCCATTGAAAGCGCCCTGCAGGGCATGCGCGACGCCCTCGGTGATTCCAACGAGTTCGCAGATGAGGCCGCTGAAATCCGCTTCCACGCATCCGACTTCGGTTTTCACGAAGCGGTAGCCTTAGCGAGCGGTAACCGTGTTTTGGGATATTTGTTCGAGGCCATGGCCACGCCCCTCCGCGAGGGATTCTTCATCAGCCAGCGCGGCCACGTCGATCGCGGGCACACACCCCACGACACCATCGCCGCCCATCAGCGCATTCTCGATTGCATTCGCGAAGGCAATGGCCGCGCCGCTGCAGAAGCGATGCGCCTCCATCTCCGCGATACCGAGCGCGACATCCGCAAAGTCGTCTCGAAAATGGGGCAGTCCGCCGCCCGTCGCTGATGAGCCTAACCTACATTAACCGAGTTTTGATCATGATTGCGCACAGTGTCCATGGCAATTCAGCCTGCAAACATGTGTCGCTCTCGTGTTCCATCTATCTAAAACCATCTCGGGTAAGCTTTTACTTGTCTCGGGCGTCTCGATAGCGGCGATTCTGTCCGTCTACACCGCCTTCAATGTTTGGTCCGCCAAGACGCGCACCGAAGATCAGGTGATGACCCTCGCCGCCGAAACCGCGGCCAATGTCGCCAATCAGGTGGCGGTGAAACTGTCGGTCGCGACCTCCGCCGGCGCCGCCCTCTCCGCTAGCATCTCGGGATATGAAACCGACGGCGCCAAGCTGCGCACCGACGTGATCGCCCTCCTCCGTCAAGTCGCCCCGCAATATGATTTCGTCTTCGGGTCGTGGATGATGGAGCTGCCCGGCGCCACCTCGCCGCGGGTTCTGACCGGCACCGAAGGCACCAATGCCGACGGCCTCTTCACGGCCTATTGGACCAAGAACGCGACCGGCGCGATGGAATTCTCGACCTGGTCCGTCAAACCCGATTCCGAATATTACACCGCCCCGCTCCAGACCAAGCAGCCGGTCATCACCTCGCCCTATCTGTCCAATGAGAACGAGCTGCTGACTTCGGTCTCCGTTCCCGTGATGGTGAACAATGAGATGGTCGGGATCACCGGCGTCGACATCAAGCTCAGCGACCTCACCTCCGTCCTATCCGAACTTCACCCCTTCGGCGTCGGGCAGGTGATGCTGGTCGCGAGCAATGGCAATTGGCTTGCCCATCCTGATTCGACCAAGCTCATTACCGCCTATGCCGATCAAGGTGCTGATCTCGTCACCGAGGCCCTCACCAAGGGCACCATGCAGGTCATCCGCGATATGCCCGATGGCTCGGTCCGCCTCGTCTATCCCTTCACAGCGCCGGGGATGAACAAGACCTGGGCCGCCGTGCTCGATATTCCTGCCTCCGTTTTCCAGAACCCGGTCTGGCAACAGATCCAGGTCGCCATCATCGCCGGCGCGTTGATCCTGCTCGTCAGCCTCGGCGTCATCCTCATCACCTCGCTGGCCATCGTCCGTCGCCCGATCGCACGTCTCTCGAGCACCATGGATCAACTGTCGAAGGGCAATCTCGACGTTGCGGTGCGCGATACGGAACGCAATGACGAAATGGGCGTCATGGCGCGCACAGTGGAAGTTTTCCGCGAGAACGCCATGAAGGTGCGGGATATGAGCCAGGCCGAAGCGGTTCGCATCGTTGCCGACGAGCAGGCCCGCCGCAAGATGATGAGCGAGCTGCAAAACGCCTTCGGCCATGTCGTCGATTCCGCAATTGCCGGCGATTTTTCGAAGCGCGTCGATGCCCAATTCCCCGATACCGAACTGAACGCCTTGGCCAATTCGGTCAATTCTCTCGTCGAAACGGTCGATCGTGGGCTCGATGAAACCGGCAAGGTTCTGGCTTCGCTTGCCGAAACCAACCTGACCCAGCGCGTTCAGGGCAACTATCAGGGCGCCTTCGCCAAGCTCAAGAATGACACCAATGCCGTCGCTGAAAAGCTGACCGATATCGTCGGCCAGTTGCGCCGCACCTCGCGCGGCGTCCGCTCGGCAACCGGTGAAATCCTTGCCGGCGCAAACGACCTCTCCGAGCGGACCACCAAGCAAGCCGCGACCATCGAAGAGACCTCGGCCACCATGGAACAGTTGGCAGCCACCGTGCTGACCAATGCCAAGAAGGCCGAAGACGCCAATACCAAGTCGCAAGCCGTCTCCCACACCGCCGAAGAAGGCGGAGCGGTCATGCGTCAGGCGACCGACGCCATGGCAAAGATCACGACGTCTTCGTCCAAGATCTCCAATATCATCGGCCTCATCGATGACATCGCCTTCCAGACCAATCTGCTCGCGCTAAACGCCTCCGTCGAAGCGGCACGCGCCGGTGACGCCGGCAAGGGCTTTGCCGTGGTCGCCGTCGAAGTGCGTCGCCTCGCTCAGTCCGCCGCGAGCGCCTCGTCGGACGTCAAGGCCTTGATCGAACAGAGCGCCAAGGAAGTCTCTGGCGGCTCCAAGCTCGTCGCCGACGCCGCCGCCAAGCTTGAGGCAATCCTGACTGGCATCCGCGAAAACAGCCTCGTCATGGAAGGCATTGCCCGCGACAGTCGCGAGCAGGCCTCCTCGATCGAGGAAGTCAATGTCGCCGTCCGGCAGATGGACGAGATGACACAACACAACGCCGCGCTCGTCGAAGAAACCAATGCTGCAATCGAGCAGACCGAAGGCCAAGCCTCCGAGCTCGATCGGATCGTCGATATCTTCATCCTCGAAGACCACCACCCCGCCGCCCGCGCGTCCGCAAGCCCGGCGCCGGCCCTAGGCATCAAGACGATCCAACGCAAGGTCCAGCAGGCGGCCAAGACCTACATGACCCGCGGCAACACCGCCGTCGCCGAAGACTGGAGCGAGTTCTAAGCCTCCCTCCCCATCCTGCTGATAAAAACACAAGGGCGCCCGGAAAATCCGTTGGCGCCCTTGGTGTTTTTGCGTCCCCTGGAGCGACCTACTAGACCATTGCGAAGGCTCGCCCATCGACCTGACCACAGGTGTCAGGTCGATGTCAGGCGGCCCATGGTACGATTCGCCCGTTCCAAAACAGAACCCAAGGACGCTCTCATGATGAAGTCAGCAACCGTGGCCATTGCCATGGCCCTCCTCGCCACCTCAGGCGCCTATGCGGATCCTGAAAACAACAATCGGGGCGGTAGCAAGCAGTACGAATTGCTCGACGGAACGACTTTCACCAATGCCGGCGAGATGATCCAGCACCTGCGCGATCGCGACAATGGCTACGCCTCGGGCAACCCCAAGGACATCGTCGACGCCTATCCCGAAGAATTCGAAAATGTTGGCGACCTGATCCACTCCAAGCGCGTGGATTGAAGCAAAGAGGCGGCCCCAGTCGCCGCCTCGCCTCTACCTTCCCACACATTGCGAGATGAACAATGCCCGGATCGGCGCACCGCTACACGCTGCCCACATCGGTCGGCAGGCCTGACCAATGGTCGTTCACCTGGGCCCTGTCCGACGATGTCGCCTTTGCCTCATGCTGCGACTTTTGCGGCCAGGCGAACCAGCGTCTGACCTACGAAATCCGTCGCGACTCCGACCTGCGCTGGGTGTGTCAGCGCTGCGCCGGACGTTACAGCTTTGGCGCCATGCTCGATCAATTGACGCTCACCGCCAGCGATGCGCACGTCCATCTCAACGGCCTGACCATGCGCATCAAGCAACAGACCTGCCATGATATCATCCGCAAGGCTGTGGCCGGCAGTGGCGACACAGCCACTCTCGAAATCTCCCTCTATTTCGATCGTAATCTGCAGCTTTCCCCACGCCACGCAGCCCTGCTCTTTGCGCTTCTCGACGAAGTTGATCCCGGCATTGATAAGCGGATTTTCGAAATCCAGCTCCGCAGTCAGGCTCACCAGCGCGAATATGGTGATCTCGACAGCGCCGCCCGCAAGCTGGTCTGGCCAGCACTGACGCCGCAACAACAAAAGCGCATCACCGCTTTGGGCTTTGCGCCAAGATCGCTCTCGCAGAGGGGACCAAACTCGCAAACCCGAGCACCCCACCACGCTGCCTTGCAACTGCCGGGCTGACTATTTGCCCTCGACCCCGTTGTCGACATCGGCTTGTGCACGCCGCCTATCCAAGTCCCCAAATCACCGCTAAGCTCTCTTCCGGGAAGTCTAAAATCTGTGGCTATTGAGCGAGCGTTTCAGCCGAATGTCGATCAAAGCCGCAATCTATCATCTGACGCATTATAAGTACGACCGGCCCGTCTTCCTGCAGCCTCAGATCATCCGGCTCCAACCCGCTCCCCATTCCAAGACCAAGGTTCTGAGCCATTCGCTCCGGGTCTCGCCCAACCTCCACTTCGTGAACACGCAGCAGGATCCCTACGGCAATTTCCTAACCCGTTTCGTCTTCCCCGAACCGGTGACCGAACTCAAGATCGAGGTCGATCTCGTCGCCGATATGACGATCTACAATCCCTTCGACTTCTTCGTCGAAGAGTCGGCCGAGACATGGCCGTTCGACTATCCAGAAGACGTTCGGGCCGATCTCGCAATTTATCGCCAGCCCGAGCCGCTGACCCCGGCAGTCTCGAAATTCATCGACGCGATCGACAAGCGTCCGCGCAACACGGTGAACTTCGTCACCGATCTCAATGCCAGCCTGCAGCAATCAGTCGATTACATCGTGCGCCTCGAGCCCGGCGTCTGGACACCAGAAGAAACGCTCGTCAACGCCAGGGGGTCGTGCCGTGATTCAAGCTGGCTGCTGGTAAACGTCCTCCGCCATCTCGGCTTCGCCGCCCGCTTCGTCTCCGGCTACCTGATCCAGCTCAAGCCGGACCTCGTCTCGCTCGATGGTCCCGCCGGCACCGACCATGATTTCACCGACCTCCATGCCTGGTGCGAAGTCTATCTTCCTGGCGCCGGCTGGATCGGCCTCGACCCCACCTCCGGCCTTCTCACCGGCGAAAGCCATATCCCCCTCGCCGCGACCCCGCATTATCGCAATGCGGCGCCGATTTCGGGCTTCGCCTCCTATGCCGAGGTCGATTTCGCCTTCGACATGAAGGTGACGCGGGTCGCCGAGCATCCGCGCATCACAAAACCCTTCTCGGACGAAAGTTGGAACGAACTCAATGCCTTGGGGCATCAGGTCGATTCTCTTCTGAAGGCTGATGACGTGCGCCTCACCATGGGCGGCGAACCTACTTTCGTCTCCATCGACGATTTCGAGGCCGACGAGTGGAATGCCGGCGCGGTCGGCCCCACCAAGCGCCGCCTCGCCGACACCTTGATCCGCCGGCTCCGCACCCGCTTCGCGCCCAATGGCATGATCCATCACGGCCAGGGAAAGTGGTATCCGGGCGAAACGCTCCCCCGCTGGACCTTCTCTCTCTTCTGGCGCCTCGACGGCAAACCGATCTGGTCCGACGAAAGCTTCATCGCCGAGGAAGGCAAGGACTATGGCGTCACCCCGGCCGACGCCGAGGCTCTGAGCAAGGCCATAGCTCAAAATCTCGGTCTGACCACCGACACGGTCTCACCCGCCTATGAAGACCCGGGCGAATGGCTCCTCAAGGAAGCCAAGCTTCCCGAAAACGTCGACCCCGCAAATTCCAAACTCGCCGATGCCGAAGAGCGTGCCCGCATGGCCACGGTCTTTGATCGTGGCCTCACCAACCCAACCGGCTATGTCTTCCCGGTCCAGCGCTGGAATGCCGCGGCCACCGGTCGCCGCTGGGTCACCGAACAATGGAAAACCCGCCGCGGCAAACTCTATCTCGTGCCCGGTGACAGCGCCGCGGGGTACCGCCTCCCCCTCGGCAGTCTCGACCATATTCCCCCGACATCTTATCCCCATGTCGTGCCCGCCGATCCCGGCGAAGTTCGGCCTCCACTGGCAGAGCCCGAAGCGATTTTGGAGCGCCTCCACGCCCAGCCCACCGCGTCTTTCACCGAAACACCCTTAAGCACGGCTCAACGGCAACGGAATGCTAACGAAATCAACTCCGATGTGCGCACCGCGCTAACGGTCGAAGTGCGCGAAGGCCGCCTCTGCGTCTTCCTGCCGCCCGTGGCCGACGCCGACGACTATCTCGATCTTATCACCGCCACCGAAGCGGCCGCCAAGGCAATCAAAAAGCCAGTCCACATCGAGGGTTACCCCCCTCCATTCGACCCGCGCCTAAACGTTATCCGCGTCGCCCCCGACCCCGGCGTCATCGAAGTCAACATCCACCCAGCCGCCAACTGGGACGATTGCGTCGCAACCACCACCGCCATCTACGACGAAGCCCGAAACTGCCGGCTCGGCGCCGATAAATTCATGATCGACGGCAAACACACCGGCACCGGCGGCGGCAACCACGTCGTCGTGGGCGGCGCTACGCCGGCGGACAGTCCGTTCCTGAGACGCCCGGATTTGCTGAAGTCTTTGATCCTTCACTGGCAGCGCCATCCCTCGATGAGCTACCTATTCTCAGGCCTCTTCATCGGCCCGACGAGCCAGGCCCCCCGCTTCGACGAAGCCCGCCACGACAGCCTCTACGAACTCGAAATCGCCATGGCCGACGTGCCCTCGCCCGATCTCGGCACCACCCCGCCCTGGCTCGTCGACCGCCTCTTCCGCAATCTCTTGACCGATGTTACCGGCAACACGCATCGCTCAGAGATTTGTATCGACAAGCTTTTTTCGCCTGACGGCCCCACCGGCCGCCTCGGCCTCGTCGAATTCCGCGGCTTCGAAATGCCGCCGAACGCGCGCATGAGCCTTGCCCAGCAATTGCTCATCCGCGCCCTCATCGCCCACTATTGGAAGAACCCGCTGGAAGGCGAGTTCACGCGCTGGGGTACGACGCTCCACGATCGCTTCATGCTCCCCCACTTCGTCTGGCAGGACTTCCTCGGCATCCTCGCCGACCTTGACCGCGCCGGCTTCAAGTTCGACCCAAAATGGTTCGAAGCCCAGCTCGAATTCCGCTTCCCCTTCTGCGGCGAAGTCGAATCGAACGGGGTAAAACTCGAACTCCGCCAAGCCCTTGAGCCCTGGCACGTCATGGGCGAACAAGGCGCCATCGGCGGCACCGTCCGCTATGTGGATAGTTCGGTCGAACGCCTCCAGGTCAAGCTCACAGCCCCAAATCCCGGCCGCTATCTCGTCACCTGCAACGAGCGCTCTGCCCCACTCGCCGCCACCGGCGAAGCCGGCACGTCTGTCGCCGGCGTCCGCTTCAAAGCCTGGCAACCGGCCTCCGGCATGCACCCCACCATGCCGGTCCACGCGCCGCTGGTCTTCGATATCTACGACATCTGGACCAAGCGCGCGATCGGCGGCTGCGTCTATCACGTCGCCCATCCGGGTGGCCGCAACTACGAGACTTTCCCCGTCAATGGCAACGAAGCCGAGGCGCGGCGGCTTGCGCGCTTCGTGCCGCACAATTATACGCCGGGCAATTATTTGTATCGCCCGGAACGGCCAACGGATGAATTCCCGCTGACGCTCGACTTGCGGCGCCCTCCACGGGTCACGTAACGCCATGAGAAAGCGGAGTCAGAACACCCGCACGACGCCGCCCGCCGGCCCGAGCATCATCAGGGATTACGCCCTTTTGCCGGGCGTGCCTGATGAAATGCTTGATGCATCAGGTGCCCTGCGTCCCGGGTGGGACAAGCTCATGGCGGCCTTCGATGCACTCGGGCCCGCGGAGCTTTCAGCCCGCTTCGAGCGCGCTGACCAATATCTGCGCGACGCTGGTGTATTTTACCGCAAGTATGATGGCGCCGAAGGGAAGGAGCGCGCCTGGCCCTTGGCGCATATTCCTCTCCTCATTCACGAAGCGGAATGGCAGACCATCTCGACCGGCCTGACCCAGCGCGCCGAACTCTTGGAGAAGATCGTCGCCGACATCTACGGCGACAATCGCCTCGTACAGGAAGGCCTGCTGCCGCCTGAACTGGTTGCTCAAAACGGCGAGTTCCTGCGCCCCCTCGTCGGGGTCAAGCCAACGAGCGGTCACTTCCTCCACTTCTGCGCTTTTGAACTCGGCCGTGGGCCGGATGGCGCCTGGTGGGTCCTTGGCGATCGCATGCAAGCGCCGTCTGGCGCTGGCTTCGCGCTCGAAAACCGCGTGGCTACCACTCGCGCGCTGTCCGATATCTATGGCGAGATGAACATCCAGCGCTTGGCCGGGTTCTTCCGTGATTTCCGTGATCATCTCTTTGCACAGGCCAAGCGCGATGGCGGCCGTGTCGGCATCCTGACACCCGGCCAGCTCAACGAAACCTATTTCGAACACGCCTATATCGCGCGCTATCTCGGTCTGATGCTGCTCGAAGGCGAGGATCTCGTTGTCGAGAACGGCCAAGTCATGGTGCGAACGGTTGCGGGCCTCAAGCCCGTCAGCGTCCTCTGGCGGCGTATGGATTCGAGCTTCGTCGATCCTCTGGAACTGCGCTACGATAGCCGCATCGGCACTCCGGGCATGGTCGAAGCCGTGCGCTCCGGCTCCATTTCCATGATCAATGGCCTCGGCACCGGCATCCTAGAAACCCGCGCTCTCTCCGCCTTCATGCCGCGGCTCTGCGAGCATCTTTTGGGCGCAGGCCTCCAACTTCCCGAGATTGCGACCTGGTGGTGCGGCCAGCGTTCCGAGCGTGACTTCGTCCTCGATAATTTCGATAATCTCATGCTTGGGCCGGCTTTCGCCACGACCTTGCCCTTTGACGATCTGCGCGGCACCGCGCTCGGCTCCAGCATGACGGCTGAGCAAAAGACCCTGCTCCGCCAGCGCATCGCCGAGAATGGCCGCCACTATGTCGGTCAGGAGCCCGTGCAGCTTTCGACTGCGCCCGTCTATGTCGATGGCAAGCTCGAACCGCGGCCGATTACACTTCGCGTCTTCGCGTCCCGCACCGAGCGCGGGTGGACGCTGATGCCCGGCGGCTTCGCGCGCGTCGGATCGACCCCCGATACAACTGCCCTTGCCATGCAGCGCGGTGGTCAGGCAGCCGACGTCTGGGTCGTGTCATCGTCGCCGGTAGAACAGATTTCGCTATTGCCGCAGGAAGGAGACCGCCTGGTCCGCAATTCCGCCGGCAGCCTCCCGAGCCGAGCTGCGGATAATCTGATCTGGCTTGGCCGCTATGCCGAACGCTGCGAAGCGACAGTCCGCATTCTGCGCGCCTACAATGCCCGCCTCGCCGAGTTGTCAAAGCCCGATCTGCCGATCCTGACCCATTGCGCCGCTTTCCTCGACAGCATCGATGTCGATGCGTCCGAGGCAATGCCACAGGGCTTGCTGGTGTCGATCAACAGTGCGGTGCACAGCGCCGGCCAGATCCGCGACCGTTTTTCGCCCGATGGCTGGCTGGCCCTCAACGATCTGCAAAAGACTGCCCAACGCTTTGCGACGCGCATTCAAGGCGGCGATGACGCAACGCGTGCCATGACCGTGATCCTGCGCAAGCTTGCCGGCTTTTCCGGCCTTGTGCATGAAAACATGTATCGCTTCGCCGGCTGGCGCTTCCTCGAAATCGGGCGCCGCCTGGAGCGCGCCATTCAAACGGCGCGCATTGCTAGCGCCCTCTCGGGCGACGATGCGCCCGATGGCTCGCTCGAGATGCTGCTCGAGATCGGCGATAGCGTCATGTCACATCGCCGGCGCTATTCGGTAACGGCCGGAACGCAAAGCGCGATCGACCTTTTGGTCCTCGACCCGCTCAACCCGCGTTCGGTCCTGTTCCAGCTGACCGAGCTTCGCACCCAATTGGAGGAGTTGCCTGGCGGCATTCGGGATGGGCAACTCTCGACAGTTGCCAAGGCGGCGCTTGAGCTACAGACCCGCCTCATCATTGCCGAACCTGAAGCCATTACGCCTGAGGTTCTCGAAAACATCGCCAATGAAATCGGCATGCTCGCTGGTCTCATCGCCGCGCATTACTTCACCTGACCCATGCTCTACGACCTCCGCCTGACCCTCACTTATGATTATGATGCGCCGGTGCATGGTGGGCGCCATCACATCCGCGTCGCGCCGTCCTCGGTGCCTGGGCACCAGCGGGTCATCGCCTCATCGCTCTCGTTCTTCCCGAAGCCACAGCGCGCGACGAGTTTCATCGACTTCTTCGGCAATATGGTCAGCGATGTCAGCTTCGTTGAGCCGCACGAGAAATTCGAAGTTCGCCTTACGGCGCGGGTTCAGGTTGAAGATCATGTCGAGCGAAGTGACGTTTCCCCCACAATGGATCAGCTTGCCTTAGAGGTTGAACGCTACTGGTCCGTCCAACCCGACAGCCCGCAGCATTTCCTTGCGGCCTCCCCACGAGTGCAACTGGCTCCCGACATCAAGGACTATGCAAGCGCTCAGTCAGCGCATGCCGACACCGTCCTTGGCAAAGCCATGGCCCTTTGCCTCGCCATACATAGGGATTTCGAATACGACCCCAAAGCGACTGACGTCGAAACCAAGCCAGCCGAGGCCTTTGTCCTCAAAAAAGGCGTCTGCCAGGATTTCGCACATGTCATGATCGCCGGGCTTCGTGGATTGGGAGTACCAGCCGGCTATGTCTCGGGCTTCCTCCGCACCCTCCCCCCACCTGGAAAAGCACGCCTCGAAGGAGCCGATGCCATGCACGCCTGGGTTCGCGTCTGGTGTGGCACGACCATGGGTTGGGTTGAGTTCGACCCGACCAATGCCATGATGGCTGGCGGCGATCATATCGCCATTGGTCACGGTCGCGACTATGCCGACGTCTCTCCGATTGTCGGCGTTTTGCGCACCCACGGTTCGCACGAAACGCGCCAATCGGTGGACGTCATTCGCATCGAATAGATACCGGGCAGCGCGCTGGAACCAATTCACAGCATTGCCGTTTCTTTGTCACGATGCCCATGACGGGCAATGACCACGAGTTCCCGCGCTGGCGGGTCGCTGGAGGCAAAGATGACTCAGGCTGAAATTCGCGCTCTGGAACATGCTGGACGTTCCTCGATGGCTTGGCCAAACGAGGGTTACGACGAACCAAGCCACGCCAACGACGTTTTCCGCGCTCTGATCCCTGCAGCCTTCATTCTGGCTGCCGCCGCAGCACTCATGGTCGCACTTTTCTAATTCCGAATTGGCGGGAATGTCCGCCGATATCAGCGCTTCGTCTGGGTCGATCAAGCGCTGATCAAGCCGTTTAGATCGAGGAGGGTTTCATGGGTCTCGGCACTATTCTCATTATCATTCTTATTCTGCTTCTGGTCGGCGCACTGCCGAGCTGGGGCTATTCGCGCGGTTTCGGTTACGGCCCGTCCGGCATCTTGGGTGTCGTGCTCGTGGTTGTGCTGATCCTCGTGCTGATGGGCCGGATTTAGCAGCAACGAAATAGGCACTTGTCCCCTAGACCTGTGTCTTTGCGAACCGAAGGACGCCCCCCTTTCGGTCTCGCTTTGCCCCGATGCACTCTGTGCATTGGGGCTTTCTCTTTTAGGACCACAGGCCGGAACCGGGAGGAGGTTGCCGCGTTTTCACCTGTGATAAACAGGAGTTTCCCATGGCATCCACCACCGATATGGCACCCGCCGCTGCCCGCAAGGGCGCCCGCGTTTCCGAAAAGACCCGCGAGCAGGAACTTGAGGCACAGGTTGCCCAGCTTCAGGACGATCTCAAGTCCATCGGCGAGACGCTGCGCAAACTGACCGGCGAAAAGGCCGGCGAAGTCCGCGACATCGCCGAAACCGAATTCCGCCAGCTCAAGCGCCGTGGCCGTCATATGGTCGAGGAGGCCCAGGACCAGGCGGGGGAGTACGAGCAGCAGCTCAAGGACACCATCCGCGAAAAGCCGCTAACCTCCGTCGCAACGGCTCTCGGCGTCGGCTTCGTTCTGGCCCTGTTGACTCGCTGATGTTCAACCTGCTCATGCCCCTCGCCGGGCTTCTCGGCCTTGAGGTCGAGGGGCTCGGGCAGCGTCTCAAGGGTCTTGCAGTTGTCTACGCGGTTATTATGGTTTTCGGCGCCATTGGCGTCGGATTCCTGATTGCAGCAGGATATATCGCGCTCGCAGCGTCGGTCGGGCCTCTCTACGCCTCGCTGATCTTTGCTGGCGGGTTTCTGGCCATCGCGCTGATCACCTTGATCGGTTTCTCGATGGCTGAAGCAGGCCGTAAAAGGCGCATTGTCGAAAAGCGGCGCTCCAGCGACACTGGTGCGTTCCTGACGACGGCAGCCCTGACCGCTCTGCCACTGCTCGCCCGTTCGCCTTTGCTTTTGAAGCTCGGCATCCCGGCAGCAGCTATAGCCGCGGTTGCACTCCTGAGAGATCGCAACGACCACAACTCGTGACGGGAAACCGTCGCGAGTTTTAGCTTTCTGCTTTCGGCAGAATGACGCGCAGCGCCTGGGGCACCGCCTTCAAGATTACCTTCCGATCCAGATCGATCAATTCGCCATCGATCACGGCCTGCGCATCTTTTTTGCGCTTCGGAAAATGCAGCTCGAGCTGGGTGCACTCCAGCTCCGTCACCTGCGGATTGTTGCGCCAACGGCCCAACAGCACATCTATAGCGAGCCCAATGAGTTCACCCGTGGTCACTGGTGCGGCGAAGTAGACACCCAGGCGCCCGCTATCGAGTTGCCCAGCCACCGGTACAGGCCCATCATCGAGCGGATTGTTCGAAACCGCGATCCCAGAAACGGTTCGGCTGTGTTTGCCGGTACTGTCGGTGTACTCCACGTCGAATTTCGGCGGGTTTGCTGCCGCGGCCGCAATCGCTCGCAGGCTTGCCAACATTTTGCCGACGCGGCTTCGGTAAACCATGCCATTGCGGATCCTCACGAGCCGCGGGTGAATACCGACGCTAAACTGATGGACGAAAGGCTGTTGGTTGGCAGTCGCTATATCGACCGATCCAACGGTTCCCTGCGCAATCGCGTGCACCGCGCGGTGAATATCCTGGGGCACACCCAAAGTGCGCGCAAAAAGGTTCATTGTGCCCGCCGGCAATAGTCCCAAAACCTTATTTTCTTTGAGAGCGAGAGCCGCGGCGGTCGAAATTGTCCCGTCACCGCCAGCTGCGATGATCGCCTCGACCGTGTAGCTGGTGGCTAGGTTTTCAAGGGTCGAAACCACCTCATCGCCATTGACGATCTGGCAGTCGAATTCATGCCCGGCAGCCGCAAAAGCGTCCTTAGCCTCAGCGCAAAATTCTTCGAGGTTCATGGTGCGTAATGTGCCGCTGTCGCGATTGAAGACGGCGGCTAAATGCATGAATCTACTCCGCCGCCGCGTGGGTCGGCGCTTGAACGAGCGCGGGCATCGCCACCACTACGGTGACGCCATTACCCGGCTCACTCGTATAGATCGGTTCCCCACCAAACTGGCTGGACAACTGCTTGATGATGACCGAGCCCAGCCCACCCTCTTCCTTGCCCTCGGGTAGGCCGACACCCGTATCGCGCACCGTCAATGTCGGCACACCCGCATCATTGCGGAAAAGGGCAACTTCGACATGCCCCTTCCGTCCATCGGGGAAGGCATGCTTGAGGGCGTTAGTGACGAACTCACCAACCAGAATGCCCAACGTGGTCGCGTCCCGTGAGCTCACTTCGATCGGATCGATCTTGCCTTCGATGGTGATGCGCTCGGAATCGGATTGAGTGATTGATATATCTTCGAGGACTGCGCTCAAGAACTCCTCGGCGCTCGCCGATTCCATGTCATCGCCCAAGCGAAGGCGACGATGAGCCGACGCAATGGCGTGCACGCGAAGCCTTGCCGCCTCGAGGGCCACACGCACTTCTTCCGACCGTGTCCGCATCAACTGCAAGGCAAGAAGCGAAGAAACAGTGGCCAGTGAGTTGCCAATGCGGTGGCTGGTATCCTGCAGCAGCGCTTCCACGCGCTGCCGTTCACGCTCCGCATGCGCTCGCGCATCGTCGATCGCGCGCGTCCGCTCGGCCACCTCGGCTTCAAGCGCTTCGTTCTGGTTTATCAGCCCGCGGTTGCGCTGCGCCATCGAACTAACCTGCTTCTGCGTCCGCGACATCAAAGCATAGCCAAGGCACACCGCTGCCGCCAAAGCAGCGATGATCGTCCCCACCAGCCACAAGCGCGACTGATCGATAGCGTCATTACGCACGGCAAGCTTCTGATTTTCCTCGCCGATGAAGGCTTCGAGCGTATCGCGCACTTCACCCATCATCCGCGCGCCCATGCCGGTATCGGTCAGCGTCTGCGCCTCTTCCTGACGCTCCGTTGCGACGAGCTGCACCACCCGTTCCATCTCGGCCATCTTGCCCGCGATGTCGCCCGTTATGCTCCGCACACGAGCTGTCTGCGCCGGATCGTCAGCTGCCATATCCAGAAGCGAGGAAACATAGGTGTCGATCTGAGCGGCGGCAGTGCGGTATGGGACCAGAAATTGGCGGTCGCGCGTCAGCATATAGCCGCGCTGGCTGGCTTCAGCCTCTCCTATGATGTTGATGAGTTGCCGGGCCTTGTCACGCACAGCGTAAGTCTCGGTCATATCGCTCAACTGGCGTTCCATCCCCTGCATGAGCAAGAGCGAAACGATGGCAGCGAGAAAAACAAGGCAAAGGGAAGACCAGACAGCAATGCGTCGGGCAGTGCGATGTCCGAGTAATGGCACAACTGTGCTGTTGGGTTCTTGTCCCACCGTTATCATCCAAGCCATCCTGGCCGACTCTTGTCGCTGGACGGAGACCTATTGTAGGTCCACCGCGTGCCATGCGGCAATGGCAGCATTGAGGCTGCAATCATTTAGATCAGTGGCCTTGTGATTTCTCTGGGGGCATCCCAATCGGCGAGCTCTTGCAGACCTTCTGGATCGATGATTTCGCAACTCCGATCCAACCACCGGATGAGATCTTTCTCCGCTAGTTTGCGCAGCGTCTTATTCGTGTGCACGATAGAGAGGCCAAGTGTATCTGCGACATGCTGCTGGGTCAGTGGTACATGCAGCACCTTGTCGGTAACTGGCCCAAGTGTTGCGGCGCGGTTGTGAAGAAATGCCAGCAGATAAGCCGCCCGCTCGACCGCCGTTCTCCGGCCAACACTGAGAAGGTGTTCGTCAAGCATCCGCTCTTCCCGCGCCGCCAGCCAGGTGACGTCAAAGCCAAGCCCGGCGTGGGCCTCGAAAAGCTCGTTCAGCTTATCGCGCTGGAACACGCAGAGGATGACGGGCGTCAAGGCCTCGACCGAATGCTCCATTTCGCCCAACACGGACCCCTGTAGTCCAAGCAAATCGCCGGGGAGCAGATAATTCAAAATCTGACGGCGACCATCTGGCAGCGTCTTGAACCTGAAAGCCCAGCCGGAAAGCACCGTGTAGAGATGCGGACTGTGATTGCCTTCCGAAAGGATAGCCGATCCAGTTTCGGCAACCAGTTCGCCCCGCTTGAAACTCGACACGAATTTGAGCTCTGGTTCGGTAAAGTCGCGGAATGCTGGCAAGCCGCGCAGTGGGCATTGTTCGCAGGGCACCCTTCTCCCGGTGCTGGGAAGGACGAGATTCAAGGGAAATCCTGAACGTTATGACGCTGGCGGAATAACGCGGGCGTGATCCGCCACGTTCCGATGCGTATGTCTTTTTTAAATGACGGCCTACCGGCCAAGGAACACAAGGATTGTCCCATCCAGCAAGGAAAACGCCGAATGCTCAAAGGCCAAACGGCGCTTATCGTTGAGGCTCAATACCTCATTGCGCTGGACATTCAGGCGACCCTTGAAGACCTCTCTTCGCCACGCGTTTTGATCGCGCAAGACCCCGCATTCATTGAGGAGCTGGCGGTCCCGTTCAGCGAAATAGGCCTCGCCATCGTCGAGATCGAACGCAACCTGCCGAGCAATCTTCAACTGATTGGCGATCTCGTGCGGCAGGGTATTCCGGTGATTGGCGTCACCGCCGATCAGGACTTGCGGAAGAGCATTAACTGGCTCTCCGGCGTGCCGCTATTGTTCAAGCCGACACCGTCCGAAAGCATGATCGATGCCATCCGGACGGTGATTGTAGCTTAGAAGGAGTGGTTGGTGGTGGTCACCTGGGCCGAAACAGCGTCCGGACCATAGTCGGATTCACCGCTGATCTTCAGCATCTCTTGCAGGCGTGAGCGTGCGCGGCTGACGCGGCTTTTCATAGTGCCAACGGCGCAATCGCAGATCTCTGCCGCTTCTTCATATGAGAAGCCTGACGCACCAATGAGAATGATTGCTTCACGCTGATCATCCGGCAGCTGACCTAGCGCCTTCTTGAAATCCTGAAGGTCCATCGAGCCATATTGCGATGGGTGCACCGACAACCGCTCGGTGAATGCACCATCGGTATCCTGCACTTCGCGCCCGCGCTTACGCATCTGGCTATAAAACTCGTTGCGCAGAATGGTGAAAAGCCACGCCTTGATATTCGTTCCCATCTCAAAGCTGGACTGCTTAGCCCACGCCTTCATGACGGTGTCCTGCACCAGATCGTCAGCTTTATCGTGCTTGCCGGTCAAGGACACGGCAAAAGCACGGAGGCTCGGCAATGTGGACAGCATTTCGCGCTTGAACGACGTCGTCTCTGTCGCCATTCGCTTATTCTCCGCCCTGCGAAGATTGCTTGGCATGTGCCTGTTCGGCACTATCCAGTTTTTCGAGTAGATCGAGCAACTGATCAGGCACGCCCTCTTCCTGCACTGCGCCATAGAGCGCGCGCAGACGCGAGCCAATATCTGATGTCGGCCCAAGGCCATCATCCGGCTGCTGCCGCATGTTTTGTTGGCCCACCAATGTGTCGTTCTTCATGCCCTGACTCTACCCAAGCTTCGGAAGCGGTCCCGCTAATCAGAGAAAATTCGTCTGGATAAAAAAAGTTCCATCGGTTCGGAACTTTTCTCTCCATGCGCCATTAAATTAATTCGTGAAGTCACGGACTAAAAGCGTCACTGGAGTTTCCCTACATGTCTCTGTCCACGCGGATTGCGCCGCACCTGCCTTACCTCCGGAGATTCTCACGGGCGGTTACAGGATCGCAGACGTCTGGCGACGCTTACGTCGCCGCCACGTTGGAAGCCCTTATTGCCGATATCTCGTTGTTCCCGGAAGCATCGAGCGATCGCATTGCGCTTTACAAATTGTTCTCGGCTCTCTTCACGTCGTCCGCTGTCGATATCCCCGAACCGATCTCGACCTTCGCGTGGGAACAGCGCGCTGCTCGTAATCTCGCCAACCTCGCCCCCCGCCCCCGCCAGTCCTTCCTGCTCGTTGCAGTCGAGGGCTTCACGCATGCCCAGGCTGCCGAAGTGCTTGGCGTAAGCGACCAGGAATTTGCCTCGCTCCTCGATCAGGCCTCGCATGAAATCTCGCGCCAGGTGGCGACCGAGATCATGATCATCGAAGATGAGCCATTGATCGCGATGGACATCGAGCAGATGGTCGAAAGCCTCGGCCACAAGGTCGTCAGCATCGCCCGCACGCATGCTGAGGCGGTTAGCCTGTTCAATCAGACCCAGCCGCGCATGATCCTGGCGGACATTCAGCTCGCTGATGGCAGCTCGGGCATCGATGCAGTCAACGACATCCTCAATACCCATTCGGTACCCGTGATTTTCATCACGGCATTCCCCGAGCGTCTTCTTACGGGTGAACGTCCTGAGCCGACTTTCCTCGTCACCAAGCCGTTCAATCCGGAAATGGTGAAGGCGCTGATCAGTCAGGCACTGTTCTTCGAAGACGGTTCGCGCGCCGCAGCCTGACACCAAAGGTTGCGTGCAAAACTCGAAAGCCGGCTATGCCGGCTTTTTTGTTGCCTGCAGGAACTTGCCAAAAGGTCGCACGTTTATTCTGCAAGACATCACTCTGGAGGCAACTATGCTTTACTACGCTCTCGTCTTCCTCGTTATCGCTCTTATTGCCGGCGTTCTTGGCTTTGGTGGCATTGCTGGCGCCTCTGCAGGTATCGCCCAGATCCTTTTCTTCCTTTTCCTGGCGTTCCTCGTCATTTCTCTTGTTATCGGCCTCTTCCGCCGGACTTAAAACTTCTAAATAGCCAAATGGGCGGCCCTCGTGGCCGCCTTTTTTATTGCTGAGGAAGAAAAGTGGTGGTTTTGCCTGTCCAATAGTAGACCGCGAGCCCGATCCACTCCTTGATCGCAACAGTCGTCACATTCAGATTTTGCACGGGATTAGCGATATCGAACCAAAGCCCCTGCGGCCCCGGTGTCCGATAATCCGTCGGCCAGGGGATTACGCGCAGTCCCGCCTTGCTGAAAATACCGACTGAGCGCGGCATGTGAAATGCCGAAGTCACCAATATGACATTGCCGTTCGCCAGATCACCCAACAGCGACTCGGTGAAAGCGACATTCTCGTCGGTATTTCGTGACTCGCCTTCGAGGATAAAGCGATCCTCGGAAATGCCGTGCATGGAGAAAAAGCGCTTGGCCGTTTCGGCCTCAGATTCTCCTTCGTCGTCCAACACGCCGCTTCCCCCACTGACAACGATCTTTGCCGTCGGATAAGCGTTGGCGAGCCATAAGGTCGTGGTCAGGCGATCGCCGGCATCATTGAGTTCCGCAATTTGCCGGGCTGAACTTGGACGCGCCAACGTTGCTCCACCCAGCATGATAATCGCATTGACCGCCTGTGGTGGCGTCGCGGGCACGGAAAACCGATCTTCGAGCGGCTGAATGATGACATAGCCCAGCGTGGTATATCCCACCAACCCGTGGACAAGCACGGCCAACACAAGCGCCGCAATGCTCGATTTCCGCTTCCTCAAAAGCGCGAAACCGAGCGCGAGAAGCAGCAGCAACACGACAATGCTCGACGGCTGCGCCACCAGCCAGAAAATCTTTGAAACCAGAAAGAACATGCCGCACCCTGCGCATCGAACACGCGGCCTTGTGCCCCGTTTTCACCGCAAGTCCAAGAGCGCTGGGCAATTCTGCTTTTTCCCCTTGCTATCTCGGCGCCATTTGCATTTGTTGAAGGCGGTCAAAACTGCCAGCCTCAAAATAAGGCAGTTGCCATCAGGAATGCCCGAAACCGGGTCTACGGTAAGCATGCACGAACTGAACACGGCGCCCGCTGCGACCATGCCCGTTGTGGAATTGCGCGATCTGCATAAGTCCTTCGGCGCGCTGGAGGTTTTGAAGGGCATATCGCTGTCCGTCGGCGAAGGTCAGGTGGTGAGTCTGATTGGGTCTTCTGGCTCGGGCAAATCGACCCTTCTGCGCTGCATCAATATGCTCGAAGTTCCCGATCAAGGCGACGTGTTGATCGATGGCGAAGCTATCAAGCTTCGCGGCTCGGCCCAAGCACGTCAGATCGCAGACGAATCCCAGATCCGGCGCATCCGCTCCGAGCTTGGCATGGTCTTCCAGTCCTTCAATCTCTGGGCGCACATGACGGTACTGCAAAATGTCATGGAAGCGCCGCTCATCGTCCAGGGCCGCCAGCGTGCCGAGGTTGAGGCCGAGGCTCGCGCCATGCTCGATAAGGTCGGCATCGGTTCAAAGACCGACGCCTATCCATCCCAACTTTCTGGTGGTCAGCAGCAGCGCGCCGCGATCGCTCGCGCCCTTTGCATCAATCCGCGCGTCATGCTCTTCGACGAACCGACCTCCGCGCTCGACCCGGAACTCGAGGTCGAAGTTCTGCGCGTCATCAAAGTGCTGGCTGACGAAGGCCGATCCATGGTTCTCGTCACCCACGATATGGAATTTGCCCGCTCCGTCTCGGACCGGGTGGTCTTCCTCCATCAGGGCCTGATCGAGGAGGAAGGCACGCCGGAC
The DNA here is from genome assembly GCF_001425445.1 of Devosia sp. Leaf420. GTDB lineage: Bacteria > Pseudomonadota > Alphaproteobacteria > Rhizobiales > Devosiaceae > Devosia. The sequence goes on along the minus strand of NZ_LMQU01000012.1, from coordinate 280,828 downwards.
GAGGTTTTTGGGTCCACCAAATCGGCCCGCCTCAGACAGTTTCTCAACGCTGCCAATCACGAAGAGCAGCGACATACTTAAACTCTCGACGTCAAACGTAATGGAGACGCTAATGAAGAAGATAATCCTGGCAGCACTTGCCACCCTGACGCTGAGCAGCGGCGCGATGGCACAAGAGAGCCTCCGCATCGCGACGGAAGGCGCCTATGCGCCATGGAATTTCCTCGACGAAAGCGGCAAACCCGCCGGCTACGAAATCGAGCTCGCCGGCGCCATCTGTGAAAAGGCTGGCCTCACCTGTGAATTCATCGTCAACGACTGGGATTCGATCATCCCGAACCTGTTGGCTGGCAACTACGATGCCATCATGGCGGGCATGTCGATCACCGAAGAGCGCAAGCAGACTATCGCCTTCAGCGACGAATACTTTCCGCCCGATCCGTCGCGCTATGTAGCGCTGGCTGGTGCAGAGATCGATTTCGATGCCCTCACCGGCAAGCGTATCGGCGTCCAGGGCGGCACGATCCAGGCAGCCTATGCCGAGGAAAATCTCGCCAAGGACAACACCATCGTTTCCTTCACCACCGCTGATCAGGCCGTGGCGGATCTCTCAGCCGGCAATCTCGACGCGATCTTTGCCGATGGCGCCTATGTCGACCCCATCGTCACCGCATCCAGCGGCGCCATCGACTACACCGGTCCTGACATCATGATCGGTGAAGGCATGGCCATTGGCCTCCGCAAGGAAGACACCGACCTGACCGCCAAGCTCGACGCCGCCATCGAAGCCCTCAAGGCAGACGGCACCGTCGATGGCCTCATCGCCAAGTGGTTCGACGGCCGCGGCCCCTATTACGCGAACTGATACGCCTAGAGCGAGGAGCCAAAACTCCTCGCTCACCGATTGAACTGGTGCGCGCCAAATGACCGACGACATCGCCTTCTGGCTCAGCTATCTGACCAATGGCAAGCATCTGACCTGGTATGCCAGCTTCCAGTTCACCATTTTCGCGGCCCTTATGGGTGGCGCGCTTGCCGTGCTGTTCGGCCTGGCCGGCGCCACGGCCCGAAACGCGCGTTTCCTGCCGCTCCGCGTCCTTGGCACTATCTACTCGTCCATCGTGCGCGGCGTGCCAGACGTTCTCTTTTTCCTCTTTTTCCCCCTCGCCTTCGAGCAAGGCGTCGAGTGGCTAGTCGCAACGCAGGTGTGTTCACCGGCGATGGTTGCCGCCCAAACTGCCGCCTGGCCACCGTGCCGCGAAGCCAATTGGATTCTCGGTACGCCGGAATATCTGATGCTCGCCAGCGTTTCGCTCGGCATCGTCTATGGCGCCTTCGCCACCAATGTCATTCACGGCGCGCTTCGCTCCGTCCCGTTGGGGCAGCTTGAAGCCGCACGCGCCTATGGAATGTCGTCTCGCCAAGTGCTGTGGCACATTCACATCCGCCAGATGTGGGTCTATGCGCTTCCCGGCCTCTCCAATGTCTGGATGCTGATCATCAAGGCGACCTCGCTGCTTTCGCTGCTGCAGATCGCCGATATCGTCCTCTGGGCCGATCGCCTCGGTGCGCCAAACTTCCTGCCCGCTGTGGGCCTCGTCCACGCGGATTGGCGCTGGCGCTATTACCTCGTGCTCTTTGTCTTTTACATCCTTGTCACTTGGCTTTCGGAGCGCGTTTTCGAGGCCATCATGCGCCGCGTCGGCAAAGGCATTTTGAGCGAGGCACACGCGTAATGCAGGGCTTCCTCAACGACCTCGCCATCATGGCGCCGGCAGTGATGTTCAACATCTACTTCGCCCTCGCCTCCATTCCGCTCGGCTTTGTGCTCGCCGTCTTCCTCGCGCTCGGCAAGGCGTCGCGCAACCCGCTGATCAACCGGCTGTCGCGCGGCTATATCTACGCCTTCCGGGGCTCGCCGCTCTTCATCCAGTTCTTCATGTTCTACTCGTTGGCGCTGTCGCTCAATATTTCCGTGTGGAAGCCGCTCGGAATCTCGGGCTTTGTGCTGCACCCGCTATTCATCGGGCCGCTCGTTCTGGTGTTGAACACGGCCGCCTATACCGCTGAAATCTTCTACGGTGCCCTGCGCGCAGTCCCCCGTGGCGCCGTCGAAGCCGCGCGCGCCTATGGTATGTCCCCCGCCCAGCAATTCCGCCGGGTTGTCTGGCCTAACCTCATCCGTCTCGCCTGGCCCGCTTACACCAACGAAGTGGTTTTCCTCTTCCACGCAACGGCCATCGTCTATTTCGCGCTGCCGGTCATCGGCGCCCAGGCGGATCTGATGATCACGGCAAAGACCCTCTTCGAACGCGACTACAATGCGTTCCTGCATTTCTCGGTCGCCGCGCTCTATTTCCTCGCGGTATCGCTCGTCGTGTTTTTTATCTTTGGCTTGATCTATCGGCGCCTGATGCGCCACTTGCCGCCGCAACATGGCCTCCGTTTCGCGCCAAAGTGGATGCGCTGACGGTCAGTGCCTAGGCGCGCAACGTCTGGCGCAGCATCGCATGAGCAAGCACGCGAGAGATCTCGGCTGAAACAGCCGCCGCTTGAAGTGGCTTGTTCACGCTGCCCGCAGCGCCTGCCGCAAGCGCATCACTGTGCTCACCCAGCATGCAGATCATGATCACGGGGATATCGCTGGTTTCTGGATCGGCCCTCAATGCTGCCAGCACATCCCAGCCGTCGAAACCGGGCATCAGCACATCGAGAAGAATAACCGAAGGCGCCATCGATCGCGCCATCTGCAAAGCGGCCTGTGGGGCGCCAATCGACATCGGCACGTGGCCCGCGAAGCGAATGATCCGCTCCGCCTCGCGCAGCACATTGATATCGTCATCGACTACAAGAATGCGCGCCGGCTCTTGCAGCGCCGGGGGGGTAACGTGTGGTGACGGTCTTAAAGACGTCACCGCTCGCCGCAACGCGCTCATCATACCCATCGCCAACACCACCTAGACTCAAGTGTCCAGTGTGGCAGTGGCGCGCGCAGAGGGTGTTAACCGGTTGATTAGAAGTTTACCGATTGGTGTTCGAGCGCCGTCATGATGCCGCGCAATTCGGCAAGGCCCTTCATGCGCCCGATGGTCGGATAGCCCGGCTGCGCCCGGCGTCCAAGATCATCGAGAATATCCTGACCGTGATCTGGGCGCATGGGAATGATCGCGTCCCTGCGTCCCTCAGCCTTCCGCCGCCGCTCTTCGCGCACGATCGCGGCGATAAGCGCGACCATATCGGTGTCCCCGCCAAGATGCTCAGCCTCAAAAAACGAGCCGACAATATCGTCATTGTCGCGTTTGACGTTCCGCAGGTGCAGAAAATGCACCTTTGGCCCAAACCGCTCCATGATGCCGGGCAGATCATTATCCGGCCGCGCTCCGAGCGATCCCGAACACAGCGTCATGCCATTAGTCTGGCTGTCGACGGCATCGAGCATGTATTTGTAATCCTCCTCCGTCGACATGATGCGCGGCAGGCCGAGGAGGGCGAACGGAGGATCATCCGGGTGGCAGCAAAGACGCAGGCCCAGCTTTTCCGCCTCAGGAACCACTTCTTCGAGGAAATGCACAAAGTGCTCGCGAAGCTGGTCGCGGGTGATGTTGCCATACTCGTCGAGATGCGCCTGCACGTCCTGCAGCGACATGGATTCCGTCGATCCCGGCAGACCCATGGTGACATTGCGCCCAAGCTGCTTCTTCTCGTCCTCGCTGAGGTTCGAAAAGCGGCGTTCCGCCTCGTCGGCAATCGCATTGGTATAGTCGGCGGCCGCACCCGGACGCTTCAGGATATGAATGTCAAAGGCCGCGAAGTCGTTGATATCGAACCGCATGCAGGAGCCGCCATTGGGCACTTCCCAGCGCAGATCCGTGCGGGTCCAATCGAGCACCGGCATGAAATTGTAGCAGATCACCTCCATGCCGCTTTCGGCGAGGTTCCGCATGGAGATCTTGTAATTGGCGATATGCTCGCGCCAATCGCCCTTCTGCTTCTTGATATCTTCGCTGACCGGAAGGCTTTCGACCACGTCCCAGGTCAGGCCCGATGCCGAGCCGTCCTTGCGCGTCGCGATTTCCCTGTAGCGCTTGGCGATCTCGTCCTTGGTCCAGATGACACCATTGGGCACATGGTGCAAGGCGCTGACGACGCCCACTGCTCCCACCTGCGTGATATCGTCGATCGAGCACAAGTCCTTCGGGCCGAACCACCGCCAGGTCTGTCGCAAAGCAGAACTCCATTCTTGTATGGTAGCCCTGCCTCTAGCACAGTCCGCTAGGGATTTGCCAGCTTCCGCACGTCTGGCTTTACTTGCGCATGTCTCGATCGAAAACGAACTTCGGCATTTCCCATTTCAGCACGAGCGACAGCATGCGCAGTGGGAAGCCCACGGCCAAAGCCACGAGCACCATCAGATCCGTCGGCAAGCCGCCGAGGAGCCCCATATAATAAACGACACCCGTGACGATCGACACAGTCGCATAGAGCTCGCCATGGAAGACCAGCGGAATGTCGTTACAGAGCACATCGCGCAGAATGCCGCCGACGATCCCGGTCACCATGCCAGCAACGATGATGATGATCGGATGCGCATTGGTTTCGATGGCCACATTGCAACCGACGATGGTGAAGACCACAAGGCCGACCGCATCGAGAAGCAGGAATGGCCAGCGAAGTTTGTCGACCACCCGCGCCAGCGCTATGGTCAAAAGCGCCGCGCCGCAGACCAGCACCAGGATATAGGGATTGCGTACCCAATAGAGCGGATAGTGATCAAGGATCATGTCGCGCGCCGTGCCGCCACCAAGCGCGGTGACGCAGGCGATGATGCAGACGCCGAACCAGTCCATGTTGCGCCGCCCTGCAGCGAGGGCGGCCGTCATCGCCTCGGCGGTGATGGCGACATAAAACATGATCATCAGCATGGACAGAACCTGGAAGCGCGTCGAAATCGGGTTGTTTCCGCCACGTTACAGAAGCAACCCTTGCCGTCCAGAGCCGATGGAGATTTGTCCCATGCGTCCGCCGAAAACCGTGCGCGCCCTCGAAGCCTTCGGCCGCGTGAGGCTCTCGGAAAACTTCTTCATGCGCGATTTTCTGTATTCCGAAATCGCCGTCATCAACGGCCTCCAGAACCTGCCCGATGATCTCGATCTCGCCATCGCCGCCGGCACGCGCCTCTGCGAAGAACTGCTCGAACCGCTGCAGGAAAAATTCGGGCCCCTCTCCGTGCGCTCATCCTATCGCTCGCCGCAGGTCAACCACTTCGGCAACGTCAACAAACTCAATTGCGCCAGCAATGCCAGCAACTACGCCGGCCACATCTGGGACCGCCGAGACGCCGAAGGCCGCATGGGTGCCACAGCCTGCGTCATCGTCAACCGCTTCATTCCCTACTACGAACGCACCGGCAATTGGGAAGCCATGGCCTGGTGGATCCACGACCACCTGCCCTATTCGGATATGCAATTCTTCCCAAAATTCGCAGCCTTCAACCTGCAATGGCGAGAGGAACCCGTCCGCCGCATCTACAGCTACATCCCACCCCGGCGTGGGAAATTGACCGCGCAGGGAATGGCGAATTGGCCGGGGACGCATGAGGAGGACTATGCGGCGATGGTGGCGGAGATTGCGTAGCCCCCACCTAGCCTCCCCCTGATAGGGGGAGGAACGCATCGAGTATGCCGCGATACCAACGAGCCACTGGCAGATCCCTCCCCCTACCAGGGGGAGGCTAGGTGGGGGTCCTAAAACCTCTCACAAAAAATCCGCCCGATGCGGCGTAAACACGTCCACCAGCCGGCCCTTTTCGAGCGCCACGACGCCGTGCACGAGCCCTGACGGCACAATGAAGCTGCCGCCCTGACCGACAACTTCGGTCTTGCCGTCGATCGTCACCTCAAAGCTGCCTTCCGCCACATAGCTCACCTGAATATGCGGGTGGCTATGGAGCGCGCCGACCGCGCCTTTTTCGAAGCCAAACTCGACCTGCATCAATTCCGGAGTATGGATCAGCACCCGGCGCGTATTGCCCGGCGCCAGTTCCGTCCATTCGGTTTCGTTGGGTTGAGCGAAGAATTTCTGTTCAGTCATAACATCACCTTGCGAGCCAGCCGCCATCGACGGGGATGACGGCGCCATGCATGTAGTTGGAAGCCGGAGCGAGGAGGAACACAGCCGCGTCCCCGATATCGGACGGCACACCCCAGCGCCCCGCCGGAATGCGCCCGAGGATCGAAGCCGAACGATCGGGATCGTTGCGCAGCGCCTCAGTATTGTTGGTCTCGATATAGCCCGGCGCAATGGCATTCACATTGATGCCCTTAGCCGCCCATTCATTGGCCAAGAGCCGCGTAATCCCCAGCACACCGCTCTTGGACGCCGTGTAGCTCGCGACGCGAATGCCGCCCTGAAAGCTCAGCATCGAGGCGATGTTGACGATCCGTGCGGCCCGGTTTTCCTCCAAAGCTTTGCGCCCCATCGATTGCGCGAGGAAGAACATCGTCTTGAGATTGATGTCCATCACCGCGTCCCAATCGTCCTCGGTAAAGTCCACCGCATCGACGCGCTTAATGATCCCGGCATTGTTGACGAGACCATCGATAGGACCATGCTGGTCCCAGGCCGCATCGAACATGGCCTGCGCGTCCTTGGTCGAGCCAAGATCGGCGCGCACGTCGACGAAGTCAGCGCCCTGCCCGGCCATGAGCGATGCCGTCTCTTCCATGGACGACCGGCCGACGCCGACCACCCGTCCGCCAGCCCGGCCGATCGACAGCGCGATGCCCTGACCGATGCCGGTATTGGCGCCGGTGACCATTACCGTCTTGCCAGTCAGACTAAAGGCCTTGAGGTCGGTCAAAGAAGATCCTCCATCGGGATCTTTTCGGCGTCGGTATAGTCGATATTGTCGCCAGCCATAGCCCAGATAAAGGTGTACGATCCGGTGCCAGCCCCAGCATGGATCGACCATGGCGGAGACAGAATCGCCTGCTCGTTGCGGACGATCATGTGTCGCGTCTCATCCGGCTCACCCATTAGGTGCACGACAAAGGCATCGGGCTTGAGGTCGAAATAGAGATAGGCCTCCATGCGCCGATCATGCACATGCGCGGGCATGGTGTTCCAGACCGAGCCGGGCGCGAACTGGGTGAGCCCGACGACCAACTGGCAGCTCTTGAGGCTGTTGGTGTATTGATAGATCGAGCGCTCATTGGCGGTTTCTGCACTGCCCATATCGAGCCGCTTGGCGCCAGATTGCTGCAGAAGCGTCGTCGGATGCGAGGCGTGGGCCGGAGCGCTCAGCAGGTAAAACTTCGCGCCTGCTCCAGAGAAGCGCACATCCTTGGATCCCATCCCGATATAGAGCATGTCGCGCGAACCGACTGTATGCGCGGTGCCGTCGACCGTGATCGTGCCGGCTGCGCCAATATTCACCGCGATCAGTTCGCGGCGCTCAAGGAAGCTCGCCGTCCCGGTCGGCTTGATGCTCTCCAGCACCAGTTCGTCCCCGCTCGGCACTGCGCCACCAACCGCCATGCGGTCGTAATGGGTATAGGTCCAGCGCACGGCGCCGTTGGCGAAGAGATCGTCGATCAAAAAATTCTCGCGCAGCTCGGCCGTGCCCATGCCAGCGGCCCCGACGGGATCGATGGCAAAACGGATGTCGAATTCGGTAGTCATGGCAGCTCCGGCGTAGAAAGGTGAAAGGGTCAGTCTTGCTCGGTCAGGCGGGCGCGATAGCGGTCCTGGCTGCGCGAGAGATGTTGGCGCATGGCCTCGCGGGCGGCGTCGGCATTCTGGGCAGCAATGGCCTGAAGGATGCGCTTGTGCTCCTCGTGCAGCCCGGCCTGATAGTCATAAGTCAGCACGCTCTCCGTGCCCCAGGGCGAAGCGACATCGCAGGGGATCGTGCGGCTCCCAAGGCCATCAAGGACTTCGATGTAGAACGGGTTGTTGGTCGCAGCAGCGATCGCGCGGTGGAACGCAAAATCGGTCTTGCCCGTAGGATTGCCCGATTTTAGCAGCAGGCCAAATTCGTGCCAGGCCTCCTGGATCGCCGCTTCCTGGCTGGCGCTGCGGCGCACCGCAGCGAGCCCGGCGGACTCGATCTCGATGCCCATGCGCACTTCGAGCACGTTGAGGGCGACCGAAATCTTGTTCGACGTTTCCCCGCCGATCGCGGCAAAGGCGCTGGCAGCATTCGCTAGCACGAACACACCCGCTCCCTGCCGCGGCTGCACGGAACCATCCGCCGAAAGCGCTGCGATGGCTTCGCGCACAACGGTGCGGCTGACGCCGAAATGCACGGTCAACTGGCTTTCGGTGGGCAGCTTTTCGCCCGGCCCGAATTCACCGGACGAAATGCGCTTTCTCAGCGCATCGATGACCATTTGTGCCAGCTTGGGCTTGCGGGCGGGAAGTGCGGCTTCAACGAGGGACATGACCTTACCGGAACTGACTCGGCAACCAGAGCGAGAGCGCCGGAATATAGGTCACGAGCCCGAGAACGACGAGCCCTGCCCCATAGAATGGCCAGACACTCTTCATGGCTTCCCAGACCGTGATCTTGCCCACGGCAGCAGCCACAAACTGCACCGGCCCAAGGGGCGGCGTATTGAGCCCGATGCCGAGGTTGAGGATCATGATGACGCCGAAATGCACGGGGTCGACGCCGAAGGCCGAGACCATGGGCAGGAAGATCGGCGTCGTGATGACGATCAGCGGACCCATATCCATAAAGGTGCCGAGAAGGAGCAACAGCACGTTGATCAGCAGCAGCACCATCAGCGGATCGGTGGTCAGCTGCGAGATCGCGTCAGTGAGAATGGTCGCAACCTTGAGATAGGCCATGAGCCAGCCGAAAGCCGCCGCCGCGCCGATGATGAACAGCACCATGGACGTGGTCCGCACCGCACCCATCACGCAGTGCACGAATTCCTTCGGCCCCATGGAGCGGTAAACCAAGACGGTGACCAGCAGCGCATAGATCACCGCGATGCAGGAGCTTTCCGTGGCGGTGAAGATGCCCGAGCGGACGCCACCGAAGATGATGACGATCAGCATGAGGCCGGGGATGGAAATCAGGAAAAACTGGAAGGCCCGTGCAAATCCGGGGAACGGCTCGGTTGGATAGCCGCGCTTCACGGCAACGAAATAGGCCGTGACCATCAGCGCTGCGGCGAGCAGCAATCCGGGTATGATACCAGCGGTAAAGAGGTCGGGGATAGAAATGCGCCCGCCGCCCGAGAGCGAATAGATGATCATATTGTGGCTGGGCGGCAGAAGAAGCGCGATCAGTGCCGCCATCGAGGTCACGTTCACCGCGTAATCAGCGCCATAACCACGTGCCTTCATCTGCGGGATCATGATGCCGCCAACCGCTGCGGCTTCCGCCACGGCCGAGCCGGAAATGCCGCCAAACAGAGTCGATGCCGCAACATTGACCTGACCCAGACCGCCACGAACATGGCCGATCAGCGAGCCTGCAAATTGGATGATCCGCGCTGCGATCCCGCCGCGCATCATCAGATCGCCGGCAAAGATGAAAAACGGAATGGCCATCAGCGTGAAGGCGGAAACGCCGGAATTGAGCTGCTGAAACACGACGATTGCCGGGCGGCCGAGATAGACGACCGTCGCAAAGCTCGCAATGCCGAGACAGAAGGCGATGGGCGTGCCCACCAGCATGAGCAGCGTGAAGACGCCGAAGAGAATCCAATATTCCATTTTGCCCTCAGTCCGCCGTCACGGTCGCATCGATGATGGGATCATCGACATTCTCGCCGGCAGCGCGCAGCAAGAGGCGCTCGAGCGAGAACAGGCACATCAAAAAGCCCGCGATGACGATTGGGAGGTAGGTGAAGGTCTGCGGCAGGCCGACTACCGGAATGCGCACGGTCCAACCGCGCAAAGCCAGTTCACCGCCATAATAGACCATGCCAGCGGCGAAGGCGAAAATGGCGATGTCGCTTATCCCGCGCAGCCAAGGCTTGCCCCCCGGTGGCAGGATATAGAGAAGCACGTCGAACCCCATATGGAAGTTCTCGCGCACGCCAACCGCTGCGCCCAAGAAAATGAACCAGCTCATGATCATGATCGAACCGGCCTCGGTCCAGGGCGGCGAGGAATTGACCACGTGCCGCATGAAGACCTGATAGGCCACGATCACCGTCATCGAAACGAGACCGATACCGGCAACCCAGAGCGCGCCTTCCGACAAGGCATGCGTCACCGCTCCGGCTCTCTTGAACCGTTCTCTCATGGCTCAAACTCCTCGGGGGAAAGACGGGCCGGCCTGAGCCGGCCCGAGAGGCCTCAGCCTTCGGTGGCCTGGATGCGGGAAACGAGGTCCTGCAGCTTGGGATCGGTGAGATACTTGTCGTAGACCGGCTTCATGGCTTCAATGAAGGGGGCTTTGTGGACTTCGTTGATCGTCGCGCCGAGGGCTTCGACCGCAGCCTTGGATTCGACTTCCTTAGCCTGCCAGAGCTCACGCTGGACGGCGACGGACTCCTTGGCGGCTTCGCGGAACAGCGCCTGATCTTCCGGCGTCAAACCATCCCAGACGACCTTGGACACCACCAGGACTTCGGGCACCATCAGGTGCTCGTCGAGCGAGTAGTATTTAGCGACTTCGGCGTGACCGGCCGTGTCATAGCTCGGATAGTTGTTTTCCGCACCGTCGATAACGCCCGTCTGGATGCCGGAATAGACTTCGCCATATGGCATGGGCGTGGCATTGGCGCCAAGGGCACCGACCATGTCGACGAAGATGTCGGACTGCATGACGCGGAATTTGAGGCCTGCCATATCGGCTGGAGAGTTGATCGGCTTTTCGCTGTTGTAGAACGAGCGCGAGCCGCCGTCATAGAAGGCAAGCGCGACGACATCGACGGGATCGAAGGCGGCGAGAATTTCTTCGCCGATCGGACCGTCGAGCACATTGTGGAAGTGCTCGGCCGAGCGGAAGATAAACGGCAGCTGGGTGACGGTAGCTTCCGGCACCTGGGTACCAAAGGCGCCGATCGAGATGCGGTTCATATCGATGACGCCGAACTGTGTCTGCTCGATCGTGTCGGCTTCCTGGCCAAGCTGGGCCGAGTGGAACACTTCAACCGAATAGCGGCCATCGGTCTTTTCGCTCAGCAGTTCGCCGAATTTCTTGACCGCTTCGACGGTCGGATAGCCGTCGGGATGCGTGTCGGACGAGCGCAGCATCGTCTGGGCGCTGGCTGTCGAAAGCATGAGCGAAGTCGCGACGACGGCCATAGCCGCCATCTTTGGCAGATGAAACATGGATGTCCTCCCAAAAATCCAGCGTCAGGTCCCTTCCTCGAACGAGACGCATGGCCGGCCTATGCCGGCCGCTGGGCACCCTCCCCTCCTCGGAAATTGGTGCCGTGGGCAAACTGGTATGGAAGTCTTCAAGACAAGTCAACATACAATTAATCTGAACTTGTATGATGAATTATCGAGAGGCAGAAAAGGCGCCGTGATTAGCGGCGCCTCATGTGTCTTCGATCAAACCACTGCGTGTCATCCCCGCGCAAGCGGGGATCCATCTTGAGATGTCAGGATGGGCCCCGGCCTTCGCCGGGGTGACAAGCGGTGGAGCTCGGAGACTGCGTCAGATATGGATCGCCCCGTCGCCCAGCGCAAGCGCCGCTTCACGCACAGCTTCCGACAGCGTCGGATGGGCATGGGTCGTCCGCGCCAAATCTTCCGCAGCGCCCGAGAATTCCATCAGCGTCACCAACTCGTGGATCATTTCACCGGCATTCTTGCCCACAATATGGGCGCCGAGCACGCGGTCGGTTTCCACATCGGCGAGAATCTTCACAAAACCCTGTGTCGCCAGCATCGCCTTGGCGCGGCCATTGGCGGTGAAGGGGAACTTGCCGATCTTGTAGTTGACGCCATCGGCCTTGAGTTCGTCTTCGGTCTTGCCGACCGAGGCGACTTCGGGATTGGTGTAAACGACGGACGGGATCGCGGCATAGTTCACATGGCCGGCCTGACCAGCCAGGATCTCCGCGACGGCAATGCCTTCATCCTCGGCCTTGTGTGCCAGCATCGGGCCGGCAATCACGTCGCCAATGGCATAAATGCCATCGACCGAAGACTTGTAGTGCCCATCGACCTTGACGCGGCCGCGCTCGTCGAGCGCCACGCCAGCGCCTTCAAGGCCGAGACCTTCGGTGAACGGCTTGCGGCCGATAGCGACGAGCGCGATGTCGGCGTCGATCACTTCGGCCTGGCCACCCTTGGCTGGCTCGACCTGCACCTTGAGCGCGCCGCCTGCATCCTTCTGAACGCCGGATACCTTGCTCGAGAGCTTGAATTCCATGCCCTGCTTTTGCAGCATGCGCTGGAACTGGCGGGCAACTTCGCTGTCCATGCCGGGCAGGATGCGATCGAGATATTCGACGACGGTCACCTTGGCGCCAAGACGGAGCCAGACCGAACCAAGTTCGAGCCCGATGACACCGGCGCCGATAACGAGGAGATGGCCCGGCACCTTGTCGAGCGACAGCGCGCCCGTCGAGGTGACGACGGTCTTCTCGTCAATGTCGATGCCCGGGAGATTGGCCGAAACCGAACCCGTGGCGATGACGATATTCTTTGTTTCGATTTCCTGCGCAGCGCCAGACTGCGGCGTCACCAGCACCTTGCCAGCAGCCGGGATCGAGCCAGTGCCGCGGAAGACGGTGATCTTGTTCTTCTTGAAGAGATAATCGACGCCGCCGACATTGGAAGCGACGACATCGGACTTGTGCGCCAGCATCTGCTGCAGGTTGAGAACCGGCGCTGGAATGTCGATGCCGAGCTGCTTGAAGCCGTGGCCGGCCTCCTCGAAAAGCTCGGAGGCGTGGAGCAGTGCCTTGGAGGGAATGCAACCGATATTGAGGCAGGTGCCGCCGAGCGTCGGCCACTTTTCGACCACGGCCACCTTGAGCCCGAGCTGCGCGGCGCGGATGGCGCCCACATAGCCGCCGGGGCCGGAGCCGATTACTACGAGGTCGAATTGGTCTGCCATGGTTCTTCTAAGCCTCAGATAAGTTTAGCGCTGCTGTGCCAGCGCGACGCGAACGGCCAACGCCAGGAATGTAATGCCGGTAACCCGATTAAACCACCGGCCGACGCGGAAAAAGCCCTGCCGCACCGAAGGGGTCGTAAAGAAAAACGACACCAATGCGAACCAGGCAAAAAGCATAAGGCTCATGCTGCCCACGTAGATAACTTTTACTTCGCCCGGCGTGTGGATCGAGACGAGCGAAGTGAACAACGCGAGGAAGAATAGCACGGCCTTGGGGTTGAGAAGGTTCGTGAGAAACCCCAGCGCAAAGGCTGCCATATCGCCGCGGCGGGCCTGCGAGGCATCGAGTTCGGACGGCGGCTGCGGCGGTGGGCTGCGCAGCGCCTGAATGGCGAGCCAGACGAGATAGGCTGCGCCCAACCACTTCAAGACATTGAACAAAAGCAATGATTGGCCGACGATCACGCCGACGCCGAGCAGCGTATAGGTGCCGTGGACGAGGATCGATGTGGCGATACCGGCGGAGGTGAAGAGCGCAGCGCGGCGGTCGTGGGCCACCGATTGGCGCAGCACCATGGCGAAATCGGCGCCAGGAATAACGGCATTGATGCCAAAGGCCAGCATAAGGCCGGCGAATTCGAGCCAGGGAAAAGTCATGGTGCACCGCAATGATAGCGGTCAAACCGTTACACCACTGGCTTCCGAGCGGCAATGCGCCGCCCGGCAAGGGCCCTCACCTAAAAGGCAACGCCCACAAAGAGGAGGATCAACCCGATCATCGACACCGTCCAGACACCGGAGCGCACAAAGGGCACGTCGATAAAGTAGGCCGGGATATAGACCCAACGCGCCCAGAACCAGATCTGCGTGCCCCACTGCGTCAGACCATCGGAGCGGCCCGAGAGTTCGGTGGCCACGGCAAGCGCGATGAAAATGCCATAGGTTTCAAGGAAGTTACGCAGAGCGCGATTGCCGCGGGCGGCCCATTTATTGGGTGGCCGCTCATTGTCGCGCTGCGAGCCGGCATATTTGATCCCGTAATCGAGCCGGTAGGCCGTCGATTGCACGAGGACATAGGCAAAGGCGAGCGCGGCGCTCCAGATCAGTAAAGTCAGTTCGGTGCTCATGAAATCCTCCGGCAACTGTAGCTGAAACGCGCGAGACGTTTGCTGGATCAGGACGAGGCCGAGATTTCCTGCGCCCGCTTCAACGGATCGGGCAATTGCTGATCGATATCGAGCGCGCCTGATTCCACTTGGGCCAGAAAGGCGCGGCAGAAATTGTCTTTGTTGTAGGCCTGGTTATAGGCCGTCATGATCTGCGAACCGCCATAGGTTTCGGCGGCGCGGCGCTGGTCCTCTGCCCCGCCGCCGAGGCGGGCAATGACGCGATCGGCGAGATCGAGAAAGCCGATATTCCGCAGATACCAATTGTCGGCGGCTGCCTTATAGGCGCCATCAAGACCCGTGGTTTCGTAGCAATGCGTGGTCATGACATCGACGATGGCTTGCGATCCATGGAAGGCCATCAGCTCGCCGATCAACTGTTGATTGCCGGCGGAATCATCCTGTGCTGTGGCGGGGATAACCGGAACGAGAAGAAGAGCGATCAGGGTTAGACAAAAACGCAACCCACATCTCCGAGGCGTGTGACAGTTCAACGACTACGCTATGCATAGGGGCCACTTCCGCTAACAGGTCGTTAACATCGAGCTCCGCCAACAACACGGTTTGGTTAGACCAAGAAAAAAGGCCCGCCGAAGCGGGCCTTTCGCGTAACGCGTCGTTGGCGTCAAACGTTCCTTAGAGATCGAGGACCAGACGCTCGGGCGCCTCAAGGCTTTCCTTGACGCGAACGAGGAAGGTGACCGCTTCCTTGCCATCGACGATCCGGTGGTCATAGGACAGCGCGAGATACATCATCGGACGGATGACGATCTGGCCCCCGACGACGACCGGGCGCTCCTGGATCTTGTGCATGCCAAGAATACCAGACTGCGGCGCATTGAGGATAGGCGTCGACATCAGCGAGCCATAGACACCACCATTGGATATGGTGAAGGTGCCGCCCTGCATGTCGGCCATCGAGAGCTGTCCGTCGCGAGCCTTCTTGCCGAGATTACCGATTTCTTTTTCGATCTGGGCGATCGACATCTGATCGGCATTGCGCACGACCGGAACGACGAGACCCTTATCGGTACCGACAGCAACGCCGAGATGGGCATATTGCTTGTAGATCAGCTCATCGCCATCAATCTCGGCATTGACGGCCGGGATTTCCTTGAGCGCGTGAACCACGGCCTTGGCAAAGAAGCCCATGAAGCCAAGCTTGACGCCATGCTTCTTCTCGAACAGTTCTTTGTAGGAATTGCGCAGGTCCATGACCGGCTTCATGTCCACTTCGTTGAACGTCGTGAGCATGGCTGCAGTGTTCTGCGCGTCCTTGAGGCGGCGAGCAATGGTCTGGCGGAGACGGGTCATCTTGACGCGTTCTTCGCGCTCGGCATCGCCGGCAGCGGTCGGTGCACGCGGCGCGGCAGGCGCCTTGGCTTCGGCTGGCTTGGCAGCCGGAGCGGGTGCCGCCGGGGTCGAGGTGCGGGCGAGAGCGCCGAGCACGTCTTCCTTGAGCACCTGGCCCGATTTGCCCGAACCGCCGATGGCGTTAGCATCAAGGCCATTCTCGTTGATCAGCTTCTGAGCCGATGGCGCCGGAGCGCGGTCGGTCGCGCCCGCCTGCTGGATCGGCTCGGGGCCGGCAGCATTGGCGGCGGGCACTTCGGCCTTGGCAGGAGCCGGCGCAGCAACAGCGGCAGGCGCAGAGGCAGCAGCCCCGGCACCGGCAGCGCCGATGGCGCCAAGCAGCGCGCCGACATCGACGGTGTCGCCAGGATTGGCGGCAATGGCTTCGAGCACGCCGGCCGAAGGGGCCGGCACTTCGATGGTGACCTTATCGGTTTCGAGTTCAACCAGAGGTTCGTCAGCGTTGACGGTATCGCCAACCTTCTTGAACCACTGGCCGATGGTCGCTTCGGTGACGCTTTCGCCCAGCGTCGGCACACGGATTTCTGTCGACATTGTTGATCCTTTTATCTCGTGCTTACTTGGCAAACGCTTCGTCGAGGAATTCCTGGAGCTGCGCCAGGTGGGTGCGCATCAGGCCGGTTGCCGGCGAGGCGGCAGCCTTGCGTCCGACATAGCGAACGCGCTGATATTCGCGGCCGATCTGGTCGAACACCCATTCCACATAGGGCTGGATGAACGTCCAAGCGCCCATATTGCGCGGCTCTTCCTGGCACCAGACGATCTCGGCATTGGGGAAGCGGCTCAATTCGTCCACCAGCGCCTTGGCCGGGAACGGATAGAGCTGCTCGACGCGGAGAAGGTAGACGTCATCGACGCCCTTCTTCTCGCGATCTTCGAGGAGATCATAGTAGACCTTGCCGGTGCACAGGACGACGCGGCGGATCTTGTCGTCGCCGACAAGGCGCGTAGTCGTCTTCGGCACGCCCGGAGCCTCGGCATCGTCCCAGAGGAGACGGTGGAAGCAGGAATCAGGGCCCAATTCGACGAGGCCAGAGACGGCGCGCTTGTGACGCAACAGGCTCTTTGGCGTGAAGAGGATCAGCGGCTTGCGGAAGTCGCGCTTAAGCTGCCGGCGCAGCACATGGTAGTAATTGGCCGGCGTTGTGCAGTTGGCGACCTGCATATTGTCTTCGGCGCAAAGCTGGAGGAAGCGCTCGGGACGCGCGGAGGAGTGCTCCGGCCCCTGCCCTTCATAGCCATGCGGCAGAAGCATAACGAGGCCCGACATGCGGAACCACTTGCGCTCGCCCGAGGAGATGAACTGGTCGATGACGACCTGCGCACCGTTCACGAAATCGCCGAACTGGGCTTCCCAAAGGGTCAGCGCCTTCGGCTCGGCCAGCGAGTATCCATATTCGAAACCGAGCACGGCTTCTTCCGAAAGCATCGAGTTGATGACTTCGTAGCGCGCCTGGTTTTCCGGATCGAGATTGTTGAGCGGGGTATAGCTCTTGTTCTCGACCTGCTGGTCATTGAGCACCGAATGGCGCTGGCTGAACGTGCCGCGTTCGCAATCCTGGCCGGAGAGACGGACCGGGTGGCCTTCGGTGACCAACGTACCAAAAGCCAGGGCTTCCGCGGTGGCCCAATCGATGCCCTCGCCCGACTCGATCGCGCCGAGGCGGTTGTCGATGAAGCGCTTGACCGTGCGGTGGACGTTGAGGTCTGCCGGAACGGTGGTGAGCTTGGTGCCGATCTCGACGAGCTTGTCGAGCGAGACACCGGTTTCGCCACGGCGCGGGCCCTCTTCGTCGGCGGGCTTGAAGTTCTTCCAGGCGCCATCGAGCCAGTCAGCCTTGTTCGGGCGGTAGTCCTGGCCGGCCTCAAACTCGGTTTCGAGCTTGGAGCGCCAGTCGGCCTTGAGCTTGTCGACTTCGGCAAGGCTGATGACGCCTTCGGCGGCCAGCTTTTCCGAGTAGATTTCAAGCGTCGTCTTATGGCTCCGGATCTTTGAGTACATGAGCGGCTGGGTGAAGCTTGGCTCGTCGCCTTCGTTGTGGCCGAAGCGGCGATAGCAGAACATGTCGATGACGACAGGCTTGCCGAACTTCTGGCGATATTCGACCGCGACCTTGGCGGCGAACACCACGGCTTCCGGATCATCGCCGTTCACGTGCAGAACCGGCGCTTCGATCA
Source organism: Devosia sp. Leaf420 (assembly GCF_001425445.1). Lineage (GTDB taxonomy): Bacteria > Pseudomonadota > Alphaproteobacteria > Rhizobiales > Devosiaceae > Devosia. The sequence continues at coordinate 263,074 of NZ_LMQU01000012.1, read as the reverse complement.
TCTTGGCAACGTCGGTCGGATAGGGCGACGAACGCGAATAGATGGGCGAAGTGGTAAAGCCGATCTGGTTGTTGATAACGAGATGGATCGAGCCGCCGGTGCGGTGACCCTTGAGACCGGAAAGGCCCAAGCATTCAGCGATGACGCCCTGGCCGGCAAAGGCCGCATCGCCATGGATCAACAGCGGCAGGACCATGGACCGGTCCGGCTTGCCGTCGACGGCAATGTTGACGAGCTTGCCATCGGGCGCGATGTGCTGGTCTTGCTTGGCGCGCGACTTGCCGAGCACGACGGGATCGACGATCTCGAGATGGCTGGGGTTCGCGGTCAGCGACAGGTGAACCTTGTTGCCATCGAATTCGCGATCGGAAGACGCACCAAGGTGGTACTTCACGTCGCCCGAACCTTCGACGTCGTCGGGATAGAAAGCGCCGCCCTTGAACTCATGGAACAGGGCGCGATGCGGCTTCTGCAGCACCTGGGTCAGGACATTGAGGCGGCCGCGGTGGGCCATACCAAAGACGATGTCCTTGATGCCGAGCGCGCCGCCGCGCTTGATGATCTGCTCGAGCGCCGGAATCGCGGCTTCACTACCATCAAGGCCGAAGCGCTTGGTGCCGGTATATTTGACGTCGATGAACTTTTCGAAGCCTTCTGCCTCGATCAGCTTGGAAAGGATCGCCTTCTTGCCTTCGGCGGTGAAGGTGATTTCCTTATCGGGGCCCTCGATGCGCTCCTGGATCCACTGCTTGGCTTCCGGATCCGAGATATGCATGAATTCGATGCCCACCGTGCCGCAATAGGTGCGCAGCAGGATGGCGAGCATTTCCGGGAGCGTCGCGTATTCGAGCCCCAGATAGTTATCAATGAAAATCTTGCGGCTGTAGTCGGCTTCGGTGAAGCCATAGCTCTTGGGGTCGAGCTCGGGAGCCGGTTCTTCGGCCTTGAGACGCAGCGGATCGAGATCGGCATGCAGATGGCCGCGCATGCGATAGGCACGGATCATCATGATGGCGCGGATCGAATCGCGCGTCGCCTGCAGCACATCGGTGGCGCTTGGCGCGGGCTTGCCTTCGGCAGCAGCCTTCTTGGAGGTCGCCTTTTCAGCCTTGACCGCCACTTCGCCCCAATTGCCGTCGAGCGCAGCAATCAGGTCGCCACTCGCCGCCTGCGGCCAATCCTTGCGGCCCCAGCTTGCGCCTTCGGCGTTCTTCAACGCTTCGGCATCACTGTCGTCGAGCCTTGAGAAGAAGCTGGACCACGTACCATCGACACTCGACGGATCGGTCTTGTAGCGGGAATAGAGTTGTTCGATGTAGTCGGCGTTCCCCCCATAGAGGAACGAGGTCAGTAAGAACGCGTCGTTCTTTTCCTGTCGTGTCATCGCTTTTTGCGCAGGACCTTGCGTCCTGTCATCCTTCTCAACAAACCGGCGGAGAGCCGGTTCTCAATTGCGGCCACCCAAAGTGGGGGAATATTGACCGCTTTTCCTTTGTATCTTGTTAAGACTTGCGGCGCCCTGAGCAGGCGCCGCGACTTAGAACATATGTACCAAATCGGTCGGCGTCCGGCTTAACACCAAACCGTGACCGAAGCGCGACCGACATTGGTCGCAGAGGGGAAATTTGGTGGGTGGGAAGACCCCCACCTAGCCTCCCCCCTCGTAGGGGGAGGGGTCTGTCCGTGGCCCACCAAGATCGAGCCAAACTCGATGCGTCCCTCCCCTACCAGGGGGAGGTTAGGTGGGGGTCGCGACCGTCTTTAGCCGCGCAGAACTTCCACAAGCGTCGTACCCAAACGTGCCGGCGATGGCGAAACGCGGATACCCGCGGCTTCCATCGCAGCAATCTTGGATTCCGCATCGCCCTTGCCGCCGGAGACGACAGCACCGGCATGGCCCATGGTGCGGCCCTTCGGCGCAGTGCGGCCAGCGATGAAGCCAGCCATTGGCTTCTTGCGGCCCTTCTTGGCTTCGTCGATCAAGAACTGCGCCGCATCTTCTTCAGCCGAACCGCCGATTTCGCCGATCATGATGATCGACTGGGTGGCTTCGTCGGCAAGGAACATCTCGAGCACGTCGATGAATTCGGTGCCCTTGACCGGATCGCCGCCGATGCCGACAGCCGTGGTCTGGCCGAGGCCTTCGTTCGAGGTCTGGAACACGGCTTCATAGGTCAGCGTGCCGGAGCGCGAGACGATACCCACCGAACCCTTGCGGAAAATCGAGCCCGGCATGATGCCAATCTTGCATTCTTCCGGCGTCAGGACGCCCGGGCAGTTCGGGCCGAGGAGACGCGACTTGGAGCGGTCGAGGCGAGCCTTGACGCGCACCATGTCCATTACCGGGATACCCTCGGTAATGCAGGTGATGAACGGGATTTCCGCGTCGATCGCTTCGATGATGGCATCGGCAGCGCCGGCTGGCGGCACATAGATGACCGAGGCGTCAGCGCCGGTGCGTTCCTTGGCTTCGGCAACGGTTGCGAAAATCGGCAGGGATTCGCCGCCAGCGCCGGTCCAGGTTTCGCCACCCTTCTTGGGGTGGATACCGCCGACCATCTGCGTGCCGTAATAGGCCAGAGCCTGTTCGGTGTGGAAGGTGCCGGTCTTGCCGGTCAGGCCCTGAACGAGGACCTTGGTGTTCTTATTGACGAGAATAGACATCAGGTAAGGTCCTTCAAATTAGCCGTTGATCGCCGCGACGATCTTCTTGGCGGCGTCGTCGAGATCGTCGGCCGCCGTGATCGCGAGACCCGACTCGTTGAGGATCTTCTTGCCCAGGTCGACATTGGTGCCTTCGAGGCGCACGACCAGCGGCACCTTCAGACCCACTTCCTTGACGGCTGCGACAACGCCTTCGGCGATGACGTCGCACTTCATGATGCCACCAAAGATATTGACGAGGATGCCCTCGACCTTGGGGTCAGCCGTGATGATCTTGAAGGCTGCAGCGACCTTCTCCTTGCCGGCGCCACCGCCGACGTCGCAGAAGTTTGCCGGCTCCTTGCCGTACAGCTTGATGATGTCCATGGTCGCCATCGCAAGGCCCGCGCCATTGACCATGCAGCCGATGTTACCATCGAGCGCAACGTAAGCGAGGTCCCACTTCGAGGCCTCGATTTCCTTGCTGTCTTCTTCGCTTTCGTCGCGCAGCGCCTTTACGTCGTCGTGACGGAAGAGCGCATTGCCGTCGAACGAGACCTTGGCGTCGAGGACGCGGAGGTGCCCGTCGGTCATGACAATCAGCGGGTTGATTTCGAGAAGAGCCATGTCCTTCTCGCTGAACGCCTTGTAGATGATCGGGAACAGCGTCTTGGCGTCTTCGGCGGCAGCGCCGTCGAGCTGAAGCGCGGCAACGATCTTAGCGGTATCAGCAGCGGTGACGCCGGCTTCTGGATCGATGGCGATGGTGTGGATTTTTTCGGGCGTGTCATGGGCGACAGCTTCGATGTCCATGCCGCCCTCGGTCGAAACGACGAAGGCCACCTGACCGACTGAACGATCGACCAAGAGCGAGCAATAGAGTTCGCGGGCGATATCGGCGCCGTCTTCGATATAGAGGCGGTTGACCTGCTTGCCGGCATCGCCAGTCTGAGCGGTCACGAGGGTGTTGCCGAGCATTTCCTTGGAGAATGCCACGACGTCCTCGATGGTGCGGGCGAGGCGAACGCCGCCCTTGGCATCGGGACCGAGTTCCTTGAACTTGCCCTTGCCGCGGCCGCCGGCATGGATCTGGCTCTTGACCACATAGAGCGGGCCGGGCAGCGACTTTGCCGCAGCTTCAGCTTCGTCAGCCGAATAGATGGCGACGCCGGCAGCAACGGGCGCGCCATATTCTTTCAGCAGCGCCTTGGCCTGGTGTTCATGGATGTTCATTGGATTCCCCTTGGGTGGGCAGATGATAACCGGCCGATTCTAGAGACCGGAAAGGAGAAGCCGCCGGACTTGCCAGCGGCTTTTCATAAACTTACGCCAGCTTTGGCGCGATCTTCTTACAGGCTTCGATCAAGCCTTCAACCGACTCGACGGACTTGTCGAAGGCTTTTTGTTCGGCCGAATTGAGCGAGATTTCGATGATCTTCTCAGCGCCGCCGGCGCCGATCACGATCGGCACGCCGACATACGTATCCTTGACGCCATACTGGCCGGAAAGGAAGGCAGCAGCAGGCAGTACGCGCTTCTTGTCCTTGAGATAGCTTTCGGCCATCGCAATGGCGGAGGCGGCCGGCGCGTAAAAGGCCGAACCGGTCTTCAAAAGACCAACGATCTCGGCGCCACCGTCACGGGTGCGCTGGACGATCTCGTCGAGCTTTTCCTTGCTCATCCAGCCCATCTTGACGACGTCGGTCAGCGGAATGCCGGCAACGGTCGAATAACGGGTCAGCGGCACCATCGTGTCACCGTGGCCGCCGAGCACGAAGGCCGAAACGTCTTCGATCGAAACGCCAAGCTCTTCGGCGATGAAGTGGACGAAGCGCGAGCTATCGAGAACGCCGGCCATGCCGACGACCTTGTTCGCCGGGAGACCCGAGAACTTCTGCAGCGCCCAGACCATGGCGTCGAGCGGATTGGTTATGCAGATAACGAAGGCGTTGGGCGCATACTTCGCGATGCCCGCACCCACCTGCTCCATCACCTTGAGGTTGATTTCGAGAAGGTCATCGCGGCTCATGCCGGGCTTGCGCGGCACGCCGGCGGTGACGATAACGACGTCGGCGCCTTCGATATCCTTGTATTCCGACGTGCCCTTCATGGCAGCGTCAAAACCCTGGGCCGGAGCCGACTGGGCGATATCGAGAGCCTTGCCCTGGGGAACACCATCAACCACGTCGAACAGGACGACGTCGCCCAGTTCCTTCTGTGCGCTCAGCAGAGCCAGTGTTCCGCCGATCTGTCCCGCACCGATAAGGGCAATCTTCTTGCGCGCCATAAGTCTTCATCCCAGACTGCGTTGAATTGGCGCACGTCTTAACCCTGTCGGGCAAACCGGGCAAGTGAACCCTTCGTCTTAGGGCGCAAATCTGCCTTGCCGATGAGCGATGGGGGAATGCCGGTTGGGCATGCAGTAATTTCTGTACCGACACTAATTCTTGCGTCGCGCATTTATTGGAGTTACAAATATTCCAATGCTGATCACCTGGGACGAACCCAAGCGCCTCGCGAACCTCGCCAAACATGGCCTGGATTTCCGCGACCTCGACGCTGAGTTTTTCCTGTCCGCCTTTGTCGAGCCATCGCGTGACGGGCGCTTGCTCGCGATAGGGAGCTTGTCTGGAGTGCAGGTGATCGTTGTGGTGTTTCGCCCGCTTGGTTCCGAAGCGCTTTCGGTGATTTCGATGCGACCGGCGAGCCGTCAGGAGAGGATGCAAACTCATGCCTAAAAACTGGCCTGCCTTCGTTACCAAAGATCTGGACGATAGTCCCGGTGGCGAAGCAGAATTGCAGCGGCGTTGGGAACTGTACAACGAGGAGATGCAGGCGCTGATCGCGGCTGGCGGCGTTCACCAGGATGACGATGGCTGGTGGGTCGATGACGCCACCGGCGAGCTAATTGGCCCCGACCCGGAAATCGAGAGACCGTCCACCGACGATGAGCTCGCGCAATTCCGTCCCTTCACTGAGGTCTTTCCTGAACAGGCGGAAAGCATCCGGCGCAGCCGAGGCCGCCCTCCCCTCGAAAGCCCGAAGCAGCAGGTCACGCTGCGTATCGACGCCGATGTGCTCGCCCGCCTGCGCGCGTCTGGCAAAGGCTGGCAGGGCCGGGTAAATGACGTGCTTAAGAAGTCGGTCGGACTTTAGCTTACTGTTTCCACTGGCGCCGCGTCCCGCAGACCCTTGGCTAGGTATTCTTCGGACTGCATTTCGTTGAGGCGCGAGATGGTCCGCTGGAACTCAAAGGCGGTCTTGTCGTCTTTGCCCAGCGCCTCGAGCCCGACCTCGAAACTGGCAGCGAGTTTAACACCACGGTCGTATAGGCTATCGATCAGGAGGATAAAGCGCTTGGCAGCATCGGACTTGGTGCGGTCCATTTGCGGCACGTTGTCGAGCATCAGCGAATCGAAATGGTGGGCGATACGAACGAAATCCCGCGTGCCCAGCGGCTTTTCGCAAAGGTCAGCGAAGGCGAACCGCCCTGCGCCCATGGATTGGAGCGGCACGGGGATTTGCCGGCCGATGCTCTCGATGCTGCCGGGTTGTCCGGCCTCGCCACCGGTAATCCGCAGCCACAGACGGTCCATAACCGGCTTCACCTCGACTGGTTGACCAAAGGCGTAGACTTGCTGGCCGGCGAATTTCAGCCGCCGATAATCCTGCTCGGAAAGGAGCGTGACGACCTCAGCCTCAGCCTTGAGACGCGCAATGAATGGCAGGAAGAGCTGGCGGTTGAGACCGTCTTTATAGAGCTGATCCGGCTCGACATTCGAGGTCGCAACCAGCGTGACGCCGCCGGCAAAGAGCTTTTCAAAAAGCCGATCGAGCAGCATGGCATTGGTGATGTCATGCACATGAAACTCGTCGAGACAAAGCACGCGCAGGCCCGATTTCAGGATCGGCTTGGTGACGGCATCGATGGGATCGGCATTATCGTCCCTGCCCCGCGGTGATTTCCGGAACGCGGAAATGCCGGCATGCACCTCATCCATGAATTCATGGAAATGCACTCGACGCTTTTGCTTGATCGGCAGTGCTCCATAGAACAGGTCCATGAGCATGGTTTTGCCACGCCCCACCTCGCCGACGAGATAAATGCCACGGATGTGCCGCGGCTTCTCGAAAAACCCCAAAAAGCCCTTGGATCGCTGTTCGGTCAGGTCCCGCCAAAGCCGATCGAAATGGGTTGCCGCTTCGAGCTGTGCCGGGTCGGACGTCAGCGCGCCGCGCTCGACCAATGCGAGATACTCGCTGCGAACCGGGCTCGCGACAGGGTGGGTAGCAAACTGATTTTGGGACAAGAGAATGAACCGCTGGGAAAGAGGCCCGGGCAACAACCCGACAAAGCGGTCGAAACCCGACGCTTGTGGCCCATCCATACTCGACACGCCAGCCCGCACAAACGGTATGGCAGCGGAGCAGGCAAAAGAAAGAGCCGGTCTCGCGACCGGCTCCAAAAACTTATCGGGCGATCGAGATCGCCTGACCGCCGCTCATGGTGCCGATATAGCGGCCACCCGAGGGGGCGAGGAAGGCAGCGATATTGCCGTTATCATCATAAAGCTGGAGCTGGCTGCCCACCTGCTGCCAACCTGTGACGCCAGCGATCTGGGCCACGGTGCAGCCCGGCGAGGACGCACGATAGTAGGACGTGCCCGTCTTGGCCGTCATCGGCAGGTTGAGCTGGCATGTGCTGGCGCCGGCCGTCACCGTCCATACGCCTTCGGGACCAGCCGAGAAACCGGCAGCCGGAGCGCCGACATTGACGATCGAGCTATTGCTGCCCATCGGCGTCGTCATCGAGCCCGATGCGGACGCCGTGGTCATCGGCGCCATGCCGCCAACTGGCGCGCCGCCAAGCACGGGCGTACCCGAAAGACCGGGCGCTGGCGTGCCCGATGCACCGATAGCGGGCAGCGTGCCCTGCTGTACTGTCGAGGACTGAACCGGCTGCAACTGCTGCGCCGGGCGTACGACATTGAGATTGGCCGTGTTCGACTGGCTGGTGGTCGAACATGCCGCCAGCGTCATCGCGACGAGGCCCAATCCAACCACGGAAGCGGATCCGCGCATCCAAACCTTCATTGGTCACTCCTGCCCGAAGGCTTAAAGGAAATTAACTCTTTAGGCGGCTTATTAACGCAAGCCGCGCTGGGGTTCAACGCCCGTCCCGCATAGAAAACATCGCTTCTGTTTATGGCGCTTTTACGTGCCACTCTGGCCCATGTCCTTCAACAACTGTTCGACCAGAACCGTTGCATCGGAGGCCTCTGATTCCGGAACGTTTATGCCGACCCCTTCCGGCCCGAAGAGATTGGGCACACCGGGAAGCCCGCCATCGCCTTGCTCCATGGGGTGAAATCCATGCGCGCGAAGGGCCACAAGGATGACCCGGGCCACACTGTCGTCGCGCACCTGCGCAATGGTCATGAAGTTCATCAAAACTCCCTTTCTGCGCCGAATGTGGCCCGCTCTTTGCCGTAGAGGCAATGAAAACCTTGCACAGGTGAACAAGACAACGCGCTTGTGATGTTGCCAAATGTGGCAACAGGTGATGCACTGCAGCCAAGGTCCCGTAAACGCAGGTGATTTGCCCGCGAAAGAAGGATTATCGAGGAAACGAGCTGGAGCCGCGATGGGCGCCTACATCATCCGCCGACTTCTGCTGATGATTCCCACGATTTTCGGCATCATGGCCGTATCTTTCGTCATCACCCAATTTGCCCCCGGCGGTCCCGTCGAACAGGCGCTGGCCAATATGTCGGGGCAGAACGTCGCTTTAAGCGAGCGCGTGAGTGGCGGCGGCGAGGAGGTGCAATCCCAGCCCGGCCCGCAAAACAATCAAAAGGCTGGCGAATATCGCGGCCGGCAAGGGCTGCCGCCCGAGTTGGTCGCCCGAATCGAAAAGCAGTTTGGTTTCGATAAACCGCCGCTCGAGCGCTTCGGGCTGATGCTGTGGAATTATCTGCGCTTCGACTTCGGCCAGAGCTATTATCGCGACATTTCCGTCATCGATCTCGTCATCGAAAAAATGCCCGTTTCGATCTCGCTCGGGCTCTGGATGACCCTGATCGCCTATGGCATTTCGATTCCCCTCGGGATCGCCAAGGCAAGGCGCGATGGGTCCCGTTTCGATGTCTGGACCTCGACCGTGGTCATCGTCGGCTATGCCGTACCCGGTTTTCTCGTCGCTATTGCGCTGGTCGTCCTGCTCGCCGGCGGCAGTTTCTGGCAGGTTTTCCCGCTGCGCGGGCTCACGTCACCCGGCTTTTCGAGCTTCCCAATCTGGCGACAGGTTCTCGATTATTTCTGGCACCTGGTCTTGCCGATCATCTCCATGGGTCTTGGTGCATTCGCCACTGCGACATTGCTCACCAAGAACTCGTTCATCGACGAAATCTCCAAGCAATATGTGACAACGGCCCGCGCCAAGGGACTGACCGAGCATCAGGTGCTCTATGGCCACGTCTTTCGCAACGCGATGATGCTGATCATCGCGAGCTTCCCCGGTGCCTTTATCGGTGCCTTTTTCGGCGGCTCCTTGCTGATCGAGACCATCTTCTCGCTCGACGGCCTGGGGCTTCTCGGCTTCGAAGCCATCGCGACGCGGGATTATCCCGTGGTCTTTGCGACGCTCTATATCTTCTCGCTCCTCGGCTTGGTCATCAGCCTCATTTCTGACCTCGCCTATATGTGGGTCGATCCGCGGCTCGATTTCGAAAGCCGCGACGCATGAGTTCGCTGGCTCTCTCCCCGCTCAACCAGCGGCGCCTTGCCAATTTCAAGAAAAACCGCCGCGGCTGGTGGTCGTTCTGGCTTTTTCTCGTGCTCTTCGTGCTGACATCGGGCGCGGAGTTCATCACCAATGATCGTCCTGTCCTCGTCTCTTACAAGGGCGAGGTCCTCGCGCCGGCATTCGTTACCTATCCCGAGGCAAAGTTCGGCGGTTTTCTGGCCACCACGGACTATCGGCAGCCCTTCATCGCCGAGGAAATAGCCGCCAATGGCTGGTCGATCTGGCCACCGGTGCGCTTCAGCCATGACACGGTTGATGGTTATCTCCCCTCCTCCGGCACCAATCCACCGAGTTGGATGCTGACCTGGGATCAGTTCTGCTCGCGCTATCCCCAAGGAACAGCCGACCCCAATTGCCATCTCGGCAATTATCATTGGCTAGGGACCGATGATCGCGGCCGCGATGTCCTCGCCCGCCTCATCTATGGCTTCCGAATTTCCATTCTCTTTGGCCTGATCCTCACTGTAGTCTCGTCCGTCATCGGCGTCTTTGCCGGCGCCGTGCAGGGCTACTTTGGTGGTTGGCTCGATCTCATCTCGCAACGCCTCATCGAAATCTGGACGTCCGTCCCGGCGCTTTACCTGCTGCTGATCATTTCGAGCGTCATTGCCCCCAGCTTCTGGGTGCTGCTCGGCATACTCCTGCTCTTTTCCTGGGTCGCGTTGGTCGGCATCGTCCGCGCCGAATTCCTCCGCGCCCGCAACTTCGAATATGTCAACGCCGCCCGCGCCTTGGGCGTCTCGAACCTCACCATCATGTGGCGGCACCTCCTGCCCAATGCCATGGTCGCGACGCTGACCTTCATGCCGTTCATTCTCTCAGGCTCGGTGACCACCCTCACCTCCCTCGATTTCCTCGGCTTCGGCCTCCCCCTCGGCTCGCCCTCGCTTGGCGAACTGCTCGCGCAGGGCAAACGCAACCTCCAGGCACCCTGGCTAGGCCTCACCGGCTTTTTCACCATCGCCATCATGATGACCCTCCTCGTCTTCATCGGCGAAGCCGTCCGCGACGCCTTCGATCCAAGAAAGACGTTCTCGTGACCGCCCCCCTCCTCTCCGTTCGGGATCTGACCATCCGCTTCGGCGCCTTTGCGGCGGCTAAGGGTGTCAATTTCGCTATCGCGCCAGGCGAGACGCTGGCGCTGGTGGGGGAGAGCGGATCGGGCAAGTCGGTGACTGCCCTTTCGGTCCTGAAACTCCTGCCGCCTGCGGCGCAGCTAGAGGGCAAGGTGCTGCTCGATGGGCAGGATCTGCTCACTGCATCCGAGCAAGCCCTACGTGGTGTGCGCGGCAATCAGGTCGGGATGATTTTCCAGGAGCCGATGAGTTCGCTCAATCCGGTCCACACCGTCGGCAAGCAGATCGGCGAGGTGCTCGCGGTCCACCAAGGCATGCGCAAGACCGCGGCGCGGCAGCGGACGCTCGAGTTACTGGGTGAGGTCGGTATTCCCGATCCCGAAAGCCGGATCGACGATTATCCGCACCAACTTTCCGGCGGCCAGCGGCAGCGCGTCATGATCGCCATGGCGCTGGCCAACAACCCGAAACTGCTGATTGCCGATGAACCGACGACAGCGCTCGACGTCACGGTCCAAGCGCAGATCCTCGCCCTGCTGAAATCGCTGCAGCAGCGCCATGGCATGGCGATGCTGTTCATCACACACGATCTGACCATCGTGCGCCGGATCGCCGATCGTGTGGCGGTGATGACCGGGGGCGAGATCGTGGAAAGCGGACCGACCGCCGAAATCTTTGCGCGCCCGCAACACGCCTATACCAAAAAGCTGCTCGCTGCTGCGCCCAAGGGCGCGCCCAACCTGCCCAATGGTCACGCGCCGACACTGGTCGAGACCAAGGACCTAAAAGTCTGGTTCCCGATCAAGCGGGGCCTGCTTCGCCGTGTCGTGGGCCATATCCGGGCTGTCGACGGCGTCGATCTCGCGATCAAGCGTGGCGAGACGCTGGGCGTTGTCGGCGAAAGCGGCTCGGGCAAATCCTCGCTGGGCTACGCCATCCTGCGGCTCATTCCATCGAACGGCAAAATCGTCGTGCTCGGCGAGACAGTGAGCCAAAAATCATCGAAGGGCTTGCGGCCTTTGCGTCGGCACATGCAGATCGTCTTCCAGGACCCGTTCGGTTCGCTCAGCCCGCGCATGTCCGTCAGCGAGATCATCGGCGAAGGTCTGCGCGTGCATATGCCGAACCTCTCGTCGACTGAGCGCTCGGCCAAGGTGGAAGCGGCACTCAAGGAAGTCGGGCTCGATCCCGCAGCGGCCGATCGCTATCCGCACGAGTTCTCAGGCGGTCAGCGCCAGCGCATCGCGATCGCCCGGGCCTTGGTGATCGAGCCGGATTTCCTCGTCCTCGACGAGCCGACCTCCGCGCTCGACATCTCGATCCAGGCGCAGGTCATCGACCTGCTCCGCGCCGTGCAGCAGAAGCGCAATCTCACCTACCTGTTCATCAGCCACGACCTGCGGGTGGTCAAAGCCCTTGCCCACTCGCTCGTTGTCATGCGCCATGGCAAAGTGGTCGAAACCGGCCCGGCCGCGGCGATCTTTGCGCGGCCGCGCGATCCCTATACCCGCCAGTTGATGGCGGCCGCATTCGATATTGATCCAGTCGGCTCCACCAAGCCGGCAAAAGCCTCCGACGACACTCCAACCCCATAGACAGAGCGCCCCATGAAGTTTTCGACACTCCTTGCTTCCGGACTTCTGACCCTTGGCCTTGCTCTGCCCGCTTTGGCGCAAACGCCCACCGGAGTCTGGGTCTATGCCGACAGCCTCACAGAAGCGCCGAAATATCCCGAAGGTTTTGCGCATTTCGATTACGTCAATCCCGATGCGCCCAAGACCGGTACGGTTCGGCTCGGCACCCGTGGCGGGTTCGATACCTTCAACCCCATCCTGCCCAAGGGCGATGCCCCTCTTGGCTTGAGCTTGGTCTATGAGACCCTGCTGACCTCGTCGCTCGACGAGGTGAACACTTCCTACGGTTTCCTCGCAGAATCGATGAAGGTCGCCGACGATTTCGGCTCCGTCATCTTCCGCATGGACCCCAAGGCACGTTGGCAGGATGGCGAGCCGGTGACGGCGGAGGATGTCGTCTGGTCCTTCGACAAGCTCACTGAGCTCAGCCCGATGTATACCCAATATTACGCCAACATCACCAAGGCCGAGGTGACGGCGCCGGGCGAAGTCACCTTCACCTTCAACATGACCGGCAACAAGGAGCTGCCGCACATTCTCGGCCAGCTCATGGTGCTGCCGCAGCATTGGTGGGAGGGCACAGACGCCAATGGCAAGAAGCGCGATATCGGTGCCTCGACGCTCGAGCCGCCCATGGGCTCGGGCCCCTATAAAATTACCAGTTTCGATGCCGGCCGGTCCATCACCTATACGCGCGATGAAAATTATTGGGCCAAGGACCATCCGACCCAGATCGGTACCAACAATTTCGACGTGATCGACTACGAATATTTCCTCGATGAATCCGTCTGGTTCGAGGCGTTCAAGGGCGACCAGTTTGATTATTGGAGCGAATATACCGCCCGCCGCTGGGCCACGGGCTTCGATTTCCCAGCCGTTACAGAAGGCCGCGTCGTCCGCGAAGAATTCCCGCAGGACTATAACGGCCGCGGCGACATGACCGCCTTCATTCCCAATCTCCGCCGCGAGAAATTTCAGGATCAGCGCGTCCGCGAAGCGATCAACCTTGCCTTCGATTTCGAAGAGCTGAACAACACGATTTTCTATAATCAGTACGCCCGCATCGACAGCTACTTCTTTGGCCTCCCCTTCGCCGCCAAGGGTCTGCCGCAGGGCGAAACCCTCGCTGTGCTCGATAGCGTGAAGGACGAAGTCCCGCCGGCTGTCTTCACCGAGGCTTACACCAATCCGGTCAATGGCGACCCGACCAAGCTGCGCGAAAACCTCCGCAAGGCGCTCGGCCTCTTGACCGAGGCAGGCTACACGCTCAACGGGACCCAGCTTGTCGATGCCAATGGTCAGCAGCTTTCATTCGAAATCCTGATGCACCAGCCGACGCTCGAAGCCATCGCTGCCAATCTGCAGCGCAATCTCGGTCAGATCGGCATTGCCGTCTCTGTGCGCATCGTCGACACGCCACAATATATCAACCGGCTGCGCAGCTTCGATTATGACATGATCTATACCGGCTGGACGCAGTCCTTCTCGCCCGGCAACGAGCAGCGCGATTTCTTTGGGTCAGGCAGCGCCAATGAAGAAGGCTCGCGCAATTATGCGGGGATCGCCGACAAGGGCATCGACACATTGATCGATAAGCTCGTCGCCGCGCCAGACCGCGATACGCAGTTGGCCGTGATCGAGGCGCTCGACCGCGTCCTTCTCGCCCACGATTACGTTATCCCCGGCTATGCGCTGCGCTATTCCCGCACCGCCCGCTGGGACCGCTTCAGCCGTCCTGAAACCCTGCCCGAATTCGCCAGCGGCTTCCCGAGCATCTGGTGGTGGGATGAGGCCAAAGCGGAAAAGACAGGTGGCGCGGGCCGGTAGTAGGCTTGACCAAGGCGGATCGGAACAGTCCCGGTCCGTCAATTTCACAAACGCGGCGTCATTCCCGCGAAAGCGGGAATCCCATCGCACCGACGCAGAGATTCCCGCTTTCGCGGGAATGACGCGGTGGACGTTCAAGAAGGAGGGTGGAAGAACAACCCGCTATCCGGGCTTACGCGCCACAAGATCAACGAGATGCGACCGGCCTACATGCCGCGCGCCTTCGGCGAGCTCGACATCATGGTCCTGCAGCTGCAAAATCTCGAGACCGGCGAACTTCTCGGCGAGCAAAGCTTCGGTATAGAGGTTCTCGATCATGCTCGGCCCACCGGTCTTGTACTCGAGCTGGCGCGGACCATAGCCTTCCAGGATCAACAGGCCACCGGGCTTGAGGGTTCGTTGCATGCCCGCAAAGATCGCATCGCGCAGGTCAGGTCCGGCGAACTGAAAGAAGATGCCGACAACGACGTCGAACTGCTCAACCGGCCAACCATAAAGGGCGATATCGACGAGCTGTGGATCGAGAGCGACCCCACGCTTCTGCGCGAGCCGCCTGGCTTTCTCGATACCGACCGGCGAGGCATCAAAAGACACGACGCCCAGCCCCTGTTCGGCGAGCCAGACCCCGTTGCGCCCTTCCCCATCGGCGATGGCCAAAGCCGTCCCAGACTTGGGGAGCAGATGCGCCTGGCGCGCGAGGAAAGCGTTGGGCTCCTCTCCGAAAAGGTACTCGGACGTGCTGTAGCGCTCGTCCCAATAGCTCATCAGTAATCCTGCTCGTAATAGACGCCGACGCTCGAATTCCCATCCTGCCCCGCAGCGCCGCGCACGACGAGATCGTCGGTCACATCGAGATTGATCGACACTTTCGACTGTCCATTGGCCCCAGCCGTGACGCCAAGATAGACATTGTCCTGCAGATAGGTCCCGGCCTGCACGCCAACATTGCCCTGCGCATCTGTGACGACGTCGAGATCGGCGAGGCCGGCCGCACCGCGAAGACCATCGACGAGGCCGCCTCCACCGCCGCCGCCGACGAGCTCCGCCGCCGCGCCCGCAAGCTGAGCCAACTGGATCGGCGACAGTTCGCCCATGGAGCGCTTGAAGATCAGGCGGCTGAGGACTTCATCCTGCGGCAGGCTGGGGTTGGAACTGAAGCTCACATCAGGCGCCGAAGCGCGACCGGAAATGGTGACGAAAACGGTGATGTTGTCGCCCTCGGTCCGTGCCACGAAATAAAGCTGCGGATCGAGATCGCCGACCAGCGTCACAGTGCCCGTCTCGAAATCAAGCCGCTGGCCAAGCACGGAAAGACGACCGCGTTCGAGCGAGAAGGCACCGACCGGCTGGATATTGTTGAGCGGCCCGGCAAGCCGCACCGAACCGCCGACCTCGGCATCGAGACCACGGCCGCGAATGAAGATCTGGTTCGGCGCATTGACATTGACGTCGAGCAAGAGACCAGCCGACCGCGTCTGCGGAACCGGCGCACCAGCCGCATCGATCCGCGCGCGCTGCAGCGTCTGGCTGACGGCAGGCGGGGTATTGATGTGGCGCACATCGATCAGCGGCGTGCCGCCACCAAAGCCTTCCGGAACGGTGATATTGGCGTTTTCGATGGTGACGTTGCCGGCAAGCAGCGGCGTACCAAGAAGATTGCCAGTCAGCCTCAACCCGCCCGAAACGGTCGCGAGGAAAATCTCGCCATCCGAGTAGCGCGCCGAATTGATCGAGACGCTGAGATCGGCCGGGAATTGACCCGAAATGCCGACGGTACCCGAGGCCGAAGCCGAGCCACCCGTCGAAAGGTTGGCCGAAAGATTTTCGATCCGAGCCTGGGTGCCTGCAAGGCTTGCCCGGCCCGTAATGCCCGTCAAACGCAGGTTGAGCTCGGGATCAATATAGCCTGCGCCCGCGACGGAAACCGAGCCACCAAACTGTGGCGCGGAAATGCTGCCCGAGACATCGGCGTTGAAATTGGCTGTGCCGGAAAGCTGCCCGCCGCGATCGGCGACGAAGCGATTGGCGAGCGCCAGTGGCGCCGAACCGGTTAGAGACACGGCCAGCCCATTGCCCGCAAGCGGCACGCGGCCCGAGCCGGACACGGAGAGACCACCCGAGCCATTGGCCGCCAGCCGCTCAAGCGCCACTAAATTATTGGCATAGGTCCCGCTTGCCGTGATGCTCACCGGCGCAATGCCGAAGGGCTGGATGACGGCCGCATTGATGCCGCTGCCCTGCGCCTGGAACTGCACTTGGGGATCGGACGACGAACCGGAAATGACCGCCGTGCCCTCGAGCGTCCCGGCCAGACCAAGGCTCGGCACGATCGTATTGGCGATAGACAACGGCAGCGCCGAAATCTGGACGCGCATATTGAGCGTTTCGCCGGCCGTGCCGGTCGCCGTGATGCTGCCCGACCCGACATCGAACCGCAGCGCATCAAGCGACACGGCATTGTCGCGAACGATCAGTTCCGTCGGCGAAGCCAGCCGTGCGGCCAGCGTGCCTTGCGTCAGGTTGGCGCGATCGAGAGAGAGACGATAGCCGCCATCGGTCGGCGCCAAAGCACCAGCAAGATCGATACGAGTACCGGTCGCAAGCGCGGCTTCGCCATCAAAGCGCGTGGTGTCGCCGCTTTGGTCTGCGCGGGCATTGAGGCTCGTTATGGTGGCGCCGGCCGCCTTCACATCGCTGGCCGCAATCGTGCCATTGGCGACGGGCACGCCGAAGAGATCGCTGACCGTCCCGGTGATATCAGCGCGGCCGACGACGATATCGTTGACCGTCAAACCGCTGGCATTGGCCGTTAGCCCCACCTGCTGCGTGCCATCAACCGGCGCAAGAACCAGCGCCGCATTGACGCTGCCGGCAGCGTCCTGCAGGAGCAAAGCTGCCGCGAGCGACACATCCGGCGCGACGACGTCGAGCCGGCCCGTCAGCAAAGCGGTATCGACCGCACGGCTGACCGAACCAAAAATCCGCGTGCCGGCAATCTCGAAATTCAGGTCCTTGAGCGCCTGCTGCACTTCATCGACAGCGATCTGCGACGAGAGCGTTGCCTCATAGCCATCGAGCATGGCCGAGCCATCGACACTGCCGCTGATCTTGCCACTGAGCACGTCGAGGTTGAGCCCGAGCTTCGCATCGCGCAGCGTCCGGTCGATCAACCGGCCATCAGCCACATTGGCGTCGAGCGCGAGAACAACCGGCGCCTCGGCGCTGGTGGATTTGGCCGTGCCACGCACATTCAACGCGCCGGAGGCCTGATCGCTCAGAAGGCCGAGATCGGAGAGATCGAGCCCAATGGCAAAATTGGCTTCGGCCGTGCCATAGACGCCATCGGCGGTGAACTGCACCTGCGGATTGGTGATCGCAAAGTCGTCGGCGACGAGACCGGCCGGCGTGCGCGCCAGGCGGCCGGACAGCGCCACATTGCCCGCGAGCAAGGCATCGGCTGTCGGATCGTCGATGGTGAGATTATTGCCCG
This sequence comes from Devosia sp. Leaf420, assembly GCF_001425445.1. Classification (GTDB taxonomy): domain Bacteria; phylum Pseudomonadota; class Alphaproteobacteria; order Rhizobiales; family Devosiaceae; genus Devosia. Next base: position 245,599 of record NZ_LMQU01000012.1, on the reverse strand, counting down.
AACCATCAAAGGTCAGGTCAAAACCGCCACCAATAAAGGCGAGCGATCCCTCGGCATCGAGCGAGAGCGCACCGGTCAGGTCGCGCCCGGCCAGCGCCGAGAACGGCGCGATATTGTCGGTCTGAAGACCAATGCGCCCACGAAACCCGCCGCCGTCGATATTGCCCGAAAGTCCTGCCGTCAGCGCCTTGCCGACGACGCGCAACTGCGCCAGTTCAATCGGCTGCCCGGCATTCCAGAGGCCAGCAAGGCCAAGCCCGACGCTGTCCCCAAGCGCGGCGATGACAGCCTCGTCGCCGGTAATCCCGGACACGGCACCATCGCCATTGAAGGTGATCATGCGCTTCGTGGGATCAGCGAGAGCGCTTGCGACGCCATTGACGTTAAGGCCCACCCGCGCGGCCGAAAACTCATCGGTCACGAGCCCGTCGATACCGACATCAGCCCGCCAATCTTCCGAGCCATCTTCGCCAAAATCGATGACGAACTGCGCCGCGCGCACCTGCGTCGTGCCCGCCGCCGGCAGCGTCACGAGTCCACCCTGAGGATCGGCGATGGAAGCCTTCAAATCGAGGCGGGAGAGGAAATTGTCGGCCGTGGTGCTGGCCGTCGCTTCAAGCGCCAGTTGCCCGCCGGAAATATTGAGGGCGTTGAGATCGAACCCACCGGCGCTGCGCAGGAGGGCATTGGCCGTCAGCCGCGTATCGGCGCCGAAGAATGGGCGATACTGTTCGGCGATCAGGGTCGAGAGCGGCCCGCCGAGATTGGCGTCAATCAGATATCCGTCGGCATTCTGCGTGATCGTCGAAACGCCCGAAAGCGCCGTCTGGCCATTGGCGAGGAGATTGAGATCGGCACGAAGATCGGCAACCGGCCCCTGCCCCGCCAGCGTCAACTGCATGGCCGGCCGCCCCTCGATGCTGAGGAGATTGGCGAGGACGCCATTTTCCGGCTCGTTGAGATCGAGGTTGAGATTGATCTCGTTGCTGTCGCGCGCATATTTGAGGTCGAGATCGAGCGTGCCGCCCGGGCCATCAAGCCGCACGATATCGAGCGTCGTATCGAGATTGCCGCCATCGAGCTTGAGATTGCCCGCCAGCGAAATCTCAGAGCCAAGCCCGAACACGCCTTCGCCGAACGTCACCTTGGGGATCGACAGCTCACCAAGCTCGATCGCCACCGGAAATTCCGGCACCGAAAAACTACCCGCTTCCGGCGGCGGCAGGTCGACACCCTCGGCAGGAACGGCATTACGCAGATATTCGATCGAATCCGCTTTCAGCGAATTGACCTGCAGCCGGCCGGTAAACAGCGCCGTTTGGCTCCAGTTGAGGCTGGCATTATTGACGCGCAGCCACACGCCCTGCTGGTCGGAAATGGTGATCTCACGGATCGTCACATCCGAACCAAGCGCACCCTCGATATTGGAAAGGGTGATCTGCCGTTCAGGCGTCGATAGCCGATCCTGCACGAAACTCGTGAGCCAGTCCTTCTGCTCCTGGTCCGATCCATCCTGCGCCATCAGTGTCGCGGGAATAGCCGTCATGGGCACAAGAATGAGACCGACAAGGGCCAGCCGGCGATGATTGCGAGACCAAGCCATCAGAATGCCTGCCCTATGCCAGCGTAGATGGCATAATCGGGATCGCCGGCGCGCTTGTTGAGCGGAATGGCCAGATCGAGCCGCAGCGGACCAAGACCCGTATAATAGCGAGCACCAACACCGGCGCCGAGCCGCAGATCCTCAAGGCCGGGGAAGGTATCAGCCGCGACATAGCCGCCATCGACGAAACCGACCACGCCGATGCTCTCGGTCACCTTGGCGCGCGCTTCGAGCGAAGCCTCGAGCAGATAGCGGCCACCCGTCACCTGCCCATTGCCATTGTCGACGCCGATCGACTTGAACCCGTAGCCACGTACGGACCCGCCGCCGCCTGAAAAGAACAGTTTGTCCGGCGGAATTTCATTGAGTCCCGGCCCGAGCAGCGCGCCGCCCTTGATGCGACCGGCGAGAACGAACTGATCATTTTCGGAAAAACCAAAATAGGTGCGCGCTTCGGCCGTGACGCGCAGACCCATCTTGCCGAAGGCAAAGTCATAATAAGGCTCTGCCGTGCCGGCGGCATAAATGCCCTCGGTCGGATCGACCGTGCTGTTGCGGCCATCAAAGGTCGCGCCGGCATAAACGCCCAACGTCGAGAAATCGCGCGTGCCAAAGACGTCGTCGAAGCGGGCGCGCTCATAGCTCGCGCCGCCTTCAAGCGTCAGCTCATCGGAAAGATAATGGGTCAAGCCGACCCGTCCGAGCGCCGAAGTTTCGGTATAGGTCGGATAGATCGTCCGCTCGGCCGAAATGGCGGCGACAAGATCGGTATCCGGCGTCAAGAAGCCCGGCTTGGTAAAGGTGCCACCGAAGAAATAATCGAATTGCGCCGTATCGATCGGCCAGGCAATGCTGGCAACGCGCGCATCGAGCCTAAGCCGCTCGGCCTGGCCAAAGAGATTGCGCCAGAGGTGATAGCCTTCAATGCCGAGCCCATCGACGGTCGAGAAGCTCGCGCCTGCACCAAAGCGGCGGCCGGGTAATTCTTCGACGATCAACTGATAGGGCAAGAGCCCGTCGGGTCCGATTTCCTGCGCCGCCTGGAAACGCGCCGCGCGGAACACTTCGAGTCGATCAAGTCGCTTCTGCGCCCGCTCGATCTCGTCGGGATCGTATTCCTGACCCACGGCAAGCCCGGCCTGCTGCCGCACGAATTCGGGGTTCATGCGCTCGGTGCCGGTGACGTTGATATCGCCAAATGCCGCGATGCGGCCGGGATTGACTGTGATGGTGACATCGACCGTCTGCCGCGCATGGTCGGCGATCACATCGCGATTGACCACTTCTGCCTTGGCATAGCCCTGCTGCTGCCAAGCCTGCACCGCCAATTGCTCGGCGGCGAGAATGACGGAAGATCGCGCAATCTGTCCCGCGCCATAGCCGCGCATGACGGGCAGTTCGACTTCGTCACCGGCATCACTGGTCAGCGGCGCCTGATTGACGATGGCGACATTGTTGAAGGTGAAAAGCGGTCCTGCCGTCACAGCAATGGTGACATCAACCGGATCGGGCAGGTTCACGTCGGGCGCGAGGGTGGACGCTTCGACCCCACCGATTCGGATGCTGACGGCCGCGCCATAATGGCCTTCATTATAAAGCGCCGCGATGATGCGACGGTAATCACCCCGCGCCTTGGCAATCAGCCCGGCAGCGGCTGAGGCGGGCTCTGATTCGTCCGCGATCAGCGAGGAGGCATTGCGCGCTGCGGTTTCCACCGCGCCGCCCTCGCTCGAGGTGAACGTAACCACATAGGGCTGGGGGTCGACGATGACGGACTCTTCGGTCTCGTCCTCGAAAAACTTCATGCCAAAGAGTTCAAAACCATAAGCAGGCCCGACCGCTGCGGACAATGCAGCCGCGGCGAAACACAAGGCGCCAATACTCGATACCCAACGCGCTCTTTGCAGTGGACCAGTTCCCGACCGTTACGCTTCAACCAATAGGCGGAAGCTGAGAATAGAGGGACGGCAGGAAAGATTGGGTTAACCCTCCGCCGCGTGCCCGAGGGGCGATGCGTTCGGCGCGACTGTAGGTCGGCATTGCAGCGCGGGGCAAGCACCGGGGAAGAAATTGATGGTGCGAAAGGCAGATGCGTGGCCGATCGGCAACGCTGTTAATTCTGATCGTGCCGCTGCGAGCCACCACGCCTGTTGACGGCAACGCGCCTGCGGGTCCACCCTGAAACCCTCCCCTTCGACCATTCCTCCAGGACCGAAAAATGTACCAGCTGCTCGATCCCAGCCGCTTTGTCGTCTTCATCACCGGCGCCACCTCCGGCTTCGGCGAGGCTGCCGCCCGCCGCTATGTCGCTGCCGGCGGCAAGGTGATCGCAACCGGTCGGCGTCAGGATCGGCTGGAAAAGCTGCAGGCCGAGCTTGGCGCTGACAATTGCCACATCATCGCCCTCGACGTGCAGGATCGGGCCGCCATGGAAAAGGCGATCGCCGACCTTCCCGCGCCCTTCGACGGCGTCAACATCGTCCTCGCCAATGCCGGCCTCGCGCTTGGTTTGCAGCCTGCCGCCGAAGCCAATCTCGAAGATTGGGAGACCATGATCTCCACCAATATTTCGGGCCTCGTCTACACCGTCCGCCTGTTGCTGCCCGGCCTCATCGCCCGCGGCGGCGGCCATGTCGTTACTCTGGGCTCGGTAGCCGGCGAATATGCCTATCCCGGCGGCTCGGTCTATGGCGCGACCAAGGCCTTCGTAAAACAATTCGCCCTCAACCTCCGCTCAGACCTGCAGGGCAAGAAGGTCCGCGTCACCAATATCGAGCCGGGCCTGACCGAGACGGAGTTTTCCCTCGTCCGCTTCAAGGGCGACGAAGGCAAGGCCTCCGCGCCCTATTCCAAGACCAAGGCCATGAATGCCGACGACATCGCCGAAAGCATCTTCTGGGCGACGACCCTGCCTGCGCATGTCAACGTCAACAAGATCGAACTGATGGCGACGACGCAGGCGATCGGGCCGTTTGATATTTATCGGGAAGATTGAGGGTCCTCCGCGCCTCTCACACACTCAACGCCACACCTCCCCCTTGACGGGGGAGGGGGCGAGGGGAGCCACCATTTTCGAGCGTGTGAACACCCCTCCCCGTCAAAGGGGAGGGTGTCCATCGTGTGTGTGGACAGCCCTGCTTACACCCCCAAAAACCGCACCGTATCCGGGTCCAGCGGAATCCCCTCCTTCTTCCGCTTATCCATCTCCGACCATTCTCGATCCCCCGGCGCCATCACCCGCCCGCCTTTGCGCACGTGCGATCCCCGCAGGCTCTCGAGATAGCGTCCGATCGCGCGCAAAAACACCTCGCGCCCAGCGAACTTGTCCGGATCGATCACCAGCACGAAATGCCCCATGTTCCGCGGCGTCGAGATATCGTCCCCGCCATACATCGGGATGAAATCGCCATCGAGTGTCGTCCCGGTCAGCAGCGCCGAAAACAGCGTCGCGACCCCGGCAAGCGCCGCGCCCTTATAGCCATAATCCACACCGCCCAACGGCAGCAGCATATCCGCCTCATGCGGATCGGTCGTCGGTTGCCCATCCGGCGTCGCCGCGACACCCGCCGGCAGCTCCTTGTCGAGCGAGCGATGCAGCAGCACACGATTGAGCGGGATGGACGATGTCGCCATATCCAAGAGCCACGGCCGCCCCTCGGCCACCGGCGCCGCAAAGGCGAGCGGGTTGGTGCCGTGGAATTTTTGCGCCCCATCGAACAGCGCCACCATGGAATCGGTATTGGTCGTCGCAAAGGTCACAAAACCCTGCTCCGCCCCCGCCACCGCATAGGCCCCCGCCGCGCCGAGATGCGAGGAATGCTGAATGCCCACCGCCCCAACACCGGCTTCGCGCGCCAGTTCGATCCCAACCTCGACCGCCTTGTACGCCGCATAGTGCCCGAGCCCATCATCGGCATGGATCAGCGCACTCCCCGCCCCGCGCTTGTCGACCGTCAATTGCGGGTTCTGGTTGAGCCGCCCACCGCCCAACATCCGGCAATAATGCTCGGTCAACCGCACGCCATGGCTGTCCACGCCCACGAGCGAAGCATGCAGCATCGCCCGGATCGCGGCGGCACGCGACGCTTCACTCGCCCCCGCCTCCGCCAACCGCGCCTCAACCTGGCTGCGCACCAGGGCCTCGGGAAAGCGTGGGGTGGTTTGATTGTCCATAGTGTCCTCCTGTGAGCAGTCTAGACACGCTGTCCACGAGGCGGAAGCCGAAACCTCCCCACCGTCATTGCCCGACTTGTTCGGGCAATACAACTCTCCGCGCACTCCGGAGTATCCCATGGATCACCGGGACGAGCCTGGTGATGACGGCGGCGGGGCAAGCGGTATGCACTGCCCAAACCTTAACCGCACACCCTCACCCGCACTTTTTGTTGGCACGCCCCGTCCACATCGCTATTCTCCTGCGAACCTCGAAAGCACGCCCATGCCCAAAGCCCCAGACCCCATCACCCGCGATCTCTGGCACGTCGTCGCCGCAACCGACGAGCTCAAGATCGGCCTTATCGAAACCACGCTCCTCCTCGATCGCCGCCTCGCCATGACCCGCGGGCTCGATGGCGAGCCGGTGGTTTGGTTCGCGACCGATGAAGAAAACGGCGAGGATATCGACGCGGAAACGGTGCTCGATCGCCTGCCGGTGAAAACCGCCTATGGCTATACCTGGACATGCCTCGGCACACCATCGGCCGATCTCTTCCCGATTCCAGAATTTGCCGAAGCCGACCGCGTCAACATGAGCTGCGGCTCCATCGGCATTCACGTCTCCGCTCCCCGTGCCGTCGAGAATTTCCTCGACATGGGCCACTTTCCCTATGTCCACACCGACATCCTCGGCTCCGAGCCACATACCGAGGTCAAGGAATACGACGTGGAAGTTTCGGAAGAGCGCGACGAAGTGCTCGCCACCAAGTGCAAATTTATGCAGCCGCGTGCCGCCAAATCCGCGACCCAGGCCATGGAAGTCGAATACGTCTATCGCGTGCCGCATCCCTTCTGCTCGGTGCTCTATAAATCCTGCCCCGAGGACGAAAGCCGCCGCGATGTCATCGGCATTTTCCTCCAGCCCATGACCGAAGAAACCTGCCGCGCGCATCTCCTGCAATCGATGATCGACTCGACCTCGACCATCACCGACCTGCGCCGGTTCCAGCAGACCATCTTCGGCCAGGACAAGCCGATCCTCGAAAACCAATATCCCAAGAAACTACCGCTCGATCCGCGCTCGGAAACCCCCATCCGCGCGGATAAGTCAGCCATCGCCTATCGGAGATGGCTGAGCCAGAAGGGGATTACGTATGGGGTGATTCCCCAGGCGAATTGACCGCCAAACCACGGCGTCATTCCCGCGAACGCGGGAGTCCCCGCCACAAGGTAAGATCCCCGCTCTCGCGGGGATGACGCCGAGCAAAAAGACGAGACACCCCGTACGCCAGGGTGGCAATCGTGACTAAAAATTCGATCGTGGCGCGATCCTCAAACTTTGGATCTGATCGACAATGCCCCTCAGTCTATCCGACCCCACCTGGTATCCCATCGCCTCGAGCGAGGACCTGCCCTTTCGCCATGTCTATCATGGCCAATTGCTCGGCCGCGAATTGGCCGTCTGGCGGGCTGACGATGGCAATGTAAATGCCTGGGAAAACCGGTGCCTCCATCGCGGCGTGCGCCTCTCCATCGGCATCAACGAGGGCCAGGAGCTGAAGTGCCAGTATCATGGCTGGCGCTATGCCAATCGCTCTGCCGGCTGCACCTATATTCCGGCCCACCCGGCAGACGCCCCCGCCCGCCGCATCGAAAACCGCAAATATCCCGTCCGAGAAGCCTTCGGGCTCATCTGGTCTGCAGCGAACGATGACCAGCCCTTTGCCCCCTTCCCCGGCGCTGAGGACCACGATTGGTTCGCACTGCGTCCCGTACCGGTCAATGCCACGCCCGAAGACGTCCTCGCCGGCCTCTCCCGCCTAGCGCCCGATGATCAGCCTGTCGAGTTCATCCCCGGCCGCGCCGTTACGCTGGGCAGCGCCCATTTCTTCGTTCAGCCCGTCGACGCTGCCCGCTCGGTCATCCGCGGCATCCTGCCGGAAAAGCCGGCCGACGAGATCGCGACGCTGCGCTATTACAACGAGCAATTGACCAAGCTGCGCGACAGCCTCGAACGCGCCGCCGCCAAAAAGCCGGCGCCCGAGCCGCTGCAGCCGGTCTTTGAAAAAGTCTCGGTCGAACTCTCGACCATGCCTGATATTGCCGTGCCGCGCGGCAATACCTTCCCGGTCGTCGTCAAGCGCAAGTGGCAGTCTGCCGATGGCGTCATCGGCTTCGAACTTGCCGACCGCGATGGCAAGCACCTGCCGACCTTCCAGCCCGGCGCCCATATAGACGTGCACCTGCCAAATGGCCTCGTGCGCCAATATTCGCTGACCAACGGACCCGGCGACCTGATGAGCTACACCATCGGCGTCAAGGCCGAGAGTGCGTCCAAGGGCGGCTCGAAGGTCTTGGTCGAAACCGTTCGCGAGGGCGACGTGCTCGCCATTTCTGAGCCGCGCAACAATTTCCCCCTCCGCCGCGACGCCACCCGCACCGTGCTCATCGCCGCCGGCATCGGCATCACGCCGCTCCTCTCCATGGCGCGCTTCCTCGATAAGTCGAGCCTCAACTACGAGCTGCACTATTTCGCCCGCGCCAGCGAAACCATGGCCTTTTCGAGCGAGCTCGACGTGCTCCACGGCCGGGCCGACCGCCATATCGGCCTCACGCGCGAAGCCATCAAGGCCAAGGTCGCCGAGGTGCTTGGCCAATACCAGTTCGCCAACCATGTCTATATCTGCGGCCCCGGCGCCATGCTCGAAATGGTGCAGGAAACCGCGACCGCGCTCGGCTGGCCCGACGAAGCCGTGCATTTCGAATATTTCCAGAACGACAAGACCATCGATGCCTCCTCGGCCTTCGATGTCGAACTCGCCCGCTCTGCCATGACGCTCCACGTCCCGGCCGGCCGCACCATCCTCGAGACCATGCGCGAAGCCGGGCTCACCGTCCCCTCCTCCTGCGAGCAAGGGGCCTGCGGCACCTGCCTCACCGGCGTCATCGAGGGCGAAGTCGATCACCAGGACGTCTATCTCAACAAGACCGAGAAGGCGTCCAACACTTGCATGATGACCTGCGTCAGCCGCGCGAAGTCCGGCCGCCTGGTTCTGGATATCTGACAATGATCATAACGCTTTACGACTTCGAGCTCTCGGGCAACTGCTACAAGCTGCGGTTGCTGATGAACATTCTCAACGTGCCCTATGCGATTCATCCGGTTGATTTTTTCCCCGGTCGCGAACACAAGGCCGACTGGTTCCTGCGTCTCAATCCGTTCGGCCAATTGCCAGTGCTGAAAGACGACGATCTTGTCCTCTCCGACTCCGGCGCCATCCTCGTCTATCTCGCCAAGAAGTTCGACACGTCGGGCCAATGGTTTCCCGATGATCCGGCTGTCACCGCCGAAATCCTCCGCTGGCACGCCGTCGCCGACGATATCACCGCGACCTCATCTGCTGCCCGCCTTGCACTCGGCTACAGCTATCCCTTCGATATCGAAAAAAGCCAAATGGGCGCGCATCGCATCTTCCGCATTCTCGATGAACATCTCTGGTTCGGCGAGAAATCCGGCCGCGACTGGCTCTGCGCACCGGCTCATCCGACCACCGCCGACATCGCCTGCTTCCCCTATGTGATGCTGAGTGAAGAAGGCGGCATCGGCCGCCAGGACTACCCCGCCCTCCGCCGCTGGACGGATAGGGTACGGCGTGTACCGGGGTTCACGGTAATGTCCGGGATTTTCCCCGCAGGGCCAGCGAAGAGCTAGCTCCTTTCTTCACCTCTCCCTCTGGGGGAGAGGTCGGCCCGCAGGGCCGGGTGAGGGGGGCTTCTGAAGCCACGTTGCCTCTAAAAGGCCCCCTCACCCCACCCTCTCCCCCAGAGGGAGAGGGGGCGCAGGAGCCGAAAACCCACCGCCACGTGAGCGATTACGACTTCACCTTCCCCGTCGGCTGCGCCACCTTCCAGCTCTGATAATCATCCGCCGTACAGCCAAATGGCGCGCGATCATCGCCGAAGCGCTTGTAGAGCTGCTCGCAGCCCCAGGTGTTCAGCGGCTCGGGCATGATGTTGTTGATTTCGATCCCGATGGAATCGAACGCATCAGGCGCCGAGGTCACGTAATAGAGCCAGAAGCCGAAGAACGCGACGACCGCCAGCACGATCACGCCCAGGCCCGCCGCGAGACCGCGTAGGATATTCGGCCCGCGCTTGACCGTAGGCGACGGATTGGCGGCGCGCACGACGCCACGCTGCTCTTGCTCGGCGTCAAATGCCGCAAGCGCCGCCTGGCGTTCGCCTTCGGTCATCTCGATGCGCTCGAGCCGGCTATCGAGCAGGATCGGCGTTTTGCTCTGCTCGTGCAACACCGCAAGGCCAACCGGCTTGCCGGCTTCGTCATAGCCGATCAGCGGCTCCTGCCCCTTGTCCATGAAGGTGCGAATGTTCCGCTTGGAAGGCGAGCGGATATTGTCGAGATAGGTCACGGCGTCCTTGCCGCGCACCTTCTTGACCTCGATCACCTCGACCGGCACGACGTTCAAGCGCCCCGGCCCGGCCACCGCGCGATTAGCCCGTCCTGCCTGTAGCCCGGCAAAAAGCATGGCGATGGCGCCACCGCCAAAGAGCAACATGAAGACCGCCATGACGATGGTACGGTTCCAGCATGTCGAGCCCGAGGCTGAGCGTTGCGAGGTCTGGATTGTCCCGCGAGACCACGAGATCAACCGTGTAATCGCCGCTGCTCAGGTCGAAAAAGGCGAGCGTGATATATTTCTGATAATCCTGCCCGTCATAGGAATAGGTCACATTGGCTTCGCAATCGGTTAGCCCGCGGCGCGAGGAGCACTCGCCATCGACCATGTCCCAATCGTCGAGCACCACAGGATCGCGGCTCACTTCCCAGTCGCGCAACAGTCCCGGCCCCTGCCACCAGGCAAGGCCAATGGCCATTGCGGAGAGGATGACGAGCGTAAACAGAAAGCCAGCCGGCACCGCAAAGGGTTTTGGCGCCAGCGTCAGCGATCGGCTCGGCAAGGGAAGTGCGACTTGGGACATGGATGCCTCTTGATGTGTCAGCGATAGGCCCGATTTCGTGGCAATGAATAGGATCACGCGCGCGTGAACCAGCCGTGACTTCACCCAAATTGTGGAAAATCTGTGCCAGCCGAACACTTTCTGCCCGAAAGTACTGCAAACAACGTCGTGCCAAACCTGTTGTCGCCCCGGGCAAAACCCCAAGCGGCGGCTAGCACTTTCGCCACATTCGGTCTATTGGCTTGAGCAAATCGAGGAGAAAATCCCATGATCATCGAGCCCAAGATCCGCGGCTTCATCTGCACCACCGCTCACCCCACTGGCTGCGCCACCAATGTGCAGCGCCAGATCGATCACGTCGTAATCAAGGGCCCGATCCCCTCCGATCGCAAGCGCGTCCTGGTGCTCGGCTGCTCGACAGGCTATGGCCTCGCCTCGCGCATCGTCACCACCTTCGGCTCTGGCGCCGATACGGTCGGCGTTTCTTTCGAGCGCGAACCCGGGGAAGCCAAGCCCGCCTCCGCCGGTTGGTACAATAACCGCGCCTTCGAAAATCGCGCTCGCGCCGCCGGCGCCAAAGCCGTGACCATCGAAGGCGACGCATTCTCGGACGCCGTCAAGGCCGAGACCGTCGAAGCCATCAAGTCGACCCTCGGTCAGGTCGATCTCATCGTCTATTCCCTCGCCTCCCCGGTCCGCACCGACCCCAAGGACGGCATCACCTATCGCTCGGCCATTAAGCCCTATGGCACCGCGGTAACGTCGAAGACCCTCAACACCGGCACCGGCGAAGTCTCGGAAATCTCCGTAGAGCCCGCGACCGAGGAAGAAGCCCAGGCGACCGTCAAGGTCATGGGCGGCGAAGATTGGGAACTCTGGATCAAGGCCCTGTCGGAAGCCGGCGTCCTCGCCGACGACTTCACGACCCTGAACTACACCTATCTCGGCTCCGAGCTGACCTGGCCGATCTATCACAAGGGCACGCTGGGCAAGGCCAAGGGCGATCTCGATCGCGCCGCCGCCGCCATCCGCGCCGCCCATGGCGATAATTCGGCTCATGTCGTCGCGCTCAAGGCCGTCGTAACCCAAGCGAGCTCTGCCATTCCCGTCGTGCCGCTCTATGGCACCCTGCTGATCAAGGTCGAAGACGAAATGGGCCTCGGCGAAGGCCCGATTCAGCAGATCGATCGCCTTTTCCGCGACAAGCTCCAGGGCGTCATCGTCCTCGACGACGCCAGCCGCGTCCGCGTCGACGATTGGGAACTGTCCAATGCCATGCAGGCCGAACTCAAGAAGCGCTGGGCCGTCCTCAACACGGAAAACTTGGCCGACCTCGCTGACCTGCCAAAATACCGCGAGGAGTTTTTGAAGCTCTTCGGCTTCAGCGTCGGCGGCGTCGATTATTCCAAGGACGTCGATCCGCGCGTCGTCGAATAAAAGTTTTGGGGCGACGCGGCGCCCCTTTTCATTCCGGCGGATAGGCGTGCTCGCCGCCCTGCCAATCGCGCACGGTAAAACACCCGTCGCCGCCCGAAACCGTCGCGGCGCCGATATCCGCCTTGCCATGGCCACCCGGAATATCGAGCACATAGGTCGGCTGGCACAGGCCCGAAATCCGCCCGCGCAAGGCCGCAACCAGCGCCTGCCCCTCTTCGATGCCGATCCGGAAATGGCTCGTCCCCGGCGCCAGGTCCGGATGGTGCAGATAATAGGGCTTGATCCGGTTCTCGACAAAACCCCGCATCAGCGCCGCCAGCGTCTCGACATCATCGTTGACCCCGCGCAGCAGCACCGATTGGCTCAGCAGCGCCACGCCACCATCGAACAGCCGCTTGAACGCCTGCCGCGCGGCCGGCGAAAACTCGCGCGGATGATTGGCATGGACAGCAAGATACGTCGTCTTGCCGCTCACCATCAGCGCCTCGACCATCGCATCGTCGATCAGCTCCGGCTCGACCACCGGCACCCGCGTATGAAACCGCACGATTTTAACGTGCTCGATCTGCGCCAGCCGCTGCATCAGCCCAGTCAACCGCCGCGGCGACAGCACCAGCGGATCGCCGCCGGTGAGGATCACTTCCCAGATTTCCTCATGCGCCGCGATATACTCCATCGCCGCATCGAGTTCCGGCCCGGTCAGCGTCCCCAGCCCCTGCGGCCCCACCATCTCGCGGCGGAAACAGAAGCGGCAATAGACCGGACAGACATGAACCGCCTTAAGCAGTACCCGGTCGGGATAGCGATGAACGATCCCCTCGACGGGCGAATGCGACAGGTCGCCGATGGGATCAGCGCGCTCTTCCGGCGTAGTCAGCAGTTCAGCTTCAGTCGGCACAAACTGGCGCGCGATCGGGTCATTGGAGTCAGCGGGGTCGATGAGTTCGAGGACGGCCGGCGTGATGCCGATTGCATAGCGCTCGGCAACCGCATCGAGCGCGCCAGCATCCTGCACCAGCCCAGCTTCAACCAGGGCTTTAGTGGACTTAACGGTGCGAGACCCCTCATCCGCCCTTCGGGCATCTTCTCCCACAAGGGGAGAAATGGGCTCATTGCTTGCCTCAGGAGTGGAGCCCCCCCTCGCCCCTTGTGGGAGAGGGTGGATCGACCGAAGGTCGAGACGGGTGAGGGGTTTCTTCGCCAAACTCATTCCGCCACCGGCGCCCAAAGCACCGCCTCAATCCGCTGCGCACCCGTTGCCAGCATCACCAATCGATCAAACCCCAGCGCAACCCCGCTCGCCTCAGGCATCAGCTCCAGCGCCGCGAGAAAATCCTCGTCGACCGGATAACGCTCGCCATAGATCCGCGCCTTCTCGTCCATCTCGGAGACAAAGCGAACCCGCTGCTCGGCAGCATCGGTCAGTTCGCCAAACCCATTGGCCAGCTCCACGCCACACGCATAGACTTCGAACCGCTCGGAAACCCGCCGATCGCCCGGCACCCGCCGCGCCAGCGCCGCCTCGCAGGCCGGATAGCGATCCAGAACCGTCACCCGTCCATTCCCCAGCTTCGGCTCGACTTTTTCAACGAGGATCAGGCTGAACAGATAGCTCCAACTGCGATCCTCCGGCACATCGAGCCCCACAGAGATCATCTGCGCCGCCAGCGCTTCGCCGTCCGGCACCCCCTCGGCGTCCATCGTGGCGAGCAAATCCACACCCGCATGCGCCAAAAACGCATCGGCAACACTGACCCGCTCCGCCTCGGCCCGTGGATCACACACCCGTCCGCGAAATTCGAACTGGGCAATCCCGGTCACTTCCGCCGCGAGCCGGATGATCGCCAAAGTATCGTTTATGATGGAATCGTAGCCCTCGCCTGCCCGATACCATTCGAGCATGGTGAACTCAGGATGATGCAGTGCCGAGCGCTCGCGATTGCGCCAGACATGCTGCAGGCTCGTAATCCGCGTCTCGCCTGCCGCGAGCAACTTCTTCATGGTGAATTCGGGCGAGGTATGAAGATACATCGCCTGCCCTCCCCCATCATTGCCGATCATCGTCGTCGCAAAGGCATGGAGATGCGTCTCGTTACCCGGCGAGCGCTGCAGCCCCGGCGGATCGACGATGAGAAAATCCCGTTCGGCAAACCACCCCCGCACCCGCGCATCGAACCGGCTGCGCGCCAGAAGCGCCGGACGCCGATCGGCGTGGCGCTCGGGCGCCCACCAGGGCGAGGAGGATTGAGGGATCGAAGCGGTCATGCGGTTTCTTGCCGTGCCGGACTGGCGAAATGGTGCGGAATAGGATATCGGGCGCTCGACAACAGTTTATCGGCACGCGGACGGCTCAGGCTCTAGTACGCGCCATCGACACGAACAAGGAAGAAATATGGTCAAGGTCATCGCCTCGTCCCTGCGCAAAGGCCATGTGGTCGAGCAGGATGGCAACCTCCACGTCGTTCTGACTGCGGAAAACGTTCATCCCGGCAAGGGCAATTCCATCACCAACGTCAACATGCGCCGCATCTCCGATGGCGTGAAGGTCGTCGGTCGCTGGCGCACGGTGGAAATGGTCGAAAAGGCTGACGTCGACGACCGTATCTACGACTATCTCTATTCGGATGGCGAAGGGCACCATTTCATGGACCCGGACAATTACGAGCAGCTGGTTGCGCCCGATGACGTCATCGGCGAACAGGCCGCATACCTCTCCGATGGCATGAAGGTTCACCTCATGACCTTCGAAGGCGTGCCGCTCTCGATGGAATTGCCGCAACGCATGTCGTTCGAAGTCGTCGAGACCGAGCCTGTGGTCAAGGGCCAGACGGCCTCTTCGTCCTATAAGCCAGCCGTCCTCAACAATGGCCTCCGCGTCATGGTCCCGCCCCACATCGGCGCCGGCACCCGCATCGTCATTCTCACGGAAGACAATTCGTACGTGGAGCGTGCGAAGGACTGAGCTGCGGCGGCGCTCCGCGCCGACAAAACTCCCCGGTGGGGAGTTTTGAGCAGCTCAGGCCCGGAGAGCTACGCTCGCAGGGCCCAGCGCTACCAAGTGCGCAGAACAAAAAAACGGGCCCTTTCGGGCCCGCTTTCATTTCCCCTCGATTTCCTTTTCGGCCTCATACCAAAAAAGCTCCGAGCTATCCGCCGGCGTGCCTTCGGCAAGCCAGCGGTCATAAGCCAGTTGACGCAGATGCATTTCCTTGGCCTTGAGCCAATACTCCGTTGCCCTCCCCTCGGGATGTCCATCCTGTTGCGACAGGAAGTAAGCCGTTTGGCGAATCCGCTCGGCAAGGGCAGTGTTTTTCTGCATCGGCAATCCCGCTAGGGTTAAGCGGCCCTTTGGTTCACGGAGGCGAGAGCGACCTGGCTCAGCTTCTTGTCGGTCGCTTCTTCTTCCTTCAGCGTTTCGGAAAGCAGTTGGGCGATGTCGTTGTGGCCGAGCTGCTTGGCCCAAGTCACGAGCGTGCCATAGCGCGCGATTTCATAATGTTCGACAGCCTGTGCGGCCGCCACGAGGCCGGCGTCGAGCGCCGTCGCGCCCTTATATTCGTCCATAATTTCCTTGCCTTCTTCCAGAATGCCAAGGATTGCATCACACGTCTTGCCGCGGGCCGGCTTGCCTAGAATGTCAAAAACCTGCTGCAGGCGTTCCACCTGGCCTTCGGTTTCCTGGTGGTGCTGCTCGAAGCCGGCCTTCAACTCGGGCGAAGTTGCCGCCTTTGCCATCTTCGGCAGCGCTTTGAGGATCTGCCGTTCGGCATAATAAATGTCTTTAAGAGTATCGAGAAACAGATCGTCGAGTTGCTTGTCAGCCATTTTGTGCTCGTCTCCAAGAATTTGCTTTAAAGAATTCGTTTGAGATGACGCTGCCTCTGCAACGGCGCTTCCCGTGAGTGGTTCCGCCGCAAAAATCACGATCTGGTCTGGGAACCCGCATCCCGCGTAGAGTGACCACGAGGAGATTCTGCCCCATGCCGACATCGCTCTACCCCGCCGATTTTTACGCCGATCGGCGGACTCATACGGCCCATGCCGCGAGCCGCATTTTCGGCAGCCTTCCGAAGGGTCTCAAGCGCGACCGCGTCGCCGATATCGGCTGCGGCACCGGCACTTTCCTCGCCGCCTCCGGCGCCCACTATCGCTTCGGCATGGAAGGCGATTGGGTGCGCCCCGAAATGCTCGACGATCCCGGCATAGACTTTCGCGGCCACAACCTCGAACAGCCCTTTTCCGGGCCCAAAGTCGACCTGGTACTATCCTTGGAAGTCGCTGAGCACTTGGCCCCCAGCCGCGCCGAGAGCTTCGTCGCGGACCTCGCCGCCATGGCCCCCGCCGTGCTCTTTTCCGCCGCCATTCCCGGCCAGGGCGGCGTCGGCCATGTCAACGAACAATGGCCGAGCTTCTGGGCCGGCCTTTTCGCCGCCCATGGACTCAAACCCTATGACGTCATCCGCGACAAGATCTGGACCGACGACGCCATCCCCGCCTGGTACCGCCAGAACGCCATTCTGTGGCTCGACGAAAACACCGCCGATTCACTTGCATTAACGCCGACCCCGCCCGAATTGCTCGACCGCGTCCACCCCGCCTTCTGGGCCAGAGCCAATCGCGAACTACAATATGCGAATGCATTGCCGGAATCGGAAGTGTTGCGACGACAGGCGGAGCAGGAGCAGCAGTAGCCCCTGGCCCCCACCGCCACGGCGTCATTCCCGCGAAAGCGGGAATCCCTGCCTGCCCTAAACAAAGATCCCCGCTTTCGTGGGGATGACGCAGCGTTTTGTGTCAGCCATCGTCCCTACCGCGCCGCCCAAACCAGACCGCGCCTCAAAATCGTCCGCACCGGCTCCAGCGCCAGCTCATCCGCCGTATGCCCCAGCGACGAATAAAACACCCGCCCCTGATCGTGGGTTGTCGTAAACACGACCGGCATCACCACATCCTTGCGCCAGGGATGAAACTCCCCCGAAAACCGCGTCGTCGCCAGCACCTCAACCGCCGGATCGTAGTTGAGGTAATACTGCTCCGAGGTGTGCTCAAAACTCTCTATCCCTGCCATGATTGGATGATCGCTCCGCGTCACATCAACCGTATATGTGATGATATTGCCCGGATGCTGCACCCAATAGCAGCTCGCCGCATAGCGAAAAGGCACGCTGGCCCGAAACGTCGTCGCCAGCCCCATATGGTACCCGGCCAGCCCTGTCCCCGCCCGGATCGCCGCGATCAGATTAGCCATCTTCTCCGGTGCCAGCGTCCCATCGGTAATGACGGGAACGACAAGATCATTGCTGCCGACATCCTCGGCCCCCAGCGCGTCGTAATCCGGCGTCACCGTGACCACAAAACCCTCTTCTTCGAGCAGCTCCCGCACCACCTGCGCCCCCCGCTCCGGCGTATGCAGCTCCATCCCGCCCCAGACGACGAGCGCTTTCTTGGTCATAGTCCTAACCCCACCGCTTCCGTCCGATGCACACCCCGCGGCACAAACGCAAATGCATCCTCAAGCCCCAAAAGCTTGGCCGCAAGATGCACCACGGACAGCCACATTTCCGTCCCCTGCAGCCCAGGCTCCTGCCCATCGGCAAAGGCAAAGCCCCTGCCTTCTATCCAGCGCTCACCCGCCCGCGCGATCACCAGGCGCACAAGCTGCTCCGCCTCCGCCCGTCGGTAGTCGGTCTGGCTGAGACACAGCAGCAATGGATGAATGGTATCGAGCAGGTTACACGCCGTGTAAGTCCGCCCCGAAAACCCGCCATAATTTCGATAGTTGAGCAGCACAGAGTCGATCGCCGCCTCCGGCCGCGGCACCGCGACGCCGAACTGCGCATAGGTCCCGCGCGTGAGCCGATAAAAGCCGTTGACCGGCTGCAAAAGCCCCTCATCCGCCGTTGGCGACCCCCAAAGCCCCGAGCCGCGATCCTGCTTCATGGCCAGCCAACCAAACAGCGTCTCGCGCGTCGTGCCGGTCGTAAAATATCGCGCATTGAAATAGAGCGCCGTGCCAATCGCATCGACCGCCGCCCCCGCGCCCCAGGCCCGCTCGCGCCAGGTCAGCCCTTCGAGCCACAGCCGCAAGTCCGTCGCCGAAATCTCGACCGCCTCGACCCGATGCAGCGGCTGCCCGCCCAGCGCCTCGATCGCGTAACCGGTCGAGAGCACATTATAAAGCGCCAACCCATCGTCGCGCATCGCAACGCCCAGCTTCGGCGGCTGAAACGGATCGGGAAACAGCCCAGTTACCGGATCCTGCACCGCCTGCAAACGCGCCAGTGTCCCCGCCACATCGAGCCCGGGCGGCACCTCCCCAAACGCCGCCGCAATCTCAATCGCATCGCATAAGTGCCGATTGCTCTTCCGCGCCGTATTGTCGTTCTCGCGCGAAACATAATCCGCGCCATCGAAATTCTCGGCCAGCACTTCGCGCCATTGCCTCGCCGCCCGATCGCCCAGCGCCTCAAGCTGTTTTCGCGTCTCGTCCCGCCGCCCCTTCCCGCGAAACCGCAACACCTTGGCTGGTACGCCACCCACGATGGCCATTTCGGGCACATCCTTGCTGACCACCGCCCCCGCCGCAATCACCGCGCCGCGCCCGATCGTGACGCCATCGACAATCACCGCATTGGCCCCGACCCAGACATCGTCACCGATAGTGATGCCCCGGCTCTCATGCTTTTGCAGATAAATTGGCACTTCGGGATCGTCATAACCATGGTTGAAGCCAACCAGCGACGCATGGCTCGCGATCCGCACCCCATCCCCGCAGCGCACCCTGCCCGAAATCATCGCATAAGGATTGACCGTGCAATGCGCACCAAATTCCACATCGCCCCGCACCAGCGCGTGCCCACCGATCCAACTCTGCTCGCCGAGCACCAGGCGGGTGGTAAAAATCGCCGCATCAGCCGCAACATAGGCACTCGGCGCAAACTGCGCCCCCGCCCGCAACGCCAGCTCCGCCTGTCGCGCCCGGTGTTCGGGGCTGTCGATATCCTCAGGGGTTCGATCCCAAGTGAGATATTGGAGACGCGTGCGGTGCCAGTCCCCTTCACCCGTCTCGCGCTGCGCGCGATCCACCCTCTCCCCGAGAGGGAGAGGAACAGAAGCGACCACCGGTCCATTCTTCTCCCCCTCGGGGAGAAGGTGGCCCGAAGGGCCGGATGAGGGTGAACGCTCGTCCATCACGCCAGCCTCTCCAACAATTCCGGCTGCACCTCATAAAGCATCGGCTCGCCTCGAACGAACCGTTCGATCTCCTCCACCGCCATCAACCCCAGCCGCAGCCGCTCTGTCCCGATCGCCCCCGCAACATGCGGCGTCAAGAACACGTTAGGCAGCGTAAACAGCGGCGAGTCCGCCGGCGGAATTTCCGGATCGGTCACATCGATCACCCCAAAAATACGCCCCGTCTGCATCTCCGCCACCAGAGCCGCCTCGTCCACCAGCGCCCCACGCGCCGTATTGATGAAACTCGCCCCATCCTGCATCAGTTTTAACTGCCTTGCCCCAATCATCCCCCGCGTCGAGGGCAGGGACGGCGCATGGATCGACACCACGTCCGATCGCGCCATCAGCACGTCGAGCTCCACCAGCTCGACCCCAGCCAGATCCGGATCTCCCGCCTGCACGAAGGGATCATAGAGCAGCACCGAAAAATCAAAGCTGCGCAGAAATTCGATCACTTTCCGCCCGATCCGCGACGCACCGACGATCCCCACCGTCCGCCGGAAATTCCCGATCGCCGTATCCCCCAGCGCATAGCTCGAACGGCGCGTCGGATCCTGTCGATAAAGATCGCGCAGCGCAAAGATATGCTTGGCCGAAAAGAGAATGGAGGCCAGCGTGAACTCGGCAACCGGCACCGCATTGGCATCCGCCGAATGCGTCACGCGAATGCCCGAGGCGTAGGCCGATGGATCGATCGTATATTTCACCGTCCCCGCCGCATGCGCGATCAGCCGGAGGTTCGGCGCCGCGCGCAACACCTCCGGGCTGATCATTGGACAGCCCCACCCGGTCACAAGAATTTCCGTCTCGCCCAGCAGCCGCCGCGCCTCTGGGTCAGAGAACCCATCGACCGGCGTTCGCCGCAGCAGTTCGCAGCTTTCCGATAGACGATCGAGGCTCGCTTCGTCGAACACATGCCGCGTCTTGTCCGCCGCCATGGCGAAGAGAAGTTTGGGAGGCATCAGAACCGCTCCGGCACCATTATGGCGCTGACATCAACGCCCTCGCGGGCAAAAAGGGCTTCGAGTTCGGCAATGTCAGGCGCAGCCGGGACAGCGCTCAATGCCGCCTCGGTCTCCGCCCCTGTCGGCAGAGCCATCGCCGCCGTTACCAGCACAGTCGTGCCCGCCGGAATGTCTCCGCGCAGCTGCGGCACGATAGCCTTCGAAAATATCAGATTGCTATTGGGCAAAGTCCGGAACGCCCGCCCCTCGCGACCGCCTAAGAGGCAAACAATGGCGCTGACATCCGTCTTGCTCTTGGCAACCCCCCGGCCCTTTTCGTCGATATAAGTATCAGCATTGAACTCCGCCCGGTCGATGGCAAAGCCGCCCTCGGTCCCATGCAGTGCCCGCGGCGTCGTGATCCGATGCACGCGGATGTGCCAAGGATTGGCTGGAATGAGCCAGGTTTCGACCGTCACATCGCTCCACGGCTTCCAAACCGCATGAAGCGTGTCGCCCGCGATCTGCGCCGTCTCATTGGTCTCGCGCACCCGATAGTGCCGCCCATCGTCGCTCAGCGCCAAGGCGCCATCGAAGGCCCCGGAGGGATACGCCCGTTCGTCCACCTCGACCGAAAACCCATAGCGGCTCGAATAGACGAACTTGGCATATTTTTCGGCGCCGTGCCGCATCTGCCAGTTCTGCTGCCCGCTCGACAGCGCCACCACATTGCCCTTCGTATGAAAGCTCACCATGCCCGGATGTTTTAGCGGCACCGGCGCTTCATCGAAATCCGCTTCGACCTCTTCTGCCATCCAGAACGGATGATCGGCCGGCAGCGCCAGCGGCAAAAACGCCTTCAGCGCCCAATAGGGCGAGCCCGCCGAATTATAGCTCTCGGACATAAAGAGGTTGGGATAGCCATAGCCGATCGACAGCACGCCATTGCCATGCGCAATCGGCAACTTGCTCCACCAGCGCAGGTGCCTCAGAAAGTGCCCTTTTATCACGCCCCAGGGCAGCGCCTCGACATCGGCAAAAGCCAGAGCGCCCCAAAACCCGCCGCAGGCAAAGCGATAGGTAAGGGACCGCCCGAAAACCAGCGTCCCGCCATCCTCGTCGAACCAGTGCTGAATATCCCGCGCAAACTCCTTAGCGCGCGACTTGTAGTCAGCCACCCGCTTGTCATCGCCCTTGGCAAGCTTGGCGTAGATCAGCCCGTAAAAGTGCATTGCAAAGGGAATGTAATGGTCGATCCGCCGGACATTGCCGTCGCGATACCAGCCACCATCGAGGTAAAAGCCATCAAGCTCTTCGAGATACGCATCGGTATAGGACCGGTCGAATTCGACCCCGCATTCCTCAAGCCCAAGATCGACCAGGATGCGGAAGAACTTCCAGTTGTTGTCGGCATATTCGAACTTGCGCGCGTGCTTCAGATAAGCCGCGAGATTATCCTTCGCCTTCTGCGGCAGCGGTTCCCAAACCAGATGCGGCAGCATTTTGAGCGTAAAGCCGATCGCCGCAAGCTCCACCTGCCGCTGATCCGTCCCGTTCACCGTGCCCCAATATTCCGGGTGCCCCGGGTCCGTGCCATTGGCCAATCCCTGCCGATAAATCTCCCAATGATCGAACTCGGCTCCACCTGCTGCGAGCGGCGTCAGCCCCCAAAGCGGCCGCGCAAAGCCTTCGAGATCAGCCGCCGCCCGATCGAAATGCGCCCCCGCCCCGTCAAGCCGCACCCGCGCCCCACCTTCCGAAAAGTAGGGCAGCAGCGGCTGAAACAGATCGCGCAGCCCATTCTCGACATCGTCCCGTGTCTTCAGCGGATTCCCAAAAAGCGGATTGGCCGTGGCCGGATCATAAGTCATTTGTTCGAAAATTCCTGTTGTCTTCCGTACGGTCCGGCATGGGCCACCCGGACAGGCCGGGTGGTGACGATCGGCGAGATCTTCGTTTCTCTGCTGAACATTCTCATCTCCATCGTCATTGCCCGGTCTGTCCGGGCAATCCACCGGCAGTCACCAGCGGCGTCGGAGGCACAAACCCCGGCGCGTCATAAGCGCCCTTCAGTTCGAGTGTCTCGGCAAAGTGGCAGGCGGCCTCTTGGGCGGTGCCATGGATCGGTCGCAGCACCGGCTTTTCCGTCCGGCACCTGTCCTCGGCATATTTGCAGCGCGTGTGGAACGGGCACCCTTTGGGCCGATTGCCGAGATAGGGGATTTCGCCCTTGAGTTCCTTGTTCCGCCCCTTGCGCCGCGTCGGGTCGGCAATCGGCAGCGCCTCGAGCAGCATCTCGGTATAGGGGTGTCGCGGCCGCTCGAAGAGCATTTCCGTCGGCGCATTCTCGACCACATGGCCGAGATACATCACCACCACCCGGTCGGCGATGTAGTTCACCACCCCAAGATCATGGCTGATGAAAATATAGGTCAGCCCGAACTCTTCCTTGAGATCATCAAGGAGGTTGAGCACCTGCGCCTGGATCGACACATCGAGCGCCGACACCGCCTCGTCGGCAATCACCAGCTTCGGGTCGAGCACCAGCGCCCGGGCAATGCCGATGCGCTGCCGCTGCCCGCCCGAAAACGCGTGCGGATAGCGCCCCACTGCATCGGCTGGAATCCCGACCTTGGCGAGCGTCGAGATCACCCGATCCTCAAGCTCCCGCCCTTTGCAGATCTTGTGCACCCGCAGTGGCTCGGCGACGATGTCGAACACCCTCATATTGGGGTTCAGCGAGCTCATCGGGTCCTGAAAAATCATGCGGATATCGCGCCGATAGGGTTTTATGGCCTTCTTGTCGAGCGACGTTAGTTCGACCTTCCCCCCACCCTCCTGATGATAAAAAACATGCCCCTCGCTGACCGGCTGCGCCTTGATGATGCAGCGCCCAAGAGTGGTCTTGCCGCAGCCGCTCTCCCCCACGATAGCGAGCGTTTCGCCCGCTTCCACCGTCAGGTTGATATCGTTGAGCGCCACAAGTTCGCGGCCCGGCTTGAAGAGCCCGCCACCGAGCGTAAAAACCTTGGAAAGATGTTCGACGGAAAGCAGCGTCGTCATGCGAGCGCCTCCTCTTTCGTATGCGTGAGGAGATGGCATCGCGCCACATGGCCCTCGCTCACCGGCGTCCGGTCGGGGCGAATGGTCGGGCATGGCGCAAAGGCATGCGGGCAGCGGCTGGTAAAGGCGCAGCCCACCGGCCGGTCCTTCGGCGACGGCACAGTGCCCTTGATCGGCTGCAATCGTGTCCGTTCGGATTTCCGCTGCAACCGCGGCACCGAACTCATCAACGCCTGGGTGTAAGGATGCTTCGGCGCCTTGAAGACCTCGAACACATCCCCCTGCTCCACCACATCGCCGAGATACATCACGGCGATATCGTCGGCGACCTCCGCCACCACGCCGAGGTCATGGGTGATGAACAGCATCGCCATGCCGAAATCGTCCTGCAATTGCCGCAGGAGATCGAGGATCTGAGCCTGCGTCGTCACATCGAGCGCCGTCGTCGGCTCATCGGCGATCAGCAGTTTTGGCGTACAAGCCAGCGCCATCGCAATCATCGCGCGCTGCCTGAGACCACCCGACAATTCAAACGGATAGGCATTCGCCCGCTCCCGCGCGCCCGGAATACCCACTTGATGGAGAAGCGAAACCGTCCGCTCCCGCGCCTGCTTCTGCGTCAGCCGCTCATGCAGCACGATGATCTCGTCGATCTGGTTGCCGATCGTATGCACCGGCGACAGCGAGCTCATCGGCTCCTGAAAGATCATGGAAATCTGCGCACCACGAATCGAGCGCATCGCGAGACTGTCAGGCTTCAATCGCGCGACATCCACCGCCCCGCCCTCGGCCTCGTAGACGATCTCGCCAGTCCGGATATCGGCATTCTTATCGAGCAGCCGCAAAACCGCCCGCGCCGTCACCGACTTCCCGCACCCGCTCTCACCCACAAGCGCGAGCGTCTTGCCCGGCGTGAGTGTGAGATCCACCTGCCGCACGGCCTCGATGTCCGGCTCGTCGGGCGAGGTGAAGACGATCGACATGTCGTTGATTGAAAGGAGGGGCTTGGTCATGATCTTTCCTCCGTGAATGAAAAGGCGCGGAGCGCCACCTCTCCCTTGGGGGAGAGGTCGACCCTCTTGGGTCGGGTGAGGGGGCCTGTCGACGAGCGCGAGACCAAAGGCCCCCTCACCCGTCGCTGCGCGCCGACCTCTCCACCTAAGGGAGAGGTAAAGAGAAGATCACCGCCCATGAGGATCCGCCGCATCACGCAGCCCATCGCCAAAAAAGTTGAGCGCCAGAATAACCACCACCACGCAGACCCCAGGCGCCAGCAGCCAAGGCGCTGTCGCCAGCGTCCGGATATTCTGCGCATCCTGCAGCAGCGTGCCCCACGATACGATCGGCGCCTGCAGCCCCAACCCGAGGAACGACAAAGCCGTTTCCGCCAGGATCATCCCCGGAATAGCGAGCGTCGCCGCCGCAATGATGTGGCTCGTAAAACTGGGCACCATATGCCGCGTCACGATCCGCCAATCGCTCGCCCCATCGAGCTGCGCCGCGGTCACGAAATCCTCGGTGCGCAACGATAGGAACCGCCCCCGCACCACGCGCGCCAATTCGGTCCACCCGATTAAACTGAGAATGAGCGTGATCGCAAAATAGGTCTGCAGCGCGCTCCAATCCTTCGGCAATGCCGCGGCGAGCCCCAGCCACAGCGGAATGGTTGGCATCGAGCGGATGAATTCGACGACGCGCATCACCGCGCTATCGAACCAGCCGCCGTAGTAACCGGCAAACCCGCCGATCACGATGCCGAAGAAGAGGCTCATGGTCACGCCGACCAGCCCGATCGAAAGCGAAATGCGCGTGCCGTGAATGACCCGGCTCAGCATATCCCGCCCCAGCCGATCGGCCCCGAGAATATAAAAGGGATCGCGCGGGTTCTCGACGCCCATGAACTTCACGGACATCGGAATGACCCCGGCCAGCAGATACGGCTTGCTTTCGGCAAAGAATTTGACCGGCAGCCGCACCTCTTCGTCGATCACAAAAGTCCGCCGCAGCGCCACCGGATCGATCTCGGTCTTGTACCCATTCACATAGGGCCCGAATTCCCAGCCCCCATCCTCGTTGACCGCAAAGAAATTGATCCCCTGCGGCGGCGCATAGGTATAGCGCGCGCTATAGGCGCCGGGATCGGTCGGCGCCAGAAACTCGGCGAGCAGCGCCACGAGGTAAAAAATCACCACGACCCAAAGGCTCACCAGCGCCAGCTTGTGCCGCTTGAACCGGCGCCACATCAGCCCCAGCTGGCTTTCGCGTCGGGCGCGGACCTTGGGCACATCGGCATGAATGGTCGGCTGTATCGTATCCACGGCCATCATTTGCCTCCGTAACGAATGCGCGGATCGATGAGCGCAAGGAGAATGTCGGAAATCACGGTGCCGATGACCGTAAGAACGCTGAGGAGCAGAATGATTGCGCCGGCGAGATACATGTCCTGCGTCGTCAGCGAGCGCAGCAACATCGGCCCGGCCGTCGGCAGGTTGAGCACCACCGAAACGATCACCGACCCCGAAACCAGCGCCGGCAGCAGCCAGCCAATGGTCGACACCAACGGGTTCATCGCCAGCCGCACCGGATATTTGAGGATCACCCGCCACTCCGGCAGACCCTTGGCCCGCGCGGTCACGACATAGGGCTTCTTCAGTTCATCGAGCAGGTTCGCGCGCAGGATACGGATCAGCTCCGCCGTCCCCGCCATCGACAGAACCAGGATCGGCGCCCAGGCGTGGCTCAAAAAGTCCCAGATGCGCGGCAGGCTCCAGCGGGCGTTTTCAAAGCCCGGCGAAAACAACCCGCCCAGCGTCACCCCGAACCAGGTGTAAGCCAGGTACATCAGGATCAGCGCGAAGAAAAAATTCGGCACGGCCAGCCCGAGAAAGCCGCCCACAGTCGCGAGATAATCGCCCAGCGAATATTTTCGCACCGCCGCATAGATGCCGATCGGCAGCGCGATCAGCCACATAGTGATCACCGCCATGCCTTCGAGCAGCATCGAATTGCCCAGGCGCCCCCAGATCAATTCGGTGACCGGCCGCTTCCACTCGAAGCTCTGACCGAAATTGCCGGTCAGGATGCCGCCGATCCACTTGAAATATTGGACATAGAACGGCTCGCCGAGCCCATATTGCTCGCGCAGATTGGCGATCACTCGGGGATCGACCTGCTCGCCGGTCGAAGACAGCGAGGCGATATAGGTCGTCAGATAATCGCCCGGCGGCAATTGTATAATGGCGAATGCCACGATGGAGATGGCGAACAGCGTCAGGATCATGGCGATGAGACGCCGGATGATGAACTGAACCATGGACTTGGGCCTTCCGAAGATTCGGTTTTTTTGGGGGTTCACCCCCTCCCAGCCTCCCCCATCGAGGGGGAGGTGCGGATCGAGCGTTGGGCAGCATCTCGCCAAGCCCACTGCCCTGACACCTCCCCCTGATGCAGGAGGAAGGGACGGGGTGTGGGAGCCCCAAACCTATTTGTCTAAAAACCCCCTCGCAGCCAGGGAGAGCCGCGAGGGGCAGGAGCGGATTGGAGGACAGCCCCGCTTATTCGAAGTACCAGGTCACCGGATCCATCGGCGAAGGCGTCGGGAACAGCCAGGCATTGAACATGCTCTCGGGTGCGTTCCGGAGGTTGTTGCGGATGATCGAATAGGAGTTTGGCATCAGGCTCACTCCGATCACCGGGAACTGCTCCTTGGTGATCGCGAGCACCTGGCGGAATAGCTCACCACGCTTGGCCGGATCGGCCTCGGCCTTCACTTGGTCGTAAAGCGCCATCTGTTCCTTTGCCCAATCGACCGGCTCTTCGGCGATTTCGGGCTTGGTGCCATTGTACCACTGCACCCACTTATAGGCCCAAACGCTCTCGTCGCTGAACGGGAAGTAGTAGCGCGGGTCCTGGATCGCCTCGATGCCGCCGTCACCGGCCCAAATCTGGGCGTCAAAGTCATTGCCCGGGCGCTTGTCGTAAAACAGCGTGCGGTCGATATTGTTGAGCTCGAGCTGGATGCCGGCCGCCTGGAACTGCAACTGCATGATTTCGAGGATATCGATCCATTCCGGCCGCAGCGCCGAAATGACGTCCACCGTGATCTTGGCCGGCTGGCCATTGCTCATCAGGCGAATACCGTCGCCGTTCATTTCTGTCAGGCCCGCCGCATCGAGATGCTGCGCGGCCAGATCGGGATCGAACTCGGTATATTGCTTGGCCAGTTCCTCGTCATAAAACTCGGATTCCGGGCGCGGCGCGACCTGGAAGGGTTCGCCTTGGCCCGTAAAGACCACGTCGATGATTTCCTGCCGGTCGATCGCGTGCGAAAGGCCCACGCGGAAGTCCTTGTTCTGGTAGAGCTCACGCTTGACCGGATCGTCGTGGTTCATGTTGAACTGCAACACGAGCGTATTGGACGAGGACGGTATCACTTCACCCAGGTGATAGTCGCCCTGTTCCTGCCCATCAAAGAAGAGCGGCTTGTTGACCGTGGTCGCAATGTGCCGCTCCTGGAAATCGATCTCGCCATTGAGCGCCAGCAGCGTCAGTTCTTCGATACTTTCCGAGACGCGCATATCGAGATTGTCGATATAGGGAAGCTGGTTCCCCTCGCTGTCGGTCTTCCAATAATAGGGATTGCGCTTCCAGGTCAGCCGCGCCGCATTGGCGTTGAGCGGCTGGTCGATGACCCAGCCATAAAGCACCGGCAGGTCGGGGTTGGAGAAGCGGATCGTCTCAAAGCCCCAGGAGCAACGGTCCTGGAGATAAAGCGCCCAATTGGTAAAGCCCGCCGCCTGCGCATCGGCGTCCGCGTTCTCGTTATATTTGGGGTAGAACTGACCGCAATATTTCTTCTGCAGCGAAGTGATGTGGAGCCCGTCGGTGCCGGCAATGTTCTCGAGGAACATGCCATTGGGCTTTTCGAAGGTGAACTTGAAGGTCAGCTCGTCGATGACGTCCAGCGTCAGCGGATTGGTCGTGCTGTCGATCCAGCTGCCCGCGGCGTAGTTCGGGTCCTTGTAGATTTCGACGGTAAAGGCGATGTCCTCGGTGGTGAACGGCGTCCCATCGCTCCACTTCACCCCGTCGCGCAGCTTAAATGTATATTCCTTGGCATCGGGGCTCACTTCCCAGCTTTCCGCCAGGTTAGGCAGCACGGTCTTCCACTCATGGTCGAAGCGCACGAGGCCTTCATAGGCCACGGTCTTGACGATGATGCCATTGTCCCCGCCGCCGCGCATGCCCATGCGCCAGGTGCCGCCATATTTGCCGACACTCTCGCCATCGACCACCAGCGGATTGCTTGGCAGCCGCTCGGCCACCGGCGGCAGTTCGCCGCTTTCCACCGCTGCATCGAGCACTGGCGATTGCTGCTGCGCCCAGACCGGGCTTGCCGCGGCGAGCATGGCCGAAATGGCCACCGCACCGGTCAAACCAAGATAGGTCTTCCTCATACTATCCCTCCCTTTTCCGGTGCTTTGACCGGAGATGATTTTGGCCGCCCCATCCTCCCGGGATCAGCCACAAAAACTCCCGCTCAGGTGAGCGGCGAGATGTCGAGCACGACGCGTCCTTCCCGGCTCCTCCGCCGGGGCGTGAACACGATGCGGGTCAGATCGACCGCTGGCTGATATTGTTTTTCCTGGGCTTTCCGAACATCGAAAGCGACCTCGAGCGCGCCGGCATCAAAGCCGATGCGTGCCCCCGCCCCAGCCTCGCCGACGAGCACAGCGTCACCCTCGGCCCCCGCCGAAAGCGACGTCACCAATACGGACTGAAATTCACCTTCGGCGCTCTTGAATGCATAGCGATCCTCAAGCCGAACCGCTCCACCCGGCACATCGCGCTTCAGCGCCACCGTCCGCTGCAACTGCGAGAGGTCAGCCTCCGCCGGATAGGCCGCTGCCATCTCCAGCACCAGCCGATCCTCGGCTCCATCATGCCCATGCTCGAGCACTTTGGCCGCATGCGCCCTGCCTTCAGCCTGCGCCTCTCCATTCACCACCGGCACCGAATGACCCAGCGAAGACGCAAAAAGGTTCTGATAACGATCGGGCCCAAAATAGGCCTTCGAATAGCGCCCACGCCCCGGATCGGTCAGCACCACCTTGCCGCCCGCAACCACCATGAACGACCCCACGTCGTTCTGGTTGTGCATCTCGTCATTGTGCCCGCCTTTGGCGGCCAGCCGCAGCGAATTTGGGTCGTTGGGATCAAGCCGGCTGATCATCCAGCCCATCTCGTCATACCAATCTTGCAGTCCCAAAACGGCCGGCTCGGCCTTTGCCAACGGCCAGGCAAACTGCCGAAGCGGCCAGACGAATTGGTTGAATACCTCGACGCCAAAGTAATTATGCATGCCGAGGCCCAAAAGCCCCGGCAGATCGAGATGCTTTGCCAACAGCGACAACAGGCCGGGATGAAAACTCGGATTGTGATCCGAGTCCGAAAAGCTCACCCAAACACCCTCGGTCAGCATGGTCCGCAGCGGAAACTGCGCAATGTCCCGGATGAAATCGCCGTCCAGCAGGTCGATCGCCCCACCCGTCCGCTCATGCAGCAGATGTGCGAGCACGGCATAATTGCCGAACCCATAGGTCCAGTAATCCGGCCCTTCGGACGACCCGCCCTCGCGATCGAACGTCTCGAGATAATCCGCGAGACTATGCAGACCCCGCGTGACGATCTCCGCCAGCCGCCCCATATCCGTTTCAAGATAAAGCGCTGCGCCCACAGCCCCAGCGACACAGACCGCCGTCCAATTGTTCACCTGCTTCTGCGGCGTCGTATGCAGCCACCAGTGATCGTTCCGATTGAGAAACGGCCCGACGACCCGCCGCTCGACCTCAACCCGCACGCGATCCCGCAGATTGGCCGAGAGCTTATCTCCTACCAGATAATCCACTTCGGCCAGATCAAGCGCCGTCATTGCCGCCGCCAGATCGAGCGTTGGTCGGTCAAACCGATCCAATTCCCGCGCATGCGCCGGCCAGGCCCAATTGGTCTCCTCGAGCCGCGCCCAAAGCACATTCTCGATAGCAGCAACAAACCGCCCTTCGCCGGTCAGCCATTCGGCCAATACCAGCCGATAAAGCATGCTCCGCCGCGCCCGCTGCGCATCCTCATAGCCCTCACGGCGACCAGTCTCGGCAAACTCACGATAAAGCCGCGCCGGAAGCGCCGGTACGTCGGCAACAGCATCTGCTTCCGCCTGGCCCACCAGTCCGGCGAGCACATCAGCGCCCAGCCGATCCTTCACGCCAACCCATTCATCAGACCTCGCCCGAGGAAACGGCGCAAAGTCAGGCGCGCTTTCCAGCACCTCCCGAACCTGACGCACATTCCACCGCCGAAGATCCACCAATTCCCCCTTAAGCCGCGCTCGATGTTACCGGAATGCTACCGGATGGCGCCGAACCTAACGCAAGGCTATGCACAATCTTGCGCAAATTCAAGACTTTTGCGCAATTCACGCAATTTACGCAATATTGCGAGAATTGCGTTGTGGGTGGAAATGGATAGGGGATGGGATGCGCCGAAAAGCGCATCGATCTCAACAAGGGCGCTGATATTTTTATCCGTTTGGAGCCGGAGATCACGCCCTCCCAGCCTCCCCCATCAAGGGTGAGGTGCTGTCCGATGGTCGTGAACACACCTAACCCCAAACTCGATCGACACCTCCCCCTTGATGGGGGAGGCTGGGAGGGGGTGGAGGCAAGCTCGGGAAGAGAAGATAAAACGCCCCCTCAATCCAGCCGATGCACAGTCTCGCCCTCGACCAGCGTCAGCCCAACCTCGAGGTGCTGCACCGCGCGTTCGCCCTCAAGCTGCTGCGCCAGAAGCCGGACGACGCCGCGCCCGATCGCCTCGCGATCAACCCGCACCGTGCTCAGCCGCGGATTGGCGATCCCGGCAATCGGCAGATCATCAAAGCCCATCATGGAAAAGCTCTTGGGCATTGGGGAATCCTGCCCGAGCAGCGAATCCACCATCGAAACCGCCACGCTGTCATTCCAGCAAAAAACCGCTGTCACGTCGTATTTCGCAGCCAGGAGGTTGGCGAGCAGATCGTGGCTGGAATGCTCGTTGGAAATCACCACCGTCGCTTCTGTATCCGGCACAGTCGCCATCGCCGCCTCGAACCCGCGCCGCCGCTGCATGATCGTGTGGCGGTGCCGATAGGTATAGTGGAGAATCCGGCGATGCCCCGCATCGAGCAGGTGTTTCGTCGCCATATAGGCGCCGAAAAAATTAGCCGGCGACACTGAACTCAGCCGCATCAGCGGGTCGACACCATTGGCCAGCACCACGCTGACATCGGCGTCGATCGCCCACTGCGCCAGTGCCTCATCGGGATCGATCCCCGCCAGCACCAGCCCATTGGCGCCGGTCTTGGCCATATGCCGCTGAATGAAATCGAGCGTCACCGTTTCTTCATTGACGAGACGCACATCGAGCAAAATGCCCTGCTCTGCCGCCTGAGCGCGCATGCCTTCGACAATGCCGTGATAAAAGCTTGTCAGGTTCCCCATGGCGCCATTGAGCGGCACCATGGCGACGGCGCGCTTGTCGAGGCTCGCCACCGCCGGCACATGCTTGCTCTTGTAGCCGAGCATCCGCGCGACGCGCTGCACATCCCGCCGCACCGCGTCGCTGATCCCGATCTCATTGGCCAGCGCCCGCGACACGGTCGATACGGATACGCCGAGCTTTTCGGCAATATCGGCTTGGTTCGCGCGCTTGCTGGCCATGAAAAGACCCTCCTCACTCAATTACGCAATATTTGCGTTTCTTGAGTAAAGCAAGTTTTTCCCTTTTCACGCCATTCCGAACCGTTTTCCGAGCCATTTCATCTGCTCGCGATCCTGGAATGGCCCGCCGCCCTCGTGGTTGTTAAACTCATATTCCACAATGGTTTTATCGCTGCCGGCAAAGGCCTGATAGGCGCCATAGACCGTCGACGGCGGGCAGATATCATCCATCAGCGCTACCGAGAACAATGCCGCCGCCTGGCTCTGCCGCGCGAAGTTGACGCCATCGAAATACCGCAGCGTTTCAAAGACTTGACCTGACTTATCCCTATGCTGGGCCAAGAAGCGTACAATCTCGAGATAGGGATCGCGTCCCGCAGTCCGCACCGCACGGGGGTAATCGCAGAGAAACGGCACATCCGGCATCACAGCCTTCACCCGGCTATCGATGCCAGCAACCGCCAGGGCAATGCCGCCACCCTGGCTACCGCCACAAACGGCAACGCGCTGGGGATCGACGAAATCCTGCTCGAGCAGCATGTCGACCGCACGCACGCCATCGGTAAAGAGGCGCCGGTAATAGTAGTCGTTTTTGTCGAGCACGCCCTTGGTCATCATGCCGGGAATGGAGGGCGTCGTGCCCACGGGGTCCGAGGTCGCGCCCATGCTCCAGCTACTACCCTGCCCGCGCGTATCCATCCGGAAATAGGCATAGCCTGAAGCCGCCCAATGCAGCAGCTCATGCGGAAAGCTCCGCCCGCCGCCATAGCCGATGAATTGCACGATGAGCGGCAGTTTACCTTCGCGCACCTTCGGCAAAAGCAACCAACCCTTGACCGGTTGACCGTCAAACCCCGGAAAGGTCACATCAAAAGCTTCGATCAGCTTGAGGCTCGTTTCGGCGGGCACCATCTCGACCTTGCCGCCCGCCGCGCGCGATTGAGCCAGCGTGTCCGACCAGAAGCTGGCGAAATCACCAGGCATTTCAACGCTGCTACGATAGGCGCCAAGCGCCGGGTGAGTGAGATCGGGAAAGGGCACGGTGCAATATCCTGGTATGGAAGTTTAGCCCAGCCTGCACCCACGCCAGTCAAAAAACCAGTCGCTGCAGTCAATTCACACAGCTAAGCCGCGTAGCGCGCAATCGTAAGCCGATGAAACTGCAGGTTTTTAGCACTCGGTCGCAGCAATGGATCTTCCGGCAAAAGCAGCGCCGCGCCTGGGCTGATAACGTCCTCACGCTCAGATGAAACCTCATCTGGCCGCGCCACCGTTAGCGTTCCGTTGTCAGCGACGCTCACCACACCGGTGGAAAAAAGTTGCGCCAAGCGCGATTCGAGCACCAGCACATTGCCGATCTCCAATTCCCCACCGAATTCGCGCGGATGGATCAGCACCACCTCAAGCTTTTCATGCAGATTCTCATCTAGAGGCGAAACACTCAAGCCACTGATCGCGCAGCGATATTGGTAAGTCTGCAGGGCAAAACGGTAAAAGGCCACGGCCATATCGGTCGCGGCATCGAACCGCGCCATAGGCTGTTCGCTAAATCCGCGCTGATCGTCTTCCTCGATCATGACCACTCCGCATTCCTCGTCAATTTTACGGAGATTTTACGATACTGGAAACCCTTCTCACGGCGGGTCCCATCACATTGTGAAATGAGATTTTCCTTCGGCGCGTTTGCCGAGTAGAAAATACCTTATCGGCACGAGTCCCGGCACAAGATTGTCGACCGGATAGATAGAGAATTTTCTGGCCAGATCATAAGCTCCCGGCCAGCATTTTTCGGAGCGTCGCATGACCACCAAAACCCTCCTTCTCGCCGCCCTTCTGGCCGGCATTTCCCTGCCCGCAACAGTCCTCGCGCAGGAGGCCAATCCCGACGCCTCCATCCGCATCGGCTCGCTCTATGAGCCCCAGAACCTCGACAATACCGCCGGCGCCGGCCAGGGCATCAACGAAGCCTTCAATGGCAATGTCTACGAAGCCCTGTTCCAGCTGACCGATGCCGGTGCTGTCGAGCCCAAGCTCGTCGATAGCTATGAAGCCAGCGAAGACGGCCTCACCTACACTTTTAAGCTCAAGCCCGGCGTCACCTTCCACTCCGGCGATCCGCTGACCGCAGCCGATGTGAAATATTCCATCGAGCGCGTCACCGCCGAAGCCTCGAAGAGCTCGCGCAAGAAGAGCCTCTCGACCATCACCGGCATCGAAACCCCCGATGACCAGACCGTCGTGATCACGCTCTCGGCGCGCTCGATCTCGCTGCCCTACAACCTCTCCTATGTCTGGATCGTCAACGACGCCGCCACAGATATCACGGCCACCGAAGACGGCACCGGCCCGTATACGCTGGGCGAATGGCGCCGCGGTTCGGCCCTCGCCCTCGAGCGCAACGACGCCTATTGGGGTGACGCCCCGACCAATGGCGAAGTGATCTACACCTATTTCACCGATGCCACCGCGCTCAACAACGCGCTGCTGACGAACGCCGTCGACATCATCACGTCGGTCCAGAGCCCGGATTCCCTCGCCCAGTTCCAGGGCAATTCGCCCTATACGGTCACCGAAGGCGCTTCCACCACCAAGGAAATCCTCGCCTACAACGATCGCGTCGCCCCGTTCGACAACGTCAAGGTCCGCAAGGCTCTGGCCCGCGCTACCGATAAGGCCCGCCTGCTCAATTCCATCTGGGGCGAATATGGCACGCTGATCGGCTCCTTCGTGCCGCCGACCGATCCCTGGTATGTCGATCTCACCAGCGTCGATGCCTATGACGTCGACAGCGCCAAGGCCCTCCTCGCCGAAGCCGGCTATCCCGATGGCTTTGAGTTCACCCTCGACACCCCGGACTACGATCCGCATCCGATCGTCGCGCAGTTCCTGCAGTCCGAATATGCCAAGATCGGCGTCAAGGTGAACATCAACATCATCACCGCCAATGAATGGTACACCAAGGTCTACCAGGCCCACGATTTCCAGGCGACGCTGCAGGAACACGTGAACCACCGCGACATCGTCTTCTACGGCAATCCCGACTTCTACTGGGGCTATAACAACCCTGAGGTCGTCAAGCTGATCGCTGACTCTGAATCCGCCGCCACGGAAGCCGAACAGACCGAAAAGCTGACCGAAGCCAATAAACTGATCGCCGAAGACGCCGCCAGCAACTGGCTCTACCTCTATCCCCAGATCGTCGTCTCCGCCACCAACGTCACCGGCTACCCCGTCAACGGCCTGAACTCCCAGTTCTACGCCTACGACATTCAGAAGAGCGAATAGGCTCCCTCGCGCCGCCGTCATTGCCGGGCTTGTCCCGGCAATCCATACCGCGCCGAGCGATGGATCACCGGGACAAGCCCGGTGATGACGGCAATTGGGAATCCATTGAACACACCTTCCACCGGCCCACCAGCCGGTGGCTTTGCTTTCAGTCCCCCGCTAATATTGCGCCCGACACCGCGCAAGGAATCTCCCCATTCTCGTCTACCTCCTCCGCCGCACGCTGATCCTTCTCGCTTCGCTTTTCGTCGCAGCGGTGGTTCTCTTTGTGCTCTTGCGCCTCCTCCCCGGCGATCCGGCCAATGCTCTCCTTGGCGTCGGCGCCACCGAGCAGCAGATCGCCGCCGCCCGCGCCCAGGTCGGTTCCGATCAGCCGCTCGCCGTGCAATTCGTCAGCTTCCTCGGCAATATCGCGCGTCTCGATCTCGGCACATCCTTCGTCAGCCGCGCCTCGGTGCTGGAAGAAATCGGCAACCGCATGTCGGTCACCCTGCCGCTGACGTTCATGGGCTTCTTTATCGCGCTGATCCTCGCCGTTCCGCTGGGCATTCTCGCCGCCGTCCGCTCCGAAAAATGGTACGGCACGGCCATTTCGGTCATCTCCCAGCTCGGCATCGCCATTCCAGTCTTCTGGGTCGGCATTCTGCTGGTGACGCTCTTTTCCATCAATCTGCGCTGGCTCCCCTCCGGCGGCTTTCCGCTCAAAGGCTGGGCCAATTTTGGCGAAGCGATCACGGGCATGATCCTGCCGGCGCTCACCATCGGCCTCGTCATGGGCGCCTCGCTCCTGCGCTATGTCCGTGCCGCGACGCTTGACGTGCTCGGCAGCGATTACCTCCGCACCGCCCGCGCGCTCGGCGCCAGTTTCCCAGAGGCGCTAATCCGCCACGGCCTCCGCAACGGCGCCGTGCCAGTGATTTCCATTCTGGGCATCGAACTCGCCAGCACCTTCCTCGGCGCCGTCGTCATCGAGCGCGTCTTCTCGCTGCCCGGCCTCGGCTCCATGCTGCTCCTCGCCATCCAGCAGCGCGATTATCCCAATGTGCAGGGCGTCCTCTTCATTTCGACCCTCCTTGTCCTCCTCATCGGCTTTGCCGCCGACATCGCCCAGCGCCTGATCGATCCGCGCCTCCGCTCAACCGGGAGCGCCCGCGAATGACCACCGAAATCATCACCGCGCCGCAACGCCAGCGCCGCCCGCTCATTCTCTGGGCCGGCCTCATCCTCGTCGGCCTCCACGTCTTTGCCGGGCTCCTCAGCCTCATCTGGCTGCCCTATGACCCGACTGCCATGGCCGGCGGCCGCCTCGAAGGCCCAAGCCTTCTCCATTGGGTCGGCACCGACAGGCTCGGCCGCGATCTCTTTACGCAGATGATGATCGGTAGCCGCATCGCGCTCACCGTCGGGCTCGGCGCCGTCGCCATCGGCGCCGTCATTGGCGTCACCCTCGGAATTCTGTCTGCTTTCGCTACCCGCTGGCTCGATGATGCCTTGGCGGCCACGCTCGATATCCTCATTGCCTTCCCGACCCTGCTTATCGCCATGCTGGTCGTCGCTGCCAGCGACACGGCCAATCTGTGGTCCGCCATCATCGCGCTCGGCATCGCTCTCTCGGCCATCGTCGCGCGCCTCACCCGCATTCTCGCAAAGCGCGTGCTGGTGATGGACTACATCACCGCCGCCCGCACCTCGGGTAGCAGCTGGCCTAAAATCGTCGCCATCCATATCCTCCCCAATATTTGGCCGACCCTCGCGGTTAACTTCGCCCTGCAATTCGGCCTCGCCGTGATCGCCGAAGCGTCTCTCTCCTATCTCGGCCTAGGCGCCCCGCCGCCCAACGCCTCCTGGGGCCGCATCCTGCAAGAGGCCCAAGGCACGGTTTACACTGCCCCCCTCGGCGCCATCGCTCCGGGCATCGCGCTCGTCTCCCTCGCCATCGGCGTCAACCTTCTCGCCGACGGCCTCCGCGACTTCATCGATCCCACGAGGCGCGCCCGATGACCGCTCTCCTCACGCTCGACAATCTCTCGGTCTCGACCGGCGGCAAGACGCTGATCCACGGCTTATCCTTCTTCCTCGCAAAGGGCGAACGCCTAGGCCTCATCGGCGAATCCGGTTCCGGAAAGTCCCTCACCGCCCTCGCCGCCACCGGTCTCCTCCCCGCCGGTCTCAGCGCCAGCGGCTCCGCCATTCTCGCCGGCACAGAAGTCATCGGCGCGCCGGAACGCCAGCTCAACACGCTCCGCGGCACCGCCGCCGCCATCGTCTTCCAGGAACCGCTGACCGCGCTCGATCCGCTCATGCGCGTCGGCAAACAGGTTGCCGAACCCCTCTCCCGCCGCGCCAAACGCGATGGAAAACCGCTTCATGGCACCGCACTCGACGAGGCCGTCCTTGCCCTTCTCACCGAGGTCGCCCTCCCCGATCCGCCGCGCATCGCCCGCGCCTATCCGCATGAACTTTCAGGTGGCCAGCGCCAGCGCATCGCCATCGCCATGGCCCTCGCCTGCAAGCCTGATCTCTTGATTGCCGACGAACCGACCACCGCGCTCGACGTCACCACCCAGGCCGAAATCCTCGCCCTGATCGACCGTCTCGTCAGAGAGCGCAACATGGCGCTCCTCTTCATCAGCCACGACCTCCCCGTCGTCGCCAACACCGTCAGCCGCGTCGTCGTCCTCCGCCAGGGCGAAGCCGTCGAAGCCGGCACCGTCGCCGACGTCTTCGGTAATCCCCAGCACGATTACACCAAAAGCCTCCTCGCCGCCGCGCGCAGCTTTGATCGGGCCTTGGAGGGCACGCCATGACCCTTATCCAGGTCAAAAACGTTGATTTCGGCTATAGCGCCACTCGGCAAATTCTTTCCGACATCAACCTCGAAATCGCCCCCGGCGACACGGTCGGTCTCGTCGGCGAAAGCGGCTCGGGCAAGACCACCTTGCTCCGCCTCCTCCTCGGCCTCGCCCGCCCGGATAGCGGCAGCATCACTTTCGACGGCCAAAACCTCGATACTGGCAACCGCGCTTTCATGCGCCAGTTCCGGCGCCAGGCGCAGATCGTCTTCCAGGACCCGTATTCCTCCCTCGATCCGCGCCAGACTATTTTTTCGATCATCGCTGAGCCCCTGCGCTCCCTGAAAATCGACGGCGATCACCGGCAGATGGTTGCCGAGGCCCTAGAAGCCGTCGGCCTCGATCGCGACGCCGCCACGCGCTATCCGCATCAGTTCTCCGGTGGCCAGCGCCAGCGCATCGCTATCGCCCGTGCCATCGTCGCCCGCCCGCCCTTCCTCCTCGCCGATGAAGCCGTCAGTGCGCTTGATCTCACCACCCGCACCCGCATCGTCGATCTGCTCGCGCGCCTCAGCGCGGAGATGACTCTGCTTTTCGTCTCCCACGATATTGGCGTCGTCGCCGCCCTCTGCCGCCGCATCGTCATCCTCGAAAAAGGCCGGATCGTGGAACAAGGCGAAACCGCCAAAATCCTCAAAAACCCCCAGCATCCCTATACGCAGCGCCTGCTCGCCAGCGTGCCGCGCCTCTCCGTCAACGAGATTTCATCATGACCGATTACCTCACCCAATATGCCGATTGGCAGGCTAAGCGCCTCGCCGCTCTCAAAGCCCCCAATGGCTGGCTCAATATCATCGCCCGCGTCTGGCTCGCCGAAGGCACCGTCACCGTCGGCACCGCCGCCGACAACGACATCATCCTCTCCTCCGGCCCCTCCCATATCGGCAGCCTCACCCAAGACGCCGATGGCCAAGTGACTTACACGCCCGAAGACGGCGCCCCGCAGGTCCTCGAACTCTCGAAATATAATCCGCCGCGTTTCACCGCCGGAAATCTCCTCCTCGAGGTAACGTCCCTCAACGGCGAAAACGCCCTCCGCGTCCGCGACACCACGTCGGCTGCCCCCGAAAAGCTGCAGCCGCTCGAATACTTCCCGCTCGACCCCACATGGCGCGTTGTGGCCGATTGGGTGCAGCTCGAAACCGCCAAGGGCCTCACCATCGACACGTCCAAGTCGATCCCGACCGATGTCGAAGCCACCCACAAAGCCGTCTTCACCCGCGATGGCGTCACCTACGAACTCCTCGCCACCCACGGCACGCCGGAATCGCCTCAGTTCGTCATCCGCGACCAAACATCGAAGGACAGCACTTACGCTGCCTGCCGCTTCGTCTTCGGCGAAGATGTTACGGACAAGACCATCGTTCTCGACTTCAATAAGGCCGTAAACCCGCCCTGCGCCTTCACCGAGCACGCCGTCTGCCCGCTCCCCCCAGCCGAAAACGTTCTCCCCATTCGCATCGAAGCCGGCGAAAAGCGGCTGCACGACTAACCCCCACCTAACCTTCCCCGAGGGTGCACTGTTCGCTTTGGACGGTACGGAGCTCTCAAAAAATCTGGGCGTCATTCCCGCGAAAGCGGGAATCCCTTTTACACCGGAAGAGAGATTCCCGCTTTCGCGGGAATGACGCGGTGGAGAAAGATGATTCCCAAAGGCCAAAACAAAAAAGGCCGGCATCACTGCCGACCCTTTCCATAAAATTCTCTTACCGTTCTAACGTCGTATCGCGCGAACCAGGGCAATAAGAATACACGCGCCCAGAAGGCCCGCGATCAGGTAGCCAAGCCAGCCACCGAAGGAAACTCCGAGAATACCGAAAAGGAAGCTCGCAATCGCCGCGCCGACAATGCCGAGGACGATGTTGAGAAAAATCCCGGTATTGGTCTTCATGATGTTGGAGGCGATCCAACCTGCAATACCGCCGATGATGATGGCTGCAATCCAGCCAATGCCTGCGTCGCCCATGTCATAAACCCCACTGTTGAGCGCGACATTTCAAATGCCGCACCATCCAACGTTCCGCTCACGGATTCGGTTGCGGCCGCAGAGTCGAAAAGCCCAACAAATCCGGGAGCTTCGCCCGAATTCAGAACTCGAAGCTCCAATTGTCATCCTGTGGCGTGAACCGCCCCATGCTCGGTGCTGACCAGCCGCGCCCAATCGAATAGAGCCGCACCCAGCAGGTAACGACCCCGTTCGGATGCTTGGCGCAATCCGTTGCTTCGAGCCGGATGCGCTTTTCGACCACGGCGACACGGTCGCGTTCGAGAATACGGGGATTGGCCAACATGGCGTCGATGGCCTGCGTGGGCGTCGGACCACCCGCGACAAGGGGCGCTTCGCTGGCGCTGCACCCGCAAAGAAATACCAGCCCCACCAGCACTGCGGCGTAGAACGGCGGCTTCATGGAACCCTCCTGGGTCTCAGGTGTCCACTCTAACACGGTGACGGTAAATTCCGGGTTGAGGCCGAACTACAAACAATACCGATGTCCCAGGTTTAGCCCGCCCTAAGTTTCTGCCGGGAAACTCCAAAAAAGCCGGTTTTCCTATTGGCTCGCGGGCGACAATGCCGCTAGTTTGGCGCCGCCCCGGTTCCATACCAGTCTGTCGAGACGCCAATGAACGCCAATTCCATCTTCGCCCAGATCGTCGCTGCCGTTGGCGCCGTTGCCGTTGCTGTCCGCCATTCCGGCGATGGTCCGCGCCCGCCCGTTTTCGGCGCCAAGCCCTCCATTCCCGAGCCCAAGGCCCAGGGCAGCATTCCGACGCTGAAAATGCCGACCGCCAAGGGCTGGGAAGGCGATCATAAGCCAACGGTCGCTGCGGGCCTCAAGGTCAATGCCTTCGCCAAGGGGCTCGACCATCCCCGCCAGGTCTATGTCCTCCCCAACGCCGACGTGCTCGTCGCCGAGTCCATGGGTGAATCGGGCAAGCCAAGCTCGCTTTTTGACCACGCCATGTCGGTCACCATGCAGCGCGCCCGGGCCTCGGGCGATAGCCCGAACCGTATCATTCTCCTCCGCGATGCCGATGGCGATGGCGTCGCCGAAATCCGCCACACCTATATCGCCAATGTCCGCCAGCCCTATGGCATGGCACTGATCGGCTCGACGCTCTATGTCGGCGCCAGCGATGCGCTTTACGCCTATCCCTATGATCCCGCCGCCACCAGCATCACCACACCCGGCAAGAAACTGATGGACCTCGTTCCCGGCGGCCACTGGACGCGCAATCTCATCGCCAGCAAGGACGGCACAAAACTCTATGTCGCCGTCGGTTCGCTCAGCAATATCGGCGATGCCGGCATGGCGGCCGAAGAAAACCGCGCCTGCATCCACGAATATGACATCGCCACGGGCACCTCGCGCATCTATGGCGCCGGCCTCCGCAATCCAGTTGGCATGGCCTGGGAGCCGACGACCAATACGCTCTTCACGGTCGTCAACGAGCGCGATGGCCTCGGCGACGAAACCCCGCCCGATTATCTGACCTCGGTGCGCGATGGCGGTTTCTATGGCTGGCCCTATTCCTATTGGGGCGTGGTCGATGATCGCGTCACTCAGAACCCGGCCCGTTCTGCCGCAACCCAGGATCACCCCGATTACGCCCTCGGCGGCCACACGGCCTCCCTCGGCCTCACCTGGATGCCAGAGAACACCCTGCCCGGCTTCCCTGCCGGCATGGCCATTGGCCAGCACGGGTCCTGGAACCGCAGCAAGCTGAGCGGCTACAAACTGACCTTCGTCGCCTTCGAAAACGGCAAGCCCACCGGCCTGCCGCGCGATATCCTAACGGGCTTCCTCTCGGCTGACGAAAAATACTCCTATGGCCGCCCCGTCGGCGTCACCGTCGCAGCCGATGGCGCCCTCCTCATGGCCGACGACGTCGGCGATGTCATCTGGCGCGTCACCGGCGCCTGATCGACCATGACGGCCCTAAAGCACGCTGCCACCGCGCTCTTCCTCACGCTCGCTGGCCTCGGCTCTGCCGGGGCTGCGGAGACGCTGACCATCGGCGTGCAGGAAAGCGGCACCGTGCAATGGGAGATCGAGACCATCAAATCCATGGGCCTCGACAAGGCCCATGATCTCGATCTCGTCGTGCGCCCGCTCGCCGATAGCCGCGCTGGCCAGATCGCGCTCCAGACCGGTGCCGTCGACGTCATCCTCTCCGATTTCGTCTGGGTCTCGGTCCAGCGCAATTCCGGCAATATGGTCGCGATGGTGCCCCATTCGCTCGCCGTCGGGGGCCTCATGATCCCCGCCGGCAGCGACATCGCCTCGGTCGCCGATCTGGAAAGCAAAGTCATAGGCGTTGCCGGCGGCCCAGCCGACAAAAGCTGGGTCATTCTTCAGGCCTATTTCGCCCACGAAACCGGCAAGACTCTTGCGGAAGCCACAGAGCCCCGCTTCGGCGCTCCGCCGCTCGTCAACGAACTCCTCGCCAGTGCCAAGATCGATGCTGGCCTCAATTTCTGGCAATGGAACGCTCGCGCCGCCGCATCCGGCGCCACCGAACTGCTCTCTGTCAAAGCCATGCTGGGCGATCTCGGCATCGCGACACCCCCGCCCCTTCTCGGCTGGACATTTACCGAAGCCACAGCCGCAGCGAAGCCCGAAGCCCTCAAGCGTTTCCTCGACACCTCCTTCGCCGCCAAGGACGTGCTTCGCACCGATGACTCGGCCTGGGAACACCTCAAAGACCTGATGGGCGCCGCCGACGACCCCGCGCTGTTCGAGGCCCTCAAATCCGGCTACCGCGCCGGCATCGTCACCGCCTACGATCCCGCGGACACCTCCGCCGCCGAAAAGACTTTCGCACTCCTCGCCGAATTCGGCGGCAGTGATGTGGTCGGCGATGACACGACCCTTGCCGAGGGCACCTTCTGGCCCGGCTACAGCAAGTAGTTTTGGTGCCATCCGCGCAACGCCATCATCGTTTCCTTGAGCTGGCCTCTATCCCGCTCCTTCTGCTCTTCTGGCAAGTGCTGGCCATGCTCATGGCCCAGCGCCTTTTCCCGACGCCCCTCGCGGTGGGCGCCGAACTCATTCATCTCGCCACCGCCGAACGCCTGCTGCCTGATCTCGGGCAAACCCTTATCCGCGCCGGCCTCGGCTTCTTCCTCGCCATGGTGCTCGGCACGGCGCTTGGCCTCGTCCTCGGCCGCGTCCGCAGTCTCGATCGCCTCTTTTCCGGCTGGCTCATTGTCGGTCTCAACCTGCCCGCCATCGTCGTCGCGATCCTCTTTTACATCTGGCTCGGCCTCACCGAGACCGCGCTGATTTCCGCCGTCGTCGTCAACAAGCTCCCCCTCGTCGCCGCCACCATCCGCGAAGGCGTGCGCAACTTCGCCCCCGAATATGACGAACTCGCCCGCGCCATGCGCTGGCCCCTCGCCCGGCGCCTCCGCCTCGTCTTCATCCCCCAGCTCATGCCCTTCGTGCTCGCCGCCGCACGCACGGGCCTGTCGCTGATCTGGAAAATCGTCCTCGTCTTCGAAGTCTTGGGCAGCGATGGTGGCGTCGGCTACCGCGTCAGCCTCTTCTTCCAGTTCTTCGACATCACCAGCATTCTGGCCTACACAACTGCCTTCATCGCCGTCGTCCTCGCGGTCGAATACGGCCTCCTGCGCCCCCTCGAACACAAGGTCCTCAAATGGCGCGCGGACCCAGCCTGAACCTTTCCATCGCCGAAAAGCGCTACGCAACAAACGCGGCGCCGGTCCTGGCCGGCATCGATCTCACTATCGCTCCGGGCAGCGTCACCGCCATCCTCGGCCCCTCCGGCATCGGCAAATCCACCCTGCTCCGGATGATCGCTGGCCTCGACACGCAGTTCAGCGGCTCCATCCAGATCGACGGCCAGTCGCCCATCGACGCCCCGCCCCCCGGCTTCGTCTTCCAGGACCCCCGCCTCCTCCCCTGGCTGACCGTCCTCGACAACATCCGCACCGCCGGCCAAGGCGTCGATACCGCCACCGCCCTGTCCGCCCTTGAGCGCACCGGCCTCACCAGCGCCGCAAAACTCTACCCCCGCCAACTCTCCGGCGGCATGCAGCGCCGCGCCAGCCTCGCCCGCGCCTTGGCAATGAGCTCAGGCCTCCTGATCCTCGACGAACCCTTCGTCTCCCTCGACCGCGCCCTCGTCGGCGAAATGCAGGATCTCGTCGCAGAGATCATCGCAGCCGACCAGCCGACGACGCTCCTCGTTACTCACATGCCCGAAGACGCCGCAAGATTAGCTGACCGCGTGTTGATCCTTGCGGGCCAGCCCGCAAAGGTC
Source organism: Devosia sp. Leaf420 (assembly GCF_001425445.1). GTDB lineage: Bacteria > Pseudomonadota > Alphaproteobacteria > Rhizobiales > Devosiaceae > Devosia. The sequence goes on along the minus strand of NZ_LMQU01000012.1, from coordinate 201,006 downwards.
GTGGCCGATATCCATTTGCCCTCGCCAGTAATATTTCGTGATCGAAAAGACATCACGAGTCACCTGCGAACGATCGAAGGCGCTATCGGTTTTCGTACTCGACCGGAAATTTGATAGTCAAACTGTCTTCCGGCAATCCAGGAGGGGGCGCAGGCAAAGGCGAACTAGACCAGATTAAGTCCAACGCTGCCTGATCCAGAATATCTGAACCGCTAGACTCGGAGAGGCGAACTGAAACAACACCGCCGCTTCGGTCGATGTTGAACCAAACCCACGCCGTACCAGTCGCTGCCCTAGATCTACCCGCTTGAGGATGTCTCAAGCGCCTGTTCACATGCGAACTGACCTTTCGTTGCCAGCTCTGAACCTGCGACGCACTCGGCGCCGCGGAAACCGTTTGCTGCGGCGCTGCGACCTGCTCAGCCTTTTCCGCAGCCGGCTTCGGCGCAGCCGCAACGCTCGCCGCTGACGGCGGCGGTGCAGTCTTTCGCTGTGGCGGCGGCGTAAACTTCGTCGCCGGCGTTTCCGCGCGAATATCGGCAATCCGCTGCGGCATCGTCACCGGCACGGGCAAATTCGGATCCACCGGTTCTGGTTCTGGCTCCGCCTCCGGCTCGACCGGTTCTACAACCGGCGGTTCCTCAACCGGCTCGGCCTCCGGCACCACCTCCGCCTGCCGCTCGATCACCACAGCCGGCTCGGGCACTTCCACCTCGGGCACCTCGATCACCGGCTCTGCCGTTTTGACAGGCGCAGGCTCCGGTTCTGGCATAGGCTCGGGCTCAACCGCAGCCATACGCGCCACCGGCTCGGGCTCTGCAACTTGCTCTGGCGGCGGCTCTTCTAAAACCGGCGGCGGTTCCTCAGCTTCCGGCTGCGCTTCCTCGGCAACCGGTGGCGGCTCTTCAACCACTGGCTCAGGTTCCTCCAGTTGCTTCGCCTCTTCGATTGGATCAGGCTCTTCCGCCGGTTCTGCTTCAGGATCCGGCTCCGCCTCAGTCTCCGGCGCGGCTTCCGAAGCCGTGGAAGGCGCCCCTTCGGCGATCTCAAGCTCTTCGTCTGCCGGGGATGTCACGAACTCGGCAAATTCCACCGTCATCGCTCCGGCCTGTTCTCCAGCCGGTTCCGCCGGCACGAACCGCTGATAGGCCCAGACGCCCGAGCCGATCCCCGAAAGCACGATCAAGCTCGCCGTCACCCAAAGCGCAAGTTCGCCCCGCGTGGTGCGCAAAAAATCTTCGGGACTAAAACTGTCGCCGGTCAGTTTCATTGCGCCGCTGCAGCCTCTGGCAAAGCAACCCCATTGGCACTTTCGAGCCCAACGAGCGCGATCCGCACATAGCCGGCCTCGCGCAACAGGTTCATCACCGCCATCAGTTCGCCATAGGCGACGTCCTGGTCGGCCCGCAAAAACACCCGCGTCTCGCGATCCCCCTGGGTCACCGCATCGAGTTGCACCTGCAACGCGTCGCGCGCCACCACATCATTGTCGATGGCCAGTGAAAGATCGCCCTTGAGCGTCACAAACAGCGGCTCATCGGGTCGCGGCGCTGGCGTCGCGTTCGACACCGGCAGGTCGACATTGACATCGACCGTCGCCAAAGGCGCCGCCACCATGAAGATGATCAGCAGCACCAGCATGACGTCGATAAAGGGCGTCACATTGATCTCGTGATTGATCTCGAGATCGTCGCCGCCGCTATCCTTGATCCGCCCAGCCATGGCCTATTCCGCCGCCTTAGCGCTCGAAACGCGACCATGCAGCGCCACGCGATCGAGATCCCGGCTCACCACCCGTTCGATCCCCGCCGATACATCGGCCAGCACCTGCCGATAGCCCGTCACCGAGCGCGCGAAGGCATTGTAGATCACCACCGCCGGAATAGCCGCGACAAGCCCAAATGCCGTCGCGAGCAGCGCCTCTGCGATACCCGGCGCCACGACGGCGAGGTTTGTCGTCTGCGTCTCGGCGATCCCGACAAAGGCATTCATGATGCCCCAGACGGTCCCAAAGAGGCCGACGAAAGGCCCCACAGAACCGACCGACGCCAAAATCCCAAGGCTCTTGGAAATCTTGCGGCCGGCGGCCACCTCGATCCGCGACAGCCGCGAGGAAACACGTTCCTTGATCCCGCCGGGATCAACCCGCCCCAGCATATCGCTTGAGGCGTCCATTTCTTCCTGCGCCGCCGCCACCAGCATCGCCCCGACGCCGCGCCGCTGCCGCATCGTCTCGGCCAGGTCGCGGAGGCTTTGGGCCTTCGAAACATCGCGCACTGTCGCCAGCGCCCGTCGCCGCGCGCCTGCGAGCTGCAGGGTCTTAAACAACCAGATGGTCAGGGTCACGACAGCCGCTGTCACAAGCCCGATCATCACGCCTTTGACGACGTAATCCGCCGCCATGAACATGCCCCAGGGCGATAGGTCATGCCCCTGTAACCCGGTTTCGACACCAACTGCAGGCTCAGCCGGAACATCCACAACGGCAGGCGCCGTCTGCGTTCCCGGCACAACTGCTGGCGCAACCACATCCGGCACAGGGCTGACCGGTGCGACATCCTGCGCCATAGAAAAGCCCGTGATCCCAGCCAAAACCAACGCAACCGTTGCCATTCGCTGCATCAGGCCCAAGGCCGTTTTCCGCTCTGCCATGTCACACCTCTCGGCAGTCTGCTGCCGTCATCGCACCACGCGCCGAAATTCGTCGCGCGTCACCCCTTAATAAAGGTGACCATCCAAGTCAACAATTCTGGAAAGGCCGCGCAAAAAGCGTTGTGCGCTATGACATAAGTTATAAAATATTGAAATGACAGCTTTGGTCACACGACCTATGTTCGCTGGAAATCGGAGCTTCCATGGCCATAGCCTCACTGCGTTCCGCGCTCAAAGAGCGGACCGCCGCGCTCCACCACCAGCTTGATCAGCAGGTGGGGGAGTTCACTGCCCAAGACGACTACGCAGACTATGTCACGCGCAGCTATCTTTTTCGTGCGGCCATAGAGCCACGCCTTGCCGGCGACGGCTGGCAGTCCCCGCTCTTGGCCGACGTCATGGCGCAGGATCTGGCCGATCTCGGCCGCTCCGTGCCCAAGACTCAAACCAGTGAAACGCCGCGCGCCAATCGCGGCGAACGCCTCGGCATGCTCTATGTCCTCGAAGGCTCCAGCGTCGGCGCCCGCCTCCTGTTGCGCCGCGCCAAGGCTATCGGTTTCTCCGAAGATTTCGGCGCCCGTCATCTTGGCCGTCAGGCCGGCGACATCGCACGCTGGCCGCAGTTCCTCTCGGTTCTGGAACAGACCCCCGCCGGCGAGCATGAAGACGTGTTGCGCGCCAGCGAAGATGCCTTCCGCCTCGCCCTCGATGCCTACACGGTTGCGGCCCCATGAACGCCCAGACCAAGGTCGACCTGACCAATTGTGATCGCGAACCCATCCACATTCCGGGCAGCATTCAGCCCCATGGATGCCTCCTCGCCTGTGACATGTCCGCCGTCACCGTTCTGCGTCATTCAGAAAATTGTGCTGGCATTATCGGCGTAGAAGGCGATCTCAACGGCCGCTCGCTGCCCGAAGTGCTAGGCGATCAGGTTTCCCATAACATTCGCAACGCTCTTTCGCGCACGCAGGAAGGCGCCCGCTCTTCGCTGCTCTTTGGCGAGCTGCTGCCCAACGGCCGCCGGTATGACATCGCGGTCCACCGCTTCAAGGGCAATGCCATCATCGAGCTCGAGCCGGCCGAAAGCGAAATTGCCCAACCGCTCGAACTGACCCGCGCCATGCTTGGCCGCATCCAGCAGATCACGACGACCGATCGCCTGATCCGCGACACGGCCCGCCTGATCCAGGGGATGCTCGGCTATGATCGCGTCATGATCTACCAGTTCGGCTCCGATGGCGCCGGCAAAGTGATGAGCGAAGCCAAGCGCCCCGATCTCGAAAGTTTCCTCGGCCAATATTTCCCTGCCAGCGACATCCCGCAACAGGCCCGTGCGCTCTATCTCAAGAACACGATCCGCATCATTTCCGACGCCAATTTCGAGCGAATTCCAGTCAATCCGGTGCTCGATATCTCCGGCGAGCCGCTCGACCTTTCCTTCGCGCATCTGCGCAGCGTTTCGCCCATCCATTGCGAATACCTCCGCAATATGGGTGTCGGCGCCTCGATGTCGATTTCCATCATCATTGATGGCGAGCTGTGGGGGCTGATCGCCTGCCACCATTATGGCCCACGCACGCTGTCCATGGCGCAGCGGGTCGCCGCCGAAATGTTCGGCGAGTTTTTCTCGCTCCATCTCAATGCCCTCCACAATCGGCGCCTCCTCGAAGCCGTCACCACGGCGCGCCGCGCCCTCGACGAGTTCCTTGGGCTTGCTGTCGGCGCAGACGACATCAATCAGCTGTTCCGCGATCATCTGAGCGATTTCGGCAATCTCATACCGTCCGATGGCCTTGCCATGTGGATCGACGGCAAGCTCGTTAGTTCTGGCGCGACGCCACCGCCCGAAGCAATCCCCGGCCTCGCACGGTTCGCGCAGACCGTCGCCGAAGGCTGTATTTGGGCCACCAACAAATTGGCCAATGTCTTCCCCGGCGCCGAGGAATATGCAGCGACCGCTGCAGGCGTTCTCATCGTGCCACTCTCGCAGCGGCCGCGCGATTTCCTGTTCTATTTCCGCAAGGAATTGGTGCAGACACTCGATTGGGCCGGCAATCCGGATAAGGTCTACGAGACAGGCCCGCTCGGCGATCGTCTGACGCCGCGCAAGAGCTTCGCCATCTGGAAAGAGACGGTTCACCAGCAATCCGCGCCCTGGACCGAGCAGGAGCGCGAATTCGGAGAAGCGGCTCGCGCCGCCCTCGTCGGAGTCATCCTGCAACATTCGGAATTGCTGGCCGATGAGCGCGCCAAGGCCGAACTGCGCCAGCGCATGCTCAACGAAGAGCTGAACCACCGCGTCAAGAACATCCTCGCGGTCATCAAATCGCTGGTCACAAGCCCCGACCATACCGGCCAGAGCCTCGAAAACTATGTCGAGTCGCTCCGCGGCCGCATCCATGCCCTCTCGCTCGCCCATGATCAGGTCATTCGCGGCGATGGTGGCGGCTCCCTGGTCGATCTGCTCAATGCAGAATTAACCCCCTACCGCACCGGAACATCGAGCATCGTCCTATCTGGCCCCGGTGTCTGGATGGATGCGCGCGCCTTTTCAATCATGGCGCTGGTGCTGCACGAGCTTTCGACCAATGCCGCCAAATACGGCGCGCTCTCCCGCCCCGGCGCCACGCTCAGCGTCACCTGGAGCATCGACGATGTCGGTGGCTGCAATATCGTCTGGCAAGAAAGCGATGGTCCCGAAGTCACTCCGCCCAGCCGCCGCGGCTTCGGCACGGTGCTGATCGATCGCAGCATTCCCTTCGATCTCGGCGGGGAAAGCGACGTGCAATACCTTCGCGAGGGCGTTCTTGCCCGGTTCAGAATCCCACCGCGCTTCATCTCCATTCGTAACGTCCCGGCGCCGACCCCGGTCGAAACGTCCCATCCTTCGGTGGTCGCAGACACTGACCTCACCGGCAAGCATGTGCTCGTCGTTGAAGATCAGATGCTGATCGCCATGGATCTCGAACGCCTTCTGGTCGATGCGGGCATGGAGGTCGATGCCGTCGCCACTTCGCATCGCGAAGCCAGCGCCGCCCTGTCGCGGAACAGACCGGATATCGCGATCCTCGACGTCAATCTGGGCGAAGAAACCTCGGAACCCATCGCCCGCCAACTGCTGGCCGACGGCATCCCCTTCATCTTCGCTACGGGCTATGGCGAAGCTGGCAGCATCCCGACTGCCTTTGAGGGCATCGGCGTCGTCCGTAAGCCCTACGACCAGGATTCCATCCTGCGCCAATTGCGCGAAGCCCTGAGCAAAGCCAAGTAACGTACGATCACCTCGATTTCCACCCCGGCCAAAGAGACGGGGCCAGCCACTGCAGACGCTTTGGGCGCTCGGACTGTCCCACACACCGCCCTTCCCTCGGGCCTGACCCGAGGGCCAATTCGGGAGCCACAAACGTTCAATGTGTTGGCGCAGTGACCCTCGGGTCAAGCCCGAGGGAAGACAGAGGAGAGCAAACGGCTAATGCCAAAAAATCTGACCTAAACCGCCGGAAACAGCTTCCAACGCTTGGGCCGGAAACTGATCTGGCTGCGCTCGCCGGCCGGATGATCGAACGGCAGATCGATCTCTACCCGGTGCGCCGAACCACCCAATTCCAGCTCCACCCGTCGCGTACCGCCGACGCGTCGGCTACTCGCCACGACACCGCGGAGTGCTGCATCGGCCTCGACGAGTTCGATATCGTGCGGCCGGAAATAGAGTTGTGCCGGGCCATTCCCCTCGACGCCGGAAACCCCAAGCGGCCGATCTCCCAGCCAGAGATCGCCGCGCTCCACCGTCACCGGCAGCGTGCTCGATTCCCCGATAAAGCCGAAAACGAAAGGCGATTGCGGATGGTCGTAAACCGAATCCGGCGTCCCCACTTGTTCGATCTTGCCCTGGCTCATCACGCAGAGCCGATCGGCCAGCTCCAGCGCTTCTTCCTGGTCATGCGTCACGAACACAGTGGTGTGCCCGGTGCGATCATGAATTTCGCGTAGCCACTTGCGCAGCTCCCGCCGCACTTGTGCGTCGAGCGCGCCAAAGGGCTCATCGAGCAACAGCACGCGCGGCTCGATCGCCAATGCACGCGCCAGCGCCACACGCTGTCGCTGCCCGCCCGAAAGCTGGCTCGGATAGCGCTTCTCGAGTCCCGAAAGCTGCACCAGATCGAGCAGTTCGCGCGCCCGGCGGCGAATTTCCGCCTTGGCTGGACGCGTCGCGCGCGGCCGCACTTCGAGCCCGAAGGAAACGTTTTCCAAAATCGTCATGTGCCGGAACAGCGCATAATGCTGGAAGACGAAGCCGATATTGCGCTCCTGCACGTTCTTTTCCGAGGCGTCTTCCGCCCCGAAAAAGATCTTGCCCGCTGTCGGCCGTTCGAGCCCCGCGATCAGGCGCAGCAGCGTCGTCTTGCCCGAACCCGAAGGGCCCAGAAGCGCAATGAGTTCACCCGAAGCAATATCGAGCGACACATCATGCAGCGCCGGAAACCGGTCGAATTCCTTGCGGACGTTTTGAACGCGTACTTCCATCTATGGTCCAGTCAATGGCCGCGCCCGGTGGCGGCGAGTTCATCGCCAAATCGCCATTCGAGCGCTGTCTTAAGAACAAGGGTTACAAGAGCGAGCAAGGCAAGCATCGAGGCGAGGGCGAAAGCAGCGGTGCTTTGATATTCATTATAGAACATCTCGACCTGCAGCGGCATCGTCGTCGTCTGGCCGCGGATCTTGCCCGAAACCACCGCAACGGCGCCGAATTCACCCATGGCGCGCGCATTGCACAGCAGCACGCCATAAAGGAGACCCCATTTGATATTGGGGAGGGTCACCTTCCAAAACGTTTGCCAGCCCGAAGCGCCGAGCGAAATCGCCGCCTCTTCATCGCCGCTGCCCTGATCCTGCATCAGCGGGATCAATTCCCGCGCGACGAAAGGAAAGGTCACGAAGATTGTCGCGAGGACAATGCCGGGCACGGCAAAGAGAATTTCGATATTATAGGAGCGCAGCCAAGGGCCGAGCACACTGCCCGATCCAAACAGCAGCACATAAACGAGCCCCGAAATCACCGGCGACACCGAAAATGGCAGATCGATCAAGGTGATCAGAAACGCCTTGCCCTTGAATTCGAACTTGGCGATGGCCCACGATGCGCAGATGCCGAAAACAACATTGAGCGGCACGGCGATCGCCGCTACCAGCAAAGTCAGCCTTATGGCCGATTGGGCATCAGGGCTCTGCAGCGATTGAAAAAATGCGCCCCAGCCCTGCGCAAAAGCCTCAGAAAATACGGCGATCACCGGCAAGACGATGAATAGCGCCATATAGACGAGACCCGCAAGGATCAGCGTCCACCGCACACCGGCAGGCTCATTGGTCGGCGAGGTCACCTGGCGATGCTGCAAACTAGCTTCCATAGCCATACCTCCGCCGGCTCCAGGCCTGGATCAGGTTGAGGACGAAGAGCATCGCAAAGGAGATCGCTAGCATCACCGTGGCGATCACGGCCGCCCCGGCATAATTGAACTCTTCAAGGCGAATGACGATCAGCAGCGGCGCAATTTCCGAAACGAAAGGGATATTGCCGGCAATGAAAATCACTGAACCATATTCGCCGACCGCCCGCGCAAAAGCCAAGGCAAAGCCGGTCAGGATCGCCGGCGTCAAACTCGGCAGCAGCACCCGCGAAATCGTCTGGAAGCGATTTGCGCCCAACGTTGCAGATGCCTCTTCCACTTCCTTGCTAGTCTCTTCGAGGATCGGCTGGATCGTCCGCACGACGAACGGCAGCCCGATAAAGATCATCGCAATCGTAATGCCGATCGGCGTATAGGCGATCCGAATGCCGAACTGCGCCGCGATCTGCCCGATAAAGCCATTCGGCGCATAGATCGCCGTCAACGCAATGCCTGCCACCGCGGTCGGCAGGGCAAAAGGCAGATCGACCATGGCATCGAAAATCCGTCGGCCGGGAAAGCGGTAGCGCACCAGCACCCAGGCGATCAACGTCCCGAACACGACATTGACGCCCGCGGCGATCAGCGCGGTCACAAAGCTCGTCCGCAGTGCCGCGAGCACACGCGGATCAAGCGCTGCCGCCCAGAAACCATTCCAGCCAAGCCCGGTCGAGCGCAGAACCAGTGCGACGAGCGGCACGAGAATGATCAGGGAGAAATAGGTGAGGGTAAATCCAAAAGTCAGGCCAAAGCCCGGGATGACGCTCGGCTGGCGAAAGCGGCCAAGTCTCGTCATGCAACCCCCTCAGTCGCGGCAAGTCCACGGCAGCCGCGACAAAGCCAGAGTTATTCACTCGGGGAAACCCTACCCCGAAATTTCGTTCCAACTCTAGCCGAGAAGTAGAGTTTCTCAAGCCTTGGTCAGCGCAAGATTCCGGGCAGAATGAGAAATTCGTTCCGCCAGCGGCGAAACCAACCGAACGCTATTTCGGCTTCAGACGCCCTCAACCCGCGGCGCCCGCCGGACGGATGTCGCAAGCAGGCCAATCACGAGGCAAATCGCAGCATAGCCAGTGGTCACGTTCCAGATGCCGAACATGGCATTGGTCAGGCCCATGACGAAATAGCCGACTACCAGCGCCGAAGCCAGAACCAGCAACCGTGCGCGCTCGACACCACGCGGAAGCCGCAACACCTCAATCAATGGCGCCAACAGCAACAGCAGGTAAGCCACCATCCCGATGATCCCCGCGCTTGCCGCAAAGTCCGCAGGATCGCTATGGAGATGCGGCGCTTCACCAAACGGCACCTCTGCCAGGCCATTGGCCACGCTGACAAAGTCGAGCGGTCCCTGACCAAAGACCGGTGCCTCGAGAAACGCCCGCCATCCACCCAACTGCATCTGGAGCCGGATACTAGTGGACTCGTCCGTCGGTATGCCCACCCGCATCACCTCGGAAATATCGATCAGCACGCGCTGCACGCCAGAAAGCTGCTGCACCCCGGCGACCGCACCGATCACGCAGAACACCGCCACAATGACCAATGCGATCCCCGCCCACTTCAGCGATACGAGGCGCGTACCCACGGCCACTAGCCCAGCGACCAAGCCCATAATCGCAATCGCAACCATGGGGCCGCGCGACCCCGAAAGCACCACCGCGACCGAAGCCAGGACTGGCGCCAACAGGTAGACATACCGCCATCTGCCCGCCGGACGCAGCATGCCGGCGCAGGCAAGAAAGCCAACAATCAGCGCAACGTCCGCAAAGTGGATCGGATTGGCGACGCTATTGCCGGCCCGGCTTGTCCCCGTTTCCATCACTTCGACTGCCGCCATCAGCGCGGCTCCGGCAACGCCTGCCAAGCCCAGTACACCAGCCAAATCCACCGCCTCAAAGCCCGGCTCCTCGCCTGCCGCCACCAGCGGATAAATCCCGATCACCGGCGCAAAATAGGCCAAGCCAATCAGCCCATCCACCGACCCCGACCCAATGACGTAGGCAATCGCGATAAGAAGAAGCGCAAGAAGCGGCATCCAGACTACCGGGCGCCGAATAGCTGCGACGCCTGAGCGCACCAAAAACCCAAAGCCCAAAATCCCGGAAATCAGGAACAGCACATTGGCCGCTTCGGGCGCAACGGGCGCCATGGCGAGCACTGCGATAAGGGCAAAAGCGGTGAGAGCAGTGCGTGATGAGGTCAGCATGGCGGTCCCTTATCCCCGATACACCCGGCTGACAAGCGACAGTTCCTCAGACGCCACCTGCACCTAGAGCAGCTAAACTGCCACCAAATCTCCTAATTTTTGCCGTAACTTGCCTTCGTTGACTCCAATGCGTGCCTTGCTTTGTCCATCATAAGTCACGCCCCCGTGAATGGGGATTTGCGCAACGAACGATGAGGCTCCAAAGCATGCCGATGGCCCGTATCCGCTATACGCTTGCCGACGCCGTGGGCGATCCCAAGACTTGGGCCTATACGTGGGAAATTGCGGATGACGTGACCTTCGCCAGCACCTGTGGCTTCTGCGGGCAGGACGAGCAGCGTCTCACCTATGAAGTCACCCGTGACGAAGAATCGCTCTGGATTTGCCAGCGCTGCGTCGGCCGCTATCCGGTGACCGGCATCTGGGATGGCGAACTGCTTGACCAGGCGATCACCCGGGCAAATATTCACGGTCTGACAGCGCGTCAAAAGCAGCGCACATGCCAGGAGGCCATCAAGAAAATTCAGGCCGTTGCGCCCGATGCCGCGCTCAGCGAGGTCGTCGTCTATTTCGAGCGCAATCTGCAGTTGTCTCCCCAATGCGCCGCCGTTCTCTTTACCGCCATGGCCGCCCTCCCCGAACCGCTTGATCCGCGCATTTTCGATATCCAGACGCGCAGCAAGGCGCATCAGGACGAGTTCGGCGCGCTTGATGACAGAGACCGCAGCGTGGTTTGGCCTGCCCTGTCGCCGCAGCAACGCCGACGGCTTTCTTCACTCGGCTATGCCCCCAGTATCCACACGACCAAGCGCACGCGCCCATCAAATCCGCGAAATGCCCAATCGCAGTTTCCCGCCTCCAGCATATCTCCCTTGTGCGAGCCGGCAACATCCGATGCGACCACGGAAACCTCTGCGAAAACAATCCTCTAGCCTCACGCCCTCACAGGTTACTGGTCTGCCTTAATTCCTGCCCGCCCCATTGCGAGCACGATCGCTGGCAACCATCCTGTCATCTCGATCGAAAGCAAGGATGGGGACATGATTTCATCCCCCGGCAAGACTTCGTCCGTCGCCCGGTACATCGCCGTCTGGCTCGTGGCTTCCGCCGCGTTCACCTCTGTGCATGCAGCAGAGCCCTATATCTTGGGCATTTCCGACAAGCTGACGATCAAGGTCGTCCAGTGGAAAGCCGCCGATTCTAGTTTCCAGGAATGGGCAGCCCTTGCCGGCGATTACATCGTCGGCGCCGATGGCAATGTGAACTTTCCGATGCTCGGGCCCACCGAAGGCGCCGGCAAGACCAGCACCGATCTGGCGACAACGATCGGCGCTGGCCTGCAGCAAACCCTCGGCCTGCCAACAGCCCCATCCGTCACGGTAGAAGTCTCCGCCTATGGCCCGATCTACGTTTCGGGCGATGTCTCCACACCCGGCGAATATCCCTTCGCGCCCAATCTCACGGTCATCAAGGCCCTGGCCCTCGCAGGCGGCGAGCGCCGCAGCGCCGAGGCCGTCGCACGTCCGGAAAAGGAGATGCTCAGCACGACCGGCGCCCTGGACGTGCTCGAGGACGAATACAATCGCCTGCTCGTCCGCCGCGCCCGCCTCGAAGCCGAACTGACCGGCCAAAGCGAAATCGCCGTTCCGCCCGAACTGACCGACCTCCCCGAGATTAGCGCCCTTCTCTCGGCCGAAACCGCAATCCTTGCTGCACAAAAGCGTCAGGCCGAAGCGCAATCGACCTCGCTCACCGACGAGATCAATCTGCTGACTACCCAGATCGAAGCCTTCAATCAGAAGAAAGCCAGCACCGAGACGCAGCTCGAAACGGCGCGAGACCAGCTCCAAAAGATCTCGACCCTCTCCGAAGATGGCCTCGCCCTGTCCTCCCGCGTCGCCTCTCTCCAGACCAATGTCGCCGATCTCGAGGCGCGCCTTCTCGATACCGAGACGGCTGCCCTCCAGGCCCAGCAGGCCATCGCCACAGCCAATCGCGAACAGGCCCGCCTCGCCGATCAGCGCATTTCCGACCTTTCGTTAGAAAAGCAAACTGTCGACGGCCAGATCAGCGCCCTCGCGCTTAAAATCCAGACCCAACAGGGCCTCGTCCAGGAAGCCGCTCTCTATACCGGCGCTGCCGTGCCCGGCGATCAGGCGCCGCAATACACCTATTCCATCGTCCGCGATGGCAAGGAACTCCCTGCCCAGATCGACACGCCCCTCGTCTCGGGCGACGTCGTCATGGCCCGCCTGGCGCTTGCGCCCTAACCCCAGGAGACCAGGATGAAACGCCTCCTTGCCTGCCTGTCGATCGCTGCAACTCTCGCCACCCCTGCCCTCGCCCAAGAGGCGTTCTTCGACGATTTCGACAGGCTCGATACCGGCCGCTGGTATGTCTCCGATGGCTGGTCCAACGGCGCCCATCAGAATTGCCAATGGGCCAATGATCAGGTCCGCGCTGAAAACGGCAATCTGCGCGTCGGCTTCGCACCCAAGCCAAAAGGCGACCGCCAATATAGCTGCGGCGAAATCCAGACCCGCAAGGCCTATGGCTTCGGCACCTATGAGACGCGACTGAAAACCCCAAAAGGCTCGGGGCTAAACGCCGCCTTCTTCACCTATATCGGCCCCCAGCAGGGCAAGCCGCATGACGAGATCGATTTCGAAATCCTTCTCCGCGACACCGCCCATGTCGAAACCACGACCTTCGTCAACGGCAAGAGCGGCGACGGCGAAATCGGCAGCGGCCAATCCCACGCCCTGCCTCAGCCTTCGGACCAGGATTACGTTACCTTCGCCTTTACCTGGGAGCCGAACCGCCTGCGCTATTACATCGATGGCGAACTGGTCCGCACCATGGACACACCCGCAACCATTCCCTCCAATCCCCAGCGCATCTTCTTCAGCCTCTGGGGCTCGGACACGCTGACCGATTGGATGGGCGCGTTCGCCCCCATCACCGCTCCCATCGCCATGGAGGTCGATTGGGTCGCCTTCACCCCGCTCGGGCAAAGCTGCGCCTTCGATCAATCCATTCTCTGCCGAAACTAAAAGGTCCTCCTGATGAAGCTCGTATTCTTCCGCGGCCACGTCCCCAATTTCGGCGACGAACTCAATCTCCACGTCTGGCCCGCTCTCCTGCCGAAAAACTTCCTCGATGAGGACGAGAGCGAACTCTTCGTCGGCATCGGCTCGATCATCGGCGATCACCTGCCGGCCAAATCGCGCAAATATGTCATGGGCTCCGGTTATGCCGGCTATATGGGCCTGCCCGATGTCCATGACGGCACTTGGGACATTCGCTTCGTCCGCGGGCCCAACACCGCCAAGACCCTTGGCATTGATCCAAAACTATCCATCTGCGACAGCGCGATCCTCCTCCGCGCCATGGACCTGCCAGCGCCCGACAACAACACTGGCATCGCCTTCATGCCGCACTATGAAAGCCTCGAGCGCGGCGATTGGGCCGCTGCGTGCAAACAGGCTGGCATGACGCTGATCGACGCCACCGCCCCGGTCGAAACAGTCCTCAGCCAGATCCGCGGTGCCCGCCTCCTCATCACCGAAGCCATGCATGGCGCCATCGTCGCCGACGCCCTCCGCACGCCCTGGATCGGTGCGCGCCCCATTTATGGCGGCCACCATAAGAAGTGGCTCGATTGGGCCGGCGCGCTCGATCTAGACGTGCGCCTCAACACGCTCAAGCCCACCAGCGTCCTCGAATACTATATCGGCCGCACCGGCCGTGGCGGGCGCCTCGGCAAGGTCGGCCAATTCAACGCCTCCCCCCTCGCCGCCATCCCCAACCGCATCCTCACCGGCATCGCTGCCCAGCACCTGCAAGAGATGGCCAAGCTCACGCCCCAGCTCAGCAGCGACGCCAAAATCGCCGAAGTCACCGAAAAAGCCCAAGCCGCCGTCCACACCTTCGTCCGCAGCCGCGTCGCTGTGGCTTGAAACAAAAAGGGGCGGCCCCGGCCGCCCTAATCTTTCGCCTCGAAGTCGATATCGTGGTCATCCGGGGGCACGGCCAATGGCCTGTTCACCGAACTCGACACCGCAGCAATTTCAATCTCTCGCGCGCCAATCCGATAATCGTAAAAGTACCCGTCGCGCAGAAAGCGCCGCATTCCCGGCACGGGCAGCGTTTCATCGGCAAATCCCGCTTCCGCAAACCCCTCCAGGTCTCGCCGCACAGACTTCACGCGCTCAAGAAAATGCTCTGCCGCCGCGTGGCTATGCTGCCGGAGATAGGCGGCCTCCTGTCTGATGTAGTCGGCGGCATTTTTGGACAGCCGCACTTTCATCAGGCGGCATTGCCGCGAACGATCTGCTCCACCTGCGCGATGACATCGTCCATGTCCTCGAACACGCCAGCCTCAAGCTGACCGATACCCTCTGCAACCTTCAGAATATCGCCGCCCTCGCTCGCGAGATAACGGCGCATGGCGCGAACCATCACCCAGCTTCGGGACCGGTCCGATGTCTCGGCAATCTTCTCGATCGCACTCAAAACATCCTGGGGCAGCCGAAGTGTAATCGGATCGGAAAGCTGATGCTTGGTCATGGCGCGCTCCAGAATGGGACTACATCGTATTACAAAACGACCTTAAGGTCCAATGCCTACCGCCGCCGCACAAACCCCACCAGCCGCTGCACCCGCTCGCGCCCAAAGACCACGATAACGAGCCCATAGCTCAGCGCTGCGGCGCCCACCGTCGCCACCAGCCGCAGCACCGGTTCGCTCTCCCCCATCTCCCGCTGCACCAGCCACCCCGCGCCCCACATCGCCGCCGTCGCCAAAACCGGCAGGGCAAACGAGGCGAGATAGGCCCACAGCGAAATCCCCAATAGCCGCACCACCATATGAAGGCTCGGCAGCCACATTAGGACGTTGAGGATAACGAGTGCAATCGTCAGCGGCAGCAGCCCCCAGCCGGCGAACAGGAACACGTAAAGCACCGTGACCACCTGCTTGCTGAGCACATAATAGAACCAGAGATCGGCCTGACCCTGGCTGCGGATCAGCGAGGCCTGCAAAATCCCGACCGCCGTTAAAATCCCCAGTGCACAAAAGGCCTGCACGACCGGGATGGCTTCAACCCAGTGATCGCCGAACGCAAAGGGAATGAGATCCCCAGCCACCAGCGCCAGCCCCGCAAAGACCGGAAAGGCGACGACCGAAGACGCAAATGTCCCAAGCAGATAAGCATCACGCAGCTTCCCCGGCTCGCGCTGCATCGAAGACAGCAGCGAATAGGACACGAGGTTGAGCGCCCCCCCGATCAGGTCCGTCAAAATCTGAAAGATGCGCCGCGCAAACCCATAGATACCAAGCCCTGCTGGGCCCAACAGCGCCCCGATCAGCAGCTGATCGACGCTCAAGGTCGTGATGAAATGATTGCCGGTCGAAAATAGCCCGAAGGCTTTCAAATCCTTCAAAGCCCGAAAATGGAACCGGAACCCCGGCACCCATTTGGCCGCGATCAGCGCGCCAAAGCATGTCGTGATCGACGCCGCCAATTGAGACGCGGCCAGCGCCCACAGCCCGAACCCAGCCCATAGCAGCCCAAGACACACAGCCGCCGCAACCAGCGACGCCGCCGTGGTCCGCATCGCTAGCATCCGGAACGACATGGTCCGCACCAGAAGCGCATTGGGCACGGCCGCCGCCATATCGAAGATGACGCGCGCCGAAATGAACGGGATCAGCGCCAGCAGCAAAGTATCCCCGGACGCCCCCGCGACGAACGGCGCCGCCGCGCAAAGCGCCCCGAAAACCAAGATGCCTGCGCCAAAACACAGCCAAAACACCGTATCGAGATGCTCCGCGCCAATCCCTTCGCGCTGAATCAGCGCCTCGCGAAACCCCATCGGCGAAACGGCCATGCCAACGGTCGCAATGCTGGCGGCATAAGCGACGATGCCGAACTCGGTCGGGCTCAAGACGCGAGACGTCGCCAAAAACACCAGGAATCCGAGCAGTGCCGGCGCAAGGCTACTGATCAAAGACCACATCGTGCCCTTGATCGCCGCCGAAGCCCGGCCCGTTTTCAGATGATCGAGCCCGGCGCCGCCCGCTTCGGTGACTGCACTCATGCCCGGCTCGTCGTTTGCCGCAGCCCATCGCGCGAGGCAACGAAGCGCTTGAAGTCAGGCGTCACCCGCCCAAGGAGCCGGATCATCCACCCGCGCAGCCGCAGCTTCCAGGCCTCCCGCACCGGCACATGACCAGAAAGCTTCTGATCGATCAGCGCCTTCCCCACATGCATGGCCCGCGTCCCAAGCGGCGTCGCAAAGCGCTGGTCGGTCAGAAAACTCGCCCGCTGCTCCGGCGATGCCTCTTCCCAAACCCGCCGCCGCAGCGCCTGCACGGCGCGCTTCAAATCCAGCTCCCGCCGCAGATATCCGGCCTTGAGTTCCGCATTCCGCGTGGTCTGTTCGGCGTTCTCAGCCCAGACGGCCAGCGGATGCATGGCGACATAGATCGGCTCCACCACCGAATAGGTCCGCAGATATTCCTGCAGCGTCGCAGTGCACGGATATTGGATTTCAAGCGGCGAGCGCGCCCTTACCGACCAGAACAGCCCGCCATTGGAGACCCCGATCCCCGCCAATAGCGACAAGCGGAAATCGCCAGCGGCGTAGCGCCCCTCGGTGAACAGCTCATCGAGCACACCAACGGTCGACAGCTGCGCCGCGGCCGTGCCGCTGGCATATTCGAACACCTGATTGCGCAGGACGATCTCGACATTCTCCTCCGCCATCAGCTTGATATTGGCCGCGCAAAAGTCGGGCAGGACAAAATTGTCGTCCTCGACCACGCAGAAGAACTCCGCGCCATGCGGATTCTCGGCGCTAAAACACTGGTCGATGTTCTTGGACGCAAAGAGTTGTGGCTTGTTCGCCGTGTAGCGAATGCGCGCATCCCCGATCGCCGTCACGACGCTCCGCGCTGCCTGATCCGGGTCATCGTCATAAACGTCGCAAATCCAATGCGGCCAGCTCTGGTCGATCATCGAATAGAGCGCCCGCCGCAAGGCATCAGGGCGCTTATAGGTCGGCGTGCGGATATGGACGAGGCCTGGCTGGAAATCTGACATGGCTCAATAATCCTTTGGGACGACGCGCCGGCGGCGCTGCCTGGGCCCTGAGGGCCATAAGCCCCTGGGCGGCATAGATGAGGGTGGCGACACCCATGATCGAGCGGATGGAAAACTCGAAGAACACTTCGACTTCGATGAAGCTGCGAAGGATCATCAAGAGCTGCAGCGACAGCAGCAGCGCATTGGCGGCATTCGGCCGGGCAAACGTATAAATGCCCATGGCCACCGCGCCGCCATAGATGATGACGATCTGCATCAAAAGCCCAACGAGACCAATCTCGACGGCATTGGAAATATAGGTGTTGTGGAAGTTGAACCCGGCGCCCGAAGGCACATCGAACATAGCCCAGAGCTCTTCCGCCGGCGCAAAACCAATCACCCAAAACGAGCGATAGCCCAGCCCCTGCAGCGGCCGCTCGGCAATATAGCTCAGGCCGGTGGCCCAAAGATCCGTGCGCCCGGTCAGTGTCGCATCCTTGCCCGAGCCTTCGAGCACGCCCGCCAGGAGCGTATCCCCCGCCACCATGATCAACAGCATCAGCCCCGCCGCCAAAATGACGATCATGGTCATGACGAACAGCTTCTGCATCCCCGTGAGTCGGTTCAGCAGCAGCGTCAACAAAATCACCGCAAGACATGGCGCTACCATCAGGATGGCGCCCGCCGATTGCGCCAGCGACAGCAACGGACCCGAAAGCAGCGCGCCACCGACGCCCAGCACGCGCAGCACGATCGGCGAATCCCGGTCCGCCGCCACAGCCACCGACACCAGCGCAAAAACCGCGATATGCGCCGCAACCGCATTCTTGCTGCCAAACGCCCCGACCCAGGCGCCACCGAGCCCCGTCTTGCCAAAAGCCAGGCTCGCCACGACCCCGATGCCGTAAACAATGAACATCAGCCGCATCAGCGTCGATGTAGACACCCGCCCGGTGATGACCACGGCCACGGCCAGCGTAAAAGCCAGCTGCAGCCCATAGCGAGAGGAATTGGCCGGATAGAGCGACCAGAGCGATGTCAGCATGCAATAGGCCGGCAGGATTAGTACCGGCCACCACTGCCTAAGACTTTCAAGGCTTTGCCCTGGATTGCTGACGATCAACAGCGCCCCGCACCCCATAAAGGTCAGCGCCGCCAGCGGCCCGAACATGGCGTTCAGCACCAGCGCGGCAAAAGCCCCGAAGGTAAGTAGCGTTGCAAAATTGAGCGTCAACTGGCAGCGTTGCTCCATCATGACGCGAGCCCCACCCGCTCGGGATGCGACACGACGGCCTCGGGAATGAACCCGGCGGCATATTCTCCCGCGGCGTCGAGCGGAATGCAGCGCACTGCCCCCTGCCCGCGCCGGCTCGCCAAGTCGCGCCAGATTTCGCGCGGCCGCGGCGCAGACCAGTCGATCAAATGCGATGGCACATAGTCCGGCACCGCATGGTCCGACCCCGCGCCCAGTACCAAAACCGGCGAGGCCTCGGCCACCACAGGCGCTGCCGCCCGCCGCTTCCGCCCTTCGGCGATAGACGCCAAGAGTTTCGGCGCCAATCCTGGCCGCTGCGCCACCTGCGCCAGCGCACTGCCAAAGCGTCGTCCCTTGAGACTCGCCACCAGCCGTTCAAACGTCAGCCCGCGCTGCAACCCCTGGAGCCGCTGCGCAAAAGCCGCCGTGATCCGCCGATCGAGCGCTTCATGCTGCACCATAACCGCGCGCTGCCGCTCAGCCATAGCCTCCATATCGCTCACCGAAAGCCGGTGCGAAATCGACTGCGAATGCCGGCGATAGAGATAGAACGGCTCCGGCACGACCAGCATACGCCCGCCATCGAGCAGCAAGCGCAGGATCAGGTCGAAATCCTCCCCGATCCGCAACCGCTCGTCATAGCGCAGTGCCTTCAGCCGCTCGGCCCGGATCAGCGGCTTCAAATAGCCCAGTGCCGGCGACCCATCGGTCCCCGCCAAAATCCAGCGCTCCGCCGAAACCAGAAACGCGCGATCCGTCCCCTCGCCCAGCATCAGCTTGGGCAAGGACCCGTCTTCGAAAAACAGCAAGAGATCATCGGCGACGATATCGCAATCATGCGCTTCCGCCGCCGCGATCAGCCGTTCGAACCGTTCGGGATGGATGATGTCGTCGCTATCGACAACGGCAATCCACTTGCCACGCGCCGCATCGAGCGCCCGGTTGCGGCATCGCGCCGGGCCGCCATTGGCCATGGCCGTGATCAGCTTGATCCGGCCATCCATCTCCATCAGCCGCCGCACATGGGCGAGGCTATCGTCGCCCGAGCAATCGTCGCTGACGATGATCTCGATGTCGGAAAAACTTTGGCGCAGCACCGAATGCAGCGCATGGACGATTTTATCGCCCGCTTCGAAATTGGCCATCACCACTGAGATCAGCGGCGCAGCCTCAGGCTCGCGCTCGATGTTCTGCATGGTTCTGTCCCGGTTCCTAAGCGCTCGTCGCTTCGTCTGCCTCGCCCGATGCTGCGACGGAATTGCCGTCGAGCTGCAGGATCAAGGCACCGAACTTTTCGATCTGCGCGTCGAGCGCCGCCACCCGGCGCCGCGCTGCCGCCGCGCCCTGTTCTGCGGTGCGGATCACCATCTCGTCGGCTTTCTCACGCCGCGCATAATCGTCCGACGCGTCCAACATGGTCGCCGCCTGCGCATAATACATGCTCATGCGCTGCTTGAGCCCGTCGCGTTCGCGGCGAGCATCGGCCAGTGCCATCAGGATTGCATTGCGCACGGTTTCCGTGCGCGCCTGATCGGTTTCGGCATCGCGGCCGGGATTGCGGGTACGGAAAGCGCCGGGGCGAAGGGAAAGAATGGCCATCGCGCGCTCCTATCGGCTGCCGGTCCGCAGGGCGACAACCCCGATGGTCTTGACGAGAATGACCATGTCACCCCGGAACGACCACTCGCGCACATAGCGGCTGTCGAGCTGCACGCGCTGATCGTAGCCCGTGTCGCTGCGCCCGCTGACCTGCCAAAGGCCGGTAATACCAGGGCGAACCGCCGCATAATGGGCGATCTCGTCGGCATAGCGCTTGACCTCGTCCTGGACGATCGGACGCGGCCCGACAAGGCTCATGTCGCCGCGAATAACGTTGATGAGCTGCGGCAGTTCATCAAGGCTCGTCACCCGCAGGAACTTCCCGAGCCAGGTGATGCGCGGGTCATTCCGCAGCTTCTGGGTTTCTTCCCATTCGGCCCGCGCCTGCGGGAAAAGCTCGAGGTGGCGCCGCAGCGCTTCCTGGGAATCGACCACCATCGAGCGGAATTTGAGGCATTTGAACCGCTTGCCGTTCAAGCCAATCCGCTCATGGCCGAAAAAGATTGGCCCGCGATCGGTCGAAAACATCAGAACGGCGATGAAGAACATCGCCGGCAGCGCAAAAAACAGCATGGTCGAGGCAGTAACGACATCGAAACTGCGCTTGGCAAAACCGCCACGCGGCATGCCTGCCTGGGTGGGGTAAGAAGATTGGCCGACTTCGGCATTGATCATCGACATAACGAATTCTCTCGCAAAGGGGCTTGCTAAGAAGGCGAGACGACCCGCCGCTGGTGACGTGCAAAAGGGTTCGCGCAAGCGAGATCGCCGACGCGGAAGACCGGGTTTGACTCATTCAGATTGTGGACTCCGAACCACGGTCCGGAGACGCCGCATTTGCCTGCCGGAAATTACGAAGCATTAACCCCGTCCGGCGTGAGTGCAGGCAAACATGATCGGAAATGCATGGCAACGCTTGTCGCGCATGGCAGTCATGCAGACCACCAGCCACAAAATCACCCGATTGCGTTAGGGCCAACCAACGCAAATCATTCGGTAAAGTATTGAGTGCTCAAAGATTTGGCAGCAGCAAACTAAAATGCGACCTAAACCATGGTCGCGAGCGCCGCGCAAGTAACCGCAAGGCGAAAATGCCGGGCACACACCCTCGCCTTAGAGGTTAAAAAGGAACACGACACCGTTCCAGACGAGGTAGATGCCGACCCAACCGAGCGCCATCACCCCAATAGCGACGAGCCCCCAAGGCCAGGGAAACGGCGTGCGCTGTTCGCGGTCGGTCGGCGCCGTCAGGGGCGCCTTGTGCGCCGCGCTGTCCTCTGGCCGTTTTGCGTTCACCCTTGCCTCCCCCTGCAGCAGGTCCAACCCACCGCGGCACCTTCGTGCTCGTTGTCTAGCAGCGCTTCGTAAATACACCCCTCCCAGGGCCTTGAGAATACGACCTTCCTTCACGACTGCGTAGTAAGGGGTCGCACGAAGCCTGCTTAGGGCCAACGTCGCATATCGGCACATGGTTGTCTTCTAGACTTGTGTTGCAGCCACCAATACTCGCCAACGGCGAAATCGATTGCGCCATCTTTCCGCTTGCGCCGACGCAACCCGCCCCAATTGGGACAGAATGAAACAACGGCAAATCTGCAAGCAAGCCATGCATCTCCAATCGCGCTTTAGGCTTTCTCGACTGGCCTCAACATGTTCCAATTCACCCCGTTGTTACCCTCAATCAGGAGATAGCCGTGGTTAAACGCGTCAAGACTGCCGTTTTTCCCGTCGCTGGCCTCGGAACGCGTTTCCTGCCAGCAACCAAGGCCATGCCGAAAGAGATGCTGACGGTGGTCGACCGTCCCCTCATTCAATATGCGGTGGATGAAGCCAAAGAAGCCGGAATCACCCATTTCGTCTTCGTCACCGGCCGCAACAAGGGCGTCATCGAAGACCATTTCGATCGCCAGTTCGAGCTCGAAACGACCCTCGAAACCCGCGGCAAGCTCAAGGCGCTCGAAGAACTCCGCCAGGATCTGCCCTCCGCTGGTCGCACGAGCTTCACGCGCCAGCAGGAGCCGCTCGGCCTCGGCCACGCCGTCTGGTGCGCGCGCGATATCGTCGGCGATGAACCCTTCGCCTTGCTCCTCCCCGACATGCTGTTCAAGGGCCGCCGCGGCGTCCTCAAGCAGATGATCGAAGCCTATGAAACCACCGGCGGCAATGTCATCGCCGTCGAGGAGGTCCCGCATCAGGAGGTCTCCTCCTATGGTGTCGTCGGCCGCGGCGCCGGTACCGATGGCGGCTTCGCCATCACCGAAATGGTCGAAAAGCCCAAGCCGCAGGATGCCCCGTCCAATCTCATCATCTCCGGCCGCTACATCCTGCAGCCCGAGATTTTCAGCCTCCTGGCCGATCAGCCCCGCGGCGCGGGCGGCGAAATCCAGCTCACCGACGCCATGCAGACCCTCATGAAGTCCCAGCCCTTCGCCGGCGTCAAATATGACGGTCAATCCTTCGACTGCGGCTCCAAGGTCGGCTTCCTCGCCGCCAACGTCGCCTACGCCCTCGACCGCGACGACATCGCCGAGGACTTCCTAGCCGCCCTCTCCAAACTCGGCCTCATCGACGGCATGAAAGTGGCTGCGGAATAGCCTCCCCTCAACACGCACAGACTTCCTTCTCCCCTTGTGGGAGAAGGTGGCCCAACGGGCCGGATGAGGGGTATTCCCGCCTCCTGACCAAACCACCGCATTGATCTTGGCAAAATTGCCAATGCTCTATATTTCTCTTGCGGAGGTTTCACATGCCCACCATGAACATCAGCCTTACCGACGAATTTGCAGACTTTGTCTCCAGCGAGATCGAGCGCGGCGAATATGCGTCCGCCAGCGAAATGATGCGCGATGCCCTTCGGCTCATGAAGCGTGATCGCGAGATGGATGAGATCAAGCTCGAGCTACTGAGACGACATTTGGCTGAAGGCCTGGAACAGGCAGACCGCGAAGACTATTCCGATCTCACGGCAGTACAGATCGCCCAGAGGATTCTTGAAGAGGACGATGAGTGAAGCATCGTCTGACACGACGAGCCACCGCCGACATCGCCAGAATTCTGAAATCCACCAGGAAAGATTTCGGTGCTGGCCAGATGCTTTCGTACGCAGGGATCATCGACGATGGTATCGCGATGATCCTGCAAGATCCAAATCGCCCCGCTTGTCGTCCTCAAAACGGCGTTGGTCCAGGAATTAAATCGATGCATCTGGATCACGTAAGGGCAAGACGAGGCAGCGCCTCTCACCTCGTCTTCTTCAAAGAAAAAGTCACCAAGAACGGTGAAGCGGAAATCGTTATTCTCGGCGTTATTCACGACCGCATGATGCCACGGCGCAAGCTGGCGACTGCTTTGCGGGAAGAGAGAGACCGCGACCCCACTTAGTGGAAAATACACTTGGCCAAACGGCGCCCTATGGCGCCGTTTCCAATTCCCGATCTTCGACCTTGCGCCGCCGCTTATACGCGAACCGCTCCATCCCCCCGATATCGGTGAACTTCGGTAGCGTCCCGAGATCGACCTTGTTGAGCACGACGCCCACCATATGATCCGCCAGTTCCGGCTCGCGCTCCAAAACGCCGCGCACCAGTCGCCGCGGGGTGTTGCCCCATTCGGTCACCAAGACGCTCGCATCGGTAAACGGCAATACGGTCAGCGCATCGATCACCGGCCCCAAAGCCGGAAGGTCGAGGATAATATAATCGAACTGGCTCCGCGCTTCGGACAGCATCTTCTGCATCGCAATGCTCGAGAGATAGCCGCCACCCACTTCCGCCGCGCCGGCAGAAATCGTGACAATCCCGCTCTCGACATCGGTCGTCGCGACGCTCCGCCACTCTGCTGGCTGCAGCGGCACCACCCGGCGCGACATGGCGTCGACATCGGGCGCCACATCGGCATCGACGAGCAGCACACGCGCCCCGGACTCGCTCAGCATCTCGGCCAGCGACAGCGCAAAAGTGGATTTTCCCTCGCCCGGCAGAACCGAAACCACGCCCAGCACCGGGCTTGCCCGCTCGGCCACCGGCTGCAGCACCAGCCGCGTTGCCTTTAGCGCCTCAAGATAAGGCGCGCCCCAGCGCCGGCCCATCTTGCTGCCGAGCGCCCCGCGCACCAGCATGCGAATGGTTTTGCGCCTGATGTCCTGCGTGTCATCGGCCCCAAGCTGCAGCTTCGGCATATAGCCAAGGAACCGCAGCCCCAATTGCCGGCGCACCTGCTCCCCGGTGCGGAAACCGCGCTCGCGCAATTCGTTGAGCATACCCAGAACCGCGCCGGCGAAACACCCGGCGATAATCGCCGCCAAAAGGATGACGACCGTCCGTGGGCTCGATGGATCATCGGGCATCAGCGCTTCGGTCACGATCCGCACCGATGGGATCGGGAAACTTTGCCGCTGCACCGCCTCTTCGTAGCGCGTCAGATAGCTATTATAGAGCGCCCGCAACGCGTCCGAACGTTGCTGCAATTCATTCAAGCGCACCTGTTCCTGGCCGATCGCCCCGGCGCTCTGCCCTTCGGCGTCGATATCGCCGCGCAGCCCGATTTCCTGCTGCTGGGCAATGGTCAGTTGCGTGCGATATTGCTGCCCAAGGTTTTGCAGCAGCGCAAAGATGCGATTGTCGAGCGCGGTCTTCTCCGCCCGCAAGACCGAAAGCTGCGGATGGTCCGCGCCATAGGTGCCCTCCACCTCCGCAATCCGGCTCGTCAGTGTCGCCACCTGATTGCGCAGCAGCGAAATCTCCGCCGGATCCGATTGCGCCCCGGCCAACAGCGACACCGAGGCCGAGGCCGCTTCCGGCCCCTCCGCGATCACCGCCTCGACCTGCCCCGAAAGCGCCCGCAGCCGCGCCGTCTCCGCCTGCGCCTCGGCAAGCTGGGTCGAGAGCGTCTCGATGCGCTGATTGGTCAGGTCGCGATCCTGCCCCACGCTGAGGCCGGTTTCCTTGCGATATTGCTCGATCGCCAAAATCGCCTGGCGCTGGCTTTCGCCAATCTCGGCGAGCCGCTGCTGTAGCCAATCGGCCGCCGCGCCCGTCGCTTCGAGTTCGGCATTGAGCTGATCCTGCAGCAGCGCCTGTCCATAGGCCCGCGCGATCCGCTGGGCCAGTTCCGGCGTCGCTGCCTCATAGCCGACGCGAATGATCGAGGACCGCCCCATGCGGTCCACCGCCACATTGGCGCGCAGCATTCCGGCGACTTCATCGAGCGTTGCTTCCCGCGTTTCCGTCG
This sequence comes from Devosia sp. Leaf420, assembly GCF_001425445.1. Classification (GTDB taxonomy): domain Bacteria; phylum Pseudomonadota; class Alphaproteobacteria; order Rhizobiales; family Devosiaceae; genus Devosia. The sequence goes on along the minus strand of NZ_LMQU01000012.1, from coordinate 175,528 downwards.
CCCCGCCCGATCCAAGCCCGAAAAGGCTCTTCACCCGCTGGCTGAACGAGGGCGGCGGATTGAGAAATTCCTGATCGGTCATCAGGTTTTCCGCTTCCGCCACGGCCTTGGCCACGCGGCTCGAGCGCAGAACCTCGATTTGGTTGAGCACCTGCGCTTCGAGATCGGTCGAACTCGTCGCCGTCTGTTCCCCGCTCGTCACCTGTTCGAGCTTCTTGTCGATCAGGATCTGCCCCGCCGACATATAGCTACGCGGCGCCAGCGCAAGGTAAAACACTGCCAGCGCCACCATCGCGGCAACGCAGAGCGCCAGGATCCAAGCCTGCCGCCGCACCAGCGAAAAGATGCGATCGAGGTCTAAGGTCTTGATGTCCGATGGCTGCGGCGCCATGGCTTCGGGAAAGGGGTTCTTTTCAAGCATGTGGTTCTCCGCCTGAAGGCTCAGGACGTGGCCGAGTGGCCGTAATGTTCGGCTTGGCTGAGGCCCAGAAGGCCTCCCGCCACACCCATGTGAAGAATGGCCCGCAGCCAGTTGCGCCGCCGCGCAATCGGCGAAAAGGCCGTCAGCCCCGTCATCAGGCAGCAAAACGCGATCTTTGCGCCCACCGCGGGCAGCCGCTTGGCCCGCCCCCCTGTCAGCAACATGCCGTGCGTCTGCCCAAACCTCAGCCGGCGCTTCACAAGCCAGCCCATGCTGGCCCGCGCCGCTGTCACTGGCTCTTCCACCAGCGCCTCGGGCGCATAGTCGATCGTGCCGCCCAGATCGGTCAGCGCATAAAAGAACGAGGTATCCTCGCCGCCCGATTTCCCGAGCCTTGGATCAAACCGCAGCGCCGAAAATGGAGCCGCCCAGCGGATCAGCACATTGCAGGTATAGCCCGTGCGGATCGTACCCTCGACAAAAACCGGATAGGTCGAGTGAAAGTCGCCGCGCCGCATCCAGTCCGGCGCATCCGCCCCATAAACCGCCGCCACCGGCCCCAGCACCGCCGCCGCGCCGGTCTCCTCAGCCCGCGCCAAAAGCGCCATCAGCCAGCCGGGGCTCACGGTCTCATCGTCATCGACAAAGGCGATGAAATCGCCCTCCGCCGCATCAAGACACGCATTGCGCGCGACGCAGATATTGGCCTCCGGCGCATGCACATAGCGCACCGGCAAAGCCAGTTTCCCCGCAAGGTCCTCAACGAGCCCCCGCGCCGATGGCGTCGTGTCATTATCCGCCACGATCACCCTGATATCATGCCCGCCCCGCTCCAGCCGCCCGATCGAGCGCAGCGTCTCGGCCAGAAACGGCCGGCGAAAGGTGCAAACACAGATATCGACCCGCGCCATCACGCCGCTCCCTTGCGGAACGGCCGCTGGATCAGATGCAGCCAAAAGCCCGACGACCAGGCAAAATGCATGATCATCGCCGCCCAGCCGACCAGCGGCGAGAGGCTCATCGGCATGTCATATTCGGGATAGTATTTCCGTGCCGCATGCACGCCGAGCCCGATACAGAGAACACCCCAAAGCAAGAGCGGCACCAGAAACGCCCAGTGCCAGATCGAGAGCACCGCCAAAAGCACCACCGGCAAAATCGCCAACGGCGCCATCTGCCGCAGCCGCGGCCGCATCCGATGCTTCAAGATATTGCGCGCCCTGCCCCCGCCATAGCCAAAATACTGGCGAAAAAGCCCAGTTGCCGTTGCCCGCGGATAATAGATCATCCCCGTCCGGTCAGTCAGCCAGATCGTGTGGCCCGCAGCCCGCAGCCGGAAATCGAGCTCCGCATCCTCATTGGCGCGGAACGTCTCGTCATAGCCACCAACCTGCCGAAACGCATCGACACGCATCAGCGCATGATGCCCATGGTCGACCGGCCCGCTTACATTGCCGGTGCGATGCGCCGAGCCACCCGTGCCGATCGGCGAATTCTGCGCCGTCGCGACCGCCCGCTGAAACGGTGCATGCCCCATCGTCGTCATCGGCACGACGACGCTGCCAACGCCCCGCTCTTCCGCCTCGGCCACAAGGTCCCGGCAATAATCCGTCGGATAAGTCCCATGCGCATCGATGCGAATGAGATAATCCGCGCGATCCCCATAGAGCGCCACCGCCAGGTTGATCGCCGCCGATTGAATGCGCCGCGTATTGTTGATCAGGTGAATACGCGTCGAACCCGCCGCCCGCGCCGCCACGATCTCCCGCGTCCCATCCTGGCTGCCGCCATCGGCCACGACGATCGTCGCGTCGAGCACTTCCGCCTCGACCAGCAATCCGTCAAGCAGACTGGGAATATGCGCGCTTTCATTCAGCGTCGGCACGATAATCAGAACCCGCGCGCTCATGCTGCCATCTCCATCGCCGACATGCCCGCGAGAGCCCCGAGTTTCTTGACGAGCGCCACGCACTCGTCCTCCTCGCAGCGAAAATGGCTCTTGTCCTTGTCAGCCACCGCCCGCGCCAGTTCGCGCACGCGTTTCCGGCTCATGCCGGCAAAAAGCTCGACCAGCGCTGAAATCTCGACATCGTCGATGACGATCCCGATCCCATGCCGCGCGATGAACGCCGCCGTTTCCGTGCCCTTGAGCGCGATTGGGATGGCGCCATTGAGGCACCCTTCATAAATCCGGTTGGGTAGCAGCCAGCTCGAATTCTGCCCCTCTTCGAAAAAGTCGATGGCCCAGACGAAGTGCACGCCCGAATAGATCGTCGCGAGATCGTCGGGATAGACATAGGGCCCTTCGAAGCTGAGATGCCGAGCCCCATTGGCCGTGCGATGAAAATCGTCGAACTCGACCAAGGCAGGCCGCCCGCGCAGCGTCACCTCCAGCTTGCCACCCAGTTCGGTCGAGAGCGCCTCGAGAATATCGAGCGATCGGGCGCACCGCAGCGCCCCGAACCAGCCGAGCCGCAACGGCCCCTCGTCATCGAGCGCCAAGCCCGGGTTGCGCCCCGTCTCGGGAAAGCTAGGGGCAAAAACCTTGTTCTCGATCAACCGCGCCGGCGGCGCGCCCTGCTCATCGAAATATTGGCTCAAAAACGCAGGCGAACTCGTCAGCAAAAGGCTCGCCGGCTGCATCAGCCGCTGCTCGACCGAACGCATCGCCCGCCCAACGCCATCCTCGCGCAGCATCAGCCGATGAATATCGAGACATTCATAAACGAGCGCCGGCGGATCGGGCCAAAGCTGCAAGAGATGCTCGGCGATCGCCAGCATTTCGAGATTACGCGCCACGATCACATCCGGCCGCGAAAACCGCCGCGCCCAGCCCCGCGCCGTATAGCGCGCCTTTACCGTCGCCAGGAGCCGCTGCAACATGCGCGCGTCATGCGTCACATCGAGCTCGACCACCATCTCGACCGGCAGGCTCGAAGGCGGTGCATCGGCCCGGCGAAACCCCGCCAGCTCGACGTCCGCACCACCAAGCTGAAACATCGCCACCCGTCGTCCCGCTGCAGGGTCGGACAGGTTGGGGACCAGGTAGAGTATCTTGAGCAATCGCGCATCTCCTCACCGGAACCTGCCGAGTGGAAGATTTGCCAAGGATGCGGTCAACCGCACTCACGACGACCAAGCAATGCGCCTGCCGCATGTCACGAAGGCGCCGTATTTTCTAAACCGGCGAAAGACGAAGCCGCCACCCGAAGGCAGCGGCTTTCAGTCACTTCTTTTTATGGCGAGGCACTTGTCAGGTATTCGACCCAATCAACCGTGACCGGATCGCATTCGACATATTGTCGAACAGGAACACCACCAAGAGGATCAGCAGCACCATATAGGCGACCTTGTCCCAGTCCGAATTGGTGCCCATCGATTCGAGCAGTTTGAGCCCGATGCCCCCGGCCCCGACCGCGCCGATAACCGTGGCCGAACGCGTATTGCTCTCCCAGAAGTAAAGCGATTGCGACACGAACACCGGCAAAACCTGCGGTACGACGCCATAGCGGTTGACCGCCATCGGGCTTGCGCCCACCGACTTCATGCCCTCGCGCTGCTTGTCGTCGACATTTTCAAGCGCCTCGGCATAGACCTTCCCAAGCGCCCCGGTATCGGTGAGAAAAATCGCCGCGATCCCCGGGATCGGCCCCGGCCCAAAGCCGCGGGTAAAGAACAGCGCCCAGATCAGCATGTCGACCGAGCGGATGAAATCGAAAAACCGCTTCATCCCCCAATTCGCTGCCCCGCTCGGCGTGATCGTCCGCGCCGCAATAAAGGCCAGCGGAAAGGCGATCAGCGTCGCCAAGAGCGTGCCGACAAAGGCCATGACCAGCGTCTGGAACAGCTTTACGAGAATATCCGCATGCTGCCACGCCTTGTTCCCGAGCCACTGGTTCAGCACATATTGCGCATTCGACATATCGGGATTGACCCTGTCGCCCGACAGCATCAGCCCGATCGAGGAGAACAGATCATTGCCCCAGAGCGGCGAGGTAGGATCGTAGAGGAAATTGGCCCAACCAAAAAACCGGCGCTGCACGGCCACCTGATTGGCGCGGATTTCGGCCTGCCCTTCGAACCCGAAGTCGACCACCACCTTCTGCCGATCCTGCTGGATCGCGGCCGGCCCGCCTTCCGGCGCCAGCGCCGCATCCGCCGTGATCGTCACCGGCCACACTTCGCCATTGAGATAGACATCGACCTGGCGCGTCGTGATGTCGAGCCGATCCGCCGCGCTGCCAAAGGTCGCAGTCATGCTGCCGTCGGCATGCGGCGTCAGCCAATCGATTGTGGCATCGGCCGGATATTGCCCGCGGCTCGACCATTGCGGCGTCACCACGCCATCATCGCCAAAGCGCAGCCGCGGCTGGGCGCGCCAGCTATACCAGTCCTGCACATAGATGGAGGCGCGATCCCATTTGCCGTTCTGCAGGGCCGGCCCGACATTGAAGAAAAACCAGCAGAAAACAAGATATGCCGCCGTTGCCAAGAGCGCGACGATCAAGCCGTGCCGTTTGAGGAACGAGGTCTTGAAAACCTCGGGGAATTTCTGTTCGAGCCGAGTGCGCTCGGCAGCACTGATCGCCGACATGGTCACACGCTCGCCTTTCCGAAATTGAAGTTGCCATCGCCCACCAGCCGCCGCCGCAGCCAGCCCGAAAACTGGTCGATGGCAATGATGGTCACGAGCAGCAGAATGATGATCGCATAGGTCTGCGCGGCATAATCGCGCCCGATCGAGAGGCGAAACACTTCGCCGATCCCGCCGCCGCCCACTGCGCCGATAATGGTCGACGCGCGCACATTGATCTCGAGGCGCAGCAGCCCATAGGACACGAAATTGGGCATCACCTGCGGCACGATGGCGTAGCGCACGCGCTCAAGCCAACTCGCGCCAACCGATTTCAGCCCCTCATCGGGCTTCATGTCTGCATTCTCGACAACTTCGAAGAAGAGCTTCCCCAGCGCCCCGATCGTATGCAGCGAAACCGCCGCGATCGCCGCAATCGGTCCGATGGAGAGGACAGCTGTCAGCAGCCCGGCGATGACGATTTCCGGGAAAGCACGCATCACTTCCATGATGCGCCGCACCACCCAGCGCACCGGCCCCGCGCCCACCAGATTGGTCGCGGCAAAGAAGCAAAGGCAAAACCCGATCGCCCCGCCGATGATGGTCGACACGACGGCAATATTGACCGTGACGATGAGCTGATAAATGAAATTGGGAATGTAGAAGCTATCGGTCAGATAGATATTGCTCGAGGTATAATCATACTTCGCCGAGCCATCAAAATAGGGCGAGGCCACCCCGAACATGGCGCGAAAAATCTCGAGCGGATCGCGCGGTGTAAAGTTCTTGATGAAGTCGAACATGAAGGGAAGGCGTTCGAAAAACTTCCCCGAATTGGCCGAATTGGCATAGCTCATGGCCGCCACCAGCGCCACGATCACCCCGATCACCACGAGGATCGTATAGACCCGTCGCGTCATCACCTGAGAGCGATAATGCTGCAGGATCGTTTGGCCGGCCGGCGAAAGTCCGGGTGACTGCTGGGAAATATCGGCCATCGCGAGGCGTCTCCAACAACCACGGCGTCATTCCCGCGAAAGCGGGAATCCCTCTTGCAGAGATCCCCGCTTTCGCGGGGATGACGCTGTGGCTTGATTGAAATGAGAGGCAGGCCTTGCCCGCCTCCCGGGATCAAAAAATCAGCCGCCGATAACCGACTTACGGGCGTCGATGATCGTCTGGTACATGGTCTGGTCGGCGTCGACGAAGTTGGTGTAGCCGCCGGCGGTGAAGGCATCGAAGCATTCGAAATCGGTCTCGGGCAGCGCCTTGAACATAGCGGTGACCTTTTCCTTGATGTCGGCTGGCAGCTTGTTCGACACCATCAGCGGGCCGTTCGGGATGATCGGCGACTGCCAGACTTCCACGAGGTCATCCATGTCGAGGAGGCCCTTGTCGACCATGATGCGCAGGTTGCCGGAGGTGTAGCCTTCCGAGAATTCGCCCTGGCCCGAACCGAAGGTCGTGCCGACATCCCAGGTACCGTCGAGAACGCCGAGCACGAGGTTTTCATGGCCGCCGCCAAATCCGGTTTCGCTGTAGAATTCAGCGATCGGCATGCCGAGGTCGGCCGGAAGAGCGACGGACGGGATCAGGTAGCCCGAGGTGGAGTCCGGATCGGCAAAGCCGAGCTTCTTGCCCTTGGTGGAAGCGAGATCGGTGATGCCCGAATCCGAACGTGCAACCATGATCGTGTGGTAGCCGGTCGAACCGTCTTCCTGCTGGGTGGTCAGAACCGGGTCAACGGCTTCCGGGTCCTGCAGGTAGATCGCGGCATAGGACGAAGCGCCCATGATGGCGATGTCGATTGTGCCGCCGAGGAGGCCCTGGATGATGCCGTTATAGTCGGGCGATGGGAAGAACTGGACGTCGGTGGCGCCGGTTGCGGCCTTCAGCGGCTCGGCAACGCATTCGGAACGGCGCAGCTGGTCGGCTTCGTTTTCGCCGCCATCGAGACCGATGCGGAGGACGAGACCGTCCTGGGCAAAGGCTGCGGTCGACATGGAAAGCGCGACGGAGGCGAGAAGCAGTTTACGGATCGCGGACACGGGAGGTCTCCTTTGGTGACGCGTTTGGGTAATCTCGGTTTTTTCTGAAAAGGGCCGAGTTTCAGGGCGCCTGCTGCGCATTGGTCGGCGTGCGCGGCAGGTATTGGATGGGCGCGATAGAGGTCGAAGTCATCGCCTCGGAAAAGGCCTCCTTGAGGCCATCGGCGCCGTAAATGGTGCGAGCGACATCGGTCGTCAGCTCGTTCGGCGTGCCGTCGAACACCATCTTGCCGGCCGCCATGCCGACGATGCGCTCGCAATAAGCGCGCGCCGTATCGAGCGTGTGGAGATTGGTGATGACGGTGATGCCCTCGGAATTGATGTCGCGGAGCGAGTCCATGACGATCTGCGCATTGCGCGGATCGAGCGAAGCGATCGGCTCGTCGGCAAGGATCATCTTCGGTTTCTGCATCAACGCCCGCGCAATCGCGACGCGCTGCTGCTGGCCGCCCGACAGGGTCTGCGCCCACTGGGTCGCCGTCTGCGCGATATCGAGCCGCTCGAGTGCCTTGAGCGCTTCGAACTGCTCGTCCGGCGAAAACACCTGGAGGAGGTTCAGGAGCGGATTGCGGCCATTGAGCCGCCCCAGCATCACATTGGTGATGACATCGAGCCGCGGCACGAGGTTGAACTGCTGGAAGATCATGGCGCAATCGCGCTGCCATGCCCGCAGCGCCTTGCCCTTGAGCTCGGACGTCTTGACGCCCTCATATTCGATATAGCCCGACGAAACGTCGTTGAGCCGATTGATCATGCGCAGCAGTGTCGACTTGCCAGCGCCCGAACGGCCAATAATGCCCACCATCTGCCCTTGCGGGATTTCGAGCGTCACATCATTGACGGCGATCTTGTCACCGAACCGTCGTGTAACGTGCGAAATCTTGAGCATGAGCCCGCCCCAGTCGTTGAACTGCGGCAGACCTAAGGCGCGCGTGTAACGTCACCATGTATGATCGGTGACGGTTCCATGACTATTCACCGGACTGTTGCGGGTTGTCGCGGCACCCCCACCTAACCTCCCCCTGATAGGGGGAGGAATATATCGAGTTTGTGTTGCAGCCTGAGAACCACGGACCACATCCCTCCCCCTACCAGGGGGAGGCTAGGTGGGGGTCACCCCTCATACTTCTCCAAAAACGCCTCGATCCCCAGCGCCCGAAAATCCGGCAGCGCCTGATGTAGTTTCTCGTGGCTCCAATCCCACCACTTCATCGCATCGAGCCTTCCCGCCACATTATCGGAAAACCGCTGCTTGATCGTCCGTGCCGGCACGCCTACGGCAATGGCAAAATCCACCACATCCTTGGTCACCACGGCATTCGACCCGATGATCGCCCCATTACCAATCGTCACGCCTGGCATCACCACCGCCCCGTGCCCGATCCAGGTATCATGCCCAATCCGAATGCCGTCCGCCGCCCGCCAGTCGAAAAAGCTCTGATCGTCCTCTTCGCCCTCAAAATACCAGGCCGAGCGATAGGTAAAGTGATGGAGCGAGGCCCGCTCCATCGGATGCATCGAGGCATAAATCCGCACATGGCTCGCGATATTGGCGAATTTTCCAATATCCGCATACGCGATCTGCGTATTCTCGACGCAGTAGGAATAGTCGCCGATCTTGGACCGGCTGACATGTGAGCCTGCACCGATCTCGACATAGCGCCCAAGCTCGGACTCCATCACCTGTGCCGTCGGATGAATGGAGGGTGTGTCGCCGAGCCGGGTCATGCCGCCACCTTCGGCGCAAAATCCGTCACATCGACGATCCGGTCCGCCACTTCCGCCCGCACCTCCTCATCGTGAAAAATCCCGAGCATCGCGACTCCCTCGCGCTTTTTCTGCGCAATCATCCCCACCACCACGGCTCGATTGGCCGCATCGAGCGATGCCGTCGGCTCATCGAGCAGCAGAACCGGGTGATGCGTGATAAAACCCCGCGCAATATTGACGCGCTGCTGCTCGCCACCCGAAAAAGTCGCCGGCGGCAGCTCCCATAGCCGCTCCGGCAGATTGAGCCGCGCCAGCAGTTCTCCGGCCCGCCCCCGCGCCTCGGCCTTATCGACCCCACGCACCACCAGCGGTTCCGCCACCACATCGATCGCCGAAACCCGCGGCACTGTCCGCAAAAACTGGCTCACATACCCAATCGCATCCCGCCGCAAAGTCAGCACAGTCCGTGGATCGGCACTCGCCAAATCCACCAAGGCGCCGTCATGCGCAATCAGCACCGCGCCGCGATCTACCCCATAATTCCCATAGACCATCTTCAAAATGGACGATTTTCCCGCCCCCGATGGCCCACCCAGCACCACGCATTCGCCCGGTGCGACGTCGAAAGTGACGTTGTCCACCACCGGCAGGCTGATCCCCCCGCGCAGGTGCATCGTAAAAGTCTTTGCGAGATTTCTTACGGATAGAGCGGTCATCATCACACCTGCAAAATCGAACTGACTAACAACTGCGTATAAGGCTCGCGCGGATCATCGAGCACCCGGTCCGTCAGCCCCGCTTCGATCACATGCCCACCCTTCATCACCATCATCCGATGGCTCAGCAGCCGCGCCACGGCCAGGTCATGGGTCACGACAATCGCCGAAAGCCCAAGCTCGCCGACCAATTGTCGCAACAAATCCAAGAGCCTCGCCTGTACGGACACATCGAGCCCACCCGTCGGCTCATCCATGAACACGAGCCGCGGCCCGGTCACCAAATTCCGCGCAATCTGCAACCGCTGCCGCATCCCTCCCGAAAACGAGCGCGGCTGATCATCGATCCGATCCGCCGCAATCTCTACGCGCCCCAGCCAATCGAGCGCAGTGTCGCGAATACGGCCATAATGCCGATCCCCAACCGCCATAAGCCGCTCGCCGACATTGGCACCCGCCGACACCGTCATCCGCAGCCCATCGGCCGGGTTCTGATGCACAAAGCCCCAATCCGTCCGCGTCAGAAACCGCCGCTCAGCCTCGGAAAGCTCATAGATATTGCGCCAGCTTTCATCGCGCATCCGGTAGAGCGCCTCGCCCGACGTCGGCTCAAGATTTGCCGAAAGCGTATTGAGCAGCGTCGTCTTCCCCGACCCACTCTCGCCGACAATCGCCAGCACTTCGCCCGGATAAAGCTCGAAATTGACATCGGCACAGCCAAGGCGGGAGCCATAGTATTTGGTCAGGTTGCTGACCTTGAGCAGCGGTTCGTCAGACATGGGATTGCTCCAGAAACACTAGAATCGCGGCTCCGTTCTCCACCTCTCCCTGGGGGGAGAGGTCGACCCTCTTGGGTCGGGTGAGGGGGCCTTCCCAAAAGCATGAGATTGCCAAAGGCCCCCTCACCCGGCGCAATTGCGCCGACCTCTCCCCCAAAGGGAGAGGTGAAAAAGTGCGTCCCATCACTCCGCCGCCTCCTTCATCCCCAACACCCCAACAAACCCCGCCTCCCGCCGCTCTTCGCAGTGGTCGGTGTCCGAGCACACATACATGTGCCCGCCCCGATCATCCAAAATGACCTCATCCAGATACACCCCCTCCGCGCCACACAGCGCGCAGGGCTCCTCAAAATGCTGAATCTCAAACGGATGATCCTCAAAATCGAGGCTGACGACATCCGTAAACGGCGGCACCGCATAGATCCGGTGCTCACGCCCCGCCCCAAACAGCTGCAGCGCCTCGCTCCGATGCATTTTCGGATTATCGAATTTCGGCGTCGGCGACGGGTCCATCACATACCGCCCCTCGACCTTGACCGGATAAGCATAGGTCGTCGCAATCCGCCCATGCCGCGCAATGTCCTCATAAAGCTTCACATGCATCAGCCCATATTCCTCGAGCGCATGCATCTTTCGCGTCTCGGTCTCGCGCGGCTCTAAAAAGCGCAGCGGCTCAGGAATCGGCACCTGATAAACCAGGATCTGTCCCGCCTCGAGCTTGCGCTCGGGAATACGATGCCGCGTCTGGATGATCGTCGCCTCCGCCGTGTGCGTCGTCGTCGCGACCTGCGCCACCTTGGCAAAGAACGCCCGGATACTCACCGCATTGGTCGTATCATCCGCTCCCTGATCGATGACTTTCAGCACATCATCCGGCCCAATAATCGACGCCGTCACCTGAACCCCGCCCGTGCCCCAACCATAAGGCATTGGCATTTCGCGCGACGAAAACGGCACCTGATACCCAGGAATGGCGACAGCCTTCAAAATAGCCCGCCGGATCATCCGCTTGGTCTGCTCATCGAGATAAGCAAAATTGTAATTTGCGACGGCGTTCATGACGCTTGCTCCAGGGCTTTCTTATTCTTTTCCCCCTCGGGGAGAAGGTGGCGCGCAGCGCCGGATGAGGGGGATATTTGAGCGAGAGTGGAGAGATCCCCCTCACCGACTCGGCCTGTGGCCGAGCCACCTCTCCCCGAGGGGGAGAGGAACACCCCGCCAAAACTTCCGGTTATTGCCAGAACATCAGCGACCAAGCGCATCACTCCGCCGCCTCCCGCCCCTCAAACTCCGCCCGCATCCGCCGGATCAAATCCAGCTCCGCCTGGAAATCCACATAATGCGGAAGTTTGAGGTGCTCGACGAACCCCGTCGCCTGCACATTGTCCGAGTGCGAAATGACGAATTCCTCGTCCTGCGCCGGCGCCACGATATCCTCGCCAAACTCTTTCGCCCGCAGCGCCCGGTCCACCAGCGACATGGCCATCGCCTTGCGCTCCGCCTGCCCGAACACCAGCCCATAGCCGCGGGTGAACTGCGGCGGGATCGTCGCCGAGCCCTTGAACTGATTGACCATCTGGCATTCAGTCACCCGAACCCGCCCCAGGCTCACCGCAAAGCCCAGCTCGGGAATGTCGAACTCGACCTCGACCTCGCCAATGCGGATTTCCCCGACAAAGGGATGCGTCCGCCCATAGCCGCGCTGCGTCGAATAGCCGAGCGCCAGCAGAAATCCCTCGTCGCCCCGCGCCAGCGCCTGCAATCGCAAATCCCGATTGAGCGGAAAATCCAGCGGCTCGCGCGTCAGATCGCCAACCTCATGCCCCTCAGGCAATTCGCCATCCGGCTCGATCAGCCCCTGCCGCCCGAGCAAATCCGTCACCCGCGGCGCCCGGCTCTCTTCGGCCTCGCGCGTGGCCGGCACTTCGGCATCCTCGCCGACAATGCTCGGGTCCAGCAGCCGGTGCGTATAATCAAATGTCGGCCCCAGCATCTGCCCGCCCGGCAAATCCTTGAACGTCGCCGAAATCCGCCGCTCGATTTTCATCGCCCCGGTGTCGATCGGCTCGGAATAGCCAAACCGCGGCAGCGTGGTGCGATAGGCCCGGACCAGAAAGATCGCCTCGATCAGATCGCCCCGCGCCTGCAAAAGCGCCAGCGCCGCCAGCTCCCGATCATACAGCGATCCCTCGCCCATGGCCCGGTCCACCGCGAGGCCCAACTGCTCGACGATCTGGTCGAGCCGCAACGCCGGCACCGCGCGATCTCCGCGCCGCCGATCCGCCAGCAACCGATGCGCATTGGCAATGGCGGCTTCCCCGCCCTTTACAGCAACATACATTTACGCGTCCCCAATCCGGGTTGTCCGCGGCAGGCCAACCACCTGCCCATCCGCCACCAGCAACAGGTCCACCCCGCGCGGAAAAAGCTCGCGGTTCTCGCTCCACTGGCTGACGAAATCCCCCGGCAAACCCACCGGGCTAATCTCCTGCGTGTCGCGAATACCCGGCCCCCGCAGCACCAGCGCCGGCCCGCCACTCAGCGCCGGCAATTCCACCACCAGCGTCGTCGACCGATCCGGATATTCTTGGCTTCCAAGATTGCAGTCCGCCAAATTCGGCAGCGCATCCCCGAGCGCCACGAAAGCAAAAACGGCCTTGGCCACATCGCTCACCACCGGCGCGCCGGAATGAAACCCGACAAATCCCTTCACCGCCGCCGTATCGACGCGCGGTGATAACCAAATCGCCGTGTCGTGGTCGCCAAGTGTTAACAGTGTGCTAGCCAATTCACCCTTGAGGTTACCCACACCGTCACTCATACCCGTCAGTTTTTGCGCCACACCGGGATGCGACAGCGCATCCAGAACCGCCCGGAACACACCCTGCGCATCGCGCACCGGATCGGCAAAACCCGCGCCAAAATCATGGGAAAGCATCAGTTATCCCCTCGCACCATGGTGAAAAAGTCCACCCGCGTCGCCGCCGTCTCCTCGGCCCGCTTCTCATCGCCCGCCGCCATAAGCGCCTCCAGCGGCTCAATAATTTCCGCATCGACCCGCGCCATCTCGCGCTGCCGCAGCGCATCGATCACCGCAATCGCCTCGGCCTTATCGAGATCACGCCCCAAACAATACCCGTGCCCAATTTCCCCGGTTACAATCCGCACACTGGCCCGGCTCACCGTCGCCTCGCCGAGATTGAACGGCGCCCCGCCGCCCCCCGCCCGGCCGCGCACCATAACGAGCCCGGTCTCGGGGCCACGAATGCGCTGATGCGCCGGCTGGTCACCGAAAGCGGCCCAGCGCTCGGCCAGCGCCTTGGCCGGCGCCGCCGCCAGCACATCCAGCGCCCGCTTTCTCGCGCTCTGTTCGGCAGAAATCTCTGACATCATGCTTGCCTCGATTTGTCTAATAAACTAGACAACTAATCTCACTCGTTCCGCTCTACGCTTCTCGTGTGAAAGTGCAATGACAAAATCGCATTCAACTGCCGGCGGCGTCGCCCTCTGGCGTCAGATCGCCGATGCCATCCGCCTCGATATCGTCGGCGGCAAACTCGCCAATGGCGATCGCCTCCCCACCGAAGCCCTTCTTTCCGAACGCTTTTCCGCCAACCGCCACACGGTTCGCCGCGCCCTCGCGGTGCTGGCCGAAGAAGGCGTCGTCATCGCCGAACAAGGCCGCGGCACTTTCGTAAGAAGTATTCGCCGCCTCAGCTACCCCATCGGCAAGCGCACCAGATTCCGCGAAGGCCTCAAGGGCCAGGCGAACACCGTCGTCACCAACACCCTGGGCGACCGCATCGATAACGCCAGCGCCCAGGTCGCCGAAGCCCTCGGCCTCAAACCCGGCGCCAAGGTCGTGCGGCTCGAAGCGGTTTCGCTCGCCGATGGCGTGCCGCTCTCGCGCTCCACCACCTGGCTCGCCTATCGCCAATTTCCAGATTTCGCCGCCCGCCTCACCGAGCTCAATTCGATCACACGCGCCTTCGAAAGCTACGGTTTCCCCGACTACGTCCGCGCCACCACCCGCATCTCCGCCCGCCACGCCGACGTCGAAGAAACCCGGCTTCTGGGCCTCGCCCCCGGCGCGATCGTCTTGGTTTCCGAAGCAGTCAACGCCGACCCCGACAGCAATCCGCTCTCCTACGCGCTGAGCCGCTTTCCGGCGGAGCGCATGGAATTGGTGGTTTGAAACTAGGGCTATAGAACACCCCCTCCCACCCTCCCCCATCAAGGGGGAGGTGCATATCTGTGGCTTTGAACAGATAGTGCCAAAAACTGGATACGACACCTCCCCCTAGATGGGGGAGGAAGGGAGGGGGTGGAGCCAAAAGCGCCGGCCCAAAAAGGCTAAGCCCTAACCCCGACCCGCAACAGATCCCTCAGCAGCCCCACAAACTGCTCCCCAGCCACATCCAGCGCGCCCGAATTATCAATCCGCACCGTGCTCGCTGGCAGTCTCACCCCGACGCTCCGGTCCATCCGCCGCCGGATTTCCCCGGCATCTTCCCGTCCGCGCCCGGCCAGCCGCTTCGCGACAACTTCCGGCTCCGCCCAGACCTCGACCACCAGCGCCGTCGGATAGCGCCGCAACAGGTCCGGGATCACCGCCCGCGAGAGGTTGGCGACAACCACCCGCCCCTCGCCAAGATCCCGATCGAGCGACACCGGCAGCCCATAATGCAGCCCATGCGCCTCCCAGCTCAGCGCAAATTCGCCCTGGCTCTCCGCGGCCAAAAACTCTGCCTCCGAGAGGCTGTCATGATCCTCGCTGCCGCCATCGGCCGGCCGCGTCACCACGCGCCTTACGGTGCAGATCTCATCGCCCAGCCGCTCGCGCGCAAAGTTCATGACGCTGTCCTTGCCAGCGCCACTCGAGCCCACGACGGCGACGATAGTTCCGCTCATATAACCCGACGCCCCTGCCGCCACACGGTCATGACGATCGGAATGCCCTCTTCGACCCGCACATGGACGAGGTCCGCGCGCTTGCCCACGGCAATCTCACCGCGATCATCGAGCCCCGCCGCCTCGGCCGGGCGCTTGGTCACAAAACCGATCGCGTCCGGCAAACTTATCCCCGGCACCTCTTCGGCAAGGCAAAATGCCGATTGCAGCATCGAGAATGGAATGTAGTCGGACGACAAAATATCGAGGAGCCCCGCCGCCGCCAGATCGCGTGCCGAAACATTGCCCGAATGCGATCCGCCGCGCACCACATTAGGCCCGCCCATCAGGATGGCCATGCCCGCATCGCGCGAAGCCTGCGCGGCTTCAAACGTCGTCGGAAACTCGGCAATGCGGATGCCCAGCGCCACGGCCTCGTCCACATGCGCCTTGGTCGCATCGTCGTGGCTTGCCAGCGCAATGCCCCGCTCCGCGCTCAGCGCTGCCAATGCCTTGCGGTGCTTGTCCGAGTAAGTCCTAGATTCATATGATCGTCTGGCGATGAACTCGGCGAGTTCATCGTCTGTCATCTTGAGCTTGCCCTGATAATAGACCTTGTAGGCATCCGGGCTCGCAAACTGCCGTTGGCCCGGCGCGTGGTCCATCAGCGAGGCCAGCCGCACCAGCGGGTGGTCCATGATTTGCTCGAAACTTTCGAGGCAATCCGGCGCCGAAACCTCGCAGCGGAGGTGGATCAGGTGATCCGCCCGCAGCCGCCCGGCATTGACGCCCGCCGTCACTGCATCGGCCAAGATCCGCAGCTCCACCGCGCCCATATCGGCATGCTCGTCGATCCCGACGCGAATGGCGTCGAACACCGTGGTAATGCCGGAAGCCGCGATCTGGGCGTCATGCGCCTGCACCGCCGCCACCGGGTGCCACCGCACTTTCGGCCGCGGCGCATAGTGCGTCTCCAGGTGGTCGGTGTGCAGTTCCACCAGCCCCGGAATGAGATAATCGCCGTTCAGATCCGTGCCGCGCCGGCTCGCCGAACCGATATCGGTGATGACCCCGCCCGCGATTTCGACCGCGCCTTCGTGGATGCCATCGGCAAGAACGATACGAGCATTACTCAATACTGTGGCGTCTAGGGCGTGCATGGCGGGCCAATTGAAAAGGGAAAAGTGGCGCTGCGATAGAGCAAAACTGTGACACCGAAACGACAAGCGGAAAACCGCTGAAATCTCGGCATTGCAACGTTTTTATCGCGCGCTCGCCATAGTTTTTCGCTATCGCTACCCGTCAATTGAATCACAGCGTCCCATTGAAAAAGTCTGCCCATGCCCCGTATTGCCAAGCTCGACCGCCTGCTCGCCGTGCTCCGCGAGCGCATCTTCCAGCGCTCCGGCATCTTCGTGCCGCTCAAGCACCGGCAGGCCGAAAATGGCGAACGCAACCTAGCCGCACTCGAAGACCGCAGCGAATGGACCGACGTCGACCAGAACCTCGTCTGGGGCGAGCCCGATGGCTATTATTGGTTCGGCGGCTCCGTCACCTTGCCTCAGGAAATGGCCGGCAAACCCGTCTTCGGCCGCGTGGAGGCCCAGTTCGGCTCCGTCATGGGCCGCAGCGATCCGCAGCTTCTCGTTCGCCTAAACGGCAAGATCGCCAGCGGCGGCGATGGCAATCACCGTGAATTCCGCATCACCTCCAAGGCGACCGGCGGCGAAACGATCGACATCCTCATCGAGGCCGGCACCATCGAAAACCGCCGCCAGCTCGGCTTTGCCGTCGAACTGGTCACACTCGATCGCCTCGCCGAAATCGTCTACTACGACCTAAAGGTCCCGCTCGACATCGCCCGGCTCCTCAAGCCCGACGATGCCCGCCGCGCCCGCCTCCTCCGCCATATCGATGAAGCCGTGGACCTCATCGACCTGCGCCCCGGCAATCCCGAACGTTTCACCGCGAGCCTGGAAGCCGCACGCACCCGCGCCGACGCCCTCTACGCCGAGGCCGACGCCGATGCCATGCCCGAGATCGTCGCCACCGGCCACACCCATATCGACGTCGCCTGGCTCTGGCGCGTGCGCGAAACCCGCCAGAAAATGGCGCGTTCCATGGCCAATGCCCTCTCGCTGATGGACGAATATGACGACTACCGCTTCATGTATAATCAGGGCGTGCTGCTCGATTATCTCGAAGAGGACTATCCCGAGCTGTTCACCCGCATCGAAAGTCAGGTCGAAGCCGGCCGCTTCGAGATCGAAGGCGCGCTTTGGCTCGAACCCGACGTCGTCATCGCCTCGGGCGAAAGCCTCGTCCGCCACATCACCAAGGGCGTAAAGTACCACCAGGACAAGTTCGGCGTGACGCCAAAAATCGTCTGGCTGCCAGACACTTTTGGCTACACCGCTGCCCTCCCCCAGCTCATGGCCCTGGCCGGCCTTGAAGTCTTCATCACCCACAAGATGAGCTGGAACGACACCAACCGCATGCCGCATGAAATCTTCTTCTGGCAGGGTTTGGATGGCACCAAGGTCCCGGCCTATTTCCTCACGACCCAGCGTTACGAATATGATGGGATCAACACCACCTATTGCCCCGATCTCGTCCCCAGCCACGTCATGGGCACCTGGAAGCGTTTCAGCCAGCAGGGTCTCCACGACGAGCTCTTCCTCGTCTATGGCCACGGCGATGGCGGCGGCGGGCCCACCCGCGGCATGCTCGAAAATGTCCGCCGCATGGAGCGCGGCATTCCCGGCTGCCCCAAGATCAAACACGAGCCCATGGCACCCTATTTCAAGCGCCTCGTCGAGCGCATGAACCGCGAGCCCGAGGCGTTCCCAAGCTGGGTCGGCGAGCTTTATCTCGAATATCACCGCGGCACCCTCACCTCGGTCGCCAAGAACAAGCGCAACAATCGCCTCGCCGAACAGACGCTCCACGATCTCGAGGTTCTCGCCGTCCTCGCGAGCCGGCATGGCATCGCCTACCCCAAGGACACGCTGGAGCGGCTCTGGAAGACGGTCCTCCTCAACCAGTTCCACGACATCCTTCCCGGAACCTCGATCGGCTTCGTCTACGAAGACAGCGACCGCGACTACGCCGCCTTCTTCGCCGAAGCCGCAGCCCTTCGCGACCAACTCGCCGCGCCCCTCGCGACAGCCGGCACCTACACGGTCCTCAATTCCACGAGCCTTACGCGCACTGATCTGCTGACGCTGCCCGCCGGCACATCGGCCATCGCCGTCTCCGGTGAGACCATTACGGCCCAGACCATCACCCGCGCCGACGGCTCAACCGAAACCGTAGCTCCCTCCGCCGGTTTCGCGCCCCTCTCCGCCACTGCCCTGACCTTTACTGAGGCGACGGCTTCCGCCCCCGAAACCACGCTCTCCGTCTCCCCCACCCATCTCGAAAACCCCACCCTCCGCGCCACGTTCAACACCCGTGGCCAGCTCACCTCCCTCTTCGACAAAATCCGCAATCGCGAAGCCCTCCAGCCCGGCAAGCTCGGAAACAGCTTCGTTGCCCATCGCGATATCCCGATCGATTTCGACGCCTGGGACATCGATGACTATGTCGAAGACCAGTCCTGGCCCGTCGACACCCTGGTCTCGGCCAATGTCGTCGAAACCGGCCCCTGGCGCGCCGCCATCCGCTTCGAGTGGACCTATGAGAACTCCCGCATCGTCCAGGTGATCTCGCTTGCCGCCGACGCGGCCCAGCTCGAATTCGACACCATGATCGATTGGCACGAGCACCAGACGCTCCTCAAGACCGGCTTCCCGCTCGCCATCCGCACCGATGTCAGCCGCGCCGAAACCCAGTTCGGCCACCTCACCCGCCCCACCCACGCCAATACGTCGTGGGATAAAGCACGCTTCGAAACCTCGATGCACCGCTGGGTCGATCTCAGCGAGGCCGGCTTCGGCGTCGCCGCGCTCAACGATTGCAAATATGGCTATGACGCCAAGGGCTCGACCCTGCGCCTGACCCTGGTCAAATCCCCGGTCTTCCCCTGGCCCGAAGCCGACCAAGGCGAGCATCGCCTCCGCTACGCCCTCCTCGTCCACGCCGGCGATCTGCAAACCGTCCACAACGCCGCCACCGCTTTCAACCAGCCCCTGCGCCTCCTCGCCGGTTCAGCCACTGCCGCACCGACCCTCACTTCCCTCGCCACACTCTCAAGCGACCAGATCGCCATCGAAACCGTCAAGCAAAGCGAAGACGGCCAGCGCACGGTCCTCCGCCTCTGGGAAACCCAGAATAAGGCCGGCACCGTCACCCTGACGCTGCCGAACGCCACAAGGATCAGCGAAACCGATCTCTACGAAGCGGACACGTCCACGCTGGCCGAGAGCGCCAAAACCATCGACCTGACCTTCAAACCCTTCGAAATCAAAACCATCGCTTTGGGCTGAGCCCGCCCTGACCCACCCTCGATTGTCACCCCGGCGAAGGCCGGGGCCCATCCCGAGATCTCAAGTTGGATCCCCGCGTGCGCAGGGATGACACGCGGTGGGTAGATGAGAACAAGATCAACGTGAGCCCCGCTCCGTCCCTGCCCCTCCCAGGGGGAGGCTAGGTGGGGGTCCCCCAAACACCGAGCCCCGCCATGATCCCACCTCTCCCCAGCACCCTCCCCCCGCTCCTCGGCGTCGAGAACGGCGTCTGGCTCAAGGGCGATTGGCACATGCACTGCCGCCACTCGACCGACAGCTCCAATAACCCCCAATCCCGCATCATCAGTTTCGCGGAACAGTTCGGCTTCGATTATCTCGCCATCACCGACCATGACGTCCACGTCCAGGGCGCCGTCGCCCAAAACACCTGGGCCGATCCCGAATACACCTCCGAAAGCGTCCTCCTCTTTTACGGCGCCGAACTCACCGCCCCCCGCGGCCACGTCAACATTCTCTCGGCCGAGCCCTACGACCATCAAGCCATCTTCGACGCCCGCAACGCGCGGGATTGGGACCTTCTCAAACTCAAGCAAGACCTCGGCATTCACTGGTCCGCCAATCACCCGCACCACAAGAACCATTATGGGTTCTCTTTCGACCTCGCCGACAGCGTCGAGATCTGGAACACCAGCATCTGGCCAAAGAATATCCCAAGCGTGCGCATCTGGGACGATCAGCTCCTCTCCGGCCGCATGCTCGGCGCCCGCGGCGGCAGCGATTCCCACCATGGCATGCCCGATGATCCGGCCCTCATCGTCCCCCTGACCATCGAGCGGTCAGGCAACTACGTCGGCACGCCCACCACCTGGATTTTCGCCGCCGACCGCAGCAAGCCAGCAATCCTCGCGGCCCTCAAACAAGGCCGCGCCTCCGTCAGCTCCAACCCCTACAACCCGCGCGTCGAACTCCTCGCCGACACGACGGGTGCCGGCCAATTCGACATGATGATGGGCGATAACGCCATCCCTACGGGCGCCCCCGTCACCTTCGAAGTCCGCCTCTCGGGCGGCGGTATCCCCGGCGCCAATTACCAAGTCCGCGTCATCAAGAACCGCAGCGATTTCGCGACCCTTCTCACCGACGCCACCACCCGCACGGTCCGCTTCACCGATATCCCATCGCCCACGGACCGAAGCTACTATCGCGTCGAAATCGAAGGCCCCCAGGCTCCCTATCCCGAAGTCCCCAATTCCATGGCGCAAAGCCAGAACATGGTCGCCCTGTCGAATCCCATATACTTCAACTACGATCCGGAGTTCTGAGGACACTCGGGCTTAATTAAGCCCGGTGCCCTTCCCTCCACTGGATGTCATCCCGGCCTTGAGCCGGGATCCATCCCGAGATCTCAAGATGGACCCCGGCCTTCGCCGGGGCGACAATCGAGTGTGGTCCGCCCCTCGATGCAGCGGGGCAACACGCGTGGTAAGAGACCCAAGCCGAAAAGTCGGCGTCAAGGACATCGCCGAGGCAGCCGACGTCGCTGTCTCGACCGTCTCCCATGTCCTCAATGGCACTGCCCCCATTTCCGCCGAAGTCCGCGAGCGCGTCCTCAACGCCGCCAATGCCCTCGGCTATCTCGCCCGCCGTCGCGAAAAAGCGGCGATCGCTGTACTCCGCAGCGTCCTCCTCGCCGTGCCCACCGACACGCTCCCCCACAACGAGCACAACCTCTATTCCTGGACCCTTCTCAGCGCCCTCACGCGCGAATGCGAGCGCCGTGCAATTCGTGTCATCCCCATGGAAATTGGCCCCGAAATGGCCGATGGCGCAAAGATCGTCGAAAAGGCCCAGAGCCAGGAGGTCGATGGCGTCCTTATCCTCAACGACGATCGCCCCGAGCTCCTCCACGACATCGCCGCTGCCCGCATTCCCGCTGTCCTGATGAATGGCGAAGACCACGAAATGCAGATCGACAGCGTTACCCCCGGCAATCGCTTCGCCGCGCGTTACGCCACCAATTGGCTGATCGGCCAGGGCCATAGCCAGATCATGCATCTCACCTGGGAAGGCCGCTCCACCATCCGCCGCCGCCGCGACGGTTTTATCGATGCCTTCCGCGCCAATAATATCGCAATCGACGGGGCCCAGGTCCATTTTGCCGATGGCTATCTGCCCGAATACGGCGCAGCGGCCATCGAGCACTGGCTCAAAGACCATGATGGGCTCGGCGGCATCACCGCCATTTTTTGCGCCGCCGATAACCTCGCCCTAGGCGCCATCACGGCCCTCCACCGCGCCGGCATCCGCATGCCGCAGGACGTTTCCATAGTCGGATTCGACGGTGTCGCCCTCGGCGAATTCACTTCACCCTCGCTGACCACCGTCAGCGTCCCCCTCGAGCATATGGGGGCCGAAGCCTTGCATCTCCTTGAGCGGCGCATCGTCAATGCGCTCCTTAATCCGCCAGCCCACCGCCTCGAACTCGGCTGCCGCCTTACCATCCGCGGCAGCGTCCGCCGCGTCGGCTAAGCTTTTACGACCCCTGATAAACAGCGGAACAGCCCGCTGCTCCTCGCATTGGCCTTCTTAGACTGGAGGCCCACAATGTCCGACCGCATCATCCCGCTCCACCCAAAGCCACGCCATCAAGCAGGCGGCGAGGAACTGCGCGCCAGCATCGATGCCGGCCGCACCGGCGATAAGGTCGCGTTCCCCGATCCCGCCGCCGCGCCTTTGCCAACCGATGCCCAGGCCGGCGGCACCGCCACCGCCTTCAAGCCCGAGCGTGACCGAAGCGACCTCACCCGCCGCGGTGGCGCCAGCGGCCTCCTCGTCTATATCCTCGTCATTGCAGCGATTGCCGCCGCCGCGATCGCGCTGATCTGGTGGGGCACGACACCACGCTGAAGACCACGTCTGTTATCCTACGATAACCCGAAAGTGGATGGCGGAACTCAAGCCTTTCGCCCAAAGTTCTGCCAACGACCTTGGGTTTGGTTCTTGCTTGATGACGCTGCAAGATCGGCCAAATTCAAGGTCGCTTCTCTCATGCGATATGCGCCCTCGCATATCGCAAAGCACGGCAGCGCCACGGCGCTTGAGGAGCAAGGCGATGATTGAGGCAAATCTGGTTCGCGATTTGACCATCGAGCACGAAGGCAGGTCCTATCACGCGACCTATTTCGTCGAGCATGGACAGATCCACGTCAAAACCGGCGCCAAGCTTTTTCGCCTGCCATTGACTGAGACACCCGCGCCATCCGCCGTCGAAACGCTGCTGATCGGCCTCGCGACCGATGCTGCCCGTGAGGCGAGCCAATCGTCACGTTGGGCTGAGGTTTTGACCGGCGGATCGAGCCCTCAATAGCCCAAAGGCGTAGGATAACCGCCTACCGGGCCTGCAAATATCCAGGATCGAACGAGCACAGCGACCGCATCCCCTCGGGGTCCGGCAGTGTCACAACCTTGTCCCTCCATGTCGCAAGACCCAGCCGGCGCAACACCTGCACCGTGCGATTGACGTGCACCGTCGAAAGCCCGAGTGCCTCCCCCAGTTCCGCCTGCGTCAGCGGCAGGTCGAAGCTGCCATCCTCGCGCACCAGCCCCGCCTTATTGAGCCGGAAGTGCATCTCGCAAAGGAGATGGCTGACTCGGTGCAACGCGTTGCGCCCACCAAGGCTGACCAGCAGTTCATTGGTCGCCCCATGCTCGATCGCAGCGCAGCGCAGGATCGCCGTCATCACCTCGGGATATTGCTCGACGATCCCCGCTAGCCGATCGAGATCGACCATGCCCACAGTGCTATGCGAGAGCGTCACGACGCTCTGCGATGCCGGGCTATCGGAGAGAAAACCAAAGTCGCAAATGTCGCCCGGCACAATGAATGTCGTGATCTGCCGGCTGCCATCCGGCAGGTATTTGTAGCGGCAGGCGAAACCCGACAGCAGCACGCGCACAGCCGTATCTTCCAACCCGTCCCGCACGATATGCTCGCGCGATTGATAGCTGCGTGGCGCCGATACGGCATCGCGCACCGCAGCGCGTGCACCCTCGGAAAGATCCATCAAATCGGTCAATCGGCGGTGCCAGATTTCCCCCGGGCTCAGGGTTGGACGAAGCGCGCCCCTCATTCAGGTCGCGCCCGAAGCGTTACGCATTGCGTGAACCACGTCATCCCGCAGCCGGGGCACCCGCTTTCCACCCCAGAATTATTGTTCGTTTTCAACGGCAAGCCCATGATTCTTCGTATCTGGACTTGACCCTATAGGCCGTTGCGCGCCGTGCAATTCACATAGGTTAAACAAGGCATTAGCGTCCTCGAAATCGATCTAAATAGATTGTCGTCCATCTAACCTGCGTTAGTCACATTTGTCTCTCAGACCAATTCAGAAAACTCTTGCTCCGATCGCGCGCATTCGGAGTTGTACTCAATAGGGGGAATGATTGGACCGATAATGCTCGCCAGCAATGTAAAGCCATTCGAAACGCCTATGCCCGGGCCTGTTATATTCAAGCGCCTCTGGGAAACGGGCCTCTTGAAAAACAACGAGGTCGCGGCCCTTGCCGGCCTCTCATGGACCCGGCAAAACGTCCCCGCAGACGGCAGCATCGATAGCCGCAGAGACCTCTGCCTCCTATCGAGCGGTATGGTCTTTCGCCAGCGCACTATGGAAGACGGTGTGCGCCGGCTGATGTCGATGGTCGTGCCCGGCGATATCTGTTGCTATGCCATCGTCACCGGGCACATGACACTCTCCACCCTCTGCGCCGTCACCCCATGCACGGTGATGCGCGCGCCGATGGAAGAGGTCATCACCCTCTGCGAGCACTATCCCAATATTCTGGCGGCCCTGCTCGCCAATCTTTCGATCGACACCGCCGTCACCGAGGAGTTGCTGCTCTCGATCGGCCATCGCACAGCGCTCGAGCGCATGGCGCATTTTCTTTGCGAGCTCGAATTCCGCCTGCGCCGCGTGCGCCTTGCCGATCATGCGCAATTTCTTCTGAACATGACGCAGGCCGATATGGGCGCTTACCTCGCCCTCTCGGCCGTTCACGTCAATCGCACCTTGCAGGAATTGCGCCGCCGCGGACTTGTCCGCACCGTCGGTGCGCGGATCAATCTGCTCGATCAGGCGGAGCTGCAGCGCATTGCCGGCTTCTCGCCAGCTTATCTCACTGACGCGCGCTAGCCGCTTCGTAGGAGCGCCGCATCGTCACGCAGATCGCGCGCATCATGCGCGTCCGAGGATCTGCATCCCGGTTATCGTCTGCGGCGCTCCGCGCCATGATCCGGGGCTGCGCCACCGGCTCAGCTTGCCGCCTGTTTCCCATTTCGAGAATAGCTTCGATCAGCCGCGAGCGATCATAGGGCTTGGTCAGCCGCGGCTTGCCCTTGTAACGCTCTGGCATCGCCTCATCGCCAAAGGCCGTTGCAAAGATGATCGGCGTGCCCCGGCGCGTCAGTTCATCGGCGAGGCTGAACACTGTTGTGCCGTGCAGGCGTACATCGAGCACTGCACCATCGACACCGCGCCGCCCCAGCAATTGCATGGCATAAAAAGGAGTCGGCGCCGGTCCGAGAACGATCGCGCCCTGGCGGCGCAAATCCTGGCACATTTCATCGGCGAGGTAGAAATCGTCCTCGACGACCAGGATCCGTTTTCCCTCGAGATCCATTGGTCATTCCTCCGTCGGTGGAAGCCCAAAGGGCCAAGACTTGAGCGTTTAACCTACAGCAGGATCGGCTCTGTCCGCGCTAACATTTGTTGAGTGTGGGGCGCGTAATTATTGACCCACCACATAAAACACCGTGCCGGCAATCAGGATAAACGCCAGTACGACGCCAAAAATCCGCAGCATGCTGCCATAGGGATTGGTCCCGAGGAGAAGACGTTCAGCCTTCCCCTGCGCGCTATCGACAATCACCTTGTCGGTTTCGGACCGCCTGTCAGGCTCGCTCATTGCCGAATGCCATCAATGAAGACCGCCGTCACTTCTTCGCCTCGACGTCCGGATAATGCTCGATGCGCTCGACCTGCTGGCGCATAATCGCCAGCGCCTGTTGTTCCATGGCGTGAGCGTTGCGCAATCCGGTGACGTAGATTTCTGTTGGTGTCGACATCGTTCTCTCCACTGGTCTCTTGAAGGGAACGGCGGGGCACGCTCGAAGCTGCCTGCCACATCTCAGATCATCCCGCCTAGACCACGGCATCGTCGACATATTCAAATGGCGAAGCGGCCGGAGCATCAGCGCCGGCCGCTTCATCGATCAGGGCCGCAACACGACCTTGGTCCATTCGTTTTGCTTGTCGTGGAAGTTCTTGTAGCCCATCGGCGCTTCTTCGAGCGACAACCGGTGGCTGATCAGGAAGGTCGTATCGATTTCCTTCTCCATGATGCGCCGCAGCAGATCCCCGGTATAGCGCTGCACATGGGTCTGGCCGCCCTTGATGGTCAGGCCCTTTTCCATCATCGCGCCAAGCGGCCACTTGTCGAGCATGCCGCCATAGACGCCGGGCACAGAAACCCGCCCGCCCTTCCGGCACGCCAGCAGCGCCTGCCGCAAGGCATGGCCGCGATCCGCACCCGGCGCGATCTTCTGTTTGACGAGGTCGAGAACATTATCGACCACAAACCCATGGGCTTCCATGCCCACAGCGTCGATCACCGCATCAGGCCCGATGCCCGCGGTCATCTCCATCAATGCCTCGCGCACATGCGTCTTTTCGAAATTGATGGTCTTGGCGCCAAATTGCTTGGCCAATTCCAGCCGATGCTCGTGGTGATCGATGACGATCACCTGCGCCGCGCCCATGATGACGGCGCTTTGCACCGCAAAGAGCCCAACCGGTCCCGCGCCCCAGACGGCAACGGTATCGCCCGGCTCGATTTCTGCATTCTCCGCCGCCATCCAGCCCGTCGGCAGGATATCGGAAAGAAAGAGCACATCCTCGTCGCCCAGCTCATCGGGAATGACGATCGGCCCAACATCGGAAAACGGCACGCGCACATATTCCGCCTGTCCGCCGGCATAGCCACCGGTCAGGTGCGTGTAGCCAAATGCTGCCCCCATGCCATGTCCGTAGAGCTTTTCGCTCGCATCCTGCTTTTCCGCTGGATTGGAATTGTCGCACGCCGAAAACTGACCCTTCTTGCAGTGGAAGCATCCACCACAGGAAATGGTGAAAGGCACGACGACGCGCTGGCCCTTCTTGAGCGTACTTTTGGGTCCCACCTCGACCACCTCGCCCATGAATTCATGGCCGAGAATATCGCCCGATATCAGGCCGGGAATGACGCCGTCATAAAGGTGCAGGTCGGACCCGCAGATGGCGGTCGATGTCACTTTCAGGATCGCATCGCGCGGGTTGAGAATTTCGGGATCGGGGTGAGTGTCGACGCGAACGTCGTTATTGCCGTGCCAAGTGAGCGCCCGCATCAGTTTTCCTCGTTCTGTTTGCTGTGAAAGCTGCCAGTGGCGATTTCGCCGGTTTCCATGAGCATCTTGAAGCGCTTGAGCTCGTGCCGCGCCTGGATATTAGGCTCGGCCGCAAAGAGCTTGGCGACGATCCGCCCAACGTCTCCGCCCGGCGGCGCATAGGAGATGTCAGCGGTCACCACGGTGCCGCGATCGGCCGGCGCGGTCTCGAACGTCACGCGACCGCGCGTCTTGATCTGGGAGTCTTCGGTCGATTCCCAGGCAATCGTTTTGTGCGGCACGTCCTCGGTGATCTTGGTCACGAGCGTCACCGTTTGCGCGAGCGGCGCGCGGACCGTCCAATGATAGTCTTCGCCCCGCTTTTCCACGGCTTCGACCGCCTTCATGAAGCCGGGAAACCGCGTTGGGTCGCGCCAGCCTTCATAGACTTCGGCAATCGGCTTGCCGACGAGGACCGACCGGCCGACCACTGCCAGATCGCCGTCCTTGTCATCCTTGCTTGCGCGCTTTGGTGCGTCGTCGACGCTTGTGTCGCTCATCAAAAATTCCTCCTGATTGCCGGCTTGGACATGCCGGGCAAATGGCTGGGAATCCGCGAAGGTTCAGCACCTGCCTCAGGTTAAGTCCCTGATGACGCACACTCGCCGCCGATCCAATTAACCTGCGTAATCGTGCCGCCGTCGCCGCCATGCTAGCCATGGTCTGGCGCAACTCCGGGCCATGTTCGAACATTTCCAGTTCGATCCATCGCCCATCGCAACACGGAGTTTCGGCATGCAGCCCAAGGACGAAGAAGTGAGTTTTCTCGCAGAAGACTTCGGCATCCCCGCAGCGAAAGCTGCCGCGCTCGTCGCCGACACTGAAACGGAGGCGGACGCCCTTGCCGCCCGCCAGATAAAACGCGAACGCAGCCGCGATCCCTATGGCAATGCCCCTGTTCCCGCGTCGCCGGAGGAACATCAGGTGTCCGACGATGGCGGCCTTCAAAAGCCCGTTCTGAAGCAGTATCCGTGATCGGCCAACCACCGGCCGGGGCCCGGCTTCAGATCGAGGCCTACCTCCTCAAACTGACCGATGCGATCCGCCAGCTCGACGATCCGGTTGAAATCCAGGTCGTCGCCCAGCGCGTCCTTGCCCTCGAACTCGATGCCGACCGCGTCGCCTATGCCGAAGACCTCGGCGATGGCGTCCATGTGCAATTGACCCGGGATTGGACCAATCGCGGTCCGAGCCTTGCCGGCCGCTATCGCTACGCCGATTACGGCATCGAACTCATGACCGCCCTCCTCGCCGGGCGCTCCTCCATTCGCCCCGATATCCAGGCCGACCCAAGCCTGAGCCCCGCAGAAAAAGCCGCCCACGCCACCCTCGGCCTTGGCGCTACGCTCAATGTGCCCCTCGTTAAAAATGGCGGCCTCGTCGCCATCCTCGCCGTTCATTTTGCCGGCCCGCATGATTTTACCGAAACCGAGGTCGCCGTGACCGAGGCGACGGCCGAGCGCACCTGGGCCGCCGTCGAACGCGCCCGCGCCGAGGCAGCGCTCCGTCAAAACGAAGAAAAATACCGCGAGCTCTTCAGCTCCATGGATCAGGGCTATTGCATCATCCAGATGCTCTACGACGGCAAGAAAGCCGTCGACTGGCGCTATATCGAGGTGAACGCGGCCTTCGAGCGCCATAATGGCCTCCATGATGCGACGGGCAAGACCATCAAGGAATTGACACCCGACATCGAGGAGAAGTGGATCGAGATCTACGACCGCGTCGCGGTGACGGGCGAAAGCCTACGCTTTGAAGAAAACTCCTCCGCGCTCGAAGATCGCACCTTCGATCTCTACGCCTTCCGCGTCGGCCGCCCCGAAACGCGCCAGGTGGCCGTGCTTTTCCAGGACATCAGCGAACAAAAGCGCGCCCAGGCGGCGCTTCGCGCCAGCGAAGAACGCTTCCGCAAATTTGCCGACGCCTCGTCCGATGCCCTTTGGATCCGCGATGCCAAAACGCTTGCCGTCGAATTCGCCAGTCAGGCCATGGAAACCGTCCTCGGCATTTCGCCGGATGCCGCACGCGCCGATGCCCGCGCGCTCGACGCTATGATCCTCCCCGAGGACCGCCCCGACGTCATGGCCAATGTCGCGGCAATCCGGCGCGGGGAAGCCGTGGTTCACGACTACCGCATCCTCCGCCCCTCGGATGGCGCCTTCCGCTGGATCCGCAGCACCGGTTTTCCGCTTCTCGACAATCTTGGCCAGGTTGAGCGGATCGCAGGCTTTTCGACCGACATTACTGACGCGCGCATTTCGACCGAACACCAGGCCGTGTTGCTCGCCGAATTGCAGCATCGCGTGCGCAACATCATGGCGGTGATCCGGTCCATCGCCAGTCGCTCCGCCTCGACCGCCGACAGCGTCGCGAGCTACCAAAGCCTCCTCGCCGGCCGCCTCACCGCCCTCGCCCGCGTCCAGGCTCTACTGACGCGTAGCACCGAGACCGGCACGATTTTGGGGACGATGATCGAGGAAGAGGTTTCGGCCCACGCGCCCCAGCCTGGGCAGGTGACGCTCGATGGCCCACCGATCGAACTCGGCCCCAAGGCCATCGAGGTCCTGACACTCGCCATTCACGAACTCACCACCAATGCCGCCAAATATGGCGCCCTCGCCGTGCCCCACGGCAAGCTCACGATCCGGTGGACCCAGCAGGTGCGCCGCGGGACCGATTGGCTCCACATCGATTGGCAGGAAAGCGGGCTGACAGATCTCAGCGAACCCCGCCGTCGCGGCTTTGGCAGCGAACTGATCGAGCGACGCATCCCATATGAATTGGACGGCACCGGCGAGATGCAATTCTCCCCCACCGGCCTTCGCTGCACGCTCGAATTCCCGCTGCCAGAAAAGGCCAGCATTCTCGACACCGCCTCGCCCACCCCCGTCTCGGTCCACGGCGGCAGTCTCGATCTTGCCCAGGCGCCCAATCTGTCCGGCTATCGCATTCTCGTCTCGGAAGACGACTACCTCCTCGCCTCCGACGTTTCGACCGCTCTCCGCCGCGCCGGCGCGACCGTCATCGGCCCCTTCGCCGACGAAATGCGCGCCAAGGAAAGCGCCGAAACCGAACATCCCGACGCCGCCATTCTCGACATCAATCTCGGCACCGGCGCCGGCTTCGGACTCGCTGCCTATCTCGGCGAACGAGCGACCCCGTTCCTTTTTCTTACCGGCTACGACACCGAGATCATCCCGCCCGGCCTTGCCGGCATCACCCAGATCCAGAAGCCGGCATCACTCCTCAAAGTCGTGCAGGCGGTCCACCGCCTTCTCCGCCCGACGGAGACCTAGCCCCGCGCCGCCATCTTCTCTTCGATGATCCGCCGCGCCAAAACCGGATCGGGCGGCAGAACCGCACTCGCGAGCGCCCTGGAATAATCGTGCTGCGGATTGCCCAGCACCGTCTGCGCCGCCCCCGCCTCCACCACATCTCCCTTGTGCATGATGATCACGCGGTCCGAGATATAATAGGCCGTCGAGAGATCGTGGGTGATGTAGATGATCGAGACCCCGAGCGTATCCCGCAAATCCCGGAAGAGATTGACAATCGACATCCTCAGCGACGCATCGACCATCGACACCGGTTCATCCGCCACGATCAGTTTCGGCTCCGGTATCAGCGCCCGCGCCACCGCGATACGCTGCAACTGCCCACCCGAAAGCTCGTGCGAATAGCGGCCGCGGACTTCGGCAAGGCTCAGCCCCACATGGTTGAGCGCCTTGTCGACCTCCGCCTCGATCTCGGTCTTGCGCTTTAGCCCCAGAAACCGCTTAGCCGTCGAATAGAGATAATAATCGAGCGTCGAGAGCGGATTGAATGCCTCGAACGGGTTCTGGAAAATCGGCTGCACCCGCGCCATAAACTTGAGCTTGTCCGCCCGGCTGCGAATTTTGGCGATATCCTGCCCCTCAAAGGTCAGGCTCCCGCTCGTCGGCGTCTCATTGCCGAGGATCATCCGCGCCGTCGTCGTCTTGCCACTGCCGGATTCCCCGACAATGGTGAAGATCTCCGGCGCCGTATCGCTGATCTTAAAGCTGACATCCTTGACCGCATGAAGGATCGACCGGTCGAGAAACCCGCCGACCGCATAGTCCTTGTTCACATGATTGAGTTCAAGAAGCGCGCTCATGCTGCAGCCACCTCTCCGGCCCGCCAGCAGGCGACCCGGCCTGAAAGCCTGTTCTCGAGCGGCGGATTATCGGTCTTGCATTTGTCGATGGCGAGCGGACAGCGCGGATGAAACCGGCAGCCACTCGGCGGCTCGGCAAGGTTCGGCGGCTTCCCCGGCAGGGCCGAGCGCCGCGTCTTGTCGCCGAGCCTTGGCAAGCTCGCAATCAGATGCGCCGTATAAGGGTGCTGGGGCTGCCTGAACACATCGAGCGTCGGCCCCTCTTCGACCAGCCGCCCCGCATAGACGATGCCGATCCGATCGGCGATCGCGGCATGCACCGTCATGTCATGCGTCACGAAGATGATCGAAGCGCCCATGCGCCGCTGGATATCCTTGATCAGCGCCAGCACATCCTGCTGCACCAAGACATCGAGCGCCGTCGTCGGCTCATCCGCAATGATGAAATCGGGCTCGCACACCGTCGCCAGCGCGATCGTCAATCGCTGCCGCATTCCGCCTGAAAGCTGGTGCGGAAAGGATTCAAGCACCCGCGGATCAAGCCCGATCCGCTGCAGGTGCTTTTCCACCCGCTCCCGAAATGCTCGTTCCGAAAGCCCCATATGCTCGAAGGCAAAGTCGTGAAACGCGTGCTTCACCTTGCGCACCGGGTTCAGCACGTTCATCGAACCCTGCATGATATAGGAGAGGTGCTGCCAGCGCGCCTTCTTCATCCGCTCCGGCTCACCATAGACGTCGAGCACCTTGCCTCCGAAATCGAACTTGACCGAGCCCTCGACCACCCGCAGCGGCGGCGTAATCGCCCCGGCAATGGTCTTGATCAGCGAAGATTTCCCCGAGGAGGACTCCCCAGCAATCCCATAGATCTCGTTGCGCTTGATGGTCAGCGTCACATCGTCGACCGCCCGAACCTCCCGGCGTACGCCAAAGTAGTTCATCTGGTAATAGGCCTTGAGGCCTTCGACTTTCAGCACCGGAGCGGCGTCGACGCTGAGCGGCGTTTTCTCAACAACAGACAGCATGGTCACGCTCCCATCCGGCTCAAGCGACTACGCGGGTCGATATATTCGTTGACGGATATCGCGAGCAGGAACAGCCCGAGGAACAGCAGCACGATGGCGATGATCGGAAACACGATCCACCACCAGATGCCGGCGATTATCGCCTGGTGCTGGTTGGCCCAATAGATCATCCCCCCAATGGTCGGTCGGTTGATGTCGGAAAAACCGAGCACCGATAGCGTCACCTCGAGCCCGATGGCCCAGATCAGGTTGTTCATCGCGGTAAAGAAGATCACCGGCATGACATAGGGCAGATGCTGGCGGATTAGGATCTGCGGCACGCTCATCCCGGCGAACACCGCATGACGCGTGAATTCCCGGTTCCTCAAGCTCAGCGTGACCGAGCGGATGAGCCGCGCATCGTAGTTCCACCCGAGGAGCGCGGCCGTCGCCGCCAGCACCGGCCAGCTCATCGAATCCCGCATCACGAAATAGACGAGCAAGAGGATCGGAATATTGGGCAGCGCGATCATGGTGTCGTTGAGTGTCATCAACGCCTCGTCCCACTTGCCCCCGAGATAGCCCGAGATCATGCCCACGGCGACCGCGAGCAAACGACTGAGGATGGTCACGGTGATCCCAAACAGCATCGTGTTCCAGATCGCCGAGCTCATCTGCCAGAGCACGTCCTGCCCGCGCGATGTCGTGCCGAACCAGTATTGCGCCGAAGGCGGCATGTCGGGCGGCAGGAGATAGATGGCGCTGTCCGGCATTGGCGCCCAGAAGTGCGCCAGAGCGAAAAGGAAAACACCGAGCGTCAGCACGAAGCCGATGGCGAATTCCCGGTTATAGCGCAGCAAGTCGCGAAGAATCTTGAACATGGTCAGCCGTGCCTCACCCGCGGATCGATGAGCGGATAGATGAGATCGATGATGAAGACGGCGACAGCCACCGCCACGATCGACATGGTCGTCACCCCGAGCACCAGCGAATAATCGCCGCGATAAATGCCCTGGATCAGGAGCCGCCCGACGCCGGGATAATTGAAGAGAAATTCGGTGATAACGGCGCCGCCAAAGACATTGCCAAGGCTAAGTGCCAGCCCCGTCAACTGCGGCAGCAGCGCATTGCGCGCCACATATTGGGAAAAGATCTTGCTCGATTTCACCCCGCCGAGCTCGGCATAGACCACATGGTCGTCGGTCACGATATTGGAGACCAGTGACCGCATGGAAATGAACCAACTCCCGATCCCGACGAGCACCAGCGTCAGCGCCGGCAGCGTGCCGTGCAGAATAAGCGAGCGGATATAGTCGAAACTGAACGCCGGCTGCAGGTTCATCTGCGCCCCGCCCGAGATCGGCAGCACCGGCCAGATAAAGCCGAAGGCAAGCAGTAACACGAGACCGATGATATAGGCCGGCACCGGATGGAGCGCCATGATCGCCGCGCCCGACAGTTTTAAGAGCGTATTGTTGCGGTAGTAGCCCGCCAACGCCCCGAGCAGGTTGCCGAGCGTCCAGGTGATGATCAGCGCCAATGTCAGAAGCCCAACGGTCCAGGGCAAGGCGCTCATGATCAGCGACATCACCGGCGTCGGGAACGATGAAAGCGAGGGTCCGAAATCGCCCTGCACCACGCGACCCCAGAACCCCACATATTGCTCGATCATCGAGCCCTTGAGGCCATAAAGCTCCTGCAGCGCTTCGCGCATCAGTTCCACCGCCCGCGGGTCGGTAGCACCGAAATTGGTCATCAACGACACGGATTGTTCCACCGGATCGACCGGGGAAAGCTTGGTGATGACGAAAGCCAGCGAAACGCCCAGGAAAATCACGAGGAAAAACTGGAAGAGGCGCCGGACGAGATATTTGGCAAAGCCGTCCATCTGCGTGCCCGTTTCGAACTATGAATCAAAGGAAACGGGCGGGGTCATGCCCCGCCCGCAGGGCCTATTGTGCAGCCGGTGCGTTCGGGTTGGCTTCGAGGGCCACCACCATGTAGCGCAGGTTGCTCCAGAACGGACCCGAAGCCGAATAGGGATTCTCGGCGCTGGGATAACCGGTCCAGTAGGTCGTGTCGAAAGGCGCAAACTTGTTGTAGGCCATCAGCGGAATGAACGGCATCTCTTCGACGGCAAGCTTGAGATAGTCCATCCCGAGCTGGGTGACCTGTGGGGCGTCGAACCCGATCACGCGATTGGCTTCGATGATCTGGTCGAGCCGTTCATCTGTCCAACGGGTCAGGTTGCGCGGCGGCTGGGTTTCCCCGGCTGGCTTGACGAAATCGGAGTGATAGCTTTCGAGGAAGAACGAAAGGTCCGGGTGGCCGCCCCAGGTCTCGACGGTCCAGTAGATGGCGACATCGAAGTCACCGCCGCCGAGACGCTGGCCGTTGGTCGGCCCCGCGACGTCCACCGTCGTCTGCACCCCTTCCATCGACCACTGCTGGGCGATGATGGTGCCGGCACGCGCGAGCGTCGGAACATTGTCGCCCTCGACCATCAGCTTGATGGTGAATGGCGTGCCATCGGGCTTCATCCACTGGTTGCCGTTCTTGGTAAAGCCGGCTTTCTGCAGCAGTTCCGCTGCCGCCTGCACGTCCTGCTTCCACCAGCCATTGCCGAACATCTTGGCAAGCTGGGCCGGATCGTCCGGAATGTCCTCGCCCCATTGCGGTTTGACGAGCGCAGCGATCTGCTGCGGCACGGTCTGGTCGTAAGGCTTTATGGTCCGCGTGCCGGTATTGAGCTCATAGCCGTTGAGCCATTCCTGCATCGGCTCGTAATAATCGACCACGGCCGTACCGGTCGGCGGCACGGACAGTGCAGCCAGGTTCGCTGCCCCGCGATAAGACCCCATGGCCACGGCGCGGATATCGATCATCAGGGCCAGCGCCCAGCGAACGTCCTTATTGGCGTATGGTTCGCGCTGGTGGTTGAAGAGCACTGACGGCAGTGTCGGATCGGGATGGGCAAAGGGGAAGCCCGGGAACCATGACGCGGTGGTTTCGCGCGCATCGCGGGCAATGGTGAACATGCCTTCGGGCGCAATGTCGTTGATCACATCGAGATTGTGGTTCATCTGCTCGATGACGCGCGCATCGGGATTGCCCGCATTGCGATAGACGACATATTTCACGTCCGGCGCCTTATCGAGCGTCATGCCGATCGAGGTGCGCTGCCAGTCCTCCCGCAGCTTCCAGATCACCCAATTGCCCGCGCTGTCATAGCTGTCGAGCACATAGGCCGAGAGCGACACCGGCGGATTGGCGTTATAGGTCAGTGGATCCTCGACCTTTTCGAACACATGCTTGGGCATGATCCAGGCCGCATTCCAGCGCACGGTAAAGAGCGTATGGAACCGTGAATTGGGTTCCTTGAGATTGAAAACCACCGTCAATGGATCGGTCGCTTCGACACTCTCGACATTGACCGTAAACGGCGCGCTCCAGCCCATGCCGGCATGTTCGACCTGCGTCTCGACCGTATAGACGACATCGTCAGCCGAAAACTGAACCCCGTCGCTCCAGAAGATGCCATCCCGCAGTTTGACGGTCATCTGCGTGAAATCGTCATTATAGATCGGCTTTTCGGTCGCCAGCGCATTGGTCCAGGCCGCGTCGCCCACCCCTTCGGGATTGATGAACCAGAACGTATCGGCGGTCAGCTGCTGCAAGCCATTAGTGCTCGCCCCGCCGCCCGGCGCCCAAAGGTTGAACCATTCGGCATTCTGCGCTGCCGGACCCTGAATAATCAGCGCCTCATTACGCGGAATGCCCGCGATGAAATCCTGGGCGGCTACCGGCACCGCCGTTGCGGCTATAGCGACTGGCATCGCCACCTTGGCGATCGCTAGCGCGGTTGCCACCAGCTTCCGAAAGAGCATGGTCGTTCCTCCTGTGGCCCGCGCTTTGCGCAGGCAGCGACTGCGCAGGCCTTTGCCGCACATCGCCTCCCTCACCTCGACGCCGCCCGCCAATTCCTCCCGGCAGTCCGCGCCAACAGCTTTATCGACAATATTTTGACCGAGGGCAACAGGATTATCGACAAAACGGCGCATTTTCACGCCACTTATCGCCAGAGTGCGGGATTTAATCGACAATCCACCTTTGTATTATTGACAAAGACACGCGCCCGAGTAGGCTCACCGCACCAAACGGGCAATGACCCAAAACGCAGCTATCAAGGGTGGAGACAAGACAATGACCACGACTTACGACGTCCGCATCGATGTGGACGCGGGCGCAAGCCGCGGTGCTTACCGGCCATTGTGGAACTGGTTCGGCTATGACGAGCCGAATTACACCTACACCGCCAATGGCAAGAAGCTGCTCAACGCCCTGACCGAGCTCAGCCCCGAGCCCCCGCGCGTGCGCACGCACAATCTTCTGACCTCAGGCGATGGCAAATATGCCCTCAAATGGGGCTCGACCAATGCCTATACCGAAGACGCCGACGGCAACCCGGTCTACGATTGGACCATCATGGACCAGATCTTCGACGCCTATGTCGAAGCCGGCAATATCCCGCTGATCCAGGTCGGCTTCATGCCCGAAGCCCTCTCCGACGATCCAGGCGAATACCGGCACCATTGGACCCCGACCGATCCCTACGCCACCATCCTGACGGGCTGGGCCAATCCGCCCAACAATCTCAAGAAGTGGGGCGACCTCATCCACGCCTGGGCCCGGCACCTCGCCGATCGCTATGGCGAGGAAAAAGTCCTCTCCTGGCCATGGGAAGTCTGGAACGAGCCCGATGGCATCTATTGGAAGGGTACGATCCCGCAATTCTGCGAAATGTACGATGTCGCCGCCCGTGCCATCAAAGCCGCCCTGCCCGGCGCCCGCGTCGGCGGCCCCCACACCTGCGGCGCTTTCAACAACCCCAAGGCGCAGAAATTCCTCCGCGAATTCCTGCAGCACGTCGTCGACAACGATTCCCCCATCGACTTCATCGCCTTCCACGCCAAGGGCAATCCGGTGATCTGGAAGGACCATGTCCGCATGGGCCTCCACAAGCAGCTCCGCGACATCGAGGCCAACCTCGCCATCGTCAACGAATTCCCGACCCTGCGCCATCTGCCCACGGTCATCGGCGAATCCGACCCCGAAGGCTGCGCTGCCTGCTCCGCCCGCGTCCATCCGCAAAACGGCTATCGCAACGGGCCGCTCTACGGCGCCTATGTCGTCGAAAGCATGATCCGCACCTACGAACTCAGCCAGCGCGCCGGCATCGAGATCGAAGGCGCTGTCACCTGGGCCTTCCTCTTCGAAGACCAGCCCTGGTACGACGGCTTCCGCGATCTCGCGACCAATGGCGTCGATAAGGCGGTGCTGAATGGCTTCCGCATGCTCGGCAAGCTCAAAGGCGAATGGGTCGAGGCCAAATCCGACCACGCCCTCGATATCCAGACCATCATGGAACACGGCGTCCGCGAGCAACCCGACGTCAACGCCGTCGCCACCCGCGACGATACCGGCGTCTCGATCCTCGTCTGGAACTACCACGATGACGACGTCGAAGACGGCGCCGCCAATGTCACCCTGTCACTCAAAGGCATAAAGCCCGGCAGCCACAAGCTGACCCACTACCGCATGGACAAGGATCACTCCAACTCCTTCGGCGTGTGGAAAGCCATGGGCTCGCCTCAGGAGGTCACCGGCGACGACTACAAGAAGCTGGAAGCCTCCGGCCAACTCGCCGTCTTCGAAACCTCTGTAGCCGAAGCCTCCAACGGCGCCGTCACCCTGACGACCACTCTCCCCCGCCAGGGCGTCTCTCTCCTCCGCATCGACTACTGAACTCCGCGCAAATCAGCCCTTGCTGATTTGTCGCGACAGCACCCCGCCGACCTCCCTCGGCGGGGTGCTTTATTTTGCGGAGATAGTACTTACGAACCCAGCCCCAATTCCTGCCGCAGCGCGTCGATCCGCTCCGAGGCTTCCGCCTTGCTCAGATCATCAGCAAACTGCTCCGGCTTATGCGCCTGCTCCGAAAGCGTCTTCAAATAAGACCCCTGCGCATCCGTCATCGGATCGTCGCCGGTCGTCCATTCGCTCGGATCTTTTTCGAGATTGGAATGCGGACCCGGATCGATTTTGGGATTGGTCGTGGACATCTGAGAACTCCTTGTTTGTTCTCTAAACGTTCACGACCCGCAACCCGTTCCCTACTGGATCGAAACGCCTGCCTCGGCGATCACCGGCGCCCAGCGCGCCACTTCGCTCTTAACATGCTCGGCCAGTTCCTCAGCCGTCGACCCGACGACCACCGCCCCAGCCTCCGCCAACTGCGCCTTAACCGCTGGATCATTGACCGCCGCCACCGCCGCCGCATTGAGCTTCTCGATCACCTCGGGTGGCGTCCCGGCCGGCGCAAACAGCGCATTCCAGGTGTTGGTCTCATAGCCCGGCACCCCGGCCTCATCAATCGTCGGCACGTCGGGGAAGCTCGCGCTCCGTTCCAGCGTCGTCACCGCCAGCGGCCGTAGCGTCCCCGCCTTCATATGCTCGCTCGCCGAAGGCAGATTATCGAAAATGATCGGCACCGCGCCCGAAAGCGCATCGACCAGTGCCGGCCCAGACCCCTGATAGGGCACGTGCACCATGTCCGTGCCGGTCATAGATTTGAACAATTCCCCCGAAAGATGCAGCGGGGTCCCATTGCCCGACGAGGCATAAGCATGCTGCTCCGGCTCCGCCTTGAGCTTTGCGATCAATTCCTCGACAGTCTTGGCTGGAAAATCGGGGTTGACCAGCAACACATTCGGCACGGTCACCAGCAGAGAAATTGGCGTGAAATCGGCCGAAGGATCAAACGGCGGCGTCGCATAAAGCGAAGCGCTCAGCGCATGCGTCGCGATCGTCCCCATCAGGATCGTGTACCCATCCGGCGCCGCATCGACCACCGCCGTCGCTCCAACGACGCCCCCAGCCCCAGCCTGGTTCACCACCAGCACATTCTGCCCAAGCTCCTTGGACATGGCTTCGGCGACGATACGCCCGACGAGATCCGTCGATCCGCCCGCCGCAAACGGCACGACGAGATTGATCGGATGGCTCGGAAAATCCCCCTGAGCCAAGACAGGCGCCACCAGCGCCAAAGTCCCGGCCACCAAGGCCGGCACCACAAAAGCAAGCTTCATCAAATCCTCCTCAAGGCGCCTCCCGCGCCCGGCCGTTTTACGACCTGAGAAAGATGCTAGCCGCAGCAGCCCACCTGCACAATTCAAGTTTGCCCCCCTTCTTATTCTTCTCCCTCTCGGGGAGAAGGTGGCCCAAAGGGCCGGATGAGGGGGATCTTTCGGCGACTACCACCGAAGACATCGCGCAGCGACACCTCTCCCTTCGGGGGAGAGGTCGGATTGCCTAGCGATCCGGGTGAGGGGACCTTCTCTCACCCGCTTATTCGACCAACCCAATATACCGCTTCTTCGACGGCTGCAGATGGTCCACGCACAACTGCGCCAGAACCCAATTATCCCGCCCGCCCAGCATTTCGATCATCAGCCGATGCTGGCTGTGCGAAATATCGAGCGCCGCCCGATCCGCCATCGAATTCGCCCGCACCGGCAGGCTGTAGCGCATATAGAGCTCGATCGCCTGCACGAGGTATTTGTTCCCGCAGGCCCCGAACAGCGTCAGGTGAAAGCGGTCATTGGTCTCGTGCACGCCGCGCAGATAACCCGCCTCGATATGCTCGCCATGCTCCTTGTGAATCTCTTGTAGCTCATCGATCAGCCCCTGCGGCGCCGGCAGCGGGATCATCAATGCCGCCTGCCGTTGCACCAGTTCGCGCACAGCATAGATTTGCTCGACCTCGCTCGGGGTCAGCGAGCGCACCGTGGCGCCCTTGTTGCGCTCGCGCACGACGACGCCCATCTGCTCAAGCTGCACCAGCGCCTGCCGCACGAAATGCCGCGTCACCGGAAAGCGCGACAGGAGCTTGTCCTCGGTGAGGCGCGAGCCCGGCGCCAAGCGCCCGAAGATGATGTCCTCCTCGAGCGCGCGCACGATCTTCACGTCTTCGGGTTCGGTCTCGTGATGCTCGGTCATGCTGGCGGCCCCGGGAGGTTACCCCGCCCTTCTATCAGAGAGTCCCCGCCGGTTTAAACTGGCTCGCCGCATAGGCGGCCTCCACCAGCCGCAGCGTTTCGAGATTATCGGCCGCGCTGGTTTCGAACGCCCTGCCCGTTCGCATGCAATCGACGAAATGCGCCACGGCCCCGTCATAGGCCGCCTGATAGCTCTCCGGCCCATCGAACCGCATCTCGCGCGGGCTCGACCCCAATAGTCTCAGCACTGTCCCATCCAAATGGATCGTG
This sequence comes from Devosia sp. Leaf420, assembly GCF_001425445.1. GTDB lineage: Bacteria > Pseudomonadota > Alphaproteobacteria > Rhizobiales > Devosiaceae > Devosia. Next base: position 135,039 of record NZ_LMQU01000012.1, on the reverse strand, counting down.
CCCTCGCTCCCCCAAAGCCAAAGCTGATCGCTCGGCGCCGGCGGCGCGCCATGCACCGCGAGATTACCCGACACGTTGAGCGGCATTCCGTCCGCCAGCCGCTCCAGCCGCAACACAGCCTGATCCTCGCCGATAATCTCGTCATTGCTCCGCCGCAGCCGAGCCGATGTCAGCGCCAACTCCCCGAGCAAAAACCGCAGACTATCGAGGTGATGGATCAATACCTCCATCACCAGCAGCCGCTGTTCGCGCCGGAAGAACGGCTGCCGCACCAGCGCCGGCCGCTCACCCTTGCCATCGGCAATCATCCCGCTCGAATGAAAATCGAGACGTGCCTCGAAAACCTCGCCGATCAGCCCCTCGTCGAGCCAGGCCCGCAATTGCCGATAATAGGGCCGAAAGCGCCAGTTCTCGTGCACCATCAGCCGCGCCCTGCCCGACACCGCCGCGACCACTTCTTCTGCCTCCGCGAGATCGACCCCGAGCGGCTTCTGGCACAGCATCGGTAAGCCGCGCTCTCCTCCCAACATCACCTGCTCGGCATGAAATTTCCGCGGCGAGGCAATATCGAGCGCATCGAGCCGCTCGCTTTGCAGCATATCGGCCAGAGACGCGTACCGCCCCGCGATCCCAAATTCATCCGCCCGCGCATTCCGCGCCGCCTCATCGGGATCGCAGATCGCCACCACCTCGACATCCCCGAGTTTTGTCCATGCCGGCAAATGATATTGCGTGACCCAGCCCGCCCCCACCAATCCGATCCGCACAATCGCCTCTTGTCAATAATTTATCGTTTCTTCGCGCCTCGCAGCGAAATCAGCCACAGCAGCGATTTGCCTGAATTTAAGCGCATATAACCAACATGCACAACCAAAACCGCACACAACGCCATCCGCATTATTGACAATAATGCTGACGCCTGTAGGAATGACCCGACAAGCCGCACCAAGACGCGGCAGGGGAGGATATCGTGACCCGCGGGCTTCGCAGACGGTTGACCAGCTATGGCGACCAGGATTTTTCGCTGTTCCTGCGCAAGGCCTTCATCAAGGCCATGGGCTATTCCGATGACGCGCTCGATCGCCCCATCGTCGGCATCGCCAATACCTATTCCGATTATAATCCCTGCCACGGCAATGTCCCGCAGCTGATTGAAGCGGCCAAGCGCGGCGTCATGCTGGCCGGCGGCATGCCCATGGTCTTCCCGACCATGTCGATCCACGAGAGCTTTGCTTCGCCCACTTCCATGTTCCTGCGCAATCTCATGGCCATGGAAACCGAGGAACTGGTCCGCGCCCAGCCCATGGATTCGGTCATTCTGATCGGCGGTTGCGATAAAACCATCCCCGCCCAGGTCATGGCCGCCGCTTCGAGCGAAGTCCCGGCCATTGTCCTCCCCACGGGCCCCATGGATACCGGCAGCCATCGCGGCGAACGCCTCGGCGCCTGCACCGATTGCCGCCGCATCTGGGCCCAATATCGCGCCGATCAGATCGATGCCGACGAAGTCGCCGAGATCAATGGCAAGCTCGCCAGCTCCGTCGGCACCTGCACCGTCATGGGCACGGCCTCCACCATGGCGGCCTTAATGGAAGCCATGGGCCTCTCCCTCCCCATGGCCGGCTCAGCATCCGCCACCTCGTCCGAGCGCATGCGCCTTGCCGAAGAAACCGGCCGCGCCGCCGTCGCCATGACCGAAACCGGCCTCACCACCGCAGAAGTTCTGACCCCTGCCGCCCTCCGCAACGGCCTCGTGACGCTCCAAGCCCTCGGCGGCTCCACCAATGCCGTCGTCCATCTCGCCGCCATTTATGGGCGCCTGGGCAAAAAGCTCGACATGGCCGAATTCGACGCCATCGGCCAAAAGGTCCCAGTCCTTGTCGATCTAAAACCAACCGGCACCGGCTATATGGGCGAATTCCACGCCGCCGGTGGCGTCCCGCGCCTCCTCTCGGAATTGACCGATCTGCTCGATCTCGCCGCCCCTCGCGCCTTCGGCGGCACGCTTGGCGACACCATCGGCACCCTGCCCGCGCGCTACGAAACCCAGATCATCCGCCCGCGCACCGCGCCCATCTCGCCTGCCGGCGCCATCGCGGTTCTCTCGGGCAATCTCGCCCCCCGCGGCGCCGTCATCAAGCACGCCGCGGCCGATCCAAAGCTGCAGGTCCACGAAGGCCGCGCCGTTGTCTTTGACTCGGTCCGCGACATGACCGAACGCCTCGACGATCCCAGTCTCGACATCGCCGCCGACGATGTCCTCGTTCTCCGCAATGCCGGCCCCAAGGGTGCTCCCGGCATGCCCGAAGCCGGCTACATTCCCATTCCGCGCCACCTCGCCCGCCAAGGCGTCAAGGACATGGTCCGCCTTTCCGATGCACGCATGAGCGGCACCGCCTTCGGCACGGTCGTCCTTCACATCACCCCCGAATCCGCCGATGGCGGCCCCCTTGCGGCGGTCCGCACCGGCGACCGCATCCGCCTCGACGTGCCCAATCGCCGCCTCGAACTCCTGATCTCCGCCACCGAGCTCGCCGCCCGCATGGCTGCACTGCCTGCGCCGCCGCCATCGCCACCCCGCGGCTACGCCCAACTCTACGATCGCCACGTCACCCAGGCCGACGATGGTCTCGATTTCGATTTCCTGATGGCCGCCAAAGACCATGGCTGACGTGCTCGACGCCACGCTCTGCCTCCCCCCGCGCCCCCTGCGCAATCCGGCCAATCTGCGCCTGCCCGAAAACACCTGCGACGCCCATTTTCACGTCTTCGCCCCCGCGGCTCCGCTCGCCATCCCGCGCAGCTACACGCCGCGGATCGAACCAATCGACAACTGGCTCGCCCTCGCCGAAACCTTCGGCATCGCCCGCGGCGTCCTCGTCCAACCAAGCGTCTACGGCCTAGACAATCGCGTCCTCCTGACAGCGCTGACCGGCCACGCCGATCGCGTCCGGGGCGTCGTCGTCATTCCGCCCGAAACCAGCGACGCCGAACTCCAGCGGCTTGACGCCCTCGGCGTTCGCGGCGTCCGCTTCAACCTGCGCAATAAATCCGGCATCGGCTTTGACGCTTTCGCCACTCTCGCCCCGCGCATTCGCGCCCTCGGCTGGCACGCCCAGTTCCAGATCGGCCCCGAAGCCATCGGGACCGTCGCTGATCTCACAGCGCGCTATGACATTACCGGCGTCATCGATCACCTCGCCTTCATCGCCCTCGACGATCCCGGCACCGCCCTCGACGATCTCGACCACGCTCTCGAAACCGGCCGCGTTTACGTGAAAATTTCCGCGCCCTATCGCCTCAGTGACGCCCCGAATAACCAGTTCTATCGTTCAGCCGTTTCAACGCTAACGGAATGCTACCCAAACCGCGTCCTTTGGGGCAGCGATTGGCCCCATACCGAGCTTTTCAAGACCGTCCCCGAGGACGACGATCTGATCGCGCTCAGCCTCGACACTATCCCCCCGGCACATCACGCCGCGGTCTTTGCCAACAACGCCGCCACCCTCTATTTTTCTCACTGAGCCCAACAACCGGAGTCGCCTCATGCCCCTTCTGACCGAAGATGCCAAAGGCGTCTATGTCATTGCCGTCACACCCTTTTCCGACACCGGCGAAGTGGATTGGGCAAGCGTCGATCGCATGGTCGATTTCTATGAGGAAAAAGGCGCCACCGGCCTCACCATCCTCGGCCAATTGGGCGAAGCGCCCAAGCTAACTGCTGAAGAATCCAGGGAAATCGCCCGCCGCGTCATTTCCCGCGCCAAAATCCCCGTCGTCGTCGGCGTCACCGCTCCCGGCCTCGCCCCCATGCGCGAACTCGCTGATTCCGTTATGGAAATCGGCGCCGCAGGCGTCATGGTCGCCCCGTCCTGGACCCTCAAGACGGACGACCAGATCTACGCCTACTTCGCCTCGGTCGGCGACGTCCTCGGCAAGACCCCCTGGGTCCTCCAGGATTACCCCTTGACAACCAATGTCACCATCGCCCCAAAAGTCATCGATCGCATCGTTAGGGATATCCCGACCTGCGTCATGCTCAAGCATGAAGATTGGCCCGGCCTATCGAAAATCACCACCCTCCGCGCTTCCAGCGACAAGGGCGAAACCCGAAGAATTTCAATCCTTTGCGGCAATGGCGGCCTCTTCCTTCCCGAAGAAATGGGCCGCGGCGCCGATGGTGCCATGACTGGTTTCTGCTTCCCCGAAATGATGGTCGGCGTCGTCGAAAACTACGCCAAGGGCAATCCCGACCGCGCTCATGACATCTTCGACGCCTATCTCCCGCTCGCCCGCTACGAGCAGCAACAGGGCATCGGCCTCGCCTGCCGCAAATATGTGCTTGCCAAACGCGGCGTCATTTCGTCAGCTACTCTCCGTAAACCCGCGCCGGCATTGAGCAAACTCGACATCGCCGATGTCGAACGCCTCCTCGCCCGGCAAGAAAAGCGCCTCAAGGAGATTGCCGCATGAAGCTCGGAATCGAAGGAAAGCGCGCCCTCGTCCTTGGCGCCAGCAAGGGCCTCGGCGCCGCCACCGCCCTCGCCCTCGCCAATGAAGGCGCCCACGTCATCGGCGCCGCCCGCTCCACCGACGCCATCGCCGCGCTCGATGCCAACGTCGACAAAACCCTCGGCGGCAGCATTAGCGCCGTCTCTCTCGACCTGGCCGACCCCGCCTCCATCGAGGCGCTGATCACCAAGATCACGGCCGATGGCGGTGCCGATATCCTCGTCAACAATTCCGGCGGCCCACCGCCTGGCGAAGCGCAAGCGCTTGCGCCTGCTGACTTTTCGCGCCAGTTCGACACCATGATCACCCCGCTCATCGCCATCAGCCAGTCCCTCTTGCCCAGCATGAAAGAGCGCAAATGGGGCCGCATCATTACCCTCACCTCCTCGGGCGTCGAAGCCCCCATCCCGCGCCTCGCCATATCCAATGCTCTCCGCCAGGCGCTGGTCGGCTGGAGCAAAACCCTCGCTTCCGAAGTCGCCGCTGACGGCATCACTGCCAATGTCATCGTTCAGGGCCGCATCCATACCGACCGCGTCGATGAACTCGACGCCGCCGCCGCCAAGCGCCTCGGCAAGACCGTCGATGAGGTAAAGGCCCAGTCGCTCTCGCAAATCCCCGCCGGCCGCTATGGCCGCCCCGAGGAACTGGCCGATGTCGTCGCCTTTCTCGCGAGCGACAAAGCATCCTATGTCACCGGCAGCCTCATCCGTGTCGATGGCGGCATGCTCAAGTCTGTTTGAGGTTCGCTTGGCGGGGCAATGCGGCTAGGCTATCTCTGAGAAAGCTGCCCATAGTTCCAGAGGCCTCATGCCCGCCGGCACCCACCGTCAAGACCGCACCCCGCTTAGCCTTTCCGGCGGCCCGCTGAGCTTTGCCGATCTGGCGCGCATCGCCCAGCACCGCGCCCCGCTCGTGCCCGATCCAGATGCGTTGGCCGCCGTCGCCCATTCGCGCCAAGCCATTGAAAACGCTATAGCGGCCGGCCAACCCGTCTATGGCGCCACCACAGGCGTCGGCGCCATGAAGGACATCGCCTGGTCGCAGGACGAGATGGACGCCTTCAATATCGGCCTCGTCCGCGCCCACCATTTCGGCACCGGCGAACCCTTCTCGCGCCACATCGTCCGCATGGCCATGGCCATCCGCACCAATATGCTGCTCACCGGCAAGGTCGGCTGCACGCCATCCCTCGTCTCGGCCTATCTCGATCTTCTCGAACGCGACGTCGTCCCCGTCGTCCGCCGCACCGGCTCCATCGGCTGCGCCGATATCGGTCTCATGGGCCAGATCGGCGCCGTGCTGACCGGGGCCGGCGAAGCCTTTTTCGATGGCGAGCGCCTCCCCGCCGATCATGCCCTCGCCGCAGCCGGCCTCGCCCCGGTTCATCTCGCCGCCCGCGATAGTCTTGCCTCGGTCTCGACCAATGCCGTCGGCTATGCCGCCGCCGCTGATGCCCTGCGCCGGGCCGCCGCATCAGTTCGCGTGCTGCTCGCCACCGCCATCACCACCGCCGGCGCACTCGGCGCCTCGCGCGATCCCTGGAAAGCCGTCGCCTATGCCGGCACCGAAGGCGAAAGCCGCATCGGCGCCTGGCTCTATTTCAATGCCCGCGGCTGGGATTGGCCCAATGCCACCCAGATCCAGGACCCGTTGAGCCTCCGCATGATGAGCCAGGTTTTCGGCACCGGCTTCGAAGCCCTCCGCGTCGCCGGCCGCACCCTCCTTGCCGCCACCGGCCGCACCGATGACAATCCCGTCGTCGCCAATGGCCAGGTGCTCACTTCCGGCGGCTCCCTGCCGCTTGATGTCACCCTCTTCATCCAGGCCGCCCAGCTTGGCCTTGCCCATGTCGCGCGCAATTCGTTCAATCGCTGCGTCCTCCTCGGCAATGGCGGCCGCCGCGATCTGCCGGTCAATCTCGTCTTTCCCGGCCATGTCGCCACCGGCTTCGGCCCCGCCATCAAGCTTGCCGGCGAACTCTTTGCCCGCGTCCTCTCGATGACTGCGCCCATCTCGGCCAATTCCATGGTCGTTGCCGACGGCATGGAAGACGAAGCCGCCTTCCTGCCCCTTGTCGTCGAGCGTTTCGAGCGGCAAATCCTGGCGCTGCAGCGCCTTGCCGCTCTCGAAGCCATGCTCGCCGCCCAAGCCATGGACATTTCCGGCGACCAGCCTGGCAACGTGCCCGGAATGGTCTATGCGCGGGTCCGAAACTGCTCGAAAACCTACACAGTCGATCGCCCGCTTTCCTCGGAAGTCGAAGACCTTGAAGAATCTTTGGGCTCGGAAGATTTTCTTGGCGAACTGATTTCTCACTCGACCATTGAAGAGGTGGATGAGTTTTTCGCGTTGGGGGAGGGTCTGTAGAAACCCAAGCCTCGCCTACCCCGGGCAACTCGCTAGGCTAAGAAACAACCGGAGCGTCCGGTCCCTAACGGAGATACATATGCGCCTCACCGCCAAGCTGCTGACTGCAGCATCCGCATTCGTCGTGCTGGCCGGCACTGCCCAGGCTCAGGTCGTGGTCTCGTCCAAGATCGACACCGAGGGCGGCGTTCTCGGCAACATCATCAAGCAGGTGCTTGAGAACAACAACATCCAGGTTGAAGACCGCATCCAGCTCGGCGCCACCCCGATCGTGCGCGAAGCCATCATCGCTGGCGAAATCGACATCTATCCCGAATATACCGGCAATGCCGCCTTCTTCTTCGATAAGGCCGATGATCCGCTCTGGAACAATGCCGAAAGCGCATACAACGAAGCTGCAAAGCTCGATCTTGAAGCCAACAAGATCGTCTGGCTGACGCCCTCGCCCGCCAACAACACCTGGGCCGTCGCCATCCGCAACGATGTCGCCGAAACCAACAATCTGACGACCTTCACCGAATTCGGCGCCTGGGTTGCCGGCGGTGGCGAAGTCAAGCTGGCCGCATCTTCGGAATTTGTGAATTCCCCGGCCGCGCTGCCAAAGTTCCAGGAAGTCTATGGCTTCACCCTGACCCCTGATCAGCTCGTCGTTCTCTCGGGTGGCGACACCGCAGCCACCATCGCCGCTGCCGCCCAGCAGACCAATGGCGTCAACGCCGCCATGGTCTATGGCACCGATGGCGGCATCGCTCCCTCGGGCCTGAAAGTTCTTGAAGACGACAAGGGCGTGCAGCCGGTTTACCAGCCCGCCCCGATCATCCGCGATGAAGTCCTCAAGGAATATCCGCAGATCACCGAACTGCTGAAGCCCGTCTTCGAAGGCCTGACCCTCGAAGTCCTGCAGGACCTCAACGGCCGCGTTCAGGTCGGTGGCGAGCCTGCCGCTGCTGTCGCAACCGACTACCTCACCAAGAACGGCTTCCTGAGCTAAGCCCTTAGGGCGGGCCACAAGCCCGCCCTTTTCAAGCCCGGCCACGCGTCGGACAACCGGAGCTGGAACCCACAGCTTGAGTCTTGCAGCGTCAGCAGACATCGAAAAGAAGCCCTGGCATCGCCTCGATAAACTCGGGGTGCTGGTCGCCATTATTGGTCTTGCCGGTCTCGCCCTGCCTTTCGCCCTCTTTCGCGCCAACCGCATTGTCCCTGGCGAAGGCATCGGCATCGTCGGCTCGCTGGACGACGGCTGGTCCATCCTCCTGATCGCCGCGATCGGCGCCGCACTCGCGACAGCGCTTGTCCGCTTCCGCCCCATCGTCAAACTGGCCGCCGGCTTCCTCGCCCTCGCCGTTCTCGCCTTTGCCATCGGCGCCGCCGCCAGCCATCTGACGCCCGCTGACAACAACTATGCCCGCGTCGCCCCTGGCGCCGGCTTCTGGCTGCTGCTCCTCGCCTTCTCGCTGATGGTCACCGACGCTCTGACACGCCTCCGCCTCCGCCCCGTCTGGCGCGTCGCACTGCTTGCCATCGTACTCGGCGCCATCGGCCTGATCCTCTGGAGTGGCCTCTGGAGCAATCTCTCGCTTCTCAAGGAATATGCCAGCCGCGCGCCCGCGTTCTGGCAGGAAGCGCGCACCCACCTCGTCCTCGCCTTCGGTTCCGTCACTATAGCCACCCTCGCCGGTATCCCCCTCGGCATTCTCTGCTATCGCGTCAAACCGCTGCGCGCTGCCGTGCTCAACACGCTCAACATCGTCCAGACCATTCCTTCGATCGCGCTCTTCGGCCTCCTCATCGCCCCCCTCGCGTGGGTCGCCGCAAACATCCCCGGCGCCAGCAATATCGGCATTTCCGGCATCGGCATCGCCCCGGCCCTCATCGCGCTCTTTGCCTATTCGCTCCTGCCCATCGTATCCAACACCGTCGTTGGCCTCCTCGGCGTCAATGGCCAAGTAGTCGATGCCGCGCGCGGCATGGGCATGACCGATCGCCAGCGCCTCCTCAATATCGAGCTGCCGCTGGCCCTGCCGGTCATTCTCACCGGCATCCGCATCGTGCTCGTCCAGAATATCGGCCTCGCCACCATCGCCGCGCTTATCGGCGGCGGCGGCTTCGGCGTTTTCGTTTTCCAAGGCATCGGCCAGACGGCGATGGACCTCGTGCTCCTCGGCGCCGTGCCCACCGTCGGCCTCGCCTTCGCCGCCGCAGTCATTCTCGACGCCATCGTCGAACAGATCAGTATCAAGGGACGCGGCGCATGATCGAAATCGAGGACATCGTCAAATCCTATAATGGCACCACGGTCGTCGACCACATCAGCCTGACCATTCCGCCCCGCACCATGAGCGTCATCGTCGGCACCTCGGGCTCGGGCAAGACGACGCTGATGCGCATGATCAATCGCCTCGTCGAGCCCACTGCCGGCACCATCCGCATCGACGGTGAAGATATCCGCGACGTCCCCGCCCATGAGCTCCGCCGCCGCATCGGCTACGCCATCCAGGGCCACGGCCTCTTCCCCCATTGGACCGTCGCCCAAAACATCGCCACCGTCCCAAAGCTGCTTGGCTGGGAAAAATCGAAGATCGAAGCCCGCGTCGATGAGCTGCTGGGGCTATTCCAGCTCGACCCCGCCCAGTTCCGCAATCGGATGCCCCACGAGCTCTCGGGCGGCCAGCAGCAGCGCATCGGCGTCGCCCGCGCCCTCGCCGCCGGCCCCAATATCCTTCTCATGGACGAACCCTTCGGCGCCCTCGATCCGCTCATCCGCGCCAAGGCCCAGGAAGATCTCCTCGCCATCCAGCGCAAGCTTGGCACCACCATCGTGCTGGTCACCCACGACATGGAGGAAGCCATCCACTTGGGCGACCGCATCGCCGTCATGGATAAGGGCAAGCTCCTCCAATATGCCGAACCCGCCGAAATCATCGTCAATCCGGCAACGCCCTTCGTCGCCGACCTCATCGGCACCTCGGACCGGCCCTTCCGCCTCCTCTCGCTGACCCGCGTTGGCGACCATGTCGAAACCGGCACCGCCACCGGCAGCCCCATCGCGGCCGACGCCAGCCTCCGCGATGCCTATAGCGACCTCCTCTGGTCGGGCCGCACTGCCGCGCCCGTCACCCGCGACGGCCAAGCCATTGGCATAATCACCCTCGCCGCCTGCGCGCGTATGGCGGCGCGTCCGCAATGAAAATCGGCCTCCTCATCAGGCTCGCGGTCTTCTTGGTGCTGGTCGCGTTGCTCATCCAGCCCGACCTCTTCCAGGGCTTCTTCGCCCTGTTCGCCCGCCCCACCCAGCCGGCCATCTACAATCAAGGCAATCTGCTCGATATCACCATCAGCCACCTGACCATTGTCGCCATCGCCATCGCGCTTTCGACCGTGGTCGCCGTCGGCCTCGCCATTCTCGTCACCCGCCCTTTCGGCGCCGAATTCCTGCCCGTCTCGCGCACCATCGCCAATGTGGGCCAGACGTTTCCGCCCGTCGCCGTCCTCGCGCTTGCCGTCCCCATTCTCGGCTTCGGCACCGCGCCAACCCTGATCGCGCTCTTCCTCTATGGTCTCCTGCCGATCTTCGAAAACACGCTGACCGGCCTCACCACCCTCCCGCCCAACGTCATCGAAGCCGCCCGCGGCGTCGGCATGACCGGCCGACAGCGCCTGATGCGCGTCGAACTCCCCCTCGCCCTTCCCGTCATTCTCGCCGGCATTCGCCTCTCGACGGTCATCGCCCTCGCGACCGCCACCATCGGCTCGACCGTCGCCGCGCGCACCCTCGGTGAAGTCATCATAGCCGGCCTGCAATCGGGCAACACGGCCTTCGTCCTCCAGGGCGGTTTGATCGTCGGCATCCTCGCCGTATTGATCTATGATGCCCTCGCCGGGCTTGAACGCTGGCTCACCGCCCGCACAGGCCAAAAGCAAGCGGCCGCAAATTGAATAAAGGGGATCAGGCTTGGGACGCATATTGACTGAAAAGGACGTCGAAGCCGCCGTGCTTGGAGGCTCCGTCTATGCGGCCGGTGGCGGCGGCTGGGCCGATCATGGCCGCCAGCTCGGCTATGCCGCGGTCAGCGTCGGCAAGCCCGAACTCGTCAGCATCGAAGAACTCGACGAAAACGCCTGGGTCGCCACCGCCGCGGCCATCGGCGCTCCCGCCTCCACCACCCCGTGGGAAATGCAGGGCGTCGACTACATCAAGGCGGTCCAACTGCTGCAGGAAGCGCTCGGCGAGAAACTCTCCGGCCTGATGATCGGTCAAAACGGCAAGTCGTCCACTCTCAACGGCTGGCTCCCCTCCGCCGTCCTCGGCACCAAGGTCGTCGATGCCGTCGGCGATATTCGCGCCCACCCGACTGGCGACATGGGCTCGATCGGCATGGCCGGCTCGCCCGAGCAAATGATCCAGACGGCCGTCGGCGGCAATCGCGCCGAAAACCGCTATATCGAGCTCGTCACCCGCGGTGCCACGGCGAAAATCTCGCCCATTCTCCGCACCGCCGCCGACCAGTCCGGCGGTTTCATCGCCTCCTGCCGCAATCCGCTCCGCGCCAGCTATGTCCGCCGCCACGCCGCACTCGGCGGCATCTCCCTTGCCCTCAAACTCGGCGAAGCCATCATTGCCGCCCAAGCCAAGGGCGGCACCGCCATCATCGACACCATCGCCAAGACCACCAATGGCACCGTGCTCTGCGAGGGCACGATCCTCAAAAAAGCGGTGCTCTACACCAAGGACGCCTTCGACATCGGCGCCGTTACCCTGTCGAGCGGCGACGTCCTCCACGTCATGAACGAATATATGGCCGTCGATGGCCGCGATGGCGCCCGCACCGCCACCTTCCCCGATGTCATCACCACCCTCTCCGCCGAGGGCGAACCCCTCAGCGTCGGCCAGTTGCGCGAAGGCATGCAGATTTTCGTGCTGCACGTACCGAAATCCAAAATCCCGCTCAGCGCCTCGGTGCTCGATCCAACCGTCTACCCATATGTCGAAAAGCAGATGGGCATCGAAATTGCCCGCTATGCCCTCGACGGCGCCAACGCCTAAGGTTCTTCCATGCCCAGCCCCAATCCCCGCCATCCCAATTTTCCCATTCCCGGCGGTCCGGAGTTGCGGGCCAAGGGGTGGCGCCAGGAAGCCTTGCTGCGCTTGCTCGAAAACGTCCTTGCCGTCGGCGAAAACCCCGATGAGCTGATCGTCTATGCCTCGCTCGGCAAGGCCGCACGCAATTGGGCGAGCCACAAGGCCATCGTCGAAACCCTTCTCCGCATGGACGAGGACCAGACCCTCCTCATCCAATCCGGCAAACCTATCGGCCTTCTCAAAACCCAAGCCAAGGCGCCCTTGGTCATCATGGCCAATTGCAATCTCGTCGGCCAATGGGCCCGCGCCGAAGTCTTCTACGAGCTAGAGAAAAAAGGCCTCATCTGCTGGGGCGGCCTCACCGCTGGCGCCTGGCAATATATTGGCAGCCAGGGCGTCATTCAGGGCACCTATGAAATCTTCATGCGCATCGCCGAGAACCGCTTCGGCGGCACCCTCGCTGGTCGATTCGTCTTGACCGCCGGCCTTGGCGGTATGGGTGGCGCCCAGCCCCTTGCCGGGCGCATGGCCGGTGCCGCCATCCTCTGCGTCGATGTCGATCCCGAGCGCGCTCGCAAGCGCCAGGCCATCGGCTATCTCCAAGAGATCGCCCCCGATCTCGACACCGCCCTCGCGCTCACCGAAACCGCCACAAGCGAAAAGCGCGCGCTTTCCGTCGGCCTCGTCGGCAATGCCGCCGAAATCTATCCCGAAATCCTTCGCCGCGGCATCATCCCCGATATCGTCACCGACCAGACCGCCGCCCACGATCTCGTCTATGGCTATGTCCCCAAGGGCATGAGCCTCGAAGAGGTCCGGCGCCTCCGCACCGACGGCCAGGGCCAGCTCATGGCCGCAAGCCGCGCCTCCATCGTCGATCATGTCGAAGCCATGCTCGGCTTCAAGGCCGCTGGCGCCGAAGTCTTTGACAATGGCAACCTCATTCGCACCCATGCTCAGGCCGGCGGCGTCGACAACGCCTTCGATATTCCGATATTCACCGAAGCCTATCTGCGCCCGCTCTTTGCCCGCGCCATCGGCCCCTTCCGCTGGATGGCGCTCTCCGGCGACCCCGAGGACATTCACAGAATCGACCGAAAACTCCTCGACATGTTTCCGGAGAACCGGATCGTCACCAACTGGATCAGCCTCGCCAGCCAATACGTCCCCTTCGAAGGCCTCCCCGCGCGCATCGCCTGGCTCGGCCATGGCGAACGCACCGCCCTCGCCCGCGCCGTCAACACCATGGTGGCCACGGGCGAACTCAAGGGCCCCGTCGCCTTTAGCCGCGATCACCTCGATGCCGGCGCCATGGCCCATCCCAATATCATGACCGAGCGCATGAAGGACGGCTCCGACGCCATCGCCGATTGGCCCCTCCTCGACGCCATGCTGCTTTGCTCGTCCATGGCCGATCTCGTCGTCGTCCACTCCGGCGGCGGCGGCTATGCCGGCTACATGACCTCGGCCGGCGTCACTGTCATTGCCGATGGCACGCCCGAAGCCGACGAACGCCTCGACCGCGCCCTCACCAACGACACCGCCCTCGGCGTCATGCGCTATGCCGATGCCGGTTACGAAGAAAGCCTCGACGAAATAGCGGCCAAGGACATCCCCTACATCCGCCTCAGCAATTGATCCCAAGCTCAATTCTGTCGGCAGAACATTCTCCCTTGACGCCAAAAACCGATCCATGATCAGTTCGAAGCGTCAAAACTGTCGACATATCGGCGCAGCGAAGAACCGTTAAAGAACGGACCCTGCGCCTGGGAGGATCACATGTACTTTTCGAAGACGCTCGCCGTCTTGGCGATGACGGCTGCGCTCGGCACCGGCGCTGCAGTGGCGCAGGTCAATGTCATGCTGCCGGCCAATCCAGGCGGCGGCTGGGATAGCCTCGGCCGCCAGGCCTTTCAGGCCATGAACGATGCCGGCATCTATACCGGCGGCGTCAATTTCACCAATACGGGCGGCGCAGGCGGTACTGTCGGTCTCGCCGAATTCCTCGGCACCGCCAGCGGCCAGCCCGATTCCCTCGCCGTTTTCGGCGCCATCACCGTCGGCGCCATCGCCCTCAACAATTCGCCGATCAACCTCGCCGAATTCCGCCCCGTTGCCCGCATGACGGCGGAATATCTGGTGATCGCGGTGGCTGCAGATTCGCCCTACAACACGCTGGCTGACCTCGTTGCCGGGATCAAGGCTGATCCTGGCGCCGCTGCACTCGGCGGTGGCTCTGCCGGTGGCGTCGACCACATTTCGCTCGCTTTGCTGGCGCAGGCCGGCGATATCCCTGTCGCCGATCTCAACTACATCCCGCAGACCTCGGGCGCCGAAACCGTGACGGCCATCGTCAATGGCACGCTCGTGGCCGGCGTCTCCGGCACGTCCGAATTCGCCCAGTTCGCCGAACAGGGTCGCATCAAGCTCCTCGCCGTGACCTCGGCCGAACGGCGCCCCAATCTCCCCGATGTGCCGACCTTCAAGGAAGCCGGCTATGACGTCGAGATCGCCAATTGGCGCGGTATCCTCGCTGCCCCCGGCGCGCCGGATGACAACTATGCCATGTGGGTCGACAACTTCACCAAGCTCTCCCAGAGCGATGCGTGGAAGGCCGTGCTCGAAGCCCAGGGCTGGGAAGATTACTTCCTCCCCGGCGGAGAATTCGGCGCCTTCATCGCCGAAGAAACCGAGCGCCAGGGCCAGATCCTGAAGGACGCCGGCCTTGTCAACTGACGAGCGCAACACGACCGGAGGCAGCCGCGCGGCTGCCTCCACCACGCCAAAACCCTATTGGATCGGCCTTGGCCTCATGGTCATGGGCGCCGTCTGGCTCTACAACGCCTTCGGCCTGCCGCAGGGCGCCCGCTATGCCGCCGTCGGACCCGGCCTTTTCGTCACCGTCGCTGGCGGGGCCTTGCTGCTCCTAGGCGCCCTCCTCATGGTGCAAATCTGGCGCGGCGAAACGTTTGAGGCGCAGGACGCCGAAGACGCTGACGGCGCCACCAAAATGGACAGGCGCGCATTCCTCACCGCTCTCGTCGCCGTCGCTTTGCCGATCGTCACCATGGGCCCGCTCGGCATGCCCTTCACCGCCACCCTCTCCTTCGTCCTCGTCGCCAACGCTTTCGGTTCGCGCCGCTGGTATCTCGACCTCGTCTATGGCGCCATTCTCGCCTCCGGCAGTTGGTTCCTATTCCATCAGCTCGGCCTCCAGCTTGGCCGCTTCTTTCCGCCGCTGGGGGTATGAGCCGTGGGAACCTTTGAACTCCTCCTCCAAGGCTTCGGCGTCGCCCTGCAGCCGACCAATCTCATGTGGGCGCTCGTCGGCTCCGTTCTCGGCACGGCCATCGGCATCCTGCCCGGCATTGGCCCGGCTTTGACCATCGCTCTGCTGCTGCCCGTCACCACAGCCCTCGCCCCGACCTCCGCCTTCATCATGTTTGCCGGCATTCTCTACGGCGCCATGTATGGCGGCTCGACCACCTCGATCCTCCTCAACACCCCCGGCGAAGCCGGCTCGATGATGACCGCGCTCGAAGGGAATAAGATGGCCCGCGCCGGTCGCGGCGCTGCAGCCCTCGCCACCGCCGCCATCGGCTCCTTCGTCGCCGGCACCATCGCGACGCTCTGCCTGACCTTCGCCGCGCCCGCCGTCGCCGAACTCGCCTTCTATTTCAAGCCGACCGACTATTTCGCCATCACCGCGCTCGCCTTCTGCTCGGTGGCCGTCGTCATGGGCACCTCGCGCACCCGCGGCTTCATCTCGCTCTTTCTCGGCATCGCCATCGGCGTCATCGGCATCGACACCATGACCGGCCAAGCGCGCCTCACCTTCGGCAATATGCAGCTTCTCCGCGGCATTGCGCTGACCGTGGTCCTCGTCTCGCTCTTTGCCGTCGGCGAAATCCTCTATGTCGCGAGCCGCTATCGCTCGACCCCCGGCGTCATGGCCCCCATCAAGGGCCAGCTCTGGATGACCAGGCAGGATTTTGCCCGCTCCTGGAAACCATGGCTGCGCGGCACCGCCATCGGCTTTCCCATGGGCGCACTCCCCGGCAGCGGCTCGGAAATCCCGACCATGCTGAGTTATACGCTCGAACGCAAACTCACCAGATATCCCGAAGAATTCGGCAAGGGCGCCATCGAAGGCGTCGCCGGCCCGGAGGCCGCCAACAACGCCGCCGCCGCCGGCATCCTCGTGCCCCTCTTGACGCTCGGGCTCCCCACCTCGGCCACCGCGGCGGTGCTGCTGGCCGCCTTCCAGAACTACGGCCTCCAGCCCGGCCCCTTCCTCTTCACCTCGAACCCCGCGCTGATCTGGGGCCTCATCGCCTCGCTCTATGTGGGCAATGTCATGTTGCTGGTGCTCAATTTGCCGCTCGTCGGCATCTGGGTGCAGCTCCTCCGCATCCCCCGGCCGCAGCTCTATGCCGGCATCCTCGTCTTCGCCATGATCGGCGTCTGGGGTCTTGCCGGGTCATGGGTGGACCTCACCATCATGCTCGTCGTCGGCCTCGCCGGTTATGTCATGCGCGTCTATGATTTCCCCATCGCGCCGGTGCTGATCGGACTCATCCTCGGCCCGATGGCAGAAACCCAGCTCCGCACCGCCCTTGCCGCCGGTCAGGGCAATCCGATGGTCCTGGTTTCGACGCCACTTTCGGCAATCCTCATCACCCTTGCGGTGCTGCTTCTCGCTCTGCCCATCTTCCTCAAGCGCCTCCGCGCCCACGCCTAAGATCAAGGACTCCCGCTCGACCATGAAAACCTACGACGTCAAAGTTCATCCCTCCGCCGCCAATCTCAAGCGCGAGGACCAGCTCGCCTGGCACATCGCCGAGTTCGCCGCCAATTGCGGCCCGCTCGATGACGACGTCGTCGAAATGATCGCCTGCCGTATCGTCGACAATGCCAGCGTTGGTCTCGCCGCGATCAATCGCGCCCCCGTCGCTGCCGCCCGCGCCATGGCGCTCGCCCATCCGCGCAAGGGCGGCTCGACCCTTTATGGCCTCGGCAGCGGCACCCGCGTCGATGCCGAATGGGCCGCTTGGGCCAATGCCACCGCCGTCCGCGAACTCGACTTTCACGACACGTTCCTCGCCGCCGACTATTCCCACCCCGGCGACGCCATCTCCCCGTTGATCGCCGTAGCCCAGCAATTGGGCATCGACGGCAAGGCCCTCGCCCGCGGCATCGCCGTAACGTATGAAGTCCATGTGGCTCTGGTGAAGGCCATCTCGCTCCACAAATATAAGAAAGACCACGTCGCCCACCTCGCCCCCGCGACCACCGCCGCCATCGGCGCCATGCTGGGCCTCCCAACCGAAGTGATCTTCCAAGCGGTCAACCAGGCCGTGCACCTGAGCTTTTCCACCCGCCAATCGCGCAAGGGCGAAATCTCGTCGTGGAAGGCCTATGTCCCCGGCTTCTCGGGCAAGCTCGCCATAGAATGCGTCGATCGCGCCATGCGCGGCGAGGCCTCGCCCTCCCCGATCTATGAAGGCGAAGACTCCGTGCTCGCCTATATGCTCGGCGGCAAGAACGACGCCTATCAGGTCTCTCTCCCTGCCCCCGGCGAGAGCCCGCGCGGCATCATGGAAACCTACACCAAGGCCCACTCAGCCGAATATCAGGCCCAGGCCTTGATCGATCTCGCCATCGACCTCTCCAGGGAAATTGGCGACCTCTCCAAGGTTAGAGACATCCTCCTCGAAACCAGCCATCACACGCATAATGTCATCGGCACCGGCGCCAATGATCCGCAGAAGATGGACCCGGAGGCCAGCCGCGAAACGCTCGATCATTCGATCATGTATATCCTCGCGGTCGCCCTCGAAGACCGCAAATGGCACCACGTCGATTCCTACACTCGTGAGCGCGCCCGCACCGCGTCCACCGTCGCCCTCTGGCACAAGATCCGCACCGTCGAAGAACCCTCCTGGACCGTGCGCTACCTTGACCCCAACCCGGACAAGCGCGCTTTCGGTGGCAAGATCATCGTCACCCTCGATGATGGCCGCGTCATCACCGGCGAGCGCGGCGTTGCCGACGCCCACCCCAATGGCAACCACCCCTGGACCTGGCCCGACTATGCCGGCAAATTCGAAACCCTCACCAAGGGCCAACTGGCTGACGCGGATCGCCAGACCTTCCTCGACGCCGCCAAGGGCTTTGCCAACCTAGCCGCCGGCACGCTCGATGTCCTCATCCCGGCCCTGCCCCAGGGCAGCGTGACTCCATCGAAGCCCACCGGCCAGGGCATCTTCGATCACGGTCTCGACTGAGACCGGCAAAGGAGATCGTCTTGGATCAAGCGATCGACACAATTGGGGAGGCGGATGACCGCCTCCTCACCGACCAGCTTTTCGAACAGATGAGCGAGGCCATCGTCCGGGGCACCTTTGCCGCCGGCACCAAGCTCAGCGAACCGCGTCTCGCCGCCCAATATGGTGTCAGCCGCGGCCCCCTGCGCGAAGCCATCCGCCGACTCGAGGAGCGCAAGCTCGTCACCCGTGCGCCGCGCCAGGGCGTCCGGGTCGTCGTGCCCACCGCGGCCAACGCCCTCGAACTCTTCACCATCCGCGAAGTCCTCGAGGGCCTCGCCGCCCGCCAAGCCGCCGAGCATGCGACGGAAGAGGAAGTCGATCGGCTGCGCGCCATGCTGAAAATGCACCGCGAGATGCTCTCGACCGACGATGCCATGGTCTATTGGCAGGCAACGGCCAATTCCGATTTCCACTTCATGATTGCTCGCATCGGCCGCAATCAGCATCTCTTCGATCTGCTCTGCGGCGAATATTACACCCTCTTTCGCCTCTACCGCATGCAGCACCGCATCGTGCCCGGCCGCGCCCAGCGCGCCTTGACCGAACATGAGCGCATTGTCGATGCCATCGCCGACCGCGACGCCGACCTTGCCGAACTCATCATGCGCAAGCACATCGCCTCGGCCCGCACCGGCCTTGTTTCCCAACAGATCGGCGCCTAACGCCCTTCCGCCTCTCGCCGGAAAGTGCCAAGGAAGCTCTGCGCGCAACCTTTTCATCGACGGAAGTCCCGCATGACCGACCAGACCGAAGACCGCATCAAGCAACTCCTCGCCGAGCTGACGCTCGAAGAAAAAGTCTCGCTCCTCTCGGGCGAGGATTTCTGGTCCGTGCCCGCGGTCCAACGTCTCGGCATCGGCAAGTTGCGCGTCAGCGATGGTCCCAATGGCGCACGCGGCGGCGGATCTCTGATCGGCGGCGTCAAGTCGGCGAGCTTCCCGGTCGGCATCGCCATCGGCGCCACCTGGAATGTCGAACTGGCCCACGAGATAGGCACCGCACTCGCCGATGAGGTCAAATCCAAGGGCGCGCATATGCTGCTGGCGCCCACGGTCAATATCCATCGCTCGGTCACCAATGGCCGCAATTTCGAATGCTATTCTGAAGACCCCTTCCTCTCAGCCGAGCTCGCCGTGGGCTATATCACCGGCCTTCAGGATCAGGGCATCGGCGCGACCATCAAGCATTTCGTCGGCAATGAGAGCGAGATCGAGCGCACGGCCATGTCGAGCCAGATCGACGAGCGGAGCCTCAGAGAAATCTATCTGATCCCCTTCGAATGGGCGGTCAAAAAGGCTGGCACCTGGGGCGTCATGAGCTCCTATAACCGCCTCAACGGCACATTCACCTCCGAGCACAATTGGCTGCTGACCACCGTCCTCCGCGACGAGTGGAAATATGATGGCATCGTCATGTCCGATTGGTTCGGCTCGCACTCGACCGCCGAAACCGTCAATACCGGCCTCGATCTCGAAATGCCCGGCCCCGCGCGCGATCGTGGCCAAAAGCTGATCGACGCCGTCAATTCCGGCGCTGTCTCTGCAGCAACGCTCGAGAAGCGCGTTCTTGCCATGCTGCGCCTGATGCAGCGCACCGGATCGCTCGACGATCACCGCCCCCACAATGAAGAGGCCAATGATCGCCCCGAACACCGCGCCCTCATCCGCCGCGCTGGGGCCGAAGCCGCCGTGCTGCTCAAGAACCAGGGCATTTTGCCGCTCGCCGGCAATGGCAAGATCGCCGTCATCGGCCCCAATGCCAAGCGCGCCCAGATCATGGGTGGCGGCAGCGCCCAGCTTAACGCCCACTATCGCATCTCGCCTTGGGAAGGCCTCGTCGACCAGCTTGGCGAAAACCGCCTGACCTACGCTCCCGGCTGCACCAATGATCGCTTCGAGCCATTGCTCCGCGGCACGCTCAAGGTCGATTACTTCGCCAACGAAAAGCTCGAAGGCAACCCGGTCCATACCGGCACAATGGAAGACGCCCAGGCCTTCTGGATCGGCCAAGTTGCCGAGGGCAAGGTCGATCCCCTCCACTTCTCCGCCCGCGTCACCGGCAGCTACACCGCCGAAAACACCGGCACCCATCGTGTCGGCATTTATTCGGCCGGTTTCACCAAGGTCTATGTCGATGGCAAGCTCGTCGCCGATGCCTGGACCAATTGGACCAAGGGCCGCACCTTCTTCGAAGAAGGCTGCGATGAAGTCGTCGGCACGATCGATATGGAAGCGGGCCGCACCTACGACATCACCATCGAATTCGGCACCAAGGACTTTGCCACGCTCGGCCTCGCCGCCTTCGCCTGCGGCATCGGCTTCCCGCTCGGCCAAGAGGCCATCGATGACGCAGCCGCTCTCGCCGCCGACGCCGAAATCGCTCTCCTCTTCATCGGCCGCAATGGCGAATGGGACACCGAAGGCAGCGACCTCGACGGCATCGAACTCCCAGGCCGCCAGAACGACCTCGTCGCCGCCATCGCCAAGGCCAACCCCAAAACCGTCGTCATCCTCCAGACCGGCGGCCCCGTCGAAATGCCCTGGATCGATCAGGTCGAAGCGGTCCTCCAAGCCTGGTACCCCGGCCAGGAAGCCGGGAACGCCATCGCCGATGTTCTGACCGGCGCCGCCGAACCCGGCGGCCGACTGCCCCAGACTTTCCCCGTCCGCTGGGCCGATAACCCGGCTCACAGCCAGGACCGCGAAGTCTATCCAGGGCTTGAAGGCAAGGTGCGTTACGAAGAAGGGATTTTCGTCGGCTATCGCCACTATGACCGCTTGGGCATGACCCCGCTTTACCCCTTCGGCTTCGGTTTGAGCTACACGCGCTTCGATCTCGGCGACCTGACTGTCGAAGAGTCACGGTTTGAGGCCGATGGCGATGTCAATGTTAGCGTAATGGTAACGAATTCGGGTCCGCGCGCGGGCTCGACAGTGGTCCAATTATATGTCGGAGACGCCCAATCTTCGTCCCCGCGCCCCGCGAAAGAACTCAAGGCCTTCGCCAAAATCGCCCTGGAGCCCGGCGAGTCCAAAAAAGTTATCCTCCCCCTCGACGCCCGCTCCTTCGCCTTTTTCCGCACCGAAGCCAAGCACTGGCTGGTCGAAGCCGGCGACTTCACCCTCCACGTCGGCCAATCCTCCGCCGACCTGCCGCTCACCGCAAAGCTGACGCGCAACACCACGCTGATGCTGCCCGTCTAACGCACTGCGCCGCCACGACATTAAGCCCTCCGCCCGAAAATTTCGGAGGGCTTTTTCATACCCGTCGAAGCCTCATTGCGCCTATATCTGAACTTGACACTCAGGTTAAATTGAACCAAGACACGCCAGTACTTGCTTGAGCCCGGAGACCCCGATGAGCCGTCTCGAAGCAGTCGGTATCGACGCCGGCTACGCCGACGCCCCCATCCTCGATGCCGTCGATCTCCTCGTCCCAGATGGCAAGGTCACCGTCCTCGTCGGCCCCAATGGCTGCGGCAAATCCACCCTGCTCAAGACCCTGGCGCGTATTCTATCCCCGTCCCGCGGCCAGGTGCTTCTCGAAGGCAAAGACATCCACGCGCTCAACACCCGCGCCGTCGCCTCCAAACTCGGCCTTCTCCCCCAAGGCCCAGTCGCCCCCGAAGGCCTGACCGTCCGCGAACTCGTCTCCCAAGGCCGCTATCCGCACCAGTCCCTTCTCCGCCAATGGACTCGCGCCGACGAAGAAGCCGTTGAATATGCTATCGAAACTGCCGGTATCACCCAGTTTGCTGATCGCAGCGTCGATACGCTTTCCGGCGGCCAGCGCCAGCGCTGCTGGGTCGCCATGGTCCTCGCCCAGGAGACCCGCCTCATCCTTCTCGACGAGCCAACGACCTTCCTCGACCTCAAGGTCCAGGTCGATCTGATGGACCTTTTCGCCAGCCTCGCCCACGATCGCGGCCACACGCTTTTAATAGTTCTCCACGAGCTCAGCCTCGCTGCGGCCTATGCCGATTACCTCGTCATGATGAAGGACGGGAAGATCGTTTCCGCCGGCGAACCCAACGATATCTTCACCGCCGACCGCCTGAAACACGTCTTCGATCTCGATGCCAGCGTGCTCCGCGATCCGGTCAGCGGCCGCCTCGTTTGCGTCCCCGTCGGCGCCCGCCGCCGCGTCCTCGAGGCTGCGCAGTGACGGTTGCAGCCGCACCATCGCCCGTTCGCCATTCCGCGCGCTCATGGTCCGGCGTGCCGGTTCTGCTCGCCATCCTCGCCGGTCTCTTCCTTCTCCACATCGCCGTCGGCGCCAAAGCCCTGCCGCTCGGCACCGTCGTCGATGCCTTTTTCGCTTTCGATTCCAAGGACTTCGACCACGTCATCGTCTTCAACCTGCGCCTGCCGCGCGCCGTGATCGCCGTGGTCGTCGGCGCCACCCTGGCCCTTGCCGGCGCGCTGATGCAGGGCGTCACTCGCAATCCCCTGGCTGATCCAGCCCTCCTCGGCCTCACCAGTGGCGCCGCCTTTGCCGTCGTCATCGCCACCTCGGTCTATGGCCTCGCCACCATGGCCCTCCTGCCCTGGATCGCCATGGCCGGCTCCCTCGGCGCCGCAGCGATCGTCTACATCATCGCCAGACTTGTCCCCGGTGGCGCCACGCCGCTGAGCATGACCCTTGCAGGCGCCTCAGTCAGCGCCTTCCTCGGCGCCGTGATCTCCGCCATCCACCTGCTCAACCAGGAAACCTTTGAAAACCTTCGTGTTTGGCTCACTGGCAGCCTCGCTGGCCGCGACGTGACCATGCTCTATTATGTCGGCCCGCCCATGCTGGTCGCGCTCCTTGCCGGCATTCTCCTCGCCCCCCGCGTCACCGTCCTCGCCATGGGTGACGACGTTGCCCAGGGCCTCGGCGTCCGCACAGGGCCCCTCAAGGCCCAGCTCCTCGCCGTCGTGGTCGTGCTCACTGCCGGAGCCGTCGCCCTCGCTGGTCCCCTCGGCTTCATCGGTCTCGTCATCCCCCATGTCGTCCGCCTCTATGTCGGCTCCGACTATCGCTGGATCGTCCCCTACGCCGCCCTTGCCGGCGCGGCCTATCTCCTTGGCGTCGACATCATCGCCCGCGTGGCCATCCCGCCCCGCGAAATCTCGACCGGCATCATCACCGCCATGATCGGCGCGCCGCTCTTCGTCCATCTCGTCCGCCGGAGGACACGATGAGCCACGCCACCGCCGCGCCCCGCCACCTCGTCCTGCGCCTCTTCGACGAGCGAATCGCGCTCCGCATCCCCCTTCGCGCCCTCATCACCGCCACATCGCTCACACTTATCCTCCTCTTGGTGATGAGCATCAGCCTCGCCACCGGCACCTACGGCATCGCGCTCGAAGAAGTCTGGAACACCCTGCGCGGCATCACTATTTCGAGCGCCATCGACAACGTCGTCTGGGAATTCCGCTTCCCCCGCACCCTCGCCGCCGCTCTCGTCGGCGCCATGATGGCGCTCTCCGGCGCCACCCTCCAGAACGCCACGCGCAACGGCCTCGCCGATCCCTCCCTTGTCGGCATCAGCCAGGGCGCCGCCCTCGCCGTCGTCGCCTTAACAGTTCTTTTCCCCGCCTCGCTCGCCCTTTTCCGCCCCTGGGCTGCCTTCTTCGGCGCCATCGCCGTGGCCCTTGCCATCCAGGGTCTGTCGCACACCCGCCAGGGCGGTGGCGCCATCCGCTTTATCCTCATGGGCATCGGCCTCTCGGCCTTTGTCGCCTCCATCACCTCCGCGCTCCTCACCTATAGCGAGATCGACCGCGCCATGGCCGCCCTTTCCTGGCTCGCCGGATCCATCAATGCCACCAACTGGAACGATGTCGCGACCCTTGCCGGCTGGACTGTTATCCTCGCGCCTATCCTCCTCGCACTCAGCCGCACCATGAGCGCCATGCGGTTCGGCGAAGGCACCGCCACCGGCCTCGGCGCCCCCATCCGCCTTGCCAACAATATCCAGCTCGCCATTGCCGTCGCCCTCGCCGCGGTTGCTACTTCCGTCGTCGGCCCCCTCGGCTTCGTCGGCCTGATCGCCCCGCACGCCGCCAAGCGCCTCGCGCGGGCTGGCATGGGTCTGCACCTCATCCTCACCGCTCTCTGGGGCGCCATTCTCGTCTCGCTCGCCGATCTTCTCGGCCGCGCCGCGTTCGCGCCGATCCAGATCCCGGCCGGCATCATCACCGCCGCAATCGGCGTCCCCGTCTTCGTCATCCTCCTGGTCCGCACGCGACCAACGCAAACGCACTGAACCGGAGTTACCCATGTCGCTTCGTACCCTTTTCGCCCTGGCTGGCCTCGCGCTGACCCTCGCCATCCCCGCCTTCGCGCAGGAAACCCGCAATGTCACCGCGGCCAACGGCACCTTTGATATCCCCGTCGCCCCGCAGCGCATCGTTGCGCTCAATGACCAGATCATCGCCCTGCCACTCTACGAGCTCGGCGCCTCGGTCGTCGGCAGCGCCGGCCGCGTCGATGCCGAAGGCAAGACCTTCATGCGCGGCGGCATGGATACGCTCGGGATCGACTATGCTAATACAGACATCCAATATGTCGGCCAATTCAACGCGCTGAACGTGGAGGCCATCGCCGCTCTGCAGCCCGATCTCATCATCGGCGGCACCTATACCGATTTAGCCGTCGTCGATCAGCTCCAGTCGATCGCGCCGACGCTAGTCATCGACAATGGGGCCCTTGGCCTCATCGAAACCCTCCGCACCCTTGCCGATGTCAGCGGTCAGTCAGGCAATTTCGAAGCGCGCTATCAGAGTTACCAAGCTAATATCGAGCGCACCAAGAGCTTCATCGGCGATACCGCAGCGATCTCGGCGACCACCACATTCATGTTCCCAGAAGCCGACGATCTATGGGTCTATCGTGCCAATCTCGGCGCTATCACCCAGGTTCTCTCCGATCTCGGCTTTGCCCAGCCCGCCGCCGTTGCAGCCCTCAACGCCACGCAAGCCTCCTGGAGCGCCGAACTGATCCAGCAACTCGACGCGGATTTCATCTTCGGCTTCTACCGCCAGCAGCCCGACGCGACGCCCGAAACCATCCGCGCGGCCTACGAAAAATTTGCCCCCGGGTGGTGCGCCGCCCTCACCGCCTGCCAGAACGGGCAGTTTGTCGTCCTCCCCGGACCCACGTTCGGCAGCACCATGACCGGCCTCGAACTGGCGCTCGAGCTGGTCGAGAACAATGTCGCGGGCCGCCCGTTCACGCCTTTCGTCGAAGCGCCGTAATGGCCAAGCATCTCTTCTGCACTGACCTCTGTCTAGAACGCGGCGAACCCTTAGCCGGCACCGGCAATGCGCCCAAACGCGCGCTCATGCTAGCCTGGCCCCGCGGACAGTGGCGCACGCCACGTTGGGAATCGGCCGGCATGTCGCCCGAATTGCGCGCCGCCATGCATGCCGCCGCCAAAGGCGGCCTCCATGTCGCGCTGATCGACAAAGTCGAAGCCGAAGGCAGTCTGCCGACGCTCCACGCCGTCCCCGAAGGCACCTATGCCGACTTCACGGATGAAGCCGCCTTGATCAAGGCAATCGGCGATTATGTCGATGGCCGGGTCTTCGAAGGCCGCCACGATCCGCGACAGGTCATCATCGTCTGCACAGACAGCCGTCGCGACGCCTGCTGTGCCCGCCACGGTTTTTCGACCTACAAGGCGCTGGTGGCCGCCGCTGACGCGACCAAATTCCACATCGTACAGGCCACCCATATCGGCGGCTGCCGCTTCGCTGCCTCCATCGTCGTTATGCCGCAGCGCCAGCGCTATGGCCGCATGACCGCCGCCCAGGCGCCGGCATTCCTCGCCGCGCTTGAACAAGGCCGCGTTTACGTCGCGGCTTACAAGGGCCGCACCGATATCGCCGAACCCATCCAAGTCGCCGAAATCGCCGCCATGGCCTGGGCAAACCGGAACGGCAAAGCCGAACAAACCGTCCACCTCCACGGCGAATTGCCCGAGACGGCCGCAGAGGGACAGACCCTGGCGCTGGAGGCCGAAATCGCCGGCACAAAACTGACCATAAGCATGCATGCCCAGACCTTCTTCATGCAGGGCAATTGCAGCGTCGTCGCCGACAATGAGGGCGAAGACGTCCTTCGCTGGTGCCTCGACGACGTCACACCCTATTCCGCCACTCCCTGACTTCAATAGCCGGACGCAGCCGATGTTTTCATTACCCTCCCGCGCCCTGACCACCGCAGCCGCCGCGCTGCTCGCGACATGCCTTGCCCTGCCCGCCCTCGCGCAGGAAACGCGGACCATTACCGACGATGCCGGCCGCAGTGTTGAAATCCCTGCCGATCCCCAGCGCATCGCCTCGCTGCAGGACCTGTTCTTTTCCGTGCCGCTGATCGAGCTTGGCGTCACGCCCGTTGGCAGCCACGGTCGCGTGGTCATCGAGAGCCAACCCTTCATGCGCTCATCCAAGATGCTGACCGGCGTCGATTTCGATACGGCCCCGATCACCTTCCTTGGCACCGGCACCGAGATCGACCCCGAGGCTGTCGCCGCCGTCGATCCCGATCTGATCATCCTCTCGACTAACCAGGACCCGGAGGCGTTCGCCAGTATCGCCCCGACCGTGCTGCTCGATTTCAACCGAAGCGACAAGTTCGAGCTCTATGATCGCCTCGCCGAAATCACCGGCACGGGTGACGCGCTAAAGCTTCTCGAAACGCGCTACGCGCAGCAGCTCAATCAGCTCAAGGCCCAGGTCGATGCACCAAATATTTCCGTAAACGTCATCGCGGCAGTCGAAGGCCAAATCCGATCATACCGCCACTTTGCAGCGCTAGGGCGTCTCCTCGACGAGGCCGACTTCGCCATGCCAGACGCTGTCAAGGAAATCGAATACGGCAAGTTCGCCGATTTCAGCCCGGAACGCCTGCCCGAACTCGACGCAGACCTGATCCTCGTCACCTATCGGGCTGAAGAAGGGGAAACAGCGCAGGACGCTTATGACCTGCTCGAAGCGACGATCCCCGGTTACTGCGCCTTCCTCAAAGCTTGCCAGAATGGCCGCCTGATCGCTGTCCCGCGCGACGAAACCTTCGCCTCTTCTTATTCTGCTCTCGGCTCGCTCGCCTACACGCTAATTGCACTCTTGGCGCCAGTTCCGGACGTGCGGCCGGACTAGTCTGGTCGGAGGAGACCAACGCCGCCTCCTCATCGACCAATCTCAACTCAGCGCTTTGATGAGCGCTGAATGGTCTTTGTCGCCAAGACCATCGGCAATGGCTTTGTTCATGAGTTGCTGCAGATTTGCCGCGTGCGGCAGATAAAGATCGAGCGCTTTTGCCGACTCCAGAGCAAGCCCGATATCCTTGCGATGGAGTCGGATGCGGAAACCCGGATCAAATGTTTCGTTGATCATCCGCTCGCCGTGCACCTCGAGAATACGCGAAGAGGCAAAGCCGCCCATCAAGGCTTCTCTGACCTTTGCCGGATCTGCGCCGGACGCCTTTGCCAAGGTCAGGCCTTCAGCTACAGCCTCGATTGTGAGACCAACGATGATCTGGTTGACCACTTTCGCTGTCTGACCATCACCCACTCCACCAATCCGGGTGATGTTCTTGCCCATGAGCTTGAGCAGCGGCAGAGCTCTCTCGAAATCACCTTCTGAGGCGCCGACCATGATGGTAAGCGCCGCATTTTTTGCGCCAACTTCACCGCCAGATACAGGCGCGTCTACATAGCCAGCACCAATCTCTGCGATGCGGGCCGCAAAGGCCTTCGTGGCGAAAGGGGAAATCGAACTCATATCGATGACGAGCTTGCCCATAGCGAGGCCTTGAGCAACGCCGTCATCGCCGAAGAGAACCGCCTCCACATCAGGCGTATCGGGCAACATGAGGATGATCACGTCTGCAGCCTCGGCGACCGCTTTTGGATTGTCCAATGCCTTGCCGGCTTCGACCAGATGCTGGGAGACGTCTTTCACTCGGTAGAGAAAGACCTCGTGCCCTGCGGCAATCAAATGGCCGACCATTGGCCGCCCCATGACGCCGAGTCCAATAAATCCGATTTTCATGCTGATGCCCTCCAGTCCCTGAGCCAGTTCAGGCCATCGCTCGTGCCGGCCTTTGGCTTGTATTCTGCCCCGACCCAGCCTGCGTAACCGGCCTCATCCAAGGCCGTGAAGATATTAGGGTAGTTGATCTCGCCGGTGCCCGGCTCGTTGCGTCCGGGATTGTCGGCGATCTGCACATGGGCAATGTGCGACTGGAGACGCTTGAAGGTTGGAAGCAGGTCACCCTGCACCACCTGCATGTGATAGAAGTCATATTGCAGATATAGATTTGGGTGACTGACCGCTGCGGAAATACGCTCGTAGTCATCGGTCGAGTTGATCAGGAATCCCGGAATGTCGCGGGTGTTGATCGGCTCGAGCAGCAGCTTTATTCCCCTGTCGGCAAGACGCGTCGCGGCATATTTGAGATTATCGATGAGGATGCTTTCGAGGGGTGATCGATCGATACCGGCTGGCGAGATGCCTGCAAGGCAATTGACCTGCGTGCAAGCCGTCGCCTCGGCATATTCGATCGCCTTATCAACACTTTGGCGGAAATCTTCGATCCGATCGGCGTGGCAGGCGATGCCCCGCTCACCGGCAGCCCAGTTGCCGGCTGGCAGGTTGAACAGAGCCTGGGTCAGGCCATGCTGCTTCAACAATGATTTGAGTTCAGCGGGATCCTGGTCATAGGCGCCCACATATTCGACGGCCTCGAAGCCGTCCGTAGCTGCAGCAGCGAACCGCTCCAAGAAGGGCAGTTCGGGATAGAGCATTGAGATATTTGCAGAAAAACGCGGCACGGGTCAGGCTCCCTTGAGCGGGCCGGGATAGGGGACGAAGTCGCCGCCACGGGCGGCTTTGAGATAGTTGAGCGCGTGGACTTGGCCGACCATTTCTAGCTCCTCGCGATAGACCGGGTCATGCCAGCCTTCGATATCAATGGAGCCGGACCAGCCGGCGAGGCGGAGTTCTGAGATGACGTCGAACCAGTTGGTATCGCCAAAACCGGGGGTGCGCATCCAGACGGCTTTCTCCTTGCCGCCATAGCCCTGGGACTTGATGACATCCCAACGGATGGTGGCATCCTTGCCATGGACATGAAAGAACTTATGCGCCCACTTACGAATTTGCGGAATGGGATCAATAAGATAGACCATCTGATGACACGGCTCCCATTCGAGCCCGAGATTGTCTTCCGGCACCTCGTTGAACATCATTTCCCAAGCGTCGGGATTGTGGGCGATGTTCCAATCGCCGGTTTCCCAATTGCCGCGCATGGCGCAGTTTTCGAAGGCGATTTTTACGCCCTTGTCGGCGGCGCGCTTGGAGAGTTCGGACCAGATCTGCTTGAACTGCGGCAGGCTTTCGGGCAGCGGTCGATTGCGGATGCGACCAGTAAAGCCGGCGACGCAGGTGGCACCAAAATGGTGGGCGTTGTCGATCAGCGCTTCCCAGCCGCGCAGGGTGTCGATGTCTTTTGGCTGTTCTTCCAAGGGGTTACCGAACATGCCCAGGGTCGACATGGTGACGTCGCGGTCGCCGATGACGTCTTTCAACCGCTTGGCGAGCTCGGGCAGATCCTTGTTTACGGTCTGCCAGAAATAGGGCTCGATGCTTTCAAAGCCGTGCGGGAGGATCTTTTCGAGATAGCCAACCGGGTCCGGTTCGTGGCCGCGGATCATCGTGCCGATGCGAATGGCTTTGGGGGCTATGACCATGAATTTTCTCCTAAATTACGATTTCTACGCGACGGCCGGAGGTGGAGCTGTCGATCGCTCCGAGGACCATGGCGAGACTTTTGATGTTTTCGCGGCTGACCGTTTCGGGCTCGGGGCCGCCACGGGTGGCATCAAGAAAATCGGTGATGACGCCAAGGTGGCCGCCGATGCGGTCGGCCGGGTCTAGTGCTGGAATTTCAAGGGCTTGCGTGTCGGGTAGGAGCTTACCGGCGATATGAGGCTGAGCACGTTCGGCGCGGATGTCGTCGGCGCCGTCCCAGAGGATGGAGCCCTCTGTGCCGGTGATGCGCCAGGTGCTTTCCCAACTTGTGCGGAGGCCCGCCGCAGCCCAGGAGCCGCGGTAAGTCATTACGGCGCCTTGCGAAAATCGGAAGCTAGCAAAGGCGGAGGCGTCGCGTTCGTACCAGGAGCCGGCGGGGTTCCACTCGTCGGCATAGACCGAGGTGGCGGCATCGTCGATGACGAAGCGGGCGGCGTCGAAGGTGTGGACCGCCATGTCCAGAAGGAGGACGTGGGGCATCTGTTCGCGGAAGCCGCCGAAGTGGGGATCGAGGAAAAAGTCGCAGTGGACGCCAGTGATATCCCCGATGGCGCCGGAGGCGACGAGACGGCGGATGCGGCGGAGTTGGGCGAGGTAGCGGCGGTTCTGGATGACGACGTGGAAACGACCGGCGGCTTCGGCGCGGGCGACCAAATCGCGAGCCTGATCAAGGGTTTCGGCCATGGGCTTTTCGGAAAGCACATGGGCGCCGGCCGCAAGGGCGGTCGAGACGATGCCGTGACGGACGGCGGGGATGGCGACGTCGAAGACGATCTCGGGAGATAATCTATCCAACATCGCTTTGAGGTCAGTGCCGATCTCGGGATTGATGTTTTGCTCGGCGGCGCGAGCCTCGGCATTGGCGGGATTAATGTCGACAATGCCGACGATATCGACGCCGCCGACAGTTTTTATGGCGTCGAGCCACTTGCGGCTCATGGCGCCTGCGCCGGTTAACACGGCACGCTGATTGGTAGTCATTTCGGTAGCATCACGTTGACGTTGAGAGGGCCGCAAGGCGTGTTCGGTGCAACATCCGCTTATTGCGGGGGTCAGGATTGGGAACGGCCGAGATCAGGGCGCGGGTATAGTCTTCATTCGGGCTTGTGCAGATCGTTTCGGCCGGACCGATCTCGACCAGTTTGCCCCGATGCATGACGGCGACGCGATCGCAGAAATAGCGAACGACGGAGATGTCATGGGAGATGAAGATGAAGGAGAGTTCGAGCCGGCTTTGGATCTCGAGCAGCAGATCGAGGATCTGACTACGGATCGACACGTCGAGGGCGGAAGTCGCTTCATCGGCGATGATGATGCGGGGATCGAGCGCGAGCGCGCGGGCGATACCGATGCGCTGGCGCTGGCCGCCGGAGAAGGCGTGGGGATAGCGCTCCATGACATCGGGCGAGAGGCCGACGAGCCGGAGGAGTTCGGCGGTCTTTTCTTCGATCTCCTTGCCCTTGAGCTTGCCTTCGACGACGAGTGGATCGCCGATTATCTGGCGGATGGTCATGCGGGGGTTGAGCGAGGCGAAGGGGTCCTGGAAGATCAGGCGCACGTCGGCGTGGAATTTGCGCAGGTCTGATTTGGAGAGCGCGGTGACGTCGATCTCCTTACCGTCCTTTTGGCGGTAGAGGACCTGTCCTGCAGTCGGCTCGACGATGCGGAGAATGAGGCGCCCAAGGGTGGTTTTGCCGGAGCCGGATTCGCCGACGACGCCGAGATTTTCGCCGGCATGGAGGACCAGGCTGACATCGTCGACGGCCTTGAGCGCGAATTTTTTGGTGCCGAGAAAGCCTTTAGCGCCGCCATAGACTTTGGTGAGACCTTTTACCGTCAGGAGCGGCTGGGGCGTGATGACGGCCTCGGCGCGAGCATCTGCGGGTTGCTCGAGTTTGAGGGTCGATGCGAGAAGGCGCTGGGTATAGGCGTGCTGGGGGGCGTGGAAGATCTCGTCGACCGTGCCGGTCTCGACGATGCGGCCGAAGCGCATGACGGCGACATCATCGGCGACTTCGGCGACGACGCCCATGTCGTGGGTGATGAGCAGCATGGCCATGCCGCGCTCGGTCTGCAGGCGCTTGATGAGGTCGAGGATTTCGGCCTGGGTGGTGACGTCGAGCGCCGTGGTCGGTTCGTCAGCGATGAGAATGTCGGGATTGACCGCGAGCGCCATGGCGATCATGGCGCGCTGGCGCATGCCACCCGAGAATTCGAAGGTGTAGCGATCGGCCATTTCGGCGGGGTTGGGAATCTCAACCTGCCCAAGAAGCTCAACGGTGCGGGCGCGAGCGGTCCGCTTGTCCATCCCCGAATGCAAACGGATCACTTCATCGATCTGGCTGCCGATGGTGTGGACTGGCGAGAGCGAGGACATCGGCTCCTGGAAGATGAGACCGATGCGGGAGCCGCGGAAGGCACGGACCTCGGGACTATTGGAGGCAAGCTGGGCGAGATCGACTTCGCGGCCCTGGGTGCGGAGAATGATCCGGCCACCGACCATGACGCCGGGCTTGTCAACGATGCGCATGAGCGAGCGCGCGGTGACGGATTTGCCGGAGCCGCTTTCGCCGACGAGCGCGAGGGTGCGGCCGCGGTGGAGCTCAAAGCTCACATCGCGGACGGCATGGAGAATGTGCGTGCGAAGATGAAAATCGAGCGAGAGATTTTCGACGCTGAGGACTGGCTTTTCCATGGGTATCGGCTCCTCAGGTTTCATAGGGGTCGGCGGCATCGCGGAGGCCATCGCCGAAGAAATTGAAGGAGAGAACCGCGATCACGACGGCAAGGCTTGGCCAGATGAGAAGCCAGGGCGCGGTTGAGATCGAGCGAATATTCTGCGCGTCCTGCAGCAGCACGCCCCAGGAGACTACGGGCGCCTTGAGCCCGACGCCGAGGAAAGAAAGCGAGGTCTCGGCGATGATCATCGAAGGCACGGCTAGCGTGACGACGGCTAGGATATGGCTCGTCAACGAGGGCAGGATATGCCGGAAGATGACACGGCGTTCGGAGGAGCCATCGAGCTTGGCGGCCGTCACAAAGTCCTCGTTGCGGAGGGAGAAGAAGCGGCCGCGGACCTCGCGGGCGAGGCCTGTCCACCCCAGCAATGAGACGATGATGGTGATGACAAAATAGACGTTGAGCGGTGACCAGGTGAGCGGAATGGCGGCGGCGAGGCCAAGCCAGAGCGGAATGGTCGGCATGGCGCTGACGACTTCGATGATGCGCTGGATGACGGTATCGACCCAGCCACCGAAATAGCCGGAAATGGAGCCGAGGACGACGCCGAGCACCAGCGACATGCAAACACCGATGAGGCCAATCGACATGGAAATGCGCGTGCCATAGATCAGCCGGCTGAGAAGATCACGGCCGAGGCGATCGGCACCGAGCAGATACATTGGCTGGGTGGGATCGAGCGCGCCAATGAGGTGCCGGTTGGTCTCGAAGAGGCCCCAGAACTTATAGGCGGGACCTTCGACGAAAAGGCCCACGGGGACGATGACGCTGTCATCGACGACGAAGGTGCGGCGGAGCGCTGCCTTATCGATCTCGACGGTGTAGCCTTTTACGTGGAATTGGAACTGACCATCGGGCGTGAAGAGGCCGATGCTTTGTGGCGGCGCGTAAGTGTATTGCGCGCGGCTGGTGTCGGGCAGGCCGGGTGCGAGGAATTCGGCGAAGGCGCCGATGAGATAAAGAACCAAAATCACGCCGCCGCAGAAGAGGGCGACTTTCTGCTTGAGGAATTTGCGCCAGATCAGGGTCCATTGACCGGCGGCAGCGTCGGAGATCGGGTCCATGCCGGGCTTGAGGCCGGAAATGGCCGGGCCGTCTTCGGCAAGCTTGGCATCGAGGATGGGCGTAAGGGTCATCGCATCACCTCAATTGTAGCGGATGCGCGGATCGAGCAGCGCGAGCAGGATGTCGGACACGAGCATGCCAACGAGGGTCAGCACGCTCAGGAGCAGAATGAAGCTCCCGGCGAGATACATGTCCTGCGCGACGAGCGCCCGGAGGAGCAGCGGGCCCGCAGTCGGCAGGTTGAGGACGATGGCGGTGATGGTGACGCCGGAAACGAGTTCGGGCAGCACCCAGCCAATGGCCGAGACGAAGGGATTGAGCGCGATCCGCACCGGGTATTTCACGATGACCTTGTATTCCGGCAGCCCCTTGGCCCGTGCCGTGGTCACATAGGGTTTTGACAACTCGTCGGTGAGATTGGCGCGGAGAATGCGGATCATCGCGGCTGTGCCGGACATGCCGATGACGAGGATGGGGATCCAGAGGTGGAGGATCAGATCCCAGAGTTTTTCGAGGCTCCAGGGCGCGTCGACATATTCGGGCGAGAAGAGGCCGCCGACGGATTGGCCGAACACGCGGAAGGAAACATACATCAGCGTCAGCGCCAAAATGAAGTTTGGCACGGCAAGGCCGATGAAGCCGAAGAAGGTAAAGACGTGGTCGCCTATCGAATTGCGGCGCACGGCGGAATAGATGCCGATGGGGAGCGACACGGCCCAGACGAGGAGCAGTGCGGCGAAGGAAATGGCGAGGGTCGAGCCCATGCGTGACCAGATCACTTCCGAGACTGGCTGGTTCCACTCAAAAGAGAACCCGAAATCGCCGCGGGTGAGGATGCCCAGCATCCACTTGCCGTATTGGATCCAGATCGGCTGATCCAAGCCATATTGGGAACGCAGGCGCTCGACAGTCGCGGGATCGATCGGCGCGCCGCCATCGGCGAGCGTCGAGAGTAACGAAGTCAGATAATCGCCCGGTGGCAGTTGGATGATGGCGAACGAGATGATCGACATGCCGATCAGGGTCGGGATCATGTAGACCAGTCGCTTCAAGATATAGTTCAGCATTGCCGCTCCTCTTTCGGCTTTGCGGGGTGGTCCGGCGGGGATGCCGTCGGGCCGGGTGGTTTGGTGGCTCCCTCAGAACCCCACCTAGCCTCCCCCTGGCAGGGGAGGGATAGCGGCGGCGATTGGGGAGAAACTGGTTTCTCTATTTTCTTGGCGTCATCCCCGCGAAAGCGGGGATCTCGGGTTGGGAATGGGATTCCCGCTTTCGCGGGAATGACGCCGTGGGCGCGGACGGCTGGAAGGGTTCCTCTCACTCACTCCCAAACCAGATGGACCACCTCCATGGTCTCGATCTGGCTGATGTCGACGGTTACACGGCCGTCGGCGATTGCAAATTGCACTTGTTTATCCGCGACCAAAAGATTGACGGATTTAGCTTTTTTCCCCTGGGGGATTTCGAGCGTGGCTGTCAGCGGGCCAACGGGCCAGGTATCGCGGAGGGGTCCCTTCATCATCATCGGATTGGTGAGATTGAGGAGGCAGAGCGCCCTGCCCTTTTCGTCTTCGTGGAGGCCGACATCGAAGACACCGCGGCCGATTACCGTGACTTCGGGTTCCTTGCCAAGCGCCCATTTGACGGCGTTGGCGATGAGGCGGCCCTGGTCTTCGGCCATATAGGTCCAGAACACCTCGCCGATATTCCAAGGGATGTAGACAACGCGGCCACCGGCTTCGGTCGTGCGGGCGGCGACCCCGACGCCCTGGGGCGGCAGGCGCGGATAGACTTCTTCCATCGGCAGATCGGGGAAGTCTGGGATCTTGAGAAAAGGCGTTTCCACTGATGTGGTGGGTTCAACCGCAACGTCCTCGGTGCCGCCGATGATGCGCTGGGCAGTGCCGAAGCCAGCATTGATCGGATGGGTGCCTTTGAGAGCGACGTAGGAATTGCGGACATTGGCGCGCGGAGCCGAGGTCATTTTCACGCCGAAGACATCGGCGAGGCCGAAGTCGGATCGGGCCGCGCCCTTTTCGTCGTAGAGCGAGGTCTGGTGCGCGGCGACGACGGAACCACCTTCGGCGACGAAATCGCGCAGCGCCTGGCACTGGGCATCGGACAGGTAAGTGGCGTTGGCGAGGATGACGAGCTTGTAACGGCGCAGTTCCTCGATGGTCATGATCTGGTCGGAGAGGAATTCGAACGGCAGCCGGGCTTCGACGAGGGCGTGGTAAAAACCCATGTCGTTGAGTTCGGCGAGATGACGCTTGTCGGGGTCCCAATGGCGGAGGGTTGTTGCGGGATCGATGACAGCGATCTCGGCCTTCGGCAGCATGGAGCCGATGACCGGCTCGACCTTGGCGTGGAGCTTGAAGGCATTGGCCGTCGGCTCGACCCAGCGATCATCCGGGATGCAGGCGTTGAACTTGGTGAACCAGGGAAAGAGGCCCTGGGTGATGCCGGCGTGGATCCATTGCTCGATTTCGGGGCCGGTCTGTACCGAGTCCTTCCAGCGCGGGATTTCCTCGGGACCGATGGAGGTGATGAGCCCCACTGGCCGATCGCGGAACGTGGCGCGGATGCGCTTGCCGTTGCGGCCGGCGGACCACGCGGGCTCGACATTGCGGCGGCCCTGGTGGTCGACGAACAGAATGGGGCAATGCTTCTTGATGACCGAAAGGTCGAATTCCATGAGCGAGGAACCGCTCATATTGGGAATGAAGCTGGCATGCGGCTTCACCTTTTTGACTTCGGTGTCCCAATGGGCAACGAGCTTGGTCAGCGTCGTGCGGCGCCAGGCGGCCCAAGCCTGCCAGACGGGATCGGAAGCGGTGGTCGTTTCCGGCAGGTCGAAGCCGCTCGCGTGGCGGAAGTTGTCTTCGCAGGCCTTGCAGTAGCAGACGCCGTGACCTTGCCAGCGATTTCCGAAGAGCGCGTCGATGTCGTATTTTTCCGCGATCTCGACGATCACCTTGGTCATGAAGTCGAAATTGTAGCTCGAATAGGCGCAGGTGACGAAAATGCCGGGCATGGCCCAGTGCTCGCGCGGCTGGCGATCGGCAGTGAGCGACACCCATTCGGGGTGCGCTTCGGCGGCGTCGGCATGGATGGCGTGGGGATCGACCCGGGCCATGACGTGCATGTCGAGTTTGCGCGCTTCAGCGACAAGCGTGCCAAAGGGGTCGGTGTCGCCGATGAACTTTGACACATAATGCAGCGGAATTTCGCTTGGATAGTAAGCGATGTAACCGCCGGCCGAGAGGCAGATGGCGTTGGACTGGGTGCGCTTGAACACATCGACCCAGAAGGCGGGGTCATAGCGCTGCGGATCGTCCTCGACGAACGTGAGCTGCGTCCAGCGCGTGGCCGTCTTGTACCAATCTGGCGTCCGGAGAGTAGACGGGCTGTCTTCGATCTTGAGCATCGGACGATCCGGTTGTTCTGGTTTTATGGTGTGTGCACCGGCGGCGGAGGGACCGCCGGTGCAAAGCTGACGTTGGGAGCGATCAGCTGAGGTAGTATTGCTCGGGATTGGTCGGCGCGGGCGTCGGATAACCCCAGGAATTGGGCATGGTCGGCTGCACATTCTTGAGGCGATTGGCGACGATGCCATAGCCGTCGAGCGGCAGAGTAATGCCGAAAACGTAGAACTCGTCGGCGGCGATCTGGAGGATTTCGGCCATCAGCTCGTTCTGACGAACCGGGTCGCTCGACTGACGCAACTCGTTATAGGCTTCGAACTGGCGCTTGGTGGCTTCCGGTGGCTCGACGGCGTCGACGGAGTCCTTGTCGTTGTACCAGATCTGCCAGCCCTTGGCGTACATGGCCTCGGTGGTATTGGGGAAGAAGTAACGCGGATCGAGAATGGCGACGATGCCGCCATTGCCGCCGAATTTGTGCACAGTGGCGTCATATTCTCCGCCCTGACGCACGCGGACTTCCCAGAGCGAGCGATCCATGGTGCGCATCTGGGCGTCGATGCCAACGGCGCGGAGCATGGGCAGGACAAGCTGGAAGCTGTCGACGAAGGTCTGGCGGACCTGATCGATCTCGAAGATTATGGTCACGCGCTTGCCGGCCTCGTCGAGGCGCATGCCTTCCCCATCCTTATTGGGAATGATGGCATCCAAGAGTTCATTGGCCTTGGCGGTATCGTAGGCGGTGAACTGGGTGGCGAGCTGCTCATTGTAGAGCGGATCTTCGGGGCGGATGGATGGCTGAGCCGGCGCGCCCTGCCCGATGAAGATCGTATCGATGACGGCCTGACGATCGATCGAATGGCTGAGCGCGGCGCGGAAATCCTTGTTTTGATAAAGCGCGCGCTTGGCGGGATCGGGATGGGTCAGGTTGAGCTGGAACACCATCTCGTTGGGCTCGGTCGAGGTCGTGGTGTAGAACCCGTATTGGCCGGTTTCCTGCCCATCATAGAGCACGGCGCGGTTGGCCGGGGTGCAGATCCACTGGTCGAGAAGATCGATCTCGCCCTGCAGCGCCTTGAGCAGCAGTACTTCGTTGTCGGCCGCGACCGCATAGGTAATCCGGTCGATATAGGGCAGTTGATTGCCGTCGGTATCGACCTTGAAATAGTAGGGATTACGCTCGGAGATCGAGTATTCGGCGGACTCGCCGATCGGCTGGGTGACGCGCCAGCCGTAAAGCGTCGGCATGTCCTTGTTCTTGAAGATTTCGCCATCGACAGCGATACCGCTCTTGATCTGGAAGAGCTGGACCCAGCCGGTCAGGCCCTGATCAGTCGCGAGCTTGTCGGCATCAGGATTGTACTTGATGTGGAACTGCTCGAGATAGTGGCGCGGGGTGCGGGTCGTGCGATCATCATTGGCCCAGGCGAGACGCAGCGGCAGGAGGCCATTGGGCTGGGCGAAGACGATGCGGAAGGTCAGATCGTCGATCTTTTCGAAGGTCGCAGTGCTCCCATCGGTCGAGCGGAGCGGGGTCGGCGGGGATTGGGCGAGCTCTTCGTTGAGGAGGATGTCTTCGTAGAAGAACATCACGTCGTCGGTGGTGAAGGGCGTGCCATCGGACCACTTGTGGCCTTCGCGTAGCTTGAACGTATAGGCCGTCGCATCTTCGTTGGCTTCAAAGCTCTCGGCGACATTGGGGATGACTCCGCCGAAACCTGGGGTATAGCGCACGAGCGGCTCATAGCCCTGATAGCGGTGCATCATGTTGAGCGAGCCGCCGCCGACAAGCGCAGCGCGGAGGTCGCCGCCATATTGGCCGACGCTTTCGAAGGGCTGCACCACCATAGGGTTGAGCGGCAGGCGTTCGGCGAGCGGCGGAATAGTACCGGCAGCAACCGCTTCGGCCAGCGCCGGCGCTTCCTTCAACGGCGCCTGAGCGAAGGCCGGAATGGCCGGCAGCACGAGTACAGCGCCAGTTGCGGCCAGAAATGTTCTGCGAGAAATATTGGTCATCGATCCCTCCTCAGCTCGGACGGCTAAAACGCCGCTCTTCAAGCTAACAATAGCCAATCAATACCAGACTGTTAGGTCAATACGTTTAGGCGGATTGAAATGGAGAAAATCGAAATATGGTCATTTCACTGAAATTGCTCAGCTATTATGACCGAAAATACAAAACTTGCGCAAAACTTTTGGCGTGATACAACCTAACAAACGCCATGGGTGAGCGATTGAAGAAAATCACATTGCAGGAAATCGCCGACCAATTGGCGATCTCAAAGTTCGCGGTTTCGAGAGCTCTTGCGGGTAAGGATGGCGTTAGCGAAGAAACCCGGACGCGCGTGACGGCCAAGGCGCTCGAACTGGGTTACCTTCGCGCTGTCGACGTGGCAGCAACCCGCCCTGCAATCCACATCATCTTCAACGACCATGACCCGGTGAACAGCGAACTCTGGATGCAGATGCAGAACGGCATCCAGAGGGAGGCGGCGGAGTCGGGCTATCAGGTGCAAATCCACTGGACGGCAGTAGCCACCAGTGTCGAGAACATTGCGCGCGTGAGCGCCGGCGTTGTCCTTGTCGGGCAACATGATACCGCGACCTTGCAGGTCTTGAAGGCGGCCGGAAAGCCCGTCGTGCGATTGGGCTGGGTGCTGCCGCTCGAAGAGGTCGACCAGGTGACCGGCGCCGACCATGAGGCAGGCAATGCCATCGGGCAATATCTGTTGGAGCGCGGCCACCGGCGGATCGGCTTCGTGCATGGCAGCCGGGTATTGCGCGGCCGCATGGAGCGCCTTTTTGGCCTCCGCGAAGCGCTGATCAATCAGGACGGGGCCAGCGTCATCGAAATCCAGTTCGGCGGGGACGGCTTTGCCGGGGCGTTTCTTGATCTCAAGATCGAGGGCGACATGCCGACGGCTCTATTCTGCGCGCACGATGCGCTGGGGGTCCATGTCGTTTCTGAACTGCACCGCATGGGTTTGCGGGTTCCTGAAGACATTTCGGTCGTCGGTTATGGCGATTTTGCTGCTGCGACGCAGATCTCTCCGCCCCTGACGACAGTTCGGCTGCCCGGCGGCGATATGGGCATCGCGGCCTTCCGCCTGCTTCTCGACCGGATGCACGGCACCCGGTACCGGCTTCCGCCGCAGCGGGTGATGCTGGTGCCTAAACTGGTCGAGCGGGCCTCGGTGAAAACCCTGACTGACTAATCTTCCTCTATTCGTCTCCACTCGCTTTCGCCGCGGCCGCAATCATCCGGGCCAGACGACGAATGTGCTCACACCCGGCTTTGCCCCCGAGAACGATGAGCCGCCAATAGAGCGGAGCTGCGAGAAAATCGGCAATTGCTGCGCGATCGACCGTCGGCGGCAACTCGCCACGCGCGATGGCGCGATCCATAAAGGCATTGGCCTGCTCGCGCCGTGCGAACTGAAAGGGCCGAATGGCGTCGGCCAAGGCCGGCTCACGGCCCATTTCGGCGTGAAGATCGACGAGGATGCGCTTTATCACGCGATGGCGCAGAACCCGCCGGATAGCGCGGAGGAGCGCTTCGACGTCGGCTTCAAGCGAGCCCATGTCCTCAGTCCGGGTCAGATCAATGCCAACTTGGGAGAGGAGATCGCTCGCCATCTCGGCCTTTGACGACCACCGGCGATAGAGCGCCGCCTTGCCGACGCCAGCGGCGCCGGCAACTTTCTCGAGACTAAGCCGGGCATAGCCGACACGCGCCCATTCTTCAAAGAAGGCGCGGCTCAATGCGTCGGTGATTTGAGGACGCTTCACCGCAGCGCCACTCGCAAGCCGACCAGAATTCTTTTCGTCGGAACGGTTGCGTTCCATCGTAACGCTCCCTAGATGGTTGGAACGATAGTGTTCCGACGAAAGGTTAGTCCAATGACGGATCCATTTCAAAGCTTCTCCGCCATGCTGCGCTATGCGCTGGCAGATCGCGTCGACCAAAACGCGCCGACTTATATCGACATGGTCGCCGATGATGTCGTGATGGAGTTTCCCTATGCGCTCCCGGACATGGTCAAGCGGGTGGACGGCAAGGAGGCTCTGCGGGCCTATCTGAAAAATGTCGGGGACATGATCACGATCGATGCGCTCGACAATGTCGCGGTCCTTCGGACCGAAGATCCGGACGTTACCATCGTTGAATTCGAAGGTGTGGGGACGGTGAAGGCGACCAGCAAAACCCTATGAGCAGCGATACATTTCGGTGATCCGCACAAGGCAAGGCAAGATCGTTCACTACAAGGATTACTGGAACCCCGTCGCTCTGATGACGACGGCAGAGGCCAATCCGGCAAAGAAGAACGGGGCGAACAATGGCTGACCGCATTCTCATTACCGGAGCAACGGGAACGACCGGCAGTGCTCTCACACGCCACCTCAACACCGCAGAGGCCGACTTCGTCAGAGCCACGCGCAAGCCGGATGGTCCGCACGATCGGCAATTCGATTGGCGGGACGGCCAAAGCTATGATCTGGCACTCGATGGCGTGAGCAAAATCTATCTCGTTGCGCCGACGGATACGAGCGAGCCGCTTGCGGTGATGCTGCCATTTCTGGAGCAGGCCATCGAGGGAGGGGTCGAAAAATTCGTGCTGCTTTCGGCCTCATCGCTGCCGCGCGGCGGGCCGATGATGGGGGCGGTGCATGAGTGGCTCGCGGAGCAGGATGTGAACTGGTCGGTATTACGCCCGACATGGTTCATGCAGAATTTCGTCACGCAGCACCTGTCGTCCATCCACGAGGACAATGCGATTTACTCGGCTACCGGCCAAGGCCGCGTCCCGTTTATCGACGCGAGCGACATCGCTGCAGTTGCCGCAAGGGTCCTGTTGGATTCAAGCCTCGTGCAGAATGCGGATATCGTGCTGACCGGCCCTCAGTCGCTGACTTATGCTGATGTCGCTGCGGTTCTGTCCAAGATTTCTGGGCGGACGATACGGCACATCAACCTGACCCCGGAGCAACTCGCCGCGCGTCACAGAGCCAATGGCCTGCCAGATGATTACGCGACGACGCTTGCCCTTATGGACGCGGCAATTGCGGAAGGCAGCGAGGATCGTGTCTCGGCGGGCGTTGCAGATATCACGGGCCGTGCGCCGAACGATCTCGAAGCCGTTCTCAGCACCTATCGGGTAAACCTCATGCTCGCAGCCTGAGGGCGCAGGCAATTCCAGGCACGCGAACGGTGGGCTTTGTGGAACCGTGTCGAAATCACGGCGTTGCGCCTCTGAGACTGCAGGGAGAGCAAATGGGCGCGCAGGTTGCATCGCACAGCGATGAGGGGGCAGATGGGTGGCGATGGACGACGTGTGTCCTATGCGAGGGCGTTGCGTTATTCGCGAAAAACCGCGGCCTGGCGCAAACTTGCCCGACCACCTTTGTCCGTAAAACGCCCTCAGCGCCCTTGGCGCTCCTTGTTTTATAGGGGCAATCGTGGCCGTGGCAGGACCCTTCTCGTTTGACATGAGCTATTGCGGCCAGCCGGCCATTCCTGCGGACCTCTGGAGCCGCTGGAATTTTGAACCGGGCCTACTGGCTGGTCTTATTGCCGTGGCTCTCGTCGGCGGTTTCTGTCTTCGGGACACTTCGAACGTCAGGCGGATGGCCTTTCTGTCCGCCTGGCTCATTGCTGCAATCCTCTTCGTCTCGCCGCTTTGCGCGCTGACCGTTAGCCTCTTTTCGGCCCGTGTTGGGCATCACGTGCTCCTGACGATGGTCGTGGCGCCACTGCTTGCGCTGGCACTGCCGAAACGTTTGGGCGAACGGCACAATCTCTTGCTGCCTGTTGCGCTGTCGACAGCGGCGCTTTGGCTTTGGCATAGCCCGGATCTCTACACGTCGGCCTTCACGCATCCCCTCATTTACTGGGCGATGCAATTCAGCCTTCTCGCCAGTTTTACCTGGCTATGGTTGGGCCTCCTCCACTCCACCGCCCCCATGTCGTCGGCTCTGGGCGCGCTGACCAGTGCCATTCAGATGGGCATGCTCGGGGCGCTGCTGGTCTTTGCCCAGAACCCGCTTTACCTGCCGCATTTTACCACCAGCGCCGCCTTCGGCCTCTCGCCAGTGGACGACCAGCAGCTTGGCGGCTTGATCATGTGGGTGCCGGCCAATCTGCCGCTTCTCGCACTCGTCCTCTGGCGACTGGTCGATGCGCTGGGGATCAGGCAGGCGGCGCGATGATCGTCACGTGGCTCAAATTTATTCACGTCGCCAGCATCGCGCTCTGGAGTTCAGGGCTCATCGCCCTGCCCTTCCTCTATTTGCAGCGCAAGGGCCTCGAAGACGAGGCCCTCTATCGCCTCCACGCCTTCACCCGGTTTTTCTATGTGGCGATCGTCTCGCCCGCCGCCTTCGTCGCGGTCGGTTCGGGGACGGTGCTGATCTTTCTGATGGCCACCTATGAGGCCTGGTTTTCAGCCAAGCTCCTGGCCGTCTCGGTGATGACGGGCATCCATATCTTTTCCGGCCTGATGATCCTGCGGCTTTTCGAGCCCAACCGCGCCTATCCCATGGTCCGGTTTCTCATCGTCATGCCGCTGACGCTGCTGACCGTGAGCACCATTCTCATTCTTGTTCTGGGCAAACCCCGGCTCGAATGGCCCGGCTTCGTCGCGGACCTCTTCGTCCCGGGGCGGCTGGGCGAGATCGCCCGTCCCTTCATTGCTTGGATGATATGAGGAGGCCGACACCATGATCGAAAATCAGCTTGCCTCCATGCCAGCCGGCAAAGCCCGCGGCCATGCTCGACAGAACCGAGAGCATCAGGCCATTGGGCAAGACGGTTTCGGGCCAGAAGAGACGAAGGCCGGTATTGGCGCCGACGATGGCCAACATCACCATGGCCGCAATCGCATGGTTCCAGCTCGCGACGCGTACACGAATGCCGGGCACGGCAAGCAATTCGAGCGTGCCCACGACGGCCGCAAGCACGCCGAAAACGAATGCCGCGCCAGCCGACCATTTGCCGACTTCGAGCCAGAATTCGTCCCCGGTGAACCAATAAAAAATGTCGATGCCCAGCGTCGAGATCACGAAGGCGATGGGGAAGTGCACCAGCATGGCGTGAAGCGGATGTCCGGCGACGGCAATGGCCGAACTCACGTCCTTTTCGGCAATTTCACGAATGATGGGGTTGGGATGACCGGCGTCGATCTCCCGCCCCTCTTCCAGCGTGATTTCCCGCTCTTCGCTGTCCTGCGTCGTATCCGCCACTGGGTCGTTTCCCTCTCAAAAATCTCTGCTCTTGCAGCAACGCCGTTCCTCTTGGCCGGTTGCGGCGGCGAATTATCGACGCTTGACCCAGCCGGCCCCCGTGCCGCCAATCTCGCGACGCTCTGGTGGGTCATGCTCTGGGGCGCGATGGGGCTGTTTGCCATCGTCATGGCACTGTTCTTTCTCGCCTATTTCCGGACTGGCACTCTGTCGCGGCTCAAGCCGGGGCATTGGATCATCGGCGGCGGCCTCATCCTGCCCATTCCGGT
Source organism: Devosia sp. Leaf420 (assembly GCF_001425445.1). Lineage (GTDB taxonomy): Bacteria > Pseudomonadota > Alphaproteobacteria > Rhizobiales > Devosiaceae > Devosia. The sequence goes on along the minus strand of NZ_LMQU01000012.1, from coordinate 90,210 downwards.
GCTCGTGCTGCTGACGGGTACGGCGCTTGTTCTCGGCGAACAATTGCTGCCGCGCGGCGATAAACCATTGCGCATCGAGGTGACCGCCGAACGCTGGCAATGGCGTTTCGGCTATCCTAACGGCACGACGTCCGAGGAGCAGGTGGTGCACATACCCGCCGGGCAACCCGTGGATTTTGCCGTGACTTCAGCCGATGTCATCCACTCCTTCTGGATCCCGCGCCTCGGCGGCAAGATCGACGCCATTCCCGGCCACACCAACCTCATCCGGCTCGAGGCCGACGAACGCGGCACCTATTGGGGCCAATGCGCCGAATATTGCGGCGAAGGGCACGACATCATGTTTTTCCGCGTCGAGGCGCATTCGCCAGAAGACTTTGCCGCTCTGATGGAGGCCGGCCAGTGAGCGACACGCCTATCTCGCCAATCCGCCTCCACAAGGAACTTGAGCGCATCTGGATGACCCCGCCTGGCATTGGGCGGCTATCGAGCGTCAACCACACTGTGCTCGGCAAGCGCTTCATGGTGGTGGCGCTCACCTTCTTTGCCATCGGCGGCTTTCTCTCCATGCTGATCCGCGCGCAGCTTGCGACGCCGAACAGCGCCTTCATCGGACCCGAAATCTACAATCAGATTTTCACCATGCATGGCACGGTGATGATGTTCCTTTTCGCCATCCCGATGTTCGAGGGCTTCGTCATCTATATGCTGCCCAAGATGCTGGGCGCACGGGACATGGCCTTTCCTCGGCTCACCGCCTATGGCTTCTGGTGCTACCTTTTCGGCGGCACGATCCTCATCGTCGCGATGCTGTTGGGCGCCGCGCCCGATAGCGGCTGGTTCATGTATACCCCGCTCTCGTCCAAGCCTTACACACCGGGCATCAATGCTGATGTCTGGCTGCTCGGCATCACTTTCGTCGAAATATCCGCCGTCACTGCCGCGATCGAGATCTTCGTCTCGATCCTCAAAATGCGCGCGCCAGGCATGTCATTGGCCCGTATGCCGCTGATGGCTTGGTATATGCTCGTCACCTCGGGCATGATGATCGTCGGCTTTCCGCCGCTCATCCTGGGTTCGATCCTTCTCGAACTCGAACGCGCCTTCGACCTCCCCTTCTTCGATCCCACCCGCGGCGGCGATCCGCTTCTCTGGCAGCACCTCTTCTGGCTTTTCGGTCATCCGGAGGTCTACATCATCTTTCTGCCCGCGGCAGGTGCGCTCTCGACCATCATTCCCGTCTTTGCGCAGCGCCAAATCCTCGGCTATCGCGCCATCATCGCGGCTATCGTCGCCATGGGTTTTTTGTCCTTTGGCCTTTGGGTCCACCACATGTTCACGGTGGGTATTCCGCATCTCGCGCTCGCCTTCTTCTCGTCCGCCAGCGCCCTCGTCGCCATACCCACCGCGGTGCAGATATTTGCCTGGCTTGGCACGCTGGCTTCTGGGAAGCCGAAATGGGACGTGCCGATGCTCTATGTCTTCGGCTTCTTTTTCGTTTTCGTCATCGGCGGGCTAACTGGCGTCATGCTCGCTATGGTGCCGTTCAACACCCAGGTGCACGACACCCATTTCGTCGTCGCCCATCTCCACTATGTGCTGGTGGGTGGTTTCGTTTTCCCCATGCTCGCCGGCATCTATCATTGGCTGCCGCACATTTCGGGGCGCCAGAGCCTTTATAAGCTTTCCATTCCGGCCTTCTGGCTGATCTTCATCGGCTTCAACCTGACCTTCTTCCTCATGCACCTGACCGGGCTCATGGGCATGCCACGCCGCATCTCGACCTATCCGTCGAATTGGGGTTGGGATTGGCTCAACCTCCTGTCGTCTTTCGGCAGCTTCATCCTGACCATGGGCTTCTGCCTAGTTCTGGCCGATCTTGTCCTGCAGTTCCGCTTCGGCCGCTATTTCCGCCGCGACCCCTGGCAGGCGCAAACGCTCGAATGGGCGACGCCAACGCCACCACCGAGCTATAATTTCGCTGCGATCCCGAGGATCGACGAGCGGGCGGACGGATTGGAGCCAGCCAAGATCGGACCTCTATTGGCCGGTGGCTACGGCTATCTCGGCTTTACCCGCAATGGAGATCAAGAAACCATGGGCGTCGATATGCTCACTGGCGCGCCTGAGCATGTCATTATCCTGCCGCGCCGCACCTATTTGCCGCTCTGGACGGCATTAGCGACGGCAAGCTTTTTTCTCGCCATGCTCTTCGGGCTCTATTGGCTCGCCCCTTTCGGTGCGCTGCTGACGCTGATCTTGTTCCTCATCTGGCCCGCCAACATTGGACAGACGGAGGACGAGGGACTGATCGATATCGGCATGGGCGAAGCCGCCCCGCTTGATGTCGAATGTCCCAACAATGTGGCTGTTCTCGCCAATCGCTGCGCCTTGGTGATGAATGCAACGCTCTTCTCGTCGCTGCTTTTCGGCGGGCTGTTTCTCCTGGTAGTCGCGCCGAACTGGGAAGGTCTCGTGCCAATCGATTGGCCTGTCTGGCTGAGCGGGCTTGCATGGATTCTATCAGCATCCGCCGCAGGAGCCTCCTGGCTGGCACGGCAACGCAATCTGTCAGGCCAGAACGCCGGGGGTTTTCTGCTGGCCGCAGCACTTGGACACGTGGCAGCGTTAGTCATGCTGATCGTGCTGTTGACCGCAGTGCCCAACCCTACCGACCACGCGCGGCAGGCTGTCATGTTTGCCCTGCTCTCATTTTCCGCCATTCACTGCGGCCTTGCCGCGCTCCTGGCAGGACACGGCTTCTGGCGCCTGACCCAGGGCTATGTTTCAGCACGCCGCCAGACGGAACTTGTGCTCGCCTGGCTCTGGAATGGTTATGCCGCGGCGACGATGATCCCGGCGCTTGGCCTTGCAACGCTCCTGGCGTGGGCGGGGGGCACCTGATGGTCCGGCAAGATCTCCGCGCCCTGCTGCTCTTGATCGCCGGCTTTACAGTGTGGTCGCTGGCCTTCGTGGTGCTCTATGGCCTCCAGGCGATCGGATGCGCCTATGGCTGGCCCAATCACCGCTGGCTGCTGATCGGCGCCTATGTGGCCAGCCTTATTCCGCTTGCCTGGCTCGCCATGGGCAAACCAGTCCGCGAAGGCGAGCCGACGACGACGCTGTCGATCGCGGCCGTATGGGCAAACCGCGCGGCCTTGGGCGCGGGAATTCTGGTCTTCCTGCCCGTAACCTTCGTCAGCGCCTGCATCTGACTGCGCGATCAGGGCGCCTCGGTAAAATCGTGAACAGCGTCGACACCTGGGACCACTTCAATGGAGAAAGCCTGACCGTTCACCCGAACTGTCACCGTTTTTTGCGCAGCGCTGCGCAGACGTAACGAAGCAACGTGGTACTGTGCCCAGACCAAGTCCAGCTCAATGCCGCCGCGGGCCCGAATGCCGCGCACTGACCCACTCGGCCATTGTTCCGGCAAAGCCGGGAGCAGCCGGATCTCGGCTTCGCTCGACTGCACCAGCATTTCAAGGATCCCGGCAGCACCGCCAAAATTGCCATCGATCTGGAACGGCGGATGGGCGTCGAACAGGTTGTTGTAGCTGCGCGCGGGGCTGAGCAGGAGCTTCAGCACATCATGGGCGTGGCTGCCCTCGCCAAGGCGGGCCCAGAGATTGATGCGCCAACCAATACCCCAGCCGGTCGCCTCGTCACCGCGGATTTCAAGCGACCGGCGCGCGGCAGCAGCGAGTTCGGGCGTGCTCTCGGTGCTGATCTGGTCGCTGGGATAAAGTCCATAGAGATGCGAGACATGGCGATGGTGGATTTCTGGAACGTCCATGTCCCAATCCTCCATCCATTCCTGCAATTGCCCCGCATTGCCGACGCGATGTTCGGGAAGGCGGCTCCGCGCGTCCTCGGCCTGCTGGACGAGGTCGGCATCCTCCTCCAATTGGTCGGCAGCCTCGGCAAAGGCCGAAAAGAGATCGCGAAGGATCTGGTTGTCCATGGTCGGACCCGCGCAGAGCGCGACGCCGTGGGGATGGCGGTTTTCCGGCGAGATGGATGGCGCGGTGACGAGATAATTTGTCCCCGGCATGGCGACGAGCGTATCGAGCGCAAACAGCACGGCACCTCTAAGGGGACCATAGAGCCGTCGCACGAGAGCATCTGGGCTTCCGGCAAAACGGGCGTGATCCCAGAGTTGAGCCATGAGCCAGGCGCCGCCTGTCGGCCACATGCCCCAATAGGCGCCATCGACGGGGCCGGTAGCGCGCCAGAGATCGGTATTGTGATGGAGCACCCAGCCTCGGGCGCCATAGTGAGCCCGTGCCATTTCGGCGCCGGTGGTCGACAGATCCTCGGCGAGCGCCACGAGAGGCTCGACCATGTCCGGCAAGTTGGCGGGATCGGGCAGCCAATAGTTCATCTGGAGATTGATATTGGCGGTATATTTGCTGCCCCAAGGCGGCCGCGTGTCCTTGTTCCAGATCCCCTGCAGTGTGGTCGGTTGCGTGCCGGGGCGGCTCGATGAAAGCATCAGGTAACGCGCATATTGGACATAGAGCGCGGCAAGGCCGGGATCGTCGCCCGAGGCGAAATTGGCAATACGCTGGTCTGTTGGAAGATCATCCCGGCCCGCGCCAAGGTCGATATCCAACCGATCGAACTGTGCCCGATGGGCCGCGATGTGGCGGGTGCGGAGAGTTTCGACGTCCGCCCCAAGGTAGGCATCGCGTCGCGCGAGAAGCTTGGCGTTGGGATCCCCTGAAACATCATCGAACCGAACGAAGCTGGTCGCGATATCGAGGAGAATGAGCGCTTCCGTCGCATCGCGCACCACGAGTCGGCGGCCGCGGCGCTCGACCGTGCCGCCTGTGACCCGGAGATGCGCATCGATGCCGAAGCTGAGTTGCCCATCGACCCCATGCTTGCCGAAATTGCGGCCGCGATAGACGAGGCTCCCCTCGTCGCCCGCAAAAATATCGCCGGGTTGCGGACTATCGAGCCACACCTCGAAATCGAGCAGCTTTGGTACGGAGGATGCCAGATGCAGCACCATGACGTCATCTGCCGCAGAGACGAAGGCGGTGCGTGTATAATGCGGGGCATCGGGATCAAGACCGGACCCCAGTAGCGCATAGGTGGTCGTCGTGGTGGCGGTTGCGAGATCGAGCTTGCGCGCATAGCTGCCGGGTACCGCTTCATGCCGGAAATCGACAAAGAGATTGCCTGCCGGCTGGTAGCTCATCTGCGAGTGCGGTTTGGCAAGAAGATGGGACTGGGCGACATCGTGAGCCGCCTGATAGCGTCCGGCGAAAAGATGTTTGCGCACCTTTTCGAGGTTAGGCAAGGCCTCGGGATTGGTCGGTTGATATGGCCCGCCAGACCAGAGCGTTGACTCGTTGAGCTGAAGTTCTTCGCGGCCGACGCCACCATGCACCATGGCGCCGAGCCGGCCATTGCCCAAGGGGAGAGCGTCCGTCCACTCGGTGGCCGGTTGGAGATACCAGAGAATGTCAGTCATCAGATGTTCCGCAGCCGAGCGCCAGAGGAAGAGAAAAGCATGGCCCGATCGGGCCTGATGCCGAAGGAGAGAACGTCGCCGGCCTTGATCCCCGGCCGTTCGCGCGCCTCGATGACGACGCTTTCGCCGGACGAGAGTGTGCCATAGACAAAGCGCGTGCCGCCGAGATTTTCGACGACATCGACAGTGACCGAGACGTCTGCAGCGCCCTGCCCCGGCTCGACGAAATGCTCGGGCCTGACGCCCACCAGCACCTTGTCCTCCGTGCCGCTTGCAGGCAGCGAACCGCCATTTTCGAGGCGCACCGTGCCGCCGCCAAGAGTGCCGCGGAGGAAATTCATGCGGGGCGACCCGATGAAGCCGGCGACGAAAAGATTGTCGGGGTTATCATAGAGTTCTTCAGGCGTGCCGGCCTGCTCGATCTTGCCGGCGCGCATGACGACGATCTTGTCGGCCAGCGTCATGGCTTCGGTTTGGTCGTGGGTGACATAGATCATGGTCGAGCCAAGCTGGTTGTGGAGCTTGGCGATCTCGACGCGCATCGACACGCGCAGTTCGGCATCCAAGTTCGACAGCGGCTCGTCGAAAAGGAACACTTCGGGGTCGCGGACGATGGCGCGCCCGATGGCGACGCGCTGACGTTGGCCTCCGGAAAGTTGACCCGGCTTGCGCTTGAGGAGCGGTTCGATCTGCAGCGTCCGAGCCGCAACGGCGACGCGGGCGGCGATGTCTTCCTTGCTAAGCCCCGCCATGCGCAGGGAGAAGCCGATATTCTGTTCGACCGTCATATGCGGATAAAGCGCGTAATTCTGAAACACCATGGCAACGCCACGCTCGATCGGGTCGGCCTGGTTCATGGTTTTTCCGTCGATCGAAAGCGTGCCCTTAGTGATGGGTTCGAGCCCGGCGATCATGCGCAGAAGCGTCGATTTTCCGCATCCCGATGGCCCCACGAAAACCGTGAAGCTCCCGTCGTCGATGAAGAGGTTAAGGCCTTCGATGACCTCGAGCGCTCCATAGGATTTGCTGACATCGGTCAGCGCAACATTGGCCATTCTCGCCTCCTCCAGGCGTGGCTCCTTACCGGCGCAAGCGTCGGGTGGAGCCTCTCAGAGTGATTTCAGCATCGATGCGTATGGTGCGATTGCCGAGCGATCCATCGCCCAGCCGTTCGGCAAGGATCGAAACAATGGCCTCGGCCATCTTGTCGACCGGCTGACCGACTGCCGTAATCCCCGGCACGTGCACGGAAAAGGCCGGCACATCGTCGAAGCTGACAAATGATATGTCTTGCGGGATCGAGACATTGTGCTCGCGCAACCAGCGCAGCGCGCCAATGCTCATATTGTAATTGGCCCCGAAGACGGCCGTCGGCGGATTGGGCAGCGCCATCAGATCGCCCATCGCGCTATAGCCGCGTTGCTCGTTCCAGCGCGCATCGACGACGAGTTCGGGATGCTCTTCGACACCATGGGCGAGGAACGCATCGCGATAGCCCTGGAGACGATCGCGGGCGACGGAATCGACCAGATGCCCGTGAATGATCGCCACCCGCTCATGACCGAGATCGAGCACATGATCGATGAGCCGCTTGCTGGCGCGGCGGTTTTCGACAAAGACCCGGTCGGCGGCTAAGCCCGGCAAGTCATTGTCATAGAGCACGGTCAACATGCCTTGGCTGATATAGGGCTCAAGCCGCTGGCGAAGCTCTTCATTGCCATCCATCACCACCGCATCGACGCGATGGCCGGCGAAAAACTCGATCCCGTCCATGAACGAACTGGGGTCGGTATCGTGGCAATAGCAGAGCACTGCGCGCCCGGTCTGGCGCATGTGCCGGCTGAGACGATCGAGCAAAGCGGCGTGGAATTCGCCGACGGCGGGGACCATGAGCCCAACCATGTGGCTGGTATTGGTCTTCATCGCTGCAGCGGCGCTGTTCCGGCGATAGCCCAGTTCGTCGATCACCTGGGCGATGCGCTCGCGATTGCCGCCGCGAATGGGCTGATCGTTGAGATAGCGCGACACAGTGCCAACGGCGACACCGGCTGCCCGCGCAACATCGATAATTGTCGCCGGGCGTGCTCTATTGATCGCTTGGTCGGTCATCCGTCTTCGTATCCCTGGTGAACGCGCCCGGAAAAATCGCCCCGGACGCTTTTCACCTGCATAATGCGGCTTGGGCACGGGCGCCACAGGGCCCGGCCAAGCAATTGTCACGCTAGGCATTTTGTTCAAACACAATGGCCGCATGGATGCGCATGCGCTCAAGCGTTACCCCATATTGCCCATTGCCAAGATCGGTCACCTCCACCGGCTCGCCCGAGACGGCCTCGAAGGCGCGACGCGGCGGCGCTGGCAGGCGCACCTTGGCCGTGACGGGGCCAATCGCCGGGATATCCTCGATCATCTCCATGACCCTCGTTCCATCCCGCGTCGGCACGGCATTGCCGCGGACCTGCGGAGCGCCATAAAGCAGATGAAGGATGTGGCGGCCACGCGCCTCCTGCTGGCTGAGCGATGCGCGGCCCGAGCTCGGCAGATCGGTCTCGAGAGCGGCATCGGGTAGGAGCCGCTTGAGGAGGCCACGGACGATATAGCGATAAAGCGGCTGGCCCATCGCCCGATAGATCGAGAAGATCGGGTAAGCGATATAGCCAACGCCCTTATGGAGCGTGACGCCCGCCCCGAGCGGAGCCGATGCGACATTGTCGGGCGCGTGAGCATGCGACGAGAAATGCGCATAGGTCCGGTTGAAATAGGGTGGCATGACCTCTGCCAGCACCTCCGCGCCTTCGGGGGTTATCGCCAGGGCCCGGCCATAGACGACGAAGGGCGACGTCGTCATGGACTGGTCGAGCGAAGCGCTGGCGCGGAGGTAGGACGGATTGAACTCGACCGGGCCGAGATTGCGTATGCCGGCAGGGACCGCAAAAGACCCGTCGTCCTGCAACGCAGAAATACCGCTCAGGATCAGCTTGCCGCCCGCCTCGACATAGGCATTGAGCCGGGTCTGCAGATCCCCTTCGACGGGCACCTCATCGGGCAGGATAATGACGCGGTAGCGCGCAAAATCGACGCTCGGGTCGATGACGTCGAAGGGCTGCTGCAATTCCTGCAGCATCTGCGCCGCGCCATCATCGGCATTGTTGTTGCGGTCGCCTGCATGGTGGAAATATTCCGCCGAGAGGATTGCGACCTCGGACACCTGCCACGCTTCTTCGAGATAGGGTTCGAGCTTTTCGACACGCGCATAGGCGGGGCCGATCGAGGCATAGGTATCGGGATTGATCGCGCCGCTTGGATGCAACTGATCGCCGACAAGGCATTTTGACCCTAGCGCCACCATTTGCGCCGCTTCGAATTCCAAGGCATCGGGATGCTTGAAGCCGCCGAATTCGCCCCAGGACGTATGGAATTTCCCGGTATGGGCGACAAAATCGAAGCCAAGCGTTGCCGCATAGCGCGCGCTGGCCGGGAAGTGATTGTATCCCCAGCCGCCCGTCGGCAGGCTTTCCAGTTCGAGATGGGAATAGGGTTCGAAGCGCTGCGGCCCCTGCTTGTGGATATGGCCGCAATTGTAGAAAATCCGGAGCCCCGGGAATTCGGCATTCAGCGCCGCGCTCATTTCGCGCCGGAAGCGATCATTGACCCATTCGTCCTTGGTCAGGCGATCGGCGTGGATCTCTGGATCAAGACCCATCTCGGCCATCGTGTCGAGACAAGCCTGACACACGCAATCGGGCGCGAGGACAATATCAAAGAAGATGCCCGGCGTTGCATAGGTGCTGGCGACTTCGCGCGCCATACCCAGAAGCTCGTCGCGATAGTCCTTGTGGTTGAGGCAGAGCGTGTGCCAGCCCGCTTCAAGCTGGGCGGGATCGAAGCGGTTGTCGGTGGCTGACCGCACCCGCCATTCCGGATGCAGCCGCGCATTGCGCTCGTCCCATTGCACGGTGATGTAGATCGGGCATTCGATATCGGCCGCGTTGAGTGCATCGACCATTTCGCCGAGGAGATCGGGCCGGGACAGGTTCGGGTGCGGCGCGCCGATCTTGGTTGGGTAATAGGCCCAGCCGTGATGGCACTTGGCGAAGACCGTAATGGAATCAACATGTGCCTTCTTCAGCGTATCGACGAAATCTGCTGCATCGAAATCCTTGCCAATATCGGGGATATGCTCGGACGTGTGGAAATCGAGATGGATCTGGCGAAAGCGCAGCGGCTTGTTGGTGCGTTGGATAGTCATTCTTTGGCCCCTGTGCGGGTCTGCGACCCGGCGGCAAATTGGCGTTGAAAGATCACGAAGACGATGAGCGGGACGATCGTGGTGACGATCGCGGCCACCGACCGCAGATCCCAATTGCTCTCATAGGTGCCCGATACCTTGGTCAGGAGGACGGGCAAGGGTTGCATGCTCCGCAGATAGAGCATGGGAAGAAGGAGTGCGTTCCAGGTCCAGAGGAACTGCAGAACGCCGACCGCAAAGATGGGACTTGTCGCATTGGGGAGGACGATGTGGCGAAGGGTCGAAAGGGGCCCGCAGCCATCAATCTTGGCCGCCTCGATCAACTCCTTGGGAAAGTCCTCGAGAAAGTTCTTCACGAGGAAAATCGACCAGGCAAAGCTCATACCCACATAGGGAATGAGCACGGCTGCGATATTGTCGATCAGCTTCAAATCCCGCCAGAGCGTAAAGAGCGGAATAACCACCACCTGCTGCGGCAGCACAAAGGCATTGATGATCAGGATCAGCAACAGCCGGCGGAACGGGAAATTGAGGAAGTGGAACGCGTAGGCCGCGGCTGGCGTCAGCAGCATGGTGCCAAGCGTTGCGAGCGCCGCAAGCATTGCCGTAAACCAGAAGGCCTGGGCCAGCGGATATTCATCCCACACCCGGATCCACGCGTCGAACGTGATGCTGAACGTATCGAGCCGCCACCAGCCGAGCGCCACTTCGCTCGGCGGACGCAGCGAAGTCACGACGATGCCGAGCACCGGGATGACCCAGATGGTCGCGATGACACCGACCAGAACGACAGTCCACCAATGAATGCGCCCGATCATTTGGCACCTGCCGTGCGCTGGATGATGGCGGGGATGGAAATGACGAGAACGGCGACGAGCAGCACGACAGTGGCCGCGGCGCCATAGCCCAATTTGAACTGTGTCATCGACTCCCGATACATGAAGTAGCCGACCGTCTCTGTGGCGCGCACGGGGCCACCGCCGGTCATCACATAGATGATGTCGAAGGCGCGCAAAGCCCCGAGCAGGTTGATGAAAATGGCGACGCGTACACCCGGAAGCGACAGCGGCATCATGATATGCCGCATGATCGACGTGGGTTTGGCACCATCCATATAGGCAGCCTCGAGCACCGTCCGCGGGATCGACTGAACCGCGGCAAAGCAGAGCATCAGCGGCAGGCCGACACCGCTCCAGGACGCAACGAAGATCAGCGACCAGAGCGCCGTATTGGGGTCACCCAACCAGGAATGGGCGAAGCCGGGAATGAAATTGCCGATGATGGCGTTGAGGAGCCCTGCTTTGTCGGGGCGCAGGATATTGAGCCACATATAGCCCGATACCGCTTCGGAAATGCCGAAGGTAACGAACATCATGCCGCGAAAGGGCGTCGTATGGACGGGCGCAAAGGCACAAAGCATGGCCAGAGCCCAGCCAAGGCTGACCGAAATTACCGTCGTGCCGAGCGTGAAGATCAGCGTTGTCAGCAGCGTGTTGCGGAAGGTCGCATCATTGAACAGCGTAACGTAATTGCCAAAGCCAACCCATTTGGCTGGCGCCAGGCCTTTGATGTCAAAGAACGACAGCCTGAGCGTATCGAACAGCGGATAAACCACCGAGATACCGAAAAGGATGATCACGGGCGTAATGAGCAGCCAGGCAGCCGGTGTTTCCTTGATGCGCCATCCACGGGTGGCGGGCAGCCGAAGCCGTCCGCCACCATCGCGGGAGGAAACGTCCGCCGGGTCTGCCACCATCTGGGGCAGAGACCGGCTCATCAGTAAGCCGTTGCCGCTTTGGCTTCGATGGCGGCCAGCACTTCGTCGACGGTCGCCTCGGTTGGGTTCTGCAGGAACTTCTGCAGCTGGACGCGATATTCATCGACGAGATCGCCGGGAAGAAGATCGCCGAGGACGAACTGCACCTTGGAACTCGAAACGGCGCCGGTGGCGATCTGCTGGACCGGACCAAGGAGCGATCCGTCCGCAGCCGAACTTGGTGAGGCATAACCGTAGCCGGCCATGATGGCGGAAGCCTCGGGGCTGACGATGTAATCGAGGAAAGCGTCCGCCGCTGCGGGGTTGGCGCCGTTGGTCGTGACGTTCAGTTCCTTGGTATCAACGCTCGACGTATCGTCAAAACCCATGCCCAACGCGGGGAACTGGAAGATCGAATAATCGACGCCCTCTTCGAGCTTGAGATCATTCTTCAGCGCCGCATTGGTCCACATGCCAAAAAGCATGTAATTGGACTCCTCAGCCGTATAAAGCGTTGGATAAGGTTCTTCGATCGCAAGCATGGTCGCCGCCGGAGCGCAGCAGCCGGCCTGCAGCATTTCGGCATATTTCATCAGCGCCGCTTTGACCTTCGGGTCGGTCCAGGGAATTTGATGCGCCGCCAGTTGCGCGGCAACGTCGACGCCGGCGGTGCGCAGCAGCAGCGTCTCGAACCACTCGGTATGCGCCCAGTATTTGGCAGGGATTACGACAGGCGCTGGATAGCCGGCTGCCTTGAGCTTATCGAAGCTCGCGATGAACTCGTCCCAGGTTTTTGGCGGCGTGACGCCAGCTTTTTCGAGCTGGGCGGTCTTGTACCAGATCGCCGAGCGGTCGCCATAGGTATAGGTGATGCCGTAGGTCGTGCCATCGATCGAGCCGAGATCGCGCCAGGATTGGCTGAGCTTGTCGTCCCAGCCAAAGCTAGCCCATTGATCATCGATCGGGCGCAGAATTCCGGCATTGACGAGTTCTGCGCGGAAGGCCGGCCAGGTATTGATGATGATATCGACGACCTCGCCGCCCATGAGCGCAGTGCGCATACCGCCACGGGCATCGCCCTGCCCGCCTGCGGGCTGGAATTCCTTGATGGTGACGCCGGGATGCATCTCCATGAATTTGGCTTCGACATCCTTCCACATCTGACCATCTGTGCCGGTCTGCCATTGTAGGATGACAAGATCACCAGAAATGTCCTGCGCAAGGACGGACGGACTAACGCCGGCAAGAGCGGCAAGCATGACGCCGGCCAAGACGGTACGACGCCGCAAAGAGCGGTTGAACATGATTTTCTCCTCCCTTGACGCGGCTGTCTCGCCGCTTCCGTCAAGTAAGTTGAAACGTTATCAACTAAGCCAAACTTTGCAACTGGATTTTTTTGGGAGTGAGGGGACAAGGCGCCAGTGGGGAAACAATTGCGACAGCTGCATCCGAGGGACGGATGCTTCCAGATCAGACCATCTAGGTAAAACTCATGAGCGAGGCGCGATCGCGATCGCAGACGATATGTCCATCTGCAAATCTGTCTTGGCAGACCAAGAAAGCTGACTGGCCGAGCGTCCTATGTTCGAAACATGGAGGTCTCGATGAAGGTCATAGCTGCAATTTCGATGTCCGCTTGCATGACGGCCGCTGCGCTGGCGCAAGATGGAGCGCACGGTCCTGTTCTGGTCGATCCTGATTTCGGATTGACGCTCGAAACACCGGATGGCTTTGACGCGAAATTGGTGGGGCAGACACCCGAGGGCATTGTGGTCATCACGGTGTCATCGGACAATCCGGGTTTACCTGCCGTGGATCCCAGCGGCGATCTTTGCGACATCAGCTTTCAATACGACCCAGCTTATGGGCAGGGGGACCAGGATTGGGTCAATAGCCTCGTTCTCGATACAGGCACCTACGAGCGCATGGCGCAAGAGGTTGCCGTGCCCGGCACAATCGAAGGCGGCAAAGATTTTACCCTTCACGGTTCTTACGCCCATCGCGTCCATGGCAAGCATGAAACGGGCGGCGCATTCACCGTTGCGGTCATTCCGAGCCCTTCCGGCTATGTGACGCTGAGTTGTATCAGCGCCGAGGAGAAGACCGACTGGAACTTGATTGATCCCCTGATCGAAGCCATCACCATTCCGGGTCAGCCACGCGATCATCTGGTCCCCAGCGGCCGTTGCGAGAGCGAGATCGCGGCGATAAGCAGTCAGATCGGGCACGCTGAAGGAGCGCCCTTCGACCGCCACATGATCGCGGTGCTGGACGGAGAGCGCAAAAGGATCGCCGAACAGTGTGGCGGCATCGACGCCGACGTGGTCATGGACGCCGCGATGATCGAAGCTGGTCACGAGACAAGTTATCGGAGCCTGCGCTATGATGCGCTGTCCGCGATTGGATCAGACCTTTTAACCAGGGAGCAGCATGAGGCGCTGGACGGAGGACGACGACAGGTTGTCGCGACCAGCGACGAAGCCACCGGCGAGCGCTATTTGCGCTACATGCATTTCATTGTCGGGCTCCGAAGCCTCGACCAATAGTCACCAGATGTCGCGTTCGATCAGAACAATGGGATCATCTTTGCCATCGAAGGTGGCATCGACGGCAAAGTAGGTAATCTCGAACTTGCCGTTCTTGAACTGCCAGCGCGTTTCCGTATAGGCGTCACCCAAGCCGCGCCACTTGTTGCGCTCTGACATGGTGCGGCTGGATGGATCGTAGCTCGGATTGACCACTTCGCGGAGATAGGGCGTTTCGTAGACGACTATAGTGTCGACGCCTGCACTTTCTTCTCCGCCAACATAATTGACGTCAAACTTGGGTGCCGGGAAGACGATTTGCGACACCGTGCCCTGCTGATCCGACAGCAGATAGACCGCGGTCTGGCTATAGGCGCCAATCTGGCATGGAAATTCGACGATCAGCGCCTGGCGGGCCGCCGTCTCTTCGCCCACCTGCAATTCGAAACTGGGCGGCTCCGTTTCTGAAGTGTCGGGCTCCATGCAAAGAGGAGGCAAGTTGGCGGCATGATAATCCTGCGCTTTTTCTAACGCATCTGCCCGCCAGTTTTCCTCCCGAGCCGTGGCGGGAACAGCCAGCAAAATGACCCCGGTCCAAATCAGCAATCGCGAAGGCATGGCGCTCTCCATTTCTGTTCACTGATAGGACGACGGGCGCGAGCGCAATCTTGGTCGAACAAAAGTCACGACCAGACCAAGGTCTTGGCTGCAGGCGCCGTCACATGGGTAGTGAGGCGCTCTGCCTTGTCGAGGAGATCAACCCATGTTCCGTCAGACGATTACCGCCACGGCGCTGCTCGCGCTCTGTTCCATCATGCCTTCCCAAGCGCAGGGCGTAACCGATTACCTGGGCGTCCCCGGTCCGATCAAGGTCGGCGATACGGACTATATCCTCTCCTGGTCGTCCAATCCGCAACCGAGCTATTTTAAGCAGGAATACCTGCCCGAAGGCGCCGCTGGTGACAGCTACGAAAGTATGGTAATGGTAGAATTTCTCGCTACAGACGCACCGCTCACCGAAGTTGTCGGGGCGCAGGCGGCAATGGTCGAGCAGCGCAAGGGCAGTGACCCGGTCGCCAATTACGCCGTCTTCGACAATCCCGACAATGGCGAGTACCTGCTCGACTTCCTGCTCTCAACCAAGGACAAGAATGGCGAGTTCATCCTCGAATGGAATGGCTATCGCTATGTGGAAGGCGAATTTGACGGCCAGAAAGGATCGATGCTTTTCGCCATGAGTGAGCGCGCTTATGGCGATGCCGCATCGGAAGCTTTTCTGCGCAATCTGCGGGAGTTCAAGGCCGAACATCTCTCGGAGTTGAGCCAGGCTGAACTGCCTCAACTGGACTAACCGATACTCCATCCGGGAAGAACGGACGATCGACTATGCCGTAACTTTGTCGGTCGATGAAATGAAGCTCCGGGGCGCAGTTTTGCCCCGGAGCTCAAGGCTCAGTTTTCGCCGATTTGTAGAATACCGACCTGACCTCGCGTGTAGGTCTCGATCAGGACACGATAGGCAGGGTTCTGCTCGGGACTATCGGCATCGACAAAGACGCTCACTGTGGCAGCGCAGAAGCCTCCCTCGCCTTCGGCCGTATTTGCGGTAACCTCGCCCTGTGCAGCATCGCCGGCCATGTCGACCCACCGCGTCGCTATGGCATCCGCAGCCTCCTCAGCAATAGCGCAGTCGGGGTAGGTCAAGGCAATGCCGACACCTGGCCGGTCATGCTGGATATCGGCAATGATCCCTCCGAGATAGGGCGGAATGCCTTGGCTAAGTGCGGCCATCTGCTCTTCAAGACGCTCCT
The DNA here is from genome assembly GCF_001425445.1 of Devosia sp. Leaf420. Classification (GTDB taxonomy): domain Bacteria; phylum Pseudomonadota; class Alphaproteobacteria; order Rhizobiales; family Devosiaceae; genus Devosia. The sequence continues at coordinate 74,387 of NZ_LMQU01000012.1, read as the reverse complement.
TGGTTTCGTCCATATCGGCCGAGGGCGCCAGCATCGCCGCGGGGTCGAGAGCGGCCATGCCAAAGAGCGGCGAGATCACCACTGCCTGGACCACCTGACCATTCCCGGCTGCCTGCTCAAGCCCCGCCAGAGCCGTTGCAACGATCGGATTATCACCAAGGCTGGGCTGTTGCCCGGCAGCGACCGTAGCAGCCTGAGGGGTTTGTGCCTGGACCACATTGGTCCCCACGGCCGCGGCAAACTGCGCCGCGCCGATTGCAGTACGCCATGGGTCAGAGGGATCGCGCTTGGATGGGTCGAACCGCTGTGGCTCGCCATTGCCGACAACGCCCGAAACACCGGCATCTTCAAATCCCACCGCCTTTAGCGCTGCAATCATGTCAGTTGCCGCGTCCGCATCAACCAAACCCCAATTGCTGGTGGAATTGGGTGGGCGGCCATATCCGGTAAAGTAGCGGATTTTGTCGATCGTTGTGCCGGCCTTGGCTTCCCACTCGGCCGGCTCGGTTTCGAAGACGCTTTCGAGGGCCAAGACATCGACGATCGGCATAGCACGCAACTGGGGACGAGGGGCACTATCGTCGTCCACAAGGCTCATGAGCGTGTGCATATCAAGGAAATAGGCGAAGTCGCCCGTCTGCCCGGAAAGGAGCGTTGCCGGCAAGTGGTCCAGGCCATCGCGGAGGGGATTGGTATTTTGAGCGAGTACGGGGGCGGCGGTTGCCAGCAGCAGGCCGGCAGCGATGACGCAAGAGCGCATGCGTGTCTCCTTCATGTTGTCTTGCCGATGTGACGCTTGCCACGCCGCAGACCTTGGTGGCGAAGGCTGATTTTCCAGAAAAAATCTTTAGCTGTGGACCAAGGTTTGGCTCGCTCGCCGCGTCTTATGGGCAGAACCAAAAGGATGCGGATCATGAAACGACTGCTGATCTCCCTGCTGCTTGCGACCGCAATGATCTCGGCCGCCCCGGCGCAGGATATGAAAAGCCTTGAAGATATGAGTAGCGCCGAGATCGTTGCAGAGGCGAGCGCGCTTCACCCAGCAGCGCTTTACATTCTCTCCTCGCGCCTTCTGGGCGAAGGCAAGGGGCAGGAAGCGGCCAATTGGATGTATGCTGGCCAGTTGCGCTATCGCTTCCTCATTAGCGCTGGCGGCGACGACGCGCGCGACGAGGGCATCCTGTTCAGCGCCTTGAGCGAACAAGTGGGAAAACCGGTCAATGAATATATCGCCGGCGATGTCGACGAATGGATCGCGGCGATGGAATGGGCGCTCGAATGGGACGCGGCCAATGACAATCCCACCACGTCCAAGACGGAGCATGCTTCTACACTCAAGGAGGTTCGCGACGGCCTCGAACGTTTGATCGCACAGGTCGAGGCCAATCGCGAAAGCATTCCCAAGGAACGCGAAGCCAACGGCCTCGAAAACCGCTAGGAGCGAACGATGCGTCTTGCCCTGGGTCTGCTGTTCGGCTTTTTTGCAGCCATAAGCCCTGCATTTGCTGCTGACACCGAAACTGGCGGCGAACGGTTATTCGTTGGCAAGACCGGCATTTATTGTGTTCAGGCGCCCTGCCCGTGGCGCGGAATCTGGGCTTCGGCAGCTGCGCAGGCCGGGCCATCGGACCTTCTGTGGGCGCAAGAAACCTTGCCGCGGATCGAGGCAACAACAGCCGACGCGAACCGAATAGAGGAAGCATGGGCCAGCGATCAGTGCCTCGCCATCCTGGGAAGGCTGGTCGACGGGACGCTGCAGGTTGAGCGCATCATCGGGGACTGCTCTTGATAGTGCGGAGTGCGCTGGCATTCTGGGTTGCTTTGATAGCACCCACGACGGCATCGGGAGATGATGCCGCCGATTTCATGGATGCTCTGGGAAAGGCGGCGACTGCCGCCATCGTCGCAGAAGCCTATCTCTCGGCCTGCGATGCGCGCTTCCCAGATAGCCAACAGGCACGACAAGATGCTCTCGCCGGATGGGGACACCGCGTCGATCTCGCTGGCTATGAGCGCCTTATCGCTTCAGCCGCGATGGTTATGCCGGACCTCGATGAAGACCTTGAGGCCAACAGAGCCCGGGCCAAGGCACTGGTCGATGATGATGTCGCCAAGGATAGCAGTGTCTGCGGCGATCTCCGCGCCACACTCGACGACAATGACATGTTCGATATCGCCCGGCCCATCCGCTACCTGCTGCGCAATGCCGACAGCTTTGGGATCGTCGTGGCCGAAGCGCCGACAGAGGTAACAAGCCCTGAACTCGAAGTGGTGTCGCTGATCGCCCTTTCGGCCGAGCTTGCTGCAAAAATGGACGAGATCGGCTCGAAAAGCGGCGCGGAGCAGGATCGTGACCTCCGCGAGGCCAGGCAAAATCACGCAGAAAACTGGCTGGCTCTGCGCCCTGCCCTAGCAATCAACGGCAGGATTACCAGCGCGGATACGTTGCGCGAATGGCGCGGCGATCAGCAATCGACATTCCTTGCAAGCTGCCGGTCCTTTGCCAGCGACGAGCAGGAAGCAACAATGGCACGCGATATCGGCGCGGAACGCGTCGTCATTGGTCAAATCCGGTGGCTGCGCGAAGACCGTGAGGGCGGCGAACTCAGTCTCGATGATTGCCGTGTTCTCGACGACAGCCAATTTGACAATGACCGAGCAACGGTTGCCGACGAGAGTAGAGGCCTGATGCTCCGTCCTCTCGACTATGCTGAAGCCTATGGCGCTCCCGGCGCAGGCATCGTCCTGAGCGATATCGACCGTGTCCTCTACGACGCCGAGTTTGCCAATCGCATGGATGGCTTTGGCAACGGCTACACCCAGCGCGACGAAGACATTTACGTGCTGCTGCGCGATGGCACTGCCTATCGCCACGCATGGAATTTCGCCTTTACAGACCTGAACCTCGACCTGTCCCGACAGCGCGAACCCGACCGGTGGTTCACCTGGAAAGACGAGGCCGACCAACTCATGCTGACCCAGAGCGGCGGACTCGATGTTGGGTCAACGATCGATATCTCCGAAGCAAAGCGATTGATGCCGGTGCCCGAGGGGCAAGTTCTTAACGCGACCTATTACCTCCTCAATGTTGGCATGGGTGGCGTGCGCAGCGATCGCGAATACGCCTTTTTGGGTGACGGCCAGCTACGGTATTCTCGCAGTGGCTTCGTCGCCGGCAGCTTCGGCACCTCCTACATCATCGCCTCAGGCAAACGCGCCTATGACGTCGCGACAGGCGCTTATTCGTTCGATGGCTACACGCTGTTGATTCAAGGTCCAGAAGGCGAGGAGCGACATTTCGTGGCCCTGATCGAAGGCCATGACGCCGACCGACCCCAAGAGATCATCATTGATGGGCAGGTCTATTGGATGCGCACCAATGAGCAGTGAGGCGGCCTTTTCGCTATCGCTCCAAAATTGCAAACGGCTCATGGCAAAAGGGAAAATCTCATTTTTGCCACAACCATTTCGCTTCAATGGCATTACTGCCAAGGGCAGATGGGGGGAAATTGACAGGGTGCGACTTGTTGACGGGACTATTTCAGAACCGTCCGACACGACCGAAAATCTTATCAAGCGGGTCAAAGCGGGCGACGCACAAGCTTTCGAAAGACTGATTTCCGAGCACTATCGCTTCATCTACAAGACCGCCTTCCGTTGGCTCGGTCACAAAAGCGATGCGGAGGATGTCACCCAGTCCGTTTGCATGCGGCTGGCCGATGCGGTCGCGCGCTTTGATGGGCGATCGAAGTTCACGAGCTGGCTCTATAGCGTAACACTCAATGCCGTCCGCGACCTGCAGCGGAGCCGCGAACGGCAGGGCAAGCAGATCGAGACGGTCGCGACTCTGGCGCGGGTCGAAAGTGATCCCGACCAGGAAGACCAACTGCGCGTCGATGATATTTGGCGTATTGTGCGGCGATTGCCGGACAAGCAGCGCGATGCCGTAATGCTGGTCTATGGCGAACAACTTTCGCAGGCAGAAGCAGCCGTCATCATGGGATGCAAGGAAGTGACCGTCTCCTGGCACATCCACAATGCGCGCAAGTCGCTGAAGGACTTGCTATGAATAGCGATCGCGATCCCTTAGAGCGGATGCCGCAATTTCTCGATCCTGAGCCGGATCCAGCGGTCATGCATGCAACGATCGCGCAGAGCCGGGAAGCCTTTGCCAACCGCAGCCCCTTGCCACGAGCCAGCGTCAACTCCATTGCCCACTGGTTCCGCCAGCCTGTCCGCTGGCTGATACCAGTCGGTGTCGGCGTCGCGGCTCTTGTCGTCGCGCTTCTGTTTGCGCCAGGTCTATTGCCAAACAATGTTGGGACGGGAAGCGGACGGGACACGGTTGCCGACGCACCGGTGACGACGCCACCCGGCTCAACCACGCTGTCGCGTGGCGATGGACTTCCTGCCGAAGATGCCCCGTCCAACAGCGGAACGCGCATGGGCATGCAGCCATCCCCCGGGGGAAGCCAGGCGCCAATCGACGCCATCCCCCAGACAATCTCGCGTTTTGAGGGTGACGGCGTCGTCATCGGAACACGACAGGACGCAACGGCCCTGGAAATTTTCCTGCCCGAGATTTCCGGCGAGCAGACGATCGATGTTCAAGGCATTATGCCGGGCGAGGAGGTCGAGCTTCTTTCCGCCTTTGCCCAGCCAGACAAGGATATCGTGGCCGTGCAATTTCGGGTCAACGACGTGCGGTTCTGGCGCATCTACCATCTGGTCAACGGCAAATATGCGCGCGACCCCCAACGTTCCCAAAGCGTCTCCAACGCTGCCGACAGGGCCGATGTCGAACGCCGCCTCGCCGAACCGGCAGGATGAGCGTAGCCCGACTATCGGAGCGGCCCCTCGTAATCCCCGGTGAGGCTATCGATGAGCCGGTGTGGGATGGTCAAATCCCACCAGAGCGTGTCGACATCATCAATCAGCGCGGCCATTGGCTTTAAGAGACCGGCTGAGGAGAACGCCAGATGCGGGATAGGCAGGCGGAAACTGAACCAGCCATGCTGGAACCTTCCCGACACGTATGAGTGCGGATTGCGTTTGGCCAGAGCGAGCATGGCTTGCTGGAAGCCCGGTGTCAGCAGCTTGCCCACATCCGCATTGGGACTGGCCAGCGTATCGAAGACCGCATCGAACTGAGGCGAAATAACGCGCCTTTGCACCTCGTCGCCGGACAGTTGTCGGAACAAATCATCGACGCCGGTCATGAATTTTGAGTGGGGGCGCAGTTCGATGCTGCCGGCAAAGGAGTGCGGCACGGCGACTTGAACCTCCATGAGGTAAAAGGTCTCGTAGCGCTTTTGAGTGCTCATGCGGCGCCAGATGGTGGCCTCGTTGAGCCGATAGGCGATATCCCTGTGCTTGCCCTGGCTCTCCCATGCCGTAAAGCGCATACCTTCTTCGCTGAAAAGGTCGGCCATCCACTTCTCGATACCGACCGTTCCCCAGCCGCTGGCGAACTGGCTTTGCCCCCAGCGCACGCAGATCGTTTCCGCTACCGTCGCCAAGGCAATGTCGCGCCAGAGATGATTTGAGACGGTCCACGCCATGCCAGCGACTACAATGGCAACGATCGGCCACAAAAAACTGCCCTCGAAGGGCGCGCTACCTAGCAGCAGAAAGAAGATGCCTGCACACAGATTAAGGCTCGCAGCCAGATTGGCAATGCGGCGGGGTTCGGCATTGCGCAAAAGCGTTGTGGTCTCGTCCCGGTCGAGCCCGCTGGCCAGCGCACCGCCCATATCTCCGCTCACTTGGACCGGGCCTTTCGATAGCGCTCCAAAAGCCCAGTCAGCGGGCTATGGAGGAGATCGCCATTCAGTCGAGGCGGCGCACCATAGCCAAAGGTAAAATCATATTCCCCGCTGTGATCAACCGTCATATCGAGGATGGTCCAGATCTTGCCGTCGACTTCCGCCATGGCCCCGCGCAGAGCCAACAGATGCGCTTTGCTCTCCGGACTGAGACGAAAGCCCAATTCCTCCAACTCGGCACCAGGCCTTTGCGCAATGACCTTGGCCTGCGTGCTCGAGCGGCGCCCATCTGCAACGAGGACCTCGTGATCGACTGCCAGGTAGCGCCACTCCCGGTCTTCCCACTCTCCATCCTGCAGGTTGATCACGTCGTGCGCTATGCTGCGAATGGCGGCATTTTGTAATTCCGCAAGGTCAGGCATGGCGCTGAGCTTGTCTGCCGAGCCTACCCTGTTGCCACTGTACTTCCGGAAGTCCTGCATCACTGCGCCATCGGGTGCCGAGGCGAACCAGTAAAGCGGGATTAAGGCCATCAAGCCGTGGGCGTAGCGCGAGCGATGGGGCATGAACACATGCAGTGCCGACTGCATGATCCAAAGCCACCATCGATAGCGCGGCTCGCACGCCTCGACATAAAGGGACACTTTGCCATCGGTTATCCGCTCCGAGACCCTCTGCCAAGGCGCCGTTACCTGATAGCCGACGCTGCGAAAGTGCAACTGCTCTGAATCGAAGCCAATTGCTGCGTTCCAATATTCATAGCAGATCAGCAAAGACAAAAGGCCCGGCAGGCCAAGGATCAACAGTGGCCACCACGGCAAGCCAACCTCGAAAAAGGTTGGCGTTGTCAGCACGGCAATGCCCCCAATGATCAGAGGAAATATCAAGGCGACCACGCGGCGGTGCAGAGGCAGGACATGCATTGTCATGGCATGCTCCAGAAGTTGACCCTAACGGCCCGGGCTTCGAGCATTTCGTTTCCCTCCCTGTTTCAGATGAGACGCCCGTCGCGCGCAAAACCTTGGTCGGATAATCACCAAGCTTTTTTGGATCACGGGCGTCTCATATCTAAAGGATATAAAGGTCGCCCCATGCGCTTCGTTATTGCCACTCGCTCCGACAGGGTCTCCTATCCTGTAAAGTCTGACATCCTCGGCCAATCTGCTGCTCTGGCTCTGGAGGGTTCACCCTGATGTGGCGCGGCTTGATCGTCCACGGCATTCCTCTCGCTATCGCCATTGGGGCCGCCTTATTGCTCCTGCCCTGGATCATGGGCGCCTCCGCGATCCAAGGTGACGCGGGATCACAGGGCTATACCGTCGGAATGGCTGCGCTGTTTCTCTATCCGGCCGCCTACCAAATCCTGATCATTGCATGGGGCATCTGCCGGTGGCGCCAATGGTCGCTGCAGCGGGTATTTCTTCAGCTCATCTGGCTAAGCCTGCTGCTCTTTGCCGGCGCCATGAGCTATGCCGTGGTGCAGCTCCAGGACTATCTGCTGGCTACCGCCGATCAGGTCGACGCCATTGCACAAATAGCCGTGCCGCTTGGTGCATAGAACAAAAAATCGCCTCGCCGATCGAAAAAGTCTGCCTGGCACCAAGGTCCCGCTGGTTCTCGTCGTCCTATGGACAACACACAAAAGGACCAGATCATGCGCATCGCACTTGCCTTCGCCCTGACCGCAGCCATTGCCGGCCCGTCATATGGTCAGATTGAAGAGAACTTTGCTCTGGCCAACAGGATTTTCGGTCAGCCAACAGCGGCCGGCGTTGTCTCGGATATCGAGGGCGAGTGGCTACCTCTCAGCACTTTGGCCAATGCCAAGGGTGCCGATCCGGATCCTGGGCTCATCGCCAGCCTACTCGACCGCATCTGCGGCAATGACCCGTCGCGCGGGGCTATCATCACCGAGATCGATGAAGGCAGCTTCGAGATGACGGCACCCAATTCTGGTGGGGACATGGTCTATCGCTTCGATTGGATCAGCGGTTCGCTCTTCCACCGCAGCTTCGATCCGGCAGCACTCTTCAGCATGCTCCGTCTCGATGCGATAGAGGGCGAACGCGGATCCGAGATGCGCGCACGCACCCTTCAAACTGCCGCGAGCCAGGTCAACCTCTACCGGGTGTCTGCAGACTTGATCGCCTTGGCTGAGCCCTATCGGACCGAAATCTACGGGCGTTGCGCGACATGACCCTGTTCATTCCTGCGTTTGCCCCGGAACAGCCCAACACCCGGAAGGATACATAGCGATGAAGCTGGTGCCCTATATGCTCTTCACTCTCCTCGCCGTCGCAACAACCCCGGCAGCCGCTGAAGAGAGCGCTATGGCTGAGCTCGAGAGAACTCTGAACACGATAGACAACGTGTCCGACATCGATGGTCGCTGGGTCTGGGCCAATATGTCAGCCTATGTCGAACTCGAGGCCAGAAACTATGCAGGGCTGGAGGCGAAGGTGGCCCAGTTCTGCGCAGAGGATCGCTCGCTGGTCATGGCCATCGAAAGCGTCGCTGATGGCTTCGACATCGGCGTCATCGATGCGCCGCCCGGTCTGCATTGGCAATATCGGCGAAACAACACTGGCAACTACACGCTGGGTATTGAACCGGAGAGCTTTTATGGCGCCCTTGGTTACGACGAGGACCGCCCACCGAGCGAAGCGGTGATTGCCCACAACGAGAGAAATAATGGGCCCGTGACCGTTATACGCCCGAGCCAAGACATCCTGATGATTACGCAAAAGACTGGCTTCGACCTCTATCTCCGGTGTGGCAAGAGCTGAGCCTCTTTGCATTTGAGATGAGGATGTTTCCGTCCAAGCTCCGTTAGGAGGCATGCCTGCCATCAAGGCCGGCTTGCGGAGCAGTTCGCTGCGCATGTCAACCATGCAGAATGAGCCATTGCAGATCCTCATTCCCAATTTTATGTAGCTCCCTACATTATAGGGAACAACAAAATGGTGGATGAGCTGGATCTGCTCAGAACCGTCAGCCGGTTAAGTAGGGAATTGAGCGCTTCGTTCGATGTCCATCTGCGGGACATGAACCTCACGTCGGCGCGCGCCCGCGTACTTTATTTTCTGCTGCCACTCGAAACCGGCGCCAGCCAGGCTGACGTGACCAATCATCTTGGCGTTGAGCATCCGACTGCAGTCCGTATTCTCGATGGCATCGAGGCCCTTGGTTACATCCAGCGCATCCCCTCTCCCGAAGACCGGCGGGCGAAGAAAATCGTCCTGACCACGACAGGCCAGGTGATCGCCGGGAGAGTTTCAAAGCTCCTCAGCGACCTCAACCGGCAACTCATCGAGGACCTGGACAAGGCCGAAATGGAGATCGCCAACCGCGTCCTCCTGCAGATCCTCGCCCGCACCCAGGCGCTCCGCTGCGCCATTCCGGGGCAAATTAGGGCGCAAGATTTATCATGACGTCACAAGCCTCAGAATTGGCGCCTACCCCAGCGCAAGCCGCCGAGCCTGCCAGCCAGCCAAGTGCACCGCCGGCCATGCCGCCCTTCGTGCCCAAGTCGCCGCTCGTTGCCGCGGTCTATATTTTCAGTTCGCTGGTTCTGGGCCTCACCCAAGGCCTGGGCCTGAACCTCATCACCGCCAACCTTCAGGGGCTGCAGGCCTCCTTTGGTGCAACCCAGTCCGAAATGGGCTGGCTGGCAGCGGCCTACTTCGCCACGAACCTGGCTGGCACGATCCTGATGTTCAAGGTGCGGACCCAGTTCGGCCTCCGCCGCTTCGCCGAGATCGGCATCGCCGCCTATGTGCTGGTAGTCATCGCCCATCTCTTTGCCCATGACCTGCAATCGGCCATCGTCGTCCGCGCCATCATGGGGATTGCGGCCGCACCGCTCAGCACGCTCGGCTTTTATTATATGCTCGAGTGGCTCCCGCCGCAGAAGAAGATGAGCATCGGCATCTGCTTTGGCATGCTCGGCTCGACGCTGGCGCTGCCCCTTGCGCGCGTCATCTCGCCCGAATTGCTGCAATTGGGCGATTGGACCGGCCTTTATGCAGTCGAACTGGGCCTCGCGCTCATTTCGCTGGCCGTCGTTTTTCTCGTGCCGCTGACCCATCCGCCGCGCGTCAAGGTTTCGATCGCGACGACCTTGTGAGCTTCCCGCTCATGACTGTCGGCTTTGGCTGCATCGCCATCGTGCTCGGCATGGGGCGGACCCTCTGGTGGCTTGAAACACCCTGGATCGGCGTCGTGCTGGCTCTGGGCATCGGCTCGATGGCGCTCTTTTGCATCGTCGAACTGCACCGGACCAATCCGATCATTGACCTCCGCTGGCTCACCGGGCGCGACATGTTGATCTTTGCCGGCGCGCTCGTCGCCTTCCGGCTGCTGCTATCGGAGCAATCGGTGGGCGTCTTCGGCCTCTTCACCGTGCTAAACATGCAGAACGATCAGCTAATCCCGCTCTTCGCCGTCATCGGCATCGTCACCTTTGCGGCCACCGCCGTCCTCAGCATGATCATCAAGCCCCAGCGGGTGGAGATCATCCATCTCACCGCTTTGATCCTGATCGCTATCGGCAGCTGGCTCGATACCCATTCGACCACTTTGAGTCGCCCAGAGCAGTTCTATGTCAGCCAAGCGCTAATCGGCGCGGCAAGCGGGCTCTTTCTGCCCCCGGCCATGCTCAATGGCTTCATGAAGGCCCTGGCGCGCGGCCCGCAATATATCCTTTCGTTCCTCGCCGTTTTCCTGACCACGCAAAGTCTGGGCGGCCTGTTGGGCAGCGCCATCTTTTCCACCTTCGTGGCCCTGCGCGAGCAGTTTCACTCCAATGTCCTGGCGCAAGGCATTACCCTTCTCGACCCTGTGGTCGTCCAGCGCATCCAGGCCTATGGCGGCGCCTATGGCCGGGTGCTGACCGATCCGACCCAGCGCAATACGCAGGGCCTGACGCTACTGACCCAATCGCTCACCCAGCAATCCTGGGTGTTAGCCTATAACGATCTGTTTTTGCTGATTTTCTACGGCGCTATCGCCGCGGCCGCCGCCCTTCTTCTCCATCTGGGACTACGCGTTCTGGGCTCGGCCCGAGTATCGACTGCCCCCGTCCCCGCCACCTGATTTCACGACGAAGTATCCAAAATGAAGATCAAAGACTTTCTCACATCCAAGGGCAGCTGGGCCGCCCTCATCATCGGCATCGTCGGCGTCGGCGTCGTACTCTACGCCTGGCAACTGCCGCCGTTCACGTCGACGATCGAGTCCACCAACAATGCCTTTGTGCGCGGGCGCGTCACCATGATCGCGCCGCAGCTTGCCGCCTATGTGACCGAGGTGCCAGTCACCGATTATCAGGAGGTTAAGAAGGGCGATCTCTTGGTGCAGCTCGATGACCGCATCTATCTCCAGCAGCTCGAGCAAGCCGAAGGCGCCCTGGCGCAGCAGCGCAGCGCGCTCGACAATTACGAGCAAAACCGCGCCTCCAAGCAGGCGAGCGTCGAATTTGCGCAAGCCCAGCTCGAAGCGGCCCAAGCCGCCTTCCAACGCGCCGAAGCCGATGCCGCGCGCAGCGAATCCCTGCTGGCGTCTGGGCTCTCGCCGCAATCGAGCGCCGACCAGGTTCACGCGGCGCTCCTTCAGGCTCAGTCCAGCGTGGCGCAGGCAAAGGCCAATGTGAGCATGGCCGAACAAAACCTGTCGCTGGTCGAGGGCAGCGTCCCCGCTCTCCAAGGCGCCGTCCGCTCGGCGGAAGCGGCCGTCGAATTGGCCAAGATCAATCTCGCCAATACCAAAATCGTTGCTCCGGTGGATGGCACGCTGGGTGAAGTCGCCGCCCGCATCGGCCAGTTCGTCGCCGTCGGCACGCAGCTGACCTCGGTAACACCGCCGCAACGCTGGGTCGTGGCCAATTTCAAGGAGACGCAGATGCCCGGGCTCCATGTCGGCCAGGACGTATCGCTCACCGTCGACGCCCTCGCCCATGCGGCGCTCAAAGGCCACATCGCCGAAATTTCGCCCGCCACCGGGTCCGAATTCAGCGTCATCAAGCCGGACAATGCCACCGGCAATTTCACCAAGATCGCCCAGCGCATCCCCGTCAAGATCGAGATCGACCCCGATCAGGAACTCGCGCTCCACCTCTTGCCCGGCATGTCCGTCGAGGTTGCTATCGATACTGACCCGCCACAGTCTCCCCCTGACGCGACTGCGCCGCAGGGATGATGACGGCTGAAGATCATTGGGATGTGTGTCCCCGCGCCATGAAACGGCAAGACGACATCATGCTTGCTATTACATAGGACTCCTATATATATCGGCTTATGGAAACGCCGGTCACACCCAAATCACTTCCTCTTCGCATCCACGAAGGTCTTGAGCGCCTTGCGACAGCTTTGCGCGCCGATGACTGGGTTGGCGCACGTGCCGCGGGAGTCAATCCAACGCAGTTCGCCATCATGGCGTCTCTGGAAGGGCGGCCGGGTGGATTGAGCGTTCGCGATATTGCGCAACAGCTCGGGGTGTCACAGCCCTCCGCAACTGACTCGATCGGCGCGCTCGAACGCAAGGGGTACCTCTATAAGGCCCCAGCCCCCAGCGATCGCCGCTCGGTACGGATCGTCTTGACCGAACACGGCGAGGCCTCGCTTGCCTCTGCCCACGCAACACGCAGCGTTGCCGAAAGCGCCGCTGGCGCCCTTGATAGGGCCCAGCAAGAAGAGCTGCTCGTTTCGCTCGTCACCATGATCCGGCACCTTCAGGAAAGCGGCATTATCCCCATTCAACGCATGTGCGTCAGTTGCCGGTTCTTCCGGCCCTATGCGCATCAGGATGCGGCCCAGCCGCATCATTGCACTTTCGTGGACGCCGCCTTCGGCCAGCAGGACCTGCGGGTCGATTGCCGCGAACACGAAACCGCCGATCCTTCGGCCCGGGCTGCCACCTGGGCCGAATTCACCAGGGATCATACCCTCAACCCTCCAGGCATCTGAGAAAGACCACCACAAATGACCCGTTTGACCCTGTTGGCGGCGACGCTGCTGACAACCCTTTCGGCTGCGCCGAGCTTTGCCCATGACACTGGCATCCATGCCGATCCGAACGAAGCCATCATGGCCTCCTTCGACATCATCGAAACCACCATCGTCACGCATGGCGAAGACGCCGTCTTCACCACTCGCGTTCGCGGCGAGGCCGGCCTCGACAAGCCCGACGCCACGGGCAAGTTCGAAGGCTCCAGCGTCTATGCCTATGTCTGGCCCACAAGCCTCAATAGCGGGGATATCGGCTTCGAGAACGATCAGGGCATCGTCGCCCTTGCCGTAACCTTCCACCCCGATTTCGACGATGCCGCCTATGGCGGGGTCAACCGTCACGTCTGGCATCCCCATTGGGTGGTGCTGGGCGAAGACGCCGCCTGCCCTGGCGGTCTCAAGGTCAACGACATCCCCGAGGGCACGACGCCCAAGGTGCCGCCGACCTGGCCCAACGTGCCGCTCCTGATCGACAGCCCCGACTATCCCACCACCTTCACCGGTGACACGGTGGAAGTCACCATTCCGGTCAAGCTCATCAGCGGCATTGCCGAAGCGAACTTTGATGGCGTCACCGCCGGTCTCAAGGTCAATGGCAACCTGCATACGCCGCTTTTGTGCGTCGAGAACGTGTTCAAGGTCGCATCGGGCGACCTCAGCCTCCCCGGCAAGGTCAGCGCCGGCCACTAGCTGATCGAAAAGCGCCGGTCCGTCGACTGCCATCGACGAACCGGCAGTTCCCACCCTCCAGGCTATGAAGAGAAGAAACATGAGCAGAATTACCCTTATCGCCCCCGCTGAAGCAACTGGCTCGGTCGAGCAGAACTTTGCCGAGATCCAGTCAGCCTTTGGCGTCGTCCCGAATATGTTCAAGGCCGTCGGCAATTCGCCTTCGGCGCTAGCTAGCCTCTGGGGCTCGTTTGCAGCCCTTGGCGGCGGCCGCCTCGGCGCCAAGCTCGGCGAGCAGATTGCCGTCGCCATCGCCGATCGCAATGCCTGTCACTATTGCCTTGCCGCCCATACCGGCCTTGGCAAGCGCGCCGGCGCCACGGCCGAAGAAATGGCCGAGGCGCAAGCCGGCCGCTCGGCCGATCCGCGCACGGCAGCCGCTCTCAAGTTCGCACTCAGTCTCGTCGAACAGCGCGGCAGCGTCGGAAGCGATGATGTCAATGCCCTCGTCGCAGCCGGGTTTGATGAGGGAGAAATCGTCGAGATCATTGCCCATGTGGCACTCAATCTCTTCACCAACTACGTCAACGTCGCCCTCGACGTGCCCGTGGATTTCCCCGGAGTCAAGCTGACCCGCACTGCCTGAAGCCACTGGCCCGCGTTACCTGCGCGGGCCACAACTCCGTCGAGCCAAGCACGCAGCACGTGAATGGCATTTCAAGTCTGGGCAGAACTCAGCCATTTCAGTTTAAGGGTGCAGTCCGCCGCTACAGCTACACCTCATCGGCCGATCGACAGTAGATATCATACAGGGTCTCCAGCACCTTCCTGACGGGCTCCGACGCCAACCGATAAAAGATGGTCTGCCCATCGCGCCTCGTCTTCACCAGACCGAGCGCCCGCAATTTCGAAAGATGTTGTGACAGTGGTGACTGCTCCAGTGCCACGATCCGGGAAAGCTCACTGACGCTCCGCTCCTGCCCGATCAGGTTGCACAGGATGAGCAACCGCTTGGTATTCGCCATGGCTGTCAGAAGCTGAGCAGCTTCCTCAGCGCGCGGCTCGAGCTCTGCAGCATTCATTGATCCAAAATCTCTCGTTTCCACGCTTGACACATTAGAACATTCGAATATGTTATATAACGAAATTGGTTATGACCAGCGCATATCAGTGCGCTGATCCAAGCACAAGCAGGCTCAATGGAAACGACATTCACGCCGCTCCAGGCCTTACTCGGCGGTTCGCTTATTGGCGCATCCGCGGTCGCCTTGATGGCGCTCCACGGCAGGATAGCCGGAATGACCGGCATCCTGACCGGGCTGGTCCTCCCCAAAGGCGACTGGGATTGGCGTCTCGCTTTCCTGATCGGTGCCATTGCGGCGCCTCTAATGATCCTGCTCCTCACTGGCTCTACCCTGCCGCTTCAGGCCGAGCTCCCATATTGGGCTATCACTCTTGGCGGCCTCTTGGTCGGTATCGGTGTGACCTTTGGCGGCGGCTGCACATCGGGCCATGGGATCTGCGGCATCGCACGGCTCGCGGCACGATCCATCCTCGCAACACTGATCTTCATGTTGACCACCTTCGTCACGGTCTTCGTGGTCCGTCACATTCTGGGAGGCTTATGATGCTCCGCATCGCGTCCGCAGGCACCATTGGCCTCGTCTTCGGTGTCGGCATCGTCATTTCGGGCATGTCTAACCCGGCGAAAGTGCTCAATTTCTTCGATCCCTTCGGCACTTGGGACCCGAGCCTCTTGCTGGTCATGGCATCGGCCCTGCTGGTCACCTTCATAGGCTACCGCTTTGTGCTACGGCGACCTGCACCCGTGTTCGATCGTACCTTCCATCTGCCGACCAAGCGCGATTTCGACATGCCGCTCATCGCAGGTTCAGCCACATTCGGCATTGGTTGGGGCATAGCTGGGTTCTGTCCTGGCGGCGCCATTCCAGCACTCGGCTCAGGCGAACCCAGCCCTTTCATTTTCGTCGCGGCAATGATCGTCGGCATTCTGATGGCCAATGGCCTCAAGGCAGCTCTGGCGCGTCGCGACGCCCTTGCGTGACGCTTCGCATTGGAAAAGAGATTTCCGTGTCCACCCAACCGATACCGTTTACACCTGACCTCTCTATCAAACCGGAAGTCGTGCCGTTTTTCGACGCGGCGACGAACACCATCAGCTATATCGTCAAGGATCCAGCATCGACCGCCTGCGCCGTGATCGATTCCGTTATGGATTTCGACTATGCCTCCGGCAAAATCGCTTCTGATGGCGCCGACAAGATCATCGCGCATATTCAGGACCACGGCTGGACACTCGAATGGCTGATCGAGACGCATGTCCATGCCGACCATCTCTCGGCGGCCCCCTATATCCAGTCGAGGCTCGGAGGAAAGCTGGGCATCGGCGACCAGATCCGCGTGGTGCAAAGCACCTTCGGCAAGATCTTCAACGAGGGCACCGCATTTCAGCGCGATGGGTCGCAGTTCGATCGCCTGTTCAAGGATGGCGATAGCTACCAGATCGGCACCTTGACGGCGCACACGCTCTTCACGCCGGGCCACACGCCAGCAGATATGGTGCATGTCATTGGCAATGCTGTGTTCGTCGGCGACACGCTCTTCATGCCCGATGGTGGCTCCGCTCGTGCCGACTTTCCCGGCGGCGATGCACGAACGCTCTATCGATCAATCCAGAGGCTGCTGACCCTGCCGAGCGAGATGCGCCTCTTCATGTGCCACGACTATGGCCCCAATGGTCGCGGCATCAGGTGGGAAACCACCGTCGCGGAGCAGCGCGACCACAATATCCATGTGGGTCATGGCACCACTGAAGATGCTTTCGTTAAAATGCGCGAAGAGCGGGACAGCACGCTCGCCATGCCCAAGCTCATCATCCCGAGCCTGCAAGTCAACATGCGGGCTGGTCACCTTCCGCCGCCCGAAGACGACGGAAAAACCTATCTCAAAGTGCCTATCAATGGGCTCATCACCGCAAAGGAATAATCATCATGGCCATCAATAAGATCGACGACCATTTCGCCCAGAGCCCGCAGATCCAGGCCGACGATATCAGGGCCATTGCAGAGGCTGGCTACAAGGGCATCGTCTGTGCCCGCCCCGACAATGAAGATCCGAACCAGCCTTCTTTCGCTGAAATCGCCGAAGTTGCTGAACGCTTCGGGATCAAGGCCTTCCATATTCCGGTCTCTGGGCCGGTAACCGAGGGCCAACTCATCCGCTTTGAACAGGCTCGCGCCGAAACGGATGGTCCCATCCTCGGATATTGCCGCTCCGGCGGTCGCGCCGGCAGCCTTTACGCCGCATCCCTCTAAGTAAAAAGACGATGTTCCTTGAACCCCTGCAATATCTTCTTGGCGCCTTCTCGGGTAGCCTGGTGGGCTTCACGCTCGGCCTCTTCGGCGGCGGCGGGTCGATCCTCGCTGTGCCGCTGATGGTCTATCTCGTGGGGGTTCCGGTCGCTCACATGGCTATCGGCACGAGCGCATTTGCCGTCGCGGCCAACGCTGCCACCAATCTTATTACTCATGCCCGCAAGGGCAATGTGATCTGGCGCTGCGCCCTGATGTACACAGTCGCCGGTATCGCCGGGGCCTTCATCGGCTCGACGCTCGGCAAGGCGATGGATGGTGAAAAGCTGTTGTTCCTCTTCGCCATTCTGATGCTGGTCGTGGGCGTGCTGATGTTTCGTGGCAGGGGAAATCCCGGCATTCCAGGAGCCACCTGCAACAGGGAGAAGGCACCCAAAGTTTTGGGTTATGGTGGCATAACTGGCGCGCTTTCTGGATTCTTCGGTATCGGCGGGGGTTTTTTGATTGTACCCGGCCTCGTCGCCTCAACCGGGATGCCTATTCTAAACGCCATCGGATCTTCGCTCCTGGCTGTCACCGCCTTTGGCCTAACGACAGCTTTGAGCTACGCCTTTTCGGGCCTGGTTGATTGGCCTCTCGCTGCCATATTCATCGGAGGTGGTGCCCTAGGCGGTCTTGCCGGCACTAGGGCCGCAAGCACACTTGCCAGCAAAAAAGGGATGCTCAATGTGGCATTCGCCGCCCTAATACTTGTCGTCGCCAGCTACATGGCCGCGGAGACGGTTGGCGCGATTCTACAGTCTGAACAGGGTCGCCTGACCTTGCCCTACTGCTTTGGGATGAGCAGCGGACTGGCGGCTTAGAGCGAGGTGACGTGAAAGCCGACAATACAGCGGCCCGAGCCACAAATTCGACGACGATGAGATTGTCCCTTGAGGTCCTTCGAGAGCGATATTTCTCGATCCGCCAAGCTTGTCCGCACATCGTTCGTCATATGATGAGCGGGTCTTGGCAAGGAGGATAGTATGCGCAGCCGTTCCCCGAAGATGAACTTATCGAGCGATATCCGCACGACGCTCAGCTGGGTGGCGCGCAATGACAGTCAGACGACACGAATTCCCACCGGCCGCTTCTACTTTTGGAAAGTTCGTCTTCATGACCGAAAGACCGCAATAGGGTCGTCAATAGCCACCTTGGCCATTGCTACACCAGCCCCACACGCACTCTTGAAGTCTTGCGACCCACTTCAGCCGCAAGATGCAAATCTCACGCAGGGCCTCCGGCCGTCGAGGTGGAGCACTCAGTCCCCACATTCCATCGTCTGACTAACGTACCGCAATCCGATATAAAACGACTTCTACAAAACAGGTCGCGACAAAAACGTATCAATCGCTGGACAAGTCCGTGGTAGCATTAGCCTATTGTTAGGCACTAGCTTTCAAGTCGTGGAAGACGGGCAAACCCGCACACGCTGAAACCAAGCTTCAAAAGCATTGGTCTCATGGGAGGATTGTCGTGCAACCGGATCTCGAACTCGTCCGTATCGGCGAGACGGAATCGTTCAAGGCGTGGGAACACGGCTATCCGTTTCATACGGTGCGCTGGCATTTCCACCCAGAATATGAACTACACCTCGTCTGTGCCACGTCCGGCCGATACTTCATTGGCGATTTCATCGGCCAGTTCGCTCCGGGCAATCTTGTCCTTGTCGGACCTAACCTGCCGCACAACTGGGTCAGCGAACTCGCTGACGAAACGACTATCCCCTTGCGCAGCCGCGTCATGCAGTTCACCGAGGATTTCGTCAGCCGCATGATCGGCTGCTTTCCCGAACTCGCCGCCGCACGAAAACTCTTTAAGCGCAGCAGTTCCGGCGTCCTTTTCAGCCAAACCACCTCCGAGCGCGTCGCCGATCTCATGCGCCGGATTGTCCTCGCAACGGGCACCGAACGCATCGCACTCTTTCTCGGCATCGTCGCCGCGCTCGAAGCCGACCGCGATGCACAGACCCTGACCAGCCAGCATTACCTGCCTGATCCGTCGGGCTTCATGTCGACCGGCATCAACGAGGTTCTGGCCTATATCAACGAGAACCTCACCGAAGTGCTCGACGAGGCGACCCTGGCTAACCTCGCCGGCGTCACCCCTTCGACCCTCTCGCGCAGTTTTCGGCGCCACACCGGCCAATCGCTCACGAAATACGTCAACCGGCTGCGCGTTACGCTCGCCTGCCAGCTGCTGATGTCGTCCGATTTCGCCACCGTCACAGACGTCTGCTACGCCTCCGGCTTCAACAACGTCTCCAATTTCAACCGGCAGTTCCTGGGTTTGCGCGGCATGACGCCGACACAATTCCGGCGACTGCTCCTTGAAAACAAGAGTTTTGAGGAGGCTGCATGAACGCTGTCTCCTCACCTTGGGGCCCCGCCTAGCCCGGCCCCAGTCTGACTGAAACCTAGCCATCCATTCGCAACCGCAAGCAACCGGCGGATCGAGACAGTGCGTCTTGATCGCAGGAGGACGGTCTTTGCCAAGCGAATGGCCCCGACCCGACATCTCGTCGGATTTTTTAAGAACCGTCTCTGGAGGAGAACCATGAATACTATCGCTCTCAAGACTGCCGCCGCCCTTGCCATTGCCATGGCTGGCGCCGGCGCTGCCCAGGCCGCGACCACCGTCGCCTTCCTGATGCCCGACCAGGCTTCGACGCGCTACGAAGAGCACGATTGGCCCGGTTTTGAAGCCGCCATGAAAGAGCTCTGCGCCGATTGCACGCTGATCTACCAAAACGCCAATGCCGACGCCGCTCTGCAACAGCAGCAATTTAACTCGGTGATCGCTCAGGGCGCGACCATCATCGTGCTCGATCCGGTAGACTCTGCCGCTGCAGCCGCGCTCGTCGAGATCGCCCATTCTCAGGAGGTGAAGGTCATCGCCTATGACCGTCCGATCCCTGATCTGCCGGCCGACTATTATGTCTCCTTCGACAATGAAGGCATCGGCAATGCCATCGCGCAGTCGCTGGTCGATCATCTCAAGGCCGAAGGCGTCGCCGAGGGTTCGGGCGTTCTTCAGGTCAACGGCTCGCCAACCGACGCGGCTGCCGGCCTCATCCGCGACGGCATCGACAAGGCGCTCGATTCCTCTGGCTATGAGACCCTGGCCGAATTCGATACGCCGGATTGGGCGCCTCCCGCAGCCCAGGAATGGGTAGCCGGCCAGATCACTCGCTTCGGCGACAAGATTGTCGGCGTCGTTGCGGCCAATGACGGCACGGCCGGCGGCACCATTGCGGCCTTCAAGGCTGCCGGTGTCGATCCCGTCCCGCCGGTTTCTGGCAATGACGCAACCATCGCTGCGCTCCAGCTGATCATCGCCGGTGATCAATACAACACGATCTCCAAGCCCTCCGAGATCGTGGCCCGTGCTGCGGCCGAAGTGGCCGTCAAGCTGATGAATGGCGAGACGCCGGAAGCTACCCACACGCTCTACGAAACGCCCTCGCAGCTCTTCACCCCCGCCGTCGTCACCGCCGAAAACATCAAGGCGGAAATCTTCGAAAAGGGCATCCAGACCGCTGCCGAAGTGTGCACCGGCGAATATGCCGACGCCTGCACGGCTCTAAGCATCAAGTAACGGGTCCCCAGGCTCCGCCCTCGGGGGCGGGGCCGCATTCACGAGGCAGCATCATGATCCAATCGAGCCAACCGCAAACCGAGCCGATCCTGAGGCTGCGCGGCGTTTCCAAGAATTTCGGGGCTGTCTCGGCCCTCACCGATATCGAACTCGACATCCATCCCGGCGAAGTCGTCGCCCTTGTTGGCGATAATGGCGCAGGCAAATCGACGCTCGTCAAAATCCTTGCCGGCGTCTTTCAGCCCAGTGCCGGCACCATCGAATATCTGGGCAATCCGGTGAGCCTCAGTGGCCCTGGCAAGGCGCTGGAATTGGGTATCGCCACCGTCTTCCAGGATCTTGCGCTCTGCGAAAACCTCGATGTCGTCGCCAACCTCTTCCTCGGCCATGAGCTTGCCCCCTGGCAACTCGATGAAGTCGGCATGGAATTGCGGGCATGGTCGCTCTTGCGCGAACTTGCTGCCCGCATTCCCTCGGTTCGCCAGCCCATAGCCTCGCTCTCGGGCGGCCAGCGCCAGACGGTCGCCATTGCGCGCTCTCTTCTGCTTGAACCCAAAATCATCATGCTCGATGAGCCCACCGCCGCGCTCGGCGTTGCTCAGACCGCCGAAGTGCTCAACCTTATCGAGCGCGTGCGCGATCGCGGCCTCGGGGTGATCATCATCAGCCACAATATGGAAGACGTGCGCGCCGTCGCCGATCGCATCGTCGTCTTGCGCCTCGGGCGCAACAACGGCGTCTTTACCGCCGACACCTCCCATCAAGACCTCGTCGCCGCCATCACTGGCGCCAGCGAAAACGCCGTCACCCGCCGCCAGAAATCGCGCGCTGAAGGCGCCGCCACCAGAGAGGCCGGACTATGACCACGCCCGATCCAAAAACCTCGTCGACCCTCGACCGCGCCGACAGCCGCGTGCGCAATGACGACAGCTTTGCCGGCGCCTGGCGCGGATTTATCGATCGCGTCCGCTCCGGTGACCTCGGCATGCTGCCAGTCATGGTCGGTCTCGTTCTCATTTCAGTCGTTTTCACCGCCCTCAACCCGGTCTTTCTCGCGCCCAACAACCTCGTCAACCTGCTCTTTGATTGCGCAACGGTTGGCGTCATTTCCCTCGGGATCGTCTGCGTCCTGATGCTGGGCGAAATCGATCTCTCGGTCGGCTCGATGAGCGGCTTGGCGTCCGCGATCATCGGTGTCCTTTGGGTCAACACCGGCATGCCTCTACCTGTCGCCATCATCGCAGCACTGGCGACAGGCGCCTTTGTCGGCTTTGTCTACGCCATCTTTTACACCCGGCTCGGCATGCCCAGTTTCGTCGCGACCCTTGCCGGGCTCTTGGCTCTCCTCGGCCTGCAGCTCTATCTCCTCGGCGCCACGGGATCGATCAACCTGCCCTTCCAGTCCGATCTCGTCCGCTTCGGGCAGACCATGATCATGCCAGATTGGCTTTCGTACCTCCTCGCAATCCTTCCTGGAGCCGTCATCGCCATCACTGGCTGGCGCACAAGCCAGCGCCGCGTCGCTGCGGGGCTTTCACCGCTCGCCATGCAGATCGTTTTTGCCAAGGCAATCATCCTCACGCTCGCTCTGGGTTTTGCGGTCTGGTACCTCAGCCTCGGTCGTGGTCTGCCTTGGATGTTCGCGCTCTTCGTGCTGATCGCAGTTGCGCTCAATTATGGCCTTACGCGCACCCAATGGGGCCGATCGATGTTCGCCGTCGGCGGCAATCGCGAGGCCGCCCGACGCGCTGGCATCAACGTCAACCGCATCTACACCTCGGCGTTCATCCTCTGTTCGACCCTCGCTGCAGCCGGCGGCATTCTCGGTGCATCCCGCCTCGCCTCCTCGAGCCAACAGGCCGGCACCGGCGACGTCAATCTCAACGCCATTGCCGCGGCCGTCATCGGCGGCACCAGCCTCTTCGGCGGTCGCGGCAGCGCCTGGTCGGCCGTGCTGGGCATCATCGTCATCCAAGCCATCTCCAATGGCCTGACCCTTCTCAACCTCTCGTCGTCCCTGCGCTACATGATCACCGGCGCCGTGCTCGCCATTGCCGTCATCGTCGACTCGCTGGCTCGCCGCAGCCGCGTCAGCCATGGCCGCGCCTGACTATTTTGGAGACTACAAAATGACCCAGAAACTTGGCGGCAAGGTCGCTGCCGTAACGGGGGCCGCCTCGGGCATCGGGCTCGAATGTGCACGCGCCATGCATGCGGAGGGTGCAAAGGTTGTCCTTATAGATCGCGACGCCGCACGCCTCGATGCGCTGGTGGACGAATTGGGCGAAGGCGCCTTTGCCCTCAGGATCGACCTTTTCGACCATGGACAAGTGGATGGTTTGGGCGAAGCCATCCGCGCCAAGGCCGGGGGCTTAGATATCTTCCACGCCAATGCCGGCTCCTATGTCGGCGGACCGGTCGTCGATGGTGACCCCGATGAGTGGGAGCGCATGCTCAACCTCAATATCAACGCCACCTTCCGCGCTGTCCGCTCGGTTTTGCCTCATCTTGTCGCTCAGAAAACGGGCGACATCGTCCTCACTAGTTCCATAGCCGGCCTTGTTCCTGTGGTGTGGGAGCCGATCTACACCGCATCGAAATTTGCGGTTCAAGCCTTTGTCCACACCCTCCGCCGACAGGTGGCCCCCGATGGCGTGCGCGTCGGCGCCGTCGCTCCCGGCCCTGTCGTAACCGCGCTTCTCAAGGATTGGCCAAAGGCCAAAATGGACGAAGCCCTCGCCAATGGCAGCCTGATGCAGCCGACGGAAGTCGCCGAAGCCGTGCTTTTCATGGTCACGCGCGCCAAGGGCGTGACGGTGCGCGACCTTGTCATCCTGCCCACCACTGTCGATCTCTGAAGGATATAAAATGACCACCGCGGCTCGGTATTTTGTCGGCATTGACGTCGGAACCGGCAGCGCTCGCGCTGGAGTTTTCAATGCCGATGGACACATGCTGGCCTCGGCCAAACGCGATATCGCCATCTTTCACGAGACCGGCAATATCGTCGAGCAATCGGGCAACAACATCTGGAATGCCATATGCGCATCGGTCCGTGAGGCCGTGGAGGCCAGCGGCGTGCTGCCCTCTTCGGTCGTCGGGATCGGTGTCGACGCGACCTGTTCGCTCGTAGTGGTTGGGAAGAACGGGAAACCGCTTGCCGTCGGTCCTTCGGAAGACCACGAGCGCAATATTATCGTCTGGATGGATCATCGAGCCGCCGAGCAAGCGAGACGGATTACCCGCATGGGCCATGATGTGCTGCGCTATGTGGGCGGAACAATCTCTCCGGAAATGGAAACGCCAAAGCTGCTGTGGTTGAAGGAAAACCGCCCGGAAACGTTCGACGCTGCCGAGTATTTCTTCGATCTGGCCGACTATATCACCTGGCGCGCCAGCGGCAGTCTTGCGCGATCCTCTTGCACGGTGACGTGCAAATGGACCTACCTCGCCCATGAGCATCGCTGGGATCCCACGTACTTCCGGGCCATCGGTCTTGATGCACTGGCCGATGAGGGTTTTGCCCGTATCGGCACCGAAGTGGTTTCACCAGGAACGCGCATTGGGGGCCTGACGGAGGAGGCGGCAGATCAACTGGGCTTGCCGGCGGGGACGGCGGTGGGCTCCGGCCTGATTGACGCACATGCAGGCGGGGTTGGAACAGTCGGCGCTCTCGGAACGCTCGAAGAGAATATGGCCTACGTCTTTGGTACATCGTCCTGCACGATGACAACGACCCAAAGCCCGGCCTTTGTCCCCGGGGTATGGGGGCCGTATTTCGATGCCATGGTTCCCGGCTTCTGGTTGAACGAAGGCGGCCAATCGGCCGCAGGCGCGGCCATCGATCGCCTGGTCTCCCTCCACCCCGCCAGTGGAGAAGCCAGCAAAAGAGCCGCAGAACTCGGGTTGCCGCTTCTTTCTTACCTGTCGCAGCTCGCCATAGGGCAATCCGCCTCGGCCTCTGACGCGATCGGCCTCGCGGATGGTGTCCACGTCGTCCCGGAATTCCTTGGAAACCGCGCCCCCCTTGCCGATCCCGACACCCGCGCAGTCATTGCAGGGCTCGGCATGGATCAGTCGGAAGCGAGCCTTGTCGCCCTCTATGTCGCCGGGCTCAGCGGCATCGGCTACGGTCTCAGGCAAATCATCGAAATCCAGGAGAAACACGGCGCGCCTATAAAGCGGATCGTGATCAGCGGCGGCGCCGGCCAGGACAATCTGGTACGACAAATCCTTGCAGACACCTCCGGCGTGCCGGTGGTCGTCACCGAGGCCAAGGAGCCGGTTCTGCTCGGATCTGCGATATTGGCGTCGATGGCCGCCGGGCACTTCCCCGACCTAACGACGGCAATGTCCAAAATGACCCGCGCCGCTGCTGCCTTCGAGCCAAACGATAGTGTTCGGCAAGTGCACGAAAAGCGGTTCGCCGTTTTCGTAAACCTACAGGCGATAGCGCGATCGCCGGAGGCAAGGCATAGCGCAACCTAGCGCCAGTCGCCACCTTCTCGCAGTGATTTAGGACTTTGTCGGCGGCACCGCTTCTCGAGTTCCGCCCGACTTTGCCATCTTGCGAAACCGCCCGATGTTTTGTGGTACGCGACTATTTCAAGTCAGTTCCCCATGGTGGAACGATGCGCCCAGCCGGTCATGCGCCTTTCGATCCAAGCCATGACCGCATACATGGCGATACCTTCGACAGCCAGCATGAGAAGACCCGCAAAGACCAGCGGCACGTTAAAGTTCGATTGTGCCGAGGCCATCATGTTGCCGAGGCCCGAATTGGACGCCACCGTTTCGCTGACGACCGAACCAACAAATGCCAAGGTGATCGCCACTTTCAGCGAGCCGAAGAAATAGGGCATCGAGCGCGGAATGCCGACCTTGAGCATGATGTCCATTTTCTTGGCGCCAAGCGCGCGCAGCACGTCCTCCGTTTCTGGTTCGATAGTCGCTAGGCCCGTCGCCACGTTTACAACGATCGGGAAAAACGAAATCAGAAACGCCGTCATCACCGCCGGCACAGTCCCGATGCCGAACCAGATGACAAGGATAGGCACCAGTGCCACCTTGGGAATGGCATTGAACCCCACCATTATGGGGTAGAGCCCGGCATAAATGGTCTTGGACCAACCGATGAAAAGCCCGATTCCGAGCCCTGCGACAACTGCGATCATGAACCCGAGCACAGTGGTGTAGAGCGTCTGCACCGAGTTCTTCCAGATCGGCGACCAGTATTGCGCGATGGCCTCGAACACTCGCGTCGGCGTCGGCAAAATCGTATGCGGCAGCCCGGACAGGCGAACGCCAATCTCCCAGATAACGAAGAGCCCGATCGTGTAGAGGAGCGGCGCGAGACGCACCCAATCGAGCTTGAAGGCCGGCTTTGGCGCAGTCGCAACAGGCGTAGGTGTTTCCATCGTCGTCATACTGCAGCCCTCGCCGTTGCGATTTCCCCGTGCAGCCGCTGCACCATTTCATTGAAAACGGGCTCGTAGAGCAGGTCCAACTGCCGTGGCCGCTCGAACGGCACCTCGTGCTCGGCAATCACCCTGCCCGGCCGCGCCGACATGACGACGACCTTATCGGCCAGGAACACACTCTCGCGCAGATCATGAGTCACGAGCACGATAGTGACATCCTGGCTCGCATGGAGGTCCCGGATCACGCACCAGAGTTCTTCGCGCGTAAAGGCATCGAGCGCACCGAACGGCTCATCGAGCATCAGCAATTCCGGTTCATGGATCAGCGCGCGGCACAGATTGGCCCGCTGCTGCATGCCGCCCGAAAGCTGCCAGGGGAATTTGTCGCCAAAGCCCTTCAGCCCCACCGTTTCCAGCAGTTTCTCTGCCTTGGCCACATATTCGGCTTTATGGCTGCGCAACCGACGCCGGTGTCTCTCGACTATCTCGAGCGGCAGCAGAATGTTTTCTAGCGTCGTCCGCCAAGGCAGCATGGTCGGGTTTTGAAAGGCCATGCCGACGATCGAAACAGGCTTGGTCACCTGACTATTGGCGACGATTACCGCCCCGTTCTGGGGAATATGCAGCCCCGTCGTCAGCTTCATCAGCGTAGATTTGCCGCAACCCGAGGGCCCGACCACGGCGACAAATTCGCCGCGATTGATTTTGAGGTTAAGCCCGCTGACCGCCAGCGTGCCGTCCGGCCCGCCATAGCGCATGTCGACGTTTTCGATGGAAACAAGCGGTGAAGCCATGCCGGTGCTCCAGAAGAAAAAGAGGTCTGCCCGGACCGTCCCCGTTCGCTCGAAAGAACGGTCCGGGCAGATGACCCAGGCGCCCTTTCGCCTGGGAAGATCGCCACCAAAGAGTTACGGCAGCATGCGCTCTGCAGCCGGCGGCAGATATTGTGCGTCGAACACATCAGCGGCAGTGACATTGCCCTTGAGGCCCATCGAGATCTTCAGCGTGTCGATGGATGCGGCCAGGCGCACCTCATCAATCCCGCCAAAACCGTTCTCGACCACATAGGGCGTCTTGATGTTCATCTCGTTCGCCATGGTCAGGCGCGCGGTTTCGGTGTCGATATTGAGCGTCTCATTGCGCGCCAATACGGCAGCGGCGCCTGCTGCCGGATCAGCCACGGCATCGGCAAAACCCTTGGCGAGCGCCCGAACAAACCCCTTCACGGCCTCCGGATTCTCCTCGGCAAAGGTCTCGTTCACCATGACGGCGTTGCCGTAAAGGTTGAGGCCGTGGTCCGCAAAGAGGATAGTGGCGATATCGTCGTCCGGAACGCCATTGGCCTTGAGGTTAAGGATCACCGAGAAAGCAAAGCCAAAAACGCCATCGACATCCCCCGAAGCCAGCATCGGCTCGCGCACCGGAAAGCCGATCGACTCGATGGTAATGCCCGAAGTGTCGATCCCCGCCGCTTCGACGAAGGCTGGCCATTGCGCAAAGGCGCCATCGGGCGGCGGTGCGCCGAGCTTCTTGCCTTCGAGCGATTTCGGATCGTCGGTGATCCCCAGAGATTTGCGACCGATGACCGAGAACACCGGCTTGTCATAGACCATCATGATGGCCTTGACCGGCTGGGTGTTGTCCTCGTCGAGAAACTTGATCAGCGAATTGATGTCGCCGAAGCCAAACTGGTAAGCGCCGGTGGCGACGCGCGGAATGGCCTCAACTGAGCCATTGCCGGTATCGATGGTGACATTAAGTCCCTCGTCGGCAAAATACCCCTTGTCCTGCGCCAGCAGAAACCCTGCTGCTGGCCCTTCGAACCGCCAATCCAAAGTCAGCTTGACGTCGGTTTGCGCCAATGCAGGCACGGCGAAAATCAGAGAACTGAAGAGAGTAGCGGTCGCCAGAAGGCGAGGCGTGAGCATGGGTCTTCTCCGTGTTTGCTGGACACAAACAACCAAGACAAATTCATGCGCGCAAGTGGAAACTGATTAAAATTACCGCTGAAATAATATATGCATATTTTTTAGGCTGCAGTGCTAAAATGTGGCCGTCATAGTTTGGGCTACGCACCATTTGGCGCGCTATACATGTGAAAATCTAGTTCGCAGGTCAGGGTCGCCCCAGATTGATCTTCGGCTTACGCAAGCGACGGAAAAGCCCGCGCTTCGTGAAAGCTTCGAAAATCTCTTCGGGACCCTCTGGATCCAAAACCTCGTGGTCCGCGAGCCATGCCTCGACGGCGCTTAAATCCTCAGGAGCGTATGGGACCAGAGATTTGCCATTGTTACGCAGGCCTTCGATGGCACCGATCAGTCCTCGCGCGTTCACTTCCCGCTCGAGGATGTCGGGCGAAACGGCAAGATGCTCTCCGAGTAAGCTATTGCGAATGGCCCTGACCGTTTCACTGACAGCTTCATTCTGAGCAAACGTCGCATCGATAGTGACGTCGCATTCGGTGTCGAGGCGCATGGAGCGATTGTTCAGATTTGACGAGCCGATGCGTACGACCTCGTCATCGATGATAAGGATTTTAGCGTGGACGTAGATTGGCTCGCCGCCACTGGTGACCGGCGTGTAAATCCGAAAGCGCCCATGCGTGTCCAGCCGGTTCAGCGCCTGATAAAGGCGAGCACGGGCGGTGTCCATCGCCAGGGGCTCCAGCCAACCTTGCGCGCTATCGGGGTTGATGACGACGATTTCGGGTCCATCGGCCTCCTGGAGGCGCTTCGCCATTGCTTCAGCCACCCGCCGCGACGCGAAATATTGGCTTTCGGCATAGATGTAGCGTTTTGCCCTGGCAATCTGATCGAGATACAGGTGCTCGATCTCGAGAACTGACGGCCGGCCGTCGATCTCAGGCGCAGAACGAGAGACTGCGATGGGCACATCAACGAATTGCGCATCGAGAGCGTCAGGCCAAGGCGATTGCTGCTTGCCCAGTTCTGGCATTGGCCTTCCTCCGGCCGTGATCCATCGATCGCGTGCGATGTCGGCGAGTGTGCGTGCAATCGGCCCTTCCAATGCCGTTGTGGCGTCATGCCAGGGTTTGTGCGGCTTGCCATTCGGACGCACGCGGCGTGGGTCCTCGTGGACATGGTCGCGTGTGTCCCAGCGGTCCTCGGTCATGTCGATGCCGCCACAAAAGGCCAGCGCCTCGTCGATCACGACGATCTTTTGGTGGTGCGATGCCGCTGGCGGATGGGCTCCATCGAGCTTGGTGTGAATACGTCTATGGCTCATCCATTTGAAGACGGTGAAAATGGTGGAGCCGCGAGCCAGCATCTTGAGGGCACCTAGATCCCAACGCAGCAGAAAGACTTCAAGTTCAGGGTTCTGCTGAACGAGCCAATAGATGAAGTCGCCGACTTTTTCAGGCGCACCATCGTTCGTGGGAGCGCCCAACCGGATGCGGGCATCAAAGTCCCAACCGATCAACACGATGCGCTTTTTCGCCTTCAGCATCGCTGCTCGCGCAACGCGGAAATAGTCATCCGCATCGATGATGACAGAAGCTCGCGTAGCGGTCTCGACCCGATAACAATTGACGCCTGGTAGAAGCGGGGCGCCACCGTCTCGCCGAACCATCCATTCATCCTTTATCGGCAGCGCCCAAGGCTTGGCTGCAGAACAGCGATCGCATCCCGATCGATCGCGATCAGAACGAATGTCTACCCATTAGGTTTCCATAGCCTGAGCCGGCCGCCCTCGAAGTTGCGACAGCCTTTTGCAACGTCAAAGCACGATCAAAATCACCCTTGGAGTTCGTAGGCACAGTCCGCAACGCGCCCGGTCGTTCAGACTGCCAATCCGATGTCCGCCAAACAGTCGGTCTGCTGAAATCGAGACAGTAGCAAATGAGGTTGATCGCCAACTCCGCGACGGTTCAGAACTCCTCGATTCCACCGCGAAGCAGTCGAAGCAATTCGGTATTCGAACCAATCTCTATGCACGTTGCGCTAACCTGCCCGCTCTCGAGCGCCAGCCTATCTTTTGGTCCAAATACCTCATCATATCGAAGCGTCCAGCGGAGAAGTTGGATCCGAATGCCATCCCGACGAAGCACGCGAGATAGCCGGAGCCACACCGGTGGCGCCATTCGAATAATAGCGTCAGCGCGTTGAACCCGATCTATATAGGTCCTGCTGTTGCCACCCTCGATGATCCACTTTTCTTGGGCCGTCAGCCGGCGCACGCGTGCATCGATATCGTCTGGAGCTCGCAGGTTTCCAAGCGGATCCCACACCTCCTCATCAACGGCGTGGACGGGTAGTTCATAACGACGACCAAGACGTCGAGCGAGCCAGGTCTTGCCTGATCCAGGGCCGCCGATAATCATGATCCTGCGTATAGCCATTGCTCTGACTTAGCACGCGGCGTCATCACTCGCATGTCCGGTCAACGCAAAACCAAATCCAGTGGGAATGGCCGAAACAGGGTCGCAACGTGCCACTGCATCTGTGGCAACGGGCGTTATCGGACATTTCCCCGAACGCCCTACTCCGCCACCAAGCGGCTTCCCCCAAGAATGAGAGGTCGCACGAGACAATTTTCTCATCGAGACAGGCTCGCCGCATGAGCGTCGTTGTAGGACTAACATTCCTAAAGATTGCAAACGGTCGAACTCACGGCCCAGAAATGCCGCTTGGCGCAGCGGGGCACCGTGAGCATCCGACTGACTGGCTCTCAGCCTCCTCTAGCTTGCCCCCTCTACTCGGTGAAAACCTTTTTGCGTTGATGCGGACAGCGGGTAGAGCCATCAGGATCAGCGCGACAGCGCCCTGATGAATATCACCCGTTTCTGCGGCTCCGTTCACCGGGACCCGCACCAGGCAGCCGACATCAGTTCGCCGGCCTCTTCACCTTACCTCTGATTTAAGAAGGCTTGCGTTCTGCGACCAGCAGCGCATATGGTGCCCATATCCACAGGGGTGCTCCGTAGGTCGGGGCTGAGATGAGGGCGGGAAGCCTTCGGACCCTATAGCTGATCTGGGTAATACCAGCGGAGCGAGGCGGGCCATGTTTTCGGGCGCACAGATATCCCTATACCCAATGACCGACGATTTCGTCGGCGTCATCATCAGTGCTTTGGGCGCGCTCGATCCCTATCGCGACCAGTTGCGCATTGAAACCGACGATATTTCCACTCTGCTCGTCGGTCCGCCCGAAGTGCTGTTTCCGGCCATGCGCGATCTCTTCAGCGCCACCGCCCGGACCGGCAAACATTGCGTGCTCTCGGCCACCATTTCGCGCGGCTGCCCCGGCGAGCCCGACGATCCCATCTGCAATTCGACCCAATTCGACGGCACCGCTGCACCCTTGGCCGAACGGCAGGCCGCGGCGCTGACTGCGGTACAAAATGCCCCCCACATCGGCGTGTTCTCTGTGGTCCAGCTCTCGCTTTACGTCCTGGGCCAAGGCAACCATATGGACGAAATCTATGGCTGCATCGACTTCCTCAAGCAGTCAGGCACCTTCGAGAAGTCCAAGCATTTCGCCACCAAGCTCAGTGGCGATACCGGCGCGCTCTTTGCCACCATCGAGCAGGCCTTCTGCCGCTTCGGCCCGCCACAAGGCCATGTCACCATCGATCTGACGGTTTCAGCCAACAGCCCCAGCGCGCGCTGAACCCGAGGGCCATTCATGTCCATTACCGCCCCGTCGCGACTCTTCGCGCGCTTTATCCGCCATGCCGGCCCGGCCATTGCCTCAGTCTCCACGCTGATCCTGACCTGGGAGACCTATGTGCAACTTTGGGGCATTTCGCCTACCGCCCTGCCAGCGCCCACGCGCATCATCGTCCAGGGTTACGAGCAGCGCGAAGCCCTCGCTTGCCATACGATCGCAACGTTTCAAGCCACCACATTCGGCTTTGCGTCCTCCCTCATCGTCGCCTTTCTCTTTTCAATCCTGATCGACTTTTTTCGACAGCTGCGCCGGGCGCTGTTTCCCGTATTCATCATCACGCAGACCCTGCCGCTGGTCGCCATCGCGCCACTGATTGTGCTGTGGTTCGGCTTTGGTCTCACACCCAAAATCGTGCTGGTCGCGCTCGTGACCTTCTTCCCCATGCTTGTCGCCCTAACCCAGGGCTATGAAGCCACCGACCGCAATATCTCAGCCCTGCTCGCCTCAATGGGTGCGTCCCGCTGGCGCATTTTCGTTATGGCCCGCCTGCCCTCGGCACTGCCTTATTTCTTTGCAGGCCTGCGCATTTCCATCACCTATGCCGTGGTGGGCGCCATCTTTGCCGAATATGCCGGCGCAGCCCGGGGCCTCGGCATCTATATCCTCAATGCCAAGAACAATTTCCGCCCCGATCTCGTCCTTGCTGCGGTCTTTGTCAGCGCCACGCTCACGCTGCTGCTTTTTGGCGCCACCGTCTTCCTGCAGCGCGCCGCCATGCCGTGGGCCCGGCTGACGGAGGCCCGTCCATGAGTTCCGCCCGTCTAGACCTCAAAAGATTACGTAAGAGCTTCGGGCACACTCACGTTCTCGCCGATATCAATCTCAGCGTTCAGCCGGGTGAATTCGTCTCGATCCTCGGCCCGTCCGGGGCCGGCAAATCCACCATCCTGCAATTGCTGACCGGCGCCATCGCACCCGATGGCGGCCAGATGCTGCTCGATGACCAGCCGCTCACGCCAGCGCAGCATCGCTTCGCCTTCATGCCGCAAGGCGATGCGCTCATGCCCTGGCGTCGCATCATCGGCAACACCACGCTTGGTCTTGAAGTCCAGGGTCTCGGCCGCCAGGCCGCCCGTGCCAGGGTTATCCCGCTCTTTGAAGAATTCGGCCTTGCCGGGTTCGAAAACCATTATCCCGCCCAGCTATCCGGCGGCATGCGCCAACGCGCCGCCTTGCTGCGCACAGTCGTCCAGCAACGCCCAATGCTGCTGCTCGATGAGCCCTTCGGCGCTCTAGATGCCCTCACCCGCGCCCAGATGCAGCGCTGGCTCGCCGACATGTGGACCCGACATCGCTGGACTGTGCTGCTGATCACCCATGATGTGCGCGAGGCCGTGCTGCTCTCGGACCGCATCTATGTGCTGTCGGCCCGCCCGGCCTGCGTCGCCCACCATTTTCAAGTGCCCCTTGATCACCCACGCCACAGCGTCGGGTCACCCGAGCTTGCGGCCCTCGAAGCTCGAATTTTGCAGACCCTGCTCAATCCGGAGGACTAATTCATGCCCATTTCCCGTTTGATGATAGCGCTCGGCCTCGCCGTCAGTCTGGTCGCAACCCCGGCCCTTGCCCAGGGCACACCCGTCTCCATTGCGCTCGACTGGACGCCCAATACCAATCACATCGGCCTTTATGTTGCCAAGGCCAAGGGCTTTTACGAGGAGGCTGGGCTCGCCGTCGAAATCCTGCCCTATACCGATACATCTGCTGGCACGCTGGTCGCCAATCAGGTCGCCGATTTCGGTATTCTGGGCTCTATCGGCCTTTTCACGCAGCGCACCGCCGGGGCCGATCTGGTGGCAACCTATGCCCTGGTCCAGACCGAAACCGGCCGCCTCGTCTTCAATGCCGCCCAGCAGGACATCCAGTCTCCCAGAGATCTCGATGGCAAAATCTATGGCGGCTTCGGCAGCGCATGGGAGAGCGCCCTGATCGACACGATCATCCGTCATGATGGCGGTAAGGGCGAGTTCGAGACCGTCACCCTTGGCACCTCCGCCTATGAAGCGCTTGCCAATGGTGCCGTCGATTTCACCCTCGAAGTCTACACCTGGGAAGGCATTAAAGCCGAGCGCGACGGCCCCGCCCAGCGTTCCTTCCGCTACGCCGATTTCGGCGTGCCCGACCAGCACACCAATTTCATTAGCACCAGCAATGCCTACCTTGCCCGCAACGCGGACACCGCCAAAGCGTTCATCACGGCCAGCCAGCGCGGCTATGACTATGCCATCGCCCATCCCGACGAGGCTACCGACATTCTCGTCGCAGCCAATGCCGATATGTTGCTCGACCGGGACTTTGTCCGGGCCTCGCTGGAGGCCTTGATCGATGGGCACTATATCCGGGGCAAAAATGGCGCGATCGGCACCATCGATCCTGCCAAAATGGAAGCTATTGGCACATTTCTCTTCGATGCCGGCATTCTCAAGGATGGCAATGGCGCCCCGGTAACCGCCAAGCCCGATTTCACCGCCTATTACTCCAACGATTATCTCGACACCGCACCATGAGCAAAGGCCGGCGCATGGGCCTCAATGCCGTCATCTTCGGACTTGGCAGCCACGAGGCCGGCTGGCGCATGCCCGAAAGCAATGCCCTGGCCTCGACGGATCTCAACTATTGGATCGACATTGCCCGGCGCGCCGAAGACGGTGGCTTCGACGCGTTGTTTCTGGGCGATGTGCTGGCGCTCCAGCACAGTGCGGACCGGCATCTCTGCGATGCCATGGACCCGCTGATTATCCTCGCGGCACTTGCGTCAGTGACCAGCCGCATCGGCCTCATCGGCACCGCCTCGACCAGCTTCGACCACCCATTCCATCTCGCCCGGCGCTTTGCCTCCCTCGATCACATCAGCAAGGGACGCGCGGGCTGGAACATCGTCACCTCCTCCAACCCGCTCGAATCCTATAATTTCGGGCTCGATGCCATGCCCGATCACGCCGAGCGCTATGCTCGCGCCGCCGATGTCACCCAGGCTGTCATTGCCCTGTGGGATTCCTGGCAGGCCGACGCCCGAATTGCCGAAAAACAATCGGGCCGCTACCTCGATCTCGCCAAGGTGCGGCCCATCGATCATGAAGGTCCCTTTGTCCGCAGCCGTGGTCCGCTTAATGTGCCGCGCTCGCCGCAGGGTCGCCCCATCCTTGCACAGGCCGGCGCCTCCGAAGCCGGGCGAGACTTTGCCGCCCGCTATGCCGACTTGGTTTTCACAGTACAGTCCGACCTTGGCGATGCGCGGGCCTTCTATCGTGACATGAAGGCGCGGGCCGTTCAGCATGGCCGAGCCCCCGAAAGCCTTCTTATCTATCCCGGCATTGTGCCCATCGCCGCTCCCACCCTGGGTGAGGCTGAAGACCGCCTTGCGCAGATGAACAGCTTCATGGTCATCGAACACGTCCTCGCCAAGCTTTCCGAATTCCTTGGCACCGATCTTTCCCATGCGGATCTCGACGCACCCTTGCCCGACACCGTTCGCGCTCATGCTGCGCCAACTCAATCGAGCCAGAGCCGTGTCGCTGTGTTGGTCAACATCGCCTGCCGCGGCAGCATGACCTTGCGCCAATTGTTGATGCGCATGGCAAGTGGACGGGGGCACCTGCTCGCAGTCGGCACCGGCTCGGACATTGCGACGACGATGCAGTTGTGGTTCGACAATGAAGCGGCCGACGGTTTCAACGTCATGGCCCCAATTATGCCCGCTGACCTGCAGAGCTTTATCGATCTGGTAGTCCCGCAACTCCTCGAGCGCGCCGTGTTTGCAACAGACGAACAAGCGACCCTGCGGGCCCGTCTACGGCTGCCGTAGGGTAGAGCACTGCTGGAAAAGTCGCTCCATTCTTTAGCACTGACCGGCGCCTTTCGGTCGCTCGACGGAGCTTTACGCGTTCCTGGAAAGGGAGATCACGCGATGGCGCGGTGCGTAGCGGCAGGAGCCCTAACGGCTAATGATCATCGGCTATGGCCCGCGGCCGTGCTGACGGCATGGCGACCCTAGTCGCACGAGACTGAGTCGCGATCAACCATCGTACCTGCCAACGGCCCACGAGCGGCGGCAGGTACACTAGCGGTCGGGAATCGCGACATTTTGCCCGGCAACCATATGCGATGCCTGGGGCGTTCCTCTCCGGTAGCAAACGGAGTTTCTGAATGAAAAAAGCAAATTTCGCCTTGGTTCCTGCCGTCGCTCTGCTCGTTGCAGCACCGGCATTGGCGCAAGCACCGACCCAGTGGGTCGAGCTGGAAGACACTGCGCAGGTAGCTGCATTCAATAGCACGGTCGATCAGATCGAAGACTGGGATCTCTACGACGCAGCAGGGATCAAAATCGGTGAAGTCGAAGCCGTCCTCGGTACCGATGCGACCACCGCGACAGCTCTGGTTGTCGATTTCGAAGAGGCCGCTGGTTACGTTGACGGCGACGTGATCGTTCCAATCGACCAATTTACGTGGGAAGCCAATCGTCTGTCCCTTGCGATCGAACCCACCGCCGCCCAGCAGCTCGAGCTCTGGAACGACTAACACTCAACGCTACAACGCAGAAAAACCCGCGCTACGGCGCGGGTTTTTGATTGGGTCTTACGCTTAGAACGCGTTGGAGCACGCAAAAAGCGTCGACATTTATTCTTCCAATTCTTGTCACTCAAATCTTCGCCGCACGTTGACCAGAAAATGGGAGACTCTGAGTGAAAGACCGTCAGCACAGCGTATTCGAGTTACAAACAATTCTTGATGAGACGGTTAAGGACGTAAAGGACCATGCTGAACGGATCTATATAGACGCAAAAAAGGTGGCAGACGAGCACCACAAACCGGCGCCCCGCAAAGCGGACTTTGCGAAATTTGGTCTGTCTGTGTTTACCCGCGAAGGCGATCTTATAAAGGCCGGCGATGCATCTAATGCATTTCCGATCCAGTCTATTTCCAAAGTATTCGCGCTTGAAGTGGCGCTACAAAGACACGGTGACACGCTCTGGAAGAGAGTCGGCCGAGAGCCATCTGGAGACGCGTTCAATTCCATTATTGATCTCGAGCGCTTCAAAGGAGTGCCGCGAAACCCTTTCATCAATGCTGGCGCGCTCGTCGTGATCGACTCTCTTCTCGATGTAAAAGGGAAAGATGCGAATGGCTCGGTGATGAGCTTCGTCAAACAGCAAATGGACGACGAAATCGTCACTGTCGACGCGGATGTGCTGGAAAGCGATCAGGCTAGGGGTGATCTCAACCGATCATTGCTGTTCATGGCCAAGCACCACGACAATCTGCGCCATGCGGTCGATGACGTTATGAACGCCTATGTGCATCAATGCGCTATTTCCCTCGATTGCATTGGGCTCGCTAAAGCGGGGCGGTTTCTTATGCACGAGGGTCCAGACGAACGATCGGACCGAGGTTTGCAAGCATCCCGACGCGCCCGGCGCATCCTCTCCATAATGATGACATGTGGTATGTACAACGGGTCCGGAGACTTCGCTTTTCGGGTTGGCCTGCCGGCAAAATCAGGTGTTGGCGGCGGCATCCTGGCTGTCGTGCCGCACATCGCATCCATAGCGGCATGGTCTCCTGCGCTGGACCCGTTTGGGAATAGTTGGCTTGGTGTTCTGGGGCTGGAGCACCTAACGAACCGTACGGATTGGTCCGTGTTCGGAAATATCCTGAGCAAAACCTAGTGGTTAGTTGACCGTCCATATATCTGCGCTGGTTGGATTGGGCCGAGGTTTCATGGTGTTGCGTGATACACGAAAACCCATCCTAATCATTGGCTATGGCAACATTACCTGCCTGCACCGTCGCCAGGAACGACGAAGCGCTGAGCGTTGGTCCCGGTGTTGCCAATCGAAATGCGTGAAACATCACCTCAAATCCTCCGCCCGACAGAGAGGGCAGTATTGTGCTCGTCCCGGAGAGGCCGACGAATTTCCAGTGACCTTGCGAGGCCTCGCGCTGGGCGCTTGTAGGGGTGTCCGGGTCCGTTCCCGTCTCTGGCCTTCTATGCAACGCGTGACATGTGACGGAACTTAACGCGGAAGGCGCGGTTCATGCAGGCAACCTTAGTGGCTGCTTGGCCCTAAAAGCCAAATCTTTTCATAGTTTTGACCCACGCCACTCGTGGCGGGAACGGCGGAGCATAATATGTTCAGCGAGGGCTTGCGCACGTCCATTGTGGTGATCAGCGACCGCGTCGAAAACGGTCACCGGCCGAGCGAAAAGCCTTTTGACGCCGCGCCGAGGAAGCTTTTGGTCAGCGAACCGGCTCCCTCCGTCGTTGGCGGCTACCTTGAGCGCCTACCGTTAACTGCCATTCGCTGCGGTCTCGTCGAATTCGCCGAAATCTGGCACCACAGCATCGAACACGGCTCCTTCCAAGAGGATACCCCGCAGCTCGCGCGCCGGATCTTTCCCCTCAGTCACGACACTGCACCCTTCCATTCCGAGACCATGCTCGATTTCATCCGCATGCATGGCGCACCGCGCATTCTCTGCATATGGGGTCTAGGGGTCAGCGAAGCGATGCTCGACGCGTGCCGCGACAGCATCATCATCTACAATTCGATCGACGCCCCTGCCCTGCGCGTACCACCCGAGGTCAGCCGCCATTTCGACATTGTGCTGACAGGTGCCGAGTGGCAATCCGATCTCGTCCATGAACGTCATCCCGATATGATAACCGCGATCATGCCGATCGGCCCCGAATTCGCCTCCCCCCAAACGTTCTTCCCGACCGGCGACCCGAAACAGTACGACATCATCTATGTTGCCGCGGCGCAGGCCTATAAGCGCCACGACGTACTGTTTGATGCGATGGCCCGCGCGACGCGCCGGCTCACCGGGCTCTGCGTCATGGGCTATGGCGAGGACGCGGCAGCGCTTCGCCAGCGCGCGCATGACCTCGACATCACCGTCGATTTCATCGACCCACCGGGCGTGCCCTATGCCGAGGTCAACCGGCTGATGAACGCGGCGCGTGTCGGCGTCGTGTGTGGTGTCGAGGATGGCGCTCCTGCCATTATCACCGAATACATGCTCGCGGGCCTCCCCGTCGTGGCCAATGCCGACCTCGCCTGCGGCCTTCAATATATCTTGCCGGAAACCGGCATTGCCGCGCCGGCCGATAGCTTCGAGCAGGCCATCATTGCCGCGATTGATCATCCCGAGCGGTTCAGCCCCCGCGAAGCCGTCCTCGCACGCTGGGCCTGGCCCCACACGGCCGGCCGCTTCGAGAGCCTGATCGCTGAGGCCATTGCCAAAAAATCCCGAACAGCCGACCGCCAAGGAGCGTCGTTTGAACCAGCAGCTTAAGCCTGACCAATTCGACGCCCTGCCTGCAGGCCGTGCCGCACCCCTCATCTGCTTTTCGCACCTGCGCTGGGATTTCGTGCTGCAGCGTCCGCAGCATTTGATGCAGAGGTTTGTCGGTGAGCGGCAGGTCTATTTCTTCGAGGAATATATCCCGACCGACCACCACCTGCCCTATCTCGAATATCACCCTTTCGCCGGCACCGACGTGATTGCCGTCCGCCCGCGCATCCCCCATTGGTGGGATGAAGCGCAGCGCGAGACAGCACTTAGAGGCTTGCTCGACACCTTGCTCCGCCTCCATGGCGTCTCAAAGCCCGTCCTCTGGTTCTATAGCCCGATGATGTTCGGCTTTGCCAAACACGTCGACGCGGTGGCCATTGTCTATGACTGCATGGACGAGCTGGCCAATTTCCGCTTCGCCCCACCGCAGCTCAAGACCCTCGAAGCAGAACTGATCGACCGCGCCGACGTGGTCTTCACCGGTGGCGAAAGCCTCTTTGCTGCTAAACGCGGGCAGCATGACAATATCCATGTCTTTCCATCGAGCGTCGACGTCGCTCACTTCGCCCAGGCCCGCAAAGGCATGGCGCCTGCCGGCGATCTCAACGCCCTCCCCGGCCCGCGCCTCGGCTTTTATGGCGTGATCGACGAGCGGATCGATCTGGAACTGCTTGAGAAGGTCGCCCGCGCTCGACCCGATTGGTCGCTCATCATGGTGGGGCCGCTCGCCAAGATCGGTCCCGACGATTTGCCCCGCGTGCCAAATCTCCATTTCCTTGGCCAACGCAACTATGCCGATCTCCCGGCCTATCTCGCCGGCTGGGACGTGGCACTCATGCCCTTCGCCATCAACGAGGCGACGCGTTTCATCAGCCCCACCAAGACGCCGGAATATCTGGCTGCCGGCATCCCCGTCGTTTCGACACCTATTGCTGACGTCGTCGCCGCCTATGGCGCGCTTGATGCCGTCAATATCGCTCGGACACCAGCTGAATTCACCGCCGCCTGCGAGGCCGCACTGGCTCTCAAACCTGGTGACTGGCAGCCGGCCGTCGATGGAAAACTCGCCGCCATGTCCTGGGACAAAACCTTCGATCAGATGTCGCGTCTCGTTGGCGAAGCCATTTGTGGCGATCGCCCCGTCATCCGCTTGCCGGTTATGCGCAGCTCCAAACGCCGCTCGGCCTATGATGTGGTGATTGTCGGCGCTGGCTTTGCCGGATCGGTCCTCTCTGAACGGCTAGCGGCCGACAGCGATCAGCGCGTTCTCCTTTGCGATCGGCGCAACCATGTCGCCGGCAATGCTTATGATAAGCACGATGCTGCCGGCATTCTGGTGCATCAATACGGCCCGCATATCTTCCACACCAATAGCGACGCCATTGTCACCTATCTCTCCCGCTTCACCGCCTGGCGGCCCTACGAGCACCGCGTGCTTGCAGCGGTTGGGGACAAGCGCGTGCCTATGCCGATCAACCGCACGACGCTCAATGCGCTCTATAGCCTCGATCTCAGCACTGACGCTGAAGCCGAAGAATTCCTCCGCAGCCGCGCCGAGCCGATTGCCGAACTGCGGACGTCGAAGGATGTCGTGATCAATCAGGTTGGCGCCGAACTCTACCGCACCTTCTTCGAAGGCTATACGCGCAAGCAATGGGGGCTCGATCCCAGCCAATTGGACAAGGCTGTCACCTCACGTATCCCCACGCGCTGCAATGAGGACGACCGCTACTTCCTCGATACGTTCCAGGCCATGCCGCTTCATGGCTATACGGCCATGTTCGAAAACATGCTCGACCACGACAATATCGATCTCGCGCTTGGTGTTGATTATGCCGATATCCGCGCAGAAAACCTGGCGCCCCGCACGATCTACACGGGCCCGATCGACGAATATTTCGGTCACCGTTTCGGCGCCCTGCCCTATCGCAGCCTCGCCTTCCGCCACGAAACCCTGGATCAGCGCCGTTT
The DNA here is from genome assembly GCF_001425445.1 of Devosia sp. Leaf420. GTDB lineage: Bacteria > Pseudomonadota > Alphaproteobacteria > Rhizobiales > Devosiaceae > Devosia. The sequence goes on along the minus strand of NZ_LMQU01000012.1, from coordinate 33,603 downwards.
CCAACCGGTGGCCGTTGTCAATTATCCAGACGAGGCCGTGCCCTATACACGCATCACCGAATACAAGCACCTGACGGGGCAGGTGCATCGCCAGACCTCGATCAGCTACGAATTCCCCCAGGCCGATGGCGACCCCTACTACCCCATCCCGCGACCGGAAAACGCAGCGCTCTATAAGCAATATGCCGATCTCGCCGATGCACATCCTGAGGTCAGTTTCGTCGGTCGCCTCGGCACTTATCGCTACTACAATATGGATCAAGTCGTCGGGCAGGCGCTGGCTCACTATCGCCGCATGAATGTCTCCACCGATATGGCGGTTGGCTCATGAGGCCGGTCCTGGTCTTGGCGACCGATAGCCGTCATCCCTCTGGCCTTGGCGAACACATGCTGACGCTCGGCAGCGCCCTGTCGGACGAGTTCGATGTCGTGATTGCCGCTGATGGCAATGCAGGCGGCCGCGATTTGCTAGCCCGCGCCGCTGCTATGGGCCTGCGCATAAAAGCGTTCGATCTTTCCGCTCTCAATCCGTTCAAAGCGTGGTTGCGGAACAATGCCACGCTGCTCCATGTCCATGCCGGCATCGGCTGGGAAGGCCACGAACTCGTGCGGCTCGGGAAGGCCGCGGGCCTGCCGACCATCCGCACCGAACACCTGCCCTATGTGCTGACCAGTCCCGTGCAACAGGCGGAATATGGTGCCCTGCTTCTTTCCGTCGATCGCGTTATCACCGTCTCGCGCGCCGCCTATGACAGCTTTGCGAGCCGCCATGGCGCATCTCGTTTTGCTCTTGTGCCCAACGGGATTGCGGCGCGCAGGGCCACAACAGACCGCCAAAACACCCGATCGGCCTTGGGCGTGTTGGCGCACGAACAAATGCTGCTGACCGTTGCGCGCTTTACCGAGCAGAAGGCCTATCCCACCTTGCTCGACGCAGTGCCGGCCGTGCTCGAACATCAGCCCGGGGCGCGGTTCGTCTGGGTCGGCGATGGTCCGGATTTCACCACGCTGGAAAAAGCCGTGCGCGACGCTGGGCTCGATCATGCCGTGACCCTCCTTGGCCATCGCGACGATGTTCCCGACCTCTTGGCGGCGGCGGACCTCTTGGTCTCGCCGTCGCTGTTCGAGGGCCTGCCGCTGGTGCTGCTCGAAGCCATGGCCGCCGGCGTGCCGGTCGTCACCACCGCAATCGGCGGCAGCATCGAAGCCGTGGGCGAGGCTCACCCCTATCTCACCGCCCCCGTTGATCCCATCGCTCTGGCCTCCACTATAACTGCCGCCCTTGCCGACCCCGACGCCGCGCAAAAATCCGGCGAAGCCGGACGTGAGCGGTTCAACCAGCATTTCCTTGCCAGCCGGATGGCCGCGCAAACCGCGAAAATCTACGCCTCCGTCATGGCCCCTTCCTCATCGCAATTACAGGCCCGTTCCGCATGACCAAGACTCGCATAGGCTTTATCGGCGTCGGCGGCATCGCCCAGCGCCATCTCGGTGTGCTCGAACAATTCGAGGATGTCGAACTGGCAGGTTTCGCTGACGTGGATTTCGACCGCGCCGTTGACGCCGCCTCACGCTTTGGCGCCCGCGCGTTCGCCAACCACGACGACATGCTCGCGCACGGCCGACTTGACGCCATCTATATCTGCATTCCCCCCTTCGCGCATGGCGCCGCCGAACGCGCCGTGATTGCCAAGGGTCTACCCTTCTTCGTCGAAAAACCCATCTCGCTCGACCTCGCAATGGCAGAGGCTCTGGCTGGCGAAATCGAGACCGCAGGCCTCATCACGGCGGTCGGTTATCACTGGCGCTATCTCGATACGGTCGATGAAGCTCGGCGCTTGTTGGAAAACCGCCCGGCACAATTGCTCTCGGGCTACTGGCTTGACCAAACCCCACCGCCGCAATGGTGGTGGCACAAGGATCAATCCGGCGGGCAGATGGTCGAACAGACCACCCACATCATCGACCTCGCCCGCTATCTCGTCGGCGATGTCACCCAGGTCTTTGGCCTTGCCGGCCACAGCAATCGCGATAACTATCCTGGCCTCGACGTGCCCACCGTCAGCACGGCGAGCCTTCGCTTTGCGTCCGGCGCAGTCGGCAATATCGGCTCAACCTGCCTCCTCAATTGGGGACACCGTGTTGGGCTCCATCTCTTTGCCGATGGCATGGCGCTGGAACTGACCGATCACGATATCATGGTCGATGTCGGCGCCGGTCGCCCTGTTCGCCATGCAGAGGGCGACCCGGTCTGGCGCGAGGACCGTGATTTCATCGATGCCGTCCGCGGTAAGCCGAGCCGAATACGCTGCTCCTACGGCGAAGCCCTCAAAACCCACCGCGTGGCGCTGGCCATCAACCAATCGGCTGAGACCGGCCAAGCCGTCGATCTGGTGACCCGCTGATGCCTCACCGTCACATCCGCTCGCTCGGCATCGAACGCGAAGGCCAAGCCTATCATTTCGGCTATGACGAAGGACCACCTGGCGACGGTCAGGTGCAATTGCAAACGCTCTACTCCGGCTTTTCAGCCGGCACTGAGCTGACCTTCATGAAGCACACCAATCCCTATTTCTTCTCGCGCTGGAATGGCGAGCGCGGGGTGTTCGAGCCGGGCGAACCAAGTCTCCATTATCCCGTGCCTTTTCTTGGCTATATGGAATCGGCGCGGGTGCTCGAAAGCCGCAGCCCGGCCTTTGCTAATGGCGAGGTCGTCGCCACCGCTTACGCTCACAAGACTGGTCACACTTCTGATCCTTCGCGCGACGTTCTCGTGCCCCTTCCGCCCAGCCTAGACCCCATACTCGGCGTCTTCGTTGGCCAGATGGGTCCCATTGCGGCAAACGGCATTTTGCACGCCGACGCGGACATTTTCGGCAGCCAGGTGACCCATCTGGGCCAAGGCATTGCCGGTCGCCATGTCATCGTCGTCGGTGCCGGCACGGTCGGTCTGATGACCGCTTTGTTTGCCCAGCGCGCGGGCGCGGCTGGCCTGATCGTTGCTGACCCTTCGCTCTATCGACGCGCCAAGCTCGAAGCTTTAGGCATTCTCGCCATGGATGAGGCGCAGGCAGTGCAACATGCTAAGACCCAGTGGCATAGCGGAAGCGATCGCGGTGCAGATTTTGTCTTCCAAACCCGCGCTCATGCGGGCAGCCTACATTCCGCCCTTCAGGCGCTGAAACCACAAGGCACCGTGATCGACCTCGCCTTTTACCAAGGCGGCGCTGAAGCCCTGCGATTGGGGGAAGAATTCCACCACAATGGCCTGGCGCTCAAATGCGCCCAGATCAATCGTGTTCCTCGAGGCCTTGGGCATCAATGGGATCGGCGCCGGTTGGCAGGCGAAACGGTGGCTCTCCTCCAATCAGTCGGGGACATCGTCAAACGCGAAGTCATTACCCATGTCGTGCCTTTTGAAGATGGTCCGGCCTTCCTCGCCCAACTGGTGGAGAGGCGGCCCGAATTCATGCAGATCATCTTCAAGGTGGCTGAGTGAACACCGAACCCAAGCGCATTCTTTTTGTCTTTGCCTGGCTTGTTGTGGGTGGCGAAGAGACAGAAGTACGCCTTCTCGCCCAGACGCTAGACCCGCTTCTTTATCGCATCGACGTCGTCGCCTGCTTCCACAAGCCAGGCATGCCTGCCCAAACCCACGAGCAATTGCGTGCATTGGGCGTCGATGTCGACACGGTGCCCTACAGCCTCTCGTTTGAAGACACTGTCGCCTATCTCGCGCGCAAGGTTGCAACCTATGACGTCGTCATATCATGCCAGAATGTCGCCGATATTTATCCAGCCCTCGAACGCGCGCATCAGCGTCCGCCACTGATCGAACACGGCGGTCTCGTCTCTGAAGCCCTGGCTGGACCCAAGCACCTCACCAGCCGCTACGTCGGTGTCTGCCGCTCGATCCGCGATGCCGCCGCGGGAAAAATGCCGGGCCGCGAACACGACGCCATCGAAATTCCATCGATGGTCGACCTGAGCGAGTTTCACCCTGACGATCGCCAGCGCATGCGCGCCGAGCTCGGTATTAATGAAACCATCCCTGTCATCGGTTGGGTGGGGCGGCTCGACGAAAAGAAGCGCGTTGAAGATTTTATCACCGCCGCAGCCATCGTCCACCAGCAGCGTCCCGACGTGCTGTTTCTGATCGTGGGCGGTCCGGATGCTTTTATGACGGAATATGCGGAAAAGCTCCAACTGCTGGCGCTGAAAAGCCATCTGCAGCATGCCCTGCGCTTCCTTGGCGATCGCCGCGACGTCCCCGCCCTTCTCGCGGCCATGGATATTTTTGCCTGGCTGTCGGAAGGCGAAGGCATGCCTCATGTGATAGCCGAGGCTGGAGCGGCAGGACTTTCGGTCATAGCGACGCCCGACAACGGCGCCCTGCAACAGATCGAGGATGAGTTATCCGGGCTCTTCGTGCCCCATCGCGCGCCTGAGGCGGTCGCCAAAGCCATGGTGCGTCTCCTTGACGACTCCACCCTTCGCACACGTCTCGGCACTGCACTTCGAGCAAAAGTCGAAAACACCTACAGCGCCGCAGTGGTCACGCCGCAATGGCGCCGCCTGATTGACACGGTCATCGCCGAGCGCCCCTCGGCCCCTCCGCCGACCCTCTTCCAATCCTTCTACCAAGGCGGTTTCGAGTGCTCTACCCATCGGCTGAGCAATGGCAAGCGGCTCGACATCATCGCCTCTAGCCTTCACGATCAACATGCCGAAGCCGACTATCGCCAACTTGCGTCTCTCGGCATGCGTACCTTCCGCGATGGCTTTCGCTGGCACCGCATCGAAACCGCTCCCGGCCGCTACGACTGGTCGAGCATCCTGCCCATGCTCACGGCCGCCCGCACCACTGGCACACAGGTCATCTGGGATCTATTCCACTATGGCTGGCCGGACGATATGGATATCTGGGAACCGCAATTCGTTGATCGCTTCGCTGCCTTCGCCCGGGCCGCCGCTCGCCTGGTCCGCGACCATAGCGACTCGATCCCGTTTTATTGCCCGGTCAACGAAATATCCTTCACCGCCTGGGGCGGCGGCGATGCCGGCTATCTCAATCCGTTTGCCAGGGGCCGCGGCTTCGAGCTGAAGGTCCAACTAACCCGTGCGGCTATCGCCGCCATGGAAGCGATTCTCGAGATCGACAACCGCGCCCGCTTCGTACACTGCGACCCCGCGATCAATGTGGTGACAGCGCCAGAACGACCGCATGAATTCTGGGCCGCAGAGGGCCACCGCCAAGCACAGTATCAAAGTTGGGACATGCTGGCCGGACTTGCCTGGCCGCAGCTTGGCGGCTCCATGCGGCTGCTCGATATCGTCGGTGTCAATTACTACAGCAACAATCAATGGATACATGGCGGGCCGCCGATCGATCGCCATCATCCGCAATATCTCCCCCTGCACCGGTTGCTGATGGAAATACACGGTCGCTATGGGCGTCCAATATTGCTCTCTGAGACTGGTACAGAATTTGAGGCGCGACCCGAGTGGCTCCGTTATGCGGCAGGCGAGGTCTCTCTCGCTCGCACAAAAGGCGTACCGATGGAGGGGCTATGCCTTTATCCCATCCTCAATCATTTTGGGTGGGACGATGATAGGGCCTGTCAGAATGGATTGCTTGAACACGCTTGGTCCGACAATAGCCGGACAATCTACCAACCCCTCGCGGAAGAACTGGCACAATGGACTGCTAAGCGGTGATAGGGGTTTTTGCCATCGCAACGGCAAGGCTGACGGCTCGTTCCTGTCCAACAAGAGGAGCCCGGATAATGAACACCGCCAATCTGCAACTCGAAGGCCTCCTGATGGCCATAGCAGGCTTGAATCAAATGCTGGTCGCCAAAGGCCTCGTTTCCATCGAGGAAATCGACCAATGTCTTGCTCGATCGGAGCAAATTGTCTTGGGCGACGATCGCGTTTCCGAAGACCTGTCGCCAGCCCATCGCGACGCCATCGCCTTTCCCGCTCGGCTGCTTCGGCTCGCCAATAACAACCGAGATGGCGCAAGTATGCCGTCGTTTACGGCTCTGGCTAGAAGGGTCGGCGAAACAAAGGGCCCTGACAACGATCAGCTCTAGGCCGTTCGAGATGAAGATCGCCACCTATAACGTCAATGGCGTCAATGGCCGCCTGCCGGTCCTTCTCCGCTGGCTTAAAGAGGCGGAGCCCGATGTCGTCTGTTTGCAAGAGCTGAAATCTCCAGATGAGCGTTTTCCCGCTGCCGCTATCGAGGCTGCCGGATTTGGCGCCATCTGGCATGGTCAGAAAAGCTGGAACGGCGTTGCAATTCTCGCCCGCGGGACAGTGCCAATCGAGACCAGAACGGGACTTCCGGGTGATCGTGATGACCTTCACAGCCGGTACATCGAGGCTGCGGTCGAAGGCATAATCATCGGTTGCCTTTACCTTCCGAACGGCAACCCGGCACCAGGCCCAAAATTTGACTACAAGCTAAAATGGTTGGAGCGGTTTGCTGCGCACGCGAAGGAACTGCTGGCGACGGACCTGCCTGTGATTTTAGCGGGCGACTACAACGTCATGCCCACCGAAATGGACGTCTACAAACCGGAACGCTGGGTCTACGATGCACTTTTTAGGCCAGAGGTGCGTGACGCTTACCGAAAAATCATCGAGCAAGGCTGGACGGATGCGGTTCGCAAACTTCATCCAGATGAACGGATCTACACGTTCTGGGACTATCTTCGGAATGCCTACGGCCGGGATGCCGGTCTGCGGATCGACCACCTCCTGCTCGCACCGGCTATTGCAGGACGCCTCAAAGCTGCTGGCGTCGATCGTCATGTTCGAGGCTGGGAGAAGTCGAGCGACCACGCTCCAACATGGATTGTTCTGAGGTCATGACGCCGAAAACGCCACCTCGATTGCAGGCCAATATTGGCTCAACTTCAGGTCGAGGAGCAGTTCGAAACGGTGGCTTGTTAATCGTCGGAACTGTCGATGCACGGTGAGGTTCTCCAAATGTACATTGGAGAATTTTATGAAAGCCCTCAATCTCATAACGCTGCTACTCGTCATCGTAGGCGGCGTGAACTGGCTGCTCGTCGGCGCATTCCAATTCGACCTCGTGGCATCCATCTTCGGCGGCCAGGACGCCGCCCTGGCTCGGATCGTTTATGTTCTCGTCGGCCTTTCTGCCGTCTACCAGCTCATTCCTTTCTTCCGCGCGATGTCCATCGGTGAAGTGCCTGCGGAATCGGCTCGCCGTTACTAATCCCACAGCCTGGCCGGGGCAAACGTTTTGGCCAGGCAACTCTTTGTGTCTGTCGACGCACGCTTGTTGTTCGGCGAGGGGACGGCCTGGTAACTCGCACATGCGGCAAGGCCGACGACGACTATCGGGGCATCAGCCGGTATTTCCGACCTCGATAGCAACCCCATTCTCAATAGAAATGTCGCCACTACCAACGCCCCTTGAGGCTTATCGTCGGACTGCCGGCACTGTTGCCACTGTGCAGCGTTGTCGGCTTGTCTATTGGGGGCCTGTCCGCATACCCAGGGAAATCCATAGTCCAAACGCCGGCGTACGCCGCAAGACAAACTCTCTTGCGGCGTACGAAGACTTTTAGATGCGTTCGGTCGAGCACGTTATTCCAGTCATATCGACAAATGCGTGGAATAACGCGCCACGTATTGCTACGATCTCAGCGGTGCTCTCCGTGCACAATTGCCGTGACGTGCGCCAAGTGCGTTTCAAGCGCCGGCAAGGTTTCTCTGGCAAAACCCACCAGTGTCTGATCATCACCTGAACCGGCATAGGTCCGGAACAGCGCCACGGCTTCCATGTGCGCTTGCACCTGCATGTCGAGGTAAAGCGCTTTGAAGTCCGCGCCGTCGGCCGCCTCGAGCTGATCCAGCATCTTTTGATGCTTTGGTGCCAGCGCCGGCATATCGTCCGGCTTTGCCGGATGATCTGCAAGGAGCGCGTCGAGCTTTTCGCCCGCCGCCTTGTGATCGGCAATGATCATGTCGGCCGCCTCGTTGATCGCTTCCTCCTGATCCTTTTGCTTGGCCAGTTCGCTCGATTGGATTTCGAACTGGTTGGCGCTCATGGTCTGCATGAGGAAGCTTGGCGTATCAACAACGAAAACCGGCGACGCGTCGCCGGCCGGCTTGGCGAGGACGTCCTGCGCCAAAGCCAAAGGGGAGAGGGCAAGAGAAAGTGCCACGGCTGTGCCAGCGGCAGCGATTTTGATCCGAAGAGTCATTTTGTTTTCCTGGCTGTTACTGGGCAAAAGCGGCGGTGAGATCGGCGTTCGCGGCATCAACCGCCTCTTTCGCCTCGGGAACGACCTTGGCCATGCCGAAGAATTCGTGGGTCACGCCGTCGTAGTGCAGCGCATTGACCGCAACGCCGGCAGCGTCGAGGTCCTCTGCATAGGTCTCGCCTTCGGTGCGCAGCGGATCGATCTGTGCGGTAATCACGGTTGCTGGCGGCAGGCCTGCAAGATCGTCGCGGCCAACGAGATTGAGCCTCGGATCGCTGGCCTGTTCGGGGTTTTCGAGAACGTGGTCGAAGAACCATTCCATGTCGGGCTTGCCAAGCGGCTTGGCCTCGGCATTTTCGAGATAGGACTCAGTCTCAGTGTCTGTTCCTGCAATCGGATAGACAAGCAACTGATAGACCGGCAGCGTTGCTTCACGATCCTTGGCCATCAGTGCCACATTGGCCGCAAGGTTGGCTCCCGCACTTTCTCCGGCCACAGCGATCCGCGCAGCGTCGCCATTCATGGTGTGGATGTTTTCGACCACCCATTCATAGGCGGTCCAGGCATCATCATGTGCTGCCGGAAATTTCCATTCCGGGGCATGGCGATAATCGACGGAGATCACGATCGCCTTCGAACCGATGGCGAGGGCCCGCGGGGTTGAATCATAGACATTGATATCGGCGACCACCCAGCCACCGCCGTGGAAATAGACAATAACCGGCAATGGGCCTTCGCCAGCATCGGGCGGCATATAGACCCGGGCGGGCAGCGCACCCATGGGGCCCGGAATAGCGATGTCTTTGGTTTCGACAAGCGCTTCAGGCTCGGACGGAATTTTCTTGTCCCGCTGCACTGTCCGGGCAGCATCGGCAGGGCTGGCCTGGTTACGTGCTTCAGGCACGCTCAACGTATGGAAAGGCTTGGCCTCAAGTTCGGCAAGTGCATCGAGTACGGCCTTCATGTCGGCATTGGGCTGCGCCATTTCAGCCGCGGGCTTCGGCGAAGCGGGCATGGGTGGTGGCGTTGCGGCTTCAGAGTTTGTTGGTACAGCGGGTGTGGCAGGCGTCGCATCCTGGGCTATGACGCCTGTCATCGCTGTCGTCATCAGGGCGGCCGAAACCAGCCCACCCAAAAGTGTTTTATGGATCGTCATTGTTTGGTCCTTGAAAATGATCTTGATGAAAGAAAATTACTGCTTGGGCGGCTCGATGGTCTGCTGATACGTGCCGACAAGCTCGCCCTTGCCGATCACATGCCCCTCGATGGCATCGAGCAGCGCATCGCGATCGGCGGTCGCGGGAAGTTCGAGAACCTTATCGAGCGCCAATACTTGGAAATGGTAATGGTGTGGCGGATCACCGACGGGCGGCTTGGGGCCAAAATAGCCATTTGTCCCAGCGCTGTTGCGGCCCTGCATGACGCCTTCAGGCTCCATCAGGCGGGGTTGCTCCTGCAGACCTTCCGGCAACTGGGTCAGCGAGCCAGGAATATTCCAAGCCAGCCAATGGACGAATGGAGTGATCGGCTTGGCGTCCGGATCTTCCATGATGATAGCGTAGGATGCTGCACCATCGACAGCAGTCCAGGAGAGCGCCGGAGAAACACCATCGGCATAATCGCTATGTTTTTCGGGGATGGCGGCGTCCGCTTCGATCGTTCCCGACATGACATCGAGCACGCCTTCGGCCGCAGTTTCATCGCGTTGGAGCGCGAGCGGCACGCCGACCCCGCGCGATGCCTGCTCTTCCATGACCTCGGCCGGCGGCGTGTCGGTGCCCTCGGCGGCCGCTTCATTGCCCTCATAAGCAATGCGATAAATCACCCCATTGGCGTCGTCGGCCATCAGCAGTGATCCATCCTTGGCAATGGCAAGACCCACGGGACGCGCGATGTGCGTCGTACCGTCATCGGTCAAAAAGCCGCTGATGAAAGGCTCGATCGAAGCCGGCTTGCCATCTTCGAAATCAATCCGGACAATCTCGTAGCCAGAAGCCGGGTTGCGGTTCCAGGAACCGCGCATGGTTGCGAAGGCATCGCCCTGGTATTCGGCGGGGAACGACGCGCCGTCATAGAATTTCATCTGCATCGGCGCGGCATGCGCCGTATAGCCGATCACCATTGGTGTGCTTTGCTCGCGCCACTGTTCCTTGGTTATGCCACCGGGCGGATTGCTTTGCGGATAGAGATCGCCCTCACCGAACACATGAGGCCAGCCATATTGCTTACCCTGCTCGAGAAGGTTCAGTTCTTCGGGCTGTACCTCGTCGCCGAGAAAGTCGATGCCGTGATCGAGGCCCCACAGTTCGCCTGTCGTCGGATTCCAATCGTAACCGATTGTATTGCGGAGGCCTGACGCAAAAATGGTACGGGATTTGCCATCCGGCGCCATGCGGAGGATCGTGGCATTTTCGGCATTTGTCTCGTTGCAGGCGTTGCAGGTCGAGCCGGCGCTATAATAGATCATGCCATCGGGCCCAAACTCGAGCACGCGGTTAGGATGCTGTCCGGCATCGGGCAAATCGCCGACGAGCAGTTCGAGCTCACCAAGCGTCCCGTCTTCCTGGATTTCGCCTACGAAGATTTCCTTGGCCGTCGCGATGTAGAGCTTACCATCGTGAATGGCGAGGCCGTGCGTCTGCGGACGATTGGCGACGGTCACCGGCGCCTTATCGGCCCGCCCATCGCCATCCTCGTCCCGCAGCATCAGCACGTCACCTTCTTCGCGCCGACTGACATAGACAGTGCCATCGTCGGCGACCGCGATGATGCGAGAATTGCCAAGGCCTGCTGCAAAAGGCTTGACCGAAAAGCCTTCCGGAATTTTGAGCTGGGCCAGTTTGTCGCTCGTGGGCAGGACCTTGTTCGGTTTGAAAATGCTGACGGAATAGGACAGATCGGTACCATCGCCCTGCTGAGCAAAAACAGGTGTGACGCCGAGTATTGCCAATGTCGCAAGGGCAGTGCTGAACTTCATGAAAATGCCTCCTCAGTATGAGGCTTAAATGTTCAGCGGGTGTGCGTGTTGCCCGAGCCATGATCACTTCGGCAAATGCCAGGAAATCGTAGTGTTCCTTTTGCTGTGAGAACAACACAGGTTACTCGTCATCCCCATTGACCGCTCAGAATGATTTTCATTCGGGCAGTGTCTAGCGGCCTAGATTATGGCTCTGAGGGACCGAACCCATTTCGCATACGACGAAGCACGGCAGCTTTTCATGAGTGGTATGAGAACAGATTTTTGGAGCGCGGCAGAGGGGGGCTTTTTGTCGAGTATCCTGCAGCGTTACTTGAACATCCGGCCGCTGACCAAAAACTGAGCCTCGGGCTAACCGCCCAGACAGACCGCCCACCGATGGAACCTTTTATGACTGACTATGACGTGACACCCGAAGAGCTTAGAACCTTGGCAATGTCCAAATCTGAAAAGCCTCCTTCGGATGTGGATACAGCCCATCTCGCCAAACTGCTCTCGCTGGCGCTGCTGGTGCAACGCGAGGGTGGCACGGAACTAAGCAAGTCAGGGTGCACTCTGCTTGAGACCAGTGGGACGACGCACACCACACATGTCGAAGGCTCTGGGAGAATTTGACTGCATCACCGGTCGCCTCTCGCTGTGACTGGTTGAGATCTTCCTCCGAATGCATGCCAGTAGAACGTTCTGCGTTATGCGATTAAGCGCCTAAGGAAACTCGCGCTGAGCTTTCCGTCGCGCAACGACGTGGAAGTGCATCATGGTCAGGCAGATCTAGTGCAGAGATCGAGCAGTCCAGTACAAAAACTTTCGCTCCGCGTCCCAGCAACCTCCGGGGGACGATGAAAGTTTTTAGGTCGACACAAAGGAGTTAGAGCATGGCGCATGTGACGTACGATGTAGTTGAGCACGATGGTGGCTTTGCCTACAAAGTGGGCGACGTCTATTCGGAAACTTTCCCCACCCATCAGGCAGCCCATGAGGCTGCTGTTTCAGCAGCGCAACGCCAGCAGCTAGCAGGTGAAAGCGAAGCCATTCAATATCAAGACAACCAAGGCCAGTGGCATGAAGAACTCGCCAGTGGTGGCGACAGGCCGCAAACCGATGTCGATGATTCGCTCGAAGAATAATTCTTGAGCCCCGCGGATGCGCTGGCAGTTGAGCCCGGCGCTGTCCGCTGGGCGTGTGTCCTCAAGCAGCTTGAAGAAGATCTGCCTCATTAATTAGCCGACTAAATGTGGTTGTTAAGGGCGATCTAGCTCAAGAGATCAGGCTTGCGATCCAACTTTTCCTCGACCTTGCTCAGGCTATTTCCAGCGCCTTCGACTGCCTTTTGACCGCCTCTTTGCTCACGTTCTTCTTCTTGGCCTCGTAACGAACTTCGTGATCTTGTCGGCCCTCAACGCGAGCGCGATCCTGGGATATGTTCGACATATTTTACTTCGATAGAATTGTTGAACCTGAAGTTCAATGCGTACTGGAATCGAAAGTTCAGTGTGAAGGGCGAGAGATGCAAAGCTCCTATTCGGACTGACAATGTAGCTGAACTCTCCAGGTCGGCCATATAGCTAGCGCCTCGCGAAAAGCAGCAATGTCGTAAAACTCATGGCTAAGCTCAACTCTTCCGCATCCCATCGTCCAATGTGCCAACACGTCGCATCTCATTTTTCGGGTGATGGATGCCGTTTGAAGAGGCGCTAGCGGCTTACTCCCAAACGGGTGTTTTTAGTTCTCGGATGGAAGGACTGCTTGTGGTGAGCAACTCGAACGAGGTTCGGGGATTTCGCTACGACACCTTCGGAGCCTTACATGCCTTTCGGATCTGATCCAAAGCCTTCTGCCAACCTAGTTCAAGCCCATACCTCCCCGTCGGACACGCCCACCTCCAAGCCAGCGGTTTCGGAGGCTGAGAATGTCTCGATGCGACAGGCGGTCGATCGGGCACTCCAAGCAAGAGCAGAAAGTGGCAAAGCAGGTATCGCAGCGGCGATCGTGCTGAACGGTAAGGTCGTCGGCCAAGGAGAGAATGAGGTTCGCCTGCAGTCAGATCCAACAAAGCATGCCGAAATGGTTGCGCTTACAGAAGCCGCCAAATCCATGGGCACGACCNGTCGGCCAAGGAGAGAATGAGGTTCGCCTGCAGTCAGATCCAACAAAGCATGCCGAAATGGTTGCGCTTACAGAAGCCGCCAAATCCATGGGCACGACCGACCTTTCCTCCTGCGTGATGATTTCAACACTGCAACCCTGCGAGATGTGCCTTTCGGCCATGCGCTTCGCAGGGATCAAAAGAGTTATCTTCGGCGCGACACAGGAAAAGGTCGCCGGCAAATACTTTGTTTTCCCAAACCTTAAGCTGGGCGACTTTCAAGTGGCAGGCGAACCGTTCGAAGCGATCGGTGGCCTTTTCGAGGATGAGCTGCTGCCCCTTTATGAGAATGGTGATGAGTGAGGACNTGGGCGACTTTCAAGTGGCAGGCGAACCGTTCGAAGCGATCGGTGGCCTTTTCGAGGATGAGCTGCTGCCCCTTTATGAGAATGGTGATGAGTGAGGACCGGGTGGCTAATCGTGCCAATCACGGAGGCTCAGCCACTTGTGCCGGTCAGTGAAAATTTCGGCCTTTGACCTTCAACGTGTCGATATGCAGATCCGGCACAGAGATATCACGCTGACAGAACCCGTCCCGTTCTCTTGTCCTGGAGTCGCCGGATGACCCGCCATGAGCGAATTCGTCACCGCGACCGGGTCGAACGGAAAACCGCCCGTCCCTGCCGCCGACGGTTGCAAGTTCAGCGGTCATGTCCGTCATGGACTTCGCTATAAGGTGGACTAACTCTCCTTCTCTTTGCAGCTTGCCATAAATGGACATCATGGACCCGCCGAGGACGATCCGGCGGTGCTGTTCGAAGACCTTGGGCCAGACAATGAGATTGGCGGTTCAGTCTCGTTCTCGATGGTAATGAACATGACGCCCTGGGCGCTACCCGGCATCTGACCGACGAGCACCATCCCTGCCGTTGATATCCAATGGTTGTTCCGTGTGGCCATGGCCTCGGCGCAGGAAAGAAGCCGAGCGTTTTGCCCAACACCGGCGTCCTACAAGATCATTCGCGCGCGTGAGCTCTGTCACGTCGCGCTTCTCGCTGTGCACCTAGGGAAATCCGGCGGATCGAAATCTGGCTCCCGAACCGAGATCAGAAATCGAAGATGTGTATCGGCGTTCACACGGATGAGTGCGCAATCGAAGTGTGCGCACTAACGGTGGCGTGAAGCGTCTCCACTGAGCAATAGCCACAATCAGCCACACCTATGGCGCGATGCTTTAGCCGTCCTTCATCGCCCTCCTTCGAGCTTGCGATGGCGCTGACCAATGCCGCCTTCGCCATAGGGATAATCTGACATTTCTGGTTTGCTGACGTCGCTGAGTTTGGTCACCTCTTCCTGGCTGAGCACCAAGTCCGCTGCACCAAGATTGTCTGTGAGCTGTTCGGTTGTTCTGGCGCCGATGATTACGGAAGTGACCGCAGGTTGTGCAGCAACCCAGGCCAAAGCGACCTGTGCCATCGTGGCGCCGCGGGAATGAGAAATGTCTTCAACCGCGCCGATAACGTCCCAAGTCTTGGCATTGCCGTTTCGCTTGTCGAAGGCTTCCATGCCGCGCTTCGGATTCTCGCCCAGCCTTGTGGCTCCGGTCGGCATTTGATCGCGCTGATATTTGCCGCTCAACCATCCTCCGCCGAGGGGAGACCAAGGCAGAAGGCCAATATTGGCATCAAGAGCCGCCGGCACGATCTCGTGCTCAATGTCGCGTACCAGCAGATTATACTGCGGCTGCAGAGTTACCGGAGGCTGATAACCCTGCCCCTTAGCGATCCAGACTGCTTTTGTAAGCTGCCAGCCAAGGAAATTGGAGAGTCCGTAATAGCCGATCTTGCCTGCTGCGATTGCGTCGTCGAGGAAACGCAACGTTTCATCAAGTGGCGTCAATGCGTCAAAGGCATGGAGCTGATAAAGGTCGATGTGCTCGACTTGAAGTCTTCTTAAAGAAGCGTCGAGCGTCTCGTTTAGATTCTTTCGCGACAAGCCAAGGTGGTTTGGGCCGTCACCCATTGGAAAACGACCTTTGGTGGTGACGACCAGATCGCGAAGCTTCTTGGTCTTGAGCCAGCGTCCGACGATCTCTTCGGATACGCCGGCACTATAGACATTGGCCGTGTCTAGGAAGTTGCCGCCCGCCTCAACATACTGGTCCATCAGCCGGATTGAGGTCGCCTCGTCCGATTCTGCCCCAAAGGTCATTGTGCCAAGACAATAAGCCGAGACGACTGCACCACTGTTGCCGAGCTTACGATACTGCATGGGAATCCTCCTACTTCTTAGCAAACGCCACCGACTAAAACTCGGTTGCTAATCGGCGAACCCGCCGCCGGCATGGGTCAGCTCCTTGACCGTGCTTCTCGCCAGATTTAGCACCTGCGGGCAGCATTCAAAGAAAAGAGTCGATGCCTACGAAATTCCAATCCGAGAGCGGCGCTGTTTCGCCAATCGCCGATACGACACACAAATTTCCGATCTACTATTGCGAGGAATGTGGCGCGCCTAACTCGGCCTTCGGCATAGCGCGTGCCGACGGTCGCCTGAGCTATTGCGGCTGGGACGGATTTAGGCAGTTGTGTGTTACCAAGGGCGAAGGCGAGACGGTTGCCGCGCCATTACCTTCCGCGGCACGGTGGTGAGAATTCGGTCTTTCAGTCTACCTGGCAACGGATGTGGGACGCATTGACGACTCTCTGTAGTTCGCCGTTTCTCACTTCGGTGTTAGTGTTGGTGGGTTGGAGAATTCCATGACCAAAAATAATCCGCAGAATAAAATTGTGTCCCGCGCAGATAGAGACGAGATGCCAGATGCCTCGCTCGATAAAGTCGCCGGCGGGGGGGCGCCACCTGTTCAGGGCGGCGTCGCGATGGTACCCGAAGAAACCAATAGAAACGGCGAAAGCGGCCCCACGAAGTCGCCGTGACTGGAAATGTGTGGAAGGGCTCGCGCCGAAGCAAGCCTTTCGCCGAGAAGGTCTCAGGGATCTGCATAAGTCGGGGATGCTACGCGTTTGTATGCCCGGTCCATGTCTTGGGGCCACATTGGTTGCCAGCCGTTGATTAGTCACTAACGGCTTGTGATGGAACGGCTTCTGACCTTCAACCGTATTGGAGCCGGAGGTTCGCCATGCCGCGGTTCTTTTTCGACATCTCGGAAGATGACAAAACAGTAGTCGATCCAGATGGCCACGAATTGCCGTCAGTTCAGAAGGCGCATGAGGAGGCAGTCAGAACAACCTCGGAACTATCGATGGACACCGCCTGCACAACTAGGGCGCATGCAGTGAAGGTCGCAGTGTCCGACGCGTCGCATCACTTGATCTGCACGACCAATGTTAGCTTTGATCCCGGCGAGATAGACACCTGACCTATCAAGCGATGCTGCTCACTCATGGTTCCGATGAGCAACTTGTCGTCGTGGAAGCCAGGATGAACGACGGGGAGTTCGAGTTGTCCGTTGCCAATGGTGGCGAGCCGATCCCGCAGGCTGCGTTGGACCGGTTGTTCCAACCCTTCTACCGCGGCGAAGTGCGACCCAGTGCTCAGGGTCTTGGCCTAGGACTGTATATTGCCAGCCAGATCGCTCAGGCCCATCACGGTCGAATTGACGTAATGTCTGACGAGATAGAGACGAAGTTCGTTTTTCGGATGCCGATGGTCAAAGGTTTGGGCATCTCATAACTTGGTCATTCTCGGACGACCGTCCGGTAATGCCGATACAATTGGCATGTCCAAAATGGAGTCGCACTGTCCGGTCCTCACCACGGCTGCCGTCAGGTATCTTAGTGTTTATGGTGACGAGGCTCTCACATTCTGACTCGGCCGAGATTTGACGGCATCGCTTCGCCGGTGTGCTCAAACTGAAAATCTTGCGTCATGATTGACGGCGAATATCCTGCAAGCAAAGGAGTTTCAACCATGCGATCACTGATCAAGATAAGTCTGCTGTCTTTCGTGCTGGCAGGCGCGATGGCAACGCGTGCGCAACGAGACAGTCCGTTTTCCGCGTGGCACCTCGGGCACTACCGTCGAAGACAGCATTACCGGAAATGAAAGCGTGCGCTACTCGATCGGCGTTTCAGCAGGTCAGACAATGGATGTCCAGCTCGATACCGACAATTCCAGCAACTACTTCAACATCACCGCGCCCGGCGCCAGCGAGGCGCTGTTCAACGGCTCCATCTCAGGCAATGACACGTCGCTTGTTGTCCCCTCGAGCGGCAACTACATCATCGATGTCTACCTGATGCGCAATGCCGCGCGCCGTGGCGAAACTGCGGACTACGACCTAACACTCTATGTCGAAAATTCCCAGGGACGTGCAACGGACCCAACTACGCCGCGTCAAATGAGCCCTCCTCAAAACGGCACACCGGACCAGCTCGATACAAGCCAGATGCCGCGCTTCTGTTCCGGCGAGGCCTCGGCGGAGTTCGGCGTGCGGCCTCAGTACATTACTGTCAACACCGCCTTCCAGAGTGGCAACCGCTACGTGACGCAGGGATATTTCGATCGCGACGGCGAGAGCACTTCCTTCAATTGCTGGTTCGCCCTTGATGGCAGCTTCGATTCATTGAATTAATTCAGCGAAACGAGAGGCACCCCAGCGGGGGGCCTTTTCAACGCTACGCTGGGGGCGCCATTTCTGACACTTCATTTGCCGCGTCGCCAGCATCGATTAGTGGCGCGGAGCGGTTCAGGCTTAGACTGTCGGCCATTGCCTGGTTTGTGCTTTTCGTTGCCTTCCTGCTGGGGGTGCCAGTCTTATTCGGTGCCTGGGCATGGATGCCGCTGATCGTCGTCACTCTCGCGCTTTTGCCGGCTTTTCCCTGGCCTGGATAGTCCGACGACTCTTTTCCGGTCAGCGTCGTCAAAGCTGGTGGACAAGTTATGCCAAGGCTGCGGCCGGCACGCTCTTCACCCTGACAGCCGTAATTGCCGCGCCGATCTACTTCCTCGCCCTCCGCACCGCACTCGATCCTCTCACTGTACCGCAGGCGACTCTGTCGAACGGCACGAAGACCGTGTTTTTGCAGGGCATGATGCACGTGGGGTCCGAGGGCTTTTACAAGAGCGTGATTTACGACCTCGAGAAGGCATTGAGCGATGGCGTCGTCGTCTATTACGAGGGTGTCGTCGGCGATCCAGAAGGGGATGCCTGGTTCTCCCAGACCGTGGCGGGTGGCGGCGACCTTAGTGATAATTACGAAATGCTGGGCAATACCTGCGGCCTCTCATTCCAGCTCGACTACTTCCAATTGCTGCGCGCGGACATGACGGCGCATCCAGAACGGCATATCAATGCCGACGTGTCGACGGCAGACATGATGCATGAATACGAGCGCCTCGTATCAGATCACCCCGCCTTTGCCGCTGCTGTTCAAGCGGAAAAGTCCGAGTCCAGCAGCAGCGACACCGGAGGGGGCGGTATTGGCCAGCTTCTCGGTCTTCTGCAGTCGGCAAACCCTGAACAACGCAGTCTCATCGGCACCGCCTGCCGTGGTTGGGTGACGATGGCACTGTCAGGCCATAAGGCGCCCAGCGCTCTTGACCCCGTGATCCTCGACTTCCGCAACCGCAAGCTGGCGGAGCGGATCATTGCCGACACGCACCAGAACATCTACATGACTTATGGCGCGAGACACCTGCCCGGGCTACTCGCGGACCTGAAAGCATCTGATCCAGGTTGGGAAATCAAATCCCTCAAATGGATGCGAACGATCGACACGCCCGAGGACCTGTCCGGAGCGATCGACTAACCGCGATGGCGAGTTGCGGCGGGCCTTGGCTGGCCTGAGAATGGCTGAAGTGGGGGAGGATACAGCCCCCTGCATCATCATCTTAGGGTAGATAGCGGACTGTCAGGTTCTGGTGCGAGAATGGGATAAGCGGACGCAGCTCCGCGTCCGCTTGATACCGCTGCCTCGTCCTGCCCTAAAACTCTTCATGTGTAGATGGGTCGGCATCGAAGATGCGGCCATCGGCGCGGTTCAGGGCTGAGATCGCTGACATTTGCGCCTCGTTGAGCCTGAAATCCTCAATCGTAAGATTTTCGACCTGGCGGGAGGGCGTCGCCGATTTCGGGATCGGCAGCACACCAAGCTGCACATGCCAACGCAGGACCACCTGCGCCGGAGTCTTTTGGAGCTCTCGGGCGATGGCAACGATGGTCGGCTCCTCGAGCAGTGCGGTGTTCTTGCCGATCGGGGTCCAGGCTTGGGTGAGCACGCCGCGCGTCCGGTCCGCCTCGCGCTGTTCTTCCTGGTTGAAATATGGGTGAAGTTCA
This sequence comes from Devosia sp. Leaf420, assembly GCF_001425445.1. Classification (GTDB taxonomy): domain Bacteria; phylum Pseudomonadota; class Alphaproteobacteria; order Rhizobiales; family Devosiaceae; genus Devosia. The sequence continues at coordinate 14,002 of NZ_LMQU01000012.1, read as the reverse complement.
ACCTGATTGACACTTGGCGTCACGCCGGTCTTCTCAATCAACACATCAAGATATTCGGGCAGGAAATTGGATACGCCAATGGAGCGCACAAGGCCCTTCTCGCGTGCCTCGATCATGCCTTCCCACGCTTCGAGATAAAGGCCTTGGCTCGGATTGGGCCAGTGAATGAGATAGAGATCGAGATAATCGAGGCCGGTCCTGAGGACGGACTCTTCGATGGTGCGAACCACCGCGCTTTTCTTATGGTGGCGGCCTGGAAGTTTGGAGGCAACGCGAATGTCTCCGCGCGGGATACCCGAACTTCTGATGGCTTTTCCAACGGCGCCTTCGTTCTCGTAATTCACAGCGGAATCGAGGAGCCGGTAGCCCCCTTCAAGGGCCGCAACCATCGCTTCAACGCCAGCATGGCCCCAAAGGCTGTAAGTGCCCAAGCCGACCTTTGGCAGAGTGGTCCCGTCGTTGAGGGTGTGGTGATCCGACACAATAATATCCTCCAAGAAAGTTAGGCGGAATGTGTCACGCGGATGGGCAAACGCCTAGACAAGCCTTACAACTTCAAGCGATCAAACACCGCCTGTAACTTGACTGCAGAGGTCATACTGCTGGGGCTTGCACCGAAGTAATAGCTTTTTGCTCGCTTGGTTCATGACCTTGCCGAGACTACGCCCTTGCCGCCGTTCAAAGCTGCATAGCACTCCGTCCGCCGAGTGGACTCAGTCGGTCGATAACGTTCGTCCCGATTGCGCCCCATTCCCGCCATTCAGACCGCGTTTCTGATTTCCCGAAAGCTGCCAGTCCGCTGCGGCCGCCGCAAAGGCTCAAGTTGGGGTTGGAAAGAGACCGGCAGTTTCAGGTGCCGACATATCGATAGCTGATGGCGTTTTATCGATGACCGCGCCCGTCTAGACGTTGCAGACGCTTGATTAAATCGGCGATGAGTGTGTCTTCATCGGCCCCTGGCGACATGCTCACGCCTGCCGATAGCCGCCCGTCTATGAGCAGCATTGCTAGACCATGGACATAGGACCACCGCGCCATCGTATCTGCGAGCGCGTCTTGGCTATGTCCGATATGCGCCGGCCGTTCACCAGCCGCAGGCGTCAGAAGCGAGTATGCATGTGCGGCGGCGCTTGCGAGGTCAGGGTGGTCCCAATCCAAGCGCTCCGAGCGAAACATCAACTTGAACAATTCAGGATGAGCGCGGGCAAACGCGATGTATCCCCTTGCATGGGCCAGAAGTTGATCCGGGATTTCCACATTTCCAGCCTCTGCGCGTGCGAAATCATGAAGGCGGCTGAATCCCAATGCGGCCAACGCGCTCAACAGTCCAGCAAGGTCGTTGAAGTGATGCGCCGGCGCTGTGTGGGAGACACCAGCCTCACGAGCGGCGGCCCGCAAGGTCAGGGCGTTGATCCCCTCGCGTTGCAAGATTGTTTCGGCGGCAGCGAGCAGAGCCGCCCGCAACGAGCCATGGTGGTATGAAGCCATAGCCAATCTTTACACCAGAAAGATTGTCATTGACAACCGGCTCTTATGCGATGTCTACATGAACTAGACAGTGGAAAGATAATCCTGACCAAGCGGAGCTAAACACGATGTTCAAGCAAGCGACATTCCTTGTGCTAGGCGCGACTGGCGGAACCGGAAAGCACTTCCTCGCTCGAGTCCTAGCTGACGGACACAGGGTCAGAGCCTTGGTCAGGACGCCAGGAAAGCTGATAGCCGGCCCCAATCTCGAGGTGGTGTACGGATCGGTGACCGAAGCTGTCGACACTGATGCGCTTGTTGCCGGTGTCGACTTCATTGTCTGTATGTTGGGCGACCGAAAGCTTCAGGAGCAAGCCAAGATCAACACCGCTTTCGTTGAGAAGCTAATCCCATCGATGCGACGCCACGGCGTCAAACGGTTTCTTTATCAGGCTGGAGGGTTCAGCCGCCCTCATGGACGCCGGCTATCGCCAATCATGTGGGTGCTCAGAAACACTGTTGGTCGAAGTTTCGATGGCCAACACCGCGATAATGAGGCGGTGATGACCTATCTAGCAACGCAAGCACTCGATATCGAGTGGTGCGTTCACCGGGCGGGCATCGGCTCCGACGGTCCGAGCAAAGGCGTGCTTGAACGGTCTAAAAGCAGAATTAGCATCGGCACCCATATCGACTGCGCGACGTATAACTACCGGACCGTCATGGATCCTTCAGCTGTTCATAGTTGCGACTTCAGCCGCTACAGGTCGCAGTAAGAAGCGCGATCGGACATCTTTGACGCGGCTAGCGCTGGAGCCACTGCGAGAACTCGTTCACCGGGCAATGGAGGTATTGATGGAGAACAGTGTGGAGGGCGGCTGCCTATGCGGAGCAGTGCAATTGATAGCGACAGGATATCCTAAACGCGTCGGCGTCTGCCATTGTCTGGACTGCCGAAAGCATCATGGAGCGGCGTTCTATGCATCCGCCATTTTCGATCAAAACCAAGTGCTAATCACCGGGATGGTCCATTCCTTCAAAGACCGCCATTTCTGCCCTGTATGTGGGTCTTCGGTTTTTGCTCGGTGGGAGGATGAGGTCGAGGTGCCATTAGGGACGCTAGACGAAATCAATCGTTTCACGCCCACGTATGAATTATGGACAGTGCGCCGCGAGCACTGGCTGCCGAGCTTCAACATGGAACAATATTTGCGCAACCGTGAGTGATGGGAGCTACAATCTAACGCTCGCACTGCCGCATTCTGCCAAATCAGTGGCGACTGAAACGCGCCCCAATTCGGTCATTCGACTCCTCCCGCCGGCTTCCCTAAAGTTTACATCGATTGTTTGTTCTCCGGACCGCTTGATTGACGTTGAGAGCTTCCATGTCTTTGGCAGACGGCCACAGTGCTCGGTGACTTTACCGGGTGGCGCGAAGGTGCAGCACTACAATGCCTCTCTTCCAGAGAGATCAGGCTTCGAGCGGCGCGAAAAGGTAGCGTTGGATCGTTTCGCCGATTATGAAACGCGTTGACGCCAGCGTAAGCTCGTTCGCTCCCAGGCTCAGAACATACCGGCAATAGGCCAGCCCCAGCACCTGCGTCGCCACAAGGCTGGCGCGTTGCGCTGCTTCCCCCTCGCCCGCCAGCACGGCAACTAGCGGCCGTACCTGATTGTTAAAGATGTCAACAACGCGGGCTGCCGCTGCCGGATGGGTGGCCGCCGTCCGCACCAGCACGCGCAGCAGGTCGTCTGCTGGCTCGCCTTCCCAGCGGCGAAAGAAGTGTTCCACCAGACGCGTCCCAATCCGCTCCGGCGGCACTGCGCTGAGATCGGGCAGTTGAAGGTCGATCGCGACCGCTTGGGCAAACAGATCGTCCTTACCGCCAAAATAACGGTTGATCAGGGCGACATTAACCCCTGCATCGTCAGCAATCTCGCGGACCGTGGTCCGCTCGAAACCCTGCGCGGCAAAGCGGCGGCGAGCCGCCAGCAACAACCGCTCCTGTGTCGCCGTCGCATCCCGCATCGTCGCCCCCTTGTAAACACTTGTTGACTTACGCGCCACCCGAGATGTAATCAAGCGTTTACATAGAGAGTGAGAAGCCATGATCAAGCAAACGGATGTATTGATTGTCGGTGCCGGTCCTGCCGGCCTTGCCACTGCCATTGGCCTTGCCCAGGTAGGGGTGGACTTCCGCATCGTCGATGCCCTGCCCGCAGCGCAGAATACCTCACGCGCCGCTGTCATCCACGCTGCAACCCTCCAAACGCTCGGACGCCTAGGTGTCGCGGATCGGTTGATCGCACAGGGTATCAAGGCACCCGATTTCCGGGTCCGCGATCGCGACCGAGTCCTGCTCGAAGTAGCCTTCTCTGTTCTTGGTGGCGAGAGTCCCTTTGCCCTGATGATCCCCCAGGACGAAACCGAAGCCATCCTCTCCGCGCGGCTGCAGGAAATGGGGCACGATATCCTTAGGCCGGCCCTGATCACGCAGTTGGACCAGCACGCCAATGGCGTCCTCGCCACGCTCGACCAGCTAGGCGAGGAATACAGTCTCCAGGCACGTTTCGTCGTTGGTGCCGACGGCGAAAAAAGCTTCGTCCGTGCTCAGGCGGGCATTGCCTTTCCGGGGGCCACCTACGGCTCCTTTATGTTGGCCGACGTCCACATGGATTGGCCCATCGGCCAGCACGAGGTGGGTCTGTTCTTTGCCGCCCAAGGCACCCTAGTTGTTGCGCCGATGAGCCGCCAGCGGTACCGTGTGGTAGCCCAACTGGCCGATGCGCCATCCTTGCCCACAGTCGCCGATGTCCAGCGTGTCATTGACCAGCGTGGCCCCACCAGCGGCGCCCGTGTGCAGGAGGTGCTGTGGGGGTCGCGCTTTCAAGTCCACCACAAGCTCGCCGACCGCTTCCACGCCGGTCCCTTTCTCCTTGTCGGCGACGCCGCTCACGTGCACAGCCCGGCCGGTGGGCAGGGCATGAACCTGGGCCTGCGCGATGCCGAAGCACTGGCCACGGCGTTGGCAGGTTTCCTCAACGGCGAAAAGGATATGTTGGACACCTACGACACCAAACGGCGCGCCCTTGCTGGCCAGGTGCTCGAGCGAACCGACCGGCTCACCCGTATGGCCACGCTCCGCTCCCCCGCGATGCGCTGGTTCCGTGACACCACGCTTTCTACAGTCGGCCACTCGTCCGCCGTCCGCAAGCGCATCGCCATGATGCTAGCCGGCTTTAGCTAAGCGTCCGTTTGTTGGAAAGCGCCCCATTTCTGCCATTCGGAAGGCCTCCGCCACGTCCCAAAAGCAGCCGTCCCGCTCGATGTCAGGTGATAGCAGTTTTGGCGAGACTGGCAGACCAACTTCTTCTGGGTAAGTTAGGGGCAAAGCAATCACTTCCAGCATGGTATCTGGCCATGTTGGCAACCCTCGGAGAAGGCCATGCGAGAGCTACGCGATGCTCAGGCACGAATGCAGGCGGAAGCAGACGAGGTTGTCGCTCTACTAGAGTTGGAGCATCGGCTTGCGAAAGTCGGACGTCCGATCCGTGTCGGCAGCTCGGCCATGGGCCTCATGGTTAGGCGGGACATCGACATTACTGTCATTTGCGATCGACTGAATGATGAGGCGCTCGAGGTATTTGCCAATATCGGCGCTCAGATGATGCTTCTGACTGAGCACGTGGGTACCGTCAGATTCCGAAACGACACTGGGTCCTGGAACCTAGAACCCGATAAATACCCTGACGGATTATACCTGTGGCTGTCGGTGCAACCACCCGACAAGACCGAATGGACTATCGATATCTGGCTGATCGATGAGCCCGATAGGCAGCCAGACCTCCAGCACCTAACGACTCTGTTACCCCGCCTGACGGAAACTGACCGGCAAATCATCTTGCAGATCAAACACGACGTACTCGGGTCTGCTGACTACGGGCCTGCCAAAATACCCAGCGCTACGGTTTATGAGGCTGTGATGGACCATGGTGTCCGAACAACGGACGAATTCGTGAAATGGCACTTTGAACAACGCCTATGATCTTCGCAGCTAGAGTTGCTTCCAAACAGCTCACTACTAACCATTAGGGCTGATCCAAGGTCGGAGGCCATTGGCAGAAACGCGCCCCATTCCAGCCCTTCAAGCCGCATTATTGATTTCCCGAAAGCTGACGGACTGCTTAGGTCTGGGGTGCAACTTTCTATGCCTGCGCCACTCGCAAACTTGGGCTGCTCACATTGGTAAATCATCCGCACTCGACCTCCATCCCTAAGGACATCGAACTGGGATCAAGCCGAACAAGCGTGACGGCCTGAGCACCAGACCGCCACGCCTAGGGATAGGAATGATCAGAATTCTGACCAGTCATCCTTGAGAGCAACGTTGCCTTGGGTGAGGTAAGAAGACGCTGCCGCCTTACCCTTCGGCATGACGCGAGCCGGCCGGCTCTGAGGCGCCGACATGCGATGCGAAATGGCTTCGATGGTAAAAACATCGACAATCCGGTCGAGTTCACTCGCCTGGTTCTCGGTCTGCTCGATAGCCGCATTCACCTGTTCAACGAGAGCCGCATTGTGCTGGGTCATCTCATCCATCTGACGAACAGCGGTGTTGACCTCGGCAATGGCTGAGGCCTGTTCTCCACTTGCGCGGGCGATATCATCAAGTAGGGCAGTGTTCGCGCGAAGTCCTTCCATCATAGCCTCGAGCTTATGCGATGCATCAGCAACGAGCCTTGAGCCAGTTCCAACTTCCTGCGCACTTTGCTCTATAAGAACCTTTACCTCGGAAGACGCTTGAGCGGCTGACTGAGCAAGCCGGCGCACCTCGACAGCGACAACGGCGAAACCCTTCCCTGCTTCGCCAGCGCGAGCAGCTTCGACGGAAGCATTGAGCGCAAGCAGGTTTGTCTGGAACGCAATGTCGTCGATCATGCCGATGATGTTCGAGATTTTTGAAGACGATTGCGTGATGCGTTCCATTGCGGAGTTAGCCTTGTCCATAACGACCCCGCCTTCTTCCGCCGACTGCGACACTGCAGTCGCTTTCTGGCTGGCGTCGGATGCTTTTCTAGCATTCTCGGTCACGGTCTGGGAAAGCTGCTCCATCGAAGCCGAAGTCTCTTCGATCGTCGCAGCCTGGCGCGTCGTGCGCTCCGAAAGGTCATTCGCGCCGGCAAGGATTTCGCTCGTTGCCGATTTCAAAGTGCCTGACGTGCCGCGGAGTTGACCGACAATGTCGGTCAAGCGATCAGCCACTTGATTGACGTCCGCTTTGAGTTTGGCGAAAGCGCCACGGTGTTGGCCGCTCATACGGGTCGTCAAATCGGTGTTAGCGAGTGCGCTGAGCACCATAGCCGTTTCGCTTAGTCCATTGTCGACACTCTCGAGGAGATCATTCACCGAGTTCGCCAAAGAGTTCAGCTCGGCGTCAGGGAAAGTAGCGGGAACACGCTTTTTGAAGTCGCCTTCAATCGCAGAATCGACGACATCGCCGAATGCCTGTTGCAACTCCATCATCATGTCCTGACGAGCTCCCTGGTCGCGAATAATGCGAGCAGCCTCGGCTTCGGTCATCTGGGAAACCTTGAGGCCGTTTTCCCGGAAAACTTCTACGGCTCGGGCCATAGCACCGATTTCGTCGCGGCGCTGAGTGCCTTCGATCTGGGTATCAAACGCACCTTCAGCGATCTGCGCCATATGGCTATTCAGTTTTGCCATCGGCCGGGCGATCGAGCGCGCAACCACAATGCCCGCTGCAAGGATCGCCAAAATTATGCACGCGGTGATGATTGCGCCACCAAGAACCGACTGCCAGAAAATGGCGTCGACCTGGGTGAAAAGGATGCCTGAAGCAATGCTCCAACCCCAAGGTGCGAAGCCCTGGGCGTAAGCAACCTTATCGGCAAGCCCGCCCTCAGGCTTTGTGAAAAGGTACTCTTTGAAAGCTGAGCCATTGGCTTTGACCGCCTCGACCATTTCCTTGATGTAGAGCGTACCGCGACCATCTTTTTCGACAGCTCGATCCGATCCCTGCTTCTCCGGCTTTGTCGGATGCATCAGCATGACGAGGTCGTATGTATCGACGAAGAAATATTCGTTGCCCTGATACCGCATGGCACGCAACGTCTCGAGTGCCATGGATTTAGCCTGATCTTCCGTAAATTCCCCCGCTTGCGCGCGGTCATAGAAACTCTGCACCGTGCTCACGGCGGTCTGCACAACACTTTGCAGCTCGGTTCGCTTGAAATCTTGTAGCGATGACCGCTGGCTGTAGAGTTGGTAGGACATCACTCCCAGAAGGCCAACAGCGAAGATAGCCAGTAGACCATACAAGCGACGTGAAAGGCTGGCGGTGAAAAAGCTTGGCATTTGAAATCCCCGGATCGCAATCCGAGCGTCGACGCAGGGCGCATCGGTAGTCATCGGTCGCACCACCTAAAATGCGTGCTTGTGCTTAAGCCGATGTGAATAAGCTCAGTAACCTAAGTCAATGACTGATCTGGATTTCAGCAAGCAAGTTGGTCGTCACCATTATGAGGCATCGCGGACCAAACGCCGGATAACAGTATTTGTGGGCCGCACATACGCAGCTTACCAACTTTGGGGCATGTGGATAACTATCCAACAGGCGATCGCATACTGATCCTCCAACGTGGCCCTTTCCAGTTTCGTCGGAACGCCCCTGAGCGCCTTGCGTGTTTAGATCCTGGCTTCAACGGGCGATAATCACAAAGACCGGCTGCTTTTGAGGAAACGTTAGGGGAGCGCAAATGTCCCCAATGGGGTCGAGGCCATGTGAGAACTCGGCGCACATGATTGCTCAGGGTGTTTGCTGCGACGCGCTTCAGCTCCGTTCTTCCCGCTATCGCCTTAAGGGTGTAGGCAACGCCGGCAACGGCGATGGCGCGCTTGATGTTGCAGTCGAGCATTGCCAGGCTGGCTTCTGCGGCAACGCTCTGGAGCCCCCGCGTTCGGAACTGGGGGCGCCCATCTTGCCCTTGATGGTGCCGACGGCGACCTGCTCGGCCGTACAGCGACGGACTGCCATCGCTTCTGGCATCACTTCGAACCGGCGCTCCATCTCATCGAGCACCGCCTCATGCTCCCGTCGTCGGATGCGCTTCTCCTTGCCAGCCGTACACAGGGGCGGGATGGGCATGCGCTGCAGGCCATCTGATTGAAGCAAACGCTGATAAGCCTGCCGCCCGCGACACGGGCAAAGCGCTTATGCAGCTGTTGGCCGGCAGGGCACCGGTAGGTGTCTGTCTCTGGCTGATAATCGAACGCGGCCTTGCCCCAGAAGCCTCGCGCTTGAGCCGGTGACGTATTGAGCTTGGCACCATGGGGATGATGCCGGCTTCGCGCGGGAGCGGATCTGCTCGCCCTCTTAGTAGCCACGCTCGGGAAGGGCAATCATCTCGGGGGCGTCGATCTCGGCCCGTGCCGCCGGCAGAAAGCTCGCCTGATGACGGTCGGCAGCCTAGACAAAACGTCCCATCTCGCACCCCCGAAGCATTATCAAATCATAGCATTGTCAGGAGGTTTCACACAGCCTCGGGTCGAGACCAGACGGTCGGTTGAGCGCCCCGTTCCGGCCGTTGAGACAGCATTTTTGATTTCCCGAAAGCTGCCGGTCTCTTAGGTCGCCGCCACGTCAAAAGCGGGGTGGTAAGCGGAACGGCAGCTTCGGAGTCAGAAGCGCCCAATGCGGCCACCTACCTTGAGATTTCGCCGGGGCATCAAGGCTCGGAAAGTATGTCTCGCACCACGGGTATCAACGCCATTCCCAATGCGCGTGTGTTTTCCCTGTCCAGGTGGACACCGTCGACTGCTGATCCAATCGTAACGGTCGAAGCATCAAAAATCTGAGAAGTCGGCGACGAGCTATCTCTTCCAGTAGCGGTGCGACACGGCGGGATTCCTCAGTTGAACGACCAGCACGGGGTTGACCTCCATGGTTGGGTGACGCCGTGAAGTGTGGCGGCGAGACAAGCATGATCTTCATGGAGGCCTTAAGGGCTCTTACGATGTCGATCAGCACCTCAATGCCCGCTGCCACACCCTCAGCTTGACCGTGGATGGTTCGCTTGAGGTCATTGGTCCCGAGCATGATCATAGTCAGGTCGAGTGGAGCGTGGCTCGCCAACAACAAAGGCAAGACCTTTGCGCCATTCAGATCGGGGCCGCCGTCCGGATCATCATAAGCCGTTGTCCTGCCGCCAAGCCCTTCAGCTATAACGTGCGCAAACCCTTGCAGTCCGGCCTGAAGGACATTGGGCCACCTGTCATCGAATTTGTGCCTTTGGCCCGCGCCAGGGTCCGCACCACGCGTTAGGCTGTCACCGAAGTAAGGATTTCATACTAGGGCAAGCTCGGTATCTTTTAGGAAAACTAATCCGATCAAAGGGCGGCTTTAAGAACAATCAATGTCCACATGCCATGACCGCAATCGATCGGTCACATCCAGTCCATGGTGACAAGCGGAGCCAGTCCACATCCGGGCGTTGAACCGTAGAGGCCGTCGTCTAGCTGTCACCAGAGCAGGTTCGAACACCCGAATTCGCTACCCAAAGGGTGCTGGTGACCTGCAATGGTTGATCCTCTTCTCACATGAAGGTAGACCGATAGCGAATGCCCGAGCTTCCCATCCAAGATCAGCAGCCTGATGCTTCGCCATCGTCGGCGCGGCATATCTTTGCCATGTCCAGCGTCGGGGAAGCTTGGTCCCGAATTACAGGCTGGTGGGTCGCAAACATACGACTCGAGGCCTCGCTCGTGCGGCTTCGCACCATGGTCCGTCGCCGGGAAAGCTGGCTGGTGCTTCTGGCCGTCATCGTGGGCGCCCTGGCGGGTATGATGGTGTTGATCCTGCGTGAACTTGCCTACGGGCTACAGCAGTTGCTGTATCAATTGGAACCAAACCAACGCCTGAGCGCCCTGGACCATTTGCCTTTCGACGCTGCTTTTATCCCAGCAGCAGGAGGCATTGTGCTGGGTGCCATCGCCTTGCTGCTTCGCCAACGCAAGTCGCGCAATGTCGATCTGGTGGAAGCAAATGCCTTGCATGGCGGAAAGCTCTCCATGCTCGATAGTTTCATCATTACCGGACAGACACTGATCTCGAACGGTTTCGGCGCGTCCGTCGGGCTGGAAGCGGCCTATACCCAGATGGGCGGCGGTGTTGCATCCAAGCTTGGCGACTTGTTTCAGCTACGCCGCGGCGACATGCGAAAACTTGTCGGTTGCGGTGCGGCAGGGGCGATCGCAGCAGCCTTTGGCGCTCCATTGACGGGTGCCTTTCATGCCTTTGAGCTTATTATCGGCACATATACTATTTCCACACTTAGCCCGGTTGTTGCTGCGTCCATTGCAGCCATCTTGGTTGCATCGCTGTTCGGCCATGGCGAGCCAATTGTTACGATCACGCGGGTGGTGGACATTGGTATGCCCCAGGTGCTGCTGATCTTGTTGATCGGACTGGCAATGGGAGGGATCGGCATACTGCTCATGCGGCTGGTCGGCCTGATGGAAGTTGCTTTCCAGCGGCTTCGCGCTCCGAGCTGGTCTCGTCCTGCGATTGGAGGCCTGCTGGTTGGAGGGCTGGCGCTGGTAAGTCCCGCCGTGCTGTCTGCGGGGCACGGTGCAGTCCAAAGTACGTTCTCCCAACCCCCGTTTCCACTCGCGCTGGCGGTTTCCGTGGTCATCCTGAAAGTTCTGGCATCGGCGATTTCGCTCGGTTCGGGGTTTCGCGGTGGCCTGTTCTTCGCATCGCTCTTTATCGGTGCAGTTCTTGGCCAAGTGTTTTACCAGCTGACGGAGCTGGTCTATCCGACACTGCTCCCGTATCCCGAAGTCTTTATGCTGGTGGGAATGACGGGACTAGCTACTGCCATAGTTGGTGGGCCACTGACCATGGCGTTTCTGGCGCTTGAAACCTCCGGCAGTCTGCCACTCACGATCGCTGTTTTGGTCGCCGCGGTCGCGTCGTCAATGCTCTTACGCGAGACCTTTGGCTATTCCTTTACGACTTGGCGCTTTCACTTGCGTGGTGAAACTATCCGTAGCGCCCATGACGTGGGCTGGATGCGGAATCTGACGGTAGGCAAGATGATGCGACGTGATACCAAGTCGGTACCCGAGCTCATCAGCTTGGATGAGTTCCGCCGGCTTTATCCGCTCGGATCAGCTACACGGGTCATAGCCCTGCGTGACGATGGAAGTCTGCTGGGATGATCGATGTGGCTGATGCCTACGGCGAGGGTACCGCGGACAATTCGGCAGCGGTCAAGAACATCCTTCGCCATGGAGAGGTAATGCTCCATCCCGCATTGAGCGCAGTGGACGCTGAGGCCCTTTTCGAAAAGAGCAATGCGGACGCCCTGGTCGTTGTTTCGGACTTGGTTGGGCGGAAAGTCATCGGCACGCTCACCGAGAGCCATCTGCTGCGACGCTACGCCGAAGAACTGGAAAAAGCGCGCGACGAATTATCCCGTTGAATCCTCGGCGTTTCCGCAGTGGCGTGTCCAGCGTCTTCTGATGTTAAACCTTTGCCGTCCTGGGAGTAAGTGATCGACTGGAAAAGATAGCCTCCTCAATTGGGATTTAAAAACAGCCCTCACCCGACTCTTTTTTGCGCAAATAGCGTAGGAATGACGCTGGAGGGGGAATTATGAGCCGCCACCCTTCAGCGTCACGCCAATATCAGGCCGCTTTTCTGAACGCGCCAATATGCTCGGCGGCAAAGCTCTCGAAATCATGCGCGGGGGCCCCCGTCAGCCGCTCGATTTCAAAAGTTGGGTCGATGTCGTGGTGACCAGCAACGACATCGGCAAACTGAACGACCAGTCCCCTCGCCATCCAGTTCGAATTCCCGGCCAGGCGCAGAATGGCCTTGAAGGCAGGAGTCGGCAGGTTGAGATATCGAACCTTGTGCCCCACCAGTTCCGAGAGTCGGCCGGCAATGGTCTTCATGTCGAGGGTCTGAGGTCCAGTCAGGAAATAGGTCGCGCCGTCATGCCCATCCTGGATGAGCACAGACTTCGCCACGCGCGCCACGTCTCTGGTGTCCACCCAAGAGACACTCCCGTTGCCCGTCACCTGCGGCAGAAATCCCTTGGATATCGGCTCTTTGAACCAGAGAAAATTCTGCATGAAGGCCGTGGGCTTCAGAATCGTCCAATTGAGGCCGCTGGCCCGCAGATGGTGGTCGATGAGCGCATGAGACTTCGCCCAGGGCACCGGCGATCGTACATTACTGTCCGATGCAGAAATCTTGACGACCCGCGCCACGCCAGCCTGCTTTGCGGCATCGATCGCATCGGTCTCCCGCTGCACCTGCTCCTCTGTCGGTGGGGAAATCAGGAACATCTGATCACACCCCTTCGCTGCGGCAACAATTGAACTGGGCTTGGAGAAATCCGCCTGCACCACGTCCCAGCCGCGCTCCCGCAGCCGGTCGATCTGGTCGGGTTTTCTCGCCATGGCCCGGAACGGAACTCCAGATTCAGCGAGCAATTTGCAGAGTTCACCGCCAATGCCGCCGGTTGCACCAGTAACCAAAATCATCAGTTCATCCTTTCTTTGAGAGCTTTTCCACTTCCGCTGCCAAGTTTCCCGCGATGACATCGTTGAGCTCTTCGAGGGTGTTGATCGCATTGCGGATTCGCTCGGCGCCAAGCCGGTCGGCAATGACTTTATCGATGGGGCCAACGGCCCTTTCAGCTCGTCCAACGGCCGCAAAGCCGGCCTCGGTCAAAACCACGAGTTTCGCGCGTTGATGTCGCGCATTGGGCTGAAGCTTCACTAAGTCATGGAGTTCGAGCAGATCCACGATGCGCTGAACAGCTTGTCGGCTCAGGCCCATCTTGCGTGACAGGCCCGCTGTGGTCAGCGGCGCCTCTGACGCTCGAAGCGCCGTCAAAACCTGCCACCACGCACTACTCAGCCCGAGATGCGCAACAAGTTGATTCCCGGCATGCAGCAGCTGGCTGTTGGCCGCGAAAATTGTTAGCGCCAATTTTCGCACGTCAGGGTCTCTTGAAGGCATCTAGGCCACCGCATTTGGTTTGACAGCATGTTGTCAAACGCTCGAAGTAGTAAGCTGGATCACATCAACGCTGACTGGTTCCTACCCCTCTTCGGAATCCTGTTGGCTAAGCTGCACCTGATGCACGCTAGGCAACCCATATCGCTATTGCGGATTTCGCTATGACATTTTTGGAGCTGCCAATGCGTTTCGGATCTGATGCCTCTCGTTCAGCCCACCATACGGAAGACAGTTACCGTGCATCCGATAGCGCCCTGTCTAGGCAGGCGATCTCGAATGCCGAGAATGCCTCGATGCGCGAAGCTGTTAATCGTGCGCTTCAAGCACGAGCACAAAGCGGCAAAGCGGGCATTGCTGCGGCCATTGTTCTTGATGGTCAGGTGGTCGGCCAAGGAGAGAATGAGGTTCGCCTGCAGTCAGATCCAACAAAGCATGCCGAAATGGTTGCGCTTACAGAAGCCGCCAAATCCATGGGCACGACC
>NZ_LMQU01000011.1 GCF_001425445.1 Devosia sp. Leaf420 | reverse complement strand
TTGGGAGAGTAGGTCACTGCAAGGTCTGCTAAAAACACATCCTCTCTACGATACAAAACAGCAAAGCCCCGGTTCGAAAGAACCGGGGCTTTGCTGTTTTTAATGCCATGAAACCGGAAGCACAGCGATGAACGCTGATTTTTCAGCCCAATGCGACAAGTGCTTTGCTCTATGCTGCACTGCGCTCGCCTTCTCTCGTGGCTCTCAATTCGCTCACGATAAGGCCGCCGGCCAACCCTGCCATAACCTAGATGCCGCCTTTCGCTGCACCATTCACGCGCGTCGGGAAGAGCTTGGTTATGAGGGGTGTGAGGCATTCGACTGCCTCGGCGCGGGCCAGCGAGCCTCGGCCATCTTTGCCGGCGAAAACTGGCGTCGCGATCCCTCGATAGCGCGGCGCCTCTATGCCAGTTTTTCGCTGCTGCTCCGCGTTCAGGAAATGCGCCGGGCACTCGAGACCGCTGCAGACCTCGAAATCGGCAGGACGCTGCACGAGCGACGGCTTGCCCTCCTCGACACGCTGAATGAACAGGGGGAAAGCCTCCGCGAAGACATTTCCGACGAGGCGAGCGCGACGCTCAGAGAGTGCCGCGCCTTCCTCAAGAGCCTCGCGCCGCTGCTTTCGGCCTAGGGCGTGTGGGGATTCCGTGATGCCGGACTGCAAACGGCGATTTTCTGCGCTTCCGGTGCTCACGTACCCGAACGTACGCTCCGCTCCGGTTCTCGAAAACCACCTTTTTCGCCTCGTCCTGACGTAAATCCCCAAACGCCCTAAACCAACTTGCCGCTATCCAATGCGGCCATGATCCAATCGCGATATTTTTGGTCTTTGCCTGAGATCTCGGGCGTGACCTGGCTCGCCTCCTCCATGAAGAAGCGATAGTCCCGCCCGCGTTCCTGGCCGGCTAAAGTGTGCATATCTTTGGCGACGTCGATGATCTCTGGCGAAAGTTCACCCAATTGCGTGCCGCGTATGGCCCAATTGACCATATCGTCGCTGGTTCGATCCTTTTCGGACCCGGCCAGAACCCGCACGGCATGGGCGGCAAAGAGGAAGCGATCACCCGTTGGCCGATCATAGCGCTTGTGTTGCTGATAGAGCGTCTCGACCAGAACCGGTGCCTCGGGCCTGCCGAGGCCAATATCTTCCACCGCAATGACACAGAGCCGCGACCAGAGCTTTTCTTCCATCTCTGGGCTCGTGCGAAACATCTCCCAGGCAAGCAGCAGCGCATTGTCCACCAATGCACGCCGGATCGACTTTTGCAGCGCTGAAATCACCTCATCGGCCGCAAAGCCGCCTGCCGTGGTCGTGCGCTGCCACGGATCTTCTGGTTGCTTGACGGTGAGGCTCATTTGCCCGCTGCCCAATCGCAAAGCTGGGTCCAGAGACGATTATATCCAGCCCATTCGACGAAAGGCGGCGGGGCCCAATGTGGTCCGCAGTCCGAGGCGAAGGCAACACTGCGGCCCTTGCCGAAGTCTCCGGCGACGATCAGCGGATCATTCCCGACGCTCGCAACGACATCGCCGCCCGTCTTGGCCGCAAAGCGGTTGTAGCCAAGCAGAGCCGGCCACTCGGCCCAAAGCCCCGCGACAATCGCGTGTTCGGACTTCTTAACTTTTGGCACCACGCCCTGCGGCGCCTCTACGCGATCATCGCCGCGCTCGATGATCACTGGCAGTGCTTCTTCGATAGGCGAGCCCGCATATTGCGCCTTGGCGTCGATCCCCTGGAAGGTGAGGTAGCCGCCGACCATGACGAGACCACCGCCCTGCGCCACATAATCGCGCACCGCGGCGAGCCGGTTCGGCAGAACTTTAGAGCGCGCAAACGTATCGGGATGGAGGAGCAGGGTATTGGCGCCGATATCAGAGAGGAGCACGCAGTCATAGGCGGCAAGCTCTTCGACCGTGAACGGAAAATCCCGTGCTGCGACATGGGCGGGCTGATAGGTCACGTCCCAGCCGCCGGCTTCGAGCGCGGCCTTGAGCCAGCGGACGCCCTCGGCATATTCGGTGGTCGTAAAACTATCGAACCCTTTCTGGTGGATCGAATGCACCGTCCAGGATTCCCCAGCGATCAGAATGCGTTTGCTCATGGCATGGCCTCATGTTGGCGCGGGGCAGGGGTTTGCCGCCCGCGTAAAAAAATTCAGGCTGGGTCGGCGTGCTGCTGCGGCGGCGCGACGGAATTACGGATGACGAGCTCGACCGGCAGCCGCGTTTCGTCAGGCGGCGGCGTCCCTTCGAGCAGAGCGAGCAAATGTTTGACTGCCAGTTCGCCCATGGCGCCGACCGGTTGGCGAATGGTGGTCAGTGGCGGATCGACGAGTGCGGCGAAAGCCATGTCGTCGAAGCCGACGAGGCTGATGTCATTGGGGATGGAGAGCCCAAGCGCGCGCACGGTCTGGATGACGCCGATGGCGATATAGTCGGAACAGGCCAAGATGGCTGTCGGTGGCGATGGCGCTTCGAGCAAAACCGAGGCGGCCGCCGCGCCATAGTTGCGGCTATAATCGCCGAGAAGGACCCAGCCGGGACGGATCGAAAAACCGGCTTCGTCCATGGCGCGGTTATAACCGGCGAGGCGTTCGTTGACGCTCATCAGCCGATGCGGCCCGCCGATCAGCGCGATATCGCGATGCCCATGCTCGATGAGGTGCCGTGTCGCCAGATATGCTCCCTCGGCATTATCGACGAAAACGCGGGGCAGATTGACGCCTTCGATATCTTCGTCGAGCACGACGACATTGGTGCGTCCGGCCAAGAGCGCGGCCAGCGTGCCGTCATCGACGCGATTGGTCATCATGATGAGGCCATCGACATGGCTATCGGCCATGCGCCGTATGGCTTTCACTTCCGCGTCCGAGTGGCCTTGTGTGGAAGTGATATAGACCGAATAGCCGCTGGCATGCGCCTGGCGCTCGACGGCCGCCGCAAGCTCGGCAAAGAATGGGTTGGCGATATCGGGGGTGACGAGCGCAATGGCTTCGGATTTCCCGGTCGAGAGCCGCCGCGCCAGTAGGTTGGGGCGATAGTCGAGCTTGGCGATCGCTGCGTCGATCCGGTCCCGCGTTGCCTGCGGCAGGTCGATGCGATTGTTGAGATAGCGCGAGACGGCCGTCGGGGAGACGCCGGCTTCGGCCGCGACGTCGCTCAGGGTTGGCATGGTGCCTCCGCGCTTTGAGACGGCATCCGAGTCACACCGCCCATCCCATCACCATGACAGGCGCATCGGGCGCGATGCGGGAGAGCAGTTCGCGCGTACTGGCTGTGTAGTCGACGGCGCCGCCGCGGACGGTGCCGAGGCTGGCGCCCAAAATGTCGGCGTAACCGTAGCCATGGGCCAGGAGATCGACGAGCGCTGATTGCACTGGATGGATGGTTGGATTGAACGCAACGCTTTCAATGGCGGTGCCGGTGACCGCGGCGCCGTCGCGCAGGTGCAGCGTCAGGGCGCCGGGGCATTTGCTATAGGGCGAATGGCTGCGCCGTCCGGCCGCGAGCAAAGTCTTTGCCGCAGGGGAGGCGCTATCTTCCTCAAAGCGCAGATCGGGCCAGAGTTCGCGTCCGGGCACGGCGCCGCGCTCGCCGAGATAGGCCGGGTCGAACGGCCATGGATAAAGGTCGCTGAGTTTGAGCGTGTGGCCCAACGGATCGATCAGCTCCAGCCGATCGCTGGCGGCATATTCAGCGAGGCATTGCCGGCAATGGGCGCAGGGATGGGCTTCGCCAATGGCGATCACGGCGATATTGGTGCCTCGGCTCATAGCGCGGGTGAAAACAAAACCCTCGCCATGGAGCGTATAGCCGAGATGCGTCGTCGGGAATTCGACATTGCCGCCGAGGATGAGATTGCCCGTCTCGGTTTCGAGGCCCACAGCGCCGACGTGAAAGTCGGAGATAAGTGGCTTGGCCATTTCTCGCGCTGACCGATCGAGCAGCAGGCACATCAGATCGCGCTCGGACTGCAGTCCAAAGCGGCCAACGAGTTCGCTGACCACTGAAGCCGGGACGACCCCGCCCATATTGTCTTGCGGCTGCGATTTCGCAGGCGCGATGGCCGCAAGGACCGCATCGACAATCGCCGTTTTTTCGGTATCGCTGATCTTGCCAAGTCGCACGGGGACGTCTGGGTCTGCAGCAAAGGGATTGACGCTCATCGAGTTTTTGCCGAGAAATTATGCACAAATCTCATGCGGCGCAGGCTTGTGCAAATTGGGTGCGATAGCATTTGACAATCCCCTCGAAACCATCGTTAGATCAGCTATGTAAAGCGCTTTACCAACGATAGGTCAAATGGGTTCTACACTCCTCCGCAATGCGACCGTCCTGACTGTGGACGATGCCAATACCGTCTATGCTGGTGGGTGGGTGGCATTTGTCGATGGTCGGATCAGCGGCGTCGGACCTGCGGATTTGTGTCCCAACCCCGATGATTTCGACGTGGTTCAGGATCTCTCGGGGCATTTGGTCATGCCCGGTCTCATCAATGCGCATACTCATTCGGCCATGGTGCTGTTTCGCGGCCGGTCGGAGGGGCAAAGTCTTCTCACCATGGAGGGCTGGTACAATTCCATCCGGGAGCCGGAGCTGTCGCTGGTCTCGTCCGATATCGGTCCGGCCGTTGCGCTCTCCTGCGCCGAAATGGCGCTGAGCGGTACGACGACGTTTTGCGATCAATATTTCTTCGCCGAGGAAATCGCCGCCGCCGTCAAGGATGCCGGGCTCCGCGCTGTCATCGCCTATGGCATTGTGCAATTGGGCGACAAGGAGCGTGGCGAGGAAGAACTTGCCAAGGCGACGGACTTTCTCCGCCAGCAGCGTTCGTCCGACGGTCGGGTCATTCCCTGGTTCGGCCCGCATGCGCCCTATGTCGATAATACGGAAGATCTGCTCCTTGCCGAAGTCGCCGTCGCCAATGAATTCGGCGTCGGCTTGCATCTCCATATGGCGTGTGGCCCCGAAGACAATGAAGAGACCGAGCGGCGCTATGGCACGACGGCGGCGGTTGCGCTCGAAAAGCTCGGCTTTTTCAATGGCCGTATCCACGCGGCGCATTGCCTTGATCTCAGCCCTGACGACATCGCCGTTTTCGCCCGCGCGCCGCACGCTTCAATTTCTTACAATGCCACGGCCGGCCTGCGCTCGGGTCGCGAAGGCATTTGCCCGGTTATGGACTTGAAAGCTGCGGGCGTTACTGTTGCTCTCGGCACCGACAATGTTGCGGCCAACAATGGCTATGACATGATCAACGAAATGCGGGTCGCGGGGCTTGTCGCCTCACATCGCGAAAGGACGGCGCAGCCAATCTCCAGTGCTGAGCTCGTGCGCATGGCCACCATCGAGGGCGCCAAGGCGCTGGGGCTAGATCATGAGATCGGCTCGCTCGAAGTCGGCAAGGCCGCCGATATCATCGCGATCGATATTTCTGGTGCAGGCTATTCCGAGACCCCTGACATCGAGACGCTGCTGGTCTATTCCGGAAGTGGACGGGATGTGCGCCATGTCTTTGTCGCCGGCGAGCAGCTGGTGCAAGATCGGCAGCTCCTGCGTCGGCCCTTGTCCGAGATCAGGGCCGAGTACTCAAACACCTATAGGGATTTCTGGGACCGCGTCGCAGCGGCTCGGAAAGTGGCATAATGGCAAGAAAACTCATTCTCGATACCGATGGCGGCGTCGACGACGCGCAGGCCCTGATGATGCTGATCGCCAATGGCAAGACGCCGGACGCGATCACCACCGTCTTCGGCAATGTCGGTCTCGATGCGGCAACGCGCAATATTCTCACCGTGCTCGAAGTTGCGGGCAAAGGCTCGGTGCCGGTCCATAAGGGTGCCGATCGTCCGCTGACCCAGCCGGTGATCGACGCGAAATATATCCACGGCGAAGACGGTCTCGGCGGCGCCCCGCGCCCCGCAAAGATTCCGGAGGTCGCCAGCACCGATGGCGTCGGCTATCTCGTTGAAACCTTCCGCGCCGCCGCCAAGGCCGGCGAAAAGGTCGATATCCTGATGATCGGCCCGCTGACCAATATGGCGCTCGCCCTACGCTTGGCGCCCGATATCGTTCCCGGCATCGGCCAGCTCACCATCATGGGCGCTACCGTCTATGGCCGTGGCAACACCACGCCGGCTGCCGAATTCAATATCTATGCCGATCCCGAAGCCGCCGCGATCGTCTTTGGTGCAGATGTCGAAACGCTCGTCGCGCCTTGGGAGCCCTGCGTCACCCATTTCATGACCGGTGATGAAGTCGAAGCGCTCCTTGCCGAAATTCCGGACAGCCCGGAAAAGACTTTTTCCGCCGCGCTTGTCGACCATGCGCGCAAGACCACTGTCGGCTATGGCGGGCCCGATCATTTCCGCTTCGTCGATCCGCTGGCCATTGCCGCTGTTATCGAGCCGGAGCTTGTGACCAAGACCATTCGTGCTTCCGTCGATGTGGCGCTTGCGCCGGGCATCGCGCGCGGCATGACCGTGGTCGATCCTTCAGGCCGCCTCGGCACGCCGATGGTGACCTTGATCGAGGAAGCAAAGGTCGATCGCCTCGTGGCGCTCTACCGCGCGTCCGTTGCCTACCGCGCCACCGCCTGACCCAAGCCTTAAGGGAGCTTCGTCAATGTCCAATCCAACCTTTACCCGCCGCGCCTTTGCCGGCCTTCTTGCCGCCGGTCTCATGACCTCGGTTTCGGCCGGCGCGGTTTTCGCCCAGGAATACACCAAGGAAAACCCGCTCAAGGTTGCCCTCGTTGTCCACGGCAATCTCGGCGACAAGAGCTTCTTTGACTCCGCCGCGGCGGGTCTGGATCGGGCCGAGGCGGAGCTCCCGGTCGATGTCACCGTCATCGAAGCAGGCAATGATCGTGGCCGCTGGCAGCCGGCCCTCGCGGACGCCACCGACCAGGGCTATGACGTCGTCATCGCCGGCACCTGGGAAATGACCGGCTTCATGGCCGAGCTGGCGCCGGACTATCCGGAAACCAAGTTCATCGTTTTCGATGATGCGCCTGATTTCACCGCCGGAAATCTCGGCAATATGCTTGCCATCAATTATCGCGTGTCGACCGCCGCGTATCTGGCCGGCTATGCCGCCGCCAAGATTTCGACCACCGGCAAGCTCGGCGAAATCCTCGGTGTCGAAGGCGCGACCATCCTCGAATTCGCCCTCGGCTTCGAGCAGGGCGCCAAGGCGGCAAACCCCGACGTGCAGGTCACCCGCGCTGTCGCCGGCTCCTTCACCGATCCGGCCAAGGGCAAGGAACTGGCGCTCGCCCAGTTCGCCCAGGGCGTTGACGTGGTCTTCCCGATTGCGGGCGGCACCGGCATCGGCGCGCTCCAGGCAGCCCGCGACGAGGGCAAGCTTGCTGTCGGCGTTGATAGCGATCAGGCCGAAATCTTCGCCCCGACCGATCCGGCCCAGGCCGATGTGATCTTCACCTCGGTCGAAAAGAAGGTTGGCGATTCCCTCTTTACCGCTCTGCAGCAGACCCTTGATGGCACCGCGCCCTATGGCACCAACCTGATCCTCGGCCTTGCCGATGGCGCCGTCGGCATCGCCAAGAACAGCTACTATGAAAAGCTCGTTCCCGCCGATGTCCGCGCCGAAGTCGATGCCGAGGAAGCCAAGATCATCTCTGGCGAAATCACCGTCGAAAGCGCCATGAAGTAAGCGTTCCGGCCCCGCCTGTCCCTCAGGCGGGGCTTTTTCTATTCCAGCGAGGAGACGCCATGGCGCCGCTGCTCGAAGCCATTTCCATCGGCAAGACTTATCCCGGCGGCACCGTCGCTAACGACGGCGTCAATCTTACTATCGCGGCAGGCGAAGTCCATGCCGTCGTCGGCGAGAACGGGGCCGGCAAGTCCACGCTGATGAAGATCCTCTTCGGCATCGAACAGCCCGATCGCGGCGAACTGCGCCTCGATGGCAAGCCCGTCTCCTTTCCCACTCCGCGCGATGCCATCGACAATGGCATCGGCATGGTATTCCAGCATTTCTCGCTGGTGCCGTCCTTCTCCGTCTACGAAAACGTCGTGCTCGGCTCCGAGCCGCGCAATGGCATCAAGTTCGACCGCCAAAAAGCGATCGAAGAGGTGCGCGCGCTTTCCGAAAAATTCCGCCTTGCGGTCGATCCCCTGCCGCCCGTTGGCCAACTCCCTGTCGGCCAGCAGCAGCGAGTGGAAATCCTCAAGGCGCTTTATCGGAACGCGCGCATCCTCATTCTCGACGAGCCGACCGCCGTCCTTGCGCCGCAGGAAGTCGAAGAACTCTTCGTCGCCGTCCGCGCCCTTGTCGCGCAGGGCCGCACGGTCATCTTCATCGCCCACAAGCTGCCCGAAGTCCTCGCCATTTCCGATCGCATCACCGTCATGCGCGCCGGTAAGACGGTCGGCTCGGTGAACGCCAAGGAAGTCACCGAGCAGAGCCTTGCCACCATGATGGTTGGCCGCGAAATTGCCCTCCGTGTCGATCGCGCCAAGGGCCGCGGCGATCTCGCCTGCGAGGTCAAGGCGCTCAAGCTCACTGCCGAAAGCGGCGCCCCGATCGCCGAAGACCTCAACCTAAAAGTGCATCAGGGCGAAATCCTCGGCCTTGTCGGCGTCGAGGGCAATGGTCAGGCGGAACTCCTCGAAGCCATTGCCGGCCTCCGCGCAATCGCCGATGGCGTCGTTTATCTCAATGGCGACAAGCTCAACCCGCTCTCGACCCTCGAACGGCGCGAGCGGGGCCTTGCCAGCATTCCCGAAGACCGTATCGCGCGGGGCCTTGCGACCGGCGCCACCATCGCCGAAAACCTCGTCGCCACCCGCCTGGCCGACAAGCGCTATGTCCGCAATGGCCTCCTCGATTTGAAAGCCATCAAGGCCCAGGCCCTAAAACTGATCGAGCGCTATTCCATCCGCGCCGGCGGTCCCGGCTATCCGGTCGGCACGCTTTCGGGCGGCAATATGCAAAAGGTCGTCGTCGCCCGCGAACTCTCCGAGCAACCAAAACTCCTGCTGGTCAATCAGCCGACCCGCGGCGTCGATCTTGGCGCCACCCAGTTCATCTGGAAGTCCCTCACTGAAGCGCGCGATGGCGGCGCGGCGGTACTTTTGAGCTCTGCCGATCTCTCGGAACTCCTCGCGCTCTCCGATCGCCTCGTCGTCTTTTATCGCGGCAAGATCGTCGCGGCCTTCGTCAATTCCGATGACCTCACCGCCGAAACGCTGGGCACCTATATGCTCGGCCTGTCGCGCCAGGATCCCGAAACCATGCGGGCAGCCTTCCAATGAGCCAGAACTCTCCTTCCCGCTGGGCCATGATTGGCCGCGAAACCGGTCGCGCCCTCACCGCCGTCGTCATTGCGCTGATCGTTGCCCTCGTCGTCATCCTTCTTACGTCGGCCGATCCCGGCGCCGCCTTCCAAACGCTGCTTACAGCGCCGCTTTCGTCCAACCGCACCATGGGCCTCTGGATCGACGACGTCGCGAAATTGACCCTGACCGGCCTCGCGTTCAGTTTGGTCTTCCAGGCGCGGCAATTCTCCATGGGTGTGCAGGGCCAGGTCTATATGGGCGGCCTTTTTGCTGCGCTCATCGCCATGTCGCCCATCGGCGCCACGCCGATGGCCATTCCCGTCGCCATGCTCGCCGCCATGTGCGCGGGCGCCGTCTATGGCTTCATTCCCGGCTATGCCAAGGCGCGGTTCGGTGCGAGCGAGATCGTCTCCTCGCTCATGCTCAATTACATCGCTATTCTCATCGTCAATTACCTGATCCGCGCGCACCTCGCGCCGCAGGGCACAGGCCAATTGGCGACGGCCAAATTCCCCGACACGGCCATCTATCCCGCCATTCTCCCCGGCACGCGCTTCGATCTCGGCATCCTCGTCGCTCTGGTGGCCACCTTCGTCGTCTGGTTCCTGCTCTACCGCACCAATTGGGGGCTCAAACTTCGGCTTGTCGGACACAATCCGAAATTTGCCGAATATTCCGGCATCCGCTCGAGCTTCATCATGGTCTCGGCCATGACCGTTGCCGGCGCCTTTGGTGGCCTCTTGGGCTCGGTCTTCGTCCAGGGCCGCGCCTTCGGCAATCTGGCGCAGAATTTTGACGGCAATCTCGCTTTCGAAGGCATTCTCATCGCCATCGTCGCCCGCTCGCGGCCGCTCGCCGTGCCCTTCGTGGCGCTGGCCTATGGCTATCTCCGTCAGGGCGCCCAGCTTATGGGCATCCGCACCGATGTGCCGACCGAAATGATCTCGGTCGTTCAGGCCATCATCATCCTTCTCGTTGCCTCGTCCTTCTCGCTGCCCGGCAAGAAATTCTTTGCCAATCTCCTCGGTCGCAAGACGACACCAGCCGCCGCACCGGAGGCCGCGAAATGATCGAACTCCTGATGACGGTCTTTTCCGCGACCTTCTTCGTCACGGTCATCCGCACCACGACGCCGCTACTGTTTGCCACCCTCGGCGGCCTCATTTCCGATCTCTCGGGCGCGCTCAATGTCGCGCTCGAAGGCATGATGCTGATCTCGGCGCTCACCGCCGTCATCGTCTCGGTTTATGCCCCCTGGTATGTCGCGGTGCTCTCCGGCATCTGCGCCGGCGCCATGCTTGGCGCCATCATGGCCTTCTTCCATCTGCGCATGAAAGCCGACATCATCCTCGTCGGGTTCGCCGTCAATATCCTTGCGACCGGCGGCACCGTCTTTGCCCTCTCGCAAGCCACCGGCGGTGACAAAGGCACCTCGATCAATCTCCAGTCCAAGGCCGTGCCCGCGGTCAATCTCTCCTTCCTCGACGCCATCCCCCTCATCGGCCCGACCCTCCGCAGCCTCCTTTCAGGCCACTCGATCCTCTCCTGGCTCGCGCTCTTTATGGTTTTTGCGGTCTGGTATTTTCTCTACCGCACCCCCTACGGCCTCTGGCTCCGCGGCGTCGGCGAATATCCAGCCGCCCCGGAAGCTGCAGGGATCAACGTCACCAAGGTGCGCGCTTGGAGCCTTGTCGCCTCCGGCGCCTTCGCCGGCATCGGCGGCGCGCAATTGGCCATGTTCAACTATATCGGCTTTACCCGCGACATGACGGCCGGCCGCGGCTTCATCGCCCTCGGCGCGGTGCTGCTTGGCGCGCGCCATCCGGTCGGGGCAATGCTCGCCGCGCTACTCTTCGGCATTTTCGAAGCGCTGGCCGTTGTCATGCCCAATCTCTTCAATTGGATCCCCGGCGAAATGATCCAGACTATCCCCTTCGTGGTGACGGTCCTCGCCCTGATCCTCTTCAGCTATCGCGCCCAGCGCGCCCGCCAGATGCGGACCCTGACCAAGATATGACCCTCCCCGACGACCTCATCCTCTCGGCGACCGATGAGGTCGCCATCCGGCAGCATCTGCTGCTGGTGTCCCTGGGCAAAAAGCCGGCCGATCTTGCCGTGGAAGTTGGTCGTCTCCTCGCCGTCCATGCCAATGAATGGATGGACAATCAGGAGATCATCATCGCCGGCCGCCGCATCGCCTATGTCGGCCCCGTGGGTTCCTATCGTGGCGAGGTCGCCAAGCGCGTTTCCTATCCCGACCTCTCCGCCGTCCCCGGCTTCGGCGAAGTCCACAAGCACATCGAATCCACGCACATCACGCCCGATTTCGAGGCTGAGCTCGTCCTGCCGCGCGGCAATACCTGGACCTGCGAAGCGAGCCACGAATTCGCCAACGTCAACGGCCCCAAAAACATCGAATTCTGGGAAAAGGCCCGTCGCGCCGGCTCGCCTTTAAAACTGTTCATCCAGCCAGGGTCTGCCGTGCCGCCCACGCCATGGGAACAGTCGGGCGGCTATTTTGGCTATGATGAGCAGAAAGAGTTCCTGTCGGAAAACCTCTCGGTCACCAGCCTCGACGAAGTCATGGATTGGCCCTCGGTCTGGGACCCGACCAATCCGGGCTACGCGCGCATGTGGGGCATGATCCGCGCTACCTTTGAAATGCGCGGCGTCGTTGAGGGCCACGGCAATGGCCTCACCGATCTCCACGACATTTCGGCCTTTGCGGCCGCCGGCCTTTCGTCCGATCACGAAGTCTGGGCGCTCGACGAAACCTGGGATCGGCTGCTGCGCGGTCTTTTCACCGAGCTGCGTCCCTTCTCTTATGATGCCATAATTCCGGGCCTGATCGAAAAGGGCCTGAAAGACTGGTCCAATATCGCCTTCACCACCGACGATCGCAGCGCCAGCGATACGCTGCGCGATGGCGCCACCGACCACAATGTCCGCCATGCCATCCACTATGGCCTGTCCCCCGAAATCGCCATCCAATGCGCCACCATCAATCCAGCGCGCCACATGCGGATCGATCAATGGGTCGGCTCGATCACGCCGGGACGCTATGCCGACATAGTGCTTTTGCGCGATGTCCCCGCGATCGACATCGCCCATGTCTATTCCGATGGACGGCTAGTGTCCGAGGGCAAGAGCTATACCGGCCCAAAAACCCGCATCGACTGGCCCGATTGGGCTTCGGGCTCCGTCAATATCGGCCGTACGCTGACCGCCGCCGATTTCGCGATTCTAGCCGAACCTGGGCGCACCACCATGCAGGCGGCGATCTCCCGCCCCTTCGCCTGGAACGAGGATTTTTCCGTCGAAACCCTCCCGGTCGAGAACGGTGAAGTGCAGCGTGACCCGGCAAAACTCATCACCAAATGGTCGATGGTGGATCGGTATCGCGGCGATGGTGCCGTGGCGTCCATGTTTTGGACCGGCGTCGGCCCCGCCGATCCCGATACCGCCCTTTGCTGCTCGGTTGCCCACGATAGCCACAATATCTGGTGTATCGGCTCTTCGGACGAAGCCATGGCCAAGGCGGTCAATCGCCTTGCCGAAATCGATGGTGGCTATGTCCTCGTCCATCGCGGCGAGGTCGTTGCCGAACTGCGCCTCGAAATCGCCGGCCTCATGACCGCGCGCCCCGCCGAAGCGTTTGATGTTGATATGAAAGCCTTCCTTGCTCGCGCCAATGAAGTCGACTGGGTCTATGCCCCCGCCGCCATGAACCGCTGGAAACCTGGTTTTCCTGAATTCCTGATCTTTGCCACGCTCACCTGCTCGCCCTGGCGCTGGGTGCTCGTCGCCCCATCCGCGCTTTGCCCCGAGGGCTTTGTGAATGTACAAACGGGCGAGACACACAAAATAGTCTGGTGAACATGGATATCAGCGGCGCAGGTATTATCGGGACCTTCTTCCATGCGCCGACGCGCGAAAAGCTTGAGGTGCTGGAGAATGTGCTGATCCGCGTCGATGACGCGGGCACCATCACCGATATTCACCCGGCCGGGGATTCCATGCGGACCCTCGTCGAGGCCGAGCTTGGCGATCGGCTCTATCGTCTGCCCGATGGCCATTATGGCCTCCCTGGTCTCGTCGACCTCCATATCCACGCCCCGCAATATCCCCAGCTTGGCCTCGCGCTCGATGAGCCGCTCGAAGTCTGGCTGCAGAAATATACGTTCCCGCTCGAAGCCAGATATGCCGATCTCGACTTCGCCCGCGAGCGCTATGCGGTCCTCGTCAGCGATCTCCTCGCCACCGGCACGACGACGGCCCTCTACTTCGCGACCCAGCACGAAGCCGCGACCAAACTCCTCGCCGATATCTGCATCGAAAAAGGCCAGCGCGCCCTTGTCGGCAAGGTGGTGATGGACGATCCCGCCGCCTGTCCCGACTATTATCGCGACGAGAGCGCTGAAACCGCGGTGGCTGAAACCCGCGCCGTCATCGACCATATCAGCAATCACCCCGATAACAGGGCAGGGCGCGTGCTCCCGGTGATCACGCCGCGCTTCATTCCCTCCTGTACCGACGAAGCCCTCGCCGGCCTCGGTGCATTGGCGGAAGAATGCGGCTGTCACGTCCAGACCCATTGCTCGGAAAGCGATTGGGCCCACGGCCATGTGCTCGAGCGCTACGGCAAAACCGACGCGGCTGCCCTCGACGCCTTTGGCCTTCTGACGCGCAAAAGCGTTTTGGCCCATTCCAATTTCCTCACCGACGAGGATATGGACCGCCTCGCCAATCGCGGCGCCGCGGTGGCCCATTGCGCCCTCTCCAACATCTACTTCGCCAATTCCGTCTTCCCGCTTCGGCACGCGCTCGAAAAGGGCGTCCATGTCGGCCTTGGCACCGATATTTCCGGCGGCCCCTCCGCATCGATGTTCGAAGCTGTGCGTACCACCGTCCAATCCTCCCGCATGCTCGCCGAAGGCACCGATCCCTCGCTTCCGGCAAGCGAGCGCGGCCGCCCCAACTCTGCCGTCGATCTCATCACTGCCTTCCATCTCGCCACAGCTGGCGGTGGCATCGCGCTCGATCTTCCCATCGGCCTCATCGCCCCCGGCTACCGCTTCGATGCCCTCGCTATCGACACCACTGCCCATACCGGCGCCATCCGCCTCTTTGGCGAAACCGACCCCAATGCCATCTTCCAAAAACTGATCTATGGGGCCACCCGCCCCAATATCGCGAAAGTGTGGGTCGACGGCCTCGATCGCACCCCTTGATGCCTGGGCCGTCTCATGTCCATGATGGCAAAGGCGATTTGCGGAACGAGTGCCATGGCGACGATGGATTTCAAGGTTGTGACGGCCAGCTACGATGCTGCCGCCCAGCTCCTCTCCTATACGGCGACGGGCCTCCGCGACGGGCTCCATTTCACCGTGTCCTCGCGCGTCAAATGTTTGAAAGATCCATCGACCAAGGAGCGGCTCCACATGGTCGTGCTCCTCGCCCTCACCGATCATTTCAAGCGCCCCAGTCCCTCGGGACACCGCTGGTAGGGCTTGCGCCAAGGCCCGGCTTGGGAATAATCCCAAGCGACAGGTGAGGACCATGGCAGCGCGACAGGACAATTCTGCGACCCGGCTCGACGACGCTGCCCGCGCCGGCTGGCTTTATTATGTCGCGGGCAATACCCAGGAAGAGATCGCGGCCAAGATGGGCATTTCGCGCCAGACGGCGCAGCGCCTCGTCTCGCTCTCGGTCAGCGAGGGCCTCATAAAAGTCCGGCTCGACCATCCCATTGGCCGCTGCCTCGACCTCGCCCAGCGCCTCACCGATCGGTTCGGCCTCGTCCAATGCGAAGTCGTTCCGTCCGATCCGGCCTCGGGGTCGACCACGATCGGAGTCGCCGAAGCGGGCGCCGCCGAGATCGAGCGCTATCTCAAGAGCACCGACCCCATCGTCATGGCCATCGGCACAGGCCGTACGCTCAAAGCCGCGATCGAGCAGCTCCAGCCCATGGATTGCCAGCACCATAAGGTCGTCTCGCTCACCGGCAATATCGCCCCCGATGGCTCCGCGGCCTTCTACAACGTCATTTTCAACGTCGCCGATACGGTCAAGGCCCGCTCCTTCCCCATGCCCTTGCCTGTCATCGCCTCCTCGGCCAAGGAGCGCCAACTGCTCCACACCCAGGCGATGATCGAAGCGACGCTGACCCTTGCCGCACAGGCCCAGATCACTTTTGTCGGCGTCGGCCATCTCGGCCCCGACGCGCCGCTGCTCCTCGATGGTTTCATCACCGAAGCCGAACATGCCGAACTTTTAAAGGCCGGCGCCGTCGGGGAAATCTGCGGCTGGACCTTTGATGCCGCGGGCGAATTGATCGCCGGCCTCACCAATGATCGCGTCGCCTCCGCGCCCATCCCCAAGGGCCCCGTCATCGCCCTCGCCATGGGCCGCAGCAAAGCCGCCTCCATCCGCGCCGCCCTCAAAAGCGGCCTCGCCAATGGCGTCATCACCGACGAAACGACGGCGGCACTTCTCCTCCAGTAAGTGAAAATCCCAAAGAGCAAAAATACCCCGCTTGACACTTTCGCTCAGCTGGTGAACATTTGCTCAAGATGAGAGCAAAAACTCGCTCCGTCCTTGGGAGGATATCAATGAAACTCACACCCCTTTTCGCGGGCGCACTTCTTCTTGCCCTGGCTGGTTCGGCTTCGGCGCAGACCCTGACGATCGCGACGGTGAACAATGGCGACATGATCCGCATGCAGGGTCTTTCGAGCGCCTTCACCGAAGAAACCGGCATCGAACTCAATTGGGTCGTGCTCGAAGAAAATACGCTCCGCCAGAACGTCACCACCGACATTGCCACCAATGGCGGCCAATACGACATCATGACCATCGGCACCTATGAAGCCCCGATCTGGGCCAAGCAGGGCTGGCTGAAGCCACTCGATGCGCTTAGCGCCGATGCCGAATATGACGTCGACGATCTCCTCCCCGCCATCCGCGGTGGCCTCTCGCTCGATGGCAAGCTTTATGCCGCCCCGTTCTACGGCGAGAGCTCCTTCATCATGTATCGCAAGGACCTGATGGAAAAGGCCGGCCTTGAAATGCCGGAAGCTCCCACCTGGGAATTCATCGGCGAAGCCGCCCGCGCCATGACCGATCGCGCCAATGACATCAACGGCATCTGCCTCCGCGGCAAGGCCGGCTGGGGCGAAAACATGGCCTTCCTCACCGCCATGTCCAATTCTTTCGGCGCCCGCTGGTTCGACGAAAACTGGAAGCCCCAGTTCGATCAGCCCGAGTGGAAGAATACGCTCGATACCTATCTCTCGCTGATGGCCGATGCCGGCCCGGCCGGTGCGTCCTCCAACGGTTTCAATGAAAACCTGACGCTCTTCCAGCAGGGCAAGTGCGGCATGTGGATCGACGCCACCGTCGCCGCGTCCTTCGTCACCAATCCGACCGACTCGACCGTTGCCGATCAGGTCGGTTTCGCCCAGGCGCCGGACAATGGCCTTGGTAAGCGCGGCAACTGGCTCTGGGCCTGGTCCCTCGCCATTCCCGCCTCCTCGCAGAATGCGGAAGCTGCCGAGAAATTCATCAATTGGGCGACCGACAAGGACTATCTCGCGCTCGTCGCTGAAAAGGACGGCTGGGCCAACGTGCCTCCGGGCACGCGTACCTCGCTTTATGAAAATGCCGACTATCAGGCCGCTGCGCCATTCGCGGCGATGACTCTGGCCTCGATCAATTCGGCCGATCCGACCAACCCGACGGTCAAGCCCGTGCCCTATACCGGCGTCCAGTTCGTCGCGATTCCGGAATTTGCAGGCATCGGCACCAATGTCGGCCAACTCTTCTCCGCCGCTCTCGCCGGCCAGATGAGCGCCGACGACGCCCTGGCCCAGGCTCAGGAAGCGACCACCCGCGACATGACCCGCGCTGGTTACATCAAGTAGAATCTTCCCGACTGCCGCCTGGCCGATCGATCCCCTCTTTTGGCCGGGCGGGTTTCTCTCCACCCACTGCGTCATTCCCGCGAAAGCGGGAATCTCGGGAGCGGGGCACGCTGAAGAAGGGATTCCCGCATTCGCGGGAATGACGCCGCGATACTTGCAAGGGCTGGATCGCGCCGGGAGAAAGTCACAAAAGAATGGCCACCAAACAAACCCGCGCCTTGGCGCGCACCATGATGGCGCCGGCCGTTATCGTGCTCTTCATCTGGATGATCGTGCCACTGGTCATGACCCTGTGGTTCTCGTTCCAGAACTATAGCCTCATCAATCCGATGATGACGGGCTTCGCCGGCTGGGCCAATTACGTCTATGTCATCGGCGACCCCAGCTTCACCCAGTCCCTGATCAACACGCTCCTCCTCGTCGGCGGCGTGCTCCTGATCACCGTTATCGGCGGCACTTTTCTCGCGCTGCTGCTCGATCAGCCGATCTGGGGGCAGGGGATTTTACGCATCATCGTCATCTCCCCCTTTTTCGTCATGCCGCCGGTTGCCGCGCTGATCTGGAAAAACGGCTTCATGCATCCGGGCTACGGCATGCTCGGGCATCTCTGGAAATTCTTCGGCCTGCAGCCGGTCGATTGGTTCAACCAATATCCGCTGTTTTCGGTCATCGTCATCGTCGCCTGGCAGTGGCTGCCTTTTGCGACGCTGATCCTCCTCACCGCCCTGCAGTCGCTCTCGGAAGAACAGCGGGAAGCCTCCGAAATGGATGGCGCCAACGCCGTCAATCGCTTCCGCTACATCATCCTGCCGCACATGGCTCGAGCAATCACCATCGTCATCCTGATCCAGACGATCTTCCTTCTGGGCATTTTTGCCGAAATCCGCGTCACCACCGGTGGCGGCCCCGGCTATGCCTCCACCAATATCGCCTTCCTCGTCTTCCGCACCGGTATTCTCAGCAATGACATCGGCGCCGGTTCCGCCGGCGGCGTCGTCGCCGTCATCATCGCCAACGTGGTCGCCATCTTCCTGATGCGCGCCGTTGGCAAAAACCTCGACGCTTAGGGAGAACGAAAATATGGCCCGCCGCGTCTCCGTTCAAACCCGCATCGGCTTCACCGTCCTCGCCTGGGTGATCGCGCTTCTGCTGTTCTCGCCCATCCTCTGGACGCTCCTAACCGCCTTCAAGACAGAAGCCGAAGCCATCGCCTCCCGGCCGACGTTCTTCCCGCAAAACTTCACGCTCGAAAATTTCGGGGCCGTGCAGGAGCGGTCGGACTATTTCAAGCACGCGATCAATTCAATCCTCGTGTCCTTCGGCTCGACCATTTTGGGCCTCATCATCGGTATTCCCGCTGCCTGGTCCATGGCTTTCGCGCCATCCAAGCGCACCAAGGACATCCTGATGTGGATGCTTTCCACCAAGATGATGCCCGCCGTCGGCGTCTTGATCCCGATCTACCTGATTTTTCGCGATCTAAGGCTGCTCGACACGGTCCATGGCCTCACTCTGATCATGACGCTGATCAACCTGCCGATCATCATCTGGATGCTCTACACCTACTTCAAGGAAATCCCGGTCGACATCCTCGAGGCTGCCCGCATGGATGGCGCCGAACTCTGGAACGAGATCACCCACGTCCTTGTCCCCATGGCCGTCCCCGGCATCGCCTCGACGCTGCTGCTCAACGTCATCCTCGCCTGGAACGAAGCCTTCTGGACCATCACGCTGACCTCGGGCCGGGCAGGGACGCTCACCGCCTTCATCTCCTCCTTTTCCTCGCCGCAAGGCCTCTTCCTCGCCAAACTCTCCGCCGCCTCGCTCCTCGCCATTGCCCCAATCCTGCTCGTCGGCTGGTTCAGCCAGAAACAGCTGGTGCGTGGCCTGACGTTTGGCGCAGTGAAGTAAAGGACTGAAAAAAATGGGTTCCATCACCCTCGAACACGTCAACAAGTCCTTCGGCGAAGTCGAGATCATTCCCGATATCTCGCTCGATATCGAGGATGGCGAATTCGTCGTCTTTGTCGGTCCTTCGGGCTGCGGCAAGTCGACTTTGCTGCGTCTGATCGCCGGCCTTGAAGACACCACCTCGGGCAAAATCCTCCTCGACGGCCAGGACGTCACCGACGCGCCGCCCGCGCGCCGGGGCCTCGCCATGGTGTTCCAGTCCTATGCGCTCTATCCGCATATGAGCGTGCGCGACAACATCGCCTTTCCGCTCAAGATGGCGAAAATGCCCCAGGCCGAGATCGACAAGAAAGTCGACTACGCCGCGCGTACCCTCAACCTCGGCTCTTATCTCGACCGTCGCCCGCGGGCCCTCTCCGGCGGTCAGCGCCAGCGCGTCGCCATTGGCCGCGCCATCGTCCGCGAGCCCAAGGCCTTCCTCTTCGACGAACCCTTGTCGAACCTCGACGCGGCCCTTCGCGTCAACATGCGCCTCGAAATCACCGAACTGCACCAGCAGCTCAAGACCACGATGATTTACGTGACCCACGACCAGGTCGAAGCCATGACCATGGCCGACCGGATCGTGGTGCTCAATGCCGGCAATGTCGAACAGTTCGGCTCACCGCTCGACCTCTACAAGAAGCCTGCCAATCGCTTTGTCGCCGGCTTCATCGGCTCGCCGAAAATGAACTTCGTGGACGGCCCGGAAGCCGCCAAGCACAATGCCCATTCCATCGGCGTGCGCCCCGAACATTTCAAACTCTCGACCACAGAAGGCGCCTGGAAAGGCACGGTCGGCGTTGCCGAACAGCTCGGCTCCGACACCTTCCTTCACGTCCAGACCGACGGCCTCGGCCTCATGACCATCCGCACCGACGGCGACCAGACTTTTAGCCACGGTGACGTAGTCTATCTGACACCCGACCCAACCCGCATCTATAAATTCGACGCTGCGGGCAAGGCCTTATAAGCCTGCCACACAAACAGCGTCATTCCCGCGAAAGCGGGAATCCCTCGTTGCAAACAGGAGAGAGATTCCCGCTTTCGCGGGAATGACGCCGGGGCAGGGCCGGATGTGAAGAATAGGACGACCAGAATGACCAAACTTGCCGCCGCCACCCTGCCGAGCCTCACCACCGCCGCGGTCCCCGGCTACACCCGCGCCGACCTAACCCCCGGCATCGTCCATTTCGGCGTCGGCAATTTCCATCGCGCCCACCAGGCCGTCTATCTCGACGCGCTCTTCAATATCGGCGAGGGCCACGATTGGGCGCTGATCGGCGCTGGCGTCCGCGACACCGACGAGGCCATGCGCCAAAAGCTCATGGGCCAGGATTGGCTAACGACCGTCGTCGAGCAGGAAGCTGACTCCAGCTCCGCCCATGTCACCGGCGCCATGGTGGATTACCTCAAGCCCGGCGATAGCGCGGCCGTCATCTCAAAACTCGCCGACCCCGCCATCCGTATCGTGTCGCTGACCATCACCGAGGGCGGCTACTATATCGATCCGGCATCGCAAAAATTCGATCCGACCCATCCCGACATCGCCTATGACGCCGCCCATTTCGACGCACCCAAAACTGCCTTCGGCCTGATCCTCGCCGGCCTCGTCGCGCGGAAAAACGCCGGTCTGCAGCCGTTCACCGTCATGAGCTGCGACAACATCCCCGGCAATGGCCACGTCACTGAAAACGCCGTCGCAGGCCTCGCTGCCCTGATCGATCCCGCGCTCGCCAACTGGGTCAAATCATCCGTCGCCTTCCCCAATGGCATGGTCGATCGCATCACCCCCGCGACCTCCGACCGCGAGAAAAAGCTCCTTGCCGACAATTTTGGGATCGAGGACGCCTGGCCCGTCTTCTGCGAAAATTTCAAGCAATGGGTGCTCGAAGATAATTTCCCGGCCGGCCGCCCGGCGCTCGAAAAGGTCGGCGTTCAGTTCGTCCCCGATGTCGCGCCCTATGAGCACATGAAGATCCGCATCCTCAATGGCGGCCACGCAACCATCGCTTATCCGGCCGGCTTGATGGACATCCACTTCGTCCACGAGGCGATGGAGCATCCGCTGGTCGCCGCGTTCCTTAAAAAGGTCGAGACCGAAGAGATCATCCCGGTCGTGCCGCCGGTGCCCGATACCGATCTCAACGACTATTTCGCGCTCTGCGAAAAACGCTTCGCCAATCCCAAGATCGGCGACACGATCCGCCGCCTCGCGCTCGATGGCTCCAATCGACAACCGAAGTTTATCATTCCGACCGCCTTGGATAGGGTCAACGCTAACGGAATGGTAACAGGCCTTGCCCTGGTGAGCGCACTTTGGTGCCGTTATTGCTACGGCACGACCGACAGCGGCACGGTCATCGAACCCAACGATCCAAGCTGGGATCGCCTCACCGGACAGGCCAAGAAAGCCAAGGATAATCCCGAAGCCTGGCTCGAGATGGCTGACATCTATGGCAACCTCGCGAAGGCCCCAAGCTTCATCGCGGCTTTCACCAAGTCGTTGAATTCATTGTGGTCTATCGGCACAAAGGCAACGCTCGAAGCCTATCTCGCCGACCGCCTCTAGCCCCGCCCGCTGCCTTCCGCTAAGCTCCGCCCGGGACGGAGAAGCGAGGGCAGCGTGGGGCAAGACCTCCTGGTGGGAGTGGACGTAGGCACCGGCAGCGCCCGTGCCGGAGTTTTCACAGTCGACGGTAAACTGCTGGGCCGTCACGAAAATCCGATCCTGATGCGGCGCAGCGACGCCAACTTTGCCGAGCACGACAGCGAAGACATCTGGACCGCCGTCTGCCTCGCCGTCCGCGCCGCCCTCACCCAAGCCAAGGCCGATCCCGCCGATGTCGTCGGCATCGGTTTTGATGCCACCTGTTCCCTCGTTGTCCGCGACGCCGCAGGCGCACCGGTCACTGTCTCCAAAGATGGAGAAGATCGTTGGGATACAATAGTTTGGCTCGATCATCGCGCCCTCGAAGAAGCCGATGAATGCACGCGAACCGGCCATGAAGTCCTCCATTATGCCGGCGGCGTCATGTCCCCGGAAATGGAAGTGCCAAAGCTCATATGGCTCAAGCGCCACTTGCCTAAAAGCTGGGCCCGCGCAGGCCATATGTTTGATTTGGCTGACTTTTTATCCTGGAAAGCCACGGGTTCGCTGGCGCGCTCGCAATCGACCCTGACCTGCAAATGGACCTATCTCGGCCACCAGAAGCCAAGCTGGCGTCGAGACTTTCTGCAGCTCGTCGGCCTCAACGATCTCATTGAAAAAGCTGCACTTCCTGACGCCGCGAGCCCCGTCGGCGATGACCTCGGCTCCCTCACGGAAGCCGCCGCCGCCCAACTCGGCCTCACCCAAAATTGCCGCGTCGGTGCCGGCCTCATCGACGCTCATGCCGGCGCTCTCGGCGTCCTCGGCGCCTTCACGTCCGACGTGGAAACCATAGACCGCCACCTTGCCCTCATCGCAGGAACATCGAGCTGTGTCATGGCTTTATCGGCCGAAGACCGTCCGACCACAGGGGTTTGGGGACCCTATTTCGGCGCCGTCCTGCCCGGCGTCTGGCTCAACGAAGGCGGCCAATCCGCCACTGGCGCGCTGCTCGACCACATCATCCGCTGGCATGGGGCAGGGGGTGAGCCGACCCGCGAAAGACACCTCGCCATTTGCCGTCGCGTCATGGAATTGCGCGAAACCGAAGGCCTCGCCCTCGCTAACCGCTTGCACGTGCTGCCAGATTTCCACGGCAACCGCTCGCCGCTAGGCGACCCCTTCGCCCTCGGCGTCATCTCCGGCCTTACTCTCGACAGCGATTTCGACAGCCTTTGCCGCCTCTATTGGCGCACCTGCGTTTCCATCGCTCTCGGTGTCCGCCACATCCTCGAAACCCTCAACACCCGCGGCTATGCCATCGACACGCTACACATCACCGGCGGGCACACAAAAAATCCATTGCTCATGGAGCTTTATGCCGACGCGACGGGCTGCGCCGTGGTCGAACCCTCAACGCCCGACGCAACGCTTCTCGGCATGGCCATGGTCGCTGCCAATGCCGCGGGGCTTTATCCGAGCCTTGATCAGGCGTGTCTAGCCATGCAGCAGAGCGGCACCTCGCGGGCACCCAATCCGGCAGCCCGGTCGCAATTCGACAGGGACTACCGGATATTCCTCGAAATGTTGAGGCAGCGCCAAGCTATTGACGCGATGGAATAATCAGGCGCGACGAACGCGCGTGAATTTTACGGGCTGCTTCTTGTATTCATTGCCGGCGCCGGTTTCGGCCTCGGCAAAAATCTTCATCACTGTATCGCGGCCATCGACCACCTGACCAAAGGCGGCAAAGCCCTGGCCATCGGGATTGCGGCGTCCGCCGAAATCGAGTTCGGGCTGATCGCCGATGCAGATGAAGAACTCCGAAGCCGCGGAACCGACGGCAAACCGGGCCATCGAAACGGTCATATCCCTATGGGCAAGGCCGGTCATTTCAGTGGTTTCATGGGCGATCGGCGGAAAGGGCGCCGGCCGGTCGTCGGTCGTGTGATAACCCCACTGCACGACTTCGATCTTGTGCACCGATTGCGGGTTCTGGTTTTCGTAGTTGACGATGCGATAGGCCTCGGCATCGTTGAGCAGGCCGTCATCGACATAGCGCAGAAAATTGGCCGCCGTAACGGGGGCCTTGGCGTCGTCGACGGCAATGGTGAAGCTGCCAAGCGCAGTTTCGAGCAGAACTGAAATGGTCACGTCTTTAATCCGATAAAAGAGAAGCTCCCGCCGGTGGTCCGGCGGGAGGCATTGATTTTATTCAGCGATTTCAACGTCGCGGAAGTAGGGGACGTTGAGCGGCGAGCGCCAGAAGCCGGTCACCTTGGGGCTCATCATCATATAGTTGTAGCGGTGATATTGGGGCAGGATGACGTGGTCATTCATCAAAATGGCCTCGGCCTTGCGCATGTCGTCGCGCGATTCCGCTTCATCGCCCGTCGCCTTGGCCGCTTCAATTGCTGCGTCGTAATCCGGGTTGGACCAATTGGCGAGATTGTTGGCGCTGCCGGTGACGAAGTTGTCGAGGAAGGTCATTGGGTGCGGGTAGTCAGCGCCCCAGCCCATCTGCGCGATCTGGTACTCGACCTTCTGCACTTCGGGATAGAAGACCTGCCATTCGGTCGCCTGGATCTCGACGTCGATATTGAGATTTTCCTTCCACATCTGCTGGATGGCTTCGAGCAGCTTTTCGATCGGCGGAGAGGAATAGGTGACGTAAAGCGTCTTGGGAAAACCTTCGCCATTGGGGAAGCCGGCTTCGGCCAATTCGGCCTTGGCGCCTTCGACATCGGCGGTTTCCGAGAGACCAAAATTATCCCGGCCTTCGGTGAAATCTTCGCCGGCAAGGCTCATGCCGGGAGGCACGAGGCCGAGGGCTGGGGTGTCAGCCGATTGCAGCACGAACTCGATGATTTCGGAGCGGTCGATCGCCATCGAGAGCGCTTTGCGCACATGGATATTGTCGAGCGGCGCCTGATGCGGATTGAAGAACGCATAGGTGGTGCCAAGAGCGGGAACGATGAGGAAGGCATCAGACTCAACCGATAGGCGCGGAATTTCAGGCGCCGGGACGGCTTCGATGCCGTCGACATCGCCGGCTTCGAAAGCGGCGAGTGCGGTTGCCGGATCAGGGATCAGGCGGAAGGTCAGCTTGTCGAGGCTGACCGCGTCGGCGTCATAATAGTTCGGGTTCTTTTCGAAGACGACGGACTCGCCCTGATTGAACGCGGTGACGCGGAAGGGGCCGGTGCCGATAAAGGTCGCGGGATTGCGCGTCCAGCCTTCGGGATCGGCGGAGACGACATCTTCGCGGACAGGATAGAAGGTTGGGTAGTTAAGAAGCTGCAGCATATAGGGCACGCGCTGCTTGAGCGTGAAGGTCAGCGTCTTATCGTCGGGAGCCGAGATCGCAATCGCGCTGGCATCGCCCCCGCCATAGGCTTCTTCGGCGCCGACGATGTGGTAGAGCATCTGTGAATTCATGGCGCCCGATTTGGGATCGAGCACGCGCTTCCAGGCATAGACGAAGTCCGATGCCTTGACCGGCTCGCCATCGGACCACTTTGCATCGCGCAGGTGGAATGTGTAGGTGAGACCGTCTTCCGAAACATCCCAGCTTTCAGCCAATGCCGGCACGACCTCGCCCTCGGGGCTCAGGCGCACGAGGCCTTCGAAGGTGTTGCCGATGATCGGGGCAGCAAAAGTTTCGGCGGTGGTGCCGGGGTCGTATTTGGCGCTTTCATTGTTGACCACATAGGTCAATTCGCCGGCAGCAAAGGCCGACCCGGCCGAGGCCAGCAGCATTGCCGTTATGAGCGGCAGTACGCGTTTCATCATTGCGTTCTCTCCTTTGTCGGGGATGTTACCCCGTTTGCTTGTTGCGCCAGTTCCCCGGCGAAGTGGCAGGCGGCCAGATGCCCGCCGCCAATATCGGTAAGCTGCGGCTCGACTCGCGCGCAAAGCTCGGTGGCGAGCGGGCAGCGGGTGCGGAAGCGACAGCCGGATGGGATGTCGATCGGGCTCGGGATTTCGCCCTGCATCGGCTCGACCGCTCGCGCCGCTTCCGGGTCCGGCACCGGAATGGCCGAGAGCAGGGCGCGGGTATAGGGGTGCGAGGGGCGGTGATAGAGATCGGCAGAGGTCGCGAGCTCGACAATTTTGCCCAAATACATCACCCCGATCCGATCCGAAATATGCCGGACCATGGACAGATCATGGGTGATGAAGAGATAGGTCAGCCCGAGATCAGCCTGCAGGTCTTCGAGCATATTGACGACCTGGGCCTGCACCGAGACGTCGAGCGCGGAAATGGGTTCGTCGCAGATGACGAGATCGGGCTCAAGCGCGATGGCGCGGGCGATGCCGATGCGCTGGCGCTGGCCGCCGGAAAATTCATGGGCGAAGCGCTGGGCGGAATCGCTTGGGAGACCGACGCGGTCGAGGAGGCTCGCGACTTTCTTGCGGCGTTCAGCCGCCGTGCCGATGCCGGCGATTTCGAGGGGTTCGGCAATCAGATCACCGACGCTCATGCGCGGATTGAGCGAGGCATAGGGATCCTGAAAGATCATCTGCACGCGGCGGCGGAAGCTGGATAGCTGACGTTCGGGCGCTTTGACGACCTCCTGCCCATCGAACAGGATGCTGCCTGAGGTCGGCTCGTGGAGGCGAATGACGGTGCGAGCTAGCGTCGATTTTCCGCAGCCGGATTCGCCGACGAGGCCAAGTGTCTCGCCTTTCATCAGGTCGAGATCGACACCATCGACGGCGCGGAGCACGGGCTTTGCCGCGAAGGGGGCAGTCGGCAGATGAAAGTGCTTGTGGAGGTCGCGCAGTTGAAGAAGGGGTTGTCTCATGCCGCCACCTCGTGAATGGCGTCGACCTTGGGCGCATCGGGGTGTTGCAGCCAGCAGCGCGATTGGTGCGCCGCGCCGAAGAGCGGCGGCAGCGCGGCCATGCATTGCGCCATGGCGTGCGGGCAGCGCGGGGTGAAGGGGCAGCCGGGCGGGGGCGAGAGCATATTGGGCGGCGAGCCGGGGATCGGTGTCAGTCGCTTATGCGTGTCGTCACGGAGGTCCGGCACCGCGCCCAGAAGGCCGACTGTATAGGGATGCGCAGGGCGGGCGAAGAGGTCACGCACCGGGGCGGTTTCCATGACGAGGCCGCCATAGAGGACCAGCACGCGGTCGGTGACTTCGGCAATGACGCCGAGGTCATGGGTGATCAGGATCACCGACATGCCGAGGCGCCGTTGCAGGTCCTT
This sequence comes from Devosia sp. Leaf420, assembly GCF_001425445.1. Lineage (GTDB taxonomy): Bacteria > Pseudomonadota > Alphaproteobacteria > Rhizobiales > Devosiaceae > Devosia. The sequence continues at coordinate 489,655 of NZ_LMQU01000011.1, read as the reverse complement.
CAGCAGAGCAAGGATCTGGCGCTGGATGGTGACGTCGAGGGCTGTGGTCGGTTCGTCGGCGATCAGCAGTTTTGGATCGCAGGCGAGAGCAATGGCGATCATGACACGCTGGCGCATGCCGCCCGAAAATTCGTGCGGATAGGAGTTGAGGCGCTTGGCGGCAGAGGGGATGCGGACGAGCTCGAACAGTTCGATGGCGCGCGCGCGTGCTTCGGCGGCGCTGGCCTTGCGATGCCGCCGCACCGCTTCCATGACCTGATCGCCCACGGTGAGCGTGGGATTGAGCGAGGTCATGGGGTCCTGGAAAATGACGCCGATGCGATTGCCGCGGAGGTCGGACAGGGCGTCTTCGTCGAGCGATAGAATGTCCGTGCCTTCGAAGGTCGCCGAGCCGGATTTGATCCGGCCGCCAGCTTTCAAGAGGCGGAGTACCGACATGCAGGTGATCGATTTGCCTGAGCCGCTTTCGCCCACGAGGCCGAGGATTTCGCCTTGTCGCACATCGAAGCTCACGCCGCGGACGGCCTGGACTTCGCCGCGTCGGGTGAAGAACGAGGTTGCGAGATCTCTGACGGAAAGAATGGGGGCGCTCATCGGCTGAGCCTCGGATCAAGCGCATCGCGGAGGCCATCGCCGAGGAAATTGAAGGCGAACATGGTCAGGGAAATCGCGGCAGCCGGGAAGAACAATTGGTGCGGATAGGCACGGAGCGTCTCGACGGCTTCGGACGTCAGCGAACCCCAACTCGCGAGCGGTGGCGTCACGCCGAGGCCGATAAAGCTCATGAAACTCTCGATGAAGATGGCCGAGGGGATGAGCATGGTCAGGGTGACGATGATCGGCCCGATGGAATTGGGCAAGAGGTGCCGCGTCAGGATGCGGGCCGGGGATGCACCCATGGTGCGCGCCGCCGCGACATAATCCTGGCTCTTGAGGCCGAGGATCTGCCCGCGCACGATGCGCGCCATATCGACCCAGAAGACCGAGCCGATGGCGATGATGATCGAGACGAGACCAGAGTCGAACACCACCATCAGCAGCACGACATAAAGCGTCAACGGAATGGTCGAGATGATCTCGACGATCCTCATCATCACGGCATCGACCTTGCCGCCCATATATCCGGCAATGCCGCCATAAAAGACGCCGATGAAGAAGTTCACGAGGGTCGCGACGAAGGCTACGGTGAGGGAAATCTGCGCGCCATAGAGCTGGCGCACCAAGATATCGCGGCCGAGCTGGTCTGTGCCGAAAAGATAAGTCTTGTTCCAGGCCCAGCCGGTGGGGCGGACTTCCGAGCCGTCTTCGAGCACGAGCCGGGCGGGCAGTTTTGAATAATCGAGCGTCAGGGTCTGATCGCCGAATTCGTACGGCTGGCTCTTCTTGATGATGTCTTTGCGCCCACCCCTCAAAAGGCCGAGCATGTTCCCCTCGGCGTCGACCTCGTACAGGTTGAAGTTCGACGCATTGAGGAAGAAGCGCGTCGTTTCGCCTGCACCGTCGGTCACCGCATAGGTTTCGAAGAAGGGCGGGATATTGGCGAGCTTCAGGTCCTGCTTGTAATAGGTGTGGGGCGAGAGATAGGGCCCGAAGAAGGCCGCGATCACGAGCAGCACGATGAAGACAATGCTGACGACGGCGGGCTTATTGGCCCAGAGGCGGCGGCGTACTTCCTGGCCATAGGTCGGGGCGGGCGGTGGAACAGGCGTCGCCTTTTCGTCGGCCGGGAGCTTGGCCCACATTTCCGGAGATATGTCGGTCATGCGGTTGCCTTGGTCAGTTTGATGCGCGGGTCGAGCCACACATAGAGAAGATCGACGATCAGGATCATTAGCATCAGCACGGCGGCATAGAAGATCGTGATGCCCATGATGGCGGTGTAGTCGCGATTGGTGATCGAGAGCACGAACTGCCGCCCGATGCCGGGCAAAGCGAAGATCTGTTCGATGACGAAGGAGCCGGTGATCAGGTTGGCAACGACCGGACCCAGTACGGTCACGACGGGCAGAAGCGAATTGCGGAGGCCATGCTTGATGAGGATTTGCCCCTTGCGCAGCCCCTTGGCGCGGGCCGTGGTCATATAATCTTGATCGAGCGTTTCGAGCAGCGACGAGCGCGTCAGGCGGGATACGAAGGAAATCCAGAAGCCAGAGAGGGCAAAAACCGGCAGGAAATAACCGCGCCAATCATCGAGGCCGAAGGTGGGCACCCAGCCGAGGCGCAGGGCGAAGACGTAAATCGAGACTGTCGCGATGACATAGCTCGGGATGGCGACGCCGAGCGTTGCGATAAACATCACCGTCGTATCCGGCCAGCGATTGCGGTTGAGCGCCGCGATGACGCCGAGCGGCACGCCAAGCGCGACGACGCAGATGACCGCCAGGAGCCCGGTCTGCAACGTGACGGGCAGGCCGGCGGCGATCATGGAATTGATCGAGACGCCGGGATATTTGAAAGACGGGCCGAGGTCGAAGGTTAGGATGCGGCCGAGGTAATTGAGATACTGCTCCCAGATCGGCAGGTTGAGCCCATATTTGGCATTAAGCGCCGCCGCGATTTCGGGCGCGAGCATGCGTTCGGACACGAATGGCCCCCCGGGTACCGCATGCATGAGAAAGAAAGTCAGGGTGACGATCGCCCAGAGGGTGACGAGCATCATGCCCAGGCGATTGAGAATATAGGTGAGCATAAACGACGCCGCTCTGGAAAGCGGTGCTGTAGGACGCCGCAGACTCGAAACATGGTTCTATTGCAGCACCATTGAGCCCCGAATTCAATATCTCAAACAGGCGGCCCATCGCCTCGTTGCGCGCGCCGCAAGCGTTACATGCAGGAACGCGCGCTGGGCGCAGGCATTTGGGAATCCAGATGCCTCACAGTCCATCCTGTCAGTTGTGTACCCATGAATATCATGATCCCCCAAGAGCCGCGCGTTGTTCGGCGTGACCAGCCGATGAAGTTCGGCACTCAGTTTACCGCGACCGGTGTGCGTTTCCGGGTTTGGGCTCCCTATTCCAACGGGGTCGCGCTCAAAATATACGATCTCGATATCACCGTACCGATGAACAGCCAGCCGCGGGATTGGTATGAAGTCGAGATCGAGGGCGCGCAGGCGGGCATGCGCTATCGCTACGTGCTCGAGGATGGCACCGAAGTGCCCGATCCGGTTTCAAGATTTCAGCCAGAAGACGCTCACGGCCCAAGTGAGATCATCGATCCGCACCAGTTCGAGTGGACCGATATCGGTTGGCCGGGCCGGCCATGGGAAGAGCAGATCATTTATGAACTGCATGTCGGCACATTTACCAGGGAAGGCACGTTCCGCGGCGTCATCGATAAGCTCGACTATCTCGTCGAACTCGGCATCACCGCCATCGAGCTTCTCCCCGTTGCCGAATTTCCCGGCAAGTGGAACTGGGGATATGACGTGGCGCAATTGTTTGCGCCCGATTCAAGCTATGGACGGCCAGAGGATCTCAAGGCGCTGGTCAATGCTGCGCACGAAAAGGGCCTCAGCGTCTTTCTCGATGTGGTCTACAATCACTTCGGCCCCAAGGGAAATTATCTCTCCGTCTATACCCCGCTGACGACCGACAAGCACGAAACGCCTTGGGGTCCGGCGATCAATTTCGACGCAGATGGCGCTTCTGTCATTCGCGAATATGTTTTCGCCAGCGCTCGTTATTGGCTCAACGAATATCATTTTGACGGCCTGCGTTTCGATGCCGTCCACGAGATTCACGATAATGGCCCTCGGCATCTGCTGCAGGATCTTGCGGAACAGATCCGCAGCTCGACCGATGGGCGCCATATTCATTTGATGGTCGAGAATTCCGACAATGAAGCGAGCTGGCTTAAAAGGCGCGAGGACACCACGCCATGGCTCTATGACGCCCAGTGGAGCGATGACATCCACCATGCGATGCACAATGCGCTGACGGGCGAAAGCGCCTGGTATTATGCGGACTTTGATGGTCGCATCGACCTTTTGGGACGAGCGCTAGCGGAAGGCTTTTCCTGGCAGGGCGAATATATGGAGCATGAAGGCCGCAAAAAGGGCGAGGCGAGCGCCTTCTTGCCGCCAACGGCCTTCGTCTCTTATGCGCAAAACCACGACCAAGCCGGCAATCGGCCGTTCGGTGAGCGGATCAACCATCTAATCCCCGCCGACCGCGTCCGGCTATGGGCCGCGATTTATTTGCTGAGCCCACATATTCCCATGCTGTTCATGGGGGAAGAATGGGCGCCCAAACAGCCTTTCCTGTTCTTTTCCGATGTGGGCGAAGATCTTGCCGATGACATCAGGCAATCGCGCAAGGATGAGCTCAAGAATTTTCCCGAAGATATGGACCGCGGCGATCCGCCCGATCCGATGGCGCGTTCGACCTTTGAAAGCAGCAAGCTCGTCTGGTCCGATCTCGAGAAAGACGAGCATGCCAAGAGCCTTGTGCATTATCGGCAGCTTCTTGCGCTGAGAAAAGAAGAGATCATTCCGCGCCTTGCGGATATCGGCGGCAATGCTGGCAGGTTCGAGCTGCTGGCTAAAAGGGTTCTCAAGGTTGAGTGGACGCTAGGGGATGAATCGGTTTTGACGCTGATCGCGAATTTGTCTGATGAACCGTTCTCGGGCGCCAAAATCTCCGGCGCGGATCAGCTTTGGCTTGAAGGGTCCGCGTCAAAGGATACGATTGGCGCTTGGAGTGCTGTTTTCACTCTCGATCGCGCAGGTTCCTGACCGTAACGAGCGCTGGGCATGCCGCATAGGCGTTGCTGCTCGGCGACATCCGCAGGCCTCTCAAAGCGTCACTGATATTGTTGACATCGTTAGTCATAATTATTAGTGCGGGCTGTGAGGCCACTTTTATGCGCCTCGGTATGGGGGAAACGCATGAACCGCTTCATTGCAGCCTTATTGGCTGTCATCCTCACCGTTGCCCCGGCGCTAGCGCAGGAGACACGCAGCATAACCGATCTGACCGGTCGGACGGTCGAGATTCCAGCACATCCAATGCGGATCGTATCGCTGCACGATCTCAGCATCACCATCCTGCTGATCGAGCTTGGCGTGCCCCCGATCGGTAGCCATGGGCGGACGACGGCCGATGGAAAGCCGTTCATCCGCGCCAGTGCGGTACTGACAGGGGTCGATTTCGACAATTCTCAAATCAAATTCGTCGGTAATCTGCCTGCTGATATAGAAGCGATCTCGGCGCTTGAGCCCGATCTCATCATCACGACCGAATGGCAGACAGCCCCGGTCGATCAACTGGAGAAGATCGCTCCCGTCGTCGTCATCGATACCAGCGCCGACGCTTTTGCGGCCTATGAACTTTTGGCCGACATAACCGGCACACAAGAGCGCATGGCTTTCCTCAAGACCCGCTATGATGGCCAGATTGCGCAGATCAAACGGCTGATCGACACGGCCAACATTTCGGTCTCTGTCATTCAGGGCAATGACGGCGCCTTCTATGTCGAGCACACCTATGGCACGCTCGGGCGTGTGTTGCGCGATGCGGGGTTCAAGGCGCCTGCGCTTATCGAGAGCATACCCGAGGGCGGCGACATGATGGTTCCAGCCGAAAGACTTCCGGAGCTCGATGCAGACTTTGTCTTTGCCACTTACCGCACGGACACGCTCGAAATCCCTCAAACGTCCAATGAGAAGCTAAACGCCGTTGTCCCCGACTTCTGCCAGTATCTGACAGCGTGCCAGAGCAACCAGCTGATCACCATTCCGCGCGAAGAAGCCTCGTCCAACTCCTTCTATGCGCTCGGAGCCATCAGCTACATGCTGATCTCCAACATTTCGGGCCGGACCTTCGTTCCCTATGCCGACCAATAGGACCTAAGAAGCGCGGCATCTAAGTGCCGCGCCATCCTCGCTAGCCGTCGCATCGCTAACGCTGCGGAACCCGGCCCACGTCTTGTCGTTTGCCCTTCAGTTGAAGGGTTTAAGTCATGCGCAACAAATTCGAGACATTGGCACGGGCAGGCTATGCTGCTCGTGGCGTTGTTTATATTCTCCTTGGCGGTCTCGCCTTCATGTCAGCTTTGAACGGCGGCGGGGGCACGGAAGACTCCTCAGGAGCGCTCTCGCATGTCTTGCAATTCCCCTTCGGTCGCGTGCTTCTGGGCCTGATTGCCATCGGTCTTGCCGGTCACATCGCCTGGCGCCTCGCGCAAGGATTTCTGGACGCTGACAATGTCGGCACGGACGGCAAGGGTCTTGTCGGGCGCGTCGGTTCGCTGATCAGCGCAGGCGCCAATGTTTTCCTTGCGCTCACTGCTGCGCGCATGGCGTTGGGGCAAGGGGGCGGCAGTAGCGGTGGTGGCGGGGAATCCGAGGCCTCGGCCTGGCTCCTCCAGCAGCCGTTTGGCCCTTTCCTCCTTGGCCTTGTCGCCATTGGTGTCATCGGCGCGGGTCTTGTTCAGATCGGCAAGGGCGTCACACGGAAATACCGCGATCGGCTTGATCTTCCATCGTCGCCCAAAGTACTCGACTTTGCATGCTTGTTCGGGCTGGTTGCCCGCGGCGCTTTGCTCGCCATCGTCGGTGGGTTCGTGGCTTATGCGGCTCTGACCGTTTCACCCGAGCAGGCTGGCGGCATTTCGGATGCTCTCGATTATGTCTATGCGCTGCCCTTCGGGCGTTGGCTTTATGGTACGGCGGCTCTTGGCCTCGTCGCGTTTGGCTGCTATTCCATCATCCAGGCAGTGTACCGCCACATGAATGCGCCAAGCCTTGCTGATGTGAAGCAGGCGCTTCCTGGTTAGATCTTCCCGAAAATTTACCCTTATTGGGGTTGGGTCGAGACGATCAAGCTGATACCACACGCCCCAATCGGTCTTACGTCGACTCCTGCCTGTCTGTTCAGGCGGGTGAGACGAAATCAAAGTTAGGAAATTTTTTGCAGGTTCAGGTACGCGACAACAACGTCGAACAAGCCCTTCGTGTCCTCAAGAAGCGCCTTCAGCGCGAAGGCGTCTTCCGCGAAATGAAGCTCCGGAAGTATTTTGAGAAGCCCTCGGAAGAGCGCGTTCGTAAAAAGGGTGAGGCCGTTCGCCGCGCCCGCAAGAATGCTCGCAAGCAGGCTATCCGCGAAGGTTTGATCGCGGCTCCCAAGCGCCCGGTGCGCACCGATGGTCGTCCGTCGCCCCGCTAAGGCATAACCCAGGGCCCGCCGGCATAAGGTCGGCGGCCCTAGGCTCTCTTCCTTCTTATCCATCGGATCGGGGCTTTGCCTCCCAGTATTCCGATGTCGCGGTTTAGCCTCGTTATGGGCTGTCCGCCAACTGGTGCGCTCAGCGTCGCTTTGCCCAGTTACTGCAATAACCATTCCCGATCTTTAAGTTCACATCGTGAATGTAATTGTCCGCGACCTGCGGTTCTGCAGTCGCTTGGCAATGCGGCTTAGTTCCACAAAGAACATGGGTTATATGAACACAGAAGATGGTTGTATTATCACCGATATTGGGTACATTGAGGTTGTGTATGTAGATTGCCTTAACCGCACCCTATGAACCAACTTCCTGGCTGATGAAAAAAACTGTCGATTGGACGGCTGAGCGTCAAAGGTTTCGGGCCGTTACTGAGACCACCAATTTGATCGCTTGGGCGACTGATTTGAATGGTGAATGCTTTTACCTCAGCCCGGAATGGTTTCATTTCACCGGTGCTGACGCTGATCAAGGGATCGGCCTTTCCTGGCTGAGCCTTGTTCATCCAGACGATGCCGGAAAGGTCCGGCGCAGCTTCCTCCACGCTCATGATACGCAGACTGCTTATGGCGCGGCCTTCAGGCTGGCGCGGGCGGATGGCGATTATTCGAGCGTCTGGGCCGTGGGCCTACCAAAATTCGGCGAGAATGATCAGTTCGAAGGATTTTACGGCACTGTTTGCCCGATCCAGGACTATCAAGAAGAAGAGCCGCGTGAGGAAGAGCCGCAGCCACGCGGCAAATACGCCATCACCGAGCGCGAACGGGAAATTCTGCGACTGATCTCTTTCGGCAATACCAGCGATACCGTTGCTTCGATGCTCGGCATCACCAGCCGGACTGTGGATACGCATATTGCCAATGCGGGGGCGAAGCTTGGTACGTTCAACCGCGTTCATGCGGTCGCTACGGCCCTTCGTAAAAACCAGATCTAGCGCTTTTTGAAACTAGTTTAGGCGTGAGACTGCGTTCACGTCTACGTCCATTGCAGAAAACCAGCAATTGACACGACGTCGAATCGCGCCAGATACGGAATATTCCGTACCAAGAACCCACAATATCTCGAAGAATCCGCGTTAAGCATACTGACAATCGGCGTCATGACGGCTTTCGATCGCAGCGCTTCTGGAATATCGCGCCAGCGTCAGGCTCCGATTTAGTTAACAACTGTTAACGTTTTTCTTTCCAGTTGGCAAATCGAAAGCGTTCAGACGGTCACAATTAGTGTTGTGCTCTTTCTGTCTGGGTTTTCGGTGGTACCGATCTTTACGCGCCTCTGGCGTAATGGCTTCGTTATCGGTGTTGTTCAGTGGCTGGCGACAGTCCTTGCTTTCTGCTGCGGCCGTCTTCTCACCCAGCCTCTTCGCCATTGCATTCCGGCATTGCTGTGCTTCTCCGCGCTGACAGGCGTCGCCGTCGCAGCGTCGCCCGGTTGCACTTACGTCAATTCAGGTGTGATGAACTATTCGGGTCCGCCATCCACCGCGGGACTGTTGCTTACGACGCAAGTTTTTTATGCCGGCGACGAAATTCGCTTTGCCTATACGAGCAATCCAGCCAAAGCCGGCGCAGTATTGCAAATCCTATATACCAACATCTTGCCCGCAACGATTCTTGGGGCGACCGTTACCAATGCCACCAATACCAGCTATGTCATCAATGGAACAATTGCGGCGACCGGCTCCGCCCTGCTGCAAGCGGCCCATGTCGATGCGACGGCCGCCCTAAGCCAGTCGAACCGCGTTACTGTCTCGCTCACCTGCAATCCGGCGCCCGCGCCGACAACACTGGCCGTTTCGGGCCCAAGTCAGTCGTTTTTTGGTCAGCCGGTTCAGTTTCAGGCAAGCGCGAGTTCGATTGGTGGAACACCCACGGGTGATGTGGTTTTCTCGATCGGCGGGGTGCAGCAGTCGCCGGTTGCCTTGACCAACGGCGTTGCGACCCTATCGCGTTCGGATTTGCCGGTCGGCACATATGCGGTGACCGCGAACTATCTCGGGAATGCGAACTTTGGTGGCGCAAGCGGCACGCTGGCCGGAGGGCACGGGGTCGCACTAGCGGCGACCACTACGACCGTCGCTTTAAATCCAACCCCAAGCGCTTATGGCCAGTCTGTTACTTTGACGGCTCAAGTCAGTGCGACTGCGCCCAGCGTGTCGACGCCCACCGGCACGGTGGTGTTTTCCATCGATGGCGTCGATCAGCCGGCGGTCGCTTTGCAGGCGGGCACGGCGACCTTCACGACCACAGCACTTGCCGCCGGCACGCGGTCTATCATTGCCAAATATTCGGGCTCATCGGGTCATGCTGCCAGTGTTTCGAGCCCAGCTTACCGGTCCGTCACGCCTGCAGCGACGACGACTACGCTCAGTCTTTCGCCAAATCCGAGCACTTTTGGCCAGGCCGGCACAATTACCGCCACTGTCGAGGCCTCCCAGATCACGCCGGTGGGCACCGTGGTTTTCACCGTCGATGGCGTTGCCTATGCGCCGGTCAGTCTTGTCAGCGGCAAAGCCAGTATCGCCATGCCGCCGCTTGGTGTCGGGACACATGCCGTGTTGGCGACATATCATCCCACGAGCAATTTCACCGGCTCCAATACGTCGGCTTCCCAGCAGGTCGATCAAGCGGCCACCACTGTCCAAGTCACGGGTCCGGGTGCCGTGGTCTATGGTCAGCAGGCAACCTTCGGCGCAACGGTCACCTCCGCTGGCGGCACGCCGACTGGGACGGTTACCTTCAAGATCGACGGTGTTGCGCAGACGCCGGTGCCTGTCGTTGGCGGTGTTGCGAACTTCACAGCGCTTAATCTTTCCGGTGGCACACATCTTGTGGAGGCTCACTATGGAGGCTCTACAAATTTTAAGTCCGGGGATGGGGTTCTCTCAGGCGGACAGGTCGTTTCGCCGGCCTCGACCACGACCACGCTCACCTTGGGTTCGGCAAATAGCCAGTTTGGCGATACGCCGACGGCGGTCGCTCGCGTTACTTCAGCCGCAGGTACTCCGGGTGGTAGGGTCGTCTTCAGTATTGATGGCGTTCCGGGGCCAGACGCCGCGCTCGTTGGTGGAGAGGCCAAGGTATCGCTGTCGGGCCTTGCGATTGGCGCTCGCAGTATCACCGCCGCCTATCAGGTGTCCGACAGCTTTTCGGCCAGCGTGTCAGGCGCTGTCGCGCACACCGTCAGTAAAGCGACATCCTCGGTTTTGTTAACCGCGACGCCCGAGCCAACCGTAACCGGGCAGGCAGTGAACTTTACGGCCCTTGCCTCCGCCCCGGGCGGCCCGGCAACGGGGTCGATAATATTCACGATCGACAATCAGCAGGTTTTGCCCGCGGTGACCCTCATCAATGGTGAGGCGACACTCACGCGTTCCTCGCTGGCAGTGGGCAATCACACCGTATCGGTAGCCTATAGCGGGAGTGCCAACGCTCTTTCGGCAACTGGCTTGCTTCCGGGTGGGCACACTGTTGGCAGAGCTGCCACGGCCACGACGATTTCAAGCAATGCTACGAGCGGGGCATTTGGCGCCGCTGCGGTGTTCACCGCTCATGTCGAAGCCCTCGCGCCTGGCGTCGGCGCCCTGACGGGGAGCGTCACCTTCTCCCTCAATGGGGCTCAGCAGCCGGCGCAAAACCTCGTCAATGGCACGGCAGTCCTCTCGCTGCCGAGCCTTGCAGTGAACACGTATACCGTAACTGCCGTATATAGCGGGGATGCAGGCTTTATCCAGAGCACCGATACGCTCGCCAGTGGCTACCAGGTGCGCCCTGCCGATACTGCTCTGAACCTCACCGTTCTACCTGAACCCAGCCGGTTCAAAGATGAAGTCACGCTTCGTGCCGAGGTGACATCCCTAGGTGGTGTGCCAACGGGCGATGTGACCTTCATGGCCGACGGGCAGTCTCTTGGTTCGGCGGAGCTTCACGCAGGTGTTGCCTTGGCCAAGACGACAACTCTTGCCGTCGGGCAGCGGCAGATTACGGCAAGCTATGCTGCAACGACCAGCTTTAGCGCGAGCCCAGTGGCCAGTGTGCAGCATCAGGTCAACAAGGCTTTGACGTCGACTGAGGTCACCACCTCGGCGCCTACTATTACGCTAGGCGGAACGGTAACCTTTTCGGTCAAGGTCAACTCCACAGCCGCAACGCCGACAGGCACGGTCGATGTCTACATCGACAATACGCTGGTCGCGGACGATGTGTTGCTTACAGCAGGTATGGCGAGTGTTTCCGCAACGCCGTCTTCCGTCGGCACTCATGTTGTCAGGGTTGAATATTCTGGCGACGGCGATCACGAACAATCCACGGGCATTCTCGCCGGTGACTTGCACGTCGATAGGGCGCTGGTTTCGCTAAGCGTATCAGCGAGTGCCAATGCGGTCGCCTATGGGCAGTCCGCGACCCTTTCTGCCGATATTTCCTCAGCGGGCGGGCCGCTTTCTGGTGACATCGTCTTCGATATCGATGGGACGAGGTACCAGGCTCCGATCACGAATGGCAGGGCGGACCTGACCGTTCCGACGCTGGAGTCAGGATTTTATCTCGTCACTGCCATCTATGCGCAGACGTCCGATTTCCAAGGTGCGACCGCGCCATTGGCCGGTGGTTTGACTATCCAACAGGCTTCATCCGCCCTAACGGTCGTCAGCTCTTCCCCCGTATCAGTCTACGGGACCAGTCCGACGATCGAGGCGCGCCTCAATACGGGCTCTCTTGTGCCAACCGGCACAATAACTTTCACGGTGGATGGTTCGCCAAGATCTGCTGGTTCATTTGCCAATGGCGTGGCGGTGCTGAGCCTTCCTGGCCTCGATGTCGGCAATCACACCATCTCGGCCAGCTATTCGGGCGATAGTCACATCCTGCCTGCGACGGGCGCTATAAATGGCGGGCAGACGGTCACCCCGGCGAGCACTCTCATGGCCTTGTCCGCGACGCCTTCGACTGCGGAATTGGGGACTGCCGTCGAGTTGGTGGCTGAGGTAACCGGCGTGGGAACGCCGTCGGGCAACGTAGTCTTTATGGTCGATGGGACCTCTTATGGCGCCCGCTCCTTGGTTGGCGGCAAAGCGCGACTGACATTGAGCGCTTTGACAGTCGGTTCGCACGCCGTCAGCGCCTCCTACGCCACGCAGAACAATCATGACACCTCCAGCGCGACGCTGGCGACTCCTGTCGTCATTACGCACAAAACGACGACGCTTAGAATTTTCGGGCCCCCTGCGCTTCTTCATGTAGGTGAGCTGGCCACGTTCCGCGCAGATCTGACGGCGGGTGCTTTTACCCCAACCGGCACAGTCGATTTCATCATAGATGGAGACACTTCGGCGCCAATCAGAAAACCCCTCGTGAATGGCTCCGCCACGCTCGATTACGCATTTGTGTCAGGCGGCAATCACACTGTGGAAGCGGTTTATGCCGGTACGCATGAATACGGTCCTGCGCGCGACGCGCTTGCTGGCGGGCAGGTCGTTGTCGCGGCTGCCACCAGCACGGCTTTATCCTTGCCCGCCGCACCTTTGCGCTTTGGCGATCCGATCACTGCCACAGCCGTCGTTACGGCCCTGACTGCGGGGGCGGGAACACCGTCGGGCATCGTCGAATTTTTGGTCAATGGGACTGTTGTCGGCACCTCGGCCCTTGTGGGTGGCTCTGCGGACTTCGACTTACCGGCATTGTCTGCGGGACAATATGTGGTCATCGCCCGCTATGTCGCAGGTCGAGACTATGGGGCAAGTTTTGACGAGCGCATTGGCGTCACCATCGAACGAGCGACACCAAAAGTTGCCCTTGTTGTCAGCCCGAGCCCCGCCACTGCGGGACAGCCGGTGGTGTTTGAACTCACGGTCGCTGCGCCTGGCCTGGTTCCGCCAAGCGATGTCACCTTCAGCGCTCCCGGCATGTCTCCGGCAACGGTCCAACTCAACGCGTCCGGCAAAGCTTCTTACTCAACAGCGTTCCCAAGCGCTGGCAGCTTCACCGTCGCTGCCGATTTCAGCGGAACACCGAATATCTTGCCGGCCAGCGCGTCCTCTGCGCTCGTGGTGGACCCTGCGCCAATCAGTGTGACGCTTGTCTCGCATGTTCCGCCCGGCGAAGTCGGGGCGGACTATTTCGGTTCGGTCACTGCCGTCGGTGGTACAGGTCCCTATTTTGTCACGCACGGCACCGGGTTTCCACCGGGTCTGCAGATGGACGCGGCAACGGGGCAAATTACCGGGCGCCCCTTGTCCGCGGGGTCGTTCACCTTTGACGTCGATGTGGTCGATGCAAACGACCAGCCGGTCACCACAGGCAGTTATTCGATCACCATCGTCGTTCCCGTCGCGGTGCTCATCACGTCAAGTCTTCCACCAAGCGGCGTCGCTGGAACTCCTTATCAGAGTGTAGCGCCTACCGTTACGGGCGGCGCTGGCGCCTATTTGTTCGCGCTATCGGGGGCACCATCGGGGATTAGTGTGGATGCAACGACTGGCATTGTCGCAGGGACCACGCGCCAAACCGGAACGTTCAACCTTGTCCTGACCGCGACCGACACCAATGGTGTTGTGGGCAGCAGAACCTATCCGGTGACCTTCACCGCGCCAGTGATCGCGGCGTCGGCCACTATGCCCGCAGGCGAAGTGGGCATCGCCTATCCCGGTGGTTCAATCACTGCCTCGGGAGGCGCTGAACCCTACACCTATGCGATCGGTGCCGATCCACTTCCGCCCGGGCTGGTACTCGATGCAGATACAGGCGCCGTGACCGGCATTCCCTCAGCCGCAGGGACCTATCCGGTGACATTCACAGTCACAGACGCCAACGGTTTTTCCGGGCAGGCATCGGCTTCGTTCGTCACCACCGTAGTGCCCGTGGTCACCCTGCCGGCTAGCCTGCCGCCTGCACGGGAGGGGCAACACTATCTTCAGTCGATCGCTGCGGTTGGCGCGACGGGTCCCTATACCTACAGCGTCTCAGCGGGCAGCCTGCCATTGGACCTGCAGCTCGATACCACGACGGGCTTGTTGTCTGGCATACCGAGCCAATCGGGCACTGCTGACTTCACAATCACTGCCACCGACAGCTCCTTGCCCGTGCCGCGTGCTGGTACCCAGCGCTACACCTTTGCAATCGCCGCTGCCTCGGTGCTCACGATGACGCCGCCGCCTGCGGTGGTCGCAGGCGCGGCATATTCCCATGCCTTCAATGCCACGGGTGGCTCTGGAAGCTACACCTATCAGATTGTTTCAGGCACGTTGCCTCAAGGCCTCCAATTCGATCCGCAGACCGGCTTGGTCTCTGGAACCACGACCGACGTCGGCAGTCATGCCCTTATCGTCGCGGCGACCGATACCGGCTCCGGTGACGTATCGAGCCAAGGCTTTGCTCTGGTCGTGGTTCCGCCATCCGTCGTGGTCTCGATCTCAGGGACCTCTGCCGCATTTGGCGCTGCTTTCTCGGCAAATCTGACGGCGACGGGCGGGCAGGGCACTTACACCTTCACCAGCCCCGACAAACCAGCGTGGCTATTCCTTACAGCAGCCGGTGACCTTACGGGCACACCCGACACTGCTGGCTCTGTGAGCTTCGATGTCGAGGCCAAAGATGCAAATGGCTTCATCGGCACTGCCGCAATTACCCTGGTTGTCGCGCCGCCGGTGCTTTCGCTTGGCGTCCTCAGTGATACTGCCCACGAAACCACTCGCCCCTATAGCGCGACGTTTTCGATAGCGGGGGGCGTCGCGCCTTACAGCGTGGTCCTTAAGGGAGGGACACTACCGCCCGGTTTGACGCTTGGTGCCACGGGAACAGTTCAGGGCACGTTGTCCGGTGCGCCATCGCTCGTCGGCACATATACGTTCGACATCGAGGCCCGAGATGCCAATGGCTTCACTGTCGAGCATCCCTATACCGTCATCATCAGCGCCCATCTGGGCACTGCCATATTGAATCCGACCCTGCCAACTTGGATTGCGGGCGAGCCTGGGTCTGGCACGGCAGGAGTGACCAATGGGGGCGGCAGTTTCACCTATGTGAGCTCGGACCTGCCTGTTGGTCTCAGCCTCGACCCGATCACGGGCGACATTTCAGGGACACTGACAACTGCCGGAACCTACGCGTTTACGGTGACCGCGACAAATACATTGACCGGTCTTGAGAATAGCCAAAGCTATTCGCTCTCCGTCGTG
This sequence comes from Devosia sp. Leaf420, assembly GCF_001425445.1. Lineage (GTDB taxonomy): Bacteria > Pseudomonadota > Alphaproteobacteria > Rhizobiales > Devosiaceae > Devosia. The sequence continues at coordinate 474,261 of NZ_LMQU01000011.1, read as the reverse complement.
GCCCCGACCTTCACCTCGGCAAGTGCGCTGGCAACTGGTACCGCGGGGACGTCCTATTCTGCTCAGATCGCCGTCAGCGGTGGTTCTGGCATCTACACTTTTGGCGCAGCCACGGGGCTGCCGACAGGTCTGTCCTTTGATCCGGCAACAGGGACATTGTCCGGCGCGCCGACCGAAGCGGGTGCCTTCTCCATCGTTGTTCCCATCCGCGACAGCAATGGTTTTAACGGCACCGCGACCTATGCGCTGCAGGTCGACGCGCCAACGATGACGCTGGCTGGTGGCAGCCTCACCGACACGATACTGGCATCGCCGTTCGCACCTTATCAGTTCGCCGCGTCAGGCAATGGTGCTGGAGTGCTCAAGTTCTCGCTGAGCGCAGGAACGCTTCCGCCGGGCCTTGCTCTTGCGGAAGACGGGACGCTCTCTGGCTCTGCGACTGCCCAAGGCAATTTCTCGTTTGAAATAACCGCGACCGACGAAAATGGCTTTAGCGGCTCGGCGCTCTTTGATTTGACGGTACTCAGCAATGAAAGTGGCGCCCTCAGCTTCTCCGGCGCTTTGGCGGATTGGCCTTTCAAGCAACTCGATACGCGCAGCGTTGCGGCATCAGGCACGCCTGTCGCGATTGTCAGCTATAGCGTCACCGCTGGTGCCTTGCCGCCGGGTGTCAGCCTCGCGCCAACGACCGGTATGCTCAGCGGAACGCCCACGGCTGCGGGACCTTTCCGTTTCGAAATCACGGTAAAGGACGGCGACTATTTCAAATCTCATACCTTTGACCTGAACGTGGCTCCCCCAGGATTGAGCTTGAGCGGTACGGTTCCGCTGACGGCTCGTGTGGGTGTGCCCTATAATGCCGATGTGGACGCAACGAGTACGTTATCTGGCTCGAGCTTCGCCTACAGGTTGATCAATGCGCCGCCCGGCCTCTCGATCGATGCATCCGGCGCGATCACGAGCACGCCGACAACCGATGGTACGTTCACCTTCACTATCCAGGCGACCGATGCTGATGGTTTTTCCGTTAGCCAGAGCCAGACGTTAACAGTTTCTGAGGCGTTCATTCCTCTCGCGCTCCCCGCTAGCCTTCCCGATGCCGAAAATGGCGTGCCCTATTCCGAGCTGGTCCGGCCGACCAATGGGACTGGCCCGTTCACGTTTCAGATTGACGCGGCCCCTGACCTTCCTCCCAATCTGTCGATCGACAATACCAGCGGCGTGCTTTTCGGTACGCCTTCGGCCGACGGCCAATTCTCTTTCACGATCACGGCCACAGATAATCTGGGCAATAGCGGTTCTAAAACCTACACTTTGACAATTGCGCCCGCAGGCGCCAATGCGCCGAGCCTGACGACCGTCAACCTTGCGCCATCGTCCTCAAGCCCCGTTGTGGGGCAGCGCGTGGTTTTGCGCGCAGAGGTGCTTTCGTCAGGCGGTATTCCGGGTGGCTCCTTGGTCTTTAAATCCAACGGCGCGACGATTGACAGCGAGCTTCTTGACGCTCAGGGCCGCGCGGAAATCGAGTGGCCCATCGGACTTGCTTCGCAAACGGTGGAGGCCGAATATCTCGGTACCGCGGGCTTCCTGGGCTCCAGTTCCGCACAGCTTACCGTGTCGGCCACAGCAGCAGCCACGGAAGCCAGCATCAGCGGCAATCTCTCGATCAGCCGGCATGACGATAGGCTTGTCGTTGTCGCAAGCGTCGGGCGACTTGCGCCTTCGAGCGGTCCGGTGAGTGCCGGCACTCTTAAATTCTACCTAGATAATGCGCTCATCGACTCCGGTCCGGCCGTAGGGGGGACGCGCACTCTGATTAGCCCATTGGATCCTGGGATCCATATTCTACGCGCGGAATTTGAGCCAGACGACCCCGCGCTCGACCTTGGCGCATCCTCAGAGGTGAACATAACCGTCAGTGCAGACACGGTGGTCACCGTCACGGGTCCGGCCTCGGCAATGGAAGGCGCGACGTCCACATTCGTTGCTACCGTCGATCTCGTGCCGACCCATGCATTAGACGCCACTGGCGATGTGGAATTCTTTGCCGGAAGCACGAGACTCGGTGCGCAGACGCTAGTGGGCGGAGAAGCAACATTCTCGACCGATGAGCTGCCCGTCGGTACTCATGACATATGGGTGAATTACCCGCTTCATCACGTGTTCCGCGCCAGTGCATCGCCCCGCATGGCGCATCGTGTCATGCCCGTCTCGACGGTATCGGAAGACACGTTTACCGATCTTTCGCTCTCAACTGCGTCGCCGGTCATCAGCCAAATGATCACGATGAGGGCTGAAATAACCGCGCTGTCTGAGTTGATCCCGACTGGCGACGTCGAGTTCGTGGCGCAGCCGTCAGGCACTGTGCTCGGCAGGAGCGCAGTTGATGCCATAGGTGTTGCGAGCCTTGATTATGCATTTTTCGATCTCGATACGCGGAACATCGAGGCGCGATACCTTGGCGAGGGGAACTTCAATGCGAGTTCAGACACCTCGCCGGTCGTTCCGGTGAGTGCGCCGACCAAGCTCAACCTTTCAGCGTCAGCGCCCAGAACACTTGTTGGCGAGACGGTCACATTGACGGCCGAAGTCGAGCGACAGGCACCCGCCAGCGGCCTGCCATCCTCCGCAACGATAGAGTTCCTAGCCGATGGCAGTGTGATCGGAACATCGGTGACCAACGGCGCGAGCTCAGCGACATTTGTCACACCGCCTCTCGCCGCCGATACAGCGTTCACGGCGCGATATCTTGGTCCACTCAATCTGATCGATGCTGCAAGCCAGTCGGCGGTCCTCAACCAACCCGTCGTCCGCGACGATGTCGATCTTGCGGTCGATGCCACCAATAGTGGCACCGATTTCGTCATCGACGTTACGTTGACACCTGTCGCTCTCACCGGTCGCACGCCCAGCGGAACACTGACACTTCGTCACGCCGACGGACTCTTTGCCGATCAGGTCATCACGCTTGCGGGGCCGACCGCGCAGTTTTCCGTTACCGAAACCCTTTTTGGCCCAGGCGTCCATACGCTTTTGGTAAGTTATGACGGGGACACCTATTTCAATGCGGCCAGCGCCCAGATCAACCATCAGGTCATGGGCGATACGACGGTAAGCTTCACCATTTCGCCCAACCGTCCCGTTCCCGGCGCTCTTGCCACCCTGTCGGCGCGCGTTTTCTCGCTCTCGGGCAGTGGCATGCCCACGGGATCAGTCCTGTTCCGCTTCGCCAGCAGCACTTGGAGCGATCAGGTTTCAGCGAACCTCGTGGGTGACCACGCAACGGCCAGCATGGTCTTTCCGGACGCGACGGAAGGGGAGATGACGGTCATCTATTCGGGAGACGCCGTCTATCAATCAAACGCCGCTGCGCCGCTCAGGCGCCGCATCGTCATGATGTCGGGCCTTGAAGCCACAAGCACCGCTCTCTCGACCTCGGCCGCCGCAGTGGGCGTGGGCCAGCCCGTGACCTTTACGGCTGCCGTCCAAACGCCAACTGGTTCGCCGTCGGGGTCCGTGGTGTTTTATAGCGGCAACATCCTCTTGGGACGCGCCACGCTTGGCGGGGGACTGGCGCAATATACCGTGCCCGGCTTTGCGTCCGGCACGCATTCGATCATCGCCTATTATGGCGGCACGGCGATCCATGCCGCGAGCCAGTCACCGGCGTTGAGCCAGCGCGTGATCGGCGCCGATGGCGTCAGTTTCTCGATGAGCACACGTCCCGAGGCTTTCGTCGCGCTCGGTCAGCGGATCGAGGTCATCTATACGCTCGTTGCGACGGGTGGTGTCGATCTGACGGGCCTCGGCGTTAGTTCCGCGGCTATGGCGGTGGCGTGTCCGTCGGATAGTTTGCCAGCCTTTGCGACCATGGTCTGTACGGGGTCATATACGATCACCGAAGCCGACATGCAGGCCGGCCGCGTTGATCTGCCTGGCACAGCGGTGGTCGATGGGATCGGCGCAATCGTCTCGGGAACGTCGATCACCTTGCAGGCGACGGCAGTCGCCGAACAGTTCGCCACGATGACCGAAGAGTTCATGACGACGCGGCAAAAGCTCGTGGCAACAGCTCTTCGTCTCCCTGATATTTTTGATCGACGCCGCATTGCGCCCGGCCGGCGCCCCGGCACAGTCATTGCGCGGGCCGATGGCACAAGCCAGATCCTCGGCTTCACCTCGAGCCTAGCTGACGTCATGAGTTGGGGCGCGGCAAAGGCTGCAGAAAATCTGGCAACTTCGGTCGCGCTGGAGCCCCTTCCGGTCAATATCTGGATCGACGCGCAGATGACGCTGCATGCGCAAGCCGGTGTCGATACGCACTGGGGCGACTTCTCGACCCTCGCCATTGGTGTTGACTACCTGCTCGGCGATACTGCGCTGCTCGGCGCAGTGTTGCAGGGGGATTGGATGCACGACAATTCCAGCAAGGGGTCAGTGAGCGGCACCGGTTATCTCGCAGGCATCTATGGTTCAGTGGCCCTCTCCGAGCACCTCTCTCTCGACGGCAGTCTCCTCTATGGCCAATCGCAGAACGACGCGGTTGCGGAAATGTTTGGCCAATATTTCGCTGGCTCGTTCGGCACGGAGCGGTTCCTTGCCAATCTCGATCTCAGCGGTTTATGGGAGCACGACGCCCTCACCATCCGGCCGAGCGTGCTCATGACGCTTTCAAGCGAAGATGGTGGCGACTATTTCGTGCGCAACGAAACCGGGGATGCCGTTCTGGTCGAAATCGAGCGACAGACGGCATTCAAGGTGGGCCTGGGGAGCGCCTTTGAATACGGCATCGATTTGGAAGGCGGGCACGTTCTGACGCCAAAGGCAGAGGTGGAACTTGGCCTGTCCGGGAGCGTTCTCGGCGATCTCAGTGTCGACAGCCGCCTCTATGGTCGCAGCACGGTGGGCTTTGGCTATTCGAGTCCGAATGGGCTCACGCTCAACGGCGAATTTGGTGCAGATCTTGACGCGACGGGGTTCCGTTCCGTGACAGTCAGGGGTGGCATAGGCGCGAAATTCTAGGCGATTTCTGAACTATCCGCTTCGCCGATGACCAAGCATCCAGCCCTCGATCTCGCTGATTTGCGGGGTATCCGGCGCGCCGTCATAGCGCCCTCCGTCGACCACATCGATTATGCCAATTAGACCGACAAGAGAATCGAAGCGGTCTTCCGCATGCGGGTCTTCGCCGAAGCCCGTCGCGATCAATGGCAGTATTGCGCCTGGCTTCACGTGGGGTTTTTCCATGAACCATTGGGCGAAACTATCGGCAAATCTGACGCGATCGCCTTGCTTTCGCTTGCTCCAGCCGCGTTTGGGAAAGCCGATTTGGCTATAGATATCGCCGGGATAAGTTTCAGCGATGACAATGTCATTGGTCCGGACAAGCTCGTGCAAAGGCCCGTCGAAGGGCCATAGTGCGATGCGATCGAGGTTGGGAATGATGAGCTCCTGCCAGCCGGAGATGGCGGCTTTGCCAACTTGGTTGCCGCCCATGGTCCAGAAGAGGCTTGCGGCGGCTGGTCGTTCGTTGCTGGCGCGTTCGCAGAGGCGGAGGAGGTCATCCCAGGCCGTTAGGCCTAGCGCGGCGAGGAGATGGGCTCGCTTCGCGTTGCCGGGGCGTGCGGGATAGAAGGGGCGGTGAATTCCGATTTCTTGAGGCGTTGTGGCGACGTCGAGCCAGGTCGGCCACTTGCCCTCTACGATGGAATTCAAGAATTCTCGAAAGTCCGTTATACCGGCAGCTTTAGCGTAAGCTGCTGGTAAACCTATCGAAAAATCGACGCCTATAAGAAGCGCGCCGCTTTTGCGCTTTCGTTTGGCCAGTCTTTCGAAGAGTGTTTCGGTGCTGCCGACGGGTTCGGGTGCGGTAATTTGCCAGCCGCTGTCTGTCCGGCAAGCGAGGCTCATCCAGCGTTTGGATGGAGTTTTGCTCCAGTCGCAATGGGCGATCAGGCTCACATCGGCGGAGATATTTTGTGGAGGTCGAATGTTCGGCAATCGAGAAACGTTCTCCACGGGACTAAAACAGATAAGGCCCGCAGTGCTATCTGCGAGCCTTGTTCTGTTAGCATTCCGTTAACATCGACGCGCGGTTAAGCGCGATTAGAACGCGTAATTGACACCGGCGCGGATGACGCTGAAGCGCTGGCCGATTTCGCGGCTGCCGCCGGGGAGACCGTTATAGGTCTGGTTGCCGAGATCGACATAGAGGTACTCGGCCTTGACCGAGAGATTGTCGGTGGCCTTGGCCTCGATACCGACACCGGCGGTCCAGCCGAAATGGGTGGCGTTCTGGGAGGTGGTGACGCCACCATTGAGGACCTGGGACGTGCCGCGACCGAAGGCGGCGCCGAGGGTCACGAAGGGCATGACCTGACCGAAAGTGCCACCGGCGCGAGCGCGGGCGGTGCCGAACATATCGAGCTTGCTCTCGAACGTGCTGCCATTGCCGAGTGGCTCGCTATAGGCAAGGTTGGCCCACTGCAGATCGGCTTCAGCGCCGACGACGAAGCCGCCCATATCCATGTTGAAGCCGAGCTGGCCGCCGGCGGTCCAGCCGGAGCTGTTATTGTTGGTATTGTTGATCGCGGGGCTGGTGGTAGTATTGCCCCAGAGGTAGCCGCCGTTTACGCCGGCATAAAAGCCGTTCCAATCCGCAACGGACGTGGAGGAAAACATGGTGGACGTAGCGGGGGCGCCGCCGCCGTTCCAGCCCAGGTCGGCTGCGCTCGCAGACGCGGTAAGCGTCAGAAGGGCTGACATCACAATGGCTGAGCGTTTCATTCGGGCCTCGTCGAAAATGAGCCTTAACATCAAGGCCCAAAATCGTCCGAAGGTCTTAACGACGGGGTAAGGAATAAGGTTAACGCTGAAGGTTTTATGCTTTTGTGAAGGGGTTTGTTAGGGCAGGGGACAAGTCGGCTCGCCCGCTGCCTGTGCGAAATCCTGGCGCCAAAACAAAAACGCCACCCCGAAGGGCGGCGCTTTCAAATTCAGACTGTTCGCAAAACCTAGTTGCGCGCCGGTGGCGCTGCAATCAAGCCTTCGCGCTGTGCGCGCTTGCGAGCCAGCTTGCGGGCGCGACGGACGGCCTCGGCCTTCTGGCGAGCCTTCTTTTCAGAGGGCTTCTCGTAATAGTTGCGCAGCTTCATTTCGCGGAAGACGCCTTCGCGCTGCAGCTTCTTCTTCAGGGCGCGCAGCGCCTGGTCAACGTTATTATCGCGAACGACTACTTGCAAAGGTCAACTGCCCCTTCAAAACTTGGCAATGTGCTAGGATGGAAGCGCCGGAGCCGCAGAGCCACGTCGCCGACCAGCAGCGCCGGTCACCGTGGCGGGGTCTATAGAGTAAGATTGCGGCTCTGTCCACTGTAAAAGCCGCCGGAATACCGCCCAAAACTGGCTCAAGACTCCTGCGCTCAACCAACGCGAGCGCCATCACTGTCTTGCTCGCAGCAAGCCGGCATTCTACGTCTTGCCTGACTTAGGGAGACCACCATGTTCCAGCCGCTCGTCCTCGTCCCCGGCCTTCGCTGCGATGCCTATCTCTGGCATGCCGTGATCGAGCGTCTCGACGAGCGCGTGGCGCCGGTGGTGGCCGACGTTTCGCGCGACGATAGCGTTGCTGGAATGGCTGCGCGGATCCTTGCCGCGGCGCCGCCGCGCTTTGCCCTCGCGGGGCTTTCGATGGGCGGCTATGTGGTTCTCGAGATCATCCGTCAGGCGCCCGAGCGCGTGACCCATCTCGCCCTACTCGATACCAATGCGCGGCCCGATAGCGAAGAGCGCAAGACCGCACGCCGGACCGAAATGGAACTCGTCCGCCAAGGCAAGTCGGCGCTCGTCTCCCGCATGGGCCTGCCGAACCTATTGGCGCCGATCCATCTCGATAGCGCCATCGCCGAAGCGGTCCATGCGATGACGCTGCGCGTCGAGTCCGAAGTCTATCTGCGCCAGCAAAACGCGATCATGACCCGGATCGATTCCCGGCCGTTCCTCGGGCAAATTGCGGTGCCGACCTTGGTCGGCGTCGGGGCCGAGGACAAGCTGATCCCGCCTGAACTGTCAGAGGAAATGGCGGCGATGATCCCAGAGGCCAAGCTCGCCATTTTTGCCAATGCCGGCCACATCCCGACGCTCGAAGCGCCACAGGCGGTGGCGACCGCTATGCGCGAATGGTTGGCGCGGTAGTTTTTACCGTTCCTGAGGGGATAGTCTGCCTCCGAGGCGTCTAGTTCCCACCGGGCTTCCCTTGGGCTTGACCCGAGGGCCACTCCCCCACGTCTGAATGTTTGTGGCTCCCGCACTGGCCCTCGGGTCAAGCCCGAGGGAAGTGCAGTGGGTGGGAGGTCTTCGAGGACAAGGATAGGAGCGACGCGTTTCGCTGGCGGTTAGAAAACCCTCCGCGAAAAGCGTGATGAAAACTAGTTCGCCCGCACGATCCGATTGATGTGACCCATCTTTCGACCCGGCCGTGCTTCAGTTTTGCCGTAGAGGTGGGGTTGGGTATCGCCATCGATGCCGCCGGGGACAATATCGACCTCGTCGCCGATCAGGTTCTGCATGACCACATCGGCATAGCGCTGCGGATCGCCGAGCGGCCAGCCGGCAACGGCGCGGATGTGCTGTTCGAACTGGTCGGTGAGGCACACTGCTTCAGTCCAGTGGCCGGAATTATGGACGCGGGGTGCGATCTCGTTGACGACGAGGCTCGGGCGCTCGCCGCCGACGACGAAAAATTCGACGCCAAGCACCCCGACATAATCGAGCGCAACGACGATGACCTTGGCGAGCATGGCCGCATGTTTGGCAATGCCCGGCGCAATCTCGGCTGGAACCGTCGAGGTGAAGAGAATATGGTCGCGATGGACATTTTCGGCTGAATCGAACGCCCGCACGGTGCCATCCGCGCCGCGGGCTACGACGACGGAGATTTCCTTTTCGAAATCCACAAAACCTTCGAGCACCAGCGGATGCGGCTTTAAATCGGCAAAGGCCGATGCGGCGTCTTCCGGCGCCCGCAGCACGCGCTGCCCCTTGCCGTCATAGCCAAGTCGCGTCGTCTTCAGAACCGCGGGAAGGCCAATCGCCGAGATCGCGTTATTGAGCTCATCGAGCGAATGAACCGCGCGATAGGGCGCGACCGGAATATTCTTCGAGGCCAGAAAGCTCTTCTCGGCCAAACGATCCTGCGAGATCGCCAGGGCGTTGGCGCCTGGCCGAAGCGGCTTCAAACTTGCGAGAATTTCGGCCGTCGCTGCCGGCACATTCTCAAATTCATAGGTGATGACATCGACCTCTGCCGCGAAGGCCCGCAGCGCAGATGCATCATCATATGCCGCGACGGTCTTCAGTGGAGTCACGTCAAAGGCGGGGCTTTGCGGATCGGGGCAATAGATGTGGCTCTTGAGCCCAAGCTTTGCTGCCGCGAGGGCCAGCATCCGGCCCAACTGGCCACCGCCCAAAATGCCGATGGTGGCGCCGGGGCGCAGCGCCGCAAAAGTGTCTGCCAAGAGTTTTACTCGAGATCGGAGGGGAAATGCGGCACGGCCTTCGCCTGCCGTTCGCGATGCGCGTCGAGCCGGTCGGCCAATTCGTCATCATTGAGGGCCAGAACGGCCGCAGCCAAAAGGGCGGCATTGATCGCGCCCGGCTCGCCGATGGCGAGCGTGCCGACGGGAATGCCGCCGGGCATCTGCACGATGGAATAAAGGCTATCGAGCCCGCTGAGTGCTTTGGAGCGCACCGGCACGCCGAAGACGGGCAGCGGTGTCATCGCGGCGATCATGCCCGGCAGATGCGCGGCGCCGCCAGCCCCAGCGATGATGATCTTGATGCCTTCGGCGCGGGCATTGGTGGCAAAATCCACCAAGCGCTCGGGCGTCCGATGCGCCGAGACGATCCGAGCCTCATATTCGATTTCAAGGGATTCGAGTGTTTCGGCGGCAAGACGCATGGTCGGCCAGTCCGATTGACTGCCCATGACGATGGCCACAGGTGGCTTGAGCATGGCGGTGTCTCCCCTGCCGCTCCGCAAAAACCGCATCTAGCTCAAAATCGGGGACCGCTCAAGCCGGGGAGGGGCGCTCAGCGACTTTTCAGGCGATGATATCGGGCAGTAAAATGTTTTCGAGCTGGGTAATGCGGTCTTTCAGCGCCAATTTGCGCTTCTTGAGCCGCTGCACGAGCATTTTGTCGGAAAATTGCGACTGCGTCAGCGTGTGGATCGCCGCGTCAAGATCCGCATGCTCCTGCCGCTTTGTCGCCAGTTCCAGCCCGAGTTGGGCCTCTTGTTCCTTGCTGAGCTGCAGCATGACCGGAAAACCCTGCTCCCACTCACCTTTGGTTAACGCATCACACTTTGTTTTGCATCTGATTTCGATGAGCTGCCCATCTGTGCTCGACAAACCATGAAAGATTTGTGACCATGGTCCTCGTCCACGATGTCTAAGGAGTTGTCTATGACTACTGAAGGCCACATCGCAGCGCTGGAGCGGCGCCACCAGGAACTGGACCGGCAGATTCAGGCAGAGATGCAGAATCGCCAATATAACGACCTGATGGTTTCCACGCTGAAGCGAAAAAAGCTCGAAGTAAAAGACGAATTGTCGCGTTATTCCGAAGCGCAGCACTAATCGGTCGGACGACCATCTATCACTGAATTCTGAGGGTCACGGATTTTCCGCGGCCCTTTTTATTTGGGCATGGCAACGCCTTCGCGATGGTTGGCGCCAGCAAAAGCGAAGCCGAAATATTTAGGATTAACACCCTCTTAAGGCCGTTTCTTCATTGTCTTCCCAAAACGGCACACACGATTCGTGCCTTTTGCCCGCAATCAGCTTTGGGATAGGCATGACGCGCGTTCTTGTGGTCGATGACGATCCGGTCCAACTCCGGCTTACTGCCGAAATTGCCAATCGAGCCGGCTTCAAGCCATTGACGGCGACGGGGGGCGAGCAAGCCCTCGCTATTCTGCGCGACGATCGCAAGATCGGCGCGATGATCCTCGATCTGGTCATGCCCGATCTCGACGGCATGGGGGTCATGTCGGTGATGCGGGCCGAGGGACTCACCACGCCGGTGATCATCCAGACGGCCAATGCCTCGCTCGAAACTGTCATCTCGGCCATGCGCCAGGGCGCCGCCGACTATTTCGTCAAACCCGTTTCGCCCGAGCGCCTTATCATCTCGCTGCGCAATGCGATGAAGCTCGATACGCTCGAAGCGGCTATCCGCTCCGACACGGCCAAGCGCAGTGGCACGCTGACCCAATCGGACATGATCGCGACGGCGCCGGCCATGGCCCGCGTGCTGACGCTTTCGGGCAAGGCGGCGAAAAGCCCGATCCCGGTGCTCATCGAGGGCGAAACCGGCGTCGGCAAGGAAATGGTCGCGCGCATCATTCAGGGCATGTCCGATCGGGCGGGAAAACCGTTCGTCACCGTCAATTGCGGCGCCATCCCGCCCAATCTCGTTGAATCCATGCTCTTCGGGCACAAGAAGGGGGCCTTTACCGGCGCCATTGCCGACCAGACGGGCAAATTTGCCGAAGCCCATGGCGGGACGCTGTTCCTCGATGAAGTGGGCGAATTGCCGCTCGAAACGCAGGTCAAACTGCTCCGCGCCTTGCAGGAGGGCGAGATCGAACCGGTCGGCGCGGCGCGGTCAGAGCGTGTCAATGTGCGGGTGATATCGGCCACCAATCGGCGTCTCCTCAACCTCGCCAAATCGGGCGAATTCCGCGAGGACCTGTTTTACCGGCTCAATGTTTTCCCGATCTATGTGCCGCCGTTGCGCGAGCGTATGGAAGACCTGCAAAATCTTACGACGCATTTCGTCGCTCGCCTTTCGGCGGAAGCCGGCAAGCGCGTCGTCGGCGTGACGCCCAAGGCGCTTGATTTGCTCGCGTCCTACGATTGGCCGGGCAATGTCCGCCAGCTCGAAAACGCCATTTATCGCGCGATCGTGCTCGCTGACTCAGCTTTCCTTGAGCCCGAGGATTTTCCGCAGATTCTCGCGCAAGCTGCCGGCCGCGATGAGGCGTATCGCGCGACCGAGCGCGCCCCGGTCTTGGCGGCGCCCATTCATATCGATACCGCTCCGGCTCGGCCGCGGCCTGAGCCAGAAATCGAGCCGATGCAGGATCGCTTCCTCAGTTCAGCGGGGGATCTGCGCGCGCTTGGCGATATCGAGCGCGAGGCTATCGCCTTTGCCATCGACTATCACGGCGGCCGCATGTCGCGGGTCGCAAGGGCGCTGGGGATCGGCCGCTCGACGCTTTACCGCAAGCTGCACGAATACGGCATGGCCGAGGGGCTGATCAGCGACGCGGCTTAGGCGGGAAAGCGCTGCAAGGCCGCGTTGCAAAACGCCGCCTTGCGCATAACGCCCCCGTTCTTTAGAGACCGCCCTAAATCGTAACGCATAGTCGTCCTCATGGTGAGGTGCGGAGCGCAGCGTAGCCTCGAACCACGAGGACGCGGCACGCGCTCCTTGAACCACACCCTCGTCCTTCGAGGCTTGCCTCCGGCAAGCACCTCAGGATGAGGACTACTGTATTTTCAAGGGCCCAAAAACATGATCCGCCTCGAAAGCATCGGCAAGCAGAACGGCAAGCAGATCGTCTTCATCGAGGCGTCGGCAACGCTGCTCAAGGGCGAGAAGATCGGTCTCGTCGGGCCCAATGGCGCGGGCAAGACGACGCTTTTCCGCATGATCACCGGCGAAGAGCAGCCCGATGAGGGCCAGGTTTCGGTCGAGCGCGGCACGACCATCGGCTATTTCAGCCAGGATGTCGGCGAAATGAGCGGCGTCAGCGCTGTTGCGGCCGTCATGGATGGCGCCGGCCCGGTCAGTGAAATCGTCAGGGAAATGCGCGCCCTCGAAGCCGATATGGGCGATCCCGATAAGGCTGACGAGATGGACGCCATCATCGAGCGCTATGGGGAAATCCAGCATCAGTTCGAAGAACTTGATGGTTATTCGCTCGATGGGCGCGCGCGCGAAGTGTTGGATGGCCTCGGCTTTTCGCAGGAAATGATGGATGGCGATGTCGGCGCGCTTTCGGGCGGCTGGAAGATGCGCGTGGCGCTTGCCAAAATCCTTCTCATGCGTCCCGATGCGCTGCTGCTCGACGAACCCTCGAACCACCTCGATCTCGAAAGCCTGATCTGGCTCGAAGAGTTTCTGCAGAATTACCAAGGCGCCCTCTTCATGACCTCGCACGACCGCGAATTCATGAACCGGATCTGCACCAAGATCGTCGAGATCGATGCGGGCGCGCTGACGACTTATTCGGGCAATTACGAATTTTATCAGCAGCAGCGGGCGCTGGCCGAGAAGAACCAGCAGGCCCAGTTCGAGCGGCAGCAGGCCATGCTGGCCAAGGAGCTCGATTTCATCGCGCGCTTCAAGGCGCGCGCCAGCCATGCGGCGCAGGTGCAGAGCCGGGTGAAAAAGCTCGACAAGATCGACCGTGTCGAGCCGCCCAAGCGGCGCCAGACCGTCGATTTCGAATTTCGCCCAGCGCCCCGCTCGGGTGAAGACGTGGCGCTTCTGAAGGGCGTGTCGAAAAGCTATGGCTCGCGCTCGATTTATGACGGGCTCGATTTCCACGTTCGTCGGCGCGAACGCTGGGCGATCATGGGGATCAACGGCGCGGGGAAGTCGACGCTGCTGAAACTCGTTACCGGCACCACCGATCCCGATGACGGTTCGGTCTCGCGCGGTCCGTCGGTGAAGATGGCCTATTTTGCCCAGCACGCCATGGATGTGCTCGATGGCGACCTGACCGTCTTCGGCCAGCTCGAATATTCGTTCCCACAGGCAGGCCAGGCTCCGCTGCGTGCGCTGGCCGGCGCCTTCGGCTTTTCAGGCGACGATATCGAAAAGAAGTGCCGCGTGCTCTCGGGCGGCGAAAAGGCGCGTCTCGTCATGGCGATGATGCTGTTCGATCCGCCGAATTTTCTGGTGCTCGACGAGCCGACCAACCACCTCGATATCGCGACCAAGGAAATGCTGATAACGGCGCTGAGTAATTACGAAGGCACCATGCTCTTCGTCAGCCACGATCGCCATTTCCTCGCCGCGCTCTCCAATCGTGTGCTCGAGCTGACGCCCGAAGGCGTGCACGTCTATGGCGGTGGCTATACCGAATATGTCGCGTCGACCGGCCGCGAGGCACCCGGGCTTCATAGCTGAGGCGCGAGATTAGCGCTGGACTGCCGACCGCGCGCGCCTCAAGTCGGCGCTGGCAAGGGCGATGGCCAACAGCGCCAAAGCCGGCATGAGGATGACGAGCGCGCTGCGGGCTTCGGGGAAGAGCAGCGTGCCGGCAAGGGAGGCGAGGAAACCGCCGCCCATCTGAAAGAAGCCGGTCAATGCTCCCGCTGAACCGGCAATTTCGCCAAAGCCTGACATGGCGGCGGCGGTGGCGCTGGGGCTGATGCAGGCAAGCGACAGCATCCAGAAGCCCACGGGGATCATGACAGCCAGAACTTCATTGGGCCAAATGCGCGGGGCAATGGCATAACCAAGACCGGATAGCCCGATGAGCACGAGGCCGATGCCTACCAGTTGCCAGCCATCGACGCGCTTGGCGAGGCGCGCGGCAATGAGATTGCCGGTGATGAACGAGCCGGTCTGGATCAGCATGGCCATGGCGAACTGGAAGGGCGTGAGGCCGATCTGATCGATGAGGACAAAAGGCAGCAGCGCGGCGGAGGCATAAAAGCCACCGAACGCTGCGGCCAGCGTGCCGGCGGGCAGCAGAAAGGCCGGGGCGCGGAGGAGACGCCAATAATTGCCAAGGATCGTGCGCGGATTGAGCGGGACGCGCCGGTCGGCGGGGAGAGTTTCGCGGGCTGAAAAGCCCAGAAGTGCGATAATGGCGAGGCCGAAGCCGCCCATGACGACGAACATTAAGTGCCATGAGCCGATCGCAAGAAGCGCCGTGCCGAGTGTTGGGGCGATGGCCGGGGCAACGGTGAGAACGAGGTTGATCAGGGTGAGGATGCCAATCGCTTCGCGGCCGACGAAGAGATCGCGGACCATGGCGCGCGACAGCGCCACGCCTGCTGAGACGCCGAACCCCTGGAGGATGCGGCCAATGAGCAGCATTTCAAGGTTTTGCGCCGAGGTGCAGACCAGTGCGCCCAGCACGTAGATAGCAAAGAAGGCAATGCCGACCATGCGCCGGCCATAACGGTCGGACAGCGGGCCGCAGATCAATTGGGCCAGGGCAAAGGCGGCGAAATAGACGGTCAGCGTCAGCTTGCCGCCAGCGTCGGTCGTGCCGAGATCGATGACCATGCCGGGCAAAGCAGGCGCATAGAGCGTCAGGCTCAGAGGGCCAGTCGCGACCATGAGGCCGCCGATGATGGCGGTGCGGCGGCCGGACATGGCGCCCGATGCGGATGAGACGGTCAGCGGACGGCTCCGGCGCGGGTGAAAAAAGCCTTGGCCTTAGCCCAGATGCCAGCATCCCACAGATCGGAATGGTCGGCGCCCGGGACGATCCAAAGTTCGTCCTTCTTGGGTACGAGATCATAGAGCCGTTCGCCATTCGATACGTCGATGGTGCGATCAGCCGTGCCGTGGCCGATGAAAACCGGCTCGGTGACATTGGCGATCCACTGATCGGAATGGAACTGATCGAGCATGACGAGGCTGACCGGCAGGAAGGGATAGCGCTCGGCGGCGACGCCGACAGCGGAGAGGAAGGGCGTTTCGAGAAGCAGAGCGAGCGCATCCCTCTGGCTCGCGACATAGGTCGCCGGGCCCGTGCCGAGCGAGCGGCCCCAGATGACGAGGGGAAAGCCTTGCTTCTGCGCCCAATCGAAAGCGGCGATGGAATCATCGAGGATGCCGGCTTCACTGATCGAACCGGGCGAGGCGGGGAAACCGCGGTAGTCAAAAGCGAGGAAGCCGTAGCCTTCGGCGGCAAAGGTCTGGTAGCGCTCGTGCTCAGCCGAGAAGCTTTCAGAATTGCCTTTGTAGTAGATGATCAGCGGCTTGCCGGGCGATGGCGCCTTGTACCAGCCATCGACGACGGAGCCATCCACCGGAATGGCGACGTCTTGGGCGCCGGGAATGCCGGCTTCGGCGAGGGTGGTTACCTCGCCGAACGGATTGTACTGCAGGGCGCGCTGATTGACATACATGTAACCGACGATGCCGAGATAGGCGATGACGACGAGCCCCACCAGGGCCAGAAGAGCAAGACGTAGGCGCTTCACCGATGCGATCCTCAAATCATTCGGGTCAGCTATAGCGTCTCGCCGATCTCAAATCTCGGAAATTGTTTTCTCAAGGGCTTGGGCGAAGACCTCGTCCGGCTGCGCACCCGAAAGGGCGTATTTTTCGCCGAAGACGAAGAACGGCACGCCGCGAATACCCTGCTGGGAGGCGGAGGTGGCGAGCTGTTCGGTGGTTGCCAGCTCATTGGCGTCGTTCATCGCGTCGAGCGCATCGCCGCGATCCCAGCCGAATTCGGCGGCGATATCGGCGAGGATATTGTCGTCGTTGATCTGGCGGTGATCGAGGAAATAGGCCTCGGCAATGGCATTGGCCAATTCGTGCTGGTTGCCATTGGGTTTGGAGAGCCGCGTGATGGTGTGCGCCTTGGCCGTGTTGAACATGCGCGGCTGCTTGGAGAGATCGAGCGTGATGCCGGCCTTGGCGGCTTCGCTTTCGACCCGCTCCCACATTTCCTTGGGATCGCGACCGTATTTTTGCTTGAGCATCTCGCCGACATCGACGCCTTCGGGCGGAACCGTCGGGTCGAGATAGAAGGGGTGATTTTCGACGACCACATCGACATCGTCGGGGACATTGGCGAGGGCGGCATCGAGACGGGCCGAGCCGACGAGGCACCAGGGGCAAACGACATCGGTGAAGACGTCAATCTTGAGCGTGCGAGCCATGGTTCGCTCCAAAATGAAAGGTGCCCCCATGTGGGCTGCTTAACGCAGACCCGCAAGAAGGCACCTTTGGGTAACTTGTCTGGCCGGCCGTTAGATGGCAGCAGGCGCTGGATTCTGTGCGGTCACCAGGGCAAAAGGCGGAGCCCAGGCGGCGGAGATGGCAAGGCCAAGCACTGCGCCAAAGCCAATCCAGCCAAGCATGGGGATCATCAGCCAGCCACCAAGGCGCGAGACGCGCGCCACGCGGATGGACGTTGCGAGGCCAAGCATCGTGACGCCCGTCATGACGAGGGCAAGCTGCAGCGAATCAAGCGGAGCGGCAAAGAAGGGAAAAGCGATCATGCCAATGATGAGGGCAACGCCCCATGGCAGAGCCTTGCGACCCCGCAACCCTTGGCCATACGCAATGCCGATGCCGAGACCGGCCATGGCAAGTGCTACGAGGTGAATGCCGGCGCCAACCCAGCCCGGAAGGCCGGCAGGCGAGAAAAACAGCGGCATGACGCCGAGGCTTTCGGCCATGAAATTGGCCGCGCCAAAACCGGCTAGGGGGAGAAGGGCCGACAGAACGGGACGTGCGACATTGCCGATTTCCGCCTTGTGAGCGGTCGGAGCGAGCGTCGTATTTTGAGCCGTCAAGGTCGCCATTTTAGGCTCCCGAATTGTTCGATTTCGCGGAGTCAATGGCGAATTGCACGAAGAAGTTCCCTAAACGTCAACACGCTCCCGTGTAGACCCGGCTTGCCGCAGGGACAGGCCAGAGCTATGTGCGGGACGCATGAAGAGGGATTGGCGATGAGTGACGACGACGTAAACCAGCGCCTGGATCGGCTCGAAAGCCGCATCGCGTTTCAGGACCAGACGATCGAGGATCTCAACGCCGTCATCACCGAGCAGTGGACGGCGATGGAGCAGTTGCGGCGCCGGCTTGATGCCATGGAAGAGCAGGTGCGCAGCGGGAGCTATATTGCGGATCCGGCGAACGAGAAGCCGCCTCCGCATTATTGACCCATCGGCAGTTCGCTCATCCTGGCCTGCGAATGGCAATTTCCTGCGCTTCCGGTGCTCACGTACCGATGTACGCTCCGCTCCGGTTCTCGGAAATCACCATTCTCGTCTCAGCCTGAGCGAACTTCCGACGGGTCAGCCCACTACTGAGAGAGCGCCTCCGCCAGGTAGGGCAGGCTGATGTCCATGCGGTAATCGACGCTGGAGTGGTTGTCGGGGAATTCTTCGTAGCGGTGGGCAAGTCCCTTTTGCTCGAGGGTTTTGTGGATGCGGCGGGAGCCGTAGAGGATGTTGTATTGATCCTCGGTGCCGCAATCGAGATAGAAAGCCTTCAGTTTGCCGATGGCGTCGGCATGGGTTTCGACCATGCGGGCCGGGTCCCATTTGAGCCAATTGGCCCAGCGCTCGTCGATCAATTCGCAGGTATCCATGGTGACGGGCAGGCGGAGGCCGAGGAAGGTGTCGGGGTTGTCGTCGGGGTCGAAGCTCGCGGCCTGGGCGAGGATCATCAGGACCAGGGTGTCCTTGCCATCGATCTTGGGCTTCGCCTCGAAGGCGCGGAGCCAGTTTTCGATATCGTTGCCGAATTTGGCGAGCGTTCGCAGGGTGCCGGGGAATTCGGGGATATAGAGATTTTCAAAGCCGGCATCGCCCGAATGGCTGGCTGCCGCAGCCCAGAAATCGGAATGCAGCATGGCGTGGACGAGCGAGCCGAAGCCGCCTGAGGATTTGCCGAAAACGCCGCGCCTGCCGGCGCCGCCGCAGTTGAGTTTTTCTTCGACCGTCGGGACCATCTCACGGATGAGAAAATCTTCGTAATTTCCGAGGACGGGGCTGTTCACATATTGATTGCCGCCGAGGCGCGAGAAGCAATCGGGGAAGGCGACGACGACGGGCGGCATCTTGCCGTCGCCGATCAGGCGATCGAGGCGCTCGGGGACGTTTTCGCCAAAGTTTTTCCAGGCGGTGTGGGCCGGGCCGCCGGCGGTGAAGCCGACGAGGTCTACAAGCAACGGCAGGCCGGTGCCGGTGTGACCGGCCGGGACATAGACATCGACCAAGCGCGCAGTGGGGTCGCCAAGGCGATTGCCAGCGATGGCTTTGCTCTCCACGGTCAGGCGATGAATGGTGCCGGCGGGGTGGCTGGTGCGGCGCATGGTCTTGGCTCCCTTTGCTCGTTGGGCACGAGGTTTGGCCCACCAACATGTCCTTGGCAAGACGATGTGAACCGGGGGGCGGCAAGAGTCGTTGGAGGAATTATGGGCTTTCTCATAGACCGCAATCTCTACGTTCCTGCCATTGACGCCTGGATCGATCCGGCGGAGCCGAAGCCGCGTGCCATCATTACCCATGGCCATGCCGACCATGCGCGGTCGGGCCATGGCAGCGTTTTGGCGATACCCGACACGATCGAAATCATGAAGGTGCGCTATGGCGTCGATTGCGCTGGGCGGTTCGAGGCGCTCGACTATCGCATGCCGCTTGAGATCGACGGCATGACCGTGAGCTTTCATCCCGCCGGACATATTCTGGGGTCGGCGCAGGTGCTGATGGAGCAGGGCGGGCAGCGGGCCGTGGTGACGGGGGATTATAAGCGGCTCCGCGACCGTACGGCGCAGCCCTATGAGGCGGTGGATTGCGATCTCCTGGTGACCGAGGCGACCTTTGGTCTGCCGGTTTTTCAGCATCCCGATCCGAAATTCGAAATCGGCCGGTTGCTGAAATCGGTCGAGGCGCAGCCCGAGCGCTGTCATCTCGTTGGCAGCTATGCGCTTGGCAAGGCGCAGCGGGTGATTGCGCTGTTGCGCGATGCCGGCTGGGACAAGCCGATCTATCTGCATGGCGCCATGGTGCGGCTCTGCGAACTCTATCAGGCGCTTGGGGTCGAGCTTGGGGAATTGCTGCCGGCGACGGGGATGCCGAAGGCGGAGATGATGGGGCAGATCGTCATCGCGCCGCCCTCGGCCATTCGCGACCGGTGGAGCCGGCGGTTCCCCGATCCCGTCGTGTGCCAGGCTTCGGGCTGGATGAGCGTCAAGCAGCGCGCAAGACAGGCGCTGGTGGAATTGCCGCTGGTGATTTCCGACCATTGCGATTGGGGTGAACTCAATACGTCGATCCTCGAATGCGGCGCGGAAACGGTTTGGGTGACGCATGGGCGCGAGGATGCGCTGGTTTATTGGTGCCGGCAGCAGGGGCTCGATGCCGAGCCGCTGGCACTGCCGGGGCTCGATGACGATGGCGGGGAGGGCGGGGAATGAAGCAGTTTGCGGATTTGCTTGAACTTCTGGCGCTGACGCCCTCGCGCTTGCGGAAGATCGAAGCGCTAAAGCGCTATTTTACCGAAGTGCCGGACCCGGATCGGGGCATTGCGCTGGCGGTGCTGACGGGGGAAATGGACATCCGCAACGTCAAGCCGGCGCTGTTGCGCGAGACGGTGTTGCGTGAGGTCGACGAGACGCTCTTTGCGCTGTCCTATGACTATGTCGGGGATCTCGGCGAGACCATCGCGCTGATCTGGCCGCATAAGGGCGAGGGGGAATTGCCCAGCTTGAGCGAGACGGTGGATCTCCTCAACCGCACGAGCAAGGCGGACTTGCCCAAGGTGATGGGCGGGCTGTTGAGCCAGGCGGCGATCCATGAGCGCTGGGCGCTGGTGAAGCTCGCGACCGGGGCATTGCGCATCGGGGTTTCGGCGCGGTTGGCGAAGACTGCGCTGGCGGAGATGAGCGGCGTACCGCTCCAGGATATCGAGGAAGTCTGGCATGGGTTGAAGCCGCCCTATCAGAACCTTTTTGCCTGGCTCGAGGGGAAGGCCGCGCGGCCCGACATCGACCATGCGGCGCGGTTTCATCCGCTGATGCTGTCCAATCCGATCGAGGACCGGGATTTCGAAAAACTCGAGCCCAAGGATTTTTCGGCCGAATGGAAATGGGACGGCATCCGCGTGCAGCTCGTCATGGGGCCAAACGGGGTCTCGATGTTTTCGCGCACAGGCGACGATATCGGCGGCTCGTTTCCCGATGTGGTCGAGAATGCCAAGGGCGAAGCGGTGCTCGATGGCGAACTCTTGGTCGGGCAGGACTTTGACGCGAAGAGCTTTAATGATCTGCAGCAGCGGCTCAATCGCAAGGTGGCTTCGGGCAAACAGATGCAGGAGCTGCCAGCGTTCGTGCGGGTCTATGACATCCTGTTCGATGGGCGCGAGGATGTGCGGGCGCTCGGCTGGGAAGAGCGGCGGGCGCGGCTTGAAAAATGGTTCGCGGCCAATCCGCAGACGCGGCTCGATATCTCGGAAATTCTGCCCTTTGCCGATTGGGAAGACCTGGGGCGATTGCGGCGGATGGGCGCCGATGAACATGGCCACGAGGGCGTCATGCTCAAGCTCAGGACCGCGCCCTATGTGCCGGGGCGGCCCAAGGGGTTTTGGTTCAAATGGAAGCGCGATCCCAATGTCGTCGATGCGGTGCTGATGTATGCCCAGCGCGGGCACGGCAAGCGCAGCTCCTATTACTCTGACTATACGTTCGGGGTCTGGAAGGGCAACGAGATCGTGCCGATCGGCAAAGCCTATTTTGGCTTCACCGATGAGGAGTTGAAGCAGCTCGACAAGTGGATCCGGGCGCACACGACCGCCAGTTTCGGACCCGTGCGCGAGGTAAAGAAGGAACTCGTGTTTGAAGTGGCCTTCGATAGCGCGCAAAAGAGCGGGCGGCACAAATCGGGCGTCGCGCTCAGGTTTCCGCGCATCAGCCGCATCCGCTGGGACAAGCCGGCGCAGGAGGCGGCGCGGCTTGAGGATATGGATGCCTTCGTCGGTTGAGTACGGTCGATAAAATGCGACCCAATGTCTTGAGCGGGGTTTAGCGCCCGTCTGGCATGGCTTGGAGACGGAGTGTGCCATGGCCATCAGCGCCGCAAGCTATAACCAGCCGAGTGTCCCCGCGCGCTTTCAGCAGGCGCGGCAAAGTCTCGTCACGCTCAAAAGCACGATCGGCCAAAGCAAGACCACCGAAGAGGTCAAGCGCGAGACGCGCATCCGCTTTGCAACCCAGCCGGTCTATGCGAGCCGGCCGACTTATGGGATGCGCGATGTCTATACCGAGCGGGATGTAACCGAGGACCGGGCGGTCTACGAGACGCGGCCAACTTATGCGGATCGTCCCGTCTATGAGACCAAGCTCACGGGAAGCCGGGATCTGCGGGGCTTTGCGTCGGCGACTGCGGCTGGGCTCGATGAAAAGGCCGATTTTTCGGTGCAGGTCGGATCGGGAGCCGCCGCGCGTGTGCAGTTTACCGGGAGCACCGTGGCGGTGACCCAAAACGGCGCCACCCATAATTTTGCTTATACGGCGAGCGCGGGTTCATTCCAGTCCGCGATGGTCGCGGCGCTCAGTAGCGTGAGCGGGCTCACTGCAAGTCTTGATACTAGTGGCCATCTGTCCCTCAAGACCGATAACGCCGAGAGCCTGACGCTAGCAGAAGTCACCAACGAGCTGCTCGATCTTTCCGGCACGGCGCTCGACAAGCTTGGTTTGTCGGCGGGGACTGTGAACCGGCAGCAGACGGGGACGGTCCGCGAGCAGAATGGCACCGAGCAGGTGCAGACGGGAACTGAAACCGTCATTGTCGGCCGTGAAAGCGTCAAGACGGGCAGCGAGCGGTACGAGGTCGGTTCGGAGACGTATATTTCCGGATCAGAGCAGGTCGAGGACGGCACGGAAAGCGTCGTGACCGGCTATGAACGCGTGGTCAAGACCACCGATACCGCTGCGATCGAGCGGCGCACAAAGCAGATGTCGGCGCGACAGGCCATGGTGAGCCTGATCAAGGCGGCGCAAAACGATATCGGCAGTGCAGGCGCGGTCGGAACGCGGATCGCCGAGGGCTTGGCCGGGATCATTGGTGTTCTGGGCAGCAGCGACCCGCTCAGCGCGGACAAACTCGATACTGCCGTCAGCAATCTCGACAAGGCGCGGGCTGCCTATATGACCAGCGCCTATTCCGGTTCAGGCGGGCTTTTCGCCAAGAGCGTCTAGGCGACCGCTGCGCGAAGGCCCGTCGAGGGGAATTTGCGGCCGGCCTTGATCAACTTGCCATCGTGGCCGAGGGCGCGATCGAACAAGGCTACCAGCAGGGGATTGGGAGAAGCCTGGGGCACGGTGCGGAAAATCGCCTGGCCGGCTTTGTCGGCGGGGAGCGTGCGCGCCAAAATGCCGAGGGCAATGGCGGCGGCGCGGGTGCGGCCCTGAAGGCAGTGGATCATCAGGCGCGCGTCTTTGGGGAGCGTCGCGATGAAGCCTAGGATTTCTTCGATATGGGCCGGGGTCGGTGCGCCGGGGGCGCTGGGATCCACCACGTCTTCGAAGCGCGCATGGATTTGGCGCGTCTGGTCGAAATCGGGCAGGCCGAGATAGCGGTTTTCCGGGCCATAGACCGAAATGATGTGGGTCGGGGCCCATTCGGCACCATTGCGGCGCGCTTCGGTCTGGCTGCAGACCAGCATGGCAGAGGGCCAGCGACTGGGATGGCCGGTGCCATCGGTCAATGGCGTGAACAGCTCGGACATGGGTCTAACTCAAAACGACTCGATCGCGTGCAAGTTTGCGGATTTCGTGCAGCTCGGCAATCGTGGTTTGAAGGTCGGCGAGTTGTTGTTCAAGGAGTTCTAAACGCTCATCCACTTTTTCCGATAAAAGGCTGACTTGCTGGCCGCGGTCAGCGTCATAAAGCGCGAGATAATCGGAAATATCGCGGAGGGAAAAGCCAAGGCGCTTGCCACGGAGAATGAGGATCAGCCGGGCGCGATCGCGGCGGCGGAAGACGCGGGTGGCGCCGAGCCGCTCGGGCGAAATCAGGCCCTTGCTTTCATAAAAGCGAATGGCGCGGGTCGAAATGCCGAATTCCTTGGCGAGGTCGGCAATCGAATAAAGTTCGGTGCTTTCGGGATCGACAGGGCTCACGAGTGGGCGGCCTTCTCTTTCGCGTATTCGGCGCGCAATTCCTTTTTGCTGAGCTTGCCGATCAGCGTCTTGGGCAGCGCGTCCTTGAAGATGATTTCCTTGGGCATTTCGATCTTGTTGAGCTTTTCGGCAAGGAAGTGCTTGAGATCGGTTTCGCTCACGGCCTTGCCGGCGCGGAGCTTGACATAGGCGACGGGCGCCTCGCCGCGATAGGTATCGGGCACGCCAATGACATTGGTTTCCTCGACCGCGTCATGGGTCATCAGCGCTTCTTCGATGATGCGCGGATAGACGTTGAAGCCCGAGCAGATGA
The DNA here is from genome assembly GCF_001425445.1 of Devosia sp. Leaf420. Classification (GTDB taxonomy): domain Bacteria; phylum Pseudomonadota; class Alphaproteobacteria; order Rhizobiales; family Devosiaceae; genus Devosia. Next base: position 450,053 of record NZ_LMQU01000011.1, on the reverse strand, counting down.
TCAGGTCCTTGATGCGATCGACAAGGAAGACATAGCCGTCTTCGTCCATGTGACCGACATCGCCCGTGCGCAGCCAGCCGTCGTCAAAGGCTTCCTCTGTCGCTTGCGGATTTTCGAAATAACCCGGCATGACCTGCGCGCCCTTGACCTGCAGCTCGCCATTTTCGCCGATGCCGACTTCCTCCTTGGTATCGACATCGATGAAGCGAATATCGGTACCGGGGAGGGGGAGACCGATGGACATGGGTTTTGAAGCGACGCGAAGCGCGGCGCAGCAGACGACAGGCGAGGCTTCGGTCAGGCCATAGCCTTCGGCGAGAATGGCCTTGGATTTTTTGGCAAAAGCGTTGCGCACTTCGTCGGGCAGGGCGGCGCCGCCGGAAATCGCGACTTCGAGGCTTGCGAGATGCTCGGCCTTGGTCGTGTCCGCGCGGGCAACAGCATTGAGCAGCGTCGGCACGGCGGGGAGCACATTGGCCTTGGTGCGCGCCAGAAGATCGAGCAATGCCTTCAACTCAAAGCGCGGCAGCATGACGACCTGGGTGCCATTGCAGAGCGGCACATTCATGCAGACGGTCATCGCAAAGATATGGAAGAAGGGCAAAACGGCGACGACCTTGGAGGGCGGATAAAAGAGTCCGCAGCCCCATTTGTCGATCTGGCTCATATTGGCCGCGATATTGGCGTGGGTCAGCAGCGCGCCCTTGGGAATGCCGGTGGTGCCGCCGGTATATTGCTGGACCGCGATATCGGTCTTGGCGTCGATGTGGATGGCGCTCGGGGTGCGCTTGAGGGCAATCAGATCGTCGAAGGCTGTGATCTGGTTCGCAAGCGGGGATTTCCTGGGGTGCGCCATGTCCTTGCGCTTGAAGAGCGAGAAGAGGACCTTCTTTGCAAGCGGCAGGGCATCGGGGAAATGGCAGACGACGAGCGATTTGACGTGGCCAGCCTTGAGCAGCGCCTCGCCCTTTTCGTAAATCTGCTGGAGATCGAGCGTGACCATGAGGTCAGCGCCGGCATTGGCGGTGATGTGGCTGAGCTCGGCGACGGTATAAAGCGGATTGCAATTGACGACGATGCCGCCGGCCCGCAGCACGCCATAATAGGCGATGGGATAGAATGGCGTGTTGGGCAGCATGAGGGCGACGCGGGTGCCCTTCTGGACGCCGAATTCGGACTGCAGCGCGCCGGCAAAGGCGACAATCTTTTTGGAGAGCTCGCCGAATGTGGTGGTGCCGCCCAGAAAATCGAGCGCGACGGCTGACGGGTTGCGGGCGCAGGCGGCCAAGACCTGTTCATGGACAGGCGACGTATCGATCTCGGTCTGCCAATCGATGCCGTCGGGATAGTTGGCGATCCAGGGGCGCAGGCGGTCCGTGGCTGCCGTCATAAACTACTCCTCCTCAAGAGGCCGGCGGCGCCGTGGTCTTTTCGACCTGTGCCATTCCTCCCGCCGACACTGACAAGAATTATTTCACGCCTTTACGTTAGCGTCAAACAACTGCCCGTAAACTTTGGAGGAAATGGTGCCGCGCAAGGCGCCATTGCGGGAGGAGCAGATACCCAAGATCGTGTGAACGTATTGGGCGCCTGGTTGACGTTTACGTAAACGTTGCTAGTTTTAAGGCAACGATGATTGCAACGCGGTTTTCTTCGCGCGTGATCATAAAGCTGCCCCATGGGCGGCTACGGTTTGGACTTGCGGGCGACGCCCCAACCAATGGCGTCGCGCCGTCCGAGGAGGACAGTGCAGTGGGCCTATTGCTTTTCGTGATCGCGATCGTGGCATTCGCAACCTTGGCCATGCGGGAAAGTCCGCTTTGGCATTGGGGCGTCGCAACGCTGGCGCTGGGGCTGTTGTCCGGCGTCAATTTTGGTCCGGTCCATCCCGAATTTGGGCTCGGCTTTGGCAGTTGGCTGCTGATCGTCCTCGGGCTCGTGCTTCTGGCTTTGAGCGTCGCGCCCTTGCGCAAGGCGCTGGTGATCACGCCGGTCTTCGGGGCCGTCAAATCCATCCTGCCGCGCGTCAGCCGCACCGAGCAGGAAGCGCTCGATGCCGGCACCGTCGGCTGGGATGCGGAGCTGTTTTCGGGTCGGCCTAACTGGGACAAGCTGACCGAAATTCGGCCACTGACGCTGACAGCGGAAGAAGAGGCTTTTCTCGATGGGCCGACCAAGACGGCCTGCGAGATGATCGACGATTGGGACATTCGGCACAATCGTGCCGATCTCTCGCCCGAGCTTTGGCAGTTCCTGCGCGACAAGGGCTTTTTGGGCATGCTCATCGGCAAGGAGCATGGGGGGTTGGGCTTTTCGGCCCAGGCGCAGTCGATGATCGTGTCCAAGATCGCGAGCCGCTCGGTTGCGGCGGGGATTACCGTCATGGTGCCCAATTCGCTCGGACCCGGCGAATTGCTCGAAAAATATGGCACGCCAGCGCAGAAGGAAAAGTATCTCCATCGCCTGGCGACGGGCGTCGATATTCCATGTTTTGCGCTGACCGGCGTGCATTCGGGATCGGATGCCGGCGGCATGCGCGATATTGGTATTGTTACCAAGGGCATGTGGAATGGCGAGGAGACGCTGGGCGTCAACCTGACCTTCGACAAGCGCTATATTACGCTTGCGCCGATCGCGACGCTGGTCGGGCTCGCGTTCATCCTCAAGGATCCAAACAATCTCCTTGGTCGCGGCGAGGATATCGGTATTACGCTGGCGCTTATTCCCCATGACCATCCGGGCCTCGATATCGGCAGGCGCCATTTCCCGGCGCGGCAGGCGTTTATGAACGGGCCGGTGCGCGGCAAGGATATGTTCGTGCCTATCGAGTTTCTGATCGGTGGCACGGACTATGCCGGGCAGGGCTGGCGCATGTTGATGGAGTGTCTCTCCACAGGCCGGGCGATTTCGCTGCCGGCAATCGGGTCGACTTCGATCAAGGCGACGCTGCGCGCGACTTCGGCCTATGCGCGGGTGCGGCGGCAGTTCGGCATTCCGGTTGGGACCATGGAAGGCGTGGCGGAGCCGCTCGGCGAGATGGTCAAGCGCGCCTATAGTTTTGAAGCGGCGCGGCGATTGACGGCGTCGATGGTCGATGAGGGCCAGCGCCCGGCGGTGATCGCGGGGCTCCTTAAATATACGACGACAGAAGCCATGCGCGACAGCATGGATGATGCCTTCGATATCCAGGGTGGCCGCGCCATTCAGGACGGGCCTGGCAATTATCTGTTCGGCGCCTATCAAGCGCTGCCGGTGGCGATCACGGTCGAGGGCGCCAACATTTTGACGCGCACGCTGATGACTTTCGCGCAGGGCGTTTTGCGCGCGCATCCCTACCTTCTCAAGGAAGTGCAGGCGGCGCAGAGCAAGGATCGGCAGAAGGGAATCGATGCCTTTGACGCTGCCTTTGGCGGGCACACGGCCTTCATGCTGCGCAATATTGTTGCGAGCTTCCTCCATGGGCTGACCAATGGTTCATTCGCCTCCTCGCCCAATGATGGGCCGATGGCGGGGTGGTATCGCAAGCTGCACCGCTATTCGCAGGCCTTTGCGCTGACGGCGGATTGGACGACGGTGGTGCTGGGCGGGGCGCTCAAGGCCAAGCAGAAGATTTCGGGCCGCATGGCCGATATCCTGGGCGACCTCTACATCATGTCGGCAACGCTGAAGCGTTTCGAGGAAGAAGGGCGTCTGGCCGAAGATCGGGATGTGGTCGATGCGATCATGGAGGATCGAATTGCCTCGATGGAAAAGACCTTTGGCGAAGTGTTCGACAATTTCCCCAATCCGGTTTTCGCCACGGCCATGCGCTTCCTCTGCTTCCCGCTCGGGCGGCACGCGAAGCCTGCCGCGGATGACGTCAATTACAAGTTCGTCCGCGCGGTGCTCCGTCCCGGTGCGTTCCGCGATCGGCTGACCACGGGCGTCTATGTGAGCATGGACCCAAATGACGTGACGGGCGTTCTCGAAGATGCGCTCATCAAGGTTACGGAGGCCGAAGAAATCGAAGCCCGGTTCATCAAGGCGTCGCGCCGCGGCGTGTTTGATCGCCGTCTCGACCGCGACGCCATTGCCGATGCGGTGGCGGCAGGGGTGATCAACGACAATGAAGCCGGCATCATGCGGGCGGCCGACGAGGCCACCGAGCGCGCCGTGCAGGTGGATGATTTCGACAAGGATGTGCTCAAGCACACAGAACAGCGGACGGCGGCCGAATAGGCGTCAAGCGGCGGATTGAAGAGGAGCAAGCATGATCGCGCAGGCAACCGAGACCAAGCATTGGAGCTTCCATACCGATCTCGAAAAAATCGGCTGGCTGACCATCAGTTCGCCGACGGGCTCGGTGAATACGCTGAGCCGGGAAGCGATCATGGAGCTCGAAACCCTGGTCGCCCGCTTCGAGGACTTGGCCAATAGCCAGGAAATCATCGGGATCGTGCTGCTCTCGGGCAAGGATTCAGGATTTATCGCCGGGGCGGATGTCAGCGAATTCGACGCGATGAGCGACTTTTCAGTGTTGCCCGAAGCGCTCAAGCGCACGCATGCGCTGTTTTCGCGGATCGAGAATTTGAAGGTGCCGGTTGTCGCCGGTATCCATGGCTTCTGCCTTGGTGGCGGGCTCGAACTGGCGTTGGCATGTCACTATCGTATCGCCGTCAATGACGACAAAACCCGCATTGGCTTCCCCGAGGTCAATCTCGGCATCTTCCCGGGCTTTGGCGGTACCGGCCGCTCGATCCGCCAAGCTGGGCCCGTGGAAGCGATGCAGATCATGCTGACCGGCAAGATGCTGCGCGCTGGACAGGCGCGGGGGCTCAATCTCGTCGACAAGCTCGTGCGGCATCGCGACATGCTGCGCTGGGAAGGCCGCAAGGCTGTGCTGCAGCATCGCAAATCCCAGCCAGCGGGATTTTTGAAGCGCGCCATGGCTGGGCCGCTCCTCCGCGACTATGTCGCCAACAAGATGCGTGAAGAGGTGGGCAAGAAGGCCAACCGCGTCAATTATCCCGCGCCCTATGCGCTGATCGAACTGTTCGAGCAGCATGGCGGGGATTGGCAATCGATGATCCGCCACGAGGTCGATGCCTTCGTGCCGCTGATGGGTTCGCCGACGGCAGCCAATCTTCGACGGGTGTTTTTCCTCTCCGAAGGGCTCAAGAAGCAGGGGCTCAAGGGCGCGAAATTTTCGCGCGTCCATGTCATCGGTGCCGGCGTCATGGGCGGCGATATTGCAGCCTGGTGCGCCTATCGCGGCATGAGCGTCACGTTGCAGGATCTCGACATGGCGCGGATCCAGCCGGCGCTTGATCGGGCAAAGAAACTCTTCCAAAAGCGCTACAAGAAGAAGCGCGAGGTCGATGCGGCGATGCTGCGGCTGACCGCTGACCCTCAGGGCAATGGCGTGCCGCGGGCCGATGTGATTATCGAGGCGGTGGTCGAAAAGCTCGAGGTCAAGCAGTCGATTTTCAAGAGCGTCGAAGGCAAGCTCAAGCCTGGCGCGATCTTGGCGACCAATACGTCTTCCATCGAACTCGAACGCATTGCCGAGGCGCTGCAGGACCCGGCGCGGCTGATCGGGCTTCATTTCTTCAATCCGGTGGCGCAATTGCCGCTGGTTGAGGTGATCAAATCCAAATTCAATTCGGATGAGGCGATCGGCAAGGGCGCGAGCTTTGCGCTGGCGATCGGCAAGTCGCCGGTCGTAGTCAAGTCCGCGCCCGGCTTCCTCGTCAATCGCGTGCTCATGCCCTACATGCTGGGCGCCGTCGAGCGGGTGGAGCGCGGCGAAAGCAAGGAATTGCTCGATGCGGCCGCTGTCGCCTTCGGCATGCCGATGGGGCCGATCGAACTGATGGACACGGTGGGGCTCGATGTCGGCAAATCGGTTGCGACCGAGCTTGGGCATTCGGTGCCGGATGGCAGCACGTTTGCTCGGCTGATCGCCGAGGGAAAGCTCGGCCGCAAGACCGGCGAAGGTTTTTACAAATGGGAAAAGGGCAAGGCCATCAAGGGACCGGCGCCGCAGCGGGATGATCTCGTGGCGCTTGGCCGCGAACTCGTGAAGCCGCTTGTCGACATGACCGAAGTGGTGGTGAGCGAAGGCGTGGTGGCCAATGCCGATCTCGCCGATGTTGGCGTCATCATGGGAACGGGCTTTGCGCCATTCCTTGGCGGGCCGCTCAGGGCCCGTGCCGACGGTCGTGCGTAAAGGGGAGCAGGATAATGACTGAATTGAAGCGCGTTGCCATTGTCGGTTCGGCCCGCATTCCCTTTGCCCGCGGCGGCACGGCCTATGCTGACGAAACCAATCTTTCCATGCTCGCAACGACCATTGGCGGGATCGCGGATAAATATGGCCTAAAAGGCGAGAAAATCGACGAGGTCATCGCCGGGGCGGTGATCAACCATTCGCGCGATTTCAACATCGCCCGAGAGGCTCTGCTCGACGCCGGGCTTTCGCCGCGGACGCCGGGCACGACGATGCAGATAGCGTGCGGCACGAGCCTCCAGGCGGCGCTGGTCCTCGCCGGCAAGATCGCCTCGGGGCAGATCGACAGTGGCATTGCCGCGGGCTCCGATACTGTTTCGGACAGCCCCATCGTCTTCGGCTCGAAATTCCAGCATCGCCTGCTCGATGCCAATGCCGCCAAGACGACGGGCGACAAGCTCAAGGCATTCACCAAGGGATTTTCCTTTGGCGAGCTGACGCCTGTGGCGCCATCGGTCAATGAACCGCGCACCGGCATGTCCATGGGCCAGCACTGCGAATTGATGGCACGCGAATGGGGCATTTCCCGCCGCAGCCAGGACGAGTTGGCGGTGGCGAGCCATCGGAATGCGGCCAAGGCCTATGATGAGGGGTTTCATGATGACCTGCTCGTCCAATGTGCCGGACTGGTGCAGGACAACAATGTCCGCGCCGACAGCAATCTCGACAAGATGTCGACGCTGAAGCCCGCCTTCGACAAATCCTCAGGCCATGGCACGCTGACCGCCGGCAATTCGACGCCGCTGACGGATGGCGCCGCCGGCGTGTTGCTCGCGAGCGAAGACTGGGCCAAGGCACGCGGCCTGCCGATCCTTGCCTATCTTACGATGGGCCGCGTTGCCGGCAATGATTTTGCGCATGGCGAAGGCCTTCTGATGGCGCCGACCATCGCGGTTTCGGAAATGCTGGAGCGGGCCGGGCTCGGCTTTGCCGACATCGATTACTTCGAACTGCATGAGGCTTTTGCGGCGCAGGTGCTCTGCACCCTCAAGGCTTGGAAAGACCCCGCCTATTGCAAGGATGTGCTCGGGCGTGACGAAGCGCTCGGGGAAATCGATCCAGCCAAGATCAATGTGAAGGGCTCGAGCCTTGCCTATGGGCATCCCTTCGCAGCGACTGGCGCGCGCATCCTGGGACTGACGGCAAAGCTGTTGTCCACAGAGACGCGCAAGCGCGCACTGATTTCCGTGTGTACGGCGGGTGGTATGGGCGTCGCTGCGCTGGTAGAAAGTGCTCTATGAGCGATAATGTCATCAAATTCCGGCGGCCCGAGAAAAATCCCGAGCCGCCGCAGCCGAAAAAGCCGCGCGGCCCCATGCCCTCGTGGCTACCTTTTGCCGTGCTTTTGGCAATCGCGCTGGCGATTTATTTCGTCAGCAAGTCCGGCATGATAGGCCAATAAGTCTTTCTGCAAATGACCAGCGTGACACGCAGGATTTTCCGGCGTCGGATGCGGCTATTCCGCAGAATGGCCTTTTCGGGAACCAGTTTCCCTCAACGCGTTGTGAACCGGAAAGCCTTGCCAAGGCTTACAGGATGTTAACAAAACGTCGCACGTTTACGCTTAGGTCAATCTTTTGCTTGTCAGTGGACGGTTTCGCGAGATACCGTCCAGCAATCTTGAGCAAAGGCGAGGGCCTTTGTGAAAGGGTGGGGCCGTGTGGGCAAACACACGGAATACAATTCAAGAATTCCACAAGGAGATGGGACGACAATGACGTTCACGACAGCCTTCAAGGCGATCGCAACCGCCGGCGCCATGGCGCTGATGATGTCGACGGCGGCTTCAGCCGTTACTCTGCAGCTGCACAATGGCGGTGATCCGGGCACACTGGATCCGCACAAGGCTTCGGGTGACTGGGAAAACCGCGTCATCGGCGATTACATTGAAGGCCTGCTTACGGAAAACGCCAAGGCCGAGGCCATTCCTGGCCAGGCCGAAAGCTGGGACATTTCGGAAGACGGCACTGTCTATACCTTCCACCTTCGTGACGGCATTCAGTGGTCGGACGGCGAGCCGGTAACCGCGGGCGATTTCGTCTTCGCGTTCCAGCGCCTCTTCAACCCGGCAACTGCCGCGGACTATGCTTACCTCCAGTTCCCGATCAAGAACTCGGAAAAGATCAACTCGGGCGAAATCACCGATTTCAACGAGCTTGGTGTCAAGGCGATCGACGACAAGACCCTCGAAATCACGCTCGAAGCCCCGACCCCCTTCTTCCTCGATGCGCTGACGCACTACACCGCCTATCCGGTTCCGCAGCATCTGGTTGAAAAGTTCGGCGACCAGTGGACCAATGTATCCAACATCGTCGGCAATGGCCCATACCTGATCAAGGAATGGCTGCCAGGCTCCTATGTCCGTTCGGAAAAGAACCCGGACTATTATGATGCCGCCAACGTCAAGATCGACGAAGTATTCTACCATGTGCTCGAAGATCAGGCCGCAGCGCTCAACCGCTACCGCGCCGGTGAATTCGACATCCTGACCGACTTCCCCGCTGACCAGTATCAGTGGCTGCAGGACAATATGCCGGGCCAGGCGCATGTCGTGCCGTTCCTCGGTGTCTATTACTACGTGATGAACCAAGAAGAGGGCCAGGTCCTCTCCGACGTCCGCATCCGCGAAGCGCTGTCGACGACGGTCCTGCGTGAAGTGATCGGGCCCGATATCCTGGGCACGGGCGAGCTGCCGGCCTATGGCTGGGTGCCGCCGGGCACCAACAACTATGTCGCCGAAGCCGATGCTTACATGCCGGAATGGGCTTCGACGCCTTATGAAGAGCGTGTCGAGCATGCCAAGGAACTGATGACCGAAGCCGGTTACGGTCCGGACAAGCCGCTGACCCTGCAGCTGCGCTACAACACCAATGACAACCACCAGCGCATCGCCGTGGCGATTGCCGCCATGTGGGAGCCGATCGGTGTCAAGGTCGAGCTCTTCAACGCCGAAACCGCCGTGCACTATGATGCGCTGCGCGCTGGCGACTTCCAGGTCGGCCGTGCCGGCTGGCTGCTCGACTATTCGGATCCGTCCAATACCCTCGACCTCCTCAAGACCGGCACCAACCAGGCCGGCACGATGAACTGGGGTAACAACTATGGTCGCTTCTCGAACGAAGAGTTTGATGGCCTCCTGAGCCAGGCTTCGACCGAGCTCGATCTCGATGCCCGCGCCAAGCTCCTGGCCCAGGCCGAAAAGATCGCCATGGACGATTTCGCTGCGATCCCGATCTACTGGTACGTGTCCAAGGACGTCGTATCGCCCAAGATCTCGGGCTTCGAAGAAAACGCCAAGAACATCTTCCGCACCCGCTGGCTCTCGAAGTCGGAATAAGCGGAAAATACGAAACGTGGGGGCCCGGTGCCCCCACGGTTCTTTTGCCGTCTAGCGCCCTCCGGCCCCTCCGTTTCTGGCGCAACGGCTTAGGAGTTCACGATACATGTTGGCCTATGCCTTCCGGCGTGTGCTTTCGGCTATTCCGATCGCACTGATTGCCGTCACAGCCTGTTTCTTCATTCTGCGCCTTGCGCCCGGTGGTCCCTTCGACGGCGAGCGTGCCTTGCCCCCGACCGTGTTGGCGAACCTGCGCGCGCACTACAATCTCGACCAGCCGCTGGTCGTGCAGTATTTCCTTTATATCTGGCGCCTTTTGCATGGCGACCTTGGTCCCTCGATGGTGATCGACGGCTTCAATGTCAGCCAGCTCATTTCCATCGGCTTTCCGTTCACCCTGACCATGGCGCTCTGCGCCTTCGTGATCGCGACCGCCATCGGCATGCTCGCCGGCATGGTGGCCGCCGTTTATCAGAACAAGTGGCCGGACTATGTGCTGGTGCTCGCCGTGATGGTGGGCGTGCTGATCCCCAACTTCCTGATGGCCGCGCTGTTGCAGCTCTGGTTCGGCGTTTACCTCAAATGGGTTCCGGCCGGTGGCTGGGTCAGCGGGAGCGTCTGGCACCTCATCTTGCCGGTGACCGTTCTCGCCTGGCCGCATGCGGGGCGTATCTCGCGCCTGATGCGTGGCTCGATGATCGAAGTGCTTGGCACCAATTACGTGCGCACTGCGCGGTCAAAGGGGCTTGGTGAACGTCTGGTGCTGTCGCGCCACGCGATCAAGCCGGCGCTGCTGCCCGTCGTGTCCTATCTCGGACCGGGCCTCTCCTACCTCCTCACCGGCTCGCTGGCCGTCGAACAGATTTTCGGCCTGCCCGGTATCGGCAAATATTTCGTCACGGCCGCGCTCAACCGCGACTATGGCGTCGTTCTGGGGACGACCATCCTCTACATGTTCATTATTCTCGCGCTCAATCTGATCGTCGACCTCGTCTATGCCTGGCTCGATCCCAAGGTGAGGTACCGCTGATGGCTGGCCTGACCGGTAAAGACCAGGTCCTTACGACCTATGCCAATAAGCTTGCGACGCTCGATGCGCCGAAGGGCCGTTCGCTGACGCAGGACGCTATGCGGCGCCTCGTGCGCAACAAGATGGCCGTCATCTCGATCTTCGTCCTGGTGACGATCGTCATCCTTGCGATCATCGGGCCCTATTTCGTGCCTTGGGGCTATTCCCAGGTCGATTGGAGCAATATCCGCAAGCCGCCCAATTTCGAGGTGGGGCACTATTTCGGGACCGACCAAAACGGCCGCGATATGCTGGCGCGTGTGTTGCAGGGCACGCAAATGAGCCTGATCGTCGCGTTTGTCGCAACCTTTGTGTCGGTGACGATCGGCGTCGTCTATGGCGCGGTAGCGGGCTACTTTGGTGGCCGGGTCGACGCGGTGATGATGCGCATCGTCGATATCATGTACGCACTTCCCTACATTCTCTTCGTCATCATTCTCGTCGTGATGTTCGGGCGCAATCCAGTGCTGCTCTTTGTCGGTATCGGCGCCATCGAATGGCTGACCATGGCGCGCATCGTGCGCGGACAGACGCTCTCGATCAAGGAGAAGGAATTCGTCGAAGCGGCGCGTGCCGGTGGGGCAAAGCCCTTTACCATCATCATGCGCCACATCGTCCCGAACCTGACCGGGCCGGTGGTGATCTACGCAACCCTGACCATTCCTGAAATCATCATTGCCGAGAGCTTCCTCTCTTATCTCGGCCTTGGTGTGCAGGAGCCGCAGACCTCGCTCGGCACGCTGATTTCGGCCGGTGCGCCGGTTGCCGAAGTCATGCCCTGGATGCTGCTTGCGCCAGCGGCTGTGCTCGTCACGCTGCTCTTCTGCCTCACCTATATCGGGGACGGTCTGCGCGACGCGCTCGACCCCAAGGATCGCTGATGACCAAAGTTCTTTCCGTAGAAGACCTCGGCGTCACCTTTGCTCTGCATGAGAGCGAAGTGCGCGCGGTAAACGACCTCAACTTCTCGCTCGAAGCGGGAGAAACGCTTGCCGTGGTGGGCGAAAGCGGCTCGGGCAAGAGCCAGGCTTTCCTCTCCATCATGGGGCTCCTCGCCAAGAACGGCCGCACCAGCGGCCGGGCTATGCTGGGCGACGTCAATCTCGTCGGCATGGAAAAATCGCGCCTTGATCGCATCCGCGGCAAGGATATCGCGATGATTTTTCAGGATCCGATGACCTCGCTCAATCCGAGCCTGCGGGTCAAAACCCAGTTGGCCGAAGTGCTGGTCAAGCATCGCGGTTTCGACAAGGGCAAGGCTGAAAAGGCCGCCATCGAAATGCTCGAACGGGTCGGCATTCCCGAACCCGTCAAGCGCGCCAATGCCTATCCGCACGAGATGAGCGGCGGCATGCGCCAGCGCGTGATGATCGCCATGGCTCTCCTCTGCCAGCCGAAGATCCTGATCGCCGACGAGCCGACCACGGCGCTCGACGTGACCGTGCAGGCGCAGATGCTCGACCTGTTCAAGTCGCTGACCGAAGACTTTGGCACCTCGCTCGTGATCATCACCCATGATCTCGGCGTCGTTGCCGGCGTCGCCGATCGCATGATGGTCATGTATGGCGGGCGGGCGGTCGAAAAGGGCACGGTCGACGATCTGTTCTATGATCCGCGCCACCCCTACACCCTTGGGCTCTTGCACTCGACTCCACATATCGCCCAGCGCGCGGCGCGGCTCGACCCGATCCAGGGCCTGCCGCCGAGCCTTGAACACCTGCCCAAGGGCTGCTCGTTCAATCCGCGCTGCGCCTTCTGCTTCGACCGGTGCCTCGAGGAACGTCCGCCGCTGATGCCCACCGAAAGCGGGCGTGAGAAGGCGTGTTTCTATGAAGGCCCGCTCAAATATGGAAAGGTCGCGTAATGATCGAGACCCCAACCAATCTGATCGAGATCAGGGACCTCAAGAAGACCTTTTCAATCTCTACCGGGCTTTTCGGCCGTGCGCTGAGCCTGACGGCCCTTGAAAATATCAACTTCTCGGTCAAGAAGGGCGAAACGCTCGGGATCGTGGGCGAAAGCGGTTGCGGCAAGTCGACGCTCGGCCGCTGCATCCTGCAATTGCTCTCGCCGGACGAGGGCCAGGTGCTCTGGCTTGGCCAGGACCTGACGAAACTGCCGGCCGAAGAAATGCGCAAGCGTCGCGCTGATCTCCAGATCATTTTCCAGGATCCGCTGGCTTCGCTCAATCCGCGCATGACCGTGGGCGATATCATCGAAGATCCGCTCAAGACGCTGCGTCCGGAAATGAACAAGACCGATCGTCGCGCCAAGGTCGTCAAGACCATGGAAGCGGTCGGCCTCTTGCCCGAAATGATCAACCGCTATCCGCACGAATTTTCGGGCGGGCAGGCGCAACGTATCGGCATTGCCCGGGCGCTGATCACCGACCCGAAGCTGATCGTCTGCGACGAGCCGGTTTCCGCGCTCGACGTGTCGATCCAGGCGCAGATTCTCAATCTCTTGGCCGAGCTCAAGGACGAATTCGGGCTGACGCTGATCTTCATCTCGCACAACCTTTCGGTGGTGCGGCACGTGTCGGATCGCATCCTCGTGCTCTATCTCGGGCGGATTGTTGAGCTTGCGACCGGAGACGAGATCTATGAGGACCCAAAGCACCCCTATACACGGGCGCTGCTGACGGCGGTGCCCATCCCCGATCCGAAACTGGCGCGACAGCGCAATATCGATGCGCTCAAGGGCGAAATTCCATCGCCGATCAATCCGCCATCGGGGTGCACATTCCGCACGCGCTGCCGGTTCGCCAAGCCACAATGCGCGGAAACGCGGCCCCCGCTTGAATCGATCGAGGGCGGGCGGCTCGTCGCCTGCATTCGCTGGCGGGAGATCGAAGTCGAAGCGCCGGTTGTCGTTCCGGCATAAGAGTTTCTCAAAGTTGGAGAGTGGCGGGCACCTGGTGTCCGCCATTTTTTTTGATTTTCAACACTCTCTGGCTGTCATCCCGGCCTTAAGCCGGGATCCATCTTGAGATTTGGGGATGGGCCCCGGCTCAAGGCCGGGGTCACAAAGAGTGGGGCTGTGGGCCGTGCAAGAGCCAATCAGGTCCGGTAATTCGGTGTGCCCGGATTGAGCTGGGAAAACACGGACCCGGCGATCCCCTGCAGTTTTTCCGCCGAATAGGGGGCGGTGATGGTGCAGGTGAGGACGTCATCGGCCCAGAAGAGCGCGGTGTCGAGGCCGAGGGTGGCGACTTCGGTGCGGGGGGCGTCGGCGGCGGGGCGCGGGGTGATGTAGAGCGTCAGGCGCTCGCCATTGGTGTCTTCGTACATTAGCTGCGCGGCCTTGCCGCCGGGGACATCAGCCGCGGGGAGCAGGCGGCCGCCGAGGAAGGTGAGGCCGGATGCCGTGAGGTCGGGCATGGCGAGAGTGGTCTGGAGGCGGTTCGAAAGCCAGGAGGAGAGATGCTCTTGTTCGTCGCCACCGACTTCGACGGCGTGGCGCTTTTCCAGCACATAGACGGTATGGGCGCTGACGGCATCGGCGATAAGACGATCGGCAATGGCGGGCGTATCGGTATTGCCGCGAATGAGCCAGCCGCCGCCAAGCCCGAGGCTGAGAAGCACGACGGCAGCGGCAGCCTGGGTCCAAAACCGGCTGCGGCGCTGATCTTGGGCGCGGGCGAGACGGTTTACCGAGAGACGTGGGGGCACGGGCTCGGCGCCGGCTGGAGCGTAAAGGGTTCGGATAGCGTCGGCCTGACGCTGCAGGAGCGCGACTTCAGCTGCCGCATCCGGATTTGTGGCAAGGAACGCTTCGACTTCTGCACAGCGCGCGGGATCGAGCTGCCCATCGACATAGGCCATGAGCGTATCGCGGGTGATGTCGCTCATTTGACGGTCCTCAGATGGGGTTCGGCGGGCGCGCCAGTCAGGGTTTTCAGCGTCGCGCGGGCGCGGCCAAGGCGGCTCATCAGCGTGCCGAGGGGAATAGCGAGAATGTCGGCGGCCTCCTTATAGGCAAGGCCTTCGAGGGTCACCAGAAGCAGAGCCTCCTTTTGCTCAGGCGGCAGGGTGTCGATGGCACGGGCGAGTTCAGCAAGCGCGAGATGGCCGGGCTGGGCGGCGGGGACCGCTGGCTCGGGAATGCTCGAGAGATCAAGCGTTTCGCCGCGGCGGCGCTGACCGCGAAGGCTGTTGCGGTAGAGATTGACGAGAATGGTGAAAAGCCAGGGGCGCACTGGACCAGACGGCCGGAACAGCCGACGCCGGGAAATGGCGCGTTCGAGACAATCCTGCACGAGATCGTCGGCGCGATCGATATCCCGCGTCAGCGCGCGCGCATAGCGGCGCAGAGCGGGGACGGCGTCTTCGATCTCGTGCAGGATGTCAGCCAAAATCGGCCTCGGGATTATTCGATGGCAAGATGCCAGACGCCGCCGACGCCGTCACCCTTGGTTTCGCCGGCTGCGGTATCCTCATACCAGTAGTAGAGGGGCATAGACTTGTAGGCCCACATTTTCGTGCCGTCGGTACGGTCGACGATGGTGAAATCGCCTTCTGCCTTGGCAGACGCGTCGGCGAACAGCGGCGGCCACTTTTCGGCGCAGGTGTCGTAGCAATTGGAGACGCCGGCCGTGTCCTTGTCGAAGATGTAGAGCGTCATGCCATTGGCATCCGTCAAGACGGATTTGCCAGCGATATCAGTGGATTTGACCGCGCCGCCGACATAGTCGGTGGCAAAGGCGGGAGCGGCGACGAGGGCCAGCGCGAAGGCGCCGGCGAGAACGGAACGCAGGATCATTGGTTTTCTCCTTGCAGCAGCCACGCAATGCGGCCTGCAGGAAGACGAACACCGGTGGCGTTCGTTTAATCCCGTTTTTTTAAATTTTTGTCCCGGGGATAAAAAGCCCTGAAGATCTCGCGATCACACCCGGCGGGCCGGTATGAGGGAATGATCAAGCTTCGTCGGTGAAGCGGACGGCGCCGATGTGCGGGAGGTTGCGATTGCGTTGGGCGTAGTCGATGCCATAGCCGACGACGAAGCGATCGGGGATCTCGAAGCCGAGCCATTTGGCGTTGATTTCGGTCTCGCGGCGGCTGGGTTTCGAGAGGAGGGCGCAGACTTCCATGCGACGCGGGTGGCGCGTTTCGAGGATTTCAAGGACGTGCTTAAGTGTATGGCCCGTATCGATAATATCCTCGACGACCAACACGTCGCGATTTGCGATTTCGCCGCGCAAATCCTTTAAAATGCGGACTTCGCGGCTCGATTCCATGGCATTGCCATAGGACGAGGCTTCGATGAAATCGACCTCGACGGGCAGGTCGAGTTCGCGGACGAGGTCGGCGATGAAGATGAAAGAGCCGCGCAAAAGGCCGACGACGACGAGCTTATCGGTATCGGCAAAATGCGTGGATATCTCTTTTGCGAGGGCCTCGACGCGGGCGGCGATCGACTTGGCCGAGATCAGTTCATCGACGACATAGGGCTTTTGGGTCATGGCAGATCCGAGTCACGCGAGAGGCGGAACTGTTAGCAGACCGTTAGCTTTGAGGGTAGCCAAAGCGGGAATTGGGTGCAGTTTCGTTAGCGGCGCGGGGGGCACCAACCAATCGCAGCACCTTGTCGCAAATTCGCTGGCTGTCATCCCGGCCTTGAGCCGGGATCGATCCTAAGATCTCAAGATGGGCCCCGGCTTTCGCCGGGGTGACAATCGAGTTTTAGATTGCATCGAGATCAGATCCCCGCCCTAGACGGGCGAGGACAGATTGCACACTGCCATTCGAGCATAGCTCTCATGGCCATCTGTCTTCGCCACGCTTCTCAGCGCGGCAAATCCGTCTTGCCCATCAGATCGAAGTCGATGGCGCGGGCGGCTTGGCGGCCTTCGCGGATGGCCCAGACGACGAGGGACTGGCCGCGGCGCATATCACCGGCGGCGTAGACTTTTGGCTTCGAGGTGCGGTAGCTCATCGTGTCGGCAAAGAGATTGCCGCGCTTGTCGAGGTCGGCGCCGAGTTCGCTCAGCATGCCTTCGACGACCGGGCCCGCAAAGCCGATGGCCAGCAAAACCATGTCAGCCTTGATGATGAATTCCGAACCCGGGATCGGCTGGCGCTTGCGGTCGACGCGAGCGCATTCGACGCCCGAGACCTGACCCTTGGCATTGCCGATGATCTTCATCGTGCCGGCAGAAAATTCGCGGATGGCGCCTTCGGCCTGGGAGGACGAGGTGCGCATCTTGACCGCCCAGTTGGGCCAGTTCGTGAGCTTGTTTTCCAGCTCGGGCGGCATGGGGCGAACGTCGAGCTGAGTGACGGCGATGGCGCCCTGGCGGAAGGAGGTGCCGACGCAATCGGACGCGGTATCGCCGCCCCCGACGACGACGACATGCTTGCCGGCGGCGGTGAGCTGCATTTCGCCCGAGACGTCTTCATAGCCGACGCGGCGGTTCTGCTGGACGAGGAAGGGCATTGCATAGTGAACGCCGGCAAATTGCTGGCCTTCGACATCGACTTCGCGCGGACGTTCCGAACCGCCGCAGAGCAAGACCGCATCGTGGTCGCGCTGGAGATCGGAGAGCGGCTTGTTGACGCCGATATTGGCGCCATAGTGGAAAGTGACGCCCTCGGCTTCCATCTGCGCGGTGCGGAAGTCGATGTGTTCCTTTTCCATCTTGAAGTCGGGAATGCCATAGCGGAGGAGACCGCCGGCCTTGGGCTCGCGCTCGAAGAGGTGGACTTCGTGACCGGCGCGGGCGAGCTGCTGGGCCGCAGCGAGACCGGCGGGACCGCCGCCGACCACGGCGACCTTCTTGCCGGTCTTTTCCTTGGCGATCTGCGGCTTGACCCAGCCCGAACGGATCGCCTTATCGGCGATGGCCTGCTCGACAGTCTTGATCGCGACGGGCGCGTCTTCAAGATTGAGCGTGCAGGCTTCCTCGCAGGGCGCGGGGCAGATGCGGCCGGTGAATTCAGGGAAATTGTTGGTCGAGTGGAGGTTGCGCGCGGCCTCTTCCCAATCGCCGTTGTAAACGAGATCGTTCCAATCGGGGATCTGGTTGTGGACGGGGCAGCCGGTGTCGCCGTGACAGAACGGAATGCCGCAATCCATGCAGCGCGCCGCCTGGTCGACAATGCGGCCCTCGGTCATCGGAATGGTGAATTCGCCGAAGTGACGAATGCGGTCGGAGGCCGGCTCGTAGCGGGGCTCTTCGCGTTCGATCTCGAGAAAGCCGGTTACCTTACCCATGGCTTTTTCCCTATCTGATTTTCGGCGCTGAAAGCGCTCGTCTCAACATTTCTCGGGATCATCCCCGCTAGGGCGAGGATGATCCAGTGGGTTTGTTCGGTCGTTATTCGGCCGCCACGTGCGGGGTTGCGCCGCGCTTGCGTTCCATTTCGAGGATGGCGCGGCGGTATTCGACCGGCATCACCTTGACGAATTTGGGACGCATCTCGGCCCAGTTGTCCAAAATCATCTTGGCCTTGGTCGAACCGGTATAGTGCAGGTGGTTCGAGATCAGCTGATGGAGGCGCTCGTCGTCGTGCTTGGTCATGTCGCCAGAGATGTCGACACGGCCATGCCATTCGAGATCACCACCGTGGTGGTGGAGCTTGCGCATCAGGTCTTCTTCTTCCTGCACCGGCTCGAGATCGACCATGGCGAGGTTGCAACGCGAGCGGAAGGTTTCGTCTTCGTCGAGGACGTAGGCGACGCCACCGGACATGCCGGCCGCGAAGTTGCGACCCGTCGGGCCGATGACGACGACGAGACCGCCGGTCATATATTCGCAACCATGGTCGCCTGTGCCTTCGACAACGGCGATGGCGCCGGAATTGCGGACGGCGAAGCGTTCGCCGGCAATGCCGCGGAAGTAGGCTTCACCGGCAATGGCGCCATAGAGCACCGTGTTGCCGACGATGATCGACTTCTCGGGCGCGAAGGTCACCTTGTCGGAGGGGCGCACAACGATGCGGCCACCCGACAGACCCTTGCCGACATAGTCATTGGCGTCGCCCACCATGTCGATGGAGATGCCCTTGGCAAGGAAAGCGCCAAAAGCCTGACCGGCCGTGCCCTTGAGGGTGATCGAGATCGTGTCTTCCGGCAGGCCTTCATGGCCATACTTCTTGGCGAGAGCGCCGGAAAGCATGGCGCCAGCGGAACGGTCGCGCGAGCGGATGGGTAGCTCGAACTGGACGGCATTGCCGTGTTCGAGGGCCGGGGCCGCGTGTTCGATCAGCTTGCGATCAAGCACTTCTTCCAGATGGTGGTTCTGGAATTCGGAGTGATAGAGCGTGTCGCCGCCGAGCGGTTCGGGCTTGTGGAACACCTTGGCGAGATCGATGCCTTCGCTCTTCCACTGATCTTCGGCACGGCGCTGATCGAGCAGATCGGAGCGGCCGATCAGTTCGTTGAGCGTCTTGGCACCCATGGCGGCAAGGAGGCCGCGGAGTTCTTCGGCGATGAAGAAGAAGTAGTTGATGACGTGTTCGGGCGTGCCCTTGAAGCGCTTGCGCAGCACCGGATCCTGGGTGGCGACGCCAACCGGGCAGGTGTTGAGATGGCACTTGCGCATCATGATGCAGCCGGCCGCAATCAGCGGCGCGGTCGAGAAGCCGAATTCGTCGGCGCCGAGGAGGGCACCGATGAGCACGTCGCGACCGGTCTTCAAACCGCCATCGACCTGCAGCTTTACACGGGAACGGAGACGGTTGAGGACGAGGGTCTGATGGGTTTCGGCGAGGCCGATTTCCCATGGGCCGCCGGCATGCTTGAGCGAGGTCAGGGGCGACGCGCCCGTGCCGCCATCATAGCCGGAAATGGTGATGTGATCGGCGCGTGCCTTGGCAACGCCGGCCGCAACGGTGCCGACGCCCATTTCGGACACGAGCTTGACCGAGATATCGGCGGCTTCATTGACGTTCTTGAGATCGTAAATGAGCTGGGCAAGATCTTCGATCGAGTAGATATCGTGGTGCGGCGGGGGCGAAATGAGGCCCACGCCCGGCGTCGAGTGACGCGTCTTGGCAACGATCCAGTCGACCTTATGGCCGGGCAGCTGGCCGCCTTCGCCGGGCTTGGCGCCCTGCGCGACCTTGATCTGGATCTGATCGGCATTGACCAGATATTCGGTGGTGACGCCAAAGCGGCCGGAAGCGACCTGCTTGATGGCAGAGCGCAGCGGGTTGGAACTGCCATCGGGCAGGGGCTTGTAGCGATCGGGCTCTTCGCCGCCTTCGCCGGTGTTCGACTTGCCGCCGATCCGGTTCATGGCGATGGCGAGCGTCGTATGCGCCTCGCGGCTGATCGAGCCGAAGGACATGGCGCCGGTGACGAAGCGCTTGACGATATCGACGGCCGGCTCGACTTCATCGAGCGGTACCGCATCGCCATAGGGCTTGATGTCGAACAGGTGGCGAATGGCGAGGTAGCCGTTTTCGCCCGAGTTTACGCGTTGCGCAAAGCTGTCGTAGCGGTCTTTGGCGGTTTCCGGGCTTTCCTCAAAAGTGCGGACGGCGTGCTGGAGATCGGCAACGACATCAGGGCTCCAAGCGTGCTTTTCGCCGCGGATGCGATAGGCATATTCGCCACCGACATCGAGCGACTTCTTGAGCACGACATCGTCGCCAAAGGCTTCGGCGTGACGGCGCACGGTTTCTTCCGACACTTCGGCGAGGCCAACGCCTTCGATGGACGTCGCCGTCCCAAAGAAGAACTTCTTCACAAAATCGGAGTTGAGGCCGACCGCGTCAAAGATCTGGGCGCCGCAATAGGACTGGTAGGTCGAAATGCCCATCTTGGACATGACCTTGAGGAGGCCCTTACCGACCGACTTGATATAGCGATAGACAACTTCCTCGGCGGAGACTTCGGGCGGATATTCGCCTTCGGCGTGGAGCGCGGCGAGCGCTTCAAACGCGAGGTAGGGGTTGATCGCTTCGGCGCCATAGCCGGCGAGCATGGCGAAGTGGTGCATTTCGCGGGCTTCGCCGGTTTCGACGACGAGGCCGGACGAGGTGCGCAGACCCTTGCGGATCAGGTGGTGATGCACGGCAGCGGTCGCCAGCAACGCTGGTATCGCGATGCGGTCGGCAGCGACCAGACGGTCAGACAGAATAATAATGTTGTATTCGCCGCGCACGGCTTCTTCGGCGACGGCGCAGAGGTCTTCGAGCGCCTTTTCCATGCCTTCAGCGCCCTGGGAGGCGTGATAGGTAATGTCGAGGGTGCGCGTCTTGAACTGGTTGTCCTGCATGTCACCGATGCCGCGGATCTTTTCGAGATCCTCGTTGGTGAGAATGGGCTGGCGGACTTCGAGGCGCTTTTGCTTACTGACGCCTTCGAGATCGAAAATGTTCGGGCGCGGGCCGATGAAGGAGACAAGGCTCATCACCGATTCCTCGCGGATCGGATCGATGGGCGGGTTGGTCACCTGCGCGAAGTTCTGCTTGAAATAAGTATAGAGGAGCTTGGACTTGTTCGACAGCGCCGAGATCGGCGTGTCCGTGCCCATCGAGCCGACGGCTTCCTGACCGGTGGTGGCCATGGGCGCCATCAGAAGCTTGATGTCTTCCTGGGTGTAGCCAAACGCCTGCATACGATCGAGCAGCGACTCTGAGGTCGTCGGGGCCTTGGGCTCGGTTTCGGGCAGGTCTTCAAGGACGATTTGGCTACGGGCGAGCCATTCGGCATAGGGGTTCTTGGTGGCCAAGACCTTCTTGATCTCGTCGTCGGAGATGATGCGGCCTTCTTCAAGGTCGATCAGCAGCATGCGGCCGGGCTGGAGGCGCCAACGTTCGACAATGTCTTCATCGGGAATATCGAGCACGCCGGATTCGGAGGCGAGAACGACGTGGCCTTCCTTGGTCACGAGATAGCGCGCTGGGCGGAGGCCGTTGCGGTCGAGGGTCGCGACGACATAGCGGCCGTCCGAGAGGGACATGGCGGCGGGGCCGTCCCATGGCTCCATCAGGGCGGCGTGATATTCGTAAAAGGCGCGGCGCGTTTCATCCATCAGCGGATTGCCGGCCCAGGCTTCGGGGATCAGCATCATGGCTGCGTGGGGCAGCGAATAGCCGCCGCGCACGAGGAATTCGAGCGCGTTATCGAAGCAGGCGGTGTCCGACTGACCTTCGTAGGAGATCGGCCAGATCTTTGTGATGTCATCGCCGAAGAGGGGCGAAGAGACCGACGCCTGGCGCGCGGCCATCCAGTTGACGTTGCCACGGATGGTGTTGATTTCACCATTGTGGGTGGTCATGCGGTAGGGGTGCGCGAGCTTCCAGCTTGGGAAGGTGTTGGTCGAGAAGCGCTGGTGGACGAGGGCGATGGCGCTCTCAAAACTTTCGTCGGACAGGTCGGGATAGAAGGCGCCGAGCTGATAGGCGAGGAACATGCCCTTGTATACGAGCGTGCGCGCCGACATCGAGACGACATAGAAGCCGTTGTCGCTGTCGCTCTCGGGCACAGTCTTATAGACGGTGTTGGAAATGACCTTTCGCACGATGAGGAGCTTGCGCTCGAACTCGTCGATCGTGAGGCCATCGGGGCGGGAGATGACCATCTGCTCGATGATCGGCTGGGTGGCGATGACGCCTTCGGAGAGCTTTGAATTGTCGAAGGGGACGACGCGCTCGCCGAGAAGTTCGAGGCCTTCGGCATCGAGGCAGGCGCGGACGGCGGCGGCGCAGCGATCGCGCAAAGCGACGATGTTGGGATAAAAGATCATGGCCACGGCGTAGTGGCCCTTTTCCGGCAGGGCAAAGGGCAGCACCTTCTGGAAGAAGGCGTGCGGGGTCTGCACCAGAATGCCGGCGCCATCGCCCATCAATGGGTCTGCGCCCACGGCGCCGCGGTGTTCGAGGTTCTCGAGAATTTCGAGACCCTTTTCGACCACTTCGTGGCTGGGCTTGTTCTTGATATTGGCGATCATGCCTATGCCGCAGGCATCGTGCTCGTTGGCGGGATCATAGAGACCCTGAGCCTGAGGACGACCATCAACGCGCTTGCCATCAAGGATCAGGGTTTTGCGAGTATTGGCTTTCGCGGTGACCGGAAGAGAAAATCCGTTCGTCTCGTGTGCCATATCGTGTTCCTCGCTATCTGATCGTGCCTGTTGCCAGGCTTGGTTCGCTATGTCGTATGCATCCTGATGGTGCCGGTGCCGGCCCGCTGGATGCAGTCTTGTTCCTCAGTGGGCACGCTTTTCGACCGGGTCGTACTTTTCGTACGGCTCAGCGAACAAAGTCGCGTCCATGCGTGGGGAGCGGCGCTGCATCCAAATGGCCGCTCATAATTCGAGCTATCTTAGCTCCGCCTATTCGTTTCCGCTATCCTGTAACGGGCCAGCCGAACCAGCGTGCGCACTTGGCCGCGGAGAGCGGGGTGCGCGTCAGATAGGACAGAAGCACTGCCCTAACGCCTTCACATTTGCATAATTCCAAACTGCGAGCAAGCGCTTTTGCCAGATTTGAGACACAAATAATAGGACTTTGCTGGCGAAAGAATAGGAAAGCGTAGGGGAACCACGCCAGAAAACGCAAAAAGCGCGCTGGTCGGCGCGCTTTTTATGGTTAATGGCGAGTAAATCCTATTCGAGATGGGATTTGATGAACCACAGGTCCTTGTCGAGCTCGCGCGAGAAATTGGTGAGAATATCGGCCGTGTCGGCATCGCCGGCTTCGTCGGTGGTGTCGATATCTTCGCGGACCTGGTTGGCGAGGGCAGCATAGCGCTCGGCGAGGGCGGCGAGGTGATCGGCAACCTTGCGGATATCGGTGGGATAGGCTTCGAGGCTCGTGGCCTTGGCGACAACTTGGCTGGTGCCAAGCGCAATGCCGTCGAGCTGGGCGACGCGTTCGGCGATGATGTCGACGTGATTGTCGATTGCCGCGCGCATGGGATCGAGCATTTCATGGACGCCGATGAAATTGGGGCCCTTCAAATTCCAGTGGGCTTGCTTGGTGATCAGGGCGAGGTCGATGGCGTCGGCGAGGCGGGCGTTGAGCACGTCGATGACGGCGGCCTTGGCATTGGATTTGAGGGTGATCGAGGGAGTCTTCATCGGGAATGGTCCTGACGCTGGTTTTGAAACTGAGGGCTCTTGAGCCGTGTGCATCTTCAACTGGCCAGACTGGTGACTCGTTCCTCGCACCCAAGACAGGGCTGACAAACAAAAAGCGCGGCCCTTGGGGGACCGCGCCTTCTTCATTCCGGAACTATCGGTTTAGTTAACCGACTTGTCCTCGATCGTCGGGGTGCTGCCATTGATCGAAATGGTGCGCGGCTTCTTGCTTTCGGGCAGTTCGCGCTTCAGTTCGAGATGGAGCAGGCCGTTTTCGAGCGTTGCGCCCTGAACCTCGACATAATCGGCAAGCTGGAAACGCAGCTCGAAGGCGCGTTCGGCAATGCCGCGATGGAGGAACTCGCGCTTGGCATCGGCGCTCTCGGCGGCCTTTGCGCCCTTGACGACGAGGCTGTTCTCCTTGGTCTCGATAGCGATATCGCCATTGGAGAACCCGGCTACGGCAATGGAGATGCGATAGGCATCTTCGCCGGTGCGCTCGATATTATAGGGCGGGTAGGATTTGGTTTCCTGGGTGCCCAGCGTGTCGAGGCGGTTGAACAGACGGTCAAAGCCGACGGTGGAGCGATAGAAGGGGGAAAAATCAAAGGTCTGCATTTGTCACATTCTCCGTAAAGCAACGTGTGTTTTCGAGCCGGTTCCTGCGCGTGCTCCCAGAAGTGGCGAGCGGCCGTTTAGCAGGGCCGGTGTCCCCGGAAATCCGGCGAACGAGTGATATTTAGGTGCGGGTTTTCGGGGTTCAAGAGGGGAAAACGCATCTCTCTTGGCGTGCCTGATGAACCGAATATGAATGATGGGGTCCGGCGCGGTTCAGGCGCTGGGGCGCATAAAGTCAGCGTAGGCCACACGGTCTACAAAGCGGTTCCGTCATCCGCCCCCCGCACGGAACCGTCGGTTAAAGAAAGCCAGTGTTCCGCCAGCCCGGAATGCTGGCTTTTCTTTACCTCGCGCGTTTATCGTGCGGCTCAAATTCGGAGGCGCCCGTGACCGCAAAGGTCGATCCCACTGGACCCAAGCTTGCCATCGTCTCATCCAACCCGGTGCCGGACGGCGTCCGGCTGGGCTTTGTGACGACCCCGGACCGGGTCAAGCTACGCTATGCGATCTGGCCGAAATCGGCGGGGCCGCATCGCGGCACAGTGTGCCTTGTCCAGGGACGCACGGAATATATTGAAAAGTATTTTGAGACGGTCGCCGATTTCCAAGCACGCGGCTTTGCAGTCGCGACCTTTGATTGGCGCGGGCAGGGCGGCTCGGACCGGCTGATCGGCAATCGGGCGGTGGGTTATGTCGACCGGTTCGAGGATTATTGGACCGATCTCAAGACCTTTCACGGCGAAATCCTGCTGCCCGATTGCCCGCCGCCATTCTATCTCGTGGGGCATTCCATGGGCGGGCTCGCTTCGCTCTTTGCCGCGACGTGCGACCGGATGATGTTCGACCGCATGTTTCTGTCGGCGCCCATGGTCAGCCTTTCAGGCATGGAAGACAGTCTTGGCGCCTGGGGCGGCTTTGCCGAAGCGCTGAGCTTTGTCGGGCTAGGCGCCGTGCCGCTCAAGCGGCGGGGCGACAAGCGGCCGACCGAGGCAGGATTTTTGGACAATCCCCTGACCTCGGACATGCTGCGCTATATGCGCATGGTCGAAACCATCCGCGCCGACGATAGTCTTTATCTCGGCTCTCCCAGCTTTCGCTGGCTAGCTGCCGCCATGCGCGCCATGGTCGAAGCCAATCGGGAGGAATTTGCGAGCCGGCTGCAAATCCCGCTCCTCGTGCTTGCCGCAGCGCGCGACACAATCGTCTCTACCCCGGCGCTCGAGCAACTCGGCCTGCGGCTGCGCAATGGACGGCACGTCGTCGTCGCCGGCGCCAAGCATGAACTGTTCATGGAAACCGACCCCGTGCGCGGCCAAGTGCTTGCAGCCTTCGACGCCTTCATCACAAATCAGACCCGCTAAGCGTTTCTTAGGGCAATCTCACTAAGGGTTTTTCCTGATCCAGAAGGATCACGAGGGGCCGAAGTGCGTCTTTTCAGGCAATTACTGGCCGACCAGAATGGCAACGTGACTATTATCGTTGCCTTTATGATCATACCGATGTTGGTCTTGGCAGGCGGCGCTACCGATATCGCGCGCTATGAGATGCACCGTGTTCAGCTTCAAGATGGTGTCGATCGCGCTGTACTAGCAGCAGCGGCGCTGACTCAGAAGAAATCGGTCGAAGCGACGGCGCGCGAGTACCTCAAGACCGTTACATTCATTGATCAGGTCGATCTCGACTACGATTACACAGTTGCGTTGAACCACCGCTCGGTAACGATTACCGGGCGATATGAGATGCAAACCAGCTTTTTGCCGCTCATCGGCATCAACACGCTGCCGATGGTGGCAACGGCTACCGCGCAGGAGCGAAAGCAGAACCTCGAAATCTCGCTGATGCTCGATATCTCGGGCTCGATGACTGAAAACAGTCCATCGCGTATCAGTTTGTTGCGGCCTGCGGCCAAGCAATTCATCGATGCGATGATCACGCCGGATACCGCGCCCTATACCTCGATCAGCATCGTGCCCTATGCGGGTACGGTCAATGTCGGCTCAATCGCCTTCGGGCTTCTGGGCGTGACACGTCAGCACAATTATTCGTCCTGCGTTGAATTCGACCACGCGGGCAATAAGGACTACGGCACCGGCTGGGTAGCGTTCAACCAACGCGCTCAAGTGCCGCATTTTACCGAGAACCATAAGGACAACCCTGCCGGCAAGGAGTGGTCCTACTGCCCGTATGAAGCAACCTCCATCACCTATCTCTCGAATAATGCGAACGCGCTGAAGACGAGGATCGACAGCCTCAAACTTCATGACGGGACTGGTTCCGGCGTCGCTACAAACTGGGGATTTTTACTGCTGGATCCTTCCGCGCGGCCATTTATCGGACGGATGGCGGCAGCGGGACAGGTACCTATGCAGTTTGCCAATCGCCCTGCTGCGTTCGACGATAGTGAAACACTGAAAATTCTGGTGCTGATGACGGATGGCGGAATCTCCGCCCAACGGCGTCCGAAGCCTGGCTTGTATAACTATCCGCGCAATCCCGAAGGCGGTGCAAGCAACAACGATTACCAATCACAGTCGGCTGCCTCGACGTCGCTGCGCCGCGTTTGCCAAGTTGCCAAAGAGAAGGGCGTGATTGTCTTTACGATCGGATTTTACACCACCAACGCCGACCTCACGACCTGCGCCTCGAGCGCCAGCCACTTCTACAATGTGACGGGCAGCGGCATCACGCTGGCGTTTCAATCGATCGCCAACAATATCCAAAGCTTGAAGCTCACCCAATGAGCCTATCCATTCTCACCTTGGCACGATGGCTCCGCAGGGACACGCGTGGCGCTGCAGCGGTCGAGTTCGCGCTGGTTGTGCCCATGCTGCTCGCCATCATCTTTTCGACCTTTGAAGGCGGCTGGATCATGCTGCAGTCGATCATGCTTGACCGGGCAGTCGACATGACGGTGCGCGAACTGCGCCTTGGCACATTTGCCAATCCTACGCATGAAGCGATGCGGGCAAAAGTGTGCGAGCGCGCCATGGTGCTTCTCAATTGCGAGGCCTCATTGGCACTCGAATTGATCCCCATAACCGCTGGGGCGGCGAGCTATCCAACCGATGACACCAGATGCGTTGACCGGCGAAGTGAGATTGCGCCGGTGCTGCGCTTTAATGGTGGCGCGCGATCGGACATTATGTTCGTGCGCGCTTGTTACGTCGTTTCTCCGATAACGCCCGGCCTTGGCCTATCGCTTGCACTGAACAAGGACGAGAGCGGCACGCTGCGGCTCATTTCCAAATCCGCATTCATCAACGAGCCCGCATGATGACGCAGATTTTCATTCGGTTCTTAAAGAATGAGAGTGGGGCTTCGGCGACGGAGTTTGCGATGTTCCTGCCCATATTGCTGGCGCTGCTTCTCGCGTCGCTAACAGCTTTCGATATGTTTCGAACGGCGCAAAACGTCGAGAAAGCAACGTTCACCATCGGTGACATGCTGGCGCGTGAAAAGTCCTCACTGACCAAGGCCAAGCTCACGGACATGCTGACCCTTTTGCGGCAGACGGTCTATAGTGCCAATGACGGTGGATTGCGTGTCAGCAGTATCGGGCGTGTGAACGGCGAGTTCGTTCTACGCTGGTCGCAGACCGTGGGGAACAACGTGCCCGGCACCGCACTCAACACCTCGCTTTTCCCCGAGATGGCTGATGGAGATTCGGTGCTGCTGACGGAGAGCTTCGTGCCACATGAAGCGATGGTCGCCGGGTTCGGGATCAGCGACGTCACGTTTTCGGCGCGTGCAGCCTACCGCCCGCGCTTCGTGTCTTCGATCGCCTTCCAATAACCCTCACGAAGCGTTGACGATCGCCAGTGCTTTTTCGAGCAGCGTCTCATTGGCCGCGGCGATGACATTGCCGCCGGCGGTGGGCTCAGAGCCGTCCCAGCAGGCGATGGCGCCGCCGGCTTCGCGGATGATGGGGACGAGGGCGGCGATGTCGTAGGTGTTGAGATAAGGCTCGATGACAAGATCGGCATGGCCGGCGGCGAGGAGGGCGTAGCCATAGCAATCCATGCCGAAGCGCTGAAGGCGGGTAGCGGCTTCGATCGCGTGCCATTTGGCGAGCAATTCGGGCGTGTTGAAGAGGCGCGGCGTCGTGGTGAAGACGCGGGCCGCCGACAGATCGGTGAGGGCGGTGGTCCGATTGGGCTGGTTGATATCGCCGCGGATGTAGCGGGATTGGCCGGGGACGGCCAGAAAGGTTTCGCCGATAAAGGGCTGGCTCATGATGCCGGCGACGGCGACGCCATCCACGGCAAAGCCGATCAGCGTGCCCCAGACCGGGGCGCCGGAAATAAAGGCGCGGGTGCCATCGACCGGGTCGATGATCCACGAAAACCGGCTCTCGCCGCTCGTGCCCCATTCCTCGCCGATGACGGCATGATCGGGGAAAGCCTCTTCGATGATGGCGCGAATGACTTTTTCGGCGCCCTTGTCGGCCTCGGTCACCGGATCAAAGCCCACGGCGAGCTTGTTATCGACGGCAAGCCCTGAGCGAAAGAGCGGCAAGGTGTGCGCGGCGGCAGCTTCGGCGGCGGCAATGAGCGTTGCTTCGACGCGGGCGAAATCGGGCGTGGCGCTGGTCATGAAAATCCTCGGCCGGGGGCGGGCAAGGTGTATTGGCTGGCTCGGCGCCTGACAAGCGCTACTCGGCGGCAGCGCGCTCGGGCGTGACCTGCGGCATGGCCAATTGCACGAGATCGATGCCGATGACGGCGTGGATCATGCTCTCGACGAGTTGGCGCAGCGGCTCGAAGCCGGCGCTTTTTTCGAGCGTTGCCTCGTTCATGTAGAGATGACGGCTGATCTCGATCTGGAGGGCGTGGACGCCATGCTGCGGCCTGCCATAAGCGCGGGTACAGAAGCCACCGGCATAAGGCCGATTGCGCGCGACTTTTAGGCCCGCAGCGCTGAAACCGGTTTCGACAAGGTCGATCAGGGCGGGCGAGCAGGTCGTGCCATAGCGATCGCCGAGCACGATATCGGGCGTGGCGCGCTCGCCATGGCGCCCAAGGCGCGGCATGGAATGGCAATCGATCAGCACAGAAACGCCGAAGCTGGCGGATGCCTCGCTGAGGAGGTTTTGGAGAGCGGCGTGATAGGGATGATAAATGCCCTCGATGCGCATGCGCGCATCTTCGAGCGTCAGGCGATCGCGATAGATGGGTTTGTTTTCGGCGACGACCTTGGCGAGCGTGCCGAGGCCGGCTGCGACGCGCGGCGAGGTGGTGTTGAACCGATCCGAGAGCGGCTCGACGAACATGGTGGGATCAAGTTCCCAGGGCTCGCGATTGACATCGAGATAGGCGCGCGGGAAATGCGCGCGCAAAAGCGGGGCACCAAGATGGGGCGCGCGCGAAAACAGCTCATCGATGAAGGCGTCTTCGGACTGGCGAATCGACAGGTGATCGAGCCGCGTCATCGCGAGGAAGCGCGGGGGGTAGTTGCGGCCCGAATGGGGCGAGTTGAACACGATGGGCGCGACCATGCGGCGGGGCCGGATGGTTTCAAATGCCGGTTGATCCCAATAGTCGGATCGCACGCTGCCTCCGCAGACGGCGCCAGGACGGCGCAGCCCTAGTGATTTGCTGTCACCCAAGTGTCGCGCGGCGCAACCAACTTGTCCAGACGCCAGCAAAAAGAGCGCAGGTTTGATTGAGCCGGTTTGCGTCAGCTCAAATCTGAATTAAACATCGCTAAAGACCGACTCACCGCCGAACGGGCCCTTTTAGAGGTTTTTGATGAAGCGAATTCTGCTCGCCGAAGACGATAATGATATGCGCCAGTTCCTTACGCGGGCGCTCAAGAATGCGGGCTACGATGTCGTGTCCTTCGACAACGGGCTTTCCGCCTATGAGCGCTTACGCGAAGAGCCGTTCTCGCTGCTGCTGAGCGATATCGTGATGCCGGAAATGGACGGAATCGAACTGGCGCGCCGCGCCACCGAACTCGATCCTGACCTCAAGGTCATGTTCATCACCGGTTTTGCCGCCGTCGCCCTTAATCCTGACAGCGATGCGCCCAAGGATGCCTCGGTCCTGTCCAAGCCCTTCCATTTGAAGGACCTGGTGTCGGAAGTGGAGCGACTGCTCGCCGCCTGATGGTGACGCGCATGCCTTTGTCGCAAAACCGGTATCCACTTTTGGAAGGCATGCGAACGAAGAAATCCACAGGCGCGGAAATGAACCTATTGACCCATTGGTCGCTTCATGGTTTATCCGCGCCACCGGAACGGCGAACGCTGAATCGGTCCCGGAGAGATGGGCGTATAGCTCAGCGGGAGAGCACCTCGTTGACATCGAGGGGGTCACAAGTTCGATCCTTGTTACGCCCACCATCTCTCATTTCCCTGCCGCTAAGCAGCGGGTGCGTAGCTCAGCGGGAGAGCACTGCCTTCACACGGCAGGGGTCACAGGTTCAATCCCTGTCGCACCCACCATTCTTTTCCTAATCGCGATGATCGGCTGTGACGGGTTTGCCGGCGCTGCGCGTTTCGACGCTTGAGCGGACATTGCGCTGGCGCGGTTGCCGCGGAATCTATGATCGTGGCTGTCGTCTGATCCGGGAGGGACGGCGCTTTGAGGTGGCGCGGCGCGGGTCTGTGAACAAGGCGCAACCCGTGTTGCGCCTTCGTTTTAAACCGTGTAGGAACCCGCCACAGTTGGGGTGTCGCCAAGTGGTAAGGCACCGGTTTTTGGTACCGGCATTCCTAGGTTCGAATCCTAGCACCCCAGCCATTTCAAGGTCATTGTTGTGCTGATGAGCTAGGCGTGTGCCACGGCGCGGCTACGCAAAGCCACGTTTCGCGGCCGCGCTTTCAATGCCGCCTTTTGCAGCCAGCAGGTGTTGTTCGGCGTGAGCCGATGCACAGAGCGCTAATTCTCCGATGTGGGGCGGCTTTTGAAGGCCTCAGGCGCTTGCCAGGGCCTTGTGGAGATCGCCGACAGCCTTGGACATGGAGCTGGGTGTATCCCCTGTCACGATGGCTCCCAGGAGCGGCGCGGCTATGCCGGCTTGGCGCAGGGCGAGGGCGTCGTCTGGTGTCAGAAGGAGTTGGCTGGGGACGATGACCGGAACCTCGACGGCGGCGACAATTTGGGCGTAGCGCTGGAGGTCGGCTGGGGTCATGGCGGTGCGGTAGCGCTCGAAGGGCATGATCGAGGCTTCGATGATGCAGCCCGGGATGGCGGCGATTTTTGTCACGTCCTCGGGCGTGCTGGTCGAGGCGAGGGCGGGCATGGGGCGAAGTTTTGATTGCAGCAGGTGCGGCTGGAGGTGATCGACATAGACGTTGAAGCCCTCAAAGCCGAGGGTGTGTAGCGCGTCCATTTCTTCCGCGGTCGGAACAGTTTCCTGGCCCGCCATGACAAGAAGCGGGCAGCCGAGCTTTGAGAGCTCTTCGAAGAAGGGGCGTTCTTCGGCAAAGGAGCCGAAGGTCGTGCCGGTGGCGCGGTGATAGGCGTTGAGATGGGTTTTGAGCGCATAGGCGCCTGCATCGAGCGCGGCTTTGGCGAGATCGAGATCGTGCCGGGCAAGCGAAACGATGATGGGGAAACTGCCATCGGTGAGCCTTTGGTAGAGCGGGGTCGTGGCGTACATCAGTTGATCCTCTGGCCAGTTGTGGCGTCGAAAAGATGGACGGCGGCAAGGTCGGGCAGGATGTGGATGGTTTCGCCGGGGCGGGCGGCGACGCGTTCGCGGAAGACGCCGGTGACGACGTGTTCGCCAAGTGTCATGGTGACCTGGGTTTCAGAACCCATCGGCTCGACCAGCGAGACCACGGCGGGAAGACCCTGCGGCGAAAGCTGGAAATGTTCGGGACGGATGCCATAGCTGGCGGCGCCAGTCGCGGTAACGCCGGCGGGCAGGGGCAGGGTGACGCCAGCGGCCTTGAACTCGGCGCCTGCGATGGTGCCGCCCAGAATGTTCATGGCCGGCGAGCCGATGAAACCGGCGACGAAGAGATTGGCCGGGCGATCGTAGAGTTCCAATGGCGCGCCGATCTGTTCGACTTTGCCGGCATGCATCACGACGATGCGGTCAGCCATGGTCATGGCTTCGATCTGGTCGTGGGTGACATAGACGGTCGTGACGCCGAGGCGGTGGTGCAGCGCTTTGATCTCGCCGCGCATGACGACGCGCAGCTTGGCGTCGAGATTGCTGAGCGGTTCGTCGAACAGAAATACCTGCGGATTGCGCACGATGGCGCGGCCCATGGCGACGCGCTGCCGCTGACCACCCGACAACTGGCGGGGATAGCGATCGAGGAGGTGCGAGAGGTCGAGAATATCGGCCGCCCATTTGACGCGCTCGGCGATCTCGGCCTTCGAGGCGCCGCGATGCTCGAGCGAAAAGCCCATATTGGTCGCGACCGTCATATGGGGATAGAGCGCATAATTCTGGAACACCATAGCGATGTCCCGATCCTTGGGCTCGAGATCGTTGACGACCCGATCCCCGATGCGAATGTCGCCCTTGGTGATGGTTTCAAGGCCCGCGATCATGCGGAGCAAGGTGGACTTGCCGCAGCCCGACGGGCCGACGAGGACGATGAATTCGCCATCGGCAATATCGACATCGATGCCATGGAGGATCTGGACTTCGCCATAGGCTTTCTTGACGGAATGGAGGGAGACGGGGGCCATGGATCAGCCTTTCAAACCGGTATGGGCGAGACCTTCGACGAACTGCTTCTGCGCGACGATGAAAACCAGGAGGACTGGGATGGCGGTCATGGTCGCGGCGGCGAGCTGGATGTTCCACATGGCGCCGCCATAGGCGTCGGTGAACTGGGTCAGCGCCTGGGGCAGGGTGAACATCTGGGTCGAAGAGAGGAAAACGATAGGCTCGAGGTAGAGATTCCACGAGTGGAGGAAGGTGAAGATCGCGACGGCGCCGAGCGCAGGCTTGGCGAGCGGCAAAGCTATGGTCCAGAAAATCTTGAACCGGCCAAGGCCATCGACGCGCGCGGCTTCTTCGAGCTCGCCGGGCAGGGCGATGAAGAACTGACGCATGACGAAGGTCGCAAAGACCGAAGGGGCGCCGAAGATCGGCACGAGGATCAGCGGCCAGTGGGTATTGATCATGCCCCAACCCAGGAACATCTGAAAGAGCGGCACGATGGTGACTTCCGACGGGATCAGGAGGCCCAGCAGCACGATCATAAAGATGGCATTGCTGAAGGGAAACTTGATGCGCGCGAAGGCGTAGCCAGCCATGGAGGAGACGACCATGGTGCCCGCGGTGACGATTGCGGCGATATAGGCCGAGTTCCAATATTGCCGGGCGAAGGGCTGCAGTTCGAAGACGCGCTGATAGGTCGAGAAATCGAAGCGGCGCGGCCAGAGATCGGGCGGGAAAGCGAAGATATCGCTGATTGGTTTGACCGATGAGGTGATCATCCACCAGGTGGGGAAGACAAAGGGGATGAGCAGCACGCACATCAACCCATAAAGGGCGACACGCAGGCGGGGTGAAAGGTCAGTTCTCATAGAAGACGATCCGCTTGCGCATCTGCCACTGGATGAAGGTGAGCACCGCGACGATCAGGAAAAGGAGGATGGAGAGCGTCGAGCCATAGCCGAAGAAATTGAACTGGAAGGCCTGCTGATAGAGGTAATAGACCAGCACCGTGGTCGAGACGCCGGGGCCGCCTTTGGTCAGGATGGCGATCTGGGCAAAGACCTGCAGCGAGCCGACGATGGTGATGATCGAGGTGAGAAGGATCGTCGGGGAGATCATCGGCAGGGTGATGCGGCGGAATTGCTTGAAGGGGCTCGCGCCATCGACCCGTGCGGCTTCGTAGAGTTCCTTGGGCACGCCCTGGAGGGCGGCGAGGAACAGGATCATATTGAGCCCGACATTCTTGAAGACCTGCACGACGACGACGGAAATCATCGCCGTGGTTGGCGTACGCAGCCAATTGGGGCCCTCGATGCCGAAGACGGCGAGAATGCCGTTGATGCCGCCATTGGCCTGCAGCAGGAAACTCCAGACGATGGTCCAGGCGACGAGCGAGACCACGACCGGCGAGAAGAACAGCGTGCGGAAGACGACGATGCCTTTGAGCTTTTGATCGAGCAGCACGGCCAGGAGCAAGGCGAGGCTGAGGTTGAGGACGACGAGGCCAGCCGAAAAGATGGCCGAGGCCAAGAGCACTGGCGGCAGGTTCGGATCGCGCAGCAGCATCTGGTAATTGGCGTCGCCAACAAAGGTGAAGGTGTTCGCCAGCACGTTCCATTCGTGCATGGAATAGTAGAAGACGAGCCCGAGCGGGATCAGCACGAAGGTGATGATGCCCAGGGTCTGCGGCGCAATGAAGAGGAAACCGGCAGCCGCGTCTTTCCGGGCGATGGTCCAGAAGGGGCGTTTTTGGTTTGGGGCGGCGCTGTGATTGTTCATTTCGCCTCGGTGATCGAAAAAAGCTCCCCGACGAAAAGCCGGGGAGCGGATGGAATCAGCGGGCTAGGAGCGGGCTGACGCCCTGGCAGACGCTGGCGAGCACGGCGGGAACATCGGCATCGGCCACCCAGAGGCCATCGAGCGAAGCGCGGATGGTTT
This sequence comes from Devosia sp. Leaf420, assembly GCF_001425445.1. GTDB lineage: Bacteria > Pseudomonadota > Alphaproteobacteria > Rhizobiales > Devosiaceae > Devosia. Next base: position 415,165 of record NZ_LMQU01000011.1, on the reverse strand, counting down.
GCTGGATCTGGGCGAAGTTGGTGTGACCAGCGATCACCTTGCCGTTCGAGATACCGGCAATGACGACGTTTTCGATCTGCTCAGGAGTAAGCAGCGGATTGGTCTTGCCGAGGGTTTCAGCGTTGAGGAGGTTGGCGCGGGCCGGCGGGAAGAACTGGGCCAGCTTTTCGCTGTTTTCCGGATTGGTCATGTAACCGAGGAATTCGACGGCAACATCGGTGTTCGGACGATTGGCGAAGGCGGCGACGGCGGCCTGGCCGATGACCGAATAGGCGCCGGCCGGACCTTCTGGAAGCGGCACCAGATCCCAATCGAATGGATCGTCCTTGGGGAGGAGCGAAGCGCGCGAAATCTGGGTGATGGTCATGGCGGCGTCGCCGGCAAAGAAGTCGACATTTTCGCCGGGGCCGGGGAGGGCGCCATCAACGAAGATCGCCTGATGAAGGCGGGTCATGGCGTCGACCATGGGCTGTTCAGTAAAGCCGCAGGTCTTGCCGTCTTCGCTCCAGGCATTGGCGCCCCAACCGCGCCAGAAGGCGGTCAGGTTCTGCCAGGTCTGGTAATTGAAATCGCGGATGACGAGGCCGTCCTTGCCGCTGTCAGCCACGGCCTTGGCGGTCGCGAGCGCGTTTTCCCAGGTCCATTCGCCCGAGGCGATAAGTTCGGCCGGGGTCTTGGCGCCGGCTGCGGTCACCAGATCATTGTTGACGAAAACGGCGAAGGGCGAGGTCGAGAACGGATAGGCGTAAAGCTGGCTATCGCGGGTCCAGAGCGCCGTTGCGGCTTCGGTGACGTCGTCGAGGTTGTAGCCTTCGGTCTTGGTAAAGGCTTCGGTCAAAGGCGCGAGGGCTCCTGAATTGACGAAGTCGGCGGCGCTGGTTTCGAAAATCCAGGCAAGATCGGGCGGGTTCCCGCCGGCGATCTGGGTGGTCAGCGTCGTCGTGTAGTTTTCGAACGGTAGCGGCTCGAAGGTGACCGACACATTCGGGTGCGTGGCCTTAAAACCTTCGCCGATCTCGTTGAAGAGCGCCAGATGCGCCTCGTTGGCGCTCCAGATGGTCATGCGCAGATTGACTGCGTCCTGGGCCCAGGCGACGCCGCCCCAGGCTAGAGGCAGAAGAATGCCGGCTGAAGCCGCCGTGGCTTTGAGCATTGCAAGTCTGGTCATCGTTTCCTCCGTTGATGAGCCGATCAGTAGCCGCGCACGTCCGGCCAGCGGATTTCGACGCCGGCGCGGTAGAGCTGAGCCTGAAAATCTTGAAGTTTGCCGTCATCGGCCTGCACCTGATGCGGGGTCAGGCCATGGTTGAGGCAGTGCGCGGCGAGCATGCCGGCGACCTCGCCCACGTTCCATTCGACCGGGTGCAGGCGATAGCAGCCATTGGTGATGTGCGTGGTGCCAAGGTTCTTGCCTGCCGGCAGCAGGTTCTTGACGCGACGCGGCAGGAGCGCGCCGAGCGGGATTTCAAAGGGTGCGGATTCAACGTCGACATAATTGTCGCCACCGGTCGAGGGGTGGAGATCGATGCGGTACATGCCGATGCCGACGCTGTCGCGATAGCTTTTGGAGAGATTATTGCCGTGGACGGTCATCGACACATCCTGCTCGACGATGCGTGTGACAGGCAGGATGCGGCGGCTTTCGCGGATATAGGGCGCCATGGCAAGGCCATGATCGGTGCCGGTGACGTCGCCGCGGAGACGCAGACCTGGGAAGCCCTGGCCGCCATCGAGGCGCGGGGCTTCGGTTTGCAGCCAATAAAAGACGGAATAGGAGAGGTCGGCGGCCGCCTTGAGGTGCCGAGCCTTTTCCTCTTCGGACACGTCGATGATGGTCGATTCCATATAGTCGATCATCGGCCAGTTCACGAGGCAGATGTCGGACTGATAGGCGTCGGGCTGGAAATTGCGGCGGGCGGCGATGCGGCGGAAGGTCCAGAGATTGCCGTCGCCCGCATTGCGGCGCTGATCGGCATCGACCAGGAGCGGATCATCATCGGGATTAGGCGTGAAGGAACGCTCGGTGATTTCGAGCGTGCGCGGATGCGGCGCCTTGAAGCCGAGGAGCGGTCCGCCCCAGAATTCAGGCTGATACTTGCGCCAGAAATCATAGTTTTCCGGCTTGTCGATGGTCTGGTCGCCGTCGACGTGATCGATGGCAAAACAGACGGACACGGCTTGCACATTGTCGGGCTGCGCGTGATCGGGCGCGCTGGGTTCGCCGGTATCGGACTGGGCCTCGAAACCCTTGGCATATTCGGTGCCGGTCAGGGGCAGGAGATCGCCGAGTTCGGTCGCGTCGATCACATAGGGCGCCGAGCAGACGATCTCGCGGCCCGTGTCGCGATGGCGGAGAGTGATCGAGCGGACCGTGTCGCCATCGACATCGGCAGCGACCGGACGATAGGGCTGCAGCACCGTCAGCTTGCCGCCGCCGCGCCATGGCGCGAGCATGGCTTCGAGCACGGCAAGGCCGACACGGGGCTCGGCACACAAGCGGCTGACCCAGCCGGCGCCGGGATTGAGATCGCCCCAGGCGCGGCTTTCCGCGGTCAGCGGATAGTTGTCGCGATAATACTGGCGGATGCCGCGGCGCAGTTGCTGATAGGAGCGGGTGACGCCGAATTGCTCGACCCAGGAATGCTCGTCGGGCGGCACGGCCTGGCTCGTCAATTGGCCGCCTATCCAGTCGAATTCCTCGCTCATGATGACGGTGCGGCCCGAGCGCAGGGCGCCAAGGGCTGCAGCAACGCCACCGAGCCCGCCACCAACGATGAGAATGTCTGCGTGAAGCTCTTTGGTCATGTGTTCCGAACGTGTTGGGTAGAAAGAGGGCCGAGGGTGTCACCCTCGACGATGGCGCAATCGAGCAGCACCTGCTCGACCGGGGCGTCATTCTCCACGCGCCGCACCAGCATTTCGGTGGCGGCGCGGCCCATGGCCTCGCGGGGAATGGAGAAGGACGTAAAGCGGCGGCCGTGTTCTTCGGCGCGGATGTGATTGCCGAGAACGACGATCGAGAGATCGCCGGGAACGCTGATGCCGCGATGGCGTGCGACGGCATCGACGGCGATGGCATCGGCCAATTCGGTGAAGAAAACGCAGGTGGCGCCAGCCGCGAGCAGCGCATCGAGCGTTTCGCCCGGCGGTTGCGCCACGGCAAATTGGGTGTGGACGAGTTCGGCACCATTTAGCGCCGGCTCGAAGCCGATCCAGCGATCGACCGTCGATTCCGCGCCTTCATTGAGACCGATATAGGCAATGCGATGGTGGCCCAGGGCCCGGGCACGCTGAACGAGCGCTGCCGTGCCCGCGACATAGCCGCCACCCACATAGGGGACGGGGCCGCCCGCATCGTCTCGGCGGCCGACGGCGACGAAGGGGAAGTCGCCAGCGACCAGCCGGGTCAGCTCATCGCGATCGAATTGCCGTCCGAGAATGATGCAGCCATCTGCGAGCCTGAGGCGAACATTGTCGCCAAAAATACGCCGTTTGACGCCTGCGCCGGTCAAGAGCAGCAGGTCATATCCCAGCTCCTGTGCCGCTTCCTCAATGCCGAGGAGAAATGGCGTGAAAAAGTCTGCCTGGGCGGATGGGAAGGCAGGCTCATAAGTGAAAACGCCGAGAATGCGGTTGAGACCCTTGACCATCCGGCGTGCGACGGGATCAGCGACATAGCCGGTGTCCCGGATCACTTTCTGCACGCGGTCCCGCGTCTCTGCAGGGATACGGTTGGCGTTTTCCGGCGAGCCATTGAGCACAAAGGACACGGTCGCCTGGCTGACGCCGGCCAATCTCGCAATGTCCTTTTGTGTCAGCCGCCGCGTCGCCAAGCCATCCTCCAAAATCTGCTAATGCGTATTAGCGCTGATACGTATTAGCGTGTTGTGGAGCGGTGCGCAAGATGGATTAAATTCGTGCGAAGAGCGGCAAGATGGACGATGGAAAGCGCCACCTGGGATATCGCTCCCAGCGTGTCGTCCTCCCATCAGTTGGAGTGCTTAAGTCAGGGCAAAATCTGCACTCAACGCCTCAAGTCCCAAAGACTTACGCAGCTGGTTGCGATGATGTTCTTGCCAGCAGCACGACTGGTAGAATGCCGATGGCGACGATGATGAGGGCGGCGAGGGCGGCGTCTTCGTAGGTGCCGCGGGCCGCCTCGCCGTAAAGGAGGGTGGCAAGGCTCTCGAAGTTGAGGGGGCGCAGGAGCAGCGTTGCGGGCAGTTCTTTCATGCAATCGACAAAGACCAAGAGGCCCGCGGCAGTCAGTGCCGAGCGCGACAGGGGCAGGTGGACTGCGAAGAGGGTGCCACTTGCCGAGCGGCCGAGGGTGCGCGCGGCGTAGTCATAGGCGGGCGGAATGCGGCTTAGTCCCGCGTCAATGCCGCCCACGGAGATGGCAAGGAAGCGTGTTGAATAGGCATAGATGAGGGCTGCCCCAGAGCCGAGCAGCAAGAGCGTGCCGGGCAGGCCGGTCCAGGCGTGCCAAAGATTGCCCAGTGTCCTGTCAAAGGCGGCAACGGGAACGAGGATGCCAAGGGCCAGCACCGTGCCCGGCACGGCATAGCCCAGTGAGGCTATGCGCATGGCGCCCTCGGTCCATGCCGATCGATGCAGTCGCGCCGCATAGGCGAGGGCAAAGCCGATGAGGACGATGACCACGGTGGCCATGGCCGACACGCTGACGGTGTTGATGGTGGCGCGGAGAAGAGCGTTGGAGAAACCGGCAAATTCGATGCGACGGATCGCGGCAACGATGAGATAAAGCGCGGGGCCGGCAAAGCCGATGGCAATCGGAAGGGCTCCGAAAAGGAAGGCGAATAGTGCGGTTAGCCCCCGGAGCCGCTGGCGTTGCATCTGCCGGGCGTTTTGCGCGGCCGAGGCAAAGCGCTGCTTGCGGCGGGCCCAGCGCTCGAGGACCAGCATCGCGAGGACAATGGCGAGCATGCTGATGGCGATCTGTGCGGCGCCGGCCAAGTCGGTTCGAACGATCCAGGTCGTGTAGACGGTGGCGGTCAGCGTCCGCACGCCAAGAAATTGCGAGGCGCCGACATCGTTGAGCACTTCCATCAGCGCCAGCGAAACGCCGACGGCGACGGCAGGTCGCGCGAGAGGCAGGGCGACGCGCCAGAAGATGGCGGAGCGCGGCACGCCTAGCGTGCGCGCCACTTCGATGACATTGGCGGCCTGGGTCAGGAACATCGCCCGGGCGGTCAGATAAACGTATGGATAAAGAACGAAACCAAAGACCAGGATGGCGCCCCACATGGCGCGAATGTCGGGCAGGCGAAACTGGCGTGGGCTCGAATAGCCCAGCACCCATCGCAGCACGCCTTGCACCGGGCCGAGCGGGTTGAGGATGTCGAGATAGGCATAGGCCATGATGTAGGTGGGCACGGCCAGCGGCAGCAGTAGGCCCCATTCGAGGAACCAGCGCCCGCGGAAATCATAGGCGGTGACCAACCATGCTGCGCCGGTGCCAACGATGGTCGCGATGAGACCGGAACCAGCAAGCAGCACCAGCGTGTTCCAGGTCGCCTGCGGCAGTACAAACTGGACGATATGGCCCCATAGCCCGCCGGTATCGGCCATGGCCGTCAGCGCGATCGTCACGATCGGCACAAGCGCGAGAGCCGCCGCGGCAAATGCCCCGGCGGCCCAAACGTTGATACCGAAATGGCGGCGCCTTGGGCGCGTCATGGTGAGATCGGCCATAAAAAGTGCGGCGGCCGTGGCCGCCGCCTGTCTCCGATCAGTTGCCGAACGTGTCGAAGTTCACTTCGTCCACCAGCTCGCTGGCGCGTGCGCGGAACGGCAGGATTTCGGTCAGCGACTGGCTGTCGGGGTTGAGCGTGCCAAAAGCTGCGATGATCGGCTGCACTTCCGCGGTGGTCGAAACCGGATATTCGAAATTGGCTTCGGCATAGAGCTTCTGCGCCTCGTCGGATGCGAGATATTCGAGCAGTTGCACGGCCTCGTCGCGGTTGGGGGCATGGGCCGCTACAGCCGCGCCGGAGACGTTGACCAGCGTGCCGCCACCTTCAAAGGTCGGCAGGATCACCTTGACCTCTTCGGCCCACGCCTTCTGCTCGTCGCCACCGGCGCCGCTCGCCATCAGGCCGTAATAGTAGGAGTTGGCGACGGCGATGTCGCAGATGCCGGCGGCGATGTCGCGGGCGCCGTCACGGTCGCCACCGGCTGCGGCGCGGGCCTGGTTGGCCTTGAGGCCTTCGAGCCAGGTTTTGGTGGCTTCTTCGCCGTGCTTGGCCATATAGGCGGCGAACAGCGCGGTGTTGTAAGGGTGCTGGCCCGAGCGGATGCAGAGCTTGCCGCGGAACTGTTCGTCGGCGAGCTGTTCATAGGTGATGCTGTCGAGATCGAGATCCTTGGCGACGTAAACGACGCGGGCGCGGCCTGACAGTGCGAACCAGTTGCCATCGGCATCGCGGAGGGATGCGGGGATCGCGCTCTCAAGCGCTTCGGAATCGACCGGCTGGGTGACGCCGGCATTGACGAGATCAATCAGCGCGCCAAAATCGACCGTCATCAGAAGGTCGGCCGGCGAGCTTTCGCCTTCGGCCTGGACGCGCTCGATCAGGCCGCTTTCAAGGAACACGGTGTTGACCTTGACGCCGGTCTCGGCGGTGAAGGCATCGAGGATGGGCTGGATCAGGCCGGGCTCGCGGGTCGTGTAGATGTTCACTTCCTGGGCGAGCGCAGGAACGGCTGCACCAAGAGCCAGCATGCTCGTGACGCCAACGAGCTTGAAAAGGGTATTCATGGACGATCTCCCAAATTGATGAGCAGGTCGCGCGGCCCTTCCGCATTTCCTCTCCTAGGGAGGCTAAAGCCATAGCGGACTGTCTAAGTCAAGTTATTTAGGGTCAACTTAGAATCAATCTAAGGTACTGACTTTCCATCACAATCGGGGCTTTTAGGCATCCTGCGGGAAGATCATGACCTCGTCCGCTTTCACGGCGATCTCAACCGCATCGCCAGGATGGACATCGTGCCGTGATGTGCCGCGCATGATGAGGGGATCGTCGACACCAGCCACGGCGATGCGCAATTCCTCGATCTCGCCGAGAATGGAGCGATCGACCACGACACCGGGAATTCCGCTTTCCGTCAGGATGATGGATTGGGGCCGCAAGAGAACATGCGGCTCGCCGTCGAGGGCCGGCGCATGAAAGCGTCCCAGCGGCGTATCGAGCATATTGGCTTCGATTTTTGCGGGAATGACGTTCATGCGGGAAAAGAACCGCGCGGCATAAGCCGTCCAGGGGGCGTCGTAAATGCGTTCGCCGGTGCCGGCTTCCACCACGCGGCCTTTTTGCATGAGGGCAACCGTATCCCCGATGGCCAGGGCTTCTTCGGGATCGTGGGTCACGACCACGGCTGTCATGCCGAGGTCCCGCACGATCGAGAGGGTTTCGTGCCGCACGCGATCCCGCAGGCCGCGGTCGAGATTGGAGAAGGGCTCGTCCATCAATAAGAGGCGCGGCTGCGGCGCGAGGGCGCGGGCAAGCGCCACGCGCTGCTGTTCGCCACCGGACAGCATATGCGGATAACGGTCGGCCAAAGCCTCGATACCGATCCGGGAGAGGATGTCGCTGACCCGGTTAGCGCGGTCGGAACGGGCAAGTTTCTTGAGGCCAAATGCGACGTTTTCTCGCACGCTGAGATGAGGGAACAGCGCATAATCCTGGAACATGAAGCCGATCCGGCGATCCTCCGGCTCGACAAAGATGCCATCGCCGGAAACCGGGGTGCCCTCGATGGCGATGGTGCCACCATCAAGCGTTTCAATGCCCGCAATGGCTCGCAGAAGCGTCGATTTTCCGCAGCCGGAATGCCCGACAAGGCAGAGAACCTGGCCGGCGCCCAGTTCCAGCGTGACGTCCTGCAGCGCCGCCACATCATTGAAGTGGCGCGTAACACCCTTGAGGGCGAGCATTGGCTTTCCCGAGATCATCATCAGCACCTGACGGGCGCGGGGAGCCTTGTCAAGTGTGCCCCATGATCAGCTCGCTAGACCCGCGCCCGCGAAGGCCTATCAGAAGCGGTCTCGCTTAGGCGATTTCGGGATTGCCGTCGATATAGCTATCGAAATGCACTGTGGTCTGGTCCTCTTCGCCGATGACGAAGGCCATTTGCGCCGGGCCGGCAAGGCGGCGCATGGGAACGTGGTCCTGGTCCACCGTGCAGTAATAGTGGCCGCCGGCAAGGGTGGTGAAGGGGATGCCGCGCCAGAGGGCAGTCGAGGTCAGGTGGACATGGCCGGCAATGACTTGGCGAATATCGGGATGGGTCTTGAGTGCGGCGATGAACGGCTCGGCGTTGCGGATGCGGATATCATCGGAATTGATGTGGAGCGCATTGGCATTGTGATGGAGCATCACGATGACCGGGCGGTCCAATGCCTCGGCAAGTCGGGCCTTTAGCCAGGCGCTCTGGGCGTCGGTGAGAATGCCGTCGACGCGGCCGGGCTCGGAGGAATCGAGGAGAATGATCCGGTAGCCTTTGGCGTCGAAGGCTTTGTCAATCTTGCCGGTTTCGGCGACATATTCCTCGCCGAAGACCGAGAGGAAAGTCTCGCGATCGTCATGATTGCCGAGGGTCAGGTGGACCGGGATATCTATACGATCGATCAGTGACTTGAGGCGTTCATAGGCGGCGGGTTGACCGAGATCTGTGAGGTCCCCGGCAAGGACGCAGAAGTCGACATTGTGGTAGCGGGTGGCGATGGTTTGGACGGCTTGCTCAAGCCTGGCGCCGGTGTCGAGCGTCATCGACAGCTCGCCCTCGGGCATGACGTGGAGGTCGCTGAGGACGATGAATTTGAGGGTCATGGCTGAGCGGTCCGCTAGGTTTTTGGCAGTCTGACGTAGTTTGATGTCAGCGAGAGGACAGAGCCGCCAATCTACACGGGGCGGCCCCATTGGGGCGCCCCGTTTTAACCTGCCTATCGGGCGGCCCAGTTCATGCCGCGGCGGAGGATCGTGCGCATTTGCGGCACTTCGAATTCTGAAGCGACATGGCCGAGCGAAGAATAGAACACGCGGCCTTCGCCATATTTGCGTTTCCAGACCACCGGCATGGTGATCCCGTCGATCCAATAGGCATGATCGCCGTTGAAAGTGGTCGTCGCCAACACCTCGTTCGAGGGGTCGACATGCATGTAGTATTGCTCGGAGCGATAGGGAAAGCTTTCGATGCCTTCCATCACCGGATCGTCGGGCCGGGTGATGTCGACGCGATAGTCGATGATGTTCCCCGGGTGTGCGACCCACTGGCCGCCAACCATGAACTGATAGTCGACCGCATCGCGAAAAGCATCGCCCATGCCGCCGTGATATCCGGCAAGGCCCCCGCCGCCGCGCACGGCCTCGGTGAGCATGCTGAGCTCTTCCTTCTCGATTTTGCTCATGGTGAAAATCGGCACGATGAGGCTGAGATCTTTTACCGAAGGATCGGCGAAGGCCTCGGTCGTGTTCTCGACATAGACCTTGAAGCCGTCTTCCTCGAGCATGCCGCGAATAATGTCGGCACACTGCTCCGGCTCATGTCCACTCCAGCCACCCCAAACGATGAGAGCTTCCCGCATAGTCTTTCCTCCTCTTGCTTTGGTGAGCCGAGACGCCGCCGCAATCGGGCGCCACCGGCTAAGTTAGCCGGTTGACCGACCTGGTGATGGATCGCGAATTGCTCACGGGCTTTTGCCGCTTTCGAGCGCATCGGCATTGAAGGTTCTCGCCGGGCCCGTGGTCCCCCAGGGCGAGCCGTAGAGTTCGCCAAGTGCCACCGCGGCGGCGCCGCGAGCCCAGAGGCGGTCGTCGGCGTTTTCGATGACGATTTCCGCCACCTCCCGCAGCGATTGGGGAATGGCCTTGGCAAAACTGCTGTGGAGCGCATCGAGGAGATGCGGCCCGAGCGTTAGTGTCGAGCCGACCAGAATGACGCGCGGTGGCGCAAAGAGCGCGACGAGATTGGCGATGGCAATCCCAAGGGCCGCGCCGGCCTTGTTCGCGGCAACCCGCAGCTTGTTGTCGCCGGCTTCGATCATGCCGCGGACCTGGCTCATGCCGCTACCGAGGCGAATGGCGTCGCGCATCCGTGGATCGCTGACTTCGCCATTGATGATCGCTTTTTCGCTCGCGACATCGGCCAGTTTTACCGCGTGGTCGGGATCGGCCCCCATGACCATGTCGCCCAGCGTCAGACTGAGTTCTCGTGCGCCGCGGAAGATCTGGCCGCCATGCATCACGCCGAGAGTGAGATTGTCCTCGATGGCGACGAGGACAAAGTCGTCGCAATCGCGCGCCTGGCCGAACCAGTGCTCGCCCATGGTGATGGCATTCGCATCGCTCTCGACGATAACGTCGATGCCGAGCCGCTCCACCAGGGCCTCCTTGAGCGGCACATCGGCATCGCGGAAAATACTGCTGGCGCGGACAAGTCCCGAGCCATGCTCGATGATGCCGGGCAGGGAAACGGCGACGGATTTTATGTCTTCCATGGCGATGCCGGCATCGAGCACGCAGCGTCGCACGCCATCCTCGACAAGATCGGCGATGACCGATAGCGGCAGCCGATCGACCCGCAGGGGCAGGATCAGTTCGGCGAGGATATCGCCCTGAAAATCGGTGACGACGAAGGCAAGGCGATTGGCGGCGATCTTGGCGCCAACGACACGCGCCGCCTTGGGATTGAGCGCGAGCATCACCCGGGGCCGGCCTCGATTGCCACCGCGCAGGTCACCCTCATGTTGGGCGAGGATCAGCCCATCTTCGATCAACGAACCGGTGATTGCCGAGACGGTGGTGGGCGAAAGCTGGATCCGCTCGCCAATTTCGACGCGAGAAATGGCGCCATAGCGGCGGATGGTATCGAGCACATGGAAGCGGTTGATCGCTCGCATGAGTTCAGGATCGGCAGTCTTCATGATCCCGTCTTCAGCCTCCCGGCGCTCGCTTTAATCAGCGATGCGTATTAATTCAAAAAACTCTAGCAGCCAAAATCGTCGATTAGCAAGTGCCAAACCTCCTGTCTCCCGGCGCTTAGGGCAATGGCGGTCTGAAGGTATTGACAATCGGTGAATCGGCGAGCCTATTAATTCCGCATAACGGACAAAATGTCCGACGGGAGGAACATCATGAATCTGGTTTTCGGACGCCTGTCCAGGCGATCGCTCGTGCTTGCCCTCAGCGCCGTTGCGCTGGCCTCGACTGTATCCGATGCGGCAGCGCAGTCCACCATCAAATGGCTGCACCTTGAATCCAATCCGGATCGTCTTGCCACCTGGCAGGAAATCGCCGCTAATTACGAGGCGGAACATCCCGATGTCAAAATCGAATTCCAGTTCCTTGAAAACGAGGCTTTCAAAGCCAAGCTACCGACGCTGCTGCAATCGAACGATGCGCCATCCATGTTCTACACCTGGGGCGGTGGCGTGTTGAAAGCGCAGACCGAAACCGGCGCCATCCGCGACATCACCGCGGCCATGGATGCCGATAATGGCGCCTGGCGCAATGCGGTGAGCCCGGCAGCGGTCGATGGCCTCAGCATCGACGGCAAGGTCTGGGCCGCCCCCGTTCAGTCGGGCCTTGTGTCCTTTTTCTACAACAAGGCGCTGTTCGAGCAGGCGGGCGTTGATGCCAATGGCATCAAGACCTGGACCGATTTTACGGCGGCCGTACAAAAGCTCAAGGATGCCGGGATCACCCCGATTGCCGGTGGCGGTGGAGACAAGTGGCCCATCCACTTCTTCTGGAGCTATCTCGCCATGCGCGAGCTCGGCAAGGATGGGTTCGACGCGGCCAAGGCCGGTGAGGGCTTCCAGGGTGAAGGCTTTGTAAAAGCGAGCCAGATGCTGGCGGACCTTGGCGCCATGGAGCCATTCCAGGAAGGCTATCTCGGCGCGACCTGGCCCGATACGCAGGCCGTGTTCGCCGATGGCCGCGCTGCCATGGTGCTCAGCTTTGAAAACACCGCGACGCCGCAGAACCAGGCCAATGCCGCAACCGACGGCAAGGGCCTTGCCGAAGACGCCATCGGGCGCTTCGCCTTCCCGCTGGTCGATGGCGGGGCCGGCGTCGTGACCGACGATTTCGGTGGTCTCAATGGCTGGGTGGTCACCACCAATGCCCCGCCGGAAACCGAAGATTTCATCCATTACATGACGGTCGAAAACGCCGGGCTGTTGGCTGAAAAGAACAATATTCTGCCGACGGCCCTTGGCTCGGATGCCAGTGTCAAGGATCCGAGCCTCGCCGATAGTGCTGCGCAGATGGCCAAGGCCACCTGGCACCAGAACTATCTCGACCAGGATCTCGGCCCCAATGTCGGTCGTGTCGTCAATGACATGTCCGTCGAACTGGTCTCCGGCCAGGTCACGCCCGAAGATGCTCTGCAGCAGGTGCAGGACGCCTTCTCGATGGAGATGTGAGCGCGAGCGGGCAGCCTTGCGGTTGCCCGCTTCTCCCTTCGGTCGTTGAAAGGTGAGATGGATGACTGAGACTGTTGCAGCGCCCGGCTTGTCCGCCGGAACCGCGCTCGCCCGCCCAAAAGTTCGACGTGCCCGCATCCGCGGCAAATGGCCGGTTCTGGTGCTCTTCCTGCCGCCAGCGCTGCTGCTGTTCACCGTCTTTGTCATTCTGCCCATGGGCGAGGCGGCCTGGTATTCGTTCTACAACTGGAACGGATATGGCCTGCCGACGCAGTGGATCGGCTGGAAAAATTATGAGCTGATCTTCCGTCAGGGCGCCTTCCGCAACGCTCTCGTCAATAACGGGCTCATCATCCTCGTTTCGATCTGCATCCAGGTGCCGCTCGCGCTCTGGCTTGCGACCATGGTCACCAAGCATATCAAGGGCGCGACCTTTTTCCGGCTGATCTTCTTCTTGCCCTATGTGCTGGCCGACGTTGCTGCGGGCATGATCTGGCGCTTCGTCTACGATGGCGAATTCGGGCTCGTCGCCAATATCTACCATATGATGGGCCTTAACGCGCCCTTCTGGCTTGCCGACAAGAACGCTGCCTTCTCGGCCGTGCTTGGCGTCATAGTCTGGAAATACTTCGGTTTTCACATGATGCTGTTTATCGCCGGGCTCCAGGCGATCGACAAAAGCGTGCTCGAGGCTGCCGATATCGATGGGGCGACTGGATGGCAGAAGTTCCGCCAGGTCACCCTGCCATTGCTGGGCTCGACGGTACGCCTCTCGGTCTTCTTTGCCGTGATCGGATCGCTGCAGCTCTTTGACATGATCATGCCGCTCACCGGCGGTGGTCCCTCGAACTCCACGCAGACGCTCGTGACCTTCCTTTACAGTTTCGGGGTCATGCGCATGCAGGTCGGCTTCGGTTCGGCCGTGGGCGTCGTGCTGTTCGTCATCTGCGTCACCCTCGCTTTCTCCTACAAGCGGATCTTCATGAAAAATGACTGACACCGCCACCAATCCCATCGACGCCGCCAAGGCCCAGACACCGGGGCGCAGCCTCCGCTTCGGCACCAAGGCTTACCTTTATACCTGCCTCATCATTTTTGCCGCGGTTGTGGTTATTCCCCTGGTCACGACTGCACTCGGCGGCTTCAAGACGCTGGGCGACCTCCGCGGCAATGCTTTCGGCCTGCCATCGACCTGGATGGTCTCGAACTATGCCGACATCCTGTTTTCCCAGCGTTACTGGCTGCAAATGGGCAATTCTCTGCTCATCGCGGGGCTCACGGTCTTCCTGACGCTGGCCTTTGCCGCCATGGCGGCGTTCACCTTCGCCCATGTCAAATTCTTCGGCTCGCAGTTCCTGCTCAATTACTTCCTGATCGGGCTGATGTTTCCGGCTGCGACGGCCATCCTGCCGCTCTTTATCCGCATCCGGGATTTGGGCCTTCTCGATACCTATTGGGGCGTGGTGCTGCCGCAGGTGGCCTTCGGGCTCGGCATGAGCATCTTGCTCTTCCGCAATTATTTCCGGAGCCTGCCGACTGAACTCTTCGACGCTGCCTTCGTCGATGGCGCGGGTTATCTTCGGTTCTTCTGGCACATCTCGCTGCCGCTCAGCCGCCCAATCATCGCGACGGTCGGGATCATCTCCTTCGTGGGCAGTTGGAACAGCTACATCCTGCCGCTCATCATGCTCAATTCCGAGAGCAAATATCCATGGCCGCTGGGGATCATGGTCTATCGCGGCGAATTCAGCACCGATTGGCAACTGATCCTTGCCTTCATCACCCTCACCATCCTGCCCACGGTCATCGTTTTCTTCGCGGCGCAGAAGCACATCATTGCCGGGCTGACTGCCGGCGCAGTCAAGTAGGAGGCTTTCATGGCCGGCTTGGAACTCCGCAATGTTGCAAAAAACTACGGAACCGTCTCGGTAATCGAGGGCATCAACCTCTCTATTGAAGACGGCGAGTTCGTCGCTCTCGTCGGCCCATCTGGCTGTGGCAAGTCGACGATCCTGCGCATGATCGCTGGGCTTGAGGACATTTCGAGCGGTGAGGTCGCTATCGGCAATGAGGTGGTCAACGACCTGACGCCGCGCGAGCGCAACATCGCTATGGTGTTTCAGTCCTATGCGCTCTACCCACATATGAACGTCTACCGGAATATGGCCTTCAACCTCGAGCTGGCAGGGAAACCCAAAGCCGAGATCGATAGCCGCGTCCGGCAGGCAGCCCAGATGCTGGAACTTGAACCGCTGCTCGATCGCAAGCCCAGCCAGCTTTCAGGTGGCCAGCGCCAGCGTGTCGCCATGGGCCGTGCCGTCGTGCGTGACCCTTCGGTTTTCCTTTTTGACGAACCGCTTTCCAATCTCGATGCCAAGCTGCGCGTCCAGATGCGATCCGAGATCAAGGCGCTGCATAAAAAAGTGGGCGTCACTTCGGTCTATGTGACGCATGACCAGGTCGAGGCGATGACCCTTGCCGATCGGGTCGTGGTGCTCAATCGCGGGGTCATCCAGCAGGAGGGCTCCCCGATGGAGCTCTATCGCCAGCCGGCCAATCTCTTCGTTGCCGGCTTTATCGGCTCACCGGCCATGAACTTCTTTGAAGCAACCGTAACCGGCAACACCGCCCGCACCGCCGGCGGCGAGGTCTTCACGTTCGAGCCCGGCCCCAAGGTCGCGGATGGCCAAAAGGTCAGCGTCGGCATCCGCCCCGAACATCTCCAGCTCGGTGCGTACGGCATTGCCGGCCAAGTGAGCTTCGTCGAACCGACCGGCGGCCAGACGTTCGTGACGGTCGATGTTTCCGGCCTGCCGGTCGTCGTTACCGTCAATGGCGAAGAAGTGGTCACGCCCGGCGACAGCGTGAACATCATGGCCAATCCCCGCCAGACCTATATTTTCGATGGCCGCACTGGCGAAAGGGTCAGCCTCAATTAGCTGAGCACACGACATGTCGTGTGCAAGGCCGCCAGCCAATGATGGCTCTCACCGCTCCATTTGTAGGCGACGTCGGAAAACTGGGCAGTATCTACACTGCCAAGCGCATTTTGCGCCGAGGTCGCCGAGCTTTCGGGAGACGTGGCGGGCCTCTCTTCGTTTCCTGCCTCACAAAAGTGGCTATTGTGCCCCATATGAGTTGTGGCGCTTCATATGCCTTTGGCTCCCGGTCCCAGCCGCTTTCCTCAGATTGTGAACGTTGCGCCCACGCGGCGCTCGATGTCGCGTTCTCGAAAGGACTAGCGATGACTAATTTCAATGCGCCGGCTGAACTCTATCCTGGACGACATCATACCTCGCCTCGGGTGGCGCGATATCAGCGGTTTCCCTCGTTGGTCGAGGCAATTCAGTTCACGATTGAGGAATTGCCCGTCGGCCTTCAATCAAGCTCCATTATCGAAGCAAACGAAATTCGCTACGGCGCCGAGGCTATTCGCGGCCTTTACTTCTCGGACGAATATCCGCTTCGCCGTTCGGTCGTTCAAAACGATAAGCACAAAGGCGAACCCATATCAGGATGAGGTCAACGCGACGGCCTTGAGCTTTAGCAGGAGCTTTTGGCGCGTTCGCCTTGCCAATGCCGCTATTGGGTGCGAAACACCATGATACGCGTTTTCAGCCCAAGTCGGCTGCCTCCTGCCGGTCCTTATCCGGTTAATGGCTCAGTGATCCACTTTGCGAACGTCTATGCCCCCTCTTGCATGTTGCAGAGGGCAACGCTCGCTTTGCTTCGGCTCCGAGCTCAAGGAATATTAAAATGGCAACCATGAACGGTACTGTAAAATTCTTCAACGCAACCAAGGGTTTTGGTTTCATCACCCCTGACAATGGCGGCAAGGACCACTTCGTCCATGTGTCGGCTGTCCAGAATTCTGGCGTTGACGGACTTTATGAGAACGACAAGCTTTCTTACGAAGTAGAGACCGGTCGCGATGGCCGCGAATCCGCGATCAATCTGATCCTTCAGAAGTAAGTTCAGCTTCGACGTCCAAGCCTGGAGGCCGCCGCTGGCGGCCTTTTTTGTATCCGGCGACAGGCGTCGCGCTTTAAAAGAGATTCTGCGGCGCCAGCCGCTGGACATTTACGGGCACTGCTCTATCAGAATTCGAGCTTGCCCCTGCCCGATGTCTCGAGACCACCATGCGCCGCCCCTCCGGCAATACGCTTGGGATCATCCTCATGATCCTTGCGACCGCCTGCTTCACGATCAATGACAGCCTACTTAAACTGGCCATGCACGAAGTGCCGCCTTTTCAAGCCCTGTTCCTGCGGGGCGTGGGCTCCACGCTTCTTGGCATACCGCTTTTGGCAGCCCTGGGCCTTTTTCGCTACGCGCCGCGCATGTTGGACGGCCGTGTGCAGTTGAGGAATTTGCTCGAACTCACCGCCGCCATGGGTTTTGTCGCTGGGCTTGCCTATGTGCCCATCGCCGATCTGACCGCCCTGGGGCAAACGTCACCGCTGCTGCTGCTGATCGGCGCGATGGTGTTTTTCAAGGAGCGGCTATCGGGCATGCAGGTCGCCCTGATCGTTCTGGCCTTCGCCGGCGCACTTCTCGTCGCGCAACCAGGCGCGAGCGGCTTCTCACCCTATACGCTGTTTGGTCTTTGGAGCGCTGCTGCAGTCGCGGTGCGCGATCTCATCGGCAGGAAGATCAAGCTTGATATACCCGGCATCGTCGTCGCAGTCGCCGCCGGAGCCATCGAGATCGTCGGTGCGGGGCTGGCGGGCCTGCTGCTTGAGCAATGGACATGGCCTTCTGCGCTGACCCTCGCCTTCGCCGTGGGGTCGAGCATATTTTTGATCGCCGCGCATTGGCTGCTGCTCACCGCATATCGCGCCGCGTCGGTCTCGGCGGTCGTTCCCTTTCTTTATATGTCCACGGTCTGGGCGCTGCTGTCCGGCATGCTGATTTTCGGCACGTTTCCCAATGCGCTCGCTCTCATGGGCATTGCGGTTATCATGGTCAGCGGCGTGGCTGTCGTCGGTCTGGAGCGCTGGCCCAAGAAGGTCGTTGTCTCGCCGTGAAGCGGATAACGGACCGCTCTACGCGATGGTTTTGTCCGGAACGTTGAAGACCTTGACCAGCCAGTCAATGAGGACACGAACGCGGGGCGAAAGCTGGCGGTCGCGCGGATAGAGCACGGAAACGGGCGTGCTCGGCGGCTTGATTGTTGGCAGGATTTCGACGATCTCGCCCGAGGCCAGTGCCGGAGCAGCATGGTAGCGCGGGATCTGGATGAGCCCCAGACCGCGCAGGCAGGCGGCATAATAGGTTTCGGCACCCGTGACCGTCAGCGTCATGGGCAGCATCGCCTCACGGACCTTGCCATTGATCTCGAACAGCAAAGGCAAAACGCCACCCGTGGCAGTGGAGCGGAAGCCGACCATGCGATGGTGGGGGAGGTCGTCTAGCTTCTCGGGTGTCCCGAACTTTTCGAGATAAGCCGGCGAAGCAAGCGTTGCTTCGGGCAGGGTGGCGATCCGGCGCGCGATCATGTCGCTATCGTGCGGAACGCCGACCCGCAGCACGCAGTCGATCCCCTCGCGCACAAGATCCACAAGCCGATCGCCCTCGCTGATGAACAGCTCGATCTCGGGATAGGTTTCAAGGAATTCCGGCAACCGCGGCATGACGAAATGCCGGGCGAGGGTGCCGTGAACGTCCACGCGCAACAGCCCCTTGGGCTTGGCGCCAAGAAAAGTGGATTCAGCCGCTTCCACCTCCGCTAGGATCGCCAGGCAACTGCGGTGATAGGCTTCTCCGTCGAGCGTCGGCGTCACCGAACGCGTCGTGCGCTGGAGGAGGCTCACCCCGAGGCGCGCTTCGAGCTGTTTGACCGCGTCGGTCACTGTTGAGCGCGGCAAGGCGAGGTCCTCAGCCGCGGCCGTAAAGCTCCGCCGCTCCAACACACGCGAAAAGACGCGCATACAATCCAGACGGTCCATTGTTCGAAAATTCCGCATTATGTTGTCGGATTTCACCTGATTATCCGCTGCAGGGCATCGCGTAAAGAGAGAACACCAAACAGAACAGGAGATCGAGATGACTGACGCATCTAAGAAAACTGCTCTTATTACTGGTGCCTCGCGCGGGATCGGTGCGGCGATCGCCAAGCGCTTGGCGGCCGATGGCTTCAACGTTGTCGTCAATTACGCCGGCAATGACAGCGAGGCCGCCAAAGTGGTCGAGGCGATCAGCACTTCAGGCGGCACCGCTTTGGCGCACAAGGCCGACATTTCTGATCCGGCCGCCGTGGCGCTGATGTTCGAGCGCGCGGAGCAGGCCTTTGGCGGCGTTGATATCCTCGTCAACAATGCCGGGATCATGTCGCTGGCGTCCCTTTCCGAGAGCAGCGATGCGCTGTTTGACCGGCAGATCGCCGTCAATCTCAAGGGCACGTTCAACACGCTGCGCGAGGCGGCCCGGCGCCTCAAGACTGGCGGACGGATCGTCAATTTCTCGACTTCCGTCGTCGGCCTCAAGCTTGAAACCTACGGCGTCTACGCCGCGACAAAGGCAGCGGTCGAGACAATGACCGCCATTCTGGCCAAGGAACTGCGCGGGCGCGACATCACCGTCAACGCCGTGGCGCCGGGACCGACAGCGACCGATCTTTTCCTCGACGGAAAGTCCGACGAGCTCGTTGCCAAGATGGCCAAGATGAACCCGCTCGAACGATTGGGAACGCCTGAGGACATTGCCGCAGCGGTCGCATTTCTCGCCGGTCCCGACGGCGGCTGGATCAATGGTCAAACCATCCGCGCCAATGGCGGCATGGTCTGAGCCGAACGAGCCAAAGGAGAAAAAAATGAGCGAGATCATTCTCGTCAACGGCGTATCGAGTCGGCACGACGACTTCTTGAGCCCAGGAAAGGCATGCTCATGACCAGCGAAATGGACGTGGCCCAGCTGCAGCGGCGCTGGATCCTTGAAGGCTGGGAAAAGGCGCCGGGCGAACCATTCGTTTTCGAGAAAAAAGCCGGCCTATTCCACGATTGGGAAAGCGCCGACACCGCGCTCTATGACAGCTTCGATCCCCAATTGCGGCTGGCGCGCAGCCCGCGCGAATGGGCCGAGGCATTCGAGACCTCGTTCAACCGGATGCACAGCGCGGTTCACGCTGTTATCGTTGAACCGGATGTGCTGGTCAGCGGCGATGTGGCGGCAAGTACATTCGAATTCTGCGCAAGGCTCGAGCAGGCAGATGGAACGGCGAGCGGCGTGATCTGCCGAACCTCCCATGTCTTCCGACGAAGCGGCGGCACCTGGAAAATCGTGCGCGAACACACATCGGGCCGCGGTGTGCCCGTTGAGGAGGTCGAAAATCTTTTGAAACGGTTCGAGCCGGCTAAGCGTGTTGATCTGCCGGGTGGCCAAACATGAGGATCGCAAGATTGCTCCTTATCACGCTCGCTTTCGCCGGTTCAGCGGCGATAGCCCAGGCGGCTCAATTTGAACCTTCAAACTCCGAGGAGAACGGAACGATGGAAAAGCACCCCTATATCGGCATGTGGGTGACGGGCGACGGACACGTGCGCCAGGAGCTTTTGCCCAATGGCCGCTATGATGAAGCGCGTGGCACCCGGCAGAGTGCCTATCAAGGCCGCTATGAGGTCACCGGCAATATGATCTACTACTGGGACGATACCGGCTTTGAAGCTGACGGCGAGTTCGTCACCGATACCGTACTGCACCACGGCGGCATGATCTTTTTCCGCGCCGAGTGATGCATAGCGGCGGTCCCCAGTTCTGGTGGGTCGCCGCTCTTTTCCATCAGCGCGACAGTCCTAAGCGTCGTCCCCCAGTGACATGACCTTGAGTGTTTCCTCCCGGATGTCGGCGAGGACGCCACGCTTTAGCTGCGAGAATTCGGGGCTGGTGACGATGTCGAATTGGCGGGGTCGCGGGAGATCGACGGTGAGTTCGCGCTTGATGCGACCAGGCCGCGAGGCAAGGACGATGACCCTGTCGGCGAGGAAAATGGCCTCTTCGACGTCATGGGTGACAAAGAGTACCGTGACCTTGTGGTCTTCCCAAACCTTGAGCAGCAGTTCCTGCATCATGCCGCGGGTCTGGGCGTCGAGGGCGCCAAACGGTTCGTCCATGAGGAGTAGCGAGGGCTTGTAGACGAGCGCCCGCGCAATCGCGACGCGCTGGCGCATGCCGCCCGAGAGTTGACGCGGGTAGGACTTTTCGAAGCCCCTGAGCCCAACCTCATGAATGAACTGGCGCACCAATTCGGTCTTTTCCGGCTTGCTCAGCCGGCTCTTTTCGAGCGCAAAGAGGATGTTGCCTTCGACGGTCATCCACTCAAAAAGGCTATAGCCCTGAAAGACGAAGCCGCGGTCGCGCCCCGGTCCCGTGACGGGCGTGCCATCGATAAGGATGTCGCCAAAAGTCGGCTCGGTGAGGCCGCCAACCATATTGAGGAAGGTGGACTTGCCGCAGCCGGACGTGCCGACGATCGAGACGAATTCGTTGGGCGCAACGGTCAGGTCGATCCGGTCGATGGCGAGGAACTCGTTCGCGCCTTCGCCGAAAATCTTGCCCACGGCTTCGGCGTGGATTTTGGGTGCCATGGTCATCGATCGGCCGTCCAGCGAAAGAGCGATCGGCCGGTGCGCTTGAAGGCATAGTCGGTCAGAAGACCCAAAAGGCCGATGAACAGCGTGCCGAAAATGATGGTGTCGGTCGCAAGGTAGCGCTGCGCATCCATGATGCGGCGGCCGAGGCCATTTTGCGCGGCCACCAGTTCGGCGACGACGAGATAGGTCCAGGTCCAGCCGATGGTGATGCGGCAGGTGTCCCAGATGGCAGGCAGAGCCGCAGGCAGGATGATGCGCCACAGGATTTCGGTATTGGAAAAGCCAAGCGTCTGCCCGGCCCGGATGAGATTGACGTCGATGGTCTTGACGTTGTCCATCACCATCAGCGTCATCTGGAAGAAGGTCCCGAGAAAAAGGATCAGGATTTTCTGCTCGTCGCCAATGCCGGCCCAGAGAATGGTGAGCGGTATCAAGGCCACGATGGGCATATAGCGCACTGTCGAGATCAGGGGCTCGAGCGCGCCCTCGAAGAGGCGGAAATTGCCCATCAGGATGCCGACGGGAATAGCCAGGATAGCGGCGCTAAGCCAGCCGACGATGATGCGATAACTGCTGACGGCGGCGTCTTCCAACAGGATGCCGGTCGTGATCTGGCGCCACGCTTCTTCTAGGATGGCGAGCGGGCTCGGGAGAAACAGCGGCTTGACGAGGCCGAGCGCCGTGACCGCGAACCAGAGCAGCACGAGGACCACGGGCACGACGAGGCCCGCACTCGTGAAGATGCGGTCCGGAATGGGGTGGCGCAGCCGCAACAGACCTTTCTTGCGGCGGGATTGTCGGCGGTCGATGCGACCAGCCGCGGCATTTGCCGCGATGCTCGAGGTCTTGGGCATGCGCTACTCGAAGTTTTAAAAGGATGCCGGCGTCTTGGGGACGCCGGCCAACAATTATTGTGCGGCGGCCGAGAGGGCGGTCAGGTCGAAGAAGGTTTCGCCCGTCGGCAGGGTCTTGACCTCATCGGGATTGGCTTGCTGCATGATGGAGCCGATCTCTTCGACCGTTGCCTGGAATTCGCCTTTGAGGGCAGCGTCGTTCTCGGCGCGGTCGTAGAGATGGACACCGGCAAAAGCGGTGTTGAATTCTTCGATCGGGCTACCGACGGCATCGGCGATGATCTTGCCGCCTTCTTCCGGATTGTCGCGCAGGAAGGTCACCGCCTCGTCCCAGGCCTTGATGATGCCGACGAGATCCTGCTGGTTGCCGGCAATAAAGCTCGTTTCGGCGGCAAGAACGTCGCTGATGAGGCCAGGCTTTTCGCCGGCGGTATAGAGAACCTTGAATTCCGGGCCCTGGGCGAGGGCTGCGGAAATATAGGGCTCGTAGGTCACGGCCACATCAACGCGTCCCGCGATCAAAGCAAGGCCTGCATCGGCCGCAGCAATCGGCACGGCCTCGACATCGGCAAGGGTAAGGCCGTTTGAATTCAGCGCATAGTTGATCAGAAGGTCGCTGGTCGAGCCTTTTTCATAGGCGACGCTCTTGCCCTTGAGGTCGGTGATCGTGGCAACATCCTTGCCGACGAGAACCGCGTCTGCCGTCGTCGAGCCATCCATGATCATGAACGCCTTGAGATCGACGCCATTGTTCATGTTGAGGATGACGGTGTTGGTCGCAGCAGAAATCACCTGGATATTGCCGCTGGCGAGGGCCGCGGCAACGTCCTGGTCCCAGGTGAAGTTGATCAATTGCACATCGACGCCGTTCTCCTTGAAGAACCCCTTCTGGTCGGCGATCCAGAGTGGACCATAACCAAGCCAGGGCTGGACGCCGATCTTGACCGTTTCCGCAGAAGCGGGGACGGCCAGGGCAGCAAGGGAGAGACTAGCGAGGGCAAGTGACGCAAGCTTCATGGGGCATGTTCCTTAGAGGGCGCGGGCGCATTGGCAGCATACATGTACGGATTAGCTCAGCTTGAAAAGTGCCTGAGCAGATTCAGTGTCATCCTGCCAACATCGTTTTGTTCATCCGGTCCCGGCAAGGCGCCGAGGAAAGCCACCGAGCTCGCCGAAAAAACCGAGCCGCCCGAGGCGTGGGACAGGAAGGTCATTTCCGCAAGACGCCTGGCGTCGCGTTCGGGCGCGCCGCCCTCATACCAGCGGCCGGGATCATCGACATAGTCGTCGGGAAAGCCCCGAGCAGTCGCGAGAACGACGATGTTTTCAGGCGTGCCGAGCGCCGAGTTGGTGCAATCGACCTCATAGCCCGCAGCACCGCCGAGAACCATGCCGGTATCGCCGAACGTGTCGCCTGCAACTCCGTCGAAGAGCCAGGCAAATGCTGGCTCATGACTGGATGCCGTGCGGGTGAAGGGTAGGGACTTGCTAAAGCCCATCAGGGAAATGCCGACGCCGGTCAGGGCGAATTCGCCCCGGCCGCGATCGCGCAAATAGCCACCCGGCTCGTTGGTCAGCGCCAGGGGCATTTCGGCCAGGGGGCCATCCCAGGTGCGACCGGCCTGGGTCGGGCCGCGCCGCAATTCCATCAGGTCATCCTTGAAGGCGACCGCCGCGGCAAAGCCGTTGCCGCCGAGATAGGAAAGATGCCCGCCAGTGGCGACATAGCGGCGATAGGCGTCTTCCATGGCGACCGAAAGATATTCCGGATGGCTGCCGGTGAGGACGCTGCGATAGGGGCTGAGAAGCGCGAGGCCCTTCTGGTGCAGGTCATGATCGGTCGCGAGATCTATGGCGATGCCGTTGCGGGCAGCGAAGGCAAGGAAATGCAGATCGACCGGCAGCAAGTGCGGCGCCCCGCAGAGCGGATAGCGATAGTCGTCGCGCAGCGTCGCCTTGGGCCGGCGCGTCGAGGCGAGGGATACGCCACTCGCATCGGAATGGTAATCGTAGAGCGAGCGCAGATTGTTGGCGCGCGCGAATTCGTGGCCGCGATCGGTGCCGATCCATTCATAGAGATGGGGCGGCAGATATTCGTCGGCATAGGCAAGATAGGTTGCCGTCGGGGCAATGAACAAAAGCCGCGAGGCGGGTTCGGCGGCCGAGACGAAAAACGGGATGCGCTCGGCGGTTTCACCGGTTTCGATTTCAATCGCATAGACGCCGGATCGCGCATCGGCAGGGATGTCGATGGCGAAGTTTGCCGGCCAATCAAGGCCCGCCATGTCGGTGTCGTGACAATGGATGGCGTCGTAATGGGATGGTGTCAGGCGCGGATCGAGGCTCGACCCGTCCCAGCGCGAGGAGCGCACGCAGAAGGTCGGATTGTTATGGAGCCGCAGCGCCATGCCGTTGGACAGGAGTGGGTCGTCGGTAAAGAGTGTCGGAAAAACCCAGGTGGCGCTTTGACCGTTCGCGGTGAGGCTGATGTTGGCCAGCCGGCAATTGAGCGTTGGCAGCGCTTCTCCTGCATCCGAGCAAAGGACGACGTGGTCAAGCGTTCCGCCCGGGAGCACTTTTGACAGGGCGAAGGGCTTGTCCTGGTCGAGCGTTTCGACAGTGAGCGCGCCATGGCCGATTGCGACTTTGAGCCATTGGCGCGTGGGTAGGCGACCGATAGGCGTATCGCCCATGTGGTCGCCCAAGACCAAATTGGCGCCGTCGACGATCGCGAGCTGAAACGCTCCCGCATCGAGAAGAACGCGGTAGCCTTCATTGCGCGTGAGCAGCATTTCAAAGGACAGCGCCGTGATCGATCGCGCATGGTCTATCGAGAGCCACGCGCCTTGGGAAAAGCTCTGTCGACGGCATTCTGCCAAGGATCGGATTGGCCAGTCGACCTTCGGCATCCCATCGCGATCAAGCGCGCGGATGCGGACGGCCTCGACAGCTCCGGCGCAGGACGAAGCTACCATTCGGGTTCCGGCCGGGCCGGTCCAAGGCTCGACATAGCCTGAAACCGCCAACGACGAGTGATCGATCGTGCGCAGCATTGTGGGGGCCTGTGATTTCGATTGATGCCAATAAAGGGACCGCTCAGGACCTAAGCTAAAGCGCGGCGAACTGCCAGACAGGTAACGCGCCGAAATCCGTCCCCGAGCAGATTTGAGGGCGACAACCAGCGCTCAGGCGCCGATTTATCCTTGCGTCTCAGTGCAGCTTCCACATTAGCGACTACTGATCGTGCACGTGCAGATCACGATTGTACATTATTTTCTGAATTTGATGCGATAATGCTTGGCAAGGTTCGTCTTTCGCTCCAACCTAGGTGCAGATGATCGGCAGCGCGATCCGCGACTGACCGACGGGGGAGGAGACGACCATGGCGATCAGGATCGCGGTGGGACAGTTCCACGATATGACCGAAGAGCGCTTGCGCTTTGCCGCGCAAATCGGCGCCAGCGGTATTCAGATGAACAATCCGAACCTGCCCGGCGACCACCGTTGGGAACAGTCAGATGTTCGCGCCCTGGTGGAACAGGTCGAAGCGGCCGGGCTTAAATTCGAGGCTATCGAAAACGTCCCGACCCACTTCTATCACAAGGCCATGCTCGGCCTTGAGGGCCGCGACGAGCAGATCGAAAACTACCAAGCGACGATCCGTGCCGTTGCCCGCGCCGGCGTGCCGGTGCTCGGCTATCACTTCATGCCCAATTCGGTCTGGTCGACGGATCGCTCGGCCAAGACGCGTGGCGGTGCCCTCGCGCGGCAATTCGATATGGCCGTCGTCGAAGCCAATGCCGACAATCTCGACCAGCTCCGCAGCTTCATGCCCACGACGCTCGGCCGCGCCAGTTCCATGCCGCTCTTTGGTAAGGACGGTCCCGTCATCACCGAAGACGCGATGTGGGAAAACTATCGCTACTTCATCGAAGCCGTCCTGCCGGTCGCCGAAGAAGAGGGTTTGCGCCTCGCGCTCCATCCCGACGATCCGCCGGTGCCGATGCTCGGTGGGGTTGCGCGTCTCTTCTATCGGCCGGAGGGATTTTATAAGGCCTATGAGATGGCGGGCCAGTCTCCGGCCTGGGCACTCGACCTTTGCCTTGGCTGTTGCTCGGAAATGCCCGGTGGCGCGGTCAACGTTACCGGATTGGTAACGTTCTTTGCCCCGCGCGGTGCAATTGCCTACATCCATTTCCGCGATGTGCAGGGCTCGGTACCCAACTTCACCGAGTGCTTTATCGGCGACGGAAACTACGATCCAGCCGAGGTCATCGCCCTCCTCGCGCGCCACGGCTTCGATGGATTCCTCCTCGACGATCACGTCCCTAAGCTAGACGGCGACAGCGACTGGAACCATCGCGGTCGCGCCCATGCCATCGGCTATATGCAAGGCCTTGTGCGCATGGCCAAATATTCCGGCCTGCTTTAGCGGCCCCGTTATTCGGGCCGCTGGTCCGGATGGCTCGATCATCTTAGTCAGGACCAAGCCTTTATGCCAAAAGCGCTTTTTTACATCGGCGGCGTCAATCGCGGCATCGGCTATGTCGCCAAAGCCGCTGGCAAAGGCATCGCTGCTTTTGAGCTCGATCTCGATACCGGCGGCGTCGAGCCGCTTGGGATCACCGAGGGCATCGACAACCCGACTTTCATCGCCATCGCGCCGCAGGGCCACGCACTCGCCGCTGTCAGCGAAGTCGATGGCTGGAATGAAGGTCTGGTTACTACCTATGAAATCAAAGACTTAACTGCCGCCTTGCGCTATCTCAACAAACAACCGACCCGCGGCGACTACACCTGCCACGCCGCCTTCGACCGCACCGGCCGCTATGTCGGCGTCGCCAATTATGGCGGCGTGCCGATCAGCGAAGAACCCAACAGATCTTTCGCCATCTATGCTTGCGATGAGGACGGCCGGCTCGGCGCACTGACAGCGGAAGTCGCCCATCAGGGCAGGGGGGCAATTGCATCCCGGCAGGATCGCCCGCATGCCCATTGTATCCAGTGGACACCCAACAATCGCTTCGTCATCGTCTCCGATCTCGGCCTCGATCGCCTGAAAATCTATCGGTTCGACGCCAGCTCAGGCACCGTCGAAGACCACGGTGAAGCCGTGTTGCCGCCCGGCTCTGGGCCCCGGCATTTCTGCTTTCATCCAACTCTACCAGTAGTTTATTGCGTCACCGAGCTCGACTGTGCCCTCGTCACCATGGCCTTCGATGCCGAGGCCGGCACACTTGAAGCCATCGCGTCGACGTCAACTTTGCCACCGGGCGGCCATGACGGCGCATCGGCCTCAGCCATCTCCATCTCGCGTGATGGCCGGCACGTCTATATCGGCAATCGCGGCCACGATAGCGTCGCGCGTTTCAGCACCGATCCGCAGACCGGCGTCGCCACCTGCCTCGGCACCACGCCAAGCGGCGGGCGCATTCCGCGCGATTTCGCCTTCGATCCCACAGCTACGATCCTGGTTGTCGCCAACCAGGAAAGCGATTGCCTGACCCTTTTTCGCTATCGCCCGGAAACCGGCGATCTCGATCCCATCGAGCCGGCCATTGCCGTTGGCTCCCCCACCGTCGTCGCTTTCCATCCGCATTTGCGCTGAGCAGTCATGAAGATCACCGAGATAAAAATCATCGTCGCGTCTCCCGGCCGCAACTTCGTCACGGTCAAGATCATGACCGATCAGGGCCTCTATGGTATCGGCGACGCGACCGTGAATGGCCGCGAAAAGGCTGTGGTCGCCTATCTCGAAGACCATGTCGTGCCCTGTCTCATCGGCCGCGATCCGATGCGGAGCGAGGACATCTGGCAATATCTTTACAAGGGCGCTTATTGGCGCCGCGGCCCCATCACCATGGCCGCTATTTCCGGCATCGACATGGCCCTTTGGGACATCAAGGCCAAGGCGGCAAATATGCCGCTCTATCAACTGATTGGCGGTCGCTCGCGCGATAAGGTGATGGTTTACAAACATGCGAGCGGCATGGAGATCAATGAGGTGGTCGAGGGCGTCCTTGCGCTCAAGGAGCAGGGGCTCGACGCTATCCGTGCTCAGGTCGCCATACCTGGCCTGCCACCGATCTATGGCACCGGTCCCTCAACCGATCAGGCCGCTGGTGGCATGATTCACCCGCTGCCGAACGAAGAAGTCTGGGCAACCCATAAATACCTGCCGCTGGTGCCAAAGCTCTTTTCCAAGCTGCGCGATGCCGTGGGCTGGGATGTGCATCTCCTTCACGACGTCCACCACCGACTGACGCCCATTGAGGCGGCGCGGCTGGGGAAGGATCTGGAGCCCTATCGCCTCTTCTGGCTCGAAGACGCCATTCCCGCGGAGCTCCAGGAAGGTTTCCGGCTTTTCCGCCAACACACGACCCAACCCATTGCTGTGGGTGAGGTGTTCAATTCCATTTACGATACAACGACGCTGATCGCCGAGCAGTTGATCGACTATATTCGCGTCACCTCGGTCCATGCCGGCGGCGTCACGGGCATCAAGAAAATCTTCGATTTTGCTGCCATCTATCACATCCGCTCGGCCTGCCACGGGCCGATGGATGTGTCGCCCGTCGCCATGGGATGCAATATCCATGTCGATACCGCGATCCCCAATTTCGGTATCCAGGAATTCTCCGGTTACACCGACGCCACGCTCGATATGTTCCCGCGCGCCTGGACCTATGAGCGTGGCTATCTGCAGCCGGGCGAAGCGCCCGGGCACGGCGTCGATATCGACGAGGCCGTCGCCGCCCGACACCCTTACGAACCCGCTTATCTCCCCGTTGCCCGTCTCGAAGACGGCACACTGACCAGTTGGTAGTCCGGCCATGAAGATTACAGCAATCAAGCCGTCTCCCGCCTGGGTCGGGCATCGCAACCAGCTCATCGTCAAGATCGAGACTGATGAAGGCATCTATGGTTGGGGCGAAAGTGGCCTTTCCGGGCGCGAAAAGGCGGTCGTCGGCGCCATAGAGCATTTTCGCGAGTTCCTCATCGGCCGCGACCCCATGCGGATCGGCGCGATCTGGCAGGAGCTTTATCGCAGCCAGTATTTTGAAGGCGGCCGCGTCCTCCTCGCGGCGCAATCGGCCATCGACATTGCGCTACACGACATCAAGGGCAAAGCGCTCGGCGTGCCGGTCTATGAGCTCCTTGGCGGCAAGCACCGCGATGTCATCCCGACCTTCCCATCAACCGGGAGCCTCGATGGCCCGGAAACCATCGAGCGTGCCAAAGCGCTGATCGCCCATGGCTGGAATGTCGTTCGCTTCTTCCCCGGCGCATGGGACGAGGGCCAAGGTATTTTCGAGCCACGCGAGTCCATCGGCAGGACCGCGAAGTGGCTGATCAAGGCGCGTGAGGAACTGGGCGACGAGGTCGTCATCGGCATCGATTATCACCACCGCCTCAGCGTCGCGGAGGCGGCAAGCTTTTGCCAAAAAATGCCGTCGGGCACGCTCGATTTCCTCGAAGAACCGATCCGCGACGAGACGCCGGAAGCCTATGAGGCGCTGCGCCGCATGACTGATGTGCCCTTCGCCATCGGCGAGGAATTCGCCAGCAAATGGCAATTCCTGCCCTATATCGAGCGCGACATTCACCAGTTCAATCGACTCGATCTCTGCAATGTCGGCGGCTTTACCGAAGCCATGAAAGTCGCCGGTTGGAGCGAAGCGCATTACGTCGACATGATGCCCCACAATCCGCTGGGGCCGATCTGTACAGCGGCGACAATCCACTTCTCGGCTGCCGTCGCCAATTTTTCGTGGCTTGAAACGCGCGTAGCTGCGGGAGATCTCTACGGCGCCGATCCCGGCTATGGGATCTTCACCCAGCAGCCTATGCTGGAAGGCGTCACCTATAAGGTTCCGGAGACACCGGGCCTTGGCGTCGAGATCGATGAAGACAAGCTCGCTCATGACAGCTTCCGCTTCTGGGAAGCGCCGCACTTACGTCGGCGCGATGGCTCGGTGACCAATTGGTGAGGACCGCACGGTGACCGAATACCGGCTGACCTGGAGTCATGGCGAAGCGGTGGTGCTCGGCACCGCGGCGGTGCTTGCCGACTGCCGGTTCGATTTGCCCGCCGGTGCCTTTCGCCCCTTTGCCCGCGCGCCCTGGATGGGAACGGTGGACGACCCGACTATCATCGGCCATCTGCGCGAGCTCGGCGGGGATTTCGCCTGCGTGCCGTTCGGGGCAGGGCCCGCGCAGCCCATCGGCCCGCGTGACTGGGCCAGTTTGATGACCGAACCGCCGCTTCTGCCCATTCATGGTCCGGCAGGCGATGCGGAATGGACGCTGGTGGCGCAGACCGAAAGCAGCGTCACGCTTGGGCTCGACTATCCCGACGATCACATCGTGCAGCGCTTGGAGCGCACCGTCTCGGGGCGCGAGGGCAGTCCGGTTCTTGAGTCAGAACTGACGATCTATCCGCGCCGCTCTGGATCGATTTCGGTCGGGCTTCACCCCATCCTGCGCTTGCCCGAAACGCCCGGCCGCTTGCAGCTTCAGGCTGATTTTGCGTTTGGTCTCGTTCATCCGCGTCAGGTTCGCGACGGCGAGGTGCAGGAGTTTTCGCGCCTCGACAGCGTCCCTACGCCGATTGGTCCCGTGGACCTGTCGCATCTGCCGCTCGCGACAGAAAACTTCAGTGTCCAGCTCTGTGGCATGACCGGTCCATTGCGCGCGGTTTTTCTCGATGAAGCCAAGGGTATAGAGCTCGACTGGGATCGCGCCATTCTGCCTTCGATGCAGATCTGGTACACGGATCGCGGGATCGACGGCGCGCCATGGCATGGCCAGTATCGCGGTGTCGGCGTCGAACCGATTGCGTCGGCTTTCGACCTCAACACCGCCGTTTCCACCCAACCCAATCCCATCAATCGCCGCGGTGTGCCTACGGCCGTCGCGCTCAATGCTGGCATCCCTTTGCATATAACGCATAGGGTATCGGCATTCTCTATAAAGGACTGAAGAATAATACAATAATCAATGCGCGAATCAACTGTCACTTTGATAACAGTGGCGGAATAAATATTGTCGCGTCCTAAAATACGATGAAATATATAGTGTTGCAAACCACTTAGTGTTGGCGCACTATTGATTTCGAAGGTGGTTGTATTCGGCAAAAGATCGAGCCGACCGCCTGGTGATTACAGGTCTGATTACTGCGGTTTGAGGAGATCGCGGATCGGGCTTCACCAAAGCGATACCGGCTTTGCCGGTGAGAGGAGGCGGATCGGCCGCGAGGGGCTTTGTCACAAGGCAAGGCTGTCGGCTCGTCCGCGCATCAAGGGAGAGAGCTGACTAATGTTCAAGTTCCAAACAGTTACCGCAGCGGTGCTGGCCCTAGGGCTGATCACGCTGCCGGTGGCGGCGCTGGGCCAGACCGGTGCGCCGCCGCCAACCGAGATCGTGCCGCAGTCGCTGCCGGAGGTGGCGCGCAACGAGACGCTGAACCTCGCCTGGGGCGTTTCCGCCTCTTCGTCGATCGGCACGACGAATCCATGGGTTCTGCCCGGCTATACCCATCAGGAAGGCAATAACCTCCTGTTCGAGCCGCTAATGTATTTCGGCATTTACAAGAACGAGTTCATTCCGTGGCTGGCCGACAGCATGGAATATACCAAGGACGATTTCACCGCGCTTGAGATCAAGCTCAACCCGATGGCCAAATGGTCCGACGGCGAGCCGGTCACGGCTGAGGACGTGGTCTATACGTTCGAAGGGCAGAAGCAGTATGAAACGCTGCCTTACCATGCCCAGTTCGCCGATCTCGTCGACACCATTTCGGCGAAGGATGAGCACACGGTCGAAGTGACGTTCACGCAGCCGGCACCGCGCTTCAAATTCGAAGTGCTGACCGAAAAATTCGATACCGGTATTCCGATCGTGCCAAAGCACTGGCTCGAAAAGCAGGAAGACCCGACCAAGGCCCCGGGCCTAGCCGAAATGCCGCATTCAGGCCCCTATGACATTGTTGCCTGGAACGCGAACCAGAAGATACTCGATCTGCGGGACGATTGGTGGGCTGTCGAGGCCGGCCGCGTCGAGAAACCGGCGGTCAAGCGCGTCATTGTCGTCAATATTCTCAACCAGCCGATCGATACGGTAGCGCAGCGTCTCGTGAACAACGAGTTCGACTCCTCGGTCGACATGCGCGCCCAGATCATCGGCAATATCCTCCAGCAAAATCCGGATATTCAGTCCTGGACGGGCACGGAGTCGCCTTACGGTTATCTCGATTGGTGGCCGAACTCGCTCTGGATGAACGACCAGCTCGAGCCCTATAGCGACGTGCGCGTCCGCAAGGCCATCAGCCTTGCCGTCAATCGCGACCTGATCAACGAAGTGCTCTACGAAGGCGCTGAGATCGCCACCGTCTATCCCTTCCCGCTCTATCCAAATCTCCAGACCTTTGCTGATAGTCCTGAGGTCAAGGCCGAGCAGGAGAAGTACAATCCTGGCGCCTATGACGTCGACGAAAGTGCCAAGCTGATGGAAGAGGCCGGCTTCACCAAGAATGGTGACGGGCTTTGGGAAAAAGATGGCAAGACGCTCGACGCCACCATCCAGGCCTTCGAAAGCATCCATGGCGATATCGCTCCGGTGCTGGCCGAAATGCTGCGTCAGGCTGGCTTTGACTCCAATGTCAATTTCGGCACCGATGCCTATCAGAACATGGTCGATGGCAAGGCCGGGCTCTATCTCTTCGGCCACGGCGCCAGCCTCTTCGACCCGTTCGAAGCGCTCAATCTCTTCCATGGCCGCTATTCGGAAGCGATTGGCTCTTCAGCCGGCAACAATCGGTTCTCGCGCTACAAGAACCCGGAATTCGATGCCATTCTTGATGAGATTGCTCCGCTCGGATCCGACGATCCCAAGTTCATCTCGGGTGCTGCCAAGGCGCTCGGCATCTACTGGCGCGATGTCATCGACGTGCCGGTGATCCAGTGGCTCCATCGCATTCCCTATAATAACCACTATTGGACCAACTGGCCGAGCGCCACCAATGTGGGCATGGGCACGAACGGCGCCTTCTGGGCTCACACAGGCATGCTGGTGATTACCGGCCTCAAGGCCTCGGGCAACTGATCTTCCGATCCCTACGGGATGCGCGCTCCGGTGCGCGTCCCACCCATCCAGTGCATCGGGAATAGTCCAGTGAATATACGGATCGTCGCCAGGCGGCTCTTGTTTTTCGTCCTGGTCGTGTGGGCTGCGTCCACAATCGTCTTCTTCATTCCGCGCCTTTCGCCGCGCAACGCCATTCGCGAACGCTTCGGCGAATTGGCCCGTACAGGCGGCTTTTCGCCCGCCGATGTCGAAAAGCTCATTGCCTCGATGCAGCAGCAGTTCGGCCTCGATAAGCCTCTACTCGAGCAATACTGGCAGTATCTGGGCAATATCTTGCGCATGGATTTCGGCTATTCGCTGAGCCGCTATCCGATGACCGTCACCGATGTCATCGCGCAGTCCTTGCCCTGGACCATTGGCCTCCTGCTCGTCACGACTGTCATCAGCTTCGTGCTCGGTACTATTCTTGGCGCTGTTGCGGCTTGGCCCAAGGCACCGGGTTGGCTGCGCTCCACGGCAACGCCATTCATCCTGCTCACGGGCGTGCCGCCCGTCATCATGGGCATTCTGCTGCTGTTTTTCATCGGCTTCCGTCTCAAATGGCTGCCGCTTGGCGGCGCCTATTCGGTCGGCATCGTGCCCACCTGGTCGTGGTCCTTCTTCATCGATCTGATGGAGCACCAGATCCTGCCGGCGCTGTCGCTGATCCTCGGATCGGTGGGCGGCTGGGTTCTGTCCATGCGCGGCATGGGGATCACCATCCAGGGCGAGGACTATGTCAATTTCGCCGAACACAAGGGCCTGACCGGCCGCCGCATCTTCCGCGACTATTATCTGCGCAATGCGCTGCTGCCGCAGGTGACCGGCCTTGCCTTGGCGCTCGGCACGGTCGTGACCTCGGCCGTGGTCGTCGAAGGGCTTTTCGGCCTGCCGGGCATCGGTACGGCGCTCAATCTCGCCATTCGCGCCAATGATTTCCCGGTCATCTACGGCATCGTTCTTTTCATCACCATCGCCATCGCTCTTTTGATGACGCTGCTCGAGTTCGTCTATCCGCTGCTCGATCCGCGGATCCGGGCGAATTAGGAGCGAGCAATGACCCTGACCTCCGCCTCCACCAATCCTGCGGCACCCAATGTCGCCATCGTCCAGCCCTCGCGCCTGACGCTCACCCTGCGCTATTTCCGCCGCAACAAGGGTCTGGCGATCGGCCTCGGCATCCTTCTCGCGCTCGCGCTCTTCACCATTATTGGCCTTCTGGTCATCGACCCCAAGAAAGCCTATCCGCTCTCGGCGGCGCTCAAGCAGTCGCCGAGCCTCAAATATCCCTTCGGTACGGATTTTTTCGGCCGCGATCTGCTTGCGGCCATGGTCGTCGGCATGTGGCAGACCGCGTTTATCGGGCTTCTTGCAGGTGGCATCGGCACCGCGCTCGGGGTGGTTCTGGGCTTTCTCGCCGCCTATTTCGGCGGTTGGGTGGATGGCGTCATCCGCACCATCTGTCAGATCCTGACGCCGATCCCCGTCCTCCTGATCCAGGTTGTCGTCGCCGGGTCGCTCGATAAGCGCGACGTCACCATCGTCACCATGGCCATGATCGTCGCCATGCTGGCCTGGATGGGTCCGACGCTCGTCATCCGCGCCCAAGTCCTCACCTTGAAGGAGCGCCAGTTCGTCGCCGTCGCCAAGCTCTCCGGCGTCTCCGACATGGGCATCATCTTCAAGGAAATCCTGCCCAATCTCCTGCCGTTCATCGCAGCCGCGTTTGTGGGACAGGTGTTCGGCGCTGTGTTTGCATCTTTCTATCTCGCCGTCCTGGGTCTTGGCCCACTGCGCGAACCGCTCCTTGGCAACATCATCTGGGCCGCCCAGAGCCAGGGCGCTTTCTTCAATGGCTGGTGGTGGTGGCCGCTCGAACCGGCCTTCGCGATGATCCTGATCCTCGGCGCCCTGGCGCTGGTGAATATGGGCCTCGACGAGCTCGCCAATCCGCGCGTCAGAAGAACGGAATAGTCCCATGGTTTCTCTGGTCATGAATTCCGCAGCGAGCGCTAAATCGGCCGCACCATCCGCCAGCCAACCCGTGCTGCGCGTCAATAATCTCGAAGTCACCTATTATACCGATCTCGGCCGCGCCAAGGCACTCGACGCCGTTAGTTTCAGCCTCAAGGCCGGACAAAAACTCGGCATGGTGGGCGAGTCAGGATCGGGCAAAAGCACCCTGGCTCTCGCCATGATGCGCATGATCAAGCCGCCCGGCCGCATCGAAGGCGGCCAGGTCATTGTCGGCGATACCGACCTCATGAGCCTCACCGACGAAGGCATGCGCGCCGCCCGGCTCGATAAGATCGCCTATATTCCGCAAGGCGCAATGAATTCGCTTAATCCGGTCATGCGGATCGGGGCGCAGATGATCGACGCGGTCCGCTCGCACGTCCGCGGCGAGCGCGGTTCGGCCATTGAGGATCGCTGCACTGCCGCCCTGCGGTCGGTCGATCTCGATCCCGGCGTCTTCCGCATGTACGCACATGAATTGTCGGGCGGCATGAAACAGCGCGTCTGCATCGCCATCGGCATACTTCTCCGCCCAAGCGTCATCATCGCCGACGAGCCGACGAGCGCGCTCGATGTGGTGACGCAGCGGCAGGTGATGGAAACCATCAACCGCGTGCAGGCCGAGATCAACGCCGCCGTCATCCTTATTGGCCACGACATGGGTCTGATGGCGCAGGCGGTGGATCAGGTTGCCGTCATGTATGCTGGGCGGCTCGTCGAGATGTCGAGCGTGCGCGAAATGTTCACCGATCCCAAACATCCCTATTCGCAGGCGCTCATTTCCTCGCTGCCCAATCTCGATACCAAGGGCGTGTTCCGCGGCATTCCAGGGCTTGCGCCCTCGCTGCTGCGCCTGCCGAGCGGCTGCGCCTTCCATCCACGCTGCCCGCATGGGCACGAGGAACTGCAACGTTCTGTCCGGCCGGAGCCAGTCACCTTGCCCGGTGGCCGCATGGTCGCCTGCCATCTCTATAACGAGGACGGTCATCGCCATGGGTGAAAACCTGCTCGAAATCCGCAAGGTCTCAAAAGTCTACCAGCGGGGTCTTCTCAGTTCGAAAGCGACGGTTGCGCTCAAGGAATTTTCCCTGACGCTCAAGGAGGATGAGCCCACCATTCTGACGGTGGCCGGGGAATCCGGCTCGGGCAAGACGACGCTCGCCATGCTGCTGCTGGGCTTTATCACTGCGACGACAGGCGAAATCCTTTATCGGGGCAAGAACATTGCCGGGCTCGTCGGCAAGGAGCGGATGGCCTATCGTCGCGAGGTGCAGGCGGTATTTCAGGATCCGTTTGCTGTGTTCAATCCCTTCTACACCGTCGACCACCTGCTCACCGTGCCGATCCGCCAGTTCAAGCTCGCCAAGTCCAAGGCCGACGGCGTGAGGCGGATGGAAGAGGCACTAACGGCGGTAGGGCTGCGTCCGGAAGACGTGCTTGGCCGCTTCCCGCATCAACTCTCGGGCGGCCAGCGCCAGCGCATCAATGTCGCCCGGGCGCTGTTGCTGAAACCGCGCCTCTTGATCGCGGACGAACCCGTCTCGATGGTGGATGCTTCGCTCCGCGCCAATATCCTGGAATCGCTGCGTAATCTTCATCGCGATCACGGCGTATCGATCATCTACATCACCCACGACCTGACCACGGCCTATCACGTCGCTGACGATATCGTCGTGCTCTACAAGGGCGATGTGGTGGAAAAGGGCGATGTCGAGAGCGTCATTCGCAACCCGCAGCACAGCTACACGCGCCTCCTCGTCGACTCTATCCCCTGGCCCGATCTCAACAAGAATTGGGGCGAGCCGCTCAAGCCGCGCGAGACGGTCTAGCCTGCGTTTCATCACCTCATCCGAAGTTTTGCCAGATGCTTGAAATCGCTGAATTCATCAGCCCTACGCCCTCGCCGGTCTGGAAGCTTGCGCTGCAGGCGGGGGTTAATCTTGCCGTGGGCGGCTTGCCGTTCGACAGCCTCAAACCCGGCGAACGCCTGGGTGACCTCGCGCCGCTGACGCGCATGAAGCAGACCTACGAAGACGCAGGTTTCGAGCTTCGCGTCATCGAAGCGCGTCCGCCGCTCAACAAGGCCAAGCGCGGGCTGGATGGGCGGGACGAGGAGATCGATGTCGTCTGCACACTTCTTGAAAGCATGGGCAAGCTCGGCATCCCCGTCTGGTGCTATGAGTGGATGACCGATTTCAACTGGGTGCGCACCAATATGGCGACGCCCTCGCGGGGCGGCTCAGTCGTCACAAGCTTCAATGCCGCTGACGTCCCGGAAAACCTGACCAGTAATCCTCCGATCAGCGAAGAAGAGCTCTGGACCAACCTTGAATATTTTCTCAAGCGCGTGCTGCCCGTCGCAGAGCGAGCAGGGGTTAAACTCTCCATGCATCCCGATGATCCGCCGATCACGCCCATTCGCGGCGTCAGTCGTATCATGCGCACGGTCGACAACTACCAGCGGCTCGTTGAAATAGCGCGAAGCCCGATGAACACGATCACGCTGTGTCAGGGCAATTTTACCCTCATGACCGACGACCTACCTTCGGTCATCCGAAAATTCGGCAAGACGATTTCCTTCGTCCATTTCCGCGATGTCAGGGGCGTGCCGACGCAATTCGAAGAAACCTGGCACGATGCCGGCAAGACCGACATGCTCGCCTGCATGAAGGCCTATCGCGACATCGGATTCGACGGCGTCTTGCGCCCTGATCACGTGCCGACGGTCGAAGGCGATAGCAATGACAATGCCGGCTATTCCGCCTTCGGTCGCCTCTACGCCATCGGTTACATCCGCGGCCTCCACGAGGCTGTCTATGCAGAAAGCCAGCTATCATGAAGATTGCCATCACTGGGGCCAGCGGGGGCATAGGCCGCGCCATCGTCGCCCTTGCCGAAGAGCGCGGCCATAGCGTCGTCGGCATCGACCGTGTCGAGCATCCCGACGTCGCCGCCAATGCACAGCGCCGGTTCGTCCTCGCCGACATGGGGGACTATGAAACGTTGCTCCAAGCCTTTGCGGGCTGCGATGCCGTGATCCACATGGCCGCCATTCCCTCGCCCGGCCGGCATCCCGATCATATCGTCCACAACAACAATGTCGTCGGCAGCTACAATGTGCTGCAGGCGGCTGCAGACAACGACATCCTGCGCGTCTGCCAGGCATCGAGCGTCAATGCCATCGGTCATGCTTTCAGCAAGGCCCCGCACTACGATTATTTCCCGATCGACGAAGATCATCCCAATTACAGCGAGGACCCCTATAGCCTCTCGAAATGGATCTGCGAGCAGCAGGCCGACGCCTTCGTGCGCCGCTATCCCGGCATGACCATTGCCAGCCTGCGCTTTCATTTCGTCTGCGAAGATCGCTCCGTGGCCAAGGGCTACTATGACCCGTTCCCGGAAAAGGCCCGGCACCTCTGGGCCTATACGCGCCGCGACGCCGCTGCCGACGCGTGTCTTCTGGCGCTGGAAGCCAAGTTTGAAGGCCACGAGGTTTTCTACATCGTCGCGCCTGATACGATTTCTGACGTGCCGAGCCGATCGCTCGCGGAAGAATTCATGCCTGACGTCGCGATCAAGGGCGTATGGGATGGCCGCCAGAGTTTTTTCAATTCGCAGAAGGCCGAACGTGTCTTGGGCTGGCATCATGGCCACGTTGAAGAGGGCTGAACAAGATTCAACGTTTTTTGGGGGCGATTGACAATGGTAGCCTTGCGGCGGTAACGTTCCCATAGCGTAAGAGGCCGATTACGGCTCGTGTGGGGATGGGTATGGGAGCGAGCCGGACGCGTCGGCCGACCATTGTTGATGTTGCCGAGCGGGCTGGGGTGTCTAAGAGCACTGCGGCGCGGGCGCTGGCGGGTTCGTCCAATATCACCGAGGAAACGCGGGAGCGGGTGGTCAAGGCGGCGGCGGCTGTGGGCTATGAGCGCAATCATCTGGCGGTCGGCATGCGGTCGGGGCGGAGTGGGATGCTGGGGCTCGTGATCCCCGATATCGCCAATCCATTCTGGGCCGATGTGGCGCGCGGCGCGCAGGATCGTGCGGCGCGGGCAGGGGCTTCGCTCCTGGTTTTTTCATCCGACTGGGACCCCAAGGCTGAGGCGACGCATTTGCAGACGCTGCGCCGGGCGCGGGTCGATGGGGCCATCGTCAATCCGGTCTCGGACAGCTTCGATGATCTCGACCGCTTCGGCATGCCTTGCGTTTTCATCGGGTCGAGTGCCGAGCGCTATCCCGATGTCTCGAGCGTCGGTTCGGATATTACCCAAGCCGTGCGGCTCGGTCTCGATCACCTGGTTTCCAAGGGACACAAGGCGCCGGCGCTGATCCTCGGGCCGAAGTCGCGCCTGGCGCGGGCGCGGTTTTTGCGGGCCGTGCATGAGCATTTCGTTGAGCGCGATCTCGATCCGGGCGTGCTCGCAATCGAGGACGGGGAATATACGGTCGAAGGTGGGCGCGAGGCGATGAAGCGCCTTTTAGCGCAACCGCGCGTCGGGCATCTGGCGGTTTTTGCGGCCAATGACATGATGGCGCTCGGCGCCATGATGGCGGTGCGTGACGCCGGGCTTGATTGCCCGCGCGACGTTTCCATCCTTGGCTTTGACGGCATTCCCTCGGGCGAGTTTGCCTGGCCTGGGCTGACGACGGTTGCCAAGCCCGGGCGCGATATCGGCGAGCGGGCGGTAGAAGGCCTTTTCGACGAGATAGAACACAAGCCGGAACACCGGCG
Source organism: Devosia sp. Leaf420 (assembly GCF_001425445.1). Lineage (GTDB taxonomy): Bacteria > Pseudomonadota > Alphaproteobacteria > Rhizobiales > Devosiaceae > Devosia. Next base: position 375,400 of record NZ_LMQU01000011.1, on the reverse strand, counting down.
CATCTACATGCCGTGCCGATTGATAGAGCGAGGCTCACTCGCCGATCTGTCGGTCACGACGCCCCGGCGCGTAGCAGGGGCAGGGAGGAACTGATCATGGTTGCCAAGGATGGGCAGAAGATCTCGGCTGTACTTTCAAATGGGAACGTTCCCGCTTTAGGCGCAGTAGTCGGTGGAATTGGCGGTGGATCGGGTGCCATTCCGGTAACATCGAGCGGCAATTTCCGCGCTGGCCTGCGTCAGTGGTGGCCCTATTACGCAATGATGGCGCCGGGGCTGCTGTTCTTCTTCATCTGGCACTATGTGCCGATCTGGGAGGCCAAGATGGCCTTCGAACAGGTCCGCATCATTCCGCCCAATATCTGGGTCGGCCTCAAAAACTTTCAGCAGCTTTTTTCTTCGCCGATTTTCTATTCTGTGCTTGCCAATACGCTGATCATTTCGGGCATGAAGATCCTCTTGGTCTTCCCGGTGCCAATCATCGTGGCGCTGCTGCTCAATGAAATTCGCAATGGCAAATTGCGGGGCGTGATCCAGTCGGCGATCTATCTGCCGCACTTTTTGAGCTGGGTGGTGATCGCGGGGGTCTTCATCGCGCTCTTGTCGCCGACCGATGGCGCCGTCAATCAGATCCAGCAATCCATGGGGTTCGGCACGACGAACTACCTGACCAATACCGGCACGATCCGCTGGGTCTTGGTGATTTCGGAAATCTGGCGCTCGGCCGGCTGGGACAGCCTTCTCTATCTTGCTGCGATCTTTGCGATCGATCCGCAGCTTTATGAGGCGGCGGAGATGGATGGGGCCAATCGCTGGCAGAAAATCCGGCACGTCACCATTCCGGGCATCGTGCCGACCATTGCTACGCTGTTCATTCTCAACATGGGCATGTTCCTCAGCGCTGATCTCAACCAGATCATCAACTTCCAGAACGACGTGAACGCTTCGACCATCGATATCCTCGACACCTATGTCTACCGACTGGGGCTTTCGACGGGTGAATATGCGCTGGCGACGGCGGCGGGTCTCTTCAAGGCGGTGATCGGCATGGTCCTCGTCGTCACCTCTCATCTCGTCAGCAAGCGGCTGACCGGCAAGGGAGTGTGGTGATGTTCGGTCAATCGCGCCGTACCCCGCTCGAGCGGGTCGAATATGTGCTCATCGTTTCGACGCTGCTGCTGCTCGTCGTCTTTACTCTGCAGCCATTGCTGAACCTGCTTGCCCTGTCCTTTACCGATCCGAGCAAGGTCGCGGGTTTTTCGGGCCTCTCGATCGTCCCAGACGGGTTTTCGACCGATGTCTGGACCCTCCTGTTGCAGCATCCCAATGTGCAGCGTGGCCTCTTCAACTCGATCTGGATGACGGCGACGAGCGTTTGCATCGGCGTCATGGGCACGGCGCTGATGGCCTGGGGCATGTCGCGGCCTGGGCTGCCGGGGCGGAGGCTGATCTTTATCCTCGTCCTCGTCACCATCGTGTTCGAGCCGGGCATCATTCCCGACTATTTCTTGATGAAGCGGCTGGGCCTGCTTAACACGCCCTGGTCGGTGATCATGTATAAGGCGATCAGCGCCTGGTACCTGATCATCCTCATCCGCTTCTTTGAAGAGATCCCCAAGGAACTGCTCGAAGCGGCCGAGCTCGATGGCGCCAATCCGTTCCAGACCTTCTTCATGGTCGTGCTGCCCCTGGCCAAGCCCGCGCTGGCAACAATCGCGCTCTTCTATCTCGTCCTCCATTGGAACGAGTTTTTCCGCTCGATGATCTATCTCAACGACCAGAGCAAATGGCCGCTGCAGGTGGTGCTCCGTCAGTTCGTGATCGAGGGCGACAAGATCGCCATCGTCGGGGCGAACAATGCCAACAACAATATCGGTATCGCCCAGATCAACATCCGCGCGCTCAAGGCCGGGATGATCTTCATCACCATCCTGCCGATCCTCGCGATCTATCCGCTGATCCTCAAGTTTTTCACCAAGGGGACGATGTCGGGGGCGCTGAAGGGATGACAGGTTTTGGACTCGGTGTTTGTGGCTTCACCCCCTCCCTTCCTCCCCCATCAAGGGGGAGGAAGGGAGGGTGGATGGGAACTGCGAGGAGCAAGGCCCCCTCACCCGCCGCTTCGCGTCGACCTCTCCCCCAGAGGGAGAGGTGAAGGGCGTGCCTGGTAACGAGCCAGAACCAAAGAATTCCGCGCAAGCGGTGACGACTAAAAACAACGGAGGAGTAGTGCAATGACACTGAAGAAACTGCTTTTAGCGACGACGGCGATGGCCGTTCTGGGTTCGGCGGTTGTGCCGGCCATGGCACAGACGACGATCCGGCTGGTGAGTAAGGACCTGCTGACCACCAATCCCGATGACGTCAAGGAAATCGAGGAAATCGAGGCCGCGCTCAAGGCGCAGGGGCACGATATCGATATTCAGACGGTCGACCTGCCGGGCGGCACTTCGGCCTATGTCGATGCGCTCGGCGTGATGCTGCTCTCGGGCGATATCCCTGATATCATCTATTTCCAGGGTGGCGACCAGAAGATGGCCGAGCAGGGGATCCTCGAGGATCTCAATCCGTGGATCGAAAAATCCGAGCATATCAAGGCGGCGCTCTGGCCCCACAATGTCGAGCGCCTCGCCAACTATCCCTACCTTCTCTACATCTATCCGCCGCGCGCGCCACAGCCGGTGATGCGCAAGGATTGGCTCGACCAACTTGGGCTGCAGCCGCCCAAGACCGTCGAGGAATACGAAGCGCTGTTCCAGGCGATCCATGATGCCGATCTCGATGGCGACGGCACGAAGGGTAATACGCTGGGCCTGACCGGGTTCGGCAATACCAACGAACTCGATTCCATCTTCAACCAGGCGTTCGGCGTGACCGGCACCTGGATGAAGACCGCGGATGGCGCTTGGGTCAATTCGCGCGTTACCGATGCCGAAAAGGCAAAGATCGAATTCTATGCGCGGCTCGCGGAAAAAGGCCTGTTCGACAAGGAATATGTGACCAACACGTTCGACGTGAAGGAAGACAAATTCTACACCGGCAAGGCTGGCGTGGTGTTCGGCTCGTCGCCGGAAGTGATCGACATCTATTCGGGCAAGATGCGCCAGGCCCATCCGGGCGAAAATATCGAACTGACGCTGCTGCCTATTCCGTCGGGTCTCGGCGGACAGGGGTTGGCGGCGCTCGATGTCTCCAAGGAATCGCGCGGCTGGGCGATCTCGTCCATTTCCGAGCATAAGGACGAGGCCTTTGCGGTGCTCGATTTCATGGCGTCCAAGGAAGGCCAGGACATCGACCGCATGGGCTTTGAGGGCGTGCATCACACAACCGATGCCAGCGGCGCGGTAACGTTTACCGACCAGATTTCGACCTGGTATGCCCGCTTCTTCAACGCTGCCAATTGGGAGCCACCGGTGCCGCTGCTGTCGGCAACCGGCCAGGCTGCGCTCGACACGATCAAGGCCAATTTCGTCGCAGACAATGCCTTTGTCTGGCCGGCCGAATATGCAGCGGAAGTCGACGCTGCCGAGCAGGTCTATCGCTCGTGGGTCGCCAAGTTCATCACCGGGGAAGCCTCGCTCGATCAGTGGGACCAGTTCGTCAGCGAATATAACGCTGCCGGTGGCCAGCGCATGGCCGAGTATGCGGCGACGGTGCTCGGCCAGTGACCAAGGCCCGCTGGCAAGATACGGCCAAGGCCACGGAAAGGCACCTCCCCCTTTGACGGGAGAGGCTGGGAGGGGGTGCGGGGGCCGCGAAGTCGTGGCTCTCATCCCCCCTCCCTGACCCTCCCCGCCAGGGGGAGGGTGTCGACTGAAATTTCACGGCAAAGCCGGGTGAAAGCCCGGCGCCAATTAGAATGACAAAAGTCGGAACCTGACATGACACCAACCCTCTCATCCCGCATTCGCGGCATGCTCCATGGGATCGCTCTGGGCGATGCCCTGGGGGCGCCGGTCGAAAAACTGTCGGCGGCAGAGATCCGGGCGCGCTATGGGCGGGTGACCTCGGTGATGACGCGCTGGCACAAGATGGACCTGCCGCCCGAGCAGCGGAACCATCGGGTGCGCGGGGACGGTATCGTCACGGACGATACGCTGATGACCCTGGCGATGATGGACATCTATGCCGAGGTGGGGCGCCATCTCGACGCGTGGGACATGGCTGACGGGATGGTGCGCCAGATCGCCTGGACCAAGCGCTGGGTGCCCGAACTGGGGCGCGAAGCGATGTTGATCGATCGCCTGTTTTATCCCGAAAAATGGATTTTCCAGCGTCATCAATTGTCCAATTGCGACCCGCGCCAGGGCGGCATCGGCAATATGGTGAACTGTGGGGCCGCCATGTATATCGCGCCGATCGGAGCGACGAATGCGGCTGATCCCAAGGCTGCTTACGACGAGGCGATCGCTTTCGCCTCGGGGCATCAGGAAAGCTATGGGCTTGAGGCGGCCGGCGTTATGGCCGCGGCGGTGGCGGCGGCTTTTGTGCCGGGCACCACGATCGACCAAATCGTCGATACGGTCATCGGGCTCGCCAAGGACGGCACGCGAGCAGCGATCGTCGCTATCGCCGACGAGGCGCGGCGGTTGCGGGGCACAGGTGCCGATCATGCCGAGGTTTGCGAGGCGTTTCATGCTGCTATCGCGCGCTTTTCAGTGATGGGCGATGACGTCAATCACAGTGCCGACAAAGCGGGGCGGGTGAGCGACGCCTATCGGCCGAGCCGCCTCCTTTCCATCGAGGAATTGCCGCTGGCGCTGGGTTTTTGCCTTTTCAATCGGGGGGACTTCCGCCTTTCGATCGAAGACGGGATCAATTCGGGGCGCGATACGGATTCGATCGGCGTCATGGCCGGGGCGATCCTTGGGGCCATGCATGGTGAGGCCGTGATCGATGAAGGCGAGCGCGACCAGATCGATGCTGCCAATCGCCTGACGCTGACGGCCTCGGCCGATGCTTTCTCAAAAACCGTGGCCGCGATCATTGCGGCTGACCGCGCAGCCCAGGCCCAACGCGATGCGGCACGCGCCGCCCTTTTCGAGCCAGCGTAATCGCTGGCCTTCCCATCTTTTGCCAAGAAAGACGCCGAATGCTCTCTGAAATCCAAATCCTTGAAAAGATCTATGCCGGCTTTATCGGCAAGGCCATTGGCGTGCGCCTCGGTGCGCCCGTCGAGCCGACCATCTGGAGCTATGAGCGCATCCAGAAGACCTATGGCGAGGTGACGCAATATCTGCGCGACTTCAAGAATTTCGCGGCCGACGACGACACCAATGGCCCGGTCTATTTCATCCGGGCGCTGCGCGACTATGGGCTCCAAGCAACGGCTGAGGATGTGGGCAAGACCTGGCTCAACTATGCCGCCGAGGAGCATGGCATGTATTGGTGGGGCGGGTTCGGGGTGTCGACCGAGCACACCGCCTATCGCAACCTCCGCGCCGGCATTCCCGCGCCGCAATCAGGCTCTATTGCGCAGAACGGCACGACGGTGGCCGAGCAGATTGGCGGGCAGATCTTTATCGATAGCTGGGGCTGGGTGAACCCGGGCAATCCGCAGCGGGCGGCGGATATGTCGGCCGTGGCGGCGAGCGTTGCCCATGACGGCGACGGGCTCAATGGCGCACGGTTCTGCGCGGCGGCGATTGCGGCGGCGTTCGAGGCCAAGAGTATCGAGGAGATCATCGAGACGGCGATGGGAACGATCGATGCAGGGTCGACCTATGCTCGGGTGTGCCGGGCGGTGATCGATTTTCACAAGGCCAATCCGGACAATTGGCGTGCGTGCCGCGACATGCTGACGGCCGATTGGGGCTATGACCGCTATCCCGGCGTTTGCCACATCATCCCCAATGCCGGCGTGACGATCATGTCGATCCTTTATGGCAAGGGTGACTTGCCGCGGACGGCCGAGATCGCGACCATGGCGGGCTGGGACACGGACTGCAATGCGGGCAATGCGGCGGCGATCGTCGCGACATTCCAGGGTTTGCATGAGGGTTGGGACAGGTATCGCAAGCCGATCAACGATTTCCTCGTCGCTTCGGGGATCGTGGGGACGATCAACATCGTCGATATTCCAAGCTTTGCGCGGGAGCTGACGGTTCTGGCGCTGCAATTGGCGGGGCGCGACGTGCCGGCGCTGTGGCAGGAGGATTTCACGCGCCGCGGGTTGCGGTTAGATTTCGACCTGCCGGGTTCGACGCATGGGTTCCGGACCGAAGGGTTCAACCAGATTTCGCTGAAACACTCGGACGAGCGGCATGTCGAGGGGTCGCGCGGATCGCTCGAAATCCAGCTCGATCGGCTCGAGCGCGGGCAGGGCGGGCGGGTGTTTTGGAAGCCGTTCTATCGGCGGAGCGATTTTGACGACGAGCGCTATCGCCCGATGTTTACCCCGGTGGTGGATGCGGGGCAGACCGTGTCGTTCAAGCTCTGGCTCGATCCGTGGAATGGCGACGGCAATCTGCGGGTCGCGCCCTATGTGCGGCGCACGATGAGCGGGGCGATCGAGGAGACGGGCGCCTGGCATGTGCCATCGGCGGAAGGCTGGCAGGACTATAGTTTTGTCGTGCCCGAGGGTGTCGAGGCGATCGACGAGATCGGGATTTCGATCGAATATTTTGGCCGGGTCAAATTCCTTGGCCGGCTGTTCCTCGCCGATTTCAAGGTCGAAGGCGCGGGGCATACCGTGATCGAGCCCGAGACCGAAGTGCAGGAATGGGGCGCCATTTCGCGCTTCACCTTCAATCGCGGGCACTGGACCAAGAGCTTTGGCCGCATCCAGGGGCATACGGCGGGAGACGCCGATATGTGGACCGGGCACTATTACGCCAAGGATGTCACCGTAAAGGCCGATATCCAGCGCCTGTCCGGCGCATCGCAACTGGTGACGGCGCGCGTGCAGGGGACCGGGCGGTTCTATGCGGCAGGGTTCGAGGGCGACGAGGTCGTCATCCTCAAGGAAGATTTCGGATCGACCGTTCTGGCACGGGCGCCGTTCAAGGCGGACATGGGCAGGAGCTACGAATTCTCGTTTGCCGTGGCGGGCGATCGGCTGAGCTTTTCTGTCGATGGCCGCGAGCTGATCAGCGCGACGGACACTTCCTACGAATACGGCATGGCGGGCGTGCGGCTGGCTTCAGCCGGGCGGCTTAGCATGGGCCGGTTCGAGATCATCGAAGCGGCGTAAGCCGGTAAGGAGACCAGCATGTCGGAAATCGAACTCAAGCATGTCGGCAAACGCTATGGCACGGTGAGCGTGCTCGAAGACATTTCGCTCGAAATGGGGGATGGCGAATTCGTCGTGCTGGTCGGGCCATCGGGCTGCGGAAAATCGACGCTGCTGCGGATGATTGCGGGCCTTGAGGACATCACGGCGGGCGAGATCACAATCGGGGGCAAGGTCGTCAACAATATGCCGGCCAAGGAACGGGACATCGCAATGGTGTTCCAATCCTATGCGCTCTATCCGCATATGAAGGTCGCCGACAATATGAGCTTTTCGCTCCGGTTGGCCGGCACGTCCAAGGCCGAGATCAAGGCACGGGTGGCTGAAGCGGCATCGATCCTTGGGCTCGAAAACCTGCTAGATCGTTTGCCGCGCGAGCTGTCGGGCGGGCAGCGGCAGCGTGTCGCCATGGGCCGCGCCATCGTGCGCAATCCGCGGGCGTTTCTCTTCGACGAACCGCTCTCCAATCTCGATGCGAAGCTGCGCGTTAAAATGCGGGGCGAGATCAAGCGCCTGCATCAGCGCTTGGGTAAAACCATGATCTATGTGACGCATGACCAGACCGAGGCCATGACCATGGCCGACAAGATCGTCGTGCTCAATGGCGGCCGGATCGAACAGGCGGGGGCGCCGCTCGAGCTTTATAACAACCCGGCCAACCTTTTCGTCGCCGGGTTCATCGGCTCGCCGGAGATCAATCTCTTCGATGCGCGTTATGAGGGCGGGAGCGAGGTGCAGGTTGGTGGCGAGGCCCTGCCGATCGGCGCGCCGCTCGATATCGCGCCGGGCACGGACGTGGTCTATGGCGTGCGGCCGCAGCAGATCGCGGTCGGGGCGGTGGGTGTGCCGGTCACAGTGCAGATCGTCGAGCCGACAGGCGATGCGCAGGAAGTGCTGGCGCGATTGGGCGAGAAAGATATTTCGGTGGTGGTGCGCGACCATGCGCTCTTAAGTCCAGGCGAGCAGATTAACCTCGTCATCGACCCCACGCGCATCTTCATCTTTGACAAGGCGACGGGGCTGAGGTTGCGGTGACTTTTGCGCTCAAGCGGTTCAACCCAAGTGCGACCGGACCACTCGATGGCATAAGGGTGCTCGACCTCAGCCGGTTGATGGCGGGCAATATGCTCAGCCTGCAACTGGCTGATTTTGGCGCCGATGTCATAAAGATCGAGCCGCCTGAGGGTGATCCCTTGCGCGACTGGAAAGATGATGGGCATTCGCTGTTCTGGAAGACCTATGGCCGCAACAAGCGCTCGGTTATGCTGAACCTGCGCGAGGTAGCGGCGATGGATGCGCTGTGGCGGCTGGTTGAAACAGCGGATGTGTTTATCGAGAATTTTCGGCCCGGCACGCTCGAAAAGATGGGACTGGCGCCGGACAAGCTGCTGGCGCGCAATCCGGATTTGATCCTCGTGCGGATTTCGGGTTTTGGGCAGACCGGGCCCTATGCGCATCTGCCCGGGTTTGGCACGATCGTCGAAGCAATGAGCGGCTTTGCCGATCGCACCGGATTTCCCGATCGCGAACCGGTCCTCCCGCCGCTGGCGCTGGCCGACATGATTGCCGGGGTCTATGGCGCCTCGGCAACGATGATGGCGCTTTATGCGCGGCAGGCGGGAACGGCGCGGGGGCAGGTGATCGACCTGTCGCTACTTGAGCCGATGTTCTCGGTGCTCGGGCCGGAAGCGGCGATCCACGCGGTGACCGGCAAGATCAAGCAGCGGGTGGGCAGCGCTTCGAATACGGCTTCGCCGCGCAATGTCTACAAATGTGCCGACGGCAAATATCTGGCCCTGTCGGGATCGACGCCGGCAGTGGCCAAGCGGATTTTTGAAATCATCGGGCGGCCCGAGATGATGAGCGATCCGCGCTTTGCCACCAATTCCGACCGTGTGAAAAACCGCGCTTTGGTCGACGCAGCGATTGGCGACTGGTTCGCCACACGCGCGAGTGCGGACGCGCTCGAAACCATGCGGCAGGCTGGGGCGACCGTCGGGCCGGTCTATAATATTGCCGACGCGATGAGCGATGCGCACTTTGCCGAGCGCGAAATTGTCGTCGATGTCGAAGACGAGGGTTTTGGGACGCTGCCCATGCACAATATCGTGCCGCGAATGTCGGCAACGCCGGGCGTCTGGCGGCGGCCGGCGCCGGCTTTGGGCGAGCATAATAACGAGCTTCTCAGTGAGAATCCCGCGACTTTGGAGAGTGGCAAAGAATGATGCGCTCGCTGCTTTACGTGCCGGCCCATGCCGAACGGTTTATCGCCAAGGCTCATGAGCGCGGTGCCGATGCCGTCATTCTCGATCTGGAAGATGCCGTGCCAGAGGACGCCAAAGATCGGGCGCGCGATGGGCTTTCAGAGACGGTTGCTGACGTGCGGCGCGGTGGCGCCGAGGTGCTGGTGCGGATCAATAGCGGTGAGCGGCTGGAAGAAGACGCATTGGCTGCGATTACGGCAGGCGCTGATGGTCTCTATGTGCCGAAAGTCAGAAGCCGGGACGACCTCGTGGTCCTTGATGGCTTGCTCACGCCCGCTGAAGACCGTCTTGGCAGAGCGAGTACCAGGGTTGTAGCGCTGCTTGAAGATATCGGCGCGGTGCTCGATGCACGCTCGATCGCCAAGGGGCCGCGGCTTTTGGGTTTATCGGTTGGTGGCGAGGATCTGGCGCTTTCGCTTGGTGCCGAGCCGACGCCTGAGGTTTTGAAGCTTCCCAAATTGCTCGTTCATTATGCCGCGAAGGAACATAACCTGATGTCCTTCGGCATGTTGCGCTCGACGGCAGACTATTCCGATCTCGATGGCATTGCAGCTGCAGCCCGGGAAGCGCGGGACCACGGCTTTGATGGCGCAACCTGTGTCCATCCCGCCGTCGTCCCGGTCCTCAATGCCGAGTTTTCACCAAGCCCGGCGCAACGGGCATGGGCGGAGCGGGTGGTTGCCGAGGCCGAGGCCGGTGAAGGCGCCTTCCAGATCGATGGACGGATGGTCGACGCCCCCGTCATCGCGCGAGCGCGTTCGCTGCTTGCTCGAGGTTAGGCAGGAGCAGCTAATCAGCTCTTGGGCCAAACGTGATCGACGTGTTTGCAACTTAATTCAAAGTGGTTGCTTTCCCTGCCAATTGGCGGGGTAAATTATGATTGAGTATGAACGGTTAAGGCCTGACGAGCGAACCCCTTGGGACGCCGTGGTGGTCGAGGTGACGCAGATTTTCGGTCGCAGCGTTGCCGATGTTGCCGCGGTAGAGCAGATCGCGTGCGTGCCGGTGCCGGTCCGTCAGGCGCTGCAGGATGCAGAGAAGTTGCGCGACCAACTCAATCTGAAGCGGATCGTCGTCCGTATCGCGGATGAGGGGCTTTGGAACCCGGAATGGGGTCACCTAGCGCTTAAGCCCTAGTGATTTGAATTCTGGCTGTCTCGTCGGCAGCTCGAGACAGTAGAATTTGCATTGAAGCAGATGGATGCCTGCTTCACCGCCGCGCTGGCGTCTAGCTTTTGACTTTACTCACCTTCGTGACCAAGAGCTGGTTGAGCCGCATTTTGTCGGCATCGACGACCTCGAAGAGATAGCCGGCAGCCTCGACCTTATCGCCCTTGCGGGCTGCGCGGCGAAGGCGATGAACGATGAAGCCGCCGATGGTTTCGTAGCTCGCTTCAGGCTCGAGATGCTTGACCCCTAGTGCGCGGGTGACGTCGACGAATGGAGCGACACCATCGATGAGCCAGCTTTGTTCATCGCGCCTGAGGATGGCCTGTTCTTCAAATGGATTAGCGAGGCCCTGCATAAGCGCGCCCATCAGGTCCTTGAAAGTGACAACACCAACCACGTGGGCGTATTCGCTGACGACCAGCGCAAAGCCGGTGTTCTGCGCTTGAAACTCAGCCAGCACTTCCCAGACATTGAGCGTATCGGGAACCGACAACACATCCCGCTTTGCCGAGGCAAAATCGACTTCACCGTGTTTGTCGATGACAGTGGCGAGGACGTCTTCCGCGCGGACACAGCCGATGACGACATCGATGCTGCCGTCGCAGATCGGATAGTGGGAGAAGGGGCGCCGTCTTACCTTGTCCTGCTGGACCTCGTGGGGATCGCGGATATCGAGGAAGACGATATCGTCGCGGATCGTCATCACCGAAGTGACGCTGCGCAGCTCGAGAGACAGCACATTTTCGATCAGGCGCTGCTCGTTCTTCATCAACATGCCGGAGGCTGCGCCACCCGCAAGGATCATACGAAAATCCTCGGCGGTCACCTCGTCGGCCGTCACCTTGGCGTCGATATTGAACCAGCCGATGATGACATCGGAGAGCTTGCCAAAGAACCAGACCAGTGGCCTCAATACCTTGACCGCACCTTCCGGAAACCAGACCAACGACAGCGCAATCTGTTCGGGCACCAACATGGCGATGCGCTTGGGCGTGAGATCGGCCAGCAGGACAAAAAGCAGGGTGACGGCCAGGAAGGCGAGAACCGAACCGATCGCCAGGGCTAGTTCCGGTGGAGCGCCGAGAAGTTCGAGGCCTCCGGCAAAGAGTGGGCCGAAGGCGTCGTGTCCTAAAATACCGGCCAGAATGGAGACGGCATTGGTGACGATCTGGAGAGCGGTCAGAACATTGCCGGCATCCGCGCGTAGCGCGACAAAGCGGAGCGCTTTGCTGTTACCAGCTTCCGCGAGAGAGCGTATCCGAAGATCGCGCGCGGCAGCAAACGCGATCTCGGACAATGAAATGAGAACGCTGACACCGATAAGGGCTATGATCAGCAGGACGCCGAGGACTGGGGACATGGTGATCTCCGGTTGCCCGCTTCACCTACAGCCTAAAAGCGAAAATGCCCATAGCGCGGTGCAGGGTGTGCTTGCGGAGCGACCATCTCAGAGGTGAGAACGCTCTGATGCATCTTATTGATATTGAGGCAGCACCAAGCCGGGGCCGCTGGGTTCTGCGGCGTTTCCGTTCGTCAATGTCAGTTTTGAGTTTGGAGACAAAGAGAGTGGGATGTCTTCGCCGTCAAAAGTGATCGTGCCTTGGATGGGACGGGCCGACAAACCGGTGACTGCACGGATTTGACCGGTTCGATCAAGGGTCACGCGCGTACCGCTGGGGAAACGGCAAAGGAGTTCGCCGTCGCGACAGATGGTGCCGTCGGCTTCCGTATTGACCAGTTCGAAGCGAATGCCGTCCACCGTTCGGGCATAGGCGGTTTCCCAGAGCTCGTGCTTGTGGAGGACTGGTTTGGGCAGAAGGCTCGTGAACCATACGGTGCCATCGGGTCGCGGGAGGATGCCCGACAGGCGCTCGATGAAATCGAGGAGGGTCAGGATCGAGGGAGAATATTTCTCGGTAAAGCCAGCCGCGCCGGTGAAGGGATTGAGCGTTTGCGGGAAGCGATCGGCATCGACAAGGGCGGCGAGGGTCGGCTGCATGATCCAGGTCAGTTCGGTGTGATGGCCGTGGTGCTCGAAGGCGTGGGGCGTGCGGATGAGCGAGAGGAAGTTGCTCGGACCGGCCCAGCTGTTTTGCGCGAAATTGGGATCGAAACGCGGATCGTCGAGCGCGATGGATGTCAGCGGGAATTTGGCGAAGAATTTGCGGGTGTTGAGCAGATAGCGTTCAAGCGCGGTGCGGAACTGGTCAGCTGTGCCGATCTCGCAGGCGAGGACGCGGAGCAGCACGTCGGACTGGATGCGGACCAGACGACCGTGGCGGTCGCGGTCATAGAAGAAGTGGTCATCGGCGTCGAAGCATTGCGCGAAGAGGGCGGCGCGGCTGGCTTCGGACTTTTCTGTCCAATCGGTACCGGTTTGGCCGATTGTCTGCGCCATGAGGCTGAGATAGTGGCGCTGGCAGGCGACATTGGCGGTCAGGTCCGGGGCGATGAAAGGCAGGATTGGGCTGTCGGGATCGCAGCGCGTCGGGTCATTGCCGAAGGGGCTGTCGGGGACGTGCCAAAAGCGCGAGGAGAGGTCGTGGCCGGTATCGTAGGTCGAAAAGGCTTCGACGGCGCCGGTGCCGAGCGTGTCGCGATGGGTGGCGAGCCAGGTGTCGTAACGGGCCATTGACGCGGCCATATGGGTTAACCAGGCGTCGTCGAGGCCATTAAGGTGGTAGTGGTTCCAGACGGCGCGGGCGAGGGGGCTGACGAGCTGGATCTGGTTGAAGGCGGGGCCGGCGGGAGTGAGCTTATAGGGGAAGAGGCCGTCCTTGCGCTGGTGATTGGCGAAGGCGGAGAAGGTGGCCGTTGCTATCGAGGGCAGGAAGCGGCTGAGGATTTCGGCATTGATGGTTCCGGTGCTTTCGAGCCAGCAGCCGTGATAGATGCCGCCCTCGTGGAGGATCGGGGTATCGTCGGCGGCTGGGGCGATGCAGTCGAAGAGTTCGCGGACCGCCTGATAATAGCGGTCGGTGAGGCGTTGACTGCTCGAGGCGAAGGCGACGCCTGACGCCAGCCACTCGTCGAGCAGTGCCCCATCGGCGGGTTTTGCCAGCGGGCCGATGAGGGACGCGGTGTGCTGACTGCGCAGCGTCTCGAGAAGGCTGGAGGTCACGCAGGAACCTCAATGCGCGCGCCATCGGCGTCGAAAAAGTGAGCATCGCGGCCGTTGAGGCCCAGGGTGACTTTGTCGCCGCGGGTGTGCTTGGCGTGGCCCGGGGCTTGGGCGAGCACGGTTTGTCCATCGGCCAATGCCACATAGACGAAAAGTTCGCTGCCTAGATACTCGACGAGGGTGATTGTGCCTTCAATTTTGACGTCGCCCGGCTCGCCGATGCGCAGGTGCTCGGGGCGGATGCCGACGGTGACGTCGCCGGGAACGACTGAAATGGGCAGGGTGCCAAAGCCTGTGAGGTTGACGCCCCCGGCGGAGGCTGTCCCCTTGATCAGGTTCATCTTGGGTGAGCCGATGAAGCTCGCGACGAAGAGGTTTTTGGGGCTGTTGTAGAGCTCGTAGGGCGTGCCGACCTGTTCGAGATTTCCCTTGTTGAGCACGGCGATCCGCGTTGCCATGGTCATGGCTTCGGTCTGGTCGTGGGTGACATAGATCATCGTCGTGCCAAGGCGATTGTAGAGATTGGCGAGTTCGACGCGCATCTGGACGCGCAGTTCGGCATCGAGATTGGAGAGTGGTTCGTCGAAGAGGAAAAGCTGGGGTTCACGGACGATGGCGCGGCCGATGGCGACGCGTTGCTTCTGGCCGCCGGAAAGCTGGCGCGGCTTGCGGTCCATCAGTTCGTTGATCTGGAGGATGCGCGCCGCCTCGGCGACGCGGCGATCGATCTCGGCTTTCGGCATGCGCAGATTTGAAAGGCCGAAGGCGAGGTTTTTCCGGACGCTCATATGCGGGTAGAGCGCATAGGACTGAAAGACCATCGAGAGATTGCGCTGGCTCGCAGGCAGGTCGTTGACGATGCGATCGCCGATGCCGATCGTGCCGTCGGTGATGTCTTCAAGCCCGGCGATCATACGCAAAAGGGTGGATTTGCCGCAGCCCGAGGGGCCAACGAGGACGAGAAATTCGCCCGACTGCACCGCAAGATCGATGCCGTGGACGACTTCGAAACCGGAATAGGATTTGCGAACCTGGCTGAGGGTGACAGATGCCATGGAAGCCTCTTTACTTTAGTCCGCTCATGGCAATGCCGCGGATGATCAGACGCTGAAAGATGATGAAGAACAGGATGATCGGCAGGATCGAGAGGATCGACATGGCGAACATCGGGCCATATTGGCTGACGCCGTCGGAGCTGATGAAGCTGCGGAGGGCGAGGGGGACGGTGTAGTCCTCGATATCGTTAAGATAGACCAACGGCCCGAGGAAATCTTCCCAGGTCCAGATGAACGAGAAGATCGCGGCGGTCGCCATGGCCGGCAGCGAGAGCGGCATGATGATGGCCCAATAGATCTTGAAGGGCGAGCAGCCATCGATCATCGCCGCTTCATCCAATTCGCGCGGCAATTGGCGGAAGAACTGGATCATGAGGAAGATAAAGAAGGCATCGCCCGCGAGAAACCGCGGCACGATGAGGGGCAGGTAGGTGTCGACCCAACCGAGGTTGAGGAAGAGCAGATATTGGGGAATGAGGACGACGTGATAGGGGATCATCAAGGTCATCATCATCAGGGCGAACCAGAGCGTCTTGCCTGAGAATTCGAGCCGCGCGAACGCGTAGGCGGCAAAGGAACACGAGATGACGTTGCCGATCACCGAGAGGACGGTGACGACGGTCGAATTCCAGAAGAAGCGCGTGAAGCTAACAGGAAGGGCGTTCCAGCCGGCCCAGTAATTCTGCCATTGGAATTCGCTGGGCCAGAGGCTGAGATCGCCAAAGATCTCATTGTCTGGCTTGAGTGAGCTCGCGAGCATCCAGATCAGCGGATAGACCATGATCAGCGAGGTGATGATCAGAAAGATATGCTTGAGAAAGGCCGAGCGCTTGGCGCGGGCTTCCTTGGCGGCGCGATAGGCGCGGGCGATGTCGGCAGTCGATTGCGTGGGCATGGTTGTTTCGCTCACGGCTCAGCCTCGCTCGTTTTCATAGTGGACCCAGTATTTCGAGGTCCAGAAAGCAATGGCGGTGAAGGCGGCGATGATCAGCAGCAGCACCCAGGCGAGCGCCGAAGCATAGCCCATGCGGAGGAAACTGAACGCCTCGTTGTAGAGATAGACGGTGAAGAAGAGGAGGCTATCGAGTGGTGCGCCTGTTCCGCCCGAAATGATGAAGGCACCCGAAAAACTCTTGAAGGCCTCGATCATCTGGAGAACCAGATTGAAGAAGATCACGGGCGCGAGAAGCGGTACGGTGATCGCGAAAAATTTTCGCACCGGGCCCGCCGCGTCGATCTCGGCAGCCTCATAGAGATCCTGCGGAATGGCGCGGAGTCCGGCAAGGAAGATCAGCATGGGCGAGCCGAACTGCCAGATGGCGAGGACGATCAGCGTCCAGAGCGAATATTTGGGATCGGACAACCAATAGGGACCATCGCCGCCGAAAAGGCGCAGGATGGAATTGATGACGCCATCATAGTTGAACAATTGCCGCCAAAGGATCGCAACGGCGATGGAGCCTCCGAGAATGGATGGCAGATAGAACAGCGCGCGATACCAGCCAATGGCACGGATACCCTTGTCGAGTGCCATGGCCACGCCCAGCGCGAACATGAGCTTGAGCGGCACGGAGACGACAACGAAGGTGAACGTCACTTGCAGCGCCTTCCAGAAGCGCTGGTCCATCTGGAACATGTAGGCATAGTTATCGAGGCCGATCCATTGCGGCGGCCGGACGACATTGTACTTCGTAAAGCTGAGATAGAGCGAAGCCAGGATCGGTCCGATGGCGAGGAGGAAAAACCCGATCAGCCACGGCGAGAGAAATGCGTATCCGGCAAAATTGCGTTTGAGAAACTTGTGCATCCCGGCCTCATGAAGAAGAGAGAACCCGCCGCCCCCAGGGAGAGACGCGGCGGGTCTGGTCAGGCTCAGGCGCGTGCCAAAATCGCCTTGGCCTGATTGAGGAAGTCGGTTGCCACTTCGGGAATGCTGCGTTCGCCGAGAAGCACCGACACAGCCAGGCGCTCGAAGGTCTGCTCCACTTCGGCCGAACCACTTGGCGGCGGCGCGGTCAATGGCGCGGTCTTGCCCTGGATCTTGTCGAAGAACTCGACCGAGACCTTTTCGGCCGGCGAAAGATCGGGTTCGAGTGCGGCGCGCACCTCGGCATTGGAGGGGATGCCTCGCTCGAGGCCGAGGACCTTGGTCATGTCGAGATCGTTGACGAAGGCGCTCATATAAGCGGTGGCCGCCTCGGGATTGGCGCTGTTGCGGGTGAGGCAGACGAACTGGCTCGGCTGGATGACCGACCCCGGGATCATGTCTGGCGTGTTGGGATAGACCGCAGCCCCGAGTGCATCCTGCATCAGGCCCTGCACGCCGACGAGCTGATTGCTCCAGAGATAGGACATGGCCGACTTGCCCGTGACGACGCCGAGCTGGCTCAGTTCGGAGACGCCGGCGAGCGCTGCAGATTCCGGTCCCGGCGGGGTGCCGCCAGCATCGCGGATCGCCGCCCAAGTGCTCCAATATTCCTCGACGATTTCCTGGGTCGGGCCATAGGAGCCATCCTCGTTATAAAGGTTGGCGCCCTTTTGGACGGTGAAATCGGAGAAGTTCTGATAGTCGGCGGTATTGTCGTCGGTGCCGGCAACGCCGGTCCCGTCCTTGATCGCCTTGGCGACGTCTTTCAACTGATCATAGGTATAGGCGTAGGGGTCGAAAGTTTCGCCGATCTTGATCCCGGCCTCTTCGAAGAGGCGCGTATTGTACATGGCCATATGGGAGTTCGCGCCGATCGACAGCGCATAGAACTGACCGTCCACCGTACCGGCGTCGATAGCGCTCTGGTCCATTTTGGAGATATCGAGGCTCTTGCCGACATAGTCGTCGAGCGGCACGACGGCGCCATTGGCGATGTACTCGAATAGCACGCCATAGCCCTGCTGGATCACGTCCGGCATATTGCCGCCAGCGATCTGGGTGGTGAGCTTGGTGAAGTAATCGGCAAAGCCAAGGGTTTCACCGCTGACTTTCACACCAGGATTTTTGGAATTGTAGATATCGATCACCGCGAAAGTGCGCTTGTCGCGCTCAGGATTGCCCCACCAGAAATGGCGGACGGCGGTATCCTGCGCGAAAGCGAAACGCGGCATGGCCGAAAACGCCACGGCCGAGCCGGCCACGCCTAAAAACGTTCGTCTCGTGAATTTGCTCATCGTGTTCCTCCCTTGAGTATTCTTGGTTTCGGCCCTCGCGTGCGGTGTAGAGGGCAATCGATTTTTGAGTGACGTACCTCTTGCCTGCGCATTGGCTGCGCTGGTGGGGGTGTGATCAATGTCGATGGTGATGCGAGAGTGGGGCTGTTACAGACGCCATGCGTCGCAAGAGCTTTTCGGCTGTGCCGCCTGCACGTGAGACCATTCCATCCTCCCGCTGCCCCATTTGGGGTCCTGATGCGGCGCTGCTGGGAATGGGACGTCCCGCCAACCGCGACCGCACGGTTGAGTTCATTTTGCGGGCAACTCAGAAGGTCGATACGAACATCTATCCGTGGTTTAGACGGTCAGACAGAAGACGTACCGCGTAGCTCACGCTTTACCACATACCCTGGCTGGGCCCTTGGGCCCATGACGTGTCTCCGGCCGTTCCTGAGAGGTTAACCCCGCTCAGACAGCGGCAAGATTGCTTTAACTTCCATACAAGTCAAGGGCTGGCTGACTCGTTCAGGTCGCCGCGACATTGTTGGCCAGCTTATCGAGGGGCTGGTGTATGCTGTAGTGGCCGCGCCAGACTATTGCGCGCAGGCGGCGCCATCGGCAGCGGTGCTGCTTTCAAGGCAGGCGCATTGGGCTTCGAACACGGCCTCTTCGTCCTTGGTCAGTTTGCCACCGCGAAGAAGAAGTTCGAGCTGGGAGCGGCAAAGCTGGGCTTCGACCGAGGCTGGTTCAGCTTGACTGACCTTAACAATGAGCGCCGAAGTCTCGCAGCGATAGGGCAGGAAGGTGCTGGCTGCACCAAAGCTCATCATCTCGAAGGTGATGGCGTTGGCGATTTCCAGTTCCTGGTCCGATTGCGGGCAAATGCCAGCTTTGGCTGTGCAGCCATTGGCGATGAAATTCTCGTTCTGGGCGAGGAAGTTGTAATTGATGTTGTCCGAGCCATAGGTCTCGAGCGCCCGTGCCCAGGCTTCGCCAAAGCCCCGCCACTTCTCGGCAGGCCAGGAGTTGTCCTCGGCGGCAGAGGCGCCAGTGCATGCAAGGATGAGGGCGAGCGCCAAAAGGTTTTTTTGCAGTTTCAAAATCCACGACCGGTGTTTGCTGAGACCCTAAGGGCTGGTCTGGGCGAGAAAAAGTCGCGCACTGGTTTGACCCCAAGATTGTATTGGGGCTGGGTGTGCAGGCGAGGGGCAGCCAGGCCAGACGATAAACAGGTGTGGACGTCGCACGGAACAAGGGATGAGTTGATTGCGCTTATCATCGTCGGCACAGCAGCGACGCGCTTTTGTAGACGTCAATATTAGGGCATTACGGTGAAGTTTAGTTGGCACTTTTCAGCGGTTCTGCTGGCACTGGCTATGAGCCATGGGCATCTGCCGCCAAGCCTGGCTGAGGAGCCGGCCGGGCAGTCCTGCATCGTGGTGGGCGAGCAAGAGGTGTGCATTTCAGCCGAGCAATACCGTGAGGATGTCTGCGCGGCCATCGCGGTTTTTGCGACCCATTGGGGGCTGCCGCCAGATTATTTTGCGCGTCTCATCTGGCAGGAAAGCCGCTTCGATCCCGCTGCGATCAGTCTGGCGGGCGCAGAGGGTATCGCTCAGTTCATGCCCGCTACCGGGCGCCTCCGCGGCTTGGTCGATCCTTTCGACCCCGCCGAGGCGATGGCACGCTCCGCCGAATATCTCCGCTTCCTCGAACTCAAATTTGGAAATCTTGGATTGGCAGCCGCGGCCTATAATGGTGGCGAGGGGAGGATCACCCGCTACATCGCCAATGGCGGTGGTTCGCTTCCGGTGGAAACGCGGGCCTATGTGATGATTGTCACGGGCCGTGCGGTCGACGCTTGGCTCGGAGGCAATGTCGGCGAGGTGGATTATACGCTTGATCAGGACACCGATTTCCAATCGGCCTGCATCAACATGGCTCAATCGGTTCGGAGTCCCGATCTCACTGTGCGACCGGCAGAGTGGCAGCCTTGGGGCGTGCTCATCGCCCAGAGCGCGTCGGCGGATCAGGCGCAAACCCGATTTGCGGCGGCGCAGGCTGAGTTTGCGACCGAACTATCCGATGAGAAGTTGATGTTGATCACGGTGCGAAATCCCCGGTTTGGGAACCGCACGCGCTTTTCGGCCATGGTCGGCCGCCAGACCCGCCAAGATGCGCAGGATCTATGCAATCGCCTGACCGCCGCGGGCGGAAATTGCATCGTCCAGAAAAACGAAGTCTGAGCGCGAAGGGGAAGAGCGTTTCGGTCTCGGCGATTGTGTTCAGGATCACACGGGCGGAACTCACACACTCTCAATTCATTCGTCATGGCAAAACAGGAGAGAGCCATGACCGACCGTCTCGAGATGCAGGACCCGCGCAGCCAATATCCACAGCCACCCTTTCCGCAACAGCCACAGGCCGCGCCAGGCGTTGCGCAGAAGATGGATCCGAAGCCCGATCATGGGGAAACGAGCTACGAGGGTTCGGGCAAGCTCAAGGGTCGAAAAGCACTGATCACCGGCGGGGATTCCGGCATTGGGCGGGCGGCCGCCATTGCCTATGCGCGGGAGGGTGCTGACGTCGCGATCGGCTATCTGCCCAGCGAAGAAGCCGACGCCAAGGAAGTCATTGCCTTGATCGAAGCTGAAGGCCGAAAGGCGATTTCGTTGCCAGGTGACATCAAGGACGAAAGCTGGTGTCAGGCTATGGTGCAGCAGGCGGTCGAGGGCCTGGGAGGCCTCGATATTCTCGTCATCAATGCAGCGCGCCAGCAATATCGTGAGAGTATCGCGGAGCTGAGCTCAGATGATTTCGACCAGACGATGAAAACCAATCTCTATGCGCTGCACTGGACGGCCAAGGCAGCGACGCCACACCTGCCGCCGGGTGCTGCCGTGATCACTACGGCGTCGATCCAGGCCTATGACCCTTCGGCAATTCTGCTCGACTATGCCACGACGAAGGCCGGCATCGTCGCCTATACCAAGGCCCTGTCGCAGCAGCTCATAAAGAGGGGTGTTCGCGCCAATGTCGTGGCGCCGGGACCGTTCTGGACGGTCTTGCAGCCGAGCGGCGGCCAGCCCTCCGAAAAGGTCGAAAAATTTGGTGAGCAAACCGACTTCGGTCGCCCTGGTCAGCCGGTCGAACTCGCGCCCATCTATGTTCTTCTTGCGAGCCAGGAAGGCAGCTACCTCAATGGCGAGGTTTTTGGCGCTGTCGGCGGTGGCGGCGTCGCCTGATTTCAGATCCATCCGTTTGGGGCCGCTGCTCGATGAGCAGTGGCCTTTTGGCGCTGCATGAGCTTTGCTCTGCCTGATGCTTCCTAACCAAAACCATAGGACATAACTTTGATAGACCAAATCTGGTCAACAGTTGTCAGCGAATTCTCGGATGTTCCGGACGTCTCCACTCTCACTCGCATCACGATGCGTCTGTTGATCGCCGCAATTCTGGGCGGTATTTTGGGGTATGAGCGGGAGCGGAAGGGCAGAAGTGCCGGCGTCAGAACGCATATGCTGGTCGCCGTTGGCGCGGCACTGTTTGTCATCGGGCCAACGCAAAGCGGCATGCCGATCGAGGATATGTCACGCGTCCTCCAGGGGATCGTACAGGGTATCGGCTTTCTCGGCGCGGGCGCGATTATCGTGCGGGCGACTAAAAATCAGATCGAAGGTCTAACGACCGCCGCCAATATCTGGGCAACTGCGGGCATCGGCGTCATCGCCGGGCTAGGGCTCGAAGCCACGGCGGTGCTCTCGGCATTGATCATGCTGATCATTCTCGCCGTAGTGCCCAAGATCCTGCCGAGTAACTCGGCCCGCACCGACGACAAGTGAACGCCATTCGCGAATGATCTACGGACCGTTGCGGTGTGCATCAGGTCGTTTGGGCGTGTTCATTTCGAAATGGCGAGCAAACAGGGCTGCGCCCAGGGCGATAACCGCCGAGGCCAGCATCATCAAAAGCAGGCCGGCCCGAGCATTGTCTTCAGTCAGAACGGCACCTGCGATCGCTGCCATAGCGGAGGCACCGGCCACGGTGATTGCGCCGGCGAGACCGGCTGCACTTCCTGTTTGGGTTGCGCGAACCGAAATTGCTGCAGCATTTGCACTGGGCTGCGTAAGTCCGTTCGATACGCCGACGAAAAGGCATGGCCCGAACAGTGTCATCACATTATCGATGCCAGAAAAATAAAGCGCGATGCCAAACGTGAGCCCGACACACGCCACACTTCTCCCTGCAATCAGCAATTTGGCCTGCGGAAATTTGCCCGCCAACCGTCCGGCCAGAAAACTGCCGAGCATGAAGCCGCCAGTAATTGAGCCCATGTAGAGGCCTAAAACGACAGGTGACAAATTGAAGGCGGAAGCGGCGATTGGGGCGCCAGCGAGGAACACATAAAAAGTCCCAACTGAGAAAGCCATGCATAGGCAATACGCAATAAAGCGCCTGGACCCCAGCAGTGCGGGGTAGGACTTATATTGTGCCAGCATCGTTTGAGAACGTGACCGGTTTGTTTCGAATAGGTCGACCCAGCACAAAGCTAGGACCGCACACCCAAGGAGCGCTAGGGCGTAGAAAGTAGCCCTCCAGCCAAACAGCTGATCGATGATCCCGCCTACCGTGGGTCCGAGCATGGGTGCTATCGCCCAAGCCATGGCGATATACGCAAACTTACTTGCGGCCTGTTCCCGGCTGGTCGTGTCACGAACTGCCGCAAGTGACACCCCATAGGTTGGGGCGATCACTGCCTGCGCCATGCGGCAAGCGAGGAAAGTCCAGATATCCTGCGCTAAGGCGCTCCCGATTGTCGCGGCGATAAATACCCCTAGAGCACCGAGGATCACTGGCCGACGACCAAACCTGTCCGATAGCGGGCCGAGAACCAACTGAAGGGACGCTGATACAATTGCATAGGCCGCCAGCGAAAACCCAATCAGTCCATAATGGACGCCAAAGTCGGCCGCCATTTGGGGAAGAGATGGAAGAAAGACATTGAGCGGCAAGATGGCAAGTGCCGACAAGACGATCAATGTCGAGAGGCGAGGAGAAGCTGATGAATCCGGCATAAGCGGAGCCCGTTGCTGATGTGAAAAGCGAGGCAATAAAAAAGCCCCTCTGAGGGGCTGATTTTTCCGCGCATGGGGTGCTGTCGCCTGGCAGCTATACTGCCGTGCCCATGCGCGCGATTACTACGACCAGGCCGTTTCTCATCAACATGGAGCAATTGTTACGGCGTGTAGCAATGCGCGTCAATTCAACGTTTATGCGCAAGCCCTGAGAGTATCGCCGCGACAACCAGCGAACGACTCCAAGGAGCAGGTTGTGGACCCGCGGCTTTTTGCACCAGGTAGGCCTATCTGCGATCGGGTTTGGCTTACGGATCGCCAAAAAATTGAGATGGGATGGTGGAAGCTAAACACCATTGTCAGCCGATCGGACGCTAGCTGGAGCAGGCGAAATTTGCTACTCGCGCAGGTATCGAAGCGCTGCGTCGCCATCTAGATTTCACCGGAGAAGACAAATGAGCACAATTCTGAAGAGCCTGCCCAAGGGCGATAAGGTCGGCATCGCCTTTTCGGGTGGTCTCGACACGAGTGCAGCTCTGCTCTGGATGAAGCTCAATGGCGCCAAGGTTTATGCCTATACCGCCAATCTCGGCCAGCCCGACGAGGCGGACTATGACGAGATCCCGCGCAAGGCCATGGATTTCGGTGCCGAGAATGCGCGTCTCGTCGATTGCCGCACGCAATTGGTTCATGAAGGCATTGCAGCGATCCAGGCAGGCGCCTTCCATGTCTCGACCGGCGGGCTGACCTATTTCAACACCACCCCGCTTGGTCGCGCTGTCACCGGCACAATGCTGGTCTCGGCGATGAAGGAAGACGGGGTCAATATCTGGGGTGATGGTTCGACCTTCAAAGGCAACGACATCGAGCGGTTCTACCGCTATGGCCTCCTCACGAACCCAAACCTGCGCATCTACAAGCCCTGGCTTGACCAGGAATTCATCGACGAGCTGGGCGGCCGGTCGGAAATGTCGGCGTTCCTGACGTCGAACGGTTTCGCCTACAAGATGAGCGCCGAAAAGGCCTATTCGACCGACAGCAATATTCTCGGCGCGACGCATGAAGCGAAGGACCTCGAGAGCCTCGATAGCGGGATCAAGATCGTCAGCCCGATCATGGGCGTGCCGTTCTGGCGCGACGATTGTGCGGTGAAGGCGGAAAAAGTCGTCGTCCGTTTCGTTGAAGGCCAGCCGGTGGCGCTCAATGGCCAGACGTTTACCGACCCTGTGGCCCTGCTGCTCGAAGCCAATGCCATCGGTGGCCGCCATGGCCTTGGCATGAGCGACCAGATCGAGAACCGCATCATCGAAGCCAAGAGCCGCGGCATCTATGAGGCGCCGGGCATGGCGTTGCTGCACATCGCTTATGAGCGTCTCGTAACCGGTATCCATAACGAGGACACCATCGAGCAATACCGGATCAACGGGTTGCGCCTCGGGCGTTTGCTCTACCAGGGCCGCTGGTTCGACTCGCAGGCCCTGATGCTGCGTGAGACCGCCCAGCGCTGGGTGGCCAATGCCATTACTGGCGAAGTGACGCTCGAACTGCGCCGCGGCAATGACTATTCTCTACTCAACACCGACAGCCCCAACCTCACCTATGCTCCAGAGCGGTTGAGCATGGAAAAGGTTGAGGATGCACCATTCTCCCCTGCAGATCGTATCGGCCAGCTCACCATGCGCAATCTCGACATTGCCGACACGCGGGCAAAACTGGACCTCTACTCCAAGACCGGCCTGATCTCGATTGGCGAAGGCGACGATATGTTCCGCCTGGAGAGCAGCAAGGACTGAAGCAGCGGAAGCCAATTCCCTCTTGGATCAAGTTTGCTCCCTGGCGCAGCGATAGCCTGCGCCAGGGACTTTTTTTGCTAGTAACCCAAAGCGACGGCGTCTGCGCCCGCGGGCATGCACATGGGTGCAGACGGATCGGTCGCGGCGCGCCAAACTGCCTCGACGACATTCGAAGACAGCGGCGCGATATGCTTTCCTGGCCGCGCGCGCGGCCGCGATCAGGAGTTTTAAGGGCATACAGCCAACATTCGCGCACACCACAGCGCCACAGATTTCGACGTTGAGGTGGCTGCCTTCCTGGGTGGCGAGGCGCACATAGATCAACCCAGTTTGACGGGCGGCCTCAGTCGGCCGAAACAGTCTAAGTGCTGAACTTTCCGGTCTTTTCGGATGGCTGGCCGCCGCCATCGTGCTCTCCTTGCAGCCATGACCAGTGAACACCCAGGTCAATCTCGAGGAGGACGGATCCGCTTCGAGCTCAAACACGCCAAAGGCGGGATTGTGGAACCAAGTGTCAAAGTTCAGACTTCATGTGTGTTGGCCTAACAGGACGAATCTCTTGAACGACATCAACGCGCAGGGCGCAGTCGACAAATTGCTCGACGCGCCTGACCTTGCGGATGCGCTCGGCAGCGACCGATTCCGCCATTTTCTCGATCACCTGCCGCTTGGCGTCGCCATCTCCGCATTGCAGCCCAACGAGCGAATTACCTATTTCAATGAAACGTTCGGCGCGCTGGTCGGGGTTGACGAGTCAATTCTTGGTAAGGAATGGGAAAGCCTGCCTGATTGCGCTCAGGCCGACGGCAGCAACGTCATGCTGTCAAAGATGGCAGTTTCGGGCGAAGACCATATTGGTGGGTTTCATTGCCGCAACGGCCACCATATCGAAGCCTGGACAAGCGTGATCGAAGACGATGATGGGACGAAGCGCTTTCGTCTTCTTGCCGTCGCGCCATTGCCTGGACGTACGGACGATCTCCTCAGCCAATTGCAGGAAAAGGACACGCTGCTGCGCGAGCTGCAGCACCGGGTCAAGAACAACCTGCAGATGATCACGGCACTTATCCGCCTCGAAGCGCGGCAGCTGCCAGATGACCATGGCGAGGCATTTCAGCGTTTGGCCGGACGGATAAATTCGCTCTCGCTGCTCTACACCGCGCTTTACGAGGAAAATACCGACGAGGGCATCGATCTCGGTGCCTATCTCAGCCAGGTGGCATCCGCCGTCATGGCGGCGCAGGCCTCGGAGGGCATTCGCCTCAATCTGCAGGTCGATAGCTGGCCTTGCTCGATCAATGTGGCAATGCCGACCGGGCTTGTCGTCAACGAGCTTATGACCAACGCACTCAAGCACGCCTTTCCCGAAGGCCGCGGCGGGACGATCAAGGTGCATGCGCTGGTCGATGAGACCGGCTGCAAGGTGATCGTGGCCGATGATGGCGTGGGTTTGCCAGATGGGGCAACTTGGCCCAAGGATGGTAAGCTCAGTGCGCTGATCGTCCATACGCTCAAGGAAAATGCCGGGGCACGCCTCGATGTACGCTCGCGGCCCGATGAAGGTGTCACCGTGACGATTTTCTTCGCGAGGCGCCGGGCGGAGCCGGAAGCTGGGTGACGCTTACCACATGGTGGCTTTGGCGCGCTCGGGCCAGGCTTTGTCGTAGCTCTCCCCGCCCACTTCGTTTTTCGTCATGCCGGCGAGGATTTCGCCGGGAGTGGGGAGCGTTGTCGGGTCGATGTGGCGCGCCGGGTTCCAGAGTTCGGAGCGGATGATGGCGCGGGCGCACTGGAAGTAGAGTTCTTCGATTTTGAGGACGATGACGGTCCGCGGGGCTTTTTCGTCGACGGCAAAGCTTTCGAGGAGGTCCGGGTCGATCGAGAGATGCGCTTGGCCATTGACGCGCATTGTGGTGCCGGAGCCGGGGAGAAGAAACAGAAAGGCGCAGCGCGGATCGCGGACGATGTTGCGGAGGGAATCGATGCGGTTGTTGCCGCGCCGGTCGGGCATCATCAGGGTCTTGTCATCGGCAATACGGACGAAGCCGGCTTTGTCGCCGCGGGGCGAGCAATCGATCCCCTCGGGGCCGACGGTGGCGAGCGCTGCAAAGGGGCTCGCTTCGATCAGGCGCCTGTAATCAGGGGTCATCGTGTGAGCGACCTTGACGGTCGAGGCGGCGGCAGGGGCGGGCTGATAGAGCGCTTCGAGGGCGGCAATGTCCCTCACGATATGGTCGGACACGAAAACCTCAGGACGAAGACCTGCCGCCGGAAAGGTAGATGAGCGGGCGGCAATGCGGGGTTGGTCAGCGCGATGTGATGGATCGCAATGCTGGCGGATGGACGTAACTAATCCTATATCTGCAGCAAATGACAGTGCGACAAAGGAGTGATGCCATGGATGCCCATGCCTTCCCGGTGACCCGGACCGATGCGGAATGGAAAGAGCGCCTGACGCCCGAGCAGTACTATATCATGCGCCAGCACGGCACCGAACGGCCCGGCAGTTGCGCGCTGCTGCACGAAGAGCGCGAGGGGACTTTTTCCTGCGCCGGCTGCGATACGCCGCTGTTTGGTTCGACGCTGAAATTTGAAAGCGGCACGGGCTGGCCGAGCTTCAATGACCCGCTGCCGGGATCGGTTGAAAGCACGATCGACCGCAGCCACGGCATGGTGCGCGAGGAAGTGCACTGCGCGACCTGCGGCAGCCATCTGGGGCATGTGTTCCCCGATGGTCCGCCCCCCACCGGGCGACGCTATTGCATCAATGGCGTGGCGCTGAATTTTACGCCGGCTTGAACGAACAGAACCCGCGGTGCGAGCCGCGGGTTTTTTGTTGCGATTTTTGAGCATGTCGTCACTACCGGGCTTGTCCCGGTGGTCCCTGCGGAGGCGGGATGGATTGCCCGGACGAGCCGGGCAATGACGAAGGAGGCGGTTGGCGGTGAGCCAGTCACGTCCCGCGTGGTTTCGCGCGGCTCGTTGCAGGCGCTGCGATCGGGTCTTCGGGCCAGGGGTGGCGGGGGTAGCGGCCCTTCAAATCCTTGGCGACGTCTTTCCAGCTGCCGCGCCAGAAGCCGGGGAGGTCGCGGGTCGTCTGGATCGGGCGATGGGCGGGGGAGAGGAGCACCAGCAAGAGCGGTATGCGGCCATTGGCGATGCTGGGGTGGCGGTCGAGGCCGAACAGTTCCTGGACGCGGATTTCGAGGGCCGGGCCGTTTTCGGACGCGTAATCGATGGGGAGGTGACTGCCCGAGGGCGCGGAAAAGTGGCTGGGCAGAAGCTTTTCGATCTCTTGTTTTTTGGCCCAGGGCAAGAGGCCGTCGAGCGCTTGGCCGAGATGGTCGGCGGAGATGGCGCTGAGTTTTGTTTCGCCGAGGATATGGGGGGTGAGCCAGGCCGGGTCACTGGCCAGGGCTGCATCGGATAGATCGGGCCACTCATCGCCAAGGGTCTGTCTCAAAAAGCTGGCGCGGGCGCGGAGGGCTTTTTGGTCCTTGGTCCAGGGCAAGGTGTCAGGCCGTTTGACGGCGGCCTCGGCGAGGAGGGTGGCGGCTTTTTCGAGATCGGTGACGGGCGCGGGTTCGTCGGCGAGGCGCAGGGCATCGAGGCGGCGCTGGCGGCGGGCGCGGACCGCGCCGGAGGCGGGGTCGAAGGTGAGCGTCGTTTCACTCGTGATGTGATGACCGAAGAGCGCGTCGAGATCGGCGGGGTCGAGCGCAGCGGCGGAGCGGATGCGGCCTTGGGTGGCGCTGCCGGTGACGTCGGCGACGACGAGGAAGGGCGCGCCGGCGAGGGCGTGGGTTTCATCGAGCTGCGCCTGGCGGCCATTGGCGAGGCGGAAGCGGCCGCGGGGACCGGCGGGCTGGGCGACGCGATCGGGGAAAGCGCGGGCGAGGTGATGGCCGGGGTCGCGCGGCTCGTCATTCCGTCCACCCGCGAGCTTGGCCCAGCGCGATGCAAGGGTGCGGGCATCGTCGGCGCGGCGGGAGCGATCGGTGCGGAAGCGGTCGAGACGGCGGGCGAGGTCGGTGTCTTCGCCGCCCAGGCCGCGCTCGCTGATCAGCACGGCGAGTTCAGCTGCGGTTTTCGCGTCGCCATCTTCCGCGCCAGCAACGACCATATGGGCGAGGCGCGGATGGAGCGGCAGTTTAGCGAGGGCTTTGCCAGCGGGGGGCAGACGGCCATCTATATCGATGGCATCGAGCCGGGTGAGAAGGGCCTTGGCTTCCTTCCAGGCGGGCGGGGGCGGTGCATCGAGAAAGGCGAGCGTGGCGGGATCGGCGACGCCCCAGGCCGCGAGATCGAGCACGAGGCTTGAGAGGTCGGCGGCGAGGATTTCGGGCGTGTCGAAGGCTTCTAGGGCCGAAGTTTGGCCTTCGTTCCAGAGGCGGATGGCAATGCCCGGCGCGGTACGGCCGGCACGACCGCGCCGCTGATCGGCGGCGGCACGGGAGACGCGCTGGGTGGCAAGGGTCGTGAGGCCTGTCGCCGGTTCATAGACAGGCACGCGGCGGAAGCCGGCATCGATAACGATGCGCACGCCTTCGATAGTGAGGGAGGTTTCGGCGATCGAGGTGGCGAGGACGACCTTGCGGCGGCCTGCCGGAGCAGGCTGGATGGCGGCGTCCTGCTCGGCCGGCGTCAACTGGCCGTAAAGCGGTGCGAGGTCGGTGTCTTGCGGCAGGCGGCCGGCGAGGCGCTCGGCGGTGCGGGTGATTTCGCCTTGGCCCGGCAGGAAAACGAGTACCGAGCCCTCATGCTCGCGAAGGGCGCGGAGCACGGATTTAGTGACTTGGTCTTCGAGCCGCTCCAATGGATCGGGCTCGGCATAGATGGTTTCGACGGGAAAGGTCCGGCCGGGGCTATCGATGACCGGGGCGCCATCAAGGAGTGCGGCGACGCGGGCGCCATCGATGGTGGCGGACATGACGAGGAGCCTTAGATCGGGGCGGAGGGCACGGGCGTCGAGCGCCAAAGCAAGGCCAAGATCGGCATCGAGGCTGCGCTCGTGGAATTCGTCGAAGATGACGGCGGCCGTGCCGCTCAGTTCCGGATCGTCCTGCAGCATGCGGGTAAAGACGCCCTCGGTGACGACCTCGATGCGGGTTTTGGCCGAGATTTTGGATTCCATGCGAACGCGATAGCCGACCGTGTCCCCGACAGTTTCGCCGAGAAGTTTTGCCATCTGGCGGGCGGCGGCGCGGGCGGCGAGGCGGCGGGGTTCGAGGACGATGATGCGGCCATCGCCGCGCCAGGGTGCATCGAGGAGCGCCAATGGCACGCGTGTCGTCTTGCCGGCGCCGGGCTGGGCGACGAGCACGGCGCTGGTTCCGTTGGCGAGGGCATCGGCCAAGGCGGGCAGGGCAGCATCGATGGGCAGCGGCGGCAAGATCATGAGCGGTCCTTTACCCGCTGCTTACTCGGCCCCTGCTAATCACTCAAGATATCGCTCTACAGTGGTTTCCTCGATCCTCTTCGCAGGCTAGGATCCGCTGCCCAATCCAAAGCTTCCGGAGGACGCATGCAACTCACTCGAATCAGCAATAGTGAGCTGACCGTTGACGTGGCCGCGCTCGGCGCGGAGATGCAGTCGCTCTCGACCCATGATGGGCGAAATTGGCTCTGGAGCGGGGACGCGACCTATTGGACCGGCCGTTCGCCGATCCTCTTTCCGATGGTCGGGCGCGCACCGATGGATGTGATCAGCGTTGGCGACAAGCGCTATCAGATGGGCCAGCATGGCTTTGCACGACGCAGCGCCTTTACGCTCATCGAAGAATGGCGCGAGCACTGCACCTATCGGCTGGAAGCCTCCGAAGCGACCAAGGCCATGTTCCCATTTGATTTCCGGCTCGATGTCGAGCACCGGCTCGAGGGGCGCGCTGTGATCGTCACCGCGACCGTGACCAATCTTGACAAGACGGTCATGCCCTATGGCGTCGGGTTTCACCCCGCCTTTGCCTGGCCGCTGCCGGGTGCCGAAGGCAAGGGGCATACGGTGACGCTTGATAATGGCGGCGAACCCTCGCTGTTTCAGCTTTCCGGCGGCCTCGTTAATCGCGAGCCACAGACCTCGCCGTTCAAGGCCGGGACGCTGGCGCTCGATGATGCTGATTTTTCAAAGGATGCGCTGCTGTTTCCAGATGGGGCCGGCGCTGGTTTGACCTATGGCGCCCCCGGCGGCCCGGCGGTGCGGATGTCCTGGGAAAACCTCCCGAACTTTGCGCTCTGGACCAAGCCGGGGGCTGGGTTCATTTGCCTTGAGCCGTGGCATGGAACTGCGGCTGAGGTTGGCGGCAGTGACGAATTGGAAAAACGGCCGTTTACCGCGCTGCTCGGGCCAGGGGCAGAGGCGAAGTACTCGTTCCGGGCGGAGTTGGTGGGGTAGGCTGGTCGAGGGAAGTCAGCCCAACCTGGATGTCATCCCGGACCTGAGCCGGGATCCATCTTAAGATGTCAGGATGGGCCCCGGCTTTCGCCGGGGTGACAGCAGGTGGACTGGGCGGCCGAGGTGACGGAGGCTTAAGAGCCTATTCCGCCGCGCCGCGTTCGTCTTCCAACATATCCGGACCTGCCGGATCGCCGGGGGCTGTTTCGGCGCCGAGGTCGGGGAAGGCGGCGATGCGCTGGTTGCGGAAGTCGGTGCGGATGACGATGAGGCCGCGCTCTTCGAACCAGGTGAGAAGGCGCCGGGCGCGGCTGGTCGAATGCGTGCCGTAGAGCCGGGCGATGGTCGCGTCGGACGGGCAGGGCGCGCCGGTGAGCGCCGCTTGGGCGACGACTAGGAAAACACCTTGCACGTCATCGGTGAGCGTTTCGGACAGTGACAGAGCCTGCTGCCAGCCGTCGGACGACGCGGTCGCTTCATCGGGCGAAACGCGCGCGACGGCGAGAAGGCGCTTGAAGGCGGGCAGGGCTGGCGGCTCGCCCGGCACGCGGCGAATGCGACAGCGGACCAAGAAATCCTGATAAAGCTGGGCCGTGTTGCGGAAACCGGCATCGGGATCGCTCATCAGTTCGGTCATCACCGTCTTGATGGTTTCCTCGCGTTCGGCCTCGTCGATCTCGGGGAAAAGCGTCGTCGGCTCCGGCTCGCGTTCAGCGCGGGCGCGGGCCACCTGAGCGAGGAGATCGTTGGTCGAGGGCGGTGGCGGTGGAGGCGGGCGACGCACGA
Organism: Devosia sp. Leaf420; assembly: GCF_001425445.1. Taxonomy (GTDB): domain Bacteria; phylum Pseudomonadota; class Alphaproteobacteria; order Rhizobiales; family Devosiaceae; genus Devosia. The sequence continues at coordinate 343,370 of NZ_LMQU01000011.1, read as the reverse complement.
CGGGGCGGGCCAGCTCGTCCGGATCCATGGTGAAAATCAGATCGGCAGCATCGACCGGCGCTTCGGGGAGCGGGGTCAGTTTTGGGCTCGTCGAGCGGGCCGAGGTTTCGACGGGTCCGATGATCACCGGCAGGGGGCGACGTGAAATCGCGGGTCCCAGAGCGACGAAATGGCCGCGGGCGAGATCGCGGAATTGCTCGGCCTGGCGACGGTCCATGCCGAGGAGATCGGCGGCGCGGGCCATGTCGATATCGAGGAATGTCCGGCCCATGAGGAAATTGGAGGCTTCGGCGGCGACGTTCTTGGCGAGCTTGGCGAGGCGCTGGGTGGCGATGACGCCGGCCAGGCCGCGCTTGCGGCCGCGGCACATGAGATTGGTCATGGCGCCGAGCGAGACTTTGCGCGCTTCGTCGGACACTTCGCCGGCAGCGGCGGGGGCAAAGAGCTGGGCTTCGTCGACGACGACTAGGACCGGATACCAGTAATCGCGATCGGCATCGAACATGCCGCCGAGAAAGGCGGCGGCGGCGCGCATCTGCTGCTCGGCATCGAGCCCTTCGAGATTGACGACGACCGAGACGCGATGCTGGCGCACGCGATTGGCGATGCGCGTCAATTCGGCTTCGCTACGCGTCGCATCGACAACGAGATGGCCGAACTTATCGGCGAGGGTGACGAAATCACCCTCGGGATCGATGATGCATTGCTGCACCCAAGGCGCGGACTGTTCAAGGAGGCGGCGCAAAAGGTGGGATTTGCCGGACCCGGAATTGCCCTGGACCAGAAGACGGGTGGCCAGCAATTCCTCAAGATCCATCTGGGCAGTGCCGGCACCCCGGGCCTCGCCCATATCGATAGCAACCTGCATCACAACTCCCGCACACGCGAAAACAGAGTTTAGCACGTTCGGTCGCCGATTCGGCAAAGTGGCCGTTCAATTCACAGGTGGTTTATGCCAAGTGTGCCGGCTTGCGAGCGATGACGAAGAGCGCGGCCTTCCTGGTTGGCTGCCACTGATGCTCCGCGATGAAGCCAGGTTGAGTGATGGCATCAAGCAACTGGCGTGAACTCATCGCATCGAGATAGGGCAGAAAACTCAGATTGAGCCGGTTTGCCAGAGGGGCGACAAGGCCAAGAGCGGGCACCATCTCGCGAATGCAGGCCGTGCTCGAGACGAAATAGCCGCCGGGCTTGAGCGCGGCGAAAACCTTGGCGATCGCCGCACCCTTATTGGGCAGGAGATGTATTACGGAGAGGGCGAGCACCATGTCGAGGCTCTGGGGCTTCAGGTCCACGGTTTCAATGGCGCACTGTTCGAAGCTGACATTGGTAATGCCGGCGGCACGCGCCTTATTCTCGGCGATCTCGATCATCTGGGCAGAAAAATCCACGGCGCGGATATAGCGCACGTGGGGGGCGTGGAGCAGTGCCGTCGAGCCGGTCCCGCAGCCGAATTCGAACAGCTCCATGTCGGGTCGCAGCAGCGTCCGCGTAGCGGCAACTTTCGTCTGATAGGCAGCTTCGTCGGCAATGGGTGAGGCCGCATACCGTTCGGCGGTTCGATCCCAGAAAACAGCTGATGCGGGCATGGTCCTGCTCCTTGATGCAAGATCATTAGCCTCCAAAAGTGAGGAACAAAATTGCAGAAATAGGCAGTATTAGTATACATAAATGTATGGATTATCGCGCCGATATCGACTGGAATCAGATGCGTGCCCTGCTCGCGACGGTCGAGGCCGGGTCGCTTTCGGCAGCCGCGCGCAAACTTGGCCTAACCCAGCCCACGCTTGGACGGCAGGTCGCCGCGCTTGAAAAGTCGCTCGGTGTTACGCTGTTCGAGCGGGCAGGGCGCAACCTGATCTTGACGCAGGCTGGGCGCGAACTGATCGGGCCACTGCAGCGCATGGGAGAAGCGTCGGCCGCAGTGGCGCTTGTCGCGTCCCGGCAGTCGCAGGCGGTGGAAGGGCTGGTGCGGATCACGACGAGCGACGTCTATGCGCAGTTCGTCCTGCCCCCCGTGCTGGAGAAAATCAGGCGCGTGGCGCCGGGGCTCGTCATCGATGTTCTGGCGTCCAATGAGGTGGAAGATCTCATCCGCCGGCGGGCCGATATTGCTATTCGCCATGTCCCGCTCAGCGAACCGGAGGTAATCGCACGGCGCCTTCCTGATGCGATGGCGCGAATTTATGGAGCCGAACAATCTGTGACGGGACTTGCCCAGCCAGTCGGTGCAGAAACCTTGAGCGAAGCCGAGTTTATCGGCTTCAGCGAAAGCATCCCGGTGCTGATGGCTGAGTTGCGGCGACACGGTATCAATGTTTCCGAGGCGAATTTTCCGCTGATGACCAATAGCGGCATCGTCGCCTGGGATTGGGTGCGTCGCGGACTGGGGCTCGGAGTCATGATGGAAACGGTCGCCCGCATGACCCCTGGCGTCGTCGATGCCTGGCCCGACTTTGCCGGTGTGCCGGTGCCGACTTGGCTCGCGACGCACCGGGAATTGCGCACGGCGAGGCGCATCCGCGTCGTGTTTGACGCTTTGGCCGACGTCCTCGGCCAGTGGCATCATCCACCACCGAATTGACAAGCGCCCAGAATTGCCCGCCTTGTATGGAAGCTGTCAGGCTCCAAAAAACTGTGGACGGCGACGCGGACATGGAGCCAATGGCTCCTTTACGGCCCATGGTCGAAAAAGAAGGAAACGTTGAGCCATGGCAGCTTTGTTGGAGCATACCCAGGAAACCATCGCCATGCGCGTCGTCGATGCACTACGCGACGACATCATCACCATGTCGCTCAAGCCGGGCGATGTGATTTCAGAGAGCGATATCGCAGCGCGCTATGGCGTTTCGCGGCAGCCAGTGCGCGAGGCATTCATTCGATTGGCGCAGCAGGGATTGTTGCTGATCCGGCCCAAGCGCGCGACGGTGGTGAAAAAGATTTCGCCCGATGGCGTGCGGCAATCGCGCTTTATCCGCGAGAGCATCGAGGTCGAGATCATTCGCCGGGTGGCGGGCCAGCCGACGGACGACGCGGCCGATGTGCTGACGACGCTGATTGCTGACCAGGAAGCGGCCTCGGCGGCCAATGATTCGAGGCGTTTTCATACGCTCGACGAGCTTTTTCATCGCACGCTGGCGCGGCTGGCGGGTGTCGAATATGCGTGGCAGTTGATCGACGATCACAAGATGCAGCTCGATCGCGTGCGCTATCTGACGCTCGGCGTCTCTTCGACGCAGAGGGCGATTGCCGAGCACAAGGAGATCGCCCAGGCGGTGGCCAAGGCCGATCCGGCGGCGGCGGAACTGGCGATGCGGGCGCATCTGGCGCGGGCCGAACTGCTGCTCAACCAGACGATCAACGATTTTCCGGACTTTTTCGAATAGGCTGGATCAACCGGCGCTTTGCGTCCGTTGCTATTCAGTGCCTTGTTTTCGAGCCCTTTTGGCGCCGAAAGGTGCTAAGCGGGCGCAAGACATCATGCGCCTGGGCGTGACAGACTTTTGGGGAGCTGCGGTATGAAAACGCGGATTTTGGGCAAGACGGGTTACGAAGTCAGCGAAATCGGTCTCGGCTGCTGGCAGTTGGGCGGCGATTTCGGGCCAGTGGGCGACGAAGCGGCTGGTGAAATTCTCGACGCCGCCAATGCGGCCGGGATCAATTTTTGGGATACGGCCGACGTTTATGGTGGCGGTCTCTCCGAAAGCCGCATCGGCGCCCATGCCAAGGCACCTGGCGTGCATGTTGCGACCAAACTCGGGCGCTCTGGATCGCTTTTCCCGAACAAATATTCCAAGGACAAGGTGCGCGAGAGCCTTATTGGCTCCGCCGAGCGCCTCGGCGTTTCGAGCCTTGATCTCGCGCAGCTCCATTGCGTGCCGACCAGCGTCTTGCAGGATGGCGAAATCTTTGCCTGGATGGACGAATTTAAGGCCGAAGGTCTCGTGCGCCATTGGGGTGCAAGCGTCGAGACGATCGAAGAAGGCCTGATCTGCCTTGAACAGCCGGGATGCGCCACCCTGCAGATCATCTTCAATCTCTTCCGTCAGGACGCCGCGGAAAAGCTTCTGCCGCGGGCAGCCGAAAATAATGTCGGCATCATAGTCCGCCTGCCGCTGGCCAGCGGACTGCTGAGCGGCAAGTTCGACAAGAACACTACGTTCGATTCCACCGATCACCGCAGCTACAATCGCGACGGCGAGGCTTTTTCAGTCGGCGAGACTTTTTCGGGCATCAAGTTCGAGCGCGGTATCGAACTGGTGCAGGAATTGAAAGGCCTCGCGCCCGAGGGCGTGCCGATGAGCCAATTTGCCCTGCGTTGGATTCTTGATCACCCGCAGGTGTCGACGATCATTGCGGGCGTGTCGAAGCCCGCGCAGATTGCCGACAATGTCGCGGCGTCCGAGCGCAAGAGCCTCTTCCCGGCGCTGATGAACCAGCTCGGCGACTGGTATGAAAAGACCGTGAAGCCGGAAATCCGCGGCGGGGTGTGAGCCCCGCCGTTTCCAAGCTTGTCACTCGCAGGTCTTGGGCAGGATGGCTTCCAATTCGCCATTTGCCGGTTTCAGCTCGCCGCTTTCGATGTGGAGGGGCTGATAGGGCGGGGCGTCCTGCACGGTGGGTTGGGCGAGGCGCAAGGTGTAGCAGCCGATGAATTGGGTGTGCTTGCCGGCCCCGTCGACGGCATCGATGGCCACGGGTAGCTTGTAATAGGTGCTGCCCGCGGCGCCTTCTTCGGTTTCCTCGCCGGTGAGAAGGGTGACGAATTCGGTGTTGGCATAGCCCTTCTTGAAGGTCTCGTAATCGGCCTTGGCCGCTTCATCCTCCGCCGAGGCGACAGTGTTCGACGCATAGTACGACCAGGCACGGAGATATTCCTTGCGGTCGATGGCGTTGTAGAGCGACTGGATCAAGGCGGTCGCGCTGGAGCGGTCGTCTTGATAGGTCGGGCTTTCCTGCGCTATGGCGGCTGTCATGGATATTCCGGTGAGGGCCAGGGCCAGAGTTGCAAATACTTTCATCGCGCATCCTCCAAAGATGTCTCACGGCCTTGCGACCGGGGTAGCGAAACAGCCAACGGCTAACTAGGTTATGCGGCAACAACAAGAAATTGAGAGTTCTCTGATGGCTTCCTCCCATCCCGCTTTCGAACTGGTGCGCGACGAAAAAGTTGCCGAGATCAATTCGCAGGCGCAGCTGTTTCGGCACAAGAAAACCGGGGCGGAGGTTTTGAGCCTCGTCAACGAAGACGAGAACAAGGTCTTTGGGATTACCTTCAAGACGCCGCCGGAGGATTCGACCGGGATCGCCCATATTCTCGAGCACTCAGTGCTCTGTGGGTCGCGAAAGTATCCGGTGAAGAAGCCCTTCGTGGAATTGTTGAAGGGGTCGATGCACACCTTCCTCAACGCCATGACCTTTCCGGACAAGACGGCCTATCCGGTGGCGAGCGCCAATCTCAAGGACTTTTACAACCTTGTGGATGTCTATCTCGATGCGGTGTTCTTCCCGCTCCTGACGGAAGACACGTTCGAGCAGGAAGGCTGGCATTATGAGCTCGAAAGCGCGGGTGCGTCGCTCGTTTATAAGGGCGTCGTCCTCAACGAGATGAAGGGCGTCTTTTCCTCGCCTGACTCGGTGATGCACGACCAGACGCAGCGGGCGCTTTATCCCGATACGACATATGGCAAATCCTCGGGCGGCGACCCGAAGGATATTCCGGCGCTGACCTATGAGCAGTTCAAGCGCTTCCATCAGACGTTTTATCACCCCTCCAATGCCCGCGTGGTATTTGCCGGCGACGACGCGCCGGAAAAACGGCTCGCCATTCTCGATGAGGTGTTCAGCCAGTTCGACGCCGCGCCAGTCGATGCCGAGGTGAAACTGCAGCCGCGCTGGAATGCGCCGCGGCAGGTGAGCGGCACATATGCCGGCCCAATCGACGCGGAAAAGCGCCGCGATGGCATGGTCAGCGTCAATTGGATGATCGATCCGCCGGAGGGCCGCGAGGAGACTCTGAGCCACGGCATTCTAAGCTATTTGCTGGCCGGGAACTCTGCCGCGCCGCTACGCAAGAAGCTCACCGAAAGCGGGATCGGCGAAAGCATGCTCGGCGGCGGGATTTCCACTTGGCTGAGGCAGCCCATGGCTGGCTTCGGGCTCAAGGGGATCGACCCTGCCGACGCGGAAAAGGTCGAAAAACTCATTCTCGATACGCTGGCCGAATTGGCGGAAACTGGCTTTTCCGAGGAGCAGCGAGAAGCGGCGCTCAATACGTTCGAGTTTCATCTACGCGAACAGAACACCGGCGGCCAGCCGCGGGGCATGAGCTATATGTTCACAGCGCTCGGGGCGTGGCTGCATGGCGGCGATCCGCTGGCGCCGCTGACTTTCGAGACCGCGCTTGAAGATCTGAAGCAGAAGGCTGGTCAGGGGCATTTCGAGCGTGAAATCCGCCGGCTGTTCCTCGACAATCCGCATCGCGTCACCTCGAAAATCGAAGCCGATCCGGAAAAGGGCGCCCGCGAGGCGAAGGCCGAGGACGACAAGCTTGCCGCTGTGCGTGCTGCCATGGACGATGCGGCGATCAAGGCGACGCAGGATCGTACCGAGCGGCTGAAGGCACTGCAGGAAGAGGTCGATCGGCCGGAAGATCTTGCGAAAATTCCGACGCTGACGCTGGGCGATCTCGACCGCAAAATTCGCACCATACCGACCGAGGAGAGCGATCTGGCGGGGGCGCGGTTCCTGCACCACGATTTGCCGACGCTTGGGATTTTGTACCTCGATCTTGGCTTTGATCTGAAGGTTCTGAGTGCGGATCTGCTGCCATACCTGCCGCTCTTTGGCCGGGCATTGCTGCAGACGGGTACGAGCAAGGAAGACTTTGTCAGCCTGACCCAGCGTATTGGCAGGACGACAGGCGGCATTGCCCAGCATCGGAGCCTGGCGACCAAACTCGACGATGGCGGCACGGCGGTCTGGTTCTTCCTCTCGGGCAAATCGGTGCCCGATAAGTTCGGCGATATGCTCGACATCATGAGCGATGTGCTGCTCGATGCGCGGCTCGACAATCGCGATCGCATTCGCCAGATGGCGCTGGAGGAAAAGGCGGGCTTTGAGGCCCGCATGATCCCAGCCGGCAATTCCATCGTCGACACGCGCCTCAAGGCGGGGCTTACGGAAGCAAGCTGGGTCGCCGAACAATTGGGCGGGATCAGCTATCTCCAGTTCCTGCGTAACCTCGTCAAGCGCATCGATAGCGATTGGGAGAGCGTTGAAGCGCGTTTCCGCCAGATCCGCGACACGCTGTTCAACCGCGGCCGCATGGTCGTCAATCTGACCGCCGATAGCAGCCTGCTTGGTGACGCGAAGTCTTCACTCCAAAGCTTTGTGTCGGGCCTGCCCCAGCGGGACACGGCTGAACAGGGTTGGGGTTTTGTTGCCGCGCCGAAATCCGAGGGTCTGGTGATCCAGGCGCAGGTGAATTACGTCGGCAAGGGCGCCAATCTCAAGGCGCTGGGCTATGATACTTCCGCTGCTTCGGCAGTGGTGCTGCGCTTCCTCAACACCACCTATCTCTGGGACAAGGTGCGCGTGCAGGGTGGGGCCTATGGCGGATCGAGCCGCTTCGATCTCTCCTCGGGCAATTTTGCCTTCCTCTCCTATCGCGACCCGAACCTCTTGAAGACCCTCGATGTCTACGATGGCGCCGCGAAGGCGCTGCGCGCCGGGATTGGCGAGACCGATCTGACGCGTTCGATCATCGGCGTTATCGGCGACAGCGATCGGCCCGAATTTGTTGATGCCAAGGGCTATTCGGCCATGTGGCGGCTTCTTACAGGCACGACCGACGCGATCCGCCAGCAGCGGCGCGATGAAATCCTAGGGACCAGCAATGCCGATTTTCTCGCACTGGCAGAGGCGGTCGAAGCAATCCGCGATAAGGGCCATGTCGTGGTTCTCGGCGGGGAAGCGGCGATCAGTGCTGCCAATGACAAGCGGCCTGGCCTGCTTGAAGTGACCAAGGTTCTCTAAAGCGCTACCCGGAACGCCGCATTCCTGTGCGGCGTTGCCCCTTTCAAAGGGAAAGGGTGGGACGATGAGCGAAGAGGGCACACTCGGCCGCCTTGTGCGAAAGGTGGATGAGCGAGCAAAGGCAGGTGAGGCCGTTTCGATCGGCCTCATCCAGGAGATCGCCGGTCAACGCGCGGCCGGGCCGATGCTGCTCATTCCGGCGCTGATCGTCATTTCTCCGCTCAGCATCATCCCGGGTCTGCCGACGATGATCGGCCTCAATACTATCCTCGTTGCCGGGCAAATCGTTCTCGGGCGCGATCGGATCTGGCTGCCAAAGTGGCTGCGCGAGCGGTGCATTTCGGCCAAGCATGCTGAAAAGCTCTTGAAGTTTCTGCGGCCGGTGAGCCGCAAGGTCGATGGTGTCGTCAAGCGTCGGGCCAAGGTGCTGACCTCCATGCCGATGCGGCGGATCGGGGCGGTGGTCTGCGTGCTCGTCGGCATGATCATGCCGCTCTTGGAATTTATCCCGTTTACCTCGACCTGGGCGGCGACGATCATCGCGGTCTATGCGCTGGCGATTACCGCGCGCGATGGGTTTTTGGCGCTGGCCTGGATGGGGCTTGTGGGAGGGGCAGTGACGATCGCCTTGGCCTTATTGACCTGAGAAGCAATCAATCCCGCCAGATGTCATCCCGGCCTTGAGCCGGGATCCATCTTAAGATCTGGGGATGGGCCCTCTGCCTTCGCCGGGGTGACAATCGAGCGCTGGGGAAGTGCAGGTGACCTACCGGGTCAGTGCCTCAGTCCCTTGACGATATCTTCCGTGACCTTCTTGGCGTCGCCGAAAAGCATCATGGTATTGTCGCGGAAGAACAGTTCATTCTGGACGCCGGCATAGCCGGCGGCCATGCCGCGCTTGATAAAGAGCACGGTGCCGGCATCTTCGACATTGAGCACAGGCATGCCGAAGATCGGTGAGGTCTTGTCGGTCTTGGCGGCTGGGTTGGTGACGTCATTGGCGCCGATGACGAAGGCGACGTCGCTCTGGGCGAATTCAGAGTTGATGTCTTCGAGTTCGAAAACTTCGTCATAGGGGACGTTGGCTTCGGCGAGCAGCACGTTCATGTGGCCGGGCATGCGACCGGCGACGGGGTGGATGGCGTATTTGACTTCGACGCCTGCGGCTTTGAGAAGGTCCGCCATTTCGCGCAAGGCGTGCTGGGCCTGGGCGACGGCCATGCCATAGCCGGGGACGATGATGACTTTGCCCGCATTTTTCATCAGGAAGGCCGCGTCTTCGGCAGCACCCTGTTTGACCGGGCGATCTTCTTCGGCCCCACTGGTAGCAGCGGCGCTATCGCCCCCAAAACCGCCGAGGATGACCGAGATGAAGCTGCGGTTCATCGCCTTGCACATGATGTAGGAGAGGATGGCGCCGGATGAGCCGACCAATGCGCCGGTGATGATGAGCGCGGTATTGCCAAGGGTAAAACCGATGCCCGCGGCGGCCCAGCCGGAATAGGAATTGAGCATGGAGACGACGACGGGCATGTCGGCGCCGCCGATCGGGATGATCATCAACCCGCCGAGAACGAGGGCGAGCAGGGTAATCAGCCAGAAGAGCGCGGGATTAGCCGTGACGGTAAAGGCCCAGACAAGCGCCAGCAGCACTATGGCGAGGACGATGTGGATGAGATGACGCGCGGGCAGAATGATCGGCTTGCCGCTCATATTGCCATTGAGTTTGGCGAAGGCGATGACGGAGCCGGTGAAGGTGAAGGCGCCGATGGCAACGCCGATCGACATTTCGATGAGCGCCTGGGCGTGGATGGTGCCGATGGCGAGGCCGGTCAGCGGATCGATGTCCACGATACTAAAGGCTTCTGGCGCATAAAGCGCGGCAGCGGCGACGAAAACGGCGGCGAGGCCGACGAGCGAGTGGAAGGCGGCGACAAGCTGGGGCATGTCGGTCATCTTCACTTCGCGCGCGATATAGGCGCCGATGCCGCCACCGAGGCCAAGGCCCACGATGATGAGGAGCCAGCTGACCCAATCGCTGGGCGCAGCGACTAGGAGGGTCGTGACGACGGCGATGGCCATGCCAACCATGCCATAGAGATTGCCCTGGCGGGCGGACGAGGGGCTCGACAGGCCGCGCAGCGCGAGGATGAAAAGCACGCCGGAGACGAGATAGAAGATGGCGGCGATATTGGCGTCGATCATGACCTTCAGCCCTTCTTCTTATACATCGCCAGCATGCGCTGGGTGACGAGGAAACCGCCAAAGATGTTCACACTGGCAAAGACCAGCGCGATGAAGCCGAAGAGTTTGCTGACCCAGCTTGCGTCCGTCGCGAGATGCACGCCGACGGCGAGCAAAGCGCCGACGACGATCACCGAGGAAATGGCATTGGTGACGCTCATGAGCGGCGTGTGCAGCGCCGGGGTGACGCTCCAGACGACGAAATAGCCCACAAAGATGGCGAGGACGAAAATGGCGAGGCGGAAGGTGAAGGGGTCGATGGCGCCGCCGAGCGCCCCATGGGCGATAGCGGTGGTGGTGTCAGCGATCGTGCCTGCAGTCGTTTCCATTTAGAGCTCACCCTCCGGCTTGACGATGGGCCGCCTTGTGGCGGGCTTTTTCTTGGGCGCGGGATTGGCCGCATCGGGTGTCAAAGCAACTGCGGCGGCCTTGCGGGCGACGGCTTTCTTGGCAGCGGGGCGCGAGCCTGCAGGGGCAATGGCTTCAGGTGCGATTGTTGCCGCCGCCTTTTTGCGCGGGGCAGGATTTGCCACGGGCTCGTCAGCCAGCAAGGCAACGGGCTTGGCTTTTGCTACCGCCGGCTTGCGTGGCGCGCCGGCTTTGATCGGCGCATCCTTGGCCACCAGTTTCCGGCTTGGCGTTTTTGGTTCCGGCGCGGCTACGGCGACCGGTTCAGCGGAGACGGCAGATGTTGCTGTGACTGTGGTTGCAAAATTGGGATGCACCACGGCGCCATCGCGGGTCAGGACCGTCGCCTTGACCAGTTCGTCGTCCCAGTTGATCGCGAGTTTTTTCTCCGTCTTGTCGATCAAGGTTTCGATGAAGGAGAGGAGATTTTTAGCATAGAGCTGGCTGGCGGTCGTCGGAATGCGGCTCGCGAGATTGGTGAAGCCGAGGATTGTCACGCCACTATGCTCGACGATCTCGTCAGCACGGGTGAGTTCAACATTGCCGCCACGCTCGGCGGCGAGATCGACGATGACCGAACCGGGCGCCATGCTTTCGACCATCGCGGCAGTGACCAGCTTTGGCGCCGGACGGCCGGGAATGAGCGCGGTAGTGATGACGATATCTTGCTTGGCGATATGGCCGGCGACGAGTTCGGCCTGAGCCTGGCTTTCAGCGAGCGTCAGCTCGCGCGCATAGCCGCCGGTGCCGGAGGCGTCTTTGAGCGCATCGGTCATGATGAATTTTGCACCGAGCGAGCCGACCTGTTCGGCGGCGGCAGCGCGGACGTCGGTCGCTGATACCACGGCGCCGAGACGGCGCGCCGTCGCGATGGCCTGAAGCCCGGCAACGCCGGCGCCCATGACAAAGGCCTTGGCAGGGCGAACCGTTCCGGCGGCGGTCATCATCATCGGCAAAGCGCGCTCGAAATGCGCGGCGGCTTCGATGACGGCCTGATAACCGGCGAGATTGGCCTGGGAGGAGAGGATATCCATGACTTGCGCGCGGGTGATGCGCGGCATGAACTCCATGGCGATGGCGGTAACGCCGGCCCCGGCAAGGGATGCGATCTCGGCCTCATTGCCGTAGGGGTCGAGGCTGGCGATCAGAAGTGCGCCGGGATTGGCTCCAGCGAGAGCTGCGGCCGCTGGGCGGCGCACTGCAAGGATCAAGTCGGCCTGCCAGACGGCTTCTTTCGCCGATGCGGCTACCGCCGCGCCGGCTTGAGCATATTGATCGTCGCTGATGCGGGATTTTTGGCCCGCGCCGGTCTCGATGCTCACATTGGCACCGAGCCCGATCAGTTTGGCGACGGTCTCTGGCGTCGCGGCGACGCGGCTCTCGCCTGTCGCCGTTTCCCGCAGGATCGCAAGTTTCATGAAAATCTCCTCCCGCCTGCCAGGCGGGCAGGCAATTCCATGGCCTGCTGACTGAAACCCCTTTAGGGGCGGATCACGAAGAAGAGGATGATCAGAAGGGCAGCCAGCAGATAAATGGACCACTTCACCGAGACGATGAAGCCATTATAGGTCTTCTCGTGTTCGACATAATCCATCGCCGATTCCAGGACGGGCTGCGAGTGATGCTCGGGGTGGTGGTGATTGGTGGCCATGTATTCCTCGAAATAGCGTCGTTTATAGGTGCAGAGCTTAGGGCGAATTTGCCTCAAGCTCGTCAATCAGCCCTTCGATCATGGAAAGGCCGAGCGTCCAGAAATTGGGGTCTTTGGCATCGAGCCCGAAAGGCGCCAAAAGTTCGGAATGATGCTTGCTTCCCCCAGCCTTGAGGAGCTCGAAATAGCGCTCCGCAAAGCCCTCACTCGATTTCTCATACTGTGCGTAGAGCGAGTTCACAAGGCAATCGCCGAATGCGTAGGCGTAGACATAAAAGGGCGAGTGAATGAAGTGCGGAATATAGGTCCAGAAGATGTCGTAGCCTTCATTCTGGATGATCGCATCGCCCAAGGATTCTGACTGGACGTCGAGCCAGATCTGGTTGATTTCCTCGGTGCGCAGCTCGCCCTGGCGGCGGGCGGTGTGGACACGGCGCTCAAAGGTATAGAAGGCGATCTGGCGCACGACGGTGTTGAGCATGTCCTCCACCTTGGAGGAGAGGAGCGCGAAGCGCTGCTGCTTGTCCGTGGTCTTGTCGAGGAGCGCGCGGAAGGTCAGCATTTCGCCAAAGACCGAGGCGGTTTCAGCCAGGGTCAGCGGGGTATTGGCAAGGATCGGGCCTTGTGCTGCGGCAAGCCGCTGGTGGACGCCGTGGCCCAGTTCATGGGCGAGCGTCATGATATCGCGGGTGCGGCCGAGATAATTGAGCATGAGATAGGGATGGGCGCTTGGCACGGTGGGGTGCGCGAAGGCGCCCGAGAGCTTGCCATTGCCGGTTGGCGCGTCGATCCAGCCCGAATTGAAGAAGGGCTTTGCGACTTCGGCGAGATCGGGCGAGAAGCGGCCATAGGCGTCGAGGACGGTCGAGACAGCCGTGTCCCAGTCCCAGATGCGCTCGTCGCTCGTCGGTAGCGGAGCATTGCGGTCCCAGGCATTGAGCTTGTCCTTGCCGAACCATTTTGCCTTCATCTTGTAATAGCGATGCGACAGACGCGGATAGGCGGCCTCGACAGCGGCCTGGAGCGCGTCGACGACTTCGCGCTCGACCGAATTGGCCATGTGGCGGCTGTCAGCAATGTCTTCATAGCCGCGCCAGCGGTCGGAGATTTCCTTGTCCTTGGCGAGGACATTGGTGATGTGGGTGAAAAGGCGGCCGTTGGCCTTAAAGGTTTTGGCGAGGGCTTTGAAGCCGGCTTCGCGCTTGGTCTCGTCGCGGTCGGAGAGCAGGTTGAGCGTTGATTCAAGATTGAGCGTTTCGCCATCGATCTCGAATTCAAGGCTCGACATGGTTTCGTCAAAGAGGCGGTTCCAGGCGGAAAAGCCGGTGACGGATTTGTCGTGGAACAGCTCTTCGAGCTTGTCGTCGAGCTGGTAGGGCTTGGCTTTGCGCAGTTCGGCAAACCAGGTCTTGTAGCGGCCAAGTTCGGGATCGGCGGCCAGGGCGGCGTCGAGCGTTGCATCGTCGATGCGGTTGAGTTCGAGTTCGAAGAAGAGGACGCGGGTCGACAGGTTCGTCAGCGCCTCGTTGGTATCACCCATGAACTTGGCGCGATCAGGATCGGTCGAGCGCTGCGCATATTGGAGGAACGAGAAAGATCCAATGCGGCCGGTGAGGTCACCCAGAACTTCGCTATCCTTGATCGCCTTGATCAACCCGCCAGAAGCGGTGAGGTCGGCGAGCTTGCTCTTGTAGTCGGCCTCGAATTTGGCGGCGAGCGTCTTTGCTTCTTCGAGCGCTGCCTTGAATTCGGCGCTGTCCTTGCCGGGATAGAGATCGTTGAGGTCCCAAACCGGGAGATTGCCAAACTGGTTGTGGCCTTTTTGGGCAGCAGCGCTCATGCGAACTCGACTCCGAAGCTTTTATTTGGGGCGGACCTTAGCGAGCTTGGTCGGGGCTGTGAAGGTCAGCCCGCCAGAAGCCGATTGGTGCCGTCCCAGATCAGTTGCAGGGCAAGCAGGAACACCAGCCAATAGGCGATGCGATAGAAGAGTTTCATCGAGATGCGGCGGACGAGATAGATGCCGAGGAAAACCCCGATAACCCCCACGGGTGCGAGAGCGGCCGAGAGCGTCAGGTTGTGGACGTTGAGCTGGCCAAGGAAAAAGTAGGGGATGAGCTTGGCGGTATTGACGATGGCAAAGAACACCGCCGTCGTGCCGGAATACACCAAGGGCGGGAGTTTGCGCGGCAGGACGTAAATCTGAAACGGCGGGCCACCGGTGTGGGAAATGAAGCTCGTAAAGCCGGCGACGCCGCCCCAGAAGGTCCCCCAAGGCTTTGAGGGTGGCAGGCCTTCGAGCTTTTTGCGGATCGGGAACACTGCGTCGATGACGAAGAGCAGTGTAACAACGCCCACCATCAGCAGCACGACCGCATCGCTGACAAAGGCCCAGAGCGCCCAGCCAAGCAGGGTGCCGATTGCGGCGCCGGGCAACATAATCTTCAAGATATTGCGGTCGAATTCCTTGCGATACATCCAGACCGCAACGGCGTCCATGCAGAGCAGCACCGGCAGCATCATGCCCGCAGCGTCGCGCGCCGGCATGACCAGCGCCAGGAGCGGCACGCCGACGACGCCGAGGCCACCGAGGAGCCCGGCTTTGGACAGGCCAACAATCAGCACCGCGATGACGGCGACAGTGACGAAAACGGGGTCGATCATGGAAAGGCGAATCCGGCGGGAAGAGGTTCTATCCCCACTCCCAAGCGACAGCTTTGTCAATTGCTCCACACACATTCGCGCGAGGGGGCGGCGCGGTAATCATGGTGCAACTTTTGGGCCCGACACTGGTACTCATGACATACCGTGCCAAAGGCTGGTTTTTCGCCGCCGCCATCAGCTTTTCCCTCTGGGCTCTCATCGCTCTCGTGAGCGTCGAGATCATGATGCAGTGGGAACAACCCAACCCGATCGAAGAGATCGCGGACGAAGCGGCGGTCTAGACCGCTTCATTCCCGGCTAGTCCGGGCAATCCAGCTCGCCTGCATATCGGCCACCAGCACAAGCCGGGTGAAGGTCTTTGAGACATTTGGACCTTCAAACGAAAATCCCCGCCACTAGGGCGGGGACCGAAAAGCTGGGCTGAAGGCCGGGCCGATTATTCGTCGGCGTTGGACTTGAGCGATTTGAGCTTGGAAAAGACCGAGTCGGCGTCGAGGTCTTCGTGGCCCTGATTGCGACGGCCTTCGCCATCGTCTTCCTGGCTGCCATATTCTTCCTGCCGCGCATTGGCGCGCGCGAGCGCTTCTTCGGCGGTAAGAAGGGTCGTGCCTTCGGCGACTTCGTTCGGTGCACCGGCATCCTTGGATGCGCGCTTGACCTCGAGGTCGAGCTCGATCTGGCTGCAGAGACCAAGAGTCACCGGGTCCATGGCGGTCAGATTGGCCGAATTCCAGTGGCTATTTTCACGGACGGATTCGATGGTCGACTTGGTGGTACCCACGAGACGCATGATCTGTGCGTCCTTGAGTTCGGGATGGTTGCGCGTCAGCCACTTGATGGCATTGGGGCGTTCGTTGCGGCGCGAGATGGGGGTGTAACGCGGACCCTTGCGCTTGACGGCAGCAACGCGGACTTTTGGATCGGACAGCTTCAGGCGATAGTTTGGGTTGCCTTCGGCCTTCTCGATCTCTTCTTTGGTCAACTGACCATTCTGGATCGGGTTGACGCCCATGATGCCCGAGGCGACGTCGCCATCGGCAATGCCCTGCACTTCGAGCGGATGCAGCGTGCAGAAGGCAGCGATCTGGTCAAAGGACAATGCGGTGTTGTCCACGAGCCAAACAGCGGTCGCCTTGGGCATGAGTAGGGGCTGGGACATGATAAAACTCTCCTGATGGCGCGGCCGGTTTTCCTCCGGACCGCTCCGCCTCAAAAGCCAAATGCTGAGGGGGAACTGCACACAATATAGAGTTTTGGCGCCATTTCCGCAACGCTGAAACCAGCCCATAACATTTAATTAGCGCAAATTTTATTTGAGCTCAGTCGGCGCTGGTCAGAAGAACGAGTTTCCCGAGATGGCTTCTTTTTTCCATGTGCTCATGTGCCTTGCTCGCTTCGGCTATGGGGAAGGTCGTGACATTGGGTTTGACCCAATCGGGCAGCGATAGATGGGGCAGGAGACGCAGGGCAATATGCTCGGCAATCGCGGCCTTAATCTCTTTTGATTGCGGACGAAGAGTCGAGCCGGAAAGCGTCAGTCCCTTGGCCATCATCAAGCGCAGGGGGACCGGCGCCGTGCCGCCATCGAGCGTCGAAATCTGGACGATATGCCCGCCGCGGGCCGAGGCCTCTATATTGACCGCGGCCATATCGCCGCCGACGACATCGAGAACCCGATCGGCGCCCTTGCCGTCCGTCAATTCCATCACCCGGGCGGTGATGTCTTCGCTCCGGTCGATCGTCGCCGTGGCGCCAAGCCGTTTGGCATAGGCCGCTTTCTCGGGGCTCGAGGTGACGCCAATGGCTTTGGCGCCGATGATTTTTGCAATCTGGATGGCTGCCCCACCAATGCCGCCTGAGGCGCCGTGCACGAGGACAGTCATGTCCGGGGAAAGACCTGCGCGCATGACGAGCGTCTGGGTGACGGTGAACCAGGTTTCGGGCAGGGCCGCGGCTTCGGCAAAGCTCCAACCCCGCGGAATGGGAAGCACCTGGCCTTCGGGCACGGCGACATAGCCGGCATAGCCGCCACCATTGGTCAGGGCCATCACTTTGTCGCCGACGCGATACCGGCCTGTCGTTTCACCCAGCGCTGCGATTTCGCCAGACACTTCGAGACCGATAATGGGCGAGGCGTCGGCCGGCGGATCATATTGGCCTCGCCGCTGCGCCAGGTCCGGGCCGTTGACACCGGCGGCGGCCACGCGGATCAAAACCTCGCCGGGACGCACGGCGGGCAGGGGCTGCGTGCCGAGCACGAGGTTTTCGGGGCCGCCGGGCGATTTGAGCGCGATGGCGGACATGGTGGCTGGAAGCGAAGCAGCGTTGGTCATCTGTCTATGCTGACGCAAACCGGGCTTGCCCGGCAAGGGCGGCGCGTCCATCTTGGGGTCAAATGTTTCCGGAGGCTCCAATGGAAGATCAAGACCAGCGCGCGAAAATCCCTGTGAGCCACGAGGTTGGCATGGTGCTCGACGCGCTCTCCGTTTCAGAGCTCGAACAGCGCATCGCGCTCCTCAAAACCGAGATCGTTCGGCTCGAAGCCGCGATCGATGCGCGAGGGCACACCCGCAAGGCAGCCGACGCCATCTTCAAGTTCTGAGTCGGCGAGTGCGGCGAATTAAGGTTAAACAAGACTAAAGGTTCGGTTGCGCCGCGCCCTGGGTTAAGCTTTTCTTAACACGGGAGGCGGCTCCGTTATGACTTGGAACCTTTTGTTCATCTTTGCACTTTTTGTGACATCCGGCACCTGCGCTCTGGTCTATGCGCTGCGTCTGGCCGGGGTCGAAGATGGCACGCCTCTTAACGCCCCAGCCCCTGACAATCTCACAGACCATGGATGGCAAGAGGCGCCGGTTCAGACTTTGATGTGGCAGGTGCAGGTGGCCCGCTATTGGCAGCCGCCGTTCCGCCGTCGCTAACAAGACGTTCAAGGAGAGCAGAGCATGACACCACAGGTTGACCGAATTCTCGAAGGCGTCCGTCCGATGGAAGTTACGCATCTCCAGGCTTTGGCAAGCGGCCAGATCCCGGTCGGCACCGCGCACCTGCGCCAGCTCGAAGACAAGGGCTGGATCGAAACGGTTGCGGGTACGCCCTTGATCACCCTGACCGGTCGTACGCTGCTCGATGGGGCATCCGCCCGCATCTGATCTTCAGTTTGCGTCAGGGTTAAGAAATCGAGTCTTGTTAACACGCAATTAACGAGTTCGGGTTAAGGTGTTCTTATTCAGATCTTCTGGATTTTTCAGAGCGGTTCTCCCTCTGTTTGACGCCTCCCTGTAAACTTCGAGAGCCGTGTTTCACGGCTCTTTTTCTTTTTCTGGGGTCTCAAAACTCTCGCACAACGCGTGGCGCCTATACCACTTGTTGAGCTTAGTTGGCGCTCAGAGGTGACGGGAGCCACATTTGTGCCTAGCATGATGGGCACATGATGGACGCAATCCGTCTGCCTTGACAATTTCAGCGCAAAAGACGCCAAAGCGGGGATGAACCGTGGCCGATAGCAGCGAAACCAGCCGACACGCCATTTCCCTCGGGCCGCGCATCGCAGCCTCTGGCGGGTTCGAACAGCTTTATCGCGAAGGCATGGGCCTGATCGAAGCCGTCGCCACCTATCTCGATCAAGAAGGGCGCGAAGACAGCCGCCTCCTGCCGCGCGAAGCGGCTTTCCTCTACGCCACCGAATCCATGCGCCTGACGACGCGCCTCATGCAGATCGCCTCATGGCTCTTGCTGCAGCGGGCGGTCAATGAAGGCGAAATTTCCCGCGAGAACGCGCGCACCGAGAAGGAAAAGGTGCAGTTTTCTGCAACGCCTTCCGAGCGGGGCGGGCCGGGATATGATCATCTGCCGGTCAAACTTCGTGACTTTATCGACCTCGGCGATCGTCTATTCGAGCGGGTCACCCAGCTTGATCAGCTCGAGCGCGGCAAATTGCCAGAAGTCCCGACCGGCCAGGTCAACGGCATTGCCGACCAGTTTTCGCGCCTCCACGCCGCGTTCAAGCGCACGGAATAGTTTTCCCATTGACGGAAAAGGCCTCAGCCTGAGGAGCGGAGCTTCGAAGGTCGAGTGCGTGCTCGTATATACTCTGGCGAGGTTTTCGCGCTCGCGCCGGGTGCATGAGTTAAACAAAAAACCCGGCGCAAGGCCGGGCTTTTCGAATTCTTGTTTGCAAGAACAGCTTAAAGGCCGAGGCCCTTGAAGCGTTCCTTGAAGCGGCTGACGCGACCGCCGCGGTCCATCAGCTGGCCCGTGCCGCCGGTCCAGGCGGGATGAGTCTTGGGATCGATATCGAGCTGCAGCGTATCGCCTTCCTTGCCGTAGGTCGAACGGGTCTGGTAGGCGGTGCCATCGGTCATCACGACATTGATGGTGTGGTATTCGGGATGGATATCGGACTTCATCGCTTGCGCCTCAAATCGAACGGGCGAAGTGGCGCCCGGAGAGCTGGAAACTGGTGTTGGGCGGCTTCTTACCTAATGGAGCCTCAATAGGCAAGGGCAGGGGAGCGGCAATTTTACCCTCGTCCACGAGGTTGCTCCCCGGCAAGGCGGGGCCTATATCCAACCGGCCGCTGCAGGGCGGTTTTCCAGCCAACGAGAACGGCGCACACATATGACCGATCAAGCCGTTCCGGCAGAGAGCAATAGCGAAAAGGTAATCGAGGCAGCGCGGATACAGCCCAAGCGGCTGCAGCCGCTGCGCCGTCTCATGCCGTTCATGCTCGCCTATCCGGTGCGCCTCTCGCTCACCGTGCTCTTTCTTCTCGTTTCGGCGACGACGTCCCTCGCGATTCCCGCCATGCTCGGTGGCGTCATCGATCGCGGCTTTATCGAGAAGAACCTCGATATGGTCGGCCAATATGGTTTCATCATCATAGCCATTGCCGCGGTGATGGCGCTTGCGAGCGGCGCGCGCTTTTATTTCATCTCCGTCATCGGCGAGCGCGTCATCGCCGATCTCCGCCAGGCGGTGTTTTCCCATCTCCTTCGTCTCGATGCGCGTTACTTCGATACCAATCGCGTCGGTGAACTGACGAGCCGGCTTAATGGCGATGTCGCCATTATTCGCGGTGCGGTGGGATCGAGTTTCTCGCTGGTTCTGCGCTCCATGGTCACGATCATCGGCGCGCTGATCATGATGGTGCTGACGAGTCCGGTGCTGACGGCCGCTGTTGTTATCGCCGTCCCGACTATTCTTGTTCCCGTCGTCCTCTATTCGCGCCGCCTCCGCGGCATGTCGCGAAAAACCCAGGATGCGCTGGCCGATCTTTCTGCCATGGCAACGGAAATGCTTGGCGCGCCGCGCACCGTCAAATCCTTCACCCAGGAAGCCAGCCAGTCCGAAATCTATCGCGAGCGCAGCGAAGAAAGTTTCGAGGCCGAAGTTCGCCGCCTAAGCGCCCGCGCATTGCTCGTCGCGCTTGTTATTTTCCTCGGCACCTGTGCGCTTGTGGGGCTTGTCTGGTGGGGCGCCCGCGCTGTCTTCGAGGGATCGGTCACGGCGGGCCAGTTGGCGCAGTTCATGGTCTATGCCTTGATGGCCTCGGGTGCTCTGACCAACGTTTCGGAAGTTCTGGGCTCGCTCCAGACCATTGCCGGCTCGACCGAGCGGTTGACGGAAATCCTCGATACGGAAGCTGCCATCGAAGATCCGAAAAATCCGGTGCCGCTGCCGCAGCCGTCGCTGGGCACCGTGGCCTTTGATCGGGTGAGCTTCACCTATGATCCGACGGCGACGGGCAAAGTGCTCGATGATCTCTCGTTTACGGTCGCCAAGGGGGAAACGGTTGCGCTCGTGGGTCCGTCAGGCTCGGGGAAGTCCACCACCCTCTCGCTGCTGCAGCGCTTTTACGATGTCGCTGGCGGATCCATTACGGTCGATGGCGTCGATATCCGCGATGCAAAGCTCTTTGATCTCCGTCAGCGCTTTGCCTATGTCGAGCAGGAACCGACCATTTTTGCCGGCACGATCGCGGACAATATCCGCTTCGGCAAACCTGACGCCACCGAAGCGGAAATCGAGGCGGCGGCGCGATCGGCGCTGGTGCATGATTTCGTTGTCGACTTGCCGGCCGGTTATCACACGGTCGTCGGCGAGCGCGGCGTGATGCTATCGGGTGGCCAGAAGCAGCGCCTCGCGATTGCCCGTGCGATCCTGAAAAATGCGCCAATCCTGCTCCTTGATGAGGCGACCTCGGCGCTCGACGCGCAGAGCGAGCGGCTCGTGCAGATGGCGCTGGAGCATTTGATGGCCGGCCGCACGACGCTCGTTATCGCACACCGTCTCGCGACCATTCGTGACGCCAACAAGATTCTCGTGCTCGAAGCGGGTCGGATTATCGACCAGGGGACGCATGAGGAATTGGTCGCCAAGGGCGGGCGCTATGCGGAACTGGCGAAGCTTCAGTTCAGGTCGGACCTGAACCACTGAACAACTAAGGCCAAAAGGCCCCTCACCCGGCCCTACGGGCCGACCTCTCCCCCGAAGGGAGAGGTGTCGCTCCGCGACTTTGGCAACCCCCACCTCTCCCTTCGGGGGAGAGGTCGCCGCAGTGCGGCGGGTGAGGGGCCTTGCCTTATCCTTCGGTCAGTTTGAACTCGATGCGACGGTTGCGCCTGAACGCTTCGTCGGTATTGCCGGGGTCAAGCGGCGCATATTCGCCAAAGCCGGCGGCGACGAGACGGGCAGGGGCGACGCCCTTGCTGACGAGATATTGGGCGACGGAGATGGCGCGCGCTGCCGACAGCTCCCAGTTGGATGGGAAGCGGGCATTGGAAATCGGCCGGCTATCGGTGTGGCCGTCGATGCGCAGCACCCAATTGATATCTGACGGGATTTCCTGTTCGAGCTGCAGGATTGCATCGGCCAGCGCATCGAGTTCGGGGCGTCCGCCTGCCTGGATTTCGGCCTGGCCGGGATCGAACAGCACTTCGGACTGGAAGACGAAACGGTCGCCCACAACGCGGACGTCCGCGCGACCTTCGAGAATCTGCCGCAAGCGCCCGAAGAAGTCGGAGCGATAGCGCGACAGATCCTGAACGCGCTGGGCCAGCGCCAGATTGAGACGGCGGCCGAGATCGGCGATCTGCGTCCGCGATTCCGTATCGCGGGTTTCCGAGGCTTCAAGCGCAGCTTCAAGCGCCCCGATCTGCGTGCGCAGGGCCGCTAGTTGCTGGTTGAGCAGGGCAACCTGCGCATTGGCTTCATCGGAGAGCTTTTGCGAGTCGATCAGATCATCCTGCAGACCTGCAATGGTCGCGTCGCGATCGCCAAGCCCGGCGCCGATGCCGCTTAGCTGGGAGGTCAGATCCTGATTGCGGGCCTCGGAGCTTGATAGAGTTGCCTGCAGCGTCGCTAATTGATCGGTGAGATCGCCTGAATTGGCGCGCTCGAGCTGTAGCAATTCGGTCAGTTCCGCGATCTGGCTATTGAGCCGCGATAGCGCAGTGTCCCGTCCTTGGATCTCCTGTCCCAGAAAGAACTGGGTGAGCATGAAGAGGCTCAAGAGGAAGATGATGACGAGCAGGAGGCTCGACAGCGCGTCGACGAAGCCCGGCCAGTAATTGGCCTCTACTCTGCGGCGCGAGCGGCTCGATGGCATGGCTTAGTCCCGACGCTCGGTGGTGTCGGTTTCGTTGAGCATGGCCTCGATCAGGCTGCGGAGCTTTTTGTTGGTCTCGCTCTGTTCGGTGATATAGGCGCGCAGGTCTTCTTGCTCGGTGCGGATGTGCTTGACGAGGCCATCGATGCCGCGCGCCAGTTCGGCCATGGCGCGAATGGCGTTCTGCGAGGAATTCTGGCTCTGCATATTGGCGCCGAGCTTATCGAACATTGCCTGGATTTCGGGCCCACCGGCATTGGCCTGCATGGCGCTGACCGGGTGATCGAGCTCGGTCATGGAGGTCATCCAGTCTTCAAGATCTGTATAAAAGGCGTTCTGTGCCTGGCTCGTCTGAAGATCGAGAAAGCCGAGGATCAGCGAGCCGGCAAGACCAAACAAGGAGGACGAAAAGGCGGTGCCCATCCCGCCCAGTGGCGCGGCAAGACCCTCCTTGAGATTGGCAAAGAGTGCGGTGCTGTCGGCGGAGGTGACGTCGAGTGCGTTGATGACGCCGGCGACGGAGCTCACGGTTTCGAGGAGACCATAGAATGTCCCCATGAGGCCGAGGAAGACGAGAAGACCAGTGAGATAACGCGACGTATCCTTGGCTTCATCGAGGCGGTTGCCGACGGAATCAAGGATCGACCGCATGGAAGATGGCGTGATGATCGCCTCGCCGATCCGCTCGCGGAGCAGCCCAGCAACGGGGGCCAGCAGAATCGGAGGGCGCACCTGGCTCGAGCCGCCGTCCTGAAGGGAATTGACCCACTTTACCTCAGGGAAAAGCCGGAAAACTTGCCGGAAGCTGAGGAAAATGCCGATGAAGAGGGCGAAGAAGATCATCGAATTGATGAACGGGTTCGCCCAGAAGAAAGTGAGGATCTGTTGAGAGAGGATAGCGGCGACCAGTGCCGCCAGAATCAGGAAAATGACGATTTTGACGAGGTAAACGGCCGGGCTGGCGAGGTGATAGGGATCGTAACCTTGCGTCATCGTGCCTTTAACCTCTGCCTCGCGCAGCAAATCAACTGCGTGCGAGACTAGAGGCGGCGGAATGGCGTGACAATGGAAAAGGTTAACGGTTCCGCAGAGGTGATAGGAACATCACCCCTCGGAGGTCACTGAACACCCTTGAGCGACTTAAGGAGCGCGCCCTGCAGCGTTTCGTTGCCGGCAACGATCTGGCCGTTCCACACCGAACCGGGCTGGCCGGCATAATCGGTGACGAGGCCGCCGGCTTCCTTGACCATCAGCAAGCCCGGAGCGACGTCCCAAGGCTTGAGGCCGGCTTCCCAAAGAGCGTCGAAGCGGCCGGAAGCAAGCCATGCCATGTCCACGGAGATCGAGCCCGAGCGACGGATACCGGCCACGGCCGGATTGACATGAGCGAGCTGGCGCAACTGCAGACCATCATTGGACGTGCCCTGCGTCTTGATGCCGGTCACGACGACCGCGTCCGACAGGTGCCGGCGTTCGGCGACACGCAAGCGCTTGCGATCGGCCAGCCAGGCGCCGCCGCCCTTTTCAGCGGTGTAGAGCTCGTCCATCACCGGATTATAGATCACCGAAGCCACGATATCATCGCCACGCTGCAGCGCGATAGCGACGGCAAAAAGCGGGATGGAATGGAGGAAATTGGTGGTGCCATCGAGCGGATCGATGATCCAGGTGTGCTGGCCATCGGTGCCGGCAACCTCGCCGCCTTCTTCCATGAGGAAAGCATAGGTCGGGCGCGCCTTGCGCAGCTCATCATAGACGATCTGTTCGGCGCGGAGGTCGGCCTTCGACACGAAATCGGCCGGACCCTTGCGCGAGACCTGGAGGTTTTCGACCTCGTTGAAATCGCGCGACAGCGACTTGCCAGCCTTGATGGCGGCATTGACCATGACGGTGAGAAGGGCGGAACGCGCCATTGTTTTCAAGCTCGCTGGTTCAAGCGGTGTGTCGGACCCGCCGGGACGAGACATCCCGGCGCGGCCTCACTTGGGCCAAGCCCTGCCGCTGATTGAAAGTTTGGCGGCTTATTGCCTCAGAACCCTGCTCGGTTCAAGGGTTTTGCGCCGGTGGGGTTTCCGTGGGGACGACAGGCGTATCGCTCGGCACAGGTGTTTCAGCCGGTGCATCGGCGCCATCGACGCTCGGCACGACGACCTTGCTCGGTGCATTTTCCATATCGGTGGGGGTCGGCAATTGCGGCCCTGCCGTCTGTGGCGTGGTGGGAATGACCGCGATGGTTTCGACGCTCGGCGGCACCGATGGCCAGAAACGCGCCCTTTCTTCGGCGCGCGCCAAAGCCTCGGGCTGGATCGAGACGAGAAGGCGATCAAGCGTCGGATCGGACAAGCCCTGCCGCCGCGCGAGAGCGCGCCACATGGCAGCGGTTTCGAGATCGAGCGCCGTGCCTTCGCCGACGGCGACGAGCTTTGCCAGCCGGTTCTGTGCGACAGGATTGCCGCCTTCGGCAGCGCGCTCATACCAGAGCACGGCAGCCGCTACATCCTTGGCAATGCCGCGGCCGAGATAGAGGAGGGTGGCGTAATCGACCTGGGCAGCGGTGAGGTTCTGCTCGGCGGCGAGCCCGATATAGCGGGCCCCCTCCGCCTCGTTGGGCGCAACGCCGGCGCCTTCGATCAGCATCGAACCATAGTCATACTGCGCTTCGGGCAGTTCCGTTTCCGCCGCTTCGCGCATGAGGGTCGCTGCGGTCGTCAGGCTCGGATCGGCATAGATGCCTTCGACATGAAGCAGCGCAAGATTGTATTTTGCAGGCGGATAGCCCTTGTCGGCGGCCTGCTTGAAGAGTTCGGCGGCCTTTTTGCGATCCTGCGCGACGCCGACGCCGTCCTGATAGAGAAGGCCAAGTTCGAAGGTCGCGAGCGTATCGCCATTTTTCGAGGCAAGCTGATACCAGCCCGCGGCGCGTTCGTCGTTTTGTGCGACGCCGAGGCCCTTTGAATAGATCTCTGCAATCAGCGTCTGGGCTGGCGCATCACCCTTTTCGGCGCGCGGCAAAGCCAATTCAAGCGCTGTAAGAAAATAGCCGCGCTGGAAGGCGCCGAAGGCAAAGTCCGGCTCCGCTCCGCCGCCGAAAATAGCATTGGAAATATCCTCGGCCGCGCCTGGCGCCGCTTCAAAATTTGGCGCTGGCGTTTCTTCGGCCGGTGTCGTGGCTTCAGGCGTTTCTGTCGGCGCCGCGGCATCCTGTGCAAAGGCGGTCAACGGGGTCGAAGCGAGTAGCAGCGCCAGGAGCGGCGCGCGCCAGATCATGCTTTTTCCTTTGCCGCAAAGGCGGCGAGCGAGGCTGTTGGGTCTTTCGTCGACCACACGCAATCGGAGAGCGCAAGAAACTCGGCGCCGGTCAGGTCTGGATTTTGGGCGTCTGCCGCGGGATTGGAATGGACAGCCGGGACTTCAAACGTCTCGGCCCACCACTGCGCAAGTTCGGCAGCCTCGGGATCGGGCGTGCCGCCGAGCGGACCGAAGAAAACATAATCGATATCAAGTTCGCCAAAGCTCATGGCATCATGGCGCGAGCGCACATTGCCGGCCCCGACAATGCCATCGGGCTTGAGCGCGGCGACGGCGGCGCGAATAGCCTTGATCCCGCCTTCAGTCACATGGACGCCATCGGCGCCAATCGACTGGGCCAGCGCCACATCGTCTTCGACGAGCACGGCTGCGCCCGCTGCCTGCCCAACCTGCACCAACCGTTCGGCGAGTTCAGCGTAAGCCGCATCGGCAAGGCTGCCGCGGCGAATGAGAAGCGCTGCGATTTCGGGCCCGGTAAGCACAGCCATCAGCCGCCGCGGAAAGTCGGCGGCATCGGGGTCAGGCGGCGTGATGAGATAAAGCTGGGGAGCCATGGAAATCCCGGAATAAGCGCAAGAGGTCCCTAGGCTGGCATTTTGGCAAGAAAGGGACGGGGTTTCCATAGGGCATGGTGGTGGGGGAGGCAATGCGGGGGTGACTGCAGTCGGCTTACCTAGTCACCCCCTCCCGGCCTTCCCCATCGAGGGGGAGGTGCAGATTTGTGATCTGGGCGACATCTCACCAAGCCCTCAATACGACACCTCCCCCTTGATGGGGAGGAAGGGGGGGGGGTTGGACAGGCGCTAACCTCCTCTCCAATCCCGAAAACAAAAATGGCGTGCCCCCTTTCGGAGACACGCCAGTCGTGACGTTGGGACGTCGAACGGATCAGGCCGCGCGGTCGACCGTGTTGTTCCATTCGCCAAGGGCGGCGAGCGAATTCATGTGGGCGCGGTGGGTGAAGGCGGCTTGCGCGGCTGGAAAATTTTCGCGGCGGCCGGCCCAGGTGCGGAGCGCAACATTTTGCAATGCGCGGCCATAGGAGAAGGTCATCGGCCAGGGCTTGAACGGAATATTGTTCATAGCCGAAAGGTGGGCCGTCGCCTCTTCGTCGGTCTGGCCACCTGAAAGGAAAGCGATGCCGGGTACGGCGGCTGGCACGTGTTCCTTGAGCACTTCAACGGTGCGCTTAGCGACTTCCTCTACCGATGGCCGATCACGCGAATTGACGCCGGGCAGGACCATATTGGGCTTGAGGAGCATGCCCGAGAGATCGACGCCGGCAAGGCGCAGTTCCTTGAAGACATTCTCTAGGACTTCGCCAGTCACCTGAGCACTGCGCTCAAGCGAGTGATTGCCCGGATCGCCATCGCCGACGACCTCCGGCTCGACGATCGGCACGATGCCGGCTTCCTGGCAAAGGATGGCATAGCGCGCAAGGGCATGTGCATTGGCGCGGATATTGTTGCGGGTGGGCGCCACGTCATTGATGGTGATGACGGCGCGCCACTTGGCAAAGCCGGCGCCAAGGGTCGCATAGCGCTCTAGGCGCTGGCGCAGGCCATCAAGACCTTCGGTGATTTTCTCGCCGCTATCGCCCGGCATGGGGAAGGCGCCGCGGTCGACCTTGATACCGGGAATAGTATCGGCATCGGCAAGAATGGCGCGGAAGGGCGTGCCGTCGGCTGCAGATTGTTCGAGGGTTTCTTCGGTCAGGATCACGCCCGAAATATACTTGGTCATCGCTTCGGTCGAGCGGAACAGCATTTCGCGATAGTCGCGGCGCAGGTCGAGCGAATTGGGCAGGTTGATCTTGGCGAAGCGTTTGGCAATTGTGCCCTCAGACTCGTCGGCGGCTAGAATGCCCTGGCCGTGCGTCATCAGCTTTTGGGCAATGGCATTGAGCGACTTGGTCATCGGGTCTCCGGCCTTAATCTGAGGGGAATGAACGTTGCCCTAAAGATTAGACTTTCGGCCCGTCTAGTCGATTAGACCTTGGGTTATCAGACGAAAGGATGATCTTGTATGGTAGTGACCGAGGGAACTTTTCGGCTCTTCGCGTTTATCGTAAGGTGACGATCAATTCCACCTTCTTTCCCAAAATAACGGATAGCAGAATGAGCACGCAACCTCACGTGACTTTTCATGATGGCCGCAGCATTCCCCAAGTCGGGCTCGGTGTCTGGCAGACGCCCAACGATGTCGCCGTCGAAGCAGTATCGACAGCGCTCAAGACAGGCTATCGCCACATCGATACGGCCGCCGTCTATCAAAACGAAGAGGGTGTCGGCGAAGGCATCCGCCAGTCCGGCGTCGCGCGTGGCGATATTTTCCTCACCACCAAAGTTTGGAACGACGATCAGGGCTTTGACCAGACCCTGCGCGCCATGGATGCGTCGCTAAAGCGTCTCGGCACCGACTATGTCGATCTCTATCTCATCCACTGGCCCTCGGCCTATCGCGGCAAATATGTCGAGACCTGGCAGTCGCTGGTAAAGCTCAAGGAAGAGGGCAAGGCGCGCTCGATCGGTGTTTCCAATTTCGAGGGCACCTATATCGATGAACTCGAAGCCGCGACCGGGCAATTGCCGGTCATCAATCAGGTCCAGCTTCATCCGCGCTTTCAGCAGCGCAAGCTCCGCGCCCGCTATGAGCCGAAGGGGATCATCACCGAAAGCTGGAGCCCGCTTGGCCAAGGGAAGATGCTCGAAGACCAGACCATCGCCGATATCGCCCAGCGCCATGGCAAGAGCCCGGCTCAGGTGATCATTCGCTGGCATATCGAAGAGGGGCTGGTGGTTATCCCGAAATCGGTGACGCCGAGCCGTATCGTCGAGAATTTTGACGTTTTCGACTTTGAACTGAGCGCCGAGGACAAGGCGGCGATCAATGGGCTGGATAATGAAGCCGGGCGTTTGGGTTCTGATCCGCTGACGGCGAAGTTTTAAGGCGTTTACTCCGGCACTGAAACAACCAAGACCGAGATGGTCACCCCGGCGAAAGCCGGGGCCCATCCTGAGATCTCAAGATGGATCCCGGCTCAAGGCCGGGATGACAGCCGGCGGTTTTGGAACAACTGAAGACTGTGCCTCAACCAAGCTAAGGGACGCGACGCCTCAGCTCTGCAAAGGCGCCGTTTCGTCGAGCACGCCGGCGATCGAGTTCAGCACCTTCGCCGCCTGATCGAGCTTCCCCGCAAAAGCCTGTTCCGTCGCTTCAAGCTCATCGGCGATCTGGTGGCCCGCTGCGGTCAGCGTCTCCACCTCGGCCTCGAGCGCCGCAATCCTGCGCTCGGCTTCAGCCAATTCATCGAGCACGGCGATGCCCGCCATCACCGTCAGCCTCGTGTCCCCAATTTCGCCGACAGCACCCTTGAGCCCCTCGACGCTGGCGTTAAAACGTTCGGCAAGGGCGATCAGGTGGCCTTGCTGCCCTTCTTCGCAGGCCATGCGGTAGCGGCGGCCATTGATTTCGACATTGACCTCGGGCATGGCCTACTCCGTTTTGGCGAGCACGGCCCGCACGGTTTCCATAGCCTCGACCAGCCGGCGCGAGACGTCATGAGCGCTGTCGTCGAGACGCTTGGCGCGGGCGGAGGTCTTGTCGAGTTCGGTCGCGAGTCGAGCGCGTTCCTGGACGAGGCGCTGGGTATCGACCTCGATGCGCTTCAGGCGCTGCATGCGGCCGGTCAGATCGGCAAGGCTCTGGTCGAGCCGGCCGAGGGCCTTGTCGAAGCGGTTTGATGCTGCGACGAGCCCGTCTTCATCGTGTCCGTCACTCATTGGCCGCAACTATCCTAAACGCAACGCCGATTCAATCTTCTGAGCGTGCCCGAACCCCACAGTCTTTGCAACTGGAAGCCCGCCTGATCCAGGGCAAAACACGCGCCAAAGTGGACGGGTGCGGCCCCTCGTGACATTGACACAAGGGCCGAACCTGTTATGCCTCAAACCGCCTTTGGGAGGAGGCTTCCGCGCCTCTCATCCCCTTATTCCCTGCCTTCCTCAGCATCAGAGAGCGGCCCAGACGATGACGAACACAGCCCAGCAGAACGAATTGGCCAATGCGATCCGGTCCCTTGCCATGGACGCGGTCGAAAAGGCGAATTCCGGTCACCCCGGCCTGCCCATGGGCTGCGCCGATATCGCCACGGTGCTCTTTACCAAGGTGATGAAGTTCGATCCCGCGAACCCCCATTGGGCCGATCGCGACCGCTTCATTCTCTCGGCCGGCCACGGCTCGATGCTGCTCTATTCCTCACTCTACCTGCTTGGCTACGAAGACATGACCATCGATCAGGTCAAGAACTTCCGCCAGCTTGGCTCGAAGACCGCCGGCCACCCCGAATTCGGCCACGCCACCGGCATCGAAACCACCACGGGTCCGCTCGGTCAGGGGCTTGCCAATTCGGTCGGGTTTGCCGTTGCCGAAGCCAAGCTTGCCGCCGAGTTCGGCTCCGATATCGTTGATCACCACACCTGGGTGCTCTGCGGCGACGGTTGCCTCATGGAAGGCATTTCCCAGGAAGCGATCTCGCTCGCTGGTCACCTCAAGCTCAACAAGCTTGTGCTGATCTGGGACAACAACAACATCACCATCGACGGCAAGGTCTCCAATGCCGACTCGACCGACCAGATCGCCCGCTTCAAGGCTGTCGGCTGGAACACGATCGAGATCGACGGCCACGATCAGGACGCCATCGAAAAGGCACTGATCGAAGCCAAGGCATCGACCGACAAACCGACGCTGATCGCGGCCAAGACCACGATCGGTTTTGGTGCGCCGAAGAAAGCCGGCACGGAAAAGGTGCATGGCTCGCCGCTCGGTGCCGAAGAACTGGCCGGCGCCAAGCAGGCGCTCGGCATCGACTATCCGGCGTTTGAAGTTCCGACCCATATTCTCGACGCCTGGCGCGCTGCGGGCACCCGCTCGCAGAACGTGCGCGGCGAATGGGAAGCGCGTCTCGGCAAGTCCGACAAGAAGGCCGAGTTCGAGCGCCGCATGGCTGGCAAGCTGCCGGCCGATTTTGACGCCACCTTTGCCGCCTATAAGGAAAAGCTCGTCGCCGACAAGCCAAAGGTCGCGACCCGCAAGTCGAGCCAGATGGCGCTCGAAGTCATCAACAAGGCGCTGCCCGAAACGCTGGCTGGTTCTGCCGACCTGACCCACTCGAACCTCACCAATACGCCCGAGACGCTGCCCTTCCAGGCTGACAACCGTCTTGGCCGCTACATGATGTACGGCATCCGCGAGCATGAAATGGGCGCCGCAATGAACGGCGTGGCGCTCCATGGCGGTCTCATCCCCTATGGCGGCACGTTCATGGTCTTTACCGACTATGCCCGCCCCGCGATCCGCCTTTCGGCGCTGATGGAACAGCGCGTCATCTATGTCATGACCCACGATTCCATCGGCCTTGGCGAAGACGGCCCGACCCACCAGCCGGTCGAACATCTGACCGCGCTGCGCGCCATCCCGAACCTTCTCGTGCTGCGTCCGGCCGATGCGGTGG
Source organism: Devosia sp. Leaf420 (assembly GCF_001425445.1). Classification (GTDB taxonomy): domain Bacteria; phylum Pseudomonadota; class Alphaproteobacteria; order Rhizobiales; family Devosiaceae; genus Devosia. The sequence goes on along the minus strand of NZ_LMQU01000011.1, from coordinate 311,936 downwards.
AAGCTGCCGAGTGCTGGGAAATCGCCCTCAAGAGCGACAAGGCTCCCTCGATCCTCGCGCTGTCGCGCCAGAACCTGCCGGCCGTCCGCACCGAAAACTCGACCGAGAACAAGTCGGCCAAGGGCGCTTACACGCTTGTCGGCCCGGCCGATGCCGATGCCGTCATCTTCGCGACCGGTTCGGAAGTGGCCATCGCCGTCGAAGCGCAGAAGCAATTGACCGAGAAGGGCATTTCGGCCCGCGTCGTCTCCGTGCCGTCCATGGAGCTCTTTGCCAAGCAGTCCGACGCCTATAAGGCCGAAGTGCTCGGCAAGGCCAAGGCGCGCGTTGCCGTCGAAGCCGGTATCGAAATGAGCTGGTCCAAGCTCCTCGGCGACAAGGGCCGCTTCGTCGGCATGCACTCCTTTGGTGCATCGGGCCCGATCGAAGCGCTCTATGAGCACTTTGGTATTACGGCCAAGGCCGTTGTTGAAGCCGTCACCGCCCAAGTGTAAGAGAGCCGCGCCTCCCTTTCTCCTCCCCTCCCTCTAGGAGCGTCAAATCATGGCAGTTCGCGTCGCCATCAACGGTTTTGGTCGTATCGGCCGCAATATCCTGCGCGCCATCATCGAATCCGGCCGCACCGACATCGAAGTCGTTGCAATCAACGATCTCGGCCCGGTCGAAACCAATGCGCATCTCCTGCGCTTCGACAGTGTCCACGGCCGTTTTCCGCATACCGTAACCGTTTCGGGCGACACCATCGACGTTGGTCGTGGCCCGATCAAGGTGACCGCAGAGCGTGATCCGGCGAACCTGCCGCATGCCGCGATGAACATCGATATCGCGCTCGAGTGCACCGGTATCTTCACCTCCAAGGAAAAAGCCTCGGCCCATATCAAGGCTGGCGCCAAGAAGGTGATCATTTCGGCTCCCGGCGACGGCGCCGACAAGACCATCGTCTTCGGCATCAACCACCAGTCCCTCACCAAGGACGACGTGGTGATCTCGAACGCCTCGTGCACGACCAACTGCCTCGCTCCGCTCGCCTATGTGCTCCACAAGGAGTTCGGCATCGAGAAGGGCATGATGACGACGATCCACTCCTATACGGGTGATCAGCCGACCCTCGACACCATGCACAAGGATCTCTATCGCGGCCGCGCGGCTGCGCTCTCGCAGATCCCGACCTCGACCGGCGCTGCCAAGGCCATCGGCCTCGTGCTGCCCGAACTCAAGGGCAAGCTCGACGGCGTCTCGATCCGCGTGCCGACCCCGAACGTCTCCTGCGTCGACTTCAAGTTCATTGCCAAGCGCAATGTGACCTCCGAAGAGATCAACGCCATGGTCAAGAAGTATGCCGATGGCGAACTCAAGGGCGTCCTCGGCTATACCGAACAGCCCAACGTTTCGATCGACTTCAATCACGACCCGCACTCCTCCACCATGGCGCTCGACCAGACCAAGGTGATGGACGGCAATTTCGTATCGGTCCTTTCCTGGTACGACAATGAATGGGGCTTCTCGAACCGCATGGCCGATACGGCCGTCGCGCTCGGCAAGACGCTCTAAACAAACAAAAAAGCCCCGCTTCGGTGGGGCTTTTTCTGTTCGGTCACATTCTCGTGCCAATCCGTCCGCTAGTTTTGCTCCGTATTTCATGCGGAGCTTTTTTCATGCGCCTTTTCACCGCCCTTTGCCTCGCTGCCCTTTCAATTGCTGCACCCGCTCTTGCAGCTGAAGACAAAGCGACTGGTCTCGCCGTCAATCTCTCCGATGACTTTGTCGTCGAGCCGACACCGGCCGACGCCAACTTCACCGCCAATTTCGGCATCAAGTCCGCCTCCGGCGAAACGGCCAGTTTCGAGAGCGAAGACTATCTCTGCCAAGTTGCCTATTCGCCGGCTCCCGAAAACGCCGACCTCAGCGTCGAGGAGATCAATGCCATGGTCCGAACGCAGGAATGGATCGATCTTGCGAAAAATACCATGTCGGTGATTTTCGATTTCAAGGAAGACACGCCCTTCGAACTCGCTGGCTTCAACGGCCATGAATTCGTTGCCATGCCCAAGCAGTCCGGCGCTGAAAATGTCCGCCTCGTGCTCTCGATGCTCGAAACGCCCAAGGGCCGCACGGCCATTTCCTGTGTGGCCGACGAAGAGGCGCTCGACGAGATGCTGCCGACCTTCCGCACTATCCGCGATGGCGTCACCCCGCCCGCCTGATCCGGAGGTCGCTCATGCGTCTTTTGCCAATCGCCTGTGTTGTCGCGCTTCTGTCGTCGGGAACCGCTTTTGCAGTCGAGGATGATTTGACGGGCCTTGCTGTCAATCTCCCCAAGACATTCGTTGTCGAAAAGGCTCTGCCGCCGCTCGATTATCTCGTCAGCTTTGGCGTCAAGAATGCCTCCGGCAATCCTGTCGCGCTCAAAGGCGAGACCTATCTCTGCCAAGCAAGCTTCATGCCTGATCCAGCCAATGCCGAATTTACTCAGGAGCAGCTCAACACGGCGGTCGCCTCCGAAGGGTGGCGGGATCACATGAAGACCCTATTATCTCAGGATGTCGATGTCGGCGAGATCACGCCCTTCGAATTGGGCGGCATTGGTGGGCAGGAATTCATCGTGACCTCGCGGCTGAAACAGGATGCGGACGCGCGGGCCGTGATGTCCTTCCTCGAAACGCCTAAGGGGAGAAGCTTGATCTCCTGCGTCACTGAGGCCGATACGCTCGACACCAATCTCGATATATTCCGCACCATCCGTGATGGCGTTATCCCGCCGGCCTGAGCCCTCTTCTTGGAGTACGCCATGCGTCTTCTGCCGATTGCCTGCCTTGCTATGCTCTCTGTCCCCGCTCTTGCTGCGGAGGACGTCAGCGGGCTGGCGGTGAACCTGCCCGATACATTCGTGGTTGCTGCCGAAACGTCCCCGCCGCCCTATGACGTCACCTTCGGCGTCAAATCGGCCGCTGATGACCCGGCGCCGCTCGAAGGCGAAAAGTATCTTTGCCAGGTCAGCTTCCAGGACGTGCCCGCCAATGCCGGGCTCAGCGTCGAGGAGATCAATGCGCAGATCGGCTCGCCCGCCTGGCTCGCCATGGCCAAGGACGGCATGTCGCAGATTTTCGATTTCGTCGGGGATTCTGCCTTCGAACTCGATGGTTACACTGGCCATGAATTCATCGGCAAGCCTAAGCAGAAGGGCGCCGAGCACGTCCGGCTCGTGCTCTCCATGGTCGAAACCGCCAGGGGTCGTACTGCGATCTCCTGCGTCACCGATGCCGATCGGCTCGACAGCGTCTTGCCCGTGTTCCACACCATCCGCGACGGCGTGACGCCTCCCGTCTGATTATGCTGGCGGGGCATTGTCCCCGCTTGCTTTCCCCGCGCGCTTTTGCTCGAAATGCAGCGCAGCCTGGGGGCAGACGTGAATCTCAATCGATCCTATCGCTGGCAAGGGCTCGACCTTGCCACTCTCGAACATTGCCATGTCGTCGCCAATGATCGCGACACGCGCATTCGTGGCGCCATTATCGGCCCTGATTTTGGGCTCTTCTACCGCATTAAGCTCGACGAAAATGGCCACACGCGAACGCTCAAGATCGAGCGCGCGGACGGCAAGGCGCTCGAACTTTTTTGCGACGGGCAGGGCGGCTGGACCGACGATCGCGCCGAGCCGATTTCGGGCCTCAAGAACTGTGTCGATGTCGACATCTGGCCAACGCCCCTCACCAATTCTCTGCCCATCTGGCGCAGCGATTGGCAGATGAATGCACCCCAGACGTTTTCAATGGTCTGGATCGACGCCACCACCATGACCATCAAACGCGCCGAGCAGGTCTATACCAAGCTCGATGACGGGCATTTCCGATACCAGTCCGAGAATTTCGAGCGGGTCCTGGAGGTCGATGCGGATGGGGTGGTGGTGAGTTATCCGGGGCTGTTTGAGCGGGCGTAGAAAATGAAGGCCCCCTCACCCGATGCTCCGCATCGACCTCTCCCCCAGAGGGAGAGGTGTCGCTCCGCGACTAAGGCACACTGCCACCTCTCCCTCTGGGGGAGAGGTCGGCCAACGGCCGGGTGAGGGGGCCTTTTCATTACCCCATACTCACCACCATCCCTGCCGTCCGCGCCCTCGCCTCTGGCGTACCCAGACACGACACCAAGCTCTCATAACCCGGCGTCCCACCTACCGGCATGACCTCGAATGGTGAGCTGTGATTGGCCGGGCAATAGAGGATGGCGTGGCCGGGGCTGACAGCATCGAGGTCCAGAACTGCGGTCGATCGGGTCATCACCACCAGTGGCCGCTCATTGTCCGCATACCGCCGGAGCCAGGCACCCAAGGCCAATTGTGTTGCTTCATCAATACCGTCCTCGATCAGATCGAGCACACCGGCGCCCGTAGTGTCCGCAATCGCCGCGACTACGGCGCGCAGTTGGTCCGACTTCGTCGCGCCATCGTCGAGAAGCCAGGCCAAGGCTGTCTCGGCATCTTCTGAAAGTTTCTCGGGCGCCTGCCTGTCCAGCTCGTGAAACACACCGCCCAAGGCCGCCGCCAGCGCCATTGCCAGCCGTGTCTTGCCACTGCCGAGCGGACCGACGAGATAGGTGACTGGCGCCAGTCGCTTGAGCTCGAAACGTTCGCCATCCCAAGGCCAGGGCAGCGTCAAAGATAAGGCAGGTCCATCGCCGACCAGCTCCGCAACATCCGGCATGCGACCCTGAAGCAAATCTCGCCGCCAGAGTTTGACCTGCTCGAGCGCCCCATGCGTCCCGGCCATCTGCTCTTCGAGCTGGCGCTGGTGTGACGCGAGCGCGTCTTCGAGACCTTCGCTGGCGCCATCCAGCACCCCGCCGATCTGTTTGAGGCTGAGGCCCAGGCCGCGGAAGGCCACCACCTGCCTCAGCCGCGCTATCTGGTCGGGTCCATAGTGCCGCCAGCCTGCTGCGTCGCGCAGGGGTTTGATAAAGCCGCGCTCTTCGTAAAGCCGCAGAGCTTTACTTGAAACACCGAGCAGCCTTGCGGCTTCGGATGGAGAGAGAAGTGCTTGCGATTGGGTCACGGGAATCACCTCGTTGCTGACCCTTCGCTCTATCGAGGCAGACCCAGGGGACGGGTCAAGAGGCCGCGTGTTCGCCGCGCAAAATCCTGGTCATGGCTTTGCCCTTGGCCAATTCGTCGACGAGCTTGTCGAGTTGCCGGATCGCCTTCATCGTCGGATCTTCGATGTTTTCGACGCGGATGCCGCAAACGACGCCGGTGATCAATTCGCGGGCCGGGTTCATCTTCGGCGCCTTGGCGAAGAAGTCCTCGAAACTGGTTTTGTCGGCCAATTCGCGCTCAAAACTTTCCTGGCTATGGCCCGTCAACCAGCGGAAGATTTCGTCGACTTCTTGCTTGGTGCGGCCCTTGCGCTCGGCCTTGGCGATATAGGCGGGATAGACGCTGGCAACGCTGACGCCGAAAATACGGTGGCCGGTCATGGCTTTTCTCCTCGGCAGAAAGGTCATGCCTTACTCCTTGCCTGTCAAGTCAACCGAGAAGCTGCCGCAGGATCGCAGCCGAGGCGACGGCGATCACCACAGTGGGCAGAATGGGAAGGCGCGACGCCGCGATGACGGTGATCGCGAGCGCGATGAGGTCGGCGGGTCGTCCGGAGACGAAATCGGGCGCGATGACAGAAATCAGCACGCAGCCCGGCGCCGCTTCCAGCACCTGCGTCAAACGCGGGCTCAGCGTACGGTTGCGGAGAAAAAGATAGCCGGCAATGCGCGTCATATAGGTGACCGACGCCATTAGCACGATGACGAGAAGAATGGTTGTATCGATCATTCCGAGCGCGCCCAGAGGTAAGCGGCCAAAAGACCGGATAGTGCGCCGGCCGGCACGTACCAGGGTCCGGGAACTGCAAGATAGGTCAAGGCGCCGATAACGAGGCTGACGAACCATGGCCGCGCCGCGCGAAACCCGGTCCACATGCCGAAAATCATGACGAGAAAGACGGCCGGAAAGGCCATGTGAAAGCCGTAGCGCGTCACATCGCCCAAACTCGGCCCGACAACCGCCCCGATCGCCGCGCTTGTCGGCCAGGAGAGATAAAGGCCAACCGAGAGCCCGAGATAGAAGGGGAAGCTCAGGACGCCGCCGCGCTTTCGCGCATCATCGAGCCCCAGGGCCCAGCATTCGTCGCACATCAGCGCCAGCGCGGGCAGTACCTTGCGCCGTGGCAGATGGCGCATGGTCGGGGCGAGCGTTGCGCCCATCAGGACATGGCGGCTATTGACCAGCATGGTCAAAGCCACAAGCAGAGGAATTGCCGGCGGCCAGGTCCAAAGCTGGATGACGAGGAATTCGGACCCGCCAGCAAAGTTAAAGCCAGTCATCAAGGCGATCTCGAGCGGCGAAAACCCTTTCATGCCGGCCTGAGAACCGAGCAGAAGACCAAAGGGAATAAAGCCCAGCAGCACTGGCACAGAGACGCGCAAGCCTCGGAAAAACTCCGCGCGATTATCCGCCACCGGCATCGTCATATCCGACATTTTCGCTCCTTAGTCGGAGCACTCCTACACGAGGAAATGATCGCCGTGTTGGGCTTTATGCACGCAAAGGCCAGCTCTCCGTCGCAAAGTGTTCACCAAATCATCCTAGCTCTTTTGCTGTCCAATTGAGGAGCCCAGCCATGTTTCATCTGACCCGGCGGTTCCAGGCGGGTTTGCCGCTTTTCTGGCTCGCAGCCGGCCTTTTTGACAGTCCGATGCTGCTGGCGCTGCCGTCGCTGGCTCTTCTTGCCTGGCTGCTTCTGCGTCATCTACGCATCGTGCGCATGGTTGGCGTTGCGCCCTGGGCCAGCGTCGGCTTTGCACGCCATGTCATGGTCGATGATTTGATGCGTCTTTCGGCGCACGTGCTGCTGAGCCCGGTGCTTTATCTCTGCGGCGGGATCATCGGCGCCGCGCTGTAGAAATTTGCCGCGAGCGCTTTCCCCACGCGCTGGCCTCTGATAGGCCAAAGCCACATCTCGTGCCCTTTGGAGCCTTGCCATGACCGCACAGTTCAAGACCCTCGATGAACTCGACCTCGCCAATAAGGTCGTCCTGCTGCGCGCCGATCTCAATGTTCCCGTTGCCGATGGCAAGGTGACCGATGCCACCCGCATCGAGCGCCTGGTCCCCACGATCCGCGAGATCGTCAAGCACGACGCCAAAGTGGTGCTGCTGTCCCATTTCGGCCGCCCCAAGGGGAAGGTCGATCCTGAGTTTTCGCTCGAGCAAGTCTGCTCGGCCGTCGCCGATGAAACCGGCCATCCCGTGGGCTTTGTCGCGACTGATTGGGTCGATGTTTCCGAAGCCAAGAAAGCCATCGACGAGGCTCCCGCCGGCTCGGTTCTCGTTCTTGAAAACACCCGCTTTCATCCCGGCGAAGAAGAGAACGATGTCGAGCTTGCCAAGCGCATGGCGAGCCTTGGCGATGTCTATGTCAACGACGCCTTCTCCGCCGCGCACCGCGCCCACGCCTCGACCGAAGCCCTGGCGCACCTGCTGCCCGCCGCTGCCGGTCTTGCCATGCAGGGCGAACTTGAAGCGCTCGAAGCGGGTCTTGGCAAGCCCAAGAAGCCGGTTGTCGCCATTGTCGGTGGCGCCAAGGTCTCGTCCAAGATCGACCTTCTCGAAAATCTCGTGACCAAGGTCGATGGCCTCGTCATCGGCGGCGGCATGGCCAACACGTTCCTCTTTGCCCAAGGCTATGGCGTCGGCAAGTCGCTCTGCGAAAAGGATCTCGCCGATACCGCCCGCCGCATCATGGACAAGGCTGACAAGGCTAATTGCGCCATCATCCTGCCGGTCGACGCCGTCGTCTCCTGGCATTTCAAGGCCAATTCTCCGACCCGTCTTTATGGCGTCGATGCCGTCGATCCCGATGGCATGATCCTCGATATCGGCCCCCAGTCGATCGAACGCATCAATGCTGCGATCGACGATGCACACACGGTCATCTGGAACGGTCCCGTCGGCGCCTTCGAAATGGAGCCCTTCGATGCGGGCACCGTCGCGATTGCCAAGCACGTTGCCAAGCGCACCCATGATGGTCACCTCGTTTCGGTCGCCGGTGGTGGCGATACCGTCGGTGCTCTCGCCCATGCCGGCGTCAAGGATGCCCTGACTTACGTCTCGACCGCCGGCGGCGCCTTCCTCGAATGGATGGAAGGCAAGCCCCTGCCAGGCGTCCAAGCGCTCAAGAAATAAGGCTGTTGCCGTATTGATCGAGGCCGGTGCCGCAAGGCGCCGGCCTTTTGCTTTTGACTGTGGATAATCTTGTCGCGCAGCGTTTGCGCAAGGCCGGGGAAGCGCCTATATCTCTTTGGCTGCCCGGCGCGTGAGGACACACATATCCCCGGGGCCTTAATCGATCTCGAGGGAGCTGTCCCTGACCAGGCCCGTGGGCTTGGATATACGGCGCCCACCTACGTAAGTAGGTTCCCGGGATCAGATGTCCCACGGCCAGGGTGGCACAAAATTTTGCATGTCTGCAGAAGTGGTCCCCGCTTCGGATCAAAAAGCTGAAGACGAGACCGGAGCTGCAGCACGCATGGGGAGTGACGGGATCGAGGCTGAAAAGGCGGGCCTGCGTATCGCCGCTCATGCCCGCCGCGAAGCACTGTCCGATGATTTCCGCGCCCAAGCCTCGAAATCGATCGCCTTCCATTTCTTCGATAAGGTCGCCTTTGCGCCTGAAGATGCGATTGCCGGCTATTGGCGCATCCGCGACGAGGCCGACTGCCAACCCATTCTCGTCAAGCTGATGGATTGCGGACAAACGGTGCTTTTGCCTGTCGTCACCGGCGCGAACGAACCCTTGGAATTGCGCGTCTGGGCCCCCGATGCGCCGCTTTACGAAGCGGGTTTTGGCACTTTGGCTCCAGCCGATTCCGCGCCGCGTCGCGCGCCCGATCTTATTCTCATGCCCCTTCTCGGCTTCGATGCCACGGGCACACGCCTCGGCTATGGCGGCGGATATTATGATCGGACACTCGCTTCGCTCACCAAAAAGCCGATGCTCATCGGTCTCGCCTTTGCCGCTCAAAGGCTCGAGGCCATCCCCCGGGAGCCCCATGACGTGCCGCTCGATGCGGTAATCACCGAAGAGGGCGTTCAGTTTTTCGAGGCAAATGCATGAAGTTTCTGTTTTTGGGCGATGTGGTGGGCCGCGCCGGGCGCGATGCCATTGCGGAACGTCTTCCCGGTCTCATCGCCCGTCATGGTTTTGATTTCGTCGTCATCAACGGCGAGAACGCCAGCCATGGCAAGGGCCTCATCGAATCCCACTTTCATGCCCTGCGCGATGCCGGGGCGGATATCATCACCCTCGGCGATCATGCTTTCGACCAGCGCGAGGCCCTGAGTTATATCGAGCGCGAGCCGACCCTAATCCGCCCCATCAACTACGCGCCGGGCACGCCGGGCCGTGGCGCGATGCTGGTCGAGAGTCGCAAGGGCCATCGCGTGCTCGTTATAAATGCGCTTGGCCGCGTCTTCATGCAGCCCATCGATGATCCGTTCCGCGCCGTGGATGCCGCCGTTGCCGATGCACCTTTAGGTCAGGTGGCCGATGCCATCATCGTCGACTTCCACACCGAAGCGACCTCGGAAATCCAGGCCATGGGCCATTTCCTCGATGGCCGCGTCAGTCTTGTCGTTGGGACGCACACGCATCTTCCGACCGCTGACCATCGCGTCCTCAAGGGCGGTACCGCATTCATGGCCGATGCCGGTATGTGCGGCGATTTCGATTCCATCATCGGCACCGAAACCGAGGAGCCGCTCAATCGCTTCCTCACCGGTATTCCCAATGGCCGTTTCGTTCCGGCAGAGGGGGAAGCGACCCTCTGTGGTGTTGCCGTCGAAACCGATCCGCGCACGGGTCTTGCCGTGAAGGTGGCGCCGCTTAGGATTGGCGGCGTGCTAGCGCAGACAGAACCAGAATTCTGAGGTGTTTATGCTCAAAGCGATCGTGTCTCTTCTCGCAACGACGATTTTCGTGGCTGGCGCCGTCGCCGCCGAACTGTTGCCCCTCGAGGTGATGTCGGCGCGACCCATCGTCGATCCGATGACCGGAACGCCGGTTGTCGAGATTACGCTCTCCGACGACGGGCGTGCGACCTTCGCTGAGTTTTCGCGCGAGAATGTCGGCAGGCGCGTTGATGTCCTCGTCGATGATGACGTGGTCACATCGCCCGTCATCCAGACGCCGCTCGATATGCGCGTCATGCAGATTTCGGGGCTCGATACGATGGCCATCGCGACCGATATCGCAACCCGACTCCGGGGTAAGAAGGCCCAGATCTTCGTGCGTCCGACCGAAGACTAGAACCGCGCGTCCCGCTTCACAATTGATCTGCCTTTGCCTATAAGGCGCCACCAAAACAAAACTCACAAAAAATCGGAGTGCGAGAATGGCAGGCCATTCACACGCCAAGAACATCATGCACCGCAAGGGCAAGTCCGACGCGGTGCGGTCGAAGGTCTTTTCCAAGCTCGCCCGTGAAATCACCGTGGCGGCAAAGATGGGCATGCCCGACCCGGCATTTAACGCCCGCCTGCGTCTGGCTGTGACCAATGCCCGCTCGCAGTCCATGCCCAAAGACAATATCGATCGCGCCATCAAGAAGGCCATGGGCAGCGATGGCGAGAACTATGATGAAATCCGCTACGAGGGTTACGGCCCCGGTGGCGTCGCCGTTATCGTCGAGGCGCTGACCGACAATCGCAATCGCACCGCCTCGAACGTGCGCTCGTACTTCTCCAAGAACGGTGGCGCCCTCGGTGAAACCGGTTCGGTCGGCTTCATGTTCGATCGCGTCGGCGAAATCACCTATCCGGCAACGGTCGGCTCGGAAGACAAGGTCATGGAAGCCGCCATCGAGGCCGGCGCCGACGATGTCGAGAGCGACGAAGAAGGCCACTACGTCTATACGAGCTTTGAGACTATGGCCGAAGTCGCCGCCGCACTCGAAAAGGTGCTGGGCGAAGCTGAATCGGTGAAAGCCATCTGGCGCCCGCAGAACCAGACGCCGATCGACGCCGACAAGGGCGCGACGCTGATGAAGCTGATCGCCACGCTCGAAGAAGATGACGACGTCCAGAACGTCTATTCGAACTTCGACATGAGCGACGAAGACGCGGCCAAGCTGGCCGAGTGATCTTCGGTTGGAAGCGGATGACTTAAAAAGGTCCGGGTATGTCCCGGGCCTTTTTGCTTTGCCCGAGCCCGATGCTCTGCCATCTTTCCCATGGAGGACAAGCAGATGATCGTCATGCTCAACGGCTATCCCGGCGTCGGCAAGTTCACAATTGCCCAGGAACTGGCGCCGCTGATCGGCGCGCGGCTGCTCGACATCCACACGATCTACAATGTCGCTTTTGCCCTTACCGAATTCAAATCACCCGAATTCATCAAGGCGGTCGAAGACGTGGAAGCCATTGCATACGGTCTCGTCCGGAAGCTGCCTGCCAATGTGCCCGTAGTGATGACGACCGTTCTGGCCGGTCGCAGCGAGTGGGGCGATGCCGAATGGGAGCGGCTTCTCGCGCTCGGTCGCGAACGGCCACCATTCTGCATGGTGAATCTCAGTTGCACGCTCGACGAAAACATCCGCCGCATCCAGTCCGATGGTCGCGGCGCCAAGCGCAAACCGCGCGATGCTGAAATGGCGCGGCGTAATCAGAGCGAGGCCAAGCCGCTTCTTGGCAGTGACGTCGAGCTTTTTTTGGCGCTCGATGTCACCACCCTCGATCCAGCCGAAGCGGCAACACAAATTGCTGACTGGCTAAAAGGCGTCAGGCCGACTGCCTGAGATCGATTGGCGGGCTGTCATAGGCGTGCATGACGACGGCGCGATTGCGGCCGGAATGCTTGGCGCCATAGAGCCGCTGGTCGGCAATGCGGAAAAGATCGGTGAAACTCGCGGCACCGGCGAACACCGCTCCGCCGATGCTGACCGTCAACACATGCGGCTTGCCGCGCGGCGCAAAGTGAGCGAGTTGCACGCCGCGCCGGATGCGCTCGGCCATGCTCTCGGTTTCCTTTTGATCAAGGCCGGGGAGATAGACGCCGAATTCCTCCCCGCCCATGCGGCCAATGAGATCGCCAGGCTTAAGCACCGAACGGATAGCGCGCGAGAGAATGGCCAGGGCTTCATCGCCCGCGTCATGACCGTGGAGGTCGTTGATCGCCTTGAAATTATCGGCGTCGATGATGAGCAGGGCGCCAGCTAGAGGACCTTCGGCTTCGAGAAGCTGGGTTTCGACCTTGGCAGTGAAAGCCCCCCGATTGAGGCAAGAGGTCAGGCTATCGGTGCGGGCAACAAGGCCCAGCCGCCGGTTGATGACGGCCAGTGTTCGCAAGCGAAGCGAGAGATAAAGGAAAAGCGGCACGCCCAGCATGATGGGCAAAACGATGCCCGCCGTTATGCCGCGCCGTAGCGCTTCGTCGCCCATGTTGGAAAACACCACGGCATTATAGGTCACCGAGACGATAACGCAGGCCAGCGGGCCGAAGATCGTCCACTTGGCGATGCTCGACCAGCTATGCATGGAATGGACCGTGCGCGGTGACAACATGCTGGCAACCTTTTACTCGAAAGAGAGGAGGGGCGGCGTTAGTCAGGCAGCTTGCGGCAGGGCGACGCGATCGCGTCCCCACTGTTTGGCTTGGTAGAGAAACTGGTCGGCTTCGCGATAGAGGTCGCGAAAGCTCGTGGATTTGGCGTGGCTGCTGCCGCCGATGCTGACCGAAATCGGACAGGGCGTGCCATCGGGCATGAAGACGATATCGGCCATGGCTGCGCGGATGCGTCCGGCAACGACAGCTGCTGCATCGAGCCCCATTCGTGGCAGATAGACCCCGAACTCTTCGCCGCCGAGCCGCCCTGCAATACCATCGCTGCCCGTTGCCGTAGCGAGCACTCCAGCAATCTCGATCAGCGCCTCGTCGCCCTTGTCATGGCCAAAGCGGTCGTTGATGGATTTGAAATGATCGACATCGAGCACCAGCAGTGTACCGGCGCCCTTCGATGACCCGCATTGCCGTTCGACCTTGAGGGTGAAAGCCCGGCGATTGAAAAGTCCCGTCAGCCCATCGACGCTCGCAAGGCGCATCAACTGGTCATTGGCAAAACGCAGCTTTTCGCCGCCGAGCGCAAAGATGAACGTCATCGGACCGCCGATGCAGATGGGCACGATGATGGCAATGAGGAGACCCGGCATGTTCACGCCGGCCGAAAACGTGCCCATGAACACGACGGTCGTGACGACGGACGCCGCGATCGATATGCCCAGAATGAGAAACGTCTTCCGGAAAATCCTCAGCCACGCTTGCCTTGGCAGCGTGGTCACCAGCCCCGTCATCATGCACAAATCGCCTCTGCGTCCCGCGAACAACCTAAGGCTCGGTTTGTGAATTCCCCGTTTCGTGTTTGGGTAAATTTTGAACTATCCACCTGATTGATGCGGTGGCAGTTTCTGTTTTGTTCACTTTGGCCTTGGTAGGGTGCACGAAACTGCTAGAAGGGCATCCATGAGCAAATCCGTGCGAATCATCGGCATCGATCCAGGCCTCCGGCGCTGTGGCTGGGGCATTGTCGATGCGCTCGATAATCGCCTGAGCTTTGTTGCGGCAGGAACGGTCACCCCGCCGATCGACGGCATGCTCGCGGACCGGCTTGCCCTGCTGGCTGCAGGGTTGAAGGAAGTCCTTGTTCAGTTTGACCCGATCGAAGCCGCCGTCGAAGAAACCTTCGTCAATGCAGGCCCGCGCTCGGCGCTGATCCTTGGTCAGGCGCGCGGTGTGGCTTTGGTGACGCCGGCGCAAAGCGGGCTCTATGTTGCCGAATATGCCACCAACCTTGTCAAGAAATCGGTAGTTGGCACAGGCCATGCCGATAAGAAGCAGGTGGAGCTGATGGTGCGGACCTTGCTGCCGACGGCGCAGTTTAAGGGCGCTGACGCAGCCGACGCGCTCGCCGTCGCCATTTGCCACGCACATCACCGGGTGTCGGCCCGCCGCATGGGAGCTCTTTTATGATCGGCAAGCTCAAGGGGCTCGTTGACAGCTTTGGCGACGACTGGGTTCTTATTGATTGCGGTGGCGTCTGCTACGAAGTGCACTGCTCGATGCGCACGCTGCAATCTCTGCCGCGCGTCGGTGAATCTGCCGTGGTCTTCATCGAGACCATCCTCCGCGAAGACCTGATCCGGCTTTTCGGCTTCGCTTCGGAAGCGGAAAAATCTTGGTTTCTGCTGCTCACCACAGTGCAGGGCGTCGGCGCCCGCGTCGCGCTCGCCATCCTCTCGGTGCTGTCGCCATCAGAACTCTCGAGCGCCATTGCTTTGCAGGATAAGGCCCTGGTCGGTCGCGCCAATGGTGTCGGGCCTAAGCTCGCCGTGCGTATCGTAACCGAGCTCAAGGGCAAGGTCCCCGCTCTCGGCGGCATCGATGCGGGCACGCTCGGTCTCCAGACTGCGCTCGGCGAAGGCGTGGCCAAATCCAATGTTGCCGACGCCGTCTCCGCTCTGACCAATCTCGGCTATTCCAGCGCCCAAGCGTCTGCCGCGCTCGCCCGCGTGGTAGCGAAGGAAGGCGAGGACGCGGCGACCGAGAAGCTGATCCGGTTGGGTTTGCGAGAACTGAGCCAGTGATCCTTGTTCGAGACGCAATTCCTTACTATTTTTGAATTGTAAGGAATTTGGAGCATCCAGATGGGCGTTCAGCAGAGGTTGGTGGGCCGGTCTGTGGCAACCAGCAAAGGTCAGACGACAATCCCCAAATCGCTCCGCGATGCCGTTGGCATCAAGGACGGCACGCCTCTAACCTGGATTTTGGAGGATGGCGCAATTCGCGTGGTGGCCAAAACTCTCAATGCCGCCGATCTCGCGGGTTTTCTTGGACCGCCGCCGAGCGGCGTGCGTCTGACTGTTGAAGAGATGGACGATGCAATCGGTGAAGCCGTTGTGGAGCGGTTCGAACGGGCCACGAAGCGGTGATTGCCCTCGATACGAATGTCTTGGCCCGCCTCTTGGTCGGTGACGACAAGGCGGAAGCGGATCTGGCGGTACAATTCATTCGTCGCCACACAGCCGAAGATCCAATTTTCGTAGGGCGCGAAGTCATTCTCGAACTCATCTGGTTGCTCATGTCGCGCTATAAATATCCGCTGGAGGCTGTCCGCCAGGCTTTGGACAGATTGTTCATGAGTGCAAATTTGGCAATCGAGGAAGAAGACGCGATCAAGACCGCGTTGTATCTCGCTGAGCGAACTGGAGCAGATATTGCCGATGCCATCATCGCCACAATCGCCCTGCAGCGCGACTGCACGCAGATAGTGACCTTCGACCAAGACGCCGCCAAGCGCATACCCGGAATGGAACTTCTCGCGTGACCGATCTTACGTCTCCCGCTGCCGAGCGCGATGGTTCGCTGGATGTCGCCCTGCGCCCGTCCGGCTTTTCCGATTTTGTCGGTCAGGCCGATGCGCGAGCCAATCTTGAAGTGTTTATCGAGGCGGCGAAGAAACGCGGTGCGGCGCTCGATCATGTGCTTTTTGTCGGCCCTCCAGGTCTGGGCAAGACGACGCTTGCACAGATTATCGCCAAGGAATTGGGCGTCGGTTTTCGCGCTACCTCCGGCCCGGTCATTGCCAAGGCTGGAGATCTCGCTGCGCTCCTGACCAATCTCGAAGAGCGCGACGTTCTTTTCATCGACGAGATCCATCGCCTCAATCCGGCAATCGAAGAAGTCCTCTATCCCGCGATGGAAGATTTCCAGCTCGATCTCATTATCGGCGAAGGCCCAGCCGCGCGTTCGGTACGTATAGATCTCGCCAAGTTCACCCTGGTCGGCGCCACGACCCGCGCCGGACTTCTGACCACGCCGCTGCGCGATCGTTTCGGCATTCCCGTCCGGCTCAATTTCTATACGCCGCAGGAACTGGTCAAAATCGTCACCCGTGGCGCCCGGCTGATGGGCACGCCCATGTCCGCTGATGGCGCGCTCGAAATCGCCCGCCGGTCGCGCGGCACGCCCCGTATTGCCGGACGCCTCCTGCGCCGCGTCATCGATTTTGCGCTCGTCGAAGGCGCACCTGAGGTCAACAGTACGCTCGCCGACAAAGCCCTGTTGCGCCTCGATGTCGATGCGCGTGGCCTCGATCAATTGGACCGGCGCTATCTCAACACCATTGTCGACTTTTATGGCGGCGGCCCCGTCGGCATCGAGACGATCGCCGCAGCTCTCAGCGAGCCGCGTGATGCGATCGAGGAAATCGTCGAGCCCTATCTTCTCCAGCAAGGGTTCATCCAGCGCACGCCGCGCGGCCGCATGCTGACCGCCATCGCTTTCCAGCATCTCGGCAAATCGGTGCCGCAGGGTTTTGTCGGCATGCAGCAAAGTCTTTTCGAGGAACCTGAGGGCGAGGCCTGATGGTCACGCTTCTGAGGCGCCTGTTTCACGCCTTCGGCGCCCATAGCTGGATCGGCGAGCCGGGTCTCGTTGTCCGGTACTATGCCCCGAAGCCACAGAATTGGCCGCAAGACCTGCCGCTCCGCATCGCCATGCTCAGCGATTTTCACATCGCCGAGCCATGGACGGGCTTGGATGCACTTCAAACCATCGTCAAAAACACCAACTCCCTCCAACCCGACATCGTCCTCCTGGTCGGCGATTTCGAAGAGGGGCCGCGCTTCAGCCGCCATCTCCCGCCTTCCGAATGGGCGCCGGTCTTGGCCAAGCTCAAATCGTCGCTCGGCACTTTTGCCGTTCTCGGCAATCATGACTATCCCCGCATCGCCCGTAAGCGCCATCGCGCCCTGCCAGCTCCAGCGGCAATGGGCGCGCTCGAGGCGGTGGGGATCAGGACGTTGATCAACGAAGCTATTCCGCTGCAATGGAACGAGAAAACCTTTTGGCTCCTGGGCCTCGGCGACCAGATCGCTGAATTCGAGGACGGACAATCGCTCGCCGATCTCGATCGCACCCTGTCGCAAATGACCCATGACGCGCCTGCCATCCTCATGGCCCACGAGCCCGACATTTTCCCCGAAGTCCCAGATCGGGTCAGCCTGACCCTCTCGGGCCATGTCCATCGTGGCCAGATCCGGTTCTTTGGTTATGCGCCCGTCGTACCCTCGAAATATGGTCGCCGCTACCTCCATGGCCATATTGTCGAGACCGGTCGCCACCTCGTTGTCGGCGGGGGCCTTGGCCATTCCGGCGTGCCGCTGCGCTTCGATGCGCCGCCGGAAATCGTCCTTATCGAACTTGGAGGTCCAGCGTGACCGCGCGCCATGTCCTGAGCTTTCCCATGAAAGAAGGCCGTTTCAATTTTCGCGTTGCGGGCATCATTATCGCAGAAGGCCATGTTTTGATCTGCCGCGAAGATAGCGATGACTATGCCATGCTACCCGGGGGACGCGTAGAACTGGGCGAGGATAGCCGCCTCAGCCTCATCCGCGAAATTGCCGAAGAGCTCGCCATGCCGGCCGAAGTGGGCCCGATGATCGCGACTTCAGAAAGTTTTTATCGCCGCGAGGGCGAGGATTTTCACGAGCTCGGCTTTTTCTATGCCGTCACATTGCCGGGGCAGGGGTCCAACGGTACGTCACCCTGGCTCGAACGTCAGGACGAAGGGCACGATCTGCAGTTTCACTGGGTGCCTCTAGAGGGAGATGAACTCGAAAAGTTCAACCTTCTGCCCCGTTGGCTCCCTGATTTCCTTAGAGACCTACCGACCGAATTGGATCACATCGTCTACGATGAGCGCGACGCGTGACCCCGCATCGCTTTCCCATTCGCATCTATTACGAAGACACCGATTTTTCGGGAAACGTCTATCACGCCGCCTATCTCAAATTCTTCGAGCGCGGCCGCACCGAATTCTTGCGCGATCTCGGCATTCACCACAGCGCGCTGATGGAGCAGGGCCTTGCCTTTGCCGTGCGGCATATGGAAATCGACTTCATCGCCGCCGCCCGCATCGATGATCTGCTCGCCGTCGAAACGCGCATTGCCGACGCTACGGGCGTGCGTCTTGTGCTCGAACAGACACTTCTCCGTGACCAAATCGTGCTGACTTCGGCGCGTGTGACCGTCGTTTCTATCAAGATGAGCGGCGGCCCCGCACGCTTGCCGGCATCCCTGCGCGCCCGGCTCATGGGCGAAAGCTGACGCGATGCCACCGGCGGAGTCGCTTTTTTAACCTCTTGGTCACCATAATCGAGTCAAAGGGACCATTGCGTTGTGATGCGGACCGAAAGGCCCGGCTTGCAAAGCATTTCTCTTAATTTTGACAGATTCCGCCCCCATCGCACCCAGCATGGGGTCGGGCACTTGGGCCGGGCCAAAAGGATCACTTCATGGAAGCCATGGATGCAGTAGGAGCGGCCGCTCCGCATGCCGACCTGTCCATTTGGGGGCTGTTCTGGGCGGCGGATTTCGTCGTCAAGTCGGTCATGCTCGGCCTGCTCGGCGCTTCCGTCTGGTGCTGGGCCATCATCGTGGACAAGTCCATCGCCTATCGCCGCGTCGCCTCCGAGATGAACAATTTCGAAAAGACGTTCTGGTCGGGCCAGTCGCTCGAAGAACTTTACAAGCAGCAGTCCGAAAAATCCTCGGGTGGCATGGGCGCCGTGTTCGTCGCCGCCATGAAGGAATGGAAGCGCAGCCACGAGCAGAACGCGGCGAGCTTTGTCGGCATGCAGCAGCGCCTCGATAAGGTGCTCGATGTCGCCATTTCCCGCGAAAGCGAGTTCCTGGAAAAGCGCTTGGGCTTCCTCGCCACTGTCGGCTCCGCCGGTCCCTTCATCGGGCTCTTCGGCACCGTCTGGGGCATCATGAACGCCTTCACCAATATCGCGGCCTCGTCCTCGACCAATCTCGCGGTTGTCGCCGGCCCGATCGCCGAAGCGCTTTTTGCCACCGCCATTGGCCTCGTCGCCGCTATTCCCGCCGTTATCGCCTATAACAAGCTGTCGGCCGATGCCGGCAAGATGATCGGCCGCCTCGAAGGCTTTGCCGACGAGTTCTCGACTATCCTGAGCCGCCAGCTCGAAGCCCGGAGCCGCTGATATGGGCATGGGTGTATCAGGCGGTGGAGGCGGGGGCGGCGGACGCCGCCGTCGCGGTCGCCGGAAAGCGGTGATGAGCGAAATCAACATCACGCCGATGGTCGACGTGATGCTGGTGCTGCTGATCATCTTCATGGTCGCCGCGCCGATGATGACGGCCGGCGTGCCTGTCGACGTGCCGCAATCGGCTGCAGCCGATATGCCGAGCCAGACCCAGCCGGTCACGGTCGCCGTCACGCCTGAGGGCGCGATCTTTGTCGATGAAACTCCGGTCACCGAAGCCGATCTCGTCACGACCGTTTCCGGCCTCGCCACGCCCGAAGACCGCATCTTCCTCCGCGGCGATACCACGGCCAATTATGGCAGCGTGATGCGCGTCATGGGGCTTCTCTCGGCTGCCGGCTATGCCAAGATCGGTCTTGTCACCGAGCGTGGGCAATAGGACCGCCAATGCCGATGCGGATGGGCGTCATTGTTTCGGTTTCAGCCCACGTGCTGCTGATCGTGCTTGGTCTGATCAATCTGGGATCGACCGAGCCGCTGACGCCTGTCGAGCCTTCAATTGCGGTCGATCTCGTACCAATCGACGATTTTAACAATATCCGCCGCGGCCAGCTCGATAGCACCGTCGTCGAAACCGATACGCCTTCAATTGCGGAAAGCGATCAGCCTGCCGAGCTGGCTCAGCCCACCGGCAATACCGAACAAGATCAGCCGACCCCGTCGCCTGCCGATGTGCCGACGCCACGTCCGGTGACGCAGACCGCGCCCGCGCCGGAACCTGCTCCGCAGCCCGAACCGACGCCGGAGCCGGCACCTGAGCCCGAGCCAGCCCCAACGCCGGAACCCGCCCCAACGCCTGAACCGCCGCCGGAGCCGACACCAACGCCGCCCACACCAACGCCGCCTGTTCCGCAGACGCGGCCGCAACCGGCGCCGACGCCAGAGCCAACCCCAGCGCCGGAACCGACGCCCGAGCCGACCCCGGAACCAGCTCCGACGCCGGAGCCCACACCTGAGCCAACGCCCGAACCCGCCCCGACGCCAGAGCCCACAACACCTTCTGTCGCTGCGCCGACTCCGGCTGCGCGTCCGAGCAATCTTGCCCAGTTGCGCCAGCAATTCGCTGCCGCCGAAGCCGAGCGCAAGAAGCGCGAGGAAGAAGAGCGCCAGCGCCAGGCCGCAGCGCAGGCCGCGCAGAATCAGTCCCAGGCGCAGGCCGAGGCTCCGCGGCCGTCGCCGCCTGGCCCGACCGCACTTGATTCAAGCTTGGCCGACGACATCAGCGCCATCATCAACAATGCGCCATCGACCGGCGGCACGACCGGGCAGGGCGGTTCGCCGACGCTTGGCGACACCACTGGCACGTCGGCGACTCTCAGCCAGACCGAAATATCTGGCGTTCAGGCGCGCATAAAAAAATACTGGAACCTCCTGCCGAGCGATTTCAACAGCGGTCTGACCGTGGTCGTCCGGTTGAACCTCAACCGCGATGGATCGTTGAACGGTATTCCGCAGATCATCTCTTCCGACCCGTCGCCGCAGGGCCAGCAAATTGCGCGCGCCGCCCAGCGTGCGGTGGTGGCAGCCAGCCAGGATGGACCTTTTAACTTGTCGCCGGACGCCTTTGGCCAATGGCAAAATCTAGAACTTGAACTCAGACCCTGACCTTGAATTTGCCTAGGTGCTGGCCACAATTCGGCCCAAGGCGAAATTGGAGACATTCCTCATCATGACGCTTGTGACCCGTCGTTCTGCCCTCAAGCTTGGCTTAGCCGGTGGCGCCTTGTTGGCAACTTCCCCCATGGCCATGGCCCAGCTGCGCATCGTCGTGGAAGGCGCCAATTTCCAGCCCTTGCCAATCGCGATCCCCGATTTTGCCTCGTCTGATCCGACGTTCGGGCGTGAGATCGCCGATATCGTGCGCAACAATCTGCGCCGTTCGGGCCTGTTCCTCCCGCTTGATCCGGCTTCGCTGCCGGTGCAGGTGGGTGATGTCAACGGCACGCCCAATTTCAACATCTGGCGCACCGCCAATGTTGATGCCCTCGTCATGGGCTCGGTCGAGCGCGGCGGACAGATTTCTTCCTCCGTCCGTGTCTGGGATACCCGGCAAGCCGCACAGGTTGTCGGCAAGAGCTATAATACCGATCCCAATTCGGCCCGCCGCGTTGGTCATATCGTCTCGGACGCCATCTATGAGCAGCTCGCCGGCGGTTCGGGCTACTTCGATACGCGCGTCATCTACGTTGCCGAAAGTGGTCCCAAGGCCAACCGCACGCGTCGCCTCGCGATCATGGATCAGGACGGCGCCAATATGCAGTACCTGACGGATGGCTCGTCCATGGCGCTGACGCCGCGCTTTGCGCCCAATGGCGATCTCGTCACCTATATGAACTTTGCCGATGGCAATCCGCAGGTCTATCTGCTGCAGCTCTCTTCGGGCCAGCAGCAGCGCCTCGCCAATGTCGGCGCCATGACCTTTGCGCCGCGCTTCTCGCCCGATGGCGGCACCGTGGTGTTCTCGGTCGAACAGTCCGGCGCGACCAATATCTATTCGGTCGGGACCGGTGGCGGCGCGCCATCGCAGCTCACCTCGGGCTCGGCCATCGATACCGGCCCGTCCTTCTCGCCCGATGGCAGCCGCATCGTCTTTGAAAGCGACCGAGGTGGCTCGCCCCAGATCTACATGATGGGTGCTGGCGGCGGTAACGCGCAGCGCGTCAGCTTTGGCCAGGGCAGCTATTCGACCCCCGTCTGGTCCCCCAAGGGCGATCTCATCGCCTATACCCGCCAGTCCGGCGGCCAGTTCCATATCGGCATCATGGCGCCCGATGGCTCGGGCGAACGCCTGCTTTATTCGAGCTTCCATGCCGAAGGCCCAACCTGGGCGCCCAATGGCCGCGTCATCATGTTCTTCCAGGATCCGGGCGGCAATGACGGCCCGCGCCTGATGAGCGTCGATATCTGGGGCCGCAACCCCCAGACGATTTCGACCGATACCTACGCGTCAGATCCATCATGGTCGGGTCTCCGCGCTTAAAAGGCAAACACGACATTGCGTTTGTTTCCAAAGAGGCCGTGCGCATTGGCGCCGGCCTCTTTTTCTTAGGCGTTAAGCTGCTGAAATGCTTGCCACTTAACCTTAACGTGATTGCGCTGTGCAGCTGTGCCTATTTGGCAACGCCACGAAAAAGCCCGGATTTCCGCCACATTCGCGCCGCGATAGGCAAAGATTAACCATCTTAGCGAACCCGGCTTTAAGATTAAGCGCGGTAAATGCTGCCCTTAAGATTGTTGCCTTTTCTGGAGCTACCCGTGGCCATTCCCGCACCCATTTCGACCGCGTTGCGCGCTGCCGCGATGCTGTTTTTCGTCGTCGTCGTCGCCGCCTGTTCGCGCAGTTCCAATGATGCCGTGGGCCTCACCGGCGCCGGCAATCTCGGCCCAGGTGGCGGTGCCCCCGGCAGCCAGCAGGAATTCATCGTAACCGTTGGTGACCGTGTCTTCTTCGAAACCGATTCCAGCTCGCTGACATCGGAAGCCATGTCCACCCTCGACAAGCAGGCCGCCTGGCTCAACCAGTACCAGAACTATCGTATCCTGATCGAAGGCCATGCCGACGAACGCGGTACCCGCGAATACAACATCGCTCTCGGCGCTCGCCGCGCCAATGTCGTCGTGAACTATCTCGTCTCCAAGGGCGTGAATGGTCAGCGCATCACCAACCAGTCCTTCGGCAAGGAACGTCCGGTTGCGATCTGTAACGACATCTCCTGCTGGAGCCAGAACCGCCGCGCCGTGACGGTCGTCCAGTAAGAAACAGCAATCCAGTCCTGAAAAACTGGAGGCAATGAGCGCCCGGCGCCACGAAAGTGGGCCGGGCGTTTTCTTTTGACCAAAATTGGCCTTTATCGAGAGGCCAATGATACCCATCTACGAAAGCGTCAGCCCGGACCTAGGCTTCGGAGCGGCACTTCGCAGAAACGGATAGCTAAGGCGCAACAGGCTGATCGAAACGATAGCGACGCGCTTTAGGCTAGGCAAAGACGGTTACGGAGAGACGGCTTGAAGCTGGGAACATTGAACAGAAGAGCGCGCGCGGGATTAATCGCCGCGGCGATGGGCCTTGGGATTTATGCGCCGGCCAATGCGCAGACGACGATCCTGCCCGGAGAATTGGGTGGCTTGAGCTACAACAATACCCAGCCCGATCGCATGCTGGTGGCCCAAGCCGATACCGCGCAGGTCTTGGTGCGTATCCAGCAGCTTGAAGAGCAGATCCGCTCGCTCAATGGCCAGGTGGAAGGCCTGACGTTCCAGCTCACCCAGATGCAGGAACTCGTCAACCGCATGCAGGAAGATAACGAATTCCGCTTCCAGCAATTGGAAGGTGGTGCTGGGGGAAAAACTGAAGCGGCGACCCAACCTGGTGGCGTGACGCCGCCCGAGGCGTCGCCGCAGACTCAAACCCAGCCCCAGATCCAGATCGAGCCAGCTATGCCGACCGGTGAAGAGACAGTGCCACTGACGCAGATCCCCGAGCAGGGCGTGCGTCCTCTCCCGGGTGAGGCCGAGTTCGATCCGACCTTCAACGATTCCTCGGCCGCCCCGATGGATGATCTTGGCAATTCGGGCGATCCACTGGTGGGAACCGGCGCGACAGGCGCTGTCGATCTTGCGACCGGCCAACCGCTCGATCTCACCTATAATCCCAGCATCGTTTCGACGGGCGACGCGGACGCCGATGCGCAGTTCGCGGCGGGCTATGAAGCCATGGCTTCCAAAGACTATGCCTTTGCCGCTGATCAGTTCACCCAGTTCGTCTCGCTCTATCCCGATAATCCGCAGGTCACCGAGGCCTCCAACTGGCTTGGTGAAGCGCTGATACAGGAAGGGTCCTACGATCAGGCCGCCGAGGTCTTGCTCGATGCCTTCCAGAAGCAACCGGACAATCCGCGCGCTCGCGACATCCTTCTCAAGCTCGGCGTTGCCCTTTCCGGCGCCGGCGAGCGCGAAACCGCCTGCCGCACCTTTGCCGAGGTCGACAAGCGCTATACCGATCTGACCCCGGCTTTCGTCACGCGGCTCGCCGAGGAGAAAGCCAAGGCCGAATGTCCGCCAGCCTGACCCCGGACCTTTCCGATCCCACAACCCTGACCAGCCTCTTCTCGCCCCTCGCGAGCGAGGCTGGCGTGGGGCTAGCAGTGTCCGGCGGCCCCGATAGCCTCGCGCTCATGCTGCTCGTCAAGCGCTGGGCCGACATGCTGGCTACCCCGCCAAAGCTCGTCGTCTACAGCCTCGATCATGGTCTCCGGCCCGAAGCAGCCGACGAAGTCGTCATGGTCGGCGAAGAGGCTCAACGCCTGGGCCTCAATTTTCGCGGCCTCAAATGGGCCGATGAGCATCCCGAAACCGGTATCCAGGAAGCCGCGCGGCAAGCGCGCTATCGGCTGATCGGCGAGGCCATGGCCGAGGACGGAATCTCGCTCCTCGTCACGGCTCATCACCGCGCCGATCAGGCCGAAACCATTTTGATGCGCCTCGCCCATGGCAGTGGCCTCGATGGTCTCAAGGGCATGGTGCGCCTCGCCGAAGTCGAGGGCGTCCGCGTTTTTCGTCCGCTTCTCGATGTCGAACCCGCTGCGCTTGTCGCCATTGTCGACGAGGCGGGTCTCACGGCCGTTCACGACCCATCCAACGATGACGAGGATTACGAGCGCATCCGCTGGCGACGGCTCCTTCCCGCCCTCGCCAAGGAAGGGCTCGACGGCGCCTCTCTATCGCGCTTTGCCGCCCGCATGGCCGAGGCCGACGCCGCCCTCAGCAATCTCGCCGATGCTGCCTTTGCCGAACTCGTTGGCTTCGATGGCTTTGGCGCCGCGACGCTTCCCCTTGCCGCGCTCTCGCAGCTTGGCCCCGCCACCGGTCGTCGTGTTTTGAGCCGCATCCTGACTGTCGTCGGCGGCCGGCAAAAGCCGCGCGCCCTTGGCCAGGTCGAGCGGCTCTTTGACCAGATCGCGACTGACACCCTACCCAAGGGCACGACGCTTCTGGGCACTGTCATTCGGGTGAAAGATGAAAAACTCGTCGTCGCGCGCGAGCCGGGCAGGGCGCTCCCGAGCGATATTCTTCTCCCGCCGGGCGAAACCTTGGTCTGGGACGATCGCTTCGCCATTTTCAACCGCTCGAGCGAAACCGGCCTCACCGCTGCCGCCACCGATTTCTTCCCCCGTCATCGGCTCGAAGAAGTGCTCGGCTTCAAGGTGACTACCCCGGCCGAAGCCATTCGCACCGCGCCCATCGTCCGTGACGCGGAGGGCGCCGTTCTCTCCCTCGGCGGCTGGTCGTTCGACGAGCGCGTCGAGGTAACGGTAATCACCGACTGATCCGCCTAAGCGCGGGTGCCAAGCCTCCTATGATCCAATAGTTGTTTTGGCACTTTGCGAGCGGAACCTGCGCAAGCCACACCCCGTTAACCTCGTCGCGACAATATGACTGGACGTATAGGGGCGTAGGCCGCAGGTCTTGCCCTTGTAACGCCCCAATGGGGGCCTTACATTCGGCCCAATGCTGCCGCTTCGCGCGCTGCCTCCCCCGGGACAGGATTGATGAACGGAAATTTCCGCAACTTTGCCATCTGGCTAGTCATACTTTTTATGCTGATGGGCCTGTTCCAGGTCTTTCAGTCGTCTACGCGCACCATGTCGGTGGGCGAAAAGACCTATAGCCAGTTTATCAGCGATGTCGCCGCCGGCCGCGTGTCGAGCGTGACGATCACCGACGATGTCGTTTCCGGCGTGCTTAATGACAGCACCCGTTTCGAAACGGTCATCCCTGCCGGTGCCGATATTATTTCGCGCCTCGAAGCGGAAAATGTCTCGATCACGGCACGCGCTCCGGAATCGAGCCCGTTCTGGTCGATCCTCTTGTCGTCCTGGCTCCCGTTCATCGTCATCATCGGCGTGTGGTTCTTCTTCATACGCCAGATGCAGGGCGGTGGTCGTGGCGGCGCCATGGGCTTTGGCAAATCGCGCGCCAAATTGCTGACGGAGACGCAGGGCAAGATCACCTTCGAGGACGTTGCTGGCGTCGATGAAGCCAAGCAGGATCTCGAGGAAATCGTCGAATTCCTTCGTGATCCCGGCAAGTTTCAGCGTCTCGGCGGCAAGATCCCGCGCGGCGTGCTGCTCGTCGGCCCTCCGGGTACCGGTAAGACCCTGCTTGCCCGCTCGGTTGCTGGCGAAGCCAATGTGCCGTTCTTCACCATTTCGGGTTCCGACTTCGTGGAAATGTTCGTCGGTGTGGGCGCCAGCCGCGTCCGCGACATGTTCGAACAGGCGAAGAAGAATGCCCCGTGCATCATTTTCATCGACGAAATCGACGCCGTCGGTCGCCAGCGTGGCGCCGGTCTTGGTGGCGGTAACGACGAACGCGAACAAACCCTCAACCAGCTCCTTGTCGAGATGGATGGCTTTGAAGCCAATGAAGGCATCATCCTGATAGCCGCGACCAACCGTCCCGACGTTCTCGATCCTGCCCTGCTGCGTCCGGGCCGTTTCGACCGTCAGGTCGTCGTGCCGAACCCCGACGTGTCGGGCCGCGAAAAAGTCCTCAAGGTCCACGTCCGTAAGGTGCCGCTGGCTCCAGACGTCGATTTGAAGGTTCTGGCACGTGGTACGCCTGGTTTTTCGGGTGCAGACCTGATGAACCTCGTCAACGAAGCCGCTCTGATGGCCGCGCGCAAAAATAAGCGTTTTGTCACCCATCAGGAATTCGAAGACGCCAAGGACAAGATCATGATGGGCGCCGAGCGCCGCACCATGGCCATGACCGACGACGAAAAGAAGCTGACTGCCTATCACGAAGCTGGCCACGCCATCATCGCGCTTAAGGTTGCCGGCATCGATCCGATCCATAAGGCCACCATCATCCCACGCGGTCGCGCACTGGGCATGGTGATGACCCTGCCGGAGAACGACACCTATTCGTTCAGCCGTGAAAAGGCCCTTGCTCGCCTCACCATGCTCTTCGGTGGTCGCGAAGCCGAGATCATCAAGTTTGGTCCGGCCAAGGTCACCTCGGGCGCATCGGGCGATATCCAGATGGCAACCAGCCTTGCCCGCTCCATGGTCATGGAATGGGGCATGAGCGAGCGTCTTGGTCGCGTACGGTACAAGTCGAACGACCAGGAAGTCTTCCTTGGTCACTCGGTGACCCAGTCCAACAATATGTCGGACGAGACCGCCAAGCTGATCGACGAAGAAGTTCGCAAGCTTATCGAAGATGGTGAAGCCTCCGCTCGCGATATCCTGACCACCTATAACGATCAGTGGGAAGCCATCGCACAGGCTCTCCTCGAGTTCGAAACCCTGACCGGCGACGAACTGCGCGCCCTGATGGATGGCAAGCAGCCGGTGCGTCCAGATGACAATGGTCCATCTACGCCAAAGGCAACCGGCGTGCCGACTGCCGGCAAGTCGGGCAAGAAGCGCCCTGACTCCCCGCCTGAGCCAGGCATGGAGCCCCAGCCGGAAAGCTGAGGCAAAAATTGAAAGGGCCACCTGAGGGTGGCCCTTTTCTTATGGTGCTCGCTGGGCTACTCCCAGACAAGTGGTATCAACCGCAAAAGACCAATTGGCGGGGAACGCATATGGCCCGGAAATATTTCGGCACGGACGGTATTCGCGGCATGGCGAACGGCGACAAGCTGACGCCGGAACTAGCCATGAAAGTCGGCATGGCTGCTGGCACCAAGTTCGTGCGCGGTGACCATCGCAATCGCGTCGTCATCGGCAAGGATACCCGCCGTTCCGGCTATATGCTCGAAAGCGCCCTTGGCGCCGGTTTCACCGCCGTGGGCATGGATGTCTATTTCCTCGGCCCAATGCCGACGCCAGCCGTCGCCATGCTGACGCGCTCGCTGCGCGCTGATCTCGGCGTCATGATCTCTGCCTCGCATAACCCATACGAAGACAACGGCATCAAATTCTTCCGCCCCGATGGCTACAAGCTCAGTGACGAAGTCGAGTCTGAAATCGAGCGGCTGATCGATACGGACATGAACAAGCTTCTGGCTCATGGCATGGCAATTGGCCGCGCCCATCGCGACGAAGCCGCCAGCACCCGCTATATCGAATATGCCAAGCGCACACTGCCGCGTGGCGTCGATCTTTCGGGTCTTCGCGTCGTTATCGATTGCGCCAATGGCGCCGCCTATAAGGTCGCTCCGATCGCTCTTTGGGAGCTTGGCGCCGAGGTCATCGCCATCGGCGTCGAACCGGATGGCTATAATATCAATCACAAGGTCGGTTCGACCGCCCCCGAGGCGGTATCAGCCAAGGTCAAGGAAGTGCGCGCCGATATCGGCATTGCGCTCGATGGCGACGCCGACCGTGTCATCATCATCGACGAAAAGGGCAATGTGGTCGATGGCGACCAGTTCATGGCCGTGATCGCGCAAAGCTGGCTGCAGCGCGAAATGCTGCTTGGTGGCGGCATCGTTGCGACCATCATGAGCAATCTGGGTCTCGAGCGCTATCTGATGGGCCTCGGCCTTTCGCTCGAACGCACCCAGGTCGGCGATCGCTACGTGCTCGAAGCCATGCGCAGCAAGGGCTTCAACGTTGGCGGTGAACAATCCGGCCATATCATTCTGTCCGACTTCACGACGACGGGCGATGGGCTCATCGCGGCGCTGCAGTTGATGGCCGTGCTCAAGCAGATCGAACAGCCAATCTCCGAAATCTGCCACCGCTTCGAAAAGGTGCCGCAGCTTCTGCGCAATGTCCGCTTCAAGGCCGGTAAGCCGCTCGAAGACAAGCATGTCATCCAGGCCATCGCCGATGCACAAGCGACCTTGGGCACCGCGGGCCGCCTCGTCGTGCGCCCCTCCGGCACGGAGCCGGTCATTCGCGTCATGGGCGAAGCGGACGATGCTGCGCTCGTCGCGAGCGTCGTCGGACAGGTGGAAGCGGCCATCCTGCAGATCGCCCGTTAGGCGGTATTAGGGTTAAACCGTACGGTTAAGCCGGTTTTAGGGTTAAGCGGGTTTTAAGGAGTTTGTCCCATATTCGCCACAACCGACCTCGTGTCGTGGCAACTCAAGGACTGAACTCATGCGCAAGCTCATTGCTGCGTTCCTGCTGGCCGGAACAGCAGTCGCAGGCCCGGCAATTGCCGCGGACCTCGTACCCTATTACCCGCCAGTGATCGACGTTCCCGATGTGGATTACGGCGTCGCCGGTGGCCTTTACCTCCGCGGCAGCGTTGCCGGTAACGCCTGGTGGGCCAAGGATGCCGCGAGCTACTGCGGCTGCGTCCCAGCTTTCGATAAGATGGGCTATGGCTACAGCGTCGGCGCTGGCTTCGGTTACGACAGCGGCCACGGCGTCCGCGCCGATATCACGCTCGACTATCTGAGCAATGAAGGCCTGAAGGGTGGCGATCACACCGTCAACCTGCGCTCGGGCCTCGCCCTCGCCAACCTTTACTACGATTTCAATCTGTCGGGTAACGGCTATGGCGCTGGCGGCTTTGGTGCTTATGTCGGCGCCGGTATCGGTGTTGCCAAAAATTATACCGAAGTGAATGGCCCTGGTTACTACGCCTACGGTCACTCGCTTGAAGCCGCTGCTGCCGTCATGGCTGGCGTGAGCTACGATTTCGGCTCCTACGTCGCCGACGTCGGCTATCGCGGTATCTACATGAACAAGGTCATGAACCAGCCGGCGAACATCCAGAACGCCTATCTGATCAACGACAACTTCATCAACGAAATCCGCACCTCGCTGCGCTACCGCTTCTGAAGCCTGTCCAAGACCCAGATCTTTCAGTCGGCGCCCTCGTGGCGCCGATTTGCTTTGATAGGTCAGCGCGGTCATGATGGCTGAAAATGACGGAGGAAAAGCGTGAAGGTTCTCATCATCGGTGCCGCCGGCATGATCGGCCGCAAGCTGACATCGGCTCTGGTCGCGGCAGGACGTATCGGCGCTCAGGAGATTTCTGCTCTCTCCCTCGCCGATGTCATCGCGCCACAGGCGCCAGAGACCGATATCCCCACCCAGCTCCACGCCGTCGATCTCTCGGCGCCCGAAACCGCTGCAAAGCTGATCGCCGATCGACCCGACCTCATCTTCCATCTCGCCGCCATCGTCTCGGGCGAAGCGGAGGCCGATTTCGAAAAAGGCTACCGCATCAATCTCGATGGCACGCAGCATTTGCTCGAGGCCATCCGGCTTGAAAGCGCAAATCAGCCCTATAAGCCGCGCCTGGTGTTTACCTCCTCCATCGCCGTCTTCGGCGAGCCGTTGCCACGCGATATCCCCGACGAATTCCCGCTGACCCCGCTCACGAGCTACGGCACCCAGAAGGCCATTGGTGAACTCCTGCTTGCCGATTATTCCCGCCGCGGCTTTGTCGACGGAATCGCCATTCGCCTTCCCACCATCGTCGTCCGCCCCGGCAAGCCCAATAAAGCCGCCTCCGGCTTCTTCTCCGGCATTCTCCGCGAGCCCTTGGCGGGGCAGGAGGCTGTGCTCCCTGTCGATCCATCCGTGCGACACTGGTTCGCCAGCCCCCGCGCCGCCGTTGGCTTTTTGCTCCATGCAGCTAATCTCGACACATCGGGTCTCGGCCAACGCCGCAGCCTCACCATGCCGGGCCTCGCCGCGACCGTCGCCGATGAGATCGACGCCCTTCGTCGTGCCGCCGGTGAAAAGGCCGTCGCGCTGATCCGCCATCAACCCGATCCAACGATCGCCGCCATCGTCGCCGGCTGGCCCCAGGGTTTTGTCGCCAAGCGCGCCGAAAGCCTCGGCTTCCGCGCCGATGCCAATTTCGACGCCATCGTCCGCGCTCATATCGAGGATGAACTCGGCGGCAGGATCGGCTGAGATTGCCAGCCCTTTCAACGCAGCCCTATAACCCGCCCATGACCGCGCTCACCCTGATTCCCGATTTCGACCTCACCGCCCACAACACACTGGCGCTTACCGCGCGCTCGCGCTTCGGGGTCAAAATCGAACGGGCCGAAGATTTTCCGGCACTCTACGCCCTCGCCGCCGAACAAAATCTTCCGCTCCGCATCCTCGGCGGCGGCAGCAATGTCGTCCTTTCGCGCGATTTTGACGGCATCACCGCGCTTGTCAGCATCACAGGCGGCGGCATCATCGAGAATGGCCCCGACGCCACCGTGGTCGAGGCGGCAGCGGGCGAAACCTGGCACGACTTCGTGGTTTTTACGATCGACAAGGGTCTTGGCGGCATCGAGAACCTCGCTGGCATTCCCGGTACGGTAGGTGCCGCGCCGGTGCAGAATATCGGAGCCTATGGCGCGGAAGTCGCCGATGTCTTCGAGAGCCTCCTCGCCTATGACACGACCACCGGCACGACGCGCACCTTCACTGGCCCCGAATGCAAATTCGCCTATCGCGACAGCGTCTTCAAGCATGAGCCGGGCCACTATGTCGTCCTCTCGCTCCGTCTCCGCCTCAAGCGCGATTGGCAACCCAATCTTAAATTTGCCGGCCTCTCCGAGCTCGAGGGCACGCCCGGCCTGACCCCGCGCCAGGTCCTGGACCGCGTCGTCGCCCTGAGAAATTCAAAACTCCCCGATTGGCGCGTCACGCCCAATGCCGGTTCCTTCTTCCAAAACCCCATTGTCAGCCTCGAAGACGCCGCGCCGGTCCTCGCCGAATTCCCCACGGCCCCCAGCTTCCCGCAGCCCGATGGCCGCACCAAGCTTTCCGCCGGCTGGCTGATCGAAAAGACCGGTCTAAAAGGCTTCCGCATGGGCCGTGCCGGCATTTCCGAGCGCCATGCCCTGGTTCTGATCAATCTCGGCGGCGCTACGGCCGAAGACATCGCCGCGCTCGCGACGCATATCAAGACGAGCGTCCAATCCCGCTTCGGCATCGCGCTCCACGAAGAGCCGGTTTTCACCTGAATAAAGTCTGAGGTTTGCAATGGGCACGATCCTGCTCACCGGTGCAACGGGGCTGCTCGGCACCCATCTCCATGCCTGGTTCGCCAAAGCCGGCCGCGATGTCGTCGCCACCGACATGCGTGCAGCAAGCGATGGCCGCGACATCGTCCTCGCCGATCTCGGCGATGCGGCCGCCGTCGAAAAGCTGATGGCCGGCATCGACACCGTCGTCCATTTCGGTGCCGTCTCGGACGAACAGGCCTGGGCCGATATCCAGCGCGGCAATATCGAGGGCGCGCGTAACATCTTTGAATCCGCCCGCCGCCAAGGCGTGCGCCGCGTTATCTTCGCCTCGTCCTATCACGTCATGGGTTTCCACTCGACCGGCGACACCCCCATCAGGCTCGATGCCCCGACGCGCCCCGATACACTCTATGCGCTGTCCAAGGTTTTTGGCGAAAACTACGGCCGCTATTGCTACGATCGCTACGGCCTCGAATGTCTCGTCATTCGCATCTGCACCGCCTTTCCGCCTGGCTCACCGCGCGACGCGCGCAATCATCTCGATCGCGACGATCTTTGCCGCCTCGTCGATTGCGGCATCGATACGCCCGATCTTGGCTTCCGCGTGGTCTATGGGATCTCAGACAATCCCAATCCGTTCTTCGTCAATGAGCCCGATCCTGGCCTTGCCTGGCGCCCGCAATTCTCGTCCCGCGCCTTCACCAATATCGATGCCGACGGCCCCATCGATACGAGCGACGCCGTCAATCGCTTCGTCGGCGGCGGCTTCACCCTGCCGCATCAGTGACAGCGCGCGGGCGCAAAGTGATATTTCTGCCAAGAACATAGCTGACATTTCATCTCGGTGATTGACCGCAGCCACCAAGGCTTGCAGAAGAAGCGCAGG
This sequence comes from Devosia sp. Leaf420, assembly GCF_001425445.1. Taxonomy (GTDB): domain Bacteria; phylum Pseudomonadota; class Alphaproteobacteria; order Rhizobiales; family Devosiaceae; genus Devosia. The sequence goes on along the minus strand of NZ_LMQU01000011.1, from coordinate 279,003 downwards.
GTTTGCTTGCGCTTCGGCCATCAAACTTGGGTGGGGCAAGTTAGAGAAAGCAGTTATGTTTGTTGACCAGACATCCCTGCTGCTTGCGCTCGGTTTTGCCGCCCTTGCGCTCTCGGCGACGCTTTTCGTCACCTGGCTCGCCTCGCGCACCGAAAAATTCATCCTGATCTGGGCCGTTGGCGCCGGTGTCCTGGTCACGGCCTTTGCCGGCTTTTCGATCTACGCGGTCACCAGCGTCTACATCCTCCTCTGGATGTCCAATATGACGCTGAGCGGCGGCTTCGTGATCTTCTTTGCCGCCGCCTGTCTCTTCACCGAACGGCGCTTGCCAAGCCAGCGCGTTGCGGCCGTGGGCATCTCTATCGTTTCGGCAATCACCCTGCCGTTCCTTTTCGGCCTCGATGCGCTTGGCGCCATGATCGGCAATATCGTCAATTGCATCCTCCTCGCGGCGACCGCCTGGAAATTCTGGGAAGGCCGTGCCGAGGCGCCGATCTGGGTCACGGGCATTTCGGGTCTTTACTCCATCACCTCGCTGTCCTTCATTCCTTGCGCGGTAATGATCTATTTAAAGGGCCCCTTGGTGTTGACGGCGCCGCCGAGCGGCTGGGCCGAGGACGTCAATTCCATCGTTGGCCTCATCGGCCTCACCGGCATCGGCGCCATGTCCCTTGCTGCCAATCAGGCACGCGTCGCGCGGCACCATCAAGCCGAAGCCAATACCGATGCGCTGACTGGCCTTCTCAATCGCCGCGCTATTTTCGATCTCTTCGGCAAGGCCAAGCTTCAGGCCAACACCGCAGCGCTGATCTTTGACCTCGATCATTTCAAGTCGATCAATGACAAGCATGGCCACGCCGCCGGCGACGAAGCGCTCCGCCGCTTTGCCCAGGTGATGCGCAAGCAGCAGACCCGCGACACTTATGCAGTGCGCATGGGCGGAGAAGAATTTCTCCTGGTCATGCCAGAGGCCGGTGCCGCGCAAGCCATGGAAGCGGCTGAGGCCATCCGCTCGGGTTTTGCCCACGAAATCCTCCAGGGCGCCAGCGGTGGTTTCCGCGGCACGGTCAGCGTCGGCGTCGCCGTGGTCAGCGATACCGAGAGTTTTGACGACATCCTGCGCCGCGCCGACGACGCGCTCTACACCGCCAAAAACGCCGGCCGCAACCGCGTCTGGGCCGCGGCGGTGAATTAGGCGCTGCCCGCCTGATTACCCTATACGGTCCCGATCGATACTCCCTGCACGCAGATCACTGTGCAGGTTGTCACCTTGGACGTATTCCCCAACGCACCGTTCTTCCCTCGGGCCTGACCCGAGGGCCTCCTGCCCACCCATCAATGCCTGTGGCTCCCGCACTGGCCCTCGGGTCAAGCCCGAGGGAAAAGCGGCTCTTGGGTGAGCTTCCAGAATCCAATGGCTCCGGAGCGCATGGCCCCCCAAACAAAAATGGGCGCCACTCGCGTGACGCCCATCCAAATGTCGCAAAACCGACTCAGTCCTCTTCGACAAACACTTCCTTGCGCTTCTTGCGGATGGAGGGGAGCACCGCGATGATCACCGCGAGCAGCGCCAGGCCCAGCAGTGTTGCCGAGATCGGGCGTTCCAAAAACACCATCGGGTCCCCGCGCGAGATAATCATGGCGCGGCGCAGGTGTTCTTCGAGCAGTGGCCCGAGGACGAAGCCGAGGAGCAGTGGCGCCGGTTCGCATCCAAGCCGGATCAGCACATAGCCAAGGATGCCGAAGAAGCCGATGGCGAAGACGTCAAAGATGTTCTGGTTGATCGAATAGCAGCCGATGCAGGCAAAGAGCACGATGGCGGGGAACAGCGCGCGATAGGGAATGGAGAGCATCTTCACCCAAAGCCCGATTAGCGGCAGGTTCAGAAGCACCAGCAAGAGATTGCCGATCCACATCGAGGCGATGATGCCCCAGAAGAGCGCCGGCTGATCGTTGATCACGTTGGGCCCGGGCGTGATGCCCTGGAGAATGAAGGCACCAACCATCAGAGCCATGACCGGGTGAGCCGGAATGCCGAGGGTCATCAGCGGAATGAACGAGGTCTGCGCCGCAGCGTTGTTCGCGGATTCCGGGCCCGCCACGCCTTCGATAGCCCCATGGCCGAATTCCTCGGGGTGCTTCGAGAGACGCTTCTCCGCCGAATAGGAGGCGAAGGACGCAAGGATATGCCCGCCGCCCGGCAGGATACCGAGGATGGAGCCAAGTGCCGTGCCGCGGATCACCGGGGCGATAATGCGCTTGAACTCTTCCTTGCCCAGCCACAGTCCCTTGACGGATTTGACCATGACATCGCGACCCTTCTCGTTTTCGAGATTGCGGAGGATTTCGGCGACGCCAAAGATACCGACGGCGACGGAAACGAAGTTGAGGCCGGAATAAAGCTCGCGGATGCCCAGCGTGAAGCGCGGCGTGCCGGTATAAATGTCCTGGCCCACCATGCCGAGCAGGAGACCGAGCACAATCATCGCTAGGGCCTTGAGGATCGAGCCATGCGCGAGGGCAATGGAGACGAGCAGCCCGAGCACGATGAGCGCAAAATATTCCGGCGCTCCGAAATTGAGCGCCGCTCGCGCAAGGGGCGGGGCGAAGAAGGCGAGAAGCAGCGTGCCGATGGTGCCGGCAAAGAACGAGCCGAGCGCGGCCGTTGCCAGAGCATGTCCGGCGCGGCCTTTCTTGGCCATTTGATAGCCATCGATCGCCGTCACCGCCGATGAGCTTTCACCGGGCAGATTGATCAGGATCGCGGTGGTCGAGCCACCATATTGCGCGCCGTAATAGATACCGGCGAGCATGATCAGCGCGGCGGCGGGCGAGAGCGAGAAGGTGATCGGCAAGAGCATGGCGATTGTCGCCGTCGGCCCGATGCCGGGCAACACGCCAACCAGAGTACCGAGCAGCACGCCGATGAAGCAGTAGAAAATGTTGATGGGGTCGAGGGCGACGGAAAAACCGAGGCCGAGATAGCCGATGATATCCATTGATCGCTCCTATTGACCGAGCCAGGGCCCGAACCACGGCACGGTCATGCCGAGGCCGATGACGAAGATGGCGGTGCAGAGAACGGTGAGCCCGGCCGCCAAAAGCGCGGCAAAGAGCGGCGAATTGAGCCGGCTGGCCATGGCAGAACCAAACGAGCCGATGAAGACGACGGGCACGAAGCCGAGCCCCCTTATGGTCGCGCCAAAGAAGATGACGACGCCGATGATCAGCGCAATGCCGCGCCAGGATGGCGGCAAGGGCTTTTCCTTGTCCGGCTTCTGCCAGCCGCTGGCCGCAACGCCGATGCCGAGCGCGGCTAGCACCGCACCAAGGAAGAGCGGCATGAAGCCCGGGCCCATGCGAAAGGCCGTGCCCACTTCATAGTTGAGCGCTTCGAGCGCGAAATAGGCTCCGGCGAGCACGAAAATGCCGCCCGCGAGCAGTTCGCGGAGTGAAAACTTGGCCAGCATAGCCGCCTCCCCAAGACTTTTGATTTTATGCCAGGCGCGGCCCGCGCAAGTGCGGGCCGCTTTCAGGCTCGTCGTTTACTCGGCGTAGACGCCGGCGGCTTCGATAACGCCGCGCCAGAGTTCGATCTGGCTGGTCAGCGTTTCGGTCAGGGCAGCCGGGGTCGCTTCTTCCGCTGTTACCGGCTTCGTCCCGAGTTCGGCAAAGCGGGCAATGACGGTTTCATTGGCCAGGGCCTTCTGCAGCGCCGCGTCGAGGCGTTCGATTATCGCCGGGTCCGTGCCGGCCGGCGCATAAAGGCCATGCCACACGCCAATTTCGAGATCGAGCCCCGCTTCCTTGGTGGTCGGCAGATCGGGCAGGTTGTCGAGACGTTCGGGCGAGGTCACGGCATAGGCTTTGACTTCACCGGCCTGGATCTGGCTCGTTGTGTTGGTCGTCTGGTCGCAGATCATGTCGATCTGCCCACCGATAATGTCGGTCATGGCCGGGCCAGCACCCTGATAGGGCACGGTGGTCATGATCGTTTCGGTCTGTTCCATCAACAGCATGCCGCAAAGCTGACTGGCCGAACCGATACCGGCATGGGCATAGGTGACGTTCTCGCCGTTCGCCTTGATATAGGTCAGCAGTTCTTCGAGCGTATTGGGTTCGAAATCCTTGCGCGCCACGAGCGTCATCGGCACCGAGGTGATGAGGCCGATAGTCGCGAAATCGGTCAGCGGATCATAGGGCAGGCTGCGGTAGAGCGTCGGAGCGGTCGACATGCCGATATGGTGGAGCAGGAGCGTATAGCCGTCATTCGCTGCGGTGGCGACTTGGCCAGCGCCCAGCGTGCCACCTGCGCCACCGACGTTCTGCACCACGACCTGCTGGCCGAGGTCCTGGCTCATGGCTTCAGCAACGAGGCGCGCCACGGTGTCGGTCGGGCCGCCAGCCGAGAAGGGCACGACGACGGTGATTGGCTTGGTTGGATAGTCCTGCGCAAAGGCCGTGCCGGACAGGGCAAAGGCGATCAGTGTGGCAACGGCAAAAGTCTTCTTCATTGGTTTCCTCCCGGAGTGATCTGTCAGCCGGCTCCTCCGCCGGTCTCGCAATTCCTGTTGCAAACCGTATGCCAACTCAAAAATGCAAGCCAGACCTGCGTTTTGCGCAATTCGTACTGGCCAATGTGGCATAAACTTGCCAGAACTTACGGAGAAGGGTGGCAAATTCTTGCCAACGGAGGCCATGGCCAATCGTCTGGTCCATCGCGGAATTCGCTCGCGGCGTACGCTGCTCGCTTTCGCCTTGGCGGCGCTCGCTATCCTCGGCACAGGCTGGGTCGCGTTCGAGTGGACGCTCTCGGCTGGCCTCCGCAATGCCGGCGATCAGGCAGATCGGCGCCTCGCGCTCTTTGATCGTACCCTCGAAGCCATCATCGAGCGCTTCCATTATCTCCCCTCGAGCATTGCGCTGGCCGCCGAGGTCCGCGACGTTCTCGCCGAGCCGCAAAATACCGATAGGCGGGAAGCCGCCAATGCCTTCCTCTCCCGCCTCAACGACACGGCCGGGGCAGGGGAGCTTTTCGTCATGGCCGCCGATGGTCATGTCGTCGCCGCATCCAATTGGTGGGCCTATGACAGCTTTGTGGGCGAAAACCTCGCTTATCGCCCCTATTTCGAAGAAGCCATGTTCGATGGCGATGCCAAATTCTACGCCGTCGGCACGGTCACTGGGGTCGCCGGCTATTTCCTCGCCCGTCGCATCGATGGCGAAAACGGACCCCTTGGCGTAGCCGTCACCAAGATCAATCTCGGCGAAATTGAAGCCAATTGGTGGCGCTCGGGCGAATTGATCGGCATCGTCGATATCAACAATATCACCATCCTCTCCACACGCCCCGATTGGCGCTATCGCCCGATCTCGCCGCTCCCTGCCAGCACCTATGCGATGATCGCCCCGCAATTGCGCTATGGCGCGCAAGGCGCCAGCGATCAACCGGTCGCCGTCGATATCTGGCCCTCGCGCGGCGTCAATTTCGCCTACATCGCTGATGAAGATACCGATACGAGCGGCATCTTCATCGTCGACGAGATGCGCCTGCCGGTGCACCAGTGGCGCATCATTTCCTTTACGCCCGCCTGGCCGCTCTTCCGCGATGCCTGGATCGCCGCCCTTGCGGCCGCCCTGGCCGTGGCCGCGCTTTGCCTCATCGTCGCACTCCTCCTCCAGCGTCGCCGCATGCTCGCCCAGCGCCTCGCCGATCACGAAAAGCTCGAACTGCGCGTCGCCGAGCGTACCGAAGATCTCTATGTCACCAACGAGGCCCTCCGCGCCGAAATCGCCGACCGCATTCGCGCCGAAGCCGCAGAGCGCGCCGTGCAAGGCCATCTCGTGCAAGCCGCCAAGCTCGCGAGCCTCGGCCAGGCGCTTGCCGGCGTCGCCCATGAAGTCAGCCAGCCCGTCGCCGCGCTGACGACGCACCTTGCCAGCGCCAAACTCCTCGCCGCGCGCCGCCAGGATGAGGACATCACCCGCGTTCTCGGCCATATCGACCGCATCGTCGATCGCCTCGCCGCGCTCACCGGCCACCTCAAGACCTTCGCCCGCAAGCAAAGCGCCGCACCGATGGAAGCCGATGCCGCCACCGTCATCGCCAATGCGCTCGATCTCGTCGATCACAAGCTGCGCGCCCTCGGCATCGAGGTCGAATACCGCCGCCCACGTTACCCGATCCGCATTGCCGGCAATCCCGTCCATATCGAGCAGGTGCTCATCAACCTCTTCACCAATGCCGCCGACGCCATGGCGGGCCAGAGCATCCGCGTCCTCTCCATCGCCGCCGATAGCGGTGCCGACGGCCGTGCGCGCTTCACCGTCAGCGATACCGGCACCGGCATTGCGCCCGAGGCGCTGACCAGCATTTTCGACCCCTTCTATTCCACCAAGGGACCGGGAGAAGGCTTGGGCCTTGGCCTATCCATCTCCTATGGCCTCGTGCGCGACATGGGCGGCACGCTGGCCGTCGCAAGCCCGCCCGGCCATGGCGCCAGCTTCACGCTGGCCCTCCCAATCGTGGTCACAGCCGAAAGAGAACAGATTGTCTGACCAAAGCGTGCTCATCGTTGATGATGAGGAAATGATCCGCACCGCCCTCGAGCAATGGCTCCGCCTTTCGGGCTTTGAGACCCATGTCGCGACCGATGCCAGCTCCGCGCTCGCTCGGCTCGACGAAATCAAGCCCCATGTCATCCTCAGCGATGTGCGCATGCCCGGCCTTTCCGGGCTCGATCTCCTCAAAAAGGTCCGCGAGCGCATGGTGCCGGCCGAGGTGATCCTGATCACCGGCCATGGCGACGTGCCCATGGCTGTCGAGGCCATGCGCCAGGGCGCCTTCGATTTCATCCAAAAGCCCTATGTGCCCGACGAACTGGTGACGAGCCTCAAGCGCGCCGCCGAACAAGCTCTGCTCAAGCGCGAAATCGCTGATTTGAAGCGCCGGCTCGATGGCGGCGAATCCGAACTCGCCCTCCGCCTCGTCGGCAGTTCCGACGCCGTCGAGCGCCTCCGCCACACGGTGCGCGAACTGGCCCATATTCCGGCCGATGTGATCATCCTCGGCGAAACCGGCACCGGCAAAGAGGTCGTCGCCCGCTGCCTTCATGATTTTTCCCCGCGCGCCAAAGCCCCCTTCGTCGCCGTCAATTGCGCCGCCATCCCGTCCGAACTGATCGAAAGCGAGCTCTTCGGCCACGAAGCCGGCGCCTTTACCGGCGCGGGCAGTCAGCGGGTCGGCAAATTCGAATATGCCAATGGCGGTACGCTGCTTCTCGACGAGATCGAGTCCATGCCGCTCCTCGCCCAGGCCAAGGTCCTCCGCGTCATTCAGGAGCGGGTGGTCGAGCGCGTCGGCTCCAACCGCCAGATTCCGCTCGATGTGCGGATCATCGCTGCGTCCAAGGTCGATCTTGGCGTCGAAAGCGAAGCCGGCCGTTTCCGCGCCGATCTCTATTATCGGCTCAATCTCGCAACCATCACCCTGCCGCCGCTCCGCGCCCGCGGCGAGGATTGCGTCCTGCTGTTCCACCATTTCCTCGGCGAAGCCGCCAAGCGTTTCGGCCGCCCGGCGCAAAGCCTCCATCCCGCCGATCTCGACGCCATCCGCCGCTATGATTGGCCCGGCAATGTCCGCGAATTGAAAGCTGCCGCTGAGCGCTTCGCCATTGGTCTCGATGCCACCGGCCGCTCCCTCGCCGCCATTATCGGCCCCGCCGATCGCGATATGCCGGAGGCTACTGGTGGCCTCGCCGATCGTGTCGCCGCCTATGAAAAGCACCTGATCGAAACCGAACTCTCCCGCCACAACGACTCCATCGCGGCCGCCGCCGAGGCTCTGCAAGTCCCCCGCCGCACCCTCAGTGAAAAAATGAGCCGCCTGGGCGTCCGGCGCTAAGCGGCAGCCTTACCAATCCACCCCTCAATCTTTCCATCGAAGCTGACGCCGCCGCATTCCTCCCTTACAAAGGCGCCAGTGATTTCGAGGAGGATATTTTCATGACCTATCAGGCTTCCCCTGCGCGCTACGAAGACATGGTCTATCGTCGCGCCGGCCGCTCCGGCCTCAAACTACCGGCCATCAGCCTCGGGCTCTGGCAGAACTTTGGCGGCACCCGCGATTATCCTAGTGCCTTCGCCATTCTTGGCCGCGCTTTCGATGCCGGCATCACCCATTTCGATCTCGCCAACAATTACGGTCCCCCTGAGGGCTCGGCCGAAGAGCTGTTCGGCAAGGTCATGGCGCGCGATTTCAAGCCCTATCGCGACGAAATCATCGTCTCTTCCAAGGCCGGCTACCACATGTGGGAAGGCCCTTATGGCGAATGGGGCAGCCGCAAGAGCCTCATCGCCTCCTGCGAACAGAGCCTGAAGCGTTTGGGCCTCGACTATGTCGACGTCTTTTATTCCCATCGCTACGATCCCAATACGCCGCTCGATGAAACCATGGGCGCGCTGGCAACCCTCGTCCAACAGGGCAAGGCGCTCTATGTCGGCATTTCCAATTATCCGGAAGCCGAAACGCGCGAAGCCCATCGCCTCCTTGGCGAATTGGACGTCAAGCCGATCCTCCATCAGCCGAGCTATTCCGCTCTCAATCGCTGGATCGAAACCGATCGCACCATCGATGCCTGCGGTGAACTCGGCATTGGTATCATCGCCTTTTCCCCGCTCGCCCAGGGCGTGCTCTCGGGTAAGTATAATAGCGGCGACACCAAAGGCTCGCGAGGCACCTCCAACAATCCCTTCCTCGATGCCGCCAAGATCAAGCCCGAGACGCTTGCTGCCGTCGATGGCATGGCCGAAATCGCCCGTTCACGCGGCCAGACCCTGCCGCAACTGGCGCTGGCCTGGGTGCTGCGCCGCCCCGAGGTCACCTCGGCCCTGATCGGCGTGCGCACGCTCGAACAGCTCGACGATAATATCGGCGCGCTCAGCAATCTCGATTTCACCGCCGAAGAGCTCGCCGCCATCGACAAGGCCTGCGCCGGCGGCCTCACCGACAATAAGCCGCGCTGGTAATCGCGCGTCTGTGCAGGATGGCGCTGGAACCAAGCGCCATCCTGCGGCATCTTCCCTGCTGAATAATCTTCAGCGTCGAATAGTGAAAATGACCGAAAATGTTCCGCCCGGCGCGCCGGGTCTTGATCCCACATGGTCTTCCAGCGACAAGGACATGATCACGACGGGGCTGGGAGCGAGCCGCATCTGGGCGACCCTCGGTCATGGCATCGTCAACGAGGTCTATTGGCCCTCGACAGGCCGCCCCCAAATCCGCGATCTCGGTTTCATCATCGCGCACAAGGGCGGCTGGACTGAACTCAAGCGCGCCGACACCTATCTCTTTTCGCTCCCAAAGCCCTATATTCCGCTGCCGACCGTCGTTCATGAGGGCGAACATTACCGGCTCGAACTCGAAGTCCTGCCGCACCCGCTGCGCGATTGCCTCCTCATCCGCTATGCCCTTTCGGGCGAAGATGCGCGGCTCTATGTACTCCTTGCGCCCCATCTCGATGGTGCGCGCGAGAACGATGCCGTGGCCGGCAAAGATCTTTCGGCCAGCCACAATGCCACGGCCCTTTGTCTCCGCGCCGACGGCGGTTTTCTCCGCACCAGCGCCGGCTTTGTCGGCACCTCCGATGGCTGGCAGGATTTTTCTGCCAATGGCGGCATGACCTGGACCTTTTCCGAGGCCAAAGGCGGCAATGTCGCTCTCGTGGGCGAACTCGCCTCGGACAATGGCGTCCTCGCGCTCGGCTTTTCCGAAACGCCGGAAGGCGCGCGCACGCTCGCTCGATCAAGCCTGGCGGACTCCTACGACGAAAGCCGCGATATTTTCATGAAGAGCTGGGAGGATTGGGCCCAGCACCTCCGCATCCCCTATGCTGCGCCTGAACTCGAAGAAGCCGCGCGCCGTTCGGCCATGGTCATCAAATGCCATGAAGACCGCACCTATGCCGGCGCCATGGTCGCAAGCCTCTCCGTCCCCTGGGGCTCGAGCCACGACGACGCCGGCGGCTATCACCTGGTCTGGACGCGGGACACAGTCGAAGCCGCCTTCGCCCTCATTACTGTCGGCCTCTACGAGGACGCGGGCCGCACGCTCGATTATCTCATCGGCACTCAGGCCGACGATGGCAGTTGGGCGCAAAACTATTTTCCGGACGGCCGCGGCTATTGGAGCGGCAAGCAGATGGACGAGGTCGCACTCCCGGTCATGCTCGCCGCAAAACTGCGCGCTGTCGGCCACCTCACCAATTCGCCACCCGAAGAAGCCATGGTGCGCAGCGCCATCCGCTTCATCGTCCGCAATGGTCCGATGAGCGATCAGGACCGCTGGGAAGAAAACGCAGGTGCAAGCCCCTTTACCCTTGCTATGCTGATCGTCGCGCTCGTCGTCTCAGCCGATTATTTCACCGGCGAAGACCGCGACTATATCCTTTCTCTCGCGGATAGCTGGAACGAGCGCATCGAGGATTGGACCTATTCGGTCAATGGCCATCTCTGTGCCGGTCTCGACCTCCCCGGCTATTATATCCGCCTCGGGCCCCGCGCGGTCGATGGCGGCATCGACGGGATCATCAGCCGCCGCAATGTCCAAAATGGCGAAACCCCGGCCGGTGATCTCATCGGCCTCGAATTCTTGTACCTTGTCCGCACCGGTCTCCGTGCGGCTGAAGATCGGCGCATCGTCGATACGGTCAAGCTGATCGACGCCAAGCTGCGCGCCGAGTTGCCCACCGGCATCGCTTATTATCGCTACAATGGCGATGGCTATGGCGAACACGAAGACGGCACGCCCTTCGACGGCCTCGGCGTCGGCCGCCCCTGGCCACTGCTTGCCGGCGAACGCGGACACTATGCGGCGTTGAGGGGCGAAGACCCCATGCCCTATCTCAATTCCATGCTGCGCATGGTGGGGAAGGGCGGCCTCATCCCCGAACAGGTTTGGGACGGCGAACCCATGCCCGAACACGGCCTCGTCCCCGGCGAACCCTCCGGCAGCGCCATGCCCCTCGTCTGGGCCCATGGCGAACTATTGAAACTCTTGGCGACGCAGACTACCGGCCGTCCTGCTGAACTGTTCGATGTCATCGCCTCCCGTTACGCCGGCAAGCGGCCAACAGCCACGACTTGGCATTGGCGGGAATCGAGCCCCTTCGCAGCCATCGCCAAAGGCAAAGCCATCTCCATCGAAGCCTGCGATCCCTTTACCCTCCATTTCGGCTTAGACGGTTGGGACAATGCTGGGGACAAGCCTTCCGTCCCCAACGGCCTCGGCATGCACTGCGTGTTGTTCACCGCTGCGGACCTTGAAGGCCACAAGACCTTGGATTTCACCTTCCGCAGCGGCGATGGGGAATGGAAGGACAAGGATTTTTCGATTGCATTGGCGGTGGATTGAGGCGTCCCCTCGGAGCCATCCCAAACACCGTGTCATCCCGGCCCTGAGTCGGGATCCATCTTGAGATGTTGGGATGTGCCCCGGCTTTCGCCGGGGTGACAGCGAGTGGTTGGGCCGACGCCGGTCGCGTGAACCCCCTCAAACCACCAGCTTCTCATCCGTCCAAAGTGAGAACCCGCCCTTGAACGCATTGGCATTATCCCCCCGCCTTGCCTTGGGCGGCAGATCGTCGAGCGCATCCACATTGCCGCCGCCGATCACCACATAGTCCGGCTGCAGCGCCGCCGTCAGCGTTTCGACCGCCTCGAACACATGGTGCTTCCACTTCTTGCACCCGCGCTTTTCAAGGCTCGCTTCGCCGAGATAGTCTTCATAGGTCCGGCCCTTTTTATAGGGCAGGTGCGCCAGTTCCATCGGTTGCGCCACGTGCTCGACCAGCATCGCCGCCCCAAGCCCGGTGCCGAGGCCCAAAAATAGCATCCGCCCGCCGTCATAGCAGCCGATCGCCTGCATCAGCGCATCATTGATGATCCGCACCGGCTTGCCGAAGCGCTTTTCGAAGTCGAACCCGACCCAGCCCGGCGCGAGATTATGCGGCTCGGCCAGGATCTTGTTGTGCACCACCGGCCCGGGATAGCCCATGGCGATCACGTCGAAGTCGAGCCCTTCCCACAGCGTCTGCAAATCCGTTGCCATGGTCTCGGCATTCATCGTCGGACCCGACGCGACCTTGCGCACCTGGCCCCCAGTATTAGCCATGATCTTGACGTGCGAGCCGCCGATATCGACGGCAAGAACCTTTTTATCTGCCATGATCAAGCCTCCGGATCCACCCAGCCGCCGGGCGGTTCAAACCCCTTCATCGCGGCCTTCGGTCCCCAGGTGCGCGGCTTGTAGCGCGCCGGTGCCTCGGGATCGTCGAGGATGGGGTCGAAAATCCGCCACGCCAGCTCTGCCGCATCCTGCCGCGTAAAAAGCTGACGCTTGCCCGCCATGGCGTCCCCGATCAGCCTCTCATAGGGCATCATGTCGTCGGTCGTATCATCGAGCGCGGTCAGTTCCACCGCCTCGCCGACCATATCCCCGCCCGCTTTCTTGCGCCGCACGCCGATCCCCGTCACCACCTCCGGCCCAAGCCGGAAGCGGACATAGTTTGCCTGATCCTTGGGAAAACCATCGAAAACAGCAATCGGCGGCCTTCGGAAGCGCACGATCACCTCGGTCACCTTGACCGGCAGTTCCTTGCCCGCGCGGATATAGAAGGGCACGCCTTCCCAGCGCCAGGTATCGACGGCAAAGCGCAGCGCCGCGAATGTTTCGCGCGCGGATTTCGGCGCCACGCCCGGCTCGTCGAGATAGCCGTCGAACTGCCCGCGCACCACGTCCTCTTTCTTGAGCGGCCGAATGGCCTTCAAGACCTGCACTTTCTCATCGCTGAGATCATCGGATTCGCCATTGACCGGCGGCTCGACCGCGAGCAGCAGCAGGACATTGAGCAGGTGGTTCTGCACCACATCGCGAATGGCGCCGACCTCGTCATAGAATTTGCCGCGGCCCTTGATGCCGAAATCTTCGGCCATCGTGACCTGGACACTCTCGACATAATTGCGGTTCCAGATCGGCTCGATGAACGCATTGGCGAAGCGGATATAAAGCAGGTTCTGGATCGCCTCCTTGCCGAGGAAATGGTCGATGCGAAACACCGCATCTTCCTCGAACACCTTGTGCAGCGTCGCGTTGAGCGCCTGCGCCGTGGCAAGGTCCCGGCCGAATGGTTTTTCCACCATCAGCCGCGCCCCCTTGGCGATCCCCGCCGCCTCCAGCCCATCAGCCACGGTGCCGAACAGCGATGGTGGGATGGCCAGATAATAGAGCGGATGCTTGTGCGTCCCCAAGGCCGCGCGCAGCTTTTCGAAGGTCGCGGCCTGCTTATAGTCCCCCGATACATAATGCATCAGGCCCATCAGCTTGCCGAACACCGCCTCGTCCACCGTGCCGAATTGCTTGGTCACGGCATCGCGTGCCCGCTCCGACAACTGCTCCTCTGTCCAATCGTCGAGCGCCACCCCGACCACCGGCTTATCGAGATGCCCCCGCCGCACCATCTGGTAGAGCGAGGGCAGGATCATCTTGTGGGCGAGATCGCCCGTCACGCCGAAAACGACGAGCGCATCCGAGGAAGTCCTGCGCATATTGCCCCCCTCAGTGCTTTTCGCTGTGGCCGCCAAAGGCGTAGCGCATGGCCGAGATCAGCTTGTTGGAATATTCGTCGGCATCGCGCGAGGCAAAGCGCCCAAAGAGCGCCGAGGACAAAACCGGCGCCGGCACCCCGGTCTCGACCGCCGCCCGCAGCGTCCAGCGGCCTTCCCCAGAATCCGAAACCTTGCCGCCAAAATTGGTCAATTCCGGATCGGTCTTCAGCGTCGACGCGGTCAGGTCGAGCAACCACGAACTGATGACGCTTGCATGCCGCCAGACTTCGGCGACCCCGCCGACATCGATATCGAACTGATAATATTGCGGATCATGGAGCGGCGCCGTCTCGGCATCGGCCGCCCGCGCTTCGCTCCCCGCATCGGCGGCCTTCAAGATATTGAGCCCCTCGGCATAGGCCGCCATCAGCCCATATTCGATGCCATTGTGCACCATCTTGACGAAGTGCCCCGCGCCGCTCGCCCCGCAATGCAGATACCCCAGCGGCGCCGTATCGCCCGATCCGGCCTCGGCGCCATTTCCGTCCTTGCCCGGCGCAAGCGAAGCAAAGATCGGCTCGAGCCGGTCAAAACTTTCCTTCGGCCCGCCGATCATCAGGCAATAGCCGCGCTCGAGGCCCCAGACCCCGCCGCTCGTGCCGACGTCGACAAAGCTGATATTCTGCGCCGCAAACTCGCGCGCCAGATCCACCGCATCGCGATAATAGGAATTGCCGCCATCGATGATCGCGTCGCCCGGCTGCAAATGACCCGCCACTTCCCGTGCCACCTTGCCGGTAATTGCAGCCGGCAGCATCAGCCAGACCGCGCGCGGCGCCTGGAGCTTGCCGATCATCTCTTCCATGGAGCTGGCGCCAACCGCGCCTTCCTTGACCAGCGCCGCGACATTGTCCGGGCTGACGTCGAAGACGACGCATTCGTGCCCGGCCTTGATCAGCCGCCGCACCATATTGGCGCCCATGCGCCCCAGCCCCACCATAGCGATTTGCATTGCATGCTCCCGTGTCGCCGGCGGCACCCCCGCCGCCGTTGACCCTACAACGCATGGCAAGAGATTTGGGCACCCCCAAAGCGGAACATTGCATATTTTTAATGGGCGGCCTTCTGCACAAAAAGAAAGGGGCCAACCCGCGGCTGGCCCCTGTCAATTTTGGTCTGCAGTGGAGGTCTTAGAACTCCGACCAGTCCTGCGCGAGCGCGGCATTGCCCTGCACCTGATATTTTGCCGCCGTCGCCGCCTTGGCCGCAGGCCGGGCTGGAGCGCGCTCCGGGGCGCGCTGCTCCATGTGGCTGATGCGGAAGACGTCGACCACATGGTCAAGTTCGCTGGCCTGCGCTTCGGTCTGTTCGATCGAGGCGTTGATCTCCTCGACAAGCGCGGCATTATGCTGGGTCATTTCGTCCATCTGCCGCACGGCGGTGGAAACTTCCTCGATGGCCGAAGCCTGTTCGCGGCTGCCGCGGGCAATGGCGTTGAGGAGCGAACTGTTTTCCTGCACGGCTTCGAGCATGGAAACCAGTCGATCGGCTGCATTGGCGACGAGTCGCGAGCCGGCCGACACTTCCACCGTGCTCTGCTCGATCAATTGCTTGACGTCCGACGATGCCTGCGCCGCGCTCTGTGCCAGACGCCGCACTTCGACGGCGACCACGGCAAAGCCCTTGCCCGCTTCCCCAGCGCGCGCCGCTTCCACAGAAGCGTTGAGCGCCAGGAGATTGGTCTGGAAGGCAATGTCATCGATCATGCCGATGATGTTGGAAATCTTGGCCGAAGACTGCGTAATCCGGTCCATCGCGCCATTGGCATCGTTCATCAGGCTACCGCCTTCTTCGGCCGAGCGCGAGACGTCCTCGGCTTTCTTCGAAGCGGTTTCGGCCTGGCTCGCATTGTCGATGACGGTGCGGGCCAATTGCTCCATGGCGGCCGAGGTTTGTTCGATCGTTGCCGCCTGCTTGGTGGTGCGGTCGCTGAGATCGTTGGCGCCCGAGAGGATTTCGGCCGTTGCCGTGCGCAGAGAGCGCGACGTGCCGCGCAATTGCCCGACGACATCGGTCAGACGATCGGCGACCGCATTGGTGTCGTTCTTCAGTTTGGCAAAGGCACCGCTGTAATTGCCCTGGATACGCTGCGTCAGGTCGGTATCGGCCAGTGCCGCCAGAACCTTGCCGGTTTCATCGAGCCCCGCATCGACCGTTTCAACCAGCGTGTTGACGCCATGCGCCAGCGCATTGAGCTCGGCATCGGGGAATTCGGAATTCACCCGGCGCGAGAAATCGCCCGCGATGGCGGCGTCGACGACATTGCCGAAAGCCGATTGCAGCTCGGCCATCATCTCGGCGCGCTCGTCGCGATCGCGGATGACGCGTACGGCTTCGGCTTCGGTCATCGCCGCGACCTTGAGGCCATTGTCACGGAACACATCGACCGAGCGAGACAGGGTGCCGATCTCGTCCTTGCGCGTCATATACGGCACGGTGAGATCATAATTGCCTTTGGCCATGGTTTCGACGGTTGCGCCGAGCTTGCCGAGCGGCCGGCCGACAAGGCGCAGCATCAAGACGAAGACGATGGCGATAGCGGCAATGATGCAAAGGGCCGAGAGCCCAATGATGGCCCAGCGCGCTTCCGATACGGCCGCGCTCAGCGTCGCCTGCGGCACGAGCGAGACGACGCTCCAGCGGTCCTGCGTACCGCCTGCGGCAAAGCTCACCGCCATATAGCGCCAGGGGGCGCCATCGGAGCCGGCCGCTTCGGTTTCGACATAGTCGGTGCTGGCGAGAGATTTTTGCACGAGTTGCGCCAGCGGATTGTCGGCAGGCAGCGTCTTGCCCACTAGGCTTGCGTCGGGATGCGCCACGACGATGCCGGTTGCCGAAACCAGCGCCACATTGCCGGTATCGAAGGGCCGCATTTGCGAGAGTTCGGCATTGATCGAGCCGAGCGAGAGATCGATGCCGGCGGTGCCGACATAGGCGCCACCGACCTTGATCGGCACACCAAAGGAGGTGATCAGGATTTCCTGGCCGCCCACCACATAGGGATAGGGTTCGATGGCTACGGCGCGATCGAGCGATTTTGGCAGCAAGGCATAGTCGCCAGCGCCGGGTGTGTCATAGCCGGTCAGCATTTCCTGAACGATGGTGCCGCTGCCGCGCTGCCAATAGGGCACGAAACGGCCCGTCGCGTCCCATGGGGCTTGCCCAGCAAATTCGGCATCGCGGCCATCGAGCGCCTGCGGCTGCCAGGCCGACCAGGTGGCGAGCAGTTCCGGATTGGCCGCGAGCATTGCCTGCAGCACACCGTCATAGGCGGCGCGGTCGGTAATGCCGGTGGTTTTCATCGCGGCTGTCGTCGTCGCAATATCGACGGCGGTCTGTTCCGCCAGAACGAGATCGCGGGAAACCTTCTCGGAGAGCGAGCGTGTCGTTTCTGCCTGCAGCGCCGTCGTCTGCTTTTCCACGGAGGTGCCGATATGCTGCACGAGGAAACTCATGCCGACACAGAAAACGAGGGCGATGACGACACCCGCGAACAGGGATACGCGGATGGGCAGGGAATTGAGACGCACGACTCCTCCTCGACGCCTCGTATGCTCACCAAGACGTGAGGCGCACGGCCCGAGAATCTCATCGTCACGGTATATTTCCCGTTAACTTGGGATATTCCCCTAGCGCATTTTCCGTAGGGCACACCCGGCGCGGGAACCAGAAGTGATCGAGCCCGTTAACCTCTCATAGACGATGACTGATCAGATTGGTCATCGGCCCAAAGGCCCCGGCGACTCGTCGTCACCGGGGCGCTTTGCGTGTCGGGGGAAGAATTCATGCAATACCGCGTTGTCGATGCTCGAGGCGAAACGGTCCAGGCCGAACATTTCGTCGATGCTTCAACCCCTGAGGCTGCTGCAAAAAGCGCCTTCGGAATGGATCTGGTCCGCAGTGGCCGTATTCGCGACCTCGTCGCCCGTATCTATTGGCAGCCTCCGGGATCTGCCAAGAACATGGTCCGTCTTTATTCGAAGACAGCCTATTGAGCGCATAGCTTACCACTCAGTCTCTCAAACAATCCCCGCGAAAGCGGGGATTTCTTTTTCGTGGCGTGGTTCAGTGTGTTTCGGACTGTCCGATCGCCCAGGTTACGCCGAAGGGATCGCGGAGCTGGCCGTAGATATCGCCCCAGAATTCCTTCTTGAGCGGCTGCACGACGAGGCATCCCGCGCCGACGGCCCGGTCCCACCAGGCCTGCGCGTCCTCGACATGAATGTGTAGGTTGAACGCCTGCGGCGGCACGGGCGGAAAGCCATAATCGGGAAAGAAATCCGAGAGGTAGATCGAGGTGCCGTTGATGGCGATCTCGGCATGCATCAACCGGTCGCTGCCTTCGGCCGGCATCGTCTGCTTCACCTCGCCGGCAAAGGCTTTTTCGTAAAATTCGAGCGCGCGTTTGGCGCCGTCGACATTGATATAGGGCGTGACACCCGTCGGTGGGCGAACATCGGCCATGCGAAATCCTCCTCAGCGCATATGCGACCTAATGAGGATAGACCAATGCCAAAGAAACGAGAAGCCGTCAGGCGCGCGGATGGGCGCCGAACATCTGCTCGAGCATGTGTTGATGGGAAAATTCCACGGCCCCCAGCAGCCCCGCGCGGCCACCGCTTTGGCTGCGCACGATCTCGATTGGCCGCATCCAGGCTTTTTCGACGCGTGTCCTGACCCGCTCGATCAGTTCGGGCCGTGAGCCGATACTCCCACCAAGTACGATCACGTCGGGATCGATCAGCGCCAGAACGGTCAATGCTGCTCGCGCGACATGTTCGGCCGTGGTGTCGAGCGTCGAGAGGGCAGGGCCATTGCCTGCTGCCGCCATCTCGAAGATATCGCGAACGACATGGCTGGCATCGCCGCCTGCCGCTGTGTAGAAACGCCGGATACCGGCTTCGCCCACCCGTTCCTCAAGCCCCGGCACGCCGCGGTTCTCGATGGTCCAAAGCGGCATATAGCCCATTTCGCCGGCGCCGCCATGCGCACCGCGCAACAGCTTGCCGTTGATGACGAGTGCGCCGCCAATGCCGGTGCCGAGGGCGATGAAGGCGACATTGCCCCGATCCCTTGCGCTGCCATGCCCGACTTCCGCAAGAAGCGCGAGATTGACGTCATTGTCGATCAAGACATCGACGCCGAGGGCTTCACGCAAGGCGGCCGGAAAATCCCCGTCCTCAAGGCCCGCGAGGTTATCGGCAAGGCTCAGCACATTTGTGTCCGGCTGCACGGCTGCGGGAACGCCAATCCCTGCCGCCCGCAAGCGATAGCGTGGCACTTGCGCCTTTTCGCAGAGAGCGTCGACCATGGAAGACAACTGCCCGACAAGACCGGCGAGGCCCGTCCGGACGGTCGGCTCGGTCAGTTCTGCGAGGATGACGCCCCGGAGGTCGGCGATCGCGCCGGCAACCTTAGTGCCGCCCACATCGAAACCGACATTCAGGGCAGCGTCAGTGCGCAGAGCGTAGGAGAGCTGCGACCGTCCGGGCGTGCCGCCAAGGGCGCCTTTGACCTCGACCAGACCCCGCGTTTCGAGTG
Source organism: Devosia sp. Leaf420 (assembly GCF_001425445.1). GTDB lineage: Bacteria > Pseudomonadota > Alphaproteobacteria > Rhizobiales > Devosiaceae > Devosia. The sequence continues at coordinate 259,800 of NZ_LMQU01000011.1, read as the reverse complement.
TCGCGAGCAGTTCGGAAACGGCGAGGCGGGAGAGGCCGACCCTCTGAGCCAGGGCAGGCCGCTGCAGCGGTTCGCCAAGCATCATGGCTTCCACGAGGAGCCGTAAGTAACCAGCTTGTGAATTTTTTCGCGCTGAGAGGGGCACGCGGCGCGGTGTCATCGCATCGTCATTAAGGCGCTGATTTTGCGTCGCTTCTTCCATTCAGCCCTCCGACAGGTTCACCCTGCTGCCCCGGAAAATTCAGCTCCGAGAGTAGTCATGCAATTTTTTTCATATTGCATGGATCAATTTGCGAAGCATAGAGTGTCTTCGTAACAGCATGAAATCTGCCGTTTAGACAAGAGATTTATGCATACGGTGGACGACTAGGGAACGACCCAAGCGCAAGTAATGAAAATTTTTCATCGCGCTTGAGTTTGGTGTTGATTCACATCCGGTGCCATGGAGAGGCCCGGCTGATGGAGGGGAGAATGATGAAGTCAAAGACATGGATCGCTCGTATTGCGCTTGTGGCTCTGTCCGCAACGGCCATGAGCAGCGCGGCCTGGGCCTTCCAGGAATCGCCGATGCTGACGGAGATGGTCGAGGCCGGCAGTCTGCCGCCCGTCGACGAGCGCCTCCCGAAGACGCCGACCGTCGTCAACGCTCTTGAAGTCGGCCAGTTTGGTGGCACCTGGCATCGTGCCTATAGCGGTCCGGGCGATCGCTGGGGTCCGACCAAGCTCATGGAAGAGCGCGTTCTCAAGTGGGCTGCCGGTCCCGATGGCACGGCGCAACTGACCAACGGCTATATCGAGAGCTATTCGGTCAACGAAGATTCCACCGAATTCACCTTCACGCTGCTCGATGGCCTCAAATGGTCCGATGGCGAGCCGGCGACCACCGAAGACGTGAAATTCTGGTATGAGGACGTCTTCCTCAATCCCAAGATCATCGGCACGATCGACCCAACCTTCTCGCCCGGCGGCAAGCCGCTGGAAGTCGAGATCAAGGACGAGCGCACCTTCACGGTCAAGTTCGCTCAGCCCTACGTCTATTTCCTCCAGATCCTCGCCAAGGATTCGACCGGCGAGCCGAGCCTTGATCGCCCGAGCTTCATGTTCCCGAAGCACTATCTCAGCCAGTTCAACGACAAATATGCGAGCGAAGAAGACCTCGCCGCCGCCGCCACCAAATTCGGCGTTGCCAGCTGGACCGACCTCTGGGGCTCCAAGGGCAGCGCCACCGCCTGGTGGGCCAATCCTGACCTGCCGGTCCTGACCGCCTGGAAGATCGAGACGCCGGCCCCGGCCGAAAACGTCACCATGGTCCGCAACCCCTATTATTGGGCCGTTGATCAGGAGGGCAACCAGCTCCCCTATATCGACCGCATCAATCACCGCCTCTACCAGGATCCGCAGAGCCTCGCGCTCATGGTGGCCCAGGGTCAGATCGACGCCCAGGACCGCGGCATGTCCGAGCCCTACGATTTCTACAAGGAAAACGAAGAGCGCGGGAATTACCACCTTGTCCCCTGGCTCGGCTCAGGCGTCTGGTCGCTGGTCCCGAACCTCAACACCACCGACGAAGTGCTCCACGAAATCTATGCCGACAAGCGCGTCCGTCAGGCGCTCTCGGTCGGCCTTGATCGCGAACTCATCATCGAATTGACTCAGTCCGGTCTTGCCAAGCCGATCCAGGCCGCGCCGGTCAATGGCTCGCCCTATTATCAGGAAGACCTTCAGAACCACTGGACCGAATACGATCCGGACCTCGCCGATCAGTTGCTCGATGAAGCCGGGCTCGACCAGCGCGATGCCGAAGGCTTCCGCCTCCGCCCCGATGGCAAGCGCTTCAGCATTGTCGTCCAGGGTGGCGACGCGGCTCTTGCCAAGCAGCTCGAATTGATCGCGGAAAGCTATGCCGAGATCGGCGTCGAGATCCTGCCGCGCGTCATCGATCGCACGCAGCTCGACAACAACCGGACGAACAACGATTTCGATATGCAATATATCGTCTTCGATCGTCTGACCTATGTCCCGGCCGATCCGCGCATCATGATGGGTTCGGAAAGCTACGCCAACCAGTCCTATGTCTGGTACAGCACCGAGGGCGAAAGCGGCATTGCGCCGCCCGAAGGCAGCGATTTCCAGAAGATCTACGACCTCTGGGACAAGGCCTCGAGCGCCCCGAGCGTCGAAGAAGCCGATACCTCGATGAACGAGCTGATCCGCACCTTCGTCGAAAACGGCTATGTCATCGGCGTCCATGGCGAAGGCACAACGGTGAATGTCGTGTCCAACAAGATGCACAATGTGCAGCCGGACCTGATCATGGACGACATCTTCCGCGAAGTCGGTCTCTCCCGCACGCAGCAATACTGGCTCGAGCAGGACTAAGCCCCCCCGTGCCGGCCGCGCTTCCTCCCGACGCGGCCGGCGCTCTTTCCCCAAGCGGAAAAGACTGCCCGCATCGCCTTGATTTGGCCGGCCCCCGTTCGGCGCCGCGATGCACCAACTAAAAGTGAGAGCGCGCGATCCCGCCCCACCGGATCGGCGTTCGCTCCCGGAGACAGGTCATGGTCGCCTTTATTCTTCGGCGGTTGCTTCTGGCGATCCCGATGCTGCTCTTCATCTCGTTCATTTCCTTCGTCATCATCCAGCTGCCGCCGGGTGATTACGTCACCGCCTATGTCGCCCAGCTCCGCCAGGGCGGGGAATATATTTCGGCCGTGCAGGAAGCCGCCATGCGCGAGCGCCTCGGCCTCAACGATCCCATGCTCGTCCAATATTGGCGCTGGATCACGGCGATCATCTTCCGTGGCGATTTCGGCTATTCGCTCGATTGGAATGCCCCGGTTTCAAGCCTGATCTGGGATCGCCTCGCGATAACCCTCGCGCTTTCGACCGCCAGCCTCATCATCACCTGGCTCATCGCCATTCCCGTCGGCGTTTATTCGGCCACGCGCCAATATTCGGTACTCGATTATGTCTTCACCGTCTTCGGTTTCCTCGGCAAGGGCACGCCAGATTTCCTCCTCGCGCTGATCCTGATGTGGATCGCCTTTGTCTATATGCAGCTCGATGTCGGCGGGCTCTTCTCCTCGCAATATCAGAATGCGCCCTGGTCCTGGGGCAAGCTGATCGACCTCCTGCAGCATCTGTGGATTCCGCTCGTCGTCCTCGGCACGGGCGGCGCCGCCGGCCTCATCCGCGTCATGCGCGCCAATATGCTCGACGAATTGGGCAAGCCCTATGTCGAGACCGCCTATGCGCAGGGCCTGTCCGAGCGTCAGGTGGTCTGGGGCTATCCGGTGCGCGTTGCGCTTAACCCCTTCATTTCGACAGTCGGCTGGGCGCTGCCGGCACTCTTTTCGGGCGATGTCATCACCGCCATCGTTCTCAACCTGCCCACCACCGGACCGCTGCTCCTCCAGGCGCTCAAGATGCAGGACATGTATCTTGCCGGCAGCTTCATTCTCATCCTCAGCGTCTTCACCGTCATCGGCACGCTGATCTCCGACATTCTCCTGGCGTGGTTCGATCCGCGCATCCGCTACGCGTGAGGAGCAGGCCATGACAGAGCAAACTCTTGCCGCCGAACCGATCAATGCCAAGAAGGAAGATCTCTATTCCGCCAAACCCTGGCAGCTGATCTGGCGTCGCTTCTCCAAGCACATCCTTGCCGTTATCTCGCTGTGGTTCCTGCTGATCCTCGCTTTCTGCGCCATCTTTGCCGAGTTCGTCGCACCCTATGAACCGTTCAAGGTCGAGCGCCTCCGCACCATGGCGCCGCCCACCGGCATCCATCTCTTCCACGAAGGCCAGTTCGTCGGCCCCTTCGTTTATGCCATGGAGCGCACCCGCGATCCGGAAACGACGCGCGTCAGCTATGAGCCCGATACCAGCGAACCGCTCCCGATCCGGCTTTTCGTTGCCAGCAGTGATTATTCGTTCTTTGGCCTCTTCAAGACCGATATCCATCTCTTCGGCGTGGAAGGCGGCCGCCGCGACCAGATCAATCTTATGGGCACTGACGATCTCGGCCGCGATGTCTTTTCGCGACTGATCCATGGTGCGCGTGTCTCGCTCTCGGCCGGTCTTGTCGGCGTGGCCTTTGCCTTCGTCCTTGGCCTGACGCTGGGTTCGATCTCGGGCTATTTTGGCGGCTGGATCGATGGCGCCATTCAGCGCCTGATGGAGCTCATCCGCTCCATCCCGACCATTCCGCTCTGGATGGGCCTTGCGGCGGCGCTTCCCGTCGTCTGGGATCCGCTCATCGTCTATGTGCTCATCACCTTCATTCTGGCGCTGATCGGCTGGACCTATCTCGCCCGCGTCGTGCGCGGCCAGTTCCTGGCGCTTCGCAATGAAGATTATGTGCTTGCCGCCCGCCTCTCCGGCGCCAGCGAATATCGCATTATCACCAAGCACATGCTGCCCTCGATGACGTCCTACATCATCGCGGCGCTCACCCTTGCCGTGCCGGAAATGATCCTTGGCGAAACCGCGCTGAGCTTCCTGGGCCTCGGCCTTCGGCCGCCCGTCGTTTCCTGGGGCGTGTTGCTGCAGGATGCGCAGAATCTGCGCTCGATTTCCCTTGCGCCTTGGCTGCTTGCGCCAGGCGGCGCCGTCGTCCTCACCGTCCTCGCCTTCAATTTCCTCGGCGATGGTCTGCGCGATGCGGCCGATCCCTATGGGCAATAAGACCATGACTAATCAAAACATGCCCCCCGAGCGTCTGCTCGAGCTCGATGATGTTCACGTCCACTTTCCCCTCCGCGAAGGCTTGGTAAAGGCCGTCAACGGCGTCTCCTATCACGTCAACAAGGGCGAGGTTCTCGGCATTGTCGGCGAGTCTGGTTCGGGCAAGTCGATCACCGCCCGCGCCATCATGCGCCTCCTGCCCAAGCGTGCCGCAGCGCCCGAAGGCGGTATCACCTTCCGCCCGCGCAATGGCGAAACCTACGAACTCTCCGCGCTCGGCCGCAATAGCCGCGCCATGCGCCAGGTTCGTGGCCAGCATATCGGCATGATCTTCCAGGAGCCTATGACGGCCCTGTCGCCAGTCCACACGATCGGCGCGCAGATCATGCGCACGGTCCAGCTCCATATGGGGCTCAACCGCAAGGCGGCGCGTGAACGGGCCATCGAACTGCTGGCCAAGGTGCAGATGCCGCGGCCCAATCAGCTCGTTGATGCCTTCCCGCATCAGCTTTCGGGCGGCATGCGCCAGCGCGCCATGATTGCGCTCGCCATCTCCTGCAATCCGAGCCTCTTAATCGCCGACGAGCCGACGACCGCTCTCGACGTGACCACCGAAGCGCAGATCCTTGAACTCCTCAAGGAATTGCAGTCCGAAATGGGCATGGCGATCATCTTCATCACCCACAATTTCGGCGTAGTCGCCGACATCGCCGACAGGGTTTCGGTGATGTATCTGGGCAAGATCGTCGAGACGGCCACCGTCGACGACATCTTTTACGCGGCTAAGCACCCCTATACCCAGGCGCTCTTGCGCTCCATTCCGCGTCTCGGCGTCGATCAGGGTCGTCGCCTGCCGACCATCCCCGGCATGGTGCCCGATCCGTTCAGCGTGCCGCCCGGCTGCGCCTTCAATCCGCGCTGCACCCATGCGGTCGCGGGCATCTGCGATACGCAGGTGCCCCCCGAAAAAATCTTTGGCTCGCAAATGTCGCGTTGCCACTTTGCCGATCAGTTCGTTGCCGCGGAGGCCGCCCATGTCTGAGCTTCCGATCCCTAACCATGCAAGCCTGCCCGATGACGTTCTCTTCTCCGTCCGCGGCCTCAAGAAGTATTTTCCCATCCAGGCCGGCTGGCTCAAGAAGCACGTCGGCGACGTCAAAGCGATCGACGATGTCTCGCTCGATATCAAGAAGGGCGAAACGCTCGGCCTTGTGGGCGAAAGCGGCTCGGGCAAATCCACCGTTGCCCGCCTTATGCTCCGCGCCTATGACCTGACCGACGGCCAGATCCTGTTCCGCCGATCCAATAACGAAATCGTCGATCTCTCAAAGCTCACCGACCGCGAAATGCGGCCGCTGCGCGCCGAGATGCAGATGATCTTTCAAGATCCATATTCTTCGCTCAATCCGCGCATGACCCTCCTTGAACTGGTCGGCGAGCCCATGGTCATCCATGGCGTCGGCAATGCCGGTGAAATCAAGGATCGCGTGGCCGAACTTTTGAAGGTCGTGGGCCTCCGCCCCGAATTCATCAATCGCTACCCCCATGCCTTTTCCGGCGGCCAGCGCCAACGCATCGGCATCGCCCGCGCACTTGCACTTAATCCGAGCTTCATCGCCGCCGACGAAGCGGTCTCGGCTCTCGACGTCTCGGTCGCCGCCCAAAACATCAATCTTCTGCAGGATCTGCAGGAGCAGTTCGGCCTCACCTATCTTTTCATCACCCACGATCTCGGCATGGTCGAACACATCGCCGATCGCGTCGGCGTCATGTATCTTGGCCGCTTGATGGAAGTCGCGCCGACCGAGCTATTGTTCTCAAAACCACTCCACCCCTACACCGAAGCCCTCATGGCCGCGGTCCCTCAGCCCGATCCGCGCGGCAATCGGACCCGAAAACGCGTGCCGCTCAAGGGTGAAATCGCCAACGCTGCCAATCCGCCCTCTGGCTGCAGCTTCCATCCCCGCTGCCCCTATGCCCAGGCCAAGTGCAGCGCCGAAGTCCCCGCCCTCCGCACCGTCGCCGGCGGCCGTCAGGTCCGCTGCCACTTTGCCGAAGAGCTCTCGCTTGTTGGGGCGGTGGCGTGAGCCGGTTCAAGGCCATTTTCCTCGATTGCGGCGATACGCTTATCGACGAGCGTACCGAGGAAAAGCTCCCAGATAGCGAAGTCGTCATCCGCGCCGATCTTATTCCCGGCGCCAAGGAGATGATGGATAGTTTGAAGGCCGCCGGCCACAAGCTGATCCTCGTCGCCGACGGACCGCGCCAGACCTTCGTCAACATGCTGACCCATCATGGTCTCTGGGATCATTTCGACGCGCGCATCATTTCCGAGGATGTCGGCGTCCACAAACCCGACGCCCGCATGTTCGATGCCGCGCTCGCCGCTGCCGGTCTCACACGCGACGACACCTGGCGCACCGTCATGGTTGGCAACAATCTCTCGCGCGACATCTGCGGCGCCAATGCTCTGGGGATCACGTCCATCTTCATGGCCTGGTCGACCCTTCGAACGCACGAGCCCGCCAATCCGTCCGAAGTGCCCGATTATCGCATCGAGTCACCCGCGGAACTGCCCGGCCTCCTCGAAAAGATCGAGGCTTTAACGAAATACCCCGTTCCCTTCGCTCAACGTTAGCGGAATGCTACCCTTTGGCAGCCTCAGCGTGCCCAATGGCGCTGCAAAAGATCAGTTGCCCCAATAGGCGGGATCGAGCAGCCGATCATTAGCCCAGGCCTCGATAAGCGCACCCGCAATGGCGCCATTGCGCGGCCGCGAAATAAATTCATGTGTCCCATCAAGGATTTGCATGACGTCTGTCTTGCTGACCCATCGCGCATCGGCAAGTTCGAGCGGATCGATCGTAATTTCCTCGCTTGTCGCCTCCCCATAGCACCCAAACATCAGCGACATCGGGAACGGCCAGGGCTGCGAAGCGACGTAGCGGACAGGTCCGACCGTGATCCGGCTTTCCTCGTAAACCTCTCTGCGGACTGCACTTTCTATCGTTTCGCCCGGTTCGACAAAGCCCGCGAGAAGCGAATACATGCCTTCGGGCCAACTCGGGCCACGACCGAGGAGAATTTTATTGCCCCGCGTGATGGCCATGATCACCACAGGGTCGGTCCTCGGAAAATGCTGCGTCCCACACTGGGGACATTTTCGAACCCAGCCAGCACTTTCGACCACGGATTGAGTGGCGCAATTGGCGCAGAAGCGGTGCGATCCATGCCATCCGATCAGCGCGCGACCGGTGGCGATCATCTCTCCGTCGAGCGGGGATAGATTGGGCATCAAGCCCCGAATCTCGGCAAACCGCGCCTCTGGCCAGGCGGGGTGCACCTGCTGGCTTTGATCAACAAATTCACCAATCGTCGCAGCATCTTCGAGCGGTACCCAGAGCGCAAGGTCGGTCGCGAAGCGCGGTCCATCCTCGGTGAGCCCAAGAAAGATGCCGGGTTCGCGCGCGTCGCTCAGCGCCGGATGGTCGAGCATCGACAGAACGGGCCTATCATCTTGGCTCGTCAGCAGTTTTCCGCGCCACAGGACCAGCGTGCGCGCACTCGCGTCTTGCCTGATATCGTCCGAGCCGCGCAGATGAGCGGCGCGATCCAGGGCGCCCGAGATAAAGGAAAAATGTTGGGTCACGGCATGGTCCTCTCGACGGGGATCCATACCATCACACACAGGCCGCTTCGCCCAGCCGCAATAACGCGATGCGCTCAGCTATTGGCGCTGGCGTAAAGCATTTCGGCCTGGCGAGCAGACCGGGACATCGGACCATCCTCACGGACAGGCGCATTGCCGTTGCGGTTGAGGCCGTCGATGAGCGCGGCCACGCGGGCGCTGGCCCGGTAGGGCAAATAGCTCATGATCGTCAATGCGATAGCGATCAGCGTCATGGTGCCAAAAGTCGGGTCGTCGAAATAGGCAATGCCGCCGAGCAGCAAGGCTGCAAGGAGGAAAATCAAAGTGAAGATCAACTGGCGACTCTTGCGAGCGTGCCACATGTCCTGATCCGCCACGCGATAGCCTTCGCCCTCGATATGGGCGCCAACGACGACCATGCTGCGACCAAGGCGGCTAAGCAGGTAACGCCCGGTGCGGCCGGGCTGCAGGAATGGGGCAAGCGCCGAATCCACCATCACGTTATGGACGATCTTGCCGTCCGTGAATTTGATGGTCGGGAGGGGAGAAATGCCCTTGCGCGCTTCAGAGGGAGAGAGGGACTCGATCTCGCCAAAATGCTCTAGGTAGTCGGCACCATCCGTGATGCGCTGGTTCATTGTTACCTCCTGGTAATGGGGCAACAATAGGCCGCGTCCGTGAAGAGAGGCGCCGAAGAAAGGATTGCATTTTAGGCAAGTATCGGAGGTTGTTTACTTTAATTGCTGGCGCCAGCGATCCCAATCTGCCTCCCCCTGAAGGGGGAGGAGTAGGGTGGTGGAAGTTTCAGCCTGTGACAAACCTGAAGCGCGTGCCGTCTCTTCCGTCCGGGGTTGGGCCAGGACTGTCGGCACGGACGCGGCCATCGGAGTGGATTCGAAGGAAGCGGTTGGTGGCGATGGACATGAGGATAACTTCGCCAGTTGGGGTTTCCATCCACTGCCAATGGGTGGCGGAGCCAGTAACTCCGCCCACGGTGACCACACCGCCCGCCGTGACGGAGAGCGGACCGTCCTCATGATGGAGAATGACCCGGCCGAGTTCGCCCGATTCGACGCGCAGGTCCATGGGTGGGCCGCCAACGACAGTGCCTAGATCGGCAGTAAAGCCGCTGGTGGGTGCATTGGCCAAGACGAGCGCACCGCGCTGACCGGCAGGGATTGGCTCCATCAGGCCGCGCGGGTGTGGTTCACCGATATCGATGCGATCGAAATCGGCATGGCCGCCTGGTTGGCCTAGTTCGTTATAGGCGAAGAGCGCGTAGCGGATGCCCTGGAAGGTCTTGAGCTGGAAGATCATGATCATCCGCTCGCCCAGATTTTCGAATTTCTGACCGTCTGAGGAGAAGCTGAATTGGGCCTCTTCGGTCAGGAAGTCACAGGCGACGCGGAGTTGGACGATTGGGCCGGTGGCTGGAGCGGTCAGGGTCTTCCCGGTTTGATAGTCGAAGAGGCGGATTTCGTAGCCGGCTTCGGTGCGGGCGAGGCCAATCCAGCGCCAGGGCATGCCCAGGAGGGCGAGGCCGGCAGCGTCGCCCGGTTTGAGATTTGTGCCATCAACGCTTGCAGTGGCGGTAGAAATTGGTCCGACAGCGCGCTGGGTCAGGGAGTTCGTCGCCCACCAGAAGTTTTCAGCGGGGAGGGTCTTGAGGCGCAGATGCCCCGGCCGCTCGGTCAGCGACCAGTTCTCGGAGACGGGCACGTGGTTCCACTGCCAAAGCGGGTTGAGGGTCTCCGTATCGAAATCGTCGCTGCGCTGCGGCCAGGGAACGGATGGCTGCGAGGCCTTCTCGACGTTGGGCTTGGCCCAAGTGCGCGGAGTGCGGCCGAGATTGCCGGGCAGACCGAAATAGGGCCAGCCTTCGTGCCAGGTGATGGGAGAGAGCGCAGTGAGGCGGCCGAGGGAATTGTAGTCCATCATCGACCAAGCCCACCATTCGCCACCCGGCGTGTCAACGATGCCACCCTGATGAAGGTTGAGGCGGCCATTCTGAGCCGGGTTGGGCGGCACGATTTCGAATGGCGGCTCAAGGGTAAAAGGAATGCCGGCGCCCTTGATCTTGTAGCCTTCCATGAGGCCGAAATCTTCGTCGATGGAAATGGCGGGGTTGATCTCCCAGGGCCCGTCGATGTGGTCGGCGCGGGCGCAGGGCATGCGCATGGGGCCGGCGAACCAGGCGCTGGTGATGATGTATTTGCCGTCGACCTTATAGAAATGTGCGCCTTCGCCCATCAAGCTATCGGGCGGTGTCAGGTCGCGCTCGGTGCCGGGGATGACGCGATGAAGCGTCTCGTCGAGTTCGGCGATTTTCAGATTGCGATAGCCCCAGACGACATAGGACCGGCCATCGTCATCGAAGAACACCGCGAGATCGTGGTAATTGTATTCAGCCTCCGTATGGGTCCATGGACCGCGCGGATCGGTGGCGGTAAAAATCTGGGTCTTCTGCTTGTTGACGTTGGAGAAGATATAAAAGGTGCCGTCGCGATAGCGGATGCAGGGCGCCCAGATACCCTGGCCATAGATTTCGCCGCCGTCGAGCCGGAATTCGGGGCCGAGATCGAGTGTTTCCAGCGCGTAGCCGAGGAGTGTCCAATTGACGAGATCGGTCGAGTGGAGCACCGGCAGACCAGGCATGGTGTGCATGGTAGTGCCGGTCATATAGAAATCCTCGCCGACCCGAATGATGTCGGGATCGGAGAATTCTTCATAGAACAGCGGATTGGTGAACGTGCCGTCGCCGTTATCGGCGGTCCAAGTTTTTTGCATTGATCTGCCCGTGTTGGCCGCGCCCAGGGCAGGGCCGGCAGCAACCGCTCCTCCAGCGGCCGTTCCTATCGTAACGGGTGATATGGATCAGGCAATCGGATTCTTTAGCTATTTGGCAGCATGACATGCACAAAGCTGAAGGGCAGGCGGGTGGATTGGGTCGAAGGACCTGTCCATTCCCAAGGATCGTAAAAGACCTGATTGTCGGCGTCGTAGAGCATGAAATGATCGTCGGCGACGTGGACGATGGCGAGGCCTTCAACGTCGTCCCAGGTATTGACGGCGTGTGGAACGTCATGCGGCAAACCGAGATCGGCGAGCACCTTGTTCATTTCGGCCCAGGTCATGTGAAGAGAGCCTCTATCGCGCCAATCCACCATGGCGACCAGATCATCGAAAGGCTTACCCGTCAGCATCTGGAGCACATAGAGGCCACAGCCGCCGTCACTGGGACGCTGGGTGATAAAGGGCAAGCGGATGCGGTCTGCAGGGGGAAGGGACAAGTCGCGGCTCGGGCTGATTTTCTTGGGCCCAGAGTGCGATAGGTTTAAGGCGGGAGCAAGGACGACGCACCCTCTATTGCACGCGGATACTGCCGTTCATGAAGTAGCGATCAAAGAGTGGCGTGGTGGCAGCGCCGATGGCGCGAGCATTGAAGCCGACGGTGCCTGCCTCAATGCGAGGGGTGATGAGGCCGCGCATATCCTGATTGAGAAGGTAGCGGCGGGTGCGCTCGACCAGTTCATGTTTGACCGGATCGGGGAAGGCGCCGTCGATCAGGATGGCTTCAAAGTCGATGACGGCGCAGACCGAAAGGCTGGCGCGGGCGAGTTCCTGGGCGGTGCGGCCGATCCAGGGCTCGACGAAGCGGGAAAAGCCGCTCCAATCTTGCGGGAGGGTCCAGAGGCCGGCGGCATCATGGCCATTTTCGATGAGGCGCGTTTCGAGGAGGTGGATCGAAGCAACGTCGATCAATTGCTGGCTTTCGCCTTGCGGACCAAAGCTGCGCAGCGAGCCGAGGGCGCCGGCATTGCCGTGGTGGCCCTGATAGACGGTGTTGTTGAGGACGATGCCGCCACCGATGAAGGCGCCGACGAAGAAATAGGCGTAGTCGCGAAATTCCTTGCCGCGGCCATAGACGTGTTCTGCCTGGCAACCGGCAGTGGCGTCGTTGACGAGGCTAACCGGCAGGTCGGTGACTTCCGCCAATTCGGCGGCGAAATCGACATCTTTCCAGAGGGCGAATTCTTCGGCCGGAGCGCCGACCAGCTCGTTCCACTTCCAAAACTCAAACGGCACACCGATGCCAATGCCGCAGATGCGTTTGCGCTCATTGGCCGAACAGGAGGCGAGGATTTCGGCAAGGCCAGTGCGGAGAAAGGCGAAGATGCGCTCGGGGAGGGGGTAGGGATAAGTAATCTGCAGCTGCTTGCGCACGGTGCCGCGGAAGTCGGCGAGGAGCAAAACGGCGCTGCGGCGGCCGACCTTGCAACCCAATGAGAGCACGCCGCCTTCGGCGAGCGACATGGGCACGGACGGCTTGCCGACCTTGCCCTTGACCGGCGCGCCGCGGGCCAGCAACCCCTCGGATTCCATTTCGCGCAGAATGATGGAAACCGTTTGGGGCGAAAGGTTTGCAAGGCGTGCGAGATCGCTGCCGGCAAGCGCACCGTGGCGTTGCAATAGGGTCAGCAGCAGCCGTTCGTTATGGTCCCGAACACCGCTTTGATTGACCCCGCTACTTACGCTTCTGATGTTTGCCGTCGTCATGGCCGGCACCATAGTTGGAGGTTTTGCCCAGCGGAAGATAGCATCACTCGAATAAATAAATAAATGAGATTTATATATTGACGCGCCGATTTGGACGCGCCACGATGGAGGGGTCAAAACGCATGAAACCAGCCTTCAGCCAGTGGAGGAGCCGCTTGGGCAAGGCTGGTTACCAGGGAGAGAGACAAGTGAAGAAGCTGCTTATTGGCACGGCGCTGAGCCTTGCCGTGATGTCTTCGGCTGCCATGGCACAGGACGCGGTGAGCGCGTGCCTGATCACCAAGACTGACACCAATCCGTTCTTCGTCAAGATGAAGGAAGGCGCCGAAGCCAAGGCCCAGGAACTGGGCGTGACGCTGAAAGCCTTTGCCGGCAAGGTCGACGGCGACCACGAAACCCAGGTTGCCGCCATCGAAACCTGCATCGCCGATGGCGCCAAGGGTATTCTCATTGCCGCCTCGGACACCTCGGCCATCGTGCAGTCCGTGCAGAAAGCCCGCGATGCGGGGCTTTTGGTGATCGCACTCGATACCCCGCTCAATCCGATCGACTCGGCCGACGCGACCTTTGCGACAGACAATTTCCTCGCCGGTGAACTGATCGGGAAATGGGCGGCAGGCAAGCTTGGCGCGGAAACCGCCAATGCCAAGATCGCCATGCTCGACCTCGCCGTGAGCCAGCCCAGCGTCGACGTGCTCCGCGACCAGGGGTTCCTGACCGGCTTCGGCATCGATGTCGGAGACGCGAACAAGTGGGGCGACGAAAGCGATCCGAGCATCGTCGGCCATGACGTGACTTCGGGCAATGAGGAAGGCGGCCGCAAGGCAATGGAGAATCTCCTCGCCAAGGATCCGATGATCAATGTCGTCTATACGATCAACGAGCCTTCTGCCGCTGGCGCCTATGAAGCGTTGAAGTCGATCGGGCGCGAAAAGGACGTGACCATCGTTTCAGTCGATGGCGGCTGCCCAGGCGTCGCCAACGTCAAGGATGGCGTCATCGGCGCGACTTCGCAGCAATATCCGCTGCAGATGGCAGCGCTCGGCGTCGAGGCGATCAAGGCCTGGGCGGATAGCGGCACCAAGCCGACCCCGACCGAAGGCAAGGACTTCTTCGATACCGGCGTCAAGCTCGTGACCGACCAGCCGGTGGCCGGTGTCGACAGCATCGACACGACGGAAGGCGCCAAGCTCTGCTGGGGCTGATCGTTCAATGACAGAATAGAAGGCCGGGGCGGCGCAAGGCTGCCCCGACTTTATTGGACAGGGAGGAGGACCCAATGACCAATCATACTGAGGCCGATGCCGGCCTCGCGCGCCGCACCGAGACGGTGGCAAGCTTTGACCAGCCGGTGACGCTACTCTCGCGGCTGCAGCATGCTCTGCACAGCAATCCGGCGCTCGTGCCGCTTATCGTGCTCGTTCTCTCGATCATCGTCTTCGGCGCGCTTCTGGGCGGCAAATTCTTCTCGTCCTTTGCTCTGACGCTGATCCTGCAGCAGGTGGCAATTGTCGGCATTGTTGGGGCGGCGCAGTCGCTGGTGATCCTGACGGCGGGCATCGATCTGTCGGTCGGCGCTATCATGGTTTTGAGCTCCGTCGTGATGGGGCAGTTCACCTTCCGGCTCGGCATGCCGCCTGTGGTGGCGATTGGCTGCGGATTGGTGCTTGGCACCTTTATCGGCTTCATCAATGGTTGGCTGATCGCGCGGGTCAAGCTGCCGCCGTTTATAGTGACGCTCGGCGTTTGGCAGATCGCGCTTGCCACGAACTTTTTGTATTCCGGCAATGAGACGATCCGGGCGCAGGAAATCGAAACCCAGGCGCCGATCCTGCAATTTTTCGGGCAGTCGTTCTCCGTGGCAGGGGCGGTGTTCACTTATGGCGTCATCGCCTTCATCGCCATCGTGCTGGTGCTTGCCTATGTGCTGAGGCACACGGCTTGGGGGCGGCATGTCTATGCGGTGGGTGACGATGCCGAGGCGGCCAAGCTTGCCGGCGTCAATACGCGAGCCGTTTTGATTTCGGTCTATATGTTGTCGGGGCTGATCTGCGCCTTTGCAGGCTGGGTTCTTATTGGGCGCATTGGTTCGGTGTCGCCCACGTCGGGACAGACCGCCAATATCGAGTCCATTACGGCCGTGGTGATCGGGGGTATTTCGCTCTTTGGTGGGCGGGGGTCGATCCTTGGCATGCTGTTCGGCGCGCTGATCGTGGGCGTGTTTTCACTCGGGCTGCGGCTGCTCGGGGCCGATGCGCAGTGGACCTATCTCCTCATCGGCGTTCTCATCATTGCCGCCGTGGCGGTGGATCAGTGGATCAGAAAGGTGTCTGCGTGATGGAACCGGTTCTTTATGCGCGCGGCCTGAACAAGCGCTATGGCAAGGTGACGGCGCTCGACAATTGCGATTTCGATCTGATGCCGGGGGAAATCCTGGCGGTGATCGGGGACAATGGCGCGGGCAAGTCGTCGCTGATCAAGGCGCTGTCTGGCGCTATTCAGGCCGATAGCGGCGACATTTTCCTTGAGGGCAAGAAGGTCGCTTTTCCCTCGCCGATCGCGGCGCGGCATGCGGGGGTGGAGACGGTTTACCAGACACTTGCCATGTCGCCAGCGCTCTCGATTGCCGACAATATGTTCATGGGGCGCGAGCTGCGGAAGCCCGGCTTCATGGGCAGCGTCTTGCGACAGCTTGATCGGCCGGAAATGGAGCGGATCGCGCGGCAGAAGCTGTCTGACCTTGGCCTGATGACGATCCAGAATATCAACCAGGCGGTGGAGACGCTCTCGGGTGGTCAGCGGCAGGGTGTGGCGGTAGCGCGGGCGGCGGCCTTTGGGTCCAAGGTGATTATCCTGGATGAGCCGACAGCGGCCTTGGGGGTGAAGGAATCTCGGCGCGTGCTGGACCTGATCCAGGATGTGCGGGCGCGGGGCATTCCGATTATTTTGATCTCGCACAACATGCCGCATGTGTTCGAGGTGGCCGATCGTATCCACGTCCATCGGCTGGGGCGCCGGCTGTGCCTGATCGATCCCAAGGATTACACCATGTCCGATGCGGTAGCCTTCATGACCGGCGCAAAGGCAGCGCCGGGGGCGGAGATGGTGCGGCACTAAAAGTTTGACCGTTGCGGTTGGGCTCTTTCTTTGTCCTCCTTGGGGAGAGCCCGGCAAAGGGTGGTACGGTTCAGCCGTGCCACCCTTTGCTTTTAAGTACCGTAGATTTCAAAACCATCCTCTCGGGCGACGCCGATCAAGGTGATGCC
Organism: Devosia sp. Leaf420; assembly: GCF_001425445.1. Classification (GTDB taxonomy): domain Bacteria; phylum Pseudomonadota; class Alphaproteobacteria; order Rhizobiales; family Devosiaceae; genus Devosia. Next base: position 243,642 of record NZ_LMQU01000011.1, on the reverse strand, counting down.
GGCTTTCTGCGCGGCGTCTACGGCGAGGCGGGTGGGGGCCGAGATAGCGATCAGTGTCGGTGCGCCGATGCGGGCTGTCTTCTGGATCAGTTCGATCGAGACGCGGCTCGTCAGCAGAACGGCGCATTCCGACGTCGGCAGATTCATCTGGGCGGCGCGGCCGGCGAGTTTGTCGAGCGCATTATGGCGCCCGACGTCTTCGCAGATGGCGAGGAGGCCACAATCGCGGTGCCAGAGGGCGGCGGCGTGGACGGCGTGGGTTGCGGCGTTGAGGCTCTGGGCCGGGCGGAGGCTGGCCGCGGCGGCAGTGATCTCTTCGGTCGAGAAATCGATGCGCGCCGTGACCGGGGCGATGTCGCGCATGGCCGCTTCAAGGCTTTCGATGCCGCAGAGGCCGCAGCCGGTGGGGCCGGCTTGCTGGCGGCGGCGCTTGGCGAGGGCGTTGGCTTTGTCAGCGCCGATCCAGAGACGTACTTCGATGCCGAGATCGTGGTCGAGCACTTCGATGCGCTCGATTTCAGTGGCGGTTTCGATAATGCCTTCGGTGAGCGCAAAGCCAATACCGAAGGCTTCAAGATCGGCGGGTGTCGCCATCATGACGGCGAGCGTGCTGCCATTGACGACGATGGCGATGGCAACTTCCTCAGCAAGATTGCGCTCGGTGCGGCCGCGGCCCCAACTTTGGGGGGCATAGGCGGAGTGGGTGACAAAGCTCATGGCACCAGCCTGACCGGCACGGATTTAGCGGCAGGCACCTTGCTCTCCTCGGCGTGCTGATAGACAGGGATCAGCACATTGCATTCGGGATAATAGCCGCCGACGCTGCCGGGCGGGATATTGTAGGCGGTGGCGCGGAGGCCGCCGAGGCTGCGCTCGATGCCATCATCCGCCACAGTCTTGAGGCCGACCATCTGGCCTTCGCTGATCCCAAAACGCTCCATGTCCGCCTTGTTGATCAGCAGCACCTCGCGCGTGCCGTGGATGCCGCGGAAGCGATCATCATAGCCATAGACGGTGGTGTTGAACTGGTCGTTGCTGCGAAGAGTGATGAGCCGCAGGATGTCCTTGTCCAAGCCATCGTCGAAACTGGCGTGAAGGGCTTTTGGCACGGCGAAATTTGCCTTGCCGCTTTCCGTCTTCCACTCGCGGTGGCTAGCGGCGATGGGGCGGCGGAAGCCTTGTGGCTCCATGATGCGGCGATTGAAATCCTTGAACTGATCGGGATAGGTCGCTTCGATGGCATCGCGCACCGTGCTGTAATCGCCGACCCAGGTGTCCCATGGAACATTTGGATTATAGGGCAGCGTGGCCTTGGCGATCTCCGCAACGATCTTGGCTTCGGAGAGCAGGTCGCGGCTGGCGGGCTCGGACAGGGCCTTTGAGCGGTGAATGACGGACGTCGAGTCTTCCACAGTGACCATCTGCTCGCCGGTGGCCTGCCGATCCTTCTCAATGCGGCCAAGGCAGGGGAGCAAGAAACCTGTCTTGCCATTGAAGAGGTGGCCGCGATTGAGCTTGGTCGCGACCTGCACCGTCAGGCGCATCTTGGTCCAGGCCTTTTCCATCTGTCCATGATCGGGCACGGCGCGAAGGAAATTGCCGCCGAGACCGATGAAGGCGTCGACAGTGCCGTCGATTATCCCCTCGCAGGTATCTATCGTGGAGAGGCCCTTTTCGCGCAGGGCGGTGAAGCCATATTGCTCTTCAAGGCGATCGATGGGGACGAGCTCGGGCTTTTCGGAAATGCCGACGGTGCGCTGGCCCTGAACGTTGGAATGGCCGCGAACTGGGCAGAGGCCGGCGCCTGGCCTGCCGATATTGCCACGCAGCAGCGCCAGATTGACTAGCATCTGCACCGATTGGACGCCGAGCTTATGCTGGGTGATGCCCATGCCATAGACGAGCATAGTCGCAGGTGCTTCTGCATAGATGCGGGCTGCCGTCTCGATCTGCCTTTGGGTCAGGCCGGATTCGCGCTCGATATCCGACCATGAGAGGCTCATGACCCATTCGGAGAATGCGCGGAAGCCGGAGGTGTGTTCGGCGATGAAAGCGTGGTCGAGCATAGCCGGCTTGCCGGCGGACGTTGCCGCAGCATCCCTCTCGATCAGCCAGCGGCTCATGCCAGCGACGACGGCGATGTCGCCTCCAGGGCGCACCTGAAAATATTCGCGGGCGATCTGGGTTTCGCTCAGCGTTGCCATTTGCACCGGATTTTGCGGATCGGTAAAGCGTTCGAGGCCGCGCTCGCGGAGGGGATTGAAGGCGACAATAGTGGCGCCGCGATCGACGGCCGATTTCAATTGATGCAGCATTCGCGGGCTGTTGGAGCCGACATTCTGGCCGAAGAAGAACAGCGCATCAGCCTTGTCGAAATCGTCGATAACGACGGTGCCGACGGGTACGCCGATGCTGGCCTTGAGGCCGACCGAGGTTGACTCGTGGCACATGTTTGAGCTGTCGGGCAGGTTGTTGTTGCCATAGAGTCTGGCAAGCAGAGCATACATGTAACTGGTTTCTAGCGAGGCCCGGCCCGAGGCGTAGAAGACGGTGCGCTTGGGATCGACCTCGGCAATCGCCGAGAGTTCGCGACCAATAGTGGCGAAGGCTTCGGTCCAATCGACAGCGACGAACTTGTCCGTTTTGGCGTCATAGCGCAGCGGTGTCGTTAGGCGCCCCACTTCTTCAAGCGCATAGTCGGACCAGGTCTTCAATTCGCTGACCGTGTGTTCGGCGAAGAATTTTGGCGTGACACGCTTCTTGGTCAGCTCCCAGGCGGTGGCCTTGGCGCCATTTTCGCAGAATTCGGCGGGATGCGTGGGGTGCGGCTTGGCCCAAGCGCAACTGACGCAGGCAAAGCCATCAGGCTTGTTTTGCTTGAGGAGAATGCCGGGCCCATCGAGCAGCAGGCTTTCGCTCGCGAGATATTTGGCCACAGACTTGGCCGAGCCCCAGCCGCCAGCCGGACCTTTATACGGCGCGATATGAGTTTTGCTGGACATTGTTCGCGCTCCCCGGCACTGGCGGAGATGCCCGCCATGGAATTGAGTTGAAAGGGGAATGGGAGCGCTGGGGGATTGTTCCCGTGATCGCGAGGACCTGATGCACGCGGGAAACAGTCGCCCGTTTGTCATCGCCGGGATTTACTTGTCCGCTGGCTATTTGAGCTATGGTCAGAGTAGTCTTGAGTTATGGTCTGCAGCCAAGATGGTTGCAGAGTGAATGGGGTGATCGAGTGAGGCGTCCAGCCGCTAGCGAATTCCAAGGCCGGCTAAAAACTGGCGCGACCTGCCTTCCCCGTTCTCTCACTCTTACGGCCACAAACACCTTATGATCGAATTTCTCCATTCCACCTCGGTGTGGCTCGAGTCGCTGCTTAATTCAGTCTCGGACAATTTCTGGCTCTCGATCGCGTTCATTTTCTTCGTGGCTATCGGCGAGGCGGTGTTCATCCTCGGGCTGTTCGTACCCTCGACGCCGGTTCTGCTGCTGGTCGGCGGGATTATTGCGACGGGCAAATTGCCATTCTGGGAGATCTATTTTGCCGCTGTGCTGGGCGCCGTGATCGGGGACGCGATCTCCTATACGGTCGGCTTTGCGCTCAAAGACCGGATCAAGACCATCTGGCCGTTCCGGAACTATCTTGACCTGCTCGAACGCGGCGAGGCCTTCTTTGCCAAGCATGGCGGCAAGTCGGTGTTCATCGGGCGGTTCATTCCCGGGGTGAAAGCCGTGGTGCCGGGGATCGCCGGGATGATGGGCATGCCCTATCGCTGGTTTTCCATTATCAATATCACCTCGGCCTTTGCCTGGGCGGCGGCGCATATCCTGCCGGGCATGCTGCTGACGGCGTGGCTCAAGTCGATCGGGCTATCGCTGGAACTCGTGATCATCGTCGGCGCCATCGTGCTGACGGCACTGTTCCTGTTGATCCACTATTTCAAGACCATCGTCCTGTTCTTCGCCCCCGTTATGGGCGGGTTCGGCCGCTCGCTACAGGCGCGCTGGGGGCAGCGCCCCAGCCATTAAGGCTTAGGGCTTCGGCACCGAATAGCTGAACATCGGGCCGAAGCCGCCGTGCCAAGAAATGTCGTTACGGTTCATCTCGGGCAGGTAAATGCCCGTGCCGCGACCGCCATCGAGATAAAGCACGTCTGGGCAAGCGAGATGCTCGCGAAAGAGCTGGGCAAGATCGTAGAAGTTGACGCGGGTGTCGCTGATGGCGAGGCGCACCATGCCGTTGTCGCAGACGCCAACGGCGCTGCGGCGGTTACGATCTGTTGAGCCGGGAATGAGGATGGGGTTTAGTTCGCCATCCATGACCAGCAGTGGGCCGGACTGGGTGGCGATGCGGGTTTGGGGCGCGGCGCTCGAAAATGCGTCAGTCGTGACGACGGCGGCTTGGCCTTCGGGACCGACATAAAAGACGCCGTTGGGCGATTTGTAGAAATTGGGCACAGGCCCGCTTTCGCTGCCGACGCTCTTGGTGTTGAGCCTTGTCTTTTCCTTCCCGCTTTCGGCGTAAAGGCCCATGGGGCGATAGTCGGTGTCATACATGCCCGCATTGAGGGCGAAGACGAGTTCGCGGCCTTCGGCGTCTTCGGCATCGGCGAGGGCGGAGAAAGTGCGGTAGGGTCGACCGTCGGCGCCCGTCCAATGAAGGCCGAGGTCGGCGGGATGAGCGAAATCGCAAACGACATAGCCGGCGTCGTTATAGTCCACCTCCTTGCAGACGTCGTCCGCTTGGGCGGCGGTTGGCATAGCGATGACGGCCAGCGCGACGGCGGAAAAGGTCAAAGCCGCTCGGCCGGGAGAAAGAAAATCAGTCATTGCTGTAGTCTCGCCCGATCGGGTGGATGGAGCAACCCTTCCTTGCCTTCGAGCGTCGCCCTGCGTTAGGCAGGCGCATCACCTTTGGGCGAGGAACGATTTATGCGTGTGGTTCTGACCCAGCCGAGCGTCCGGGCACGGGATGCTTCCGACTTCGACTATGTAGCGACGCTGCTGCGCAAGCGCCGGTTTCGTGGGCAGTCGGACGATGTGATCGTGTTGCCCGAGCTGATCGGGGAAAATAGCGCGACGGCAGACTATCTGGCGCGGTGCGCGGCGATGGCGCAGGAGTTCGGCTGCCATGTGATAGGGGGTAGTCACTTTACCGAAGCTGGCGGGCGGATGATCAACCAGGGTGCGGTGGTCGATGCACGGGGTGAGGTCGTGACGCTGTATCAAAAAGCCAATCCCTATGGGCTCGAGCGAGAATTCTCGACGGGCAGCGATAGGGCGGGGGCGAGCTTTAAGATCGGCGAGGTCGAATGCTTCGTCTTGGTCTGTGCCGATTTCTGGCATGTCGACGCCTATCGCGGGCTGCCAGCGCAGCCGGAGATCATCTTCGTGCCTGCCTTTTCAGTGAGCCGGAAAAGCACGCCGGACCTGGCCCGGGCGCGTTGGCGGCATGCGATGATCGCGCGGGCTTTCGAGCAGGCGGCCTATATCGCGGTGAGCGACTGGGCCTATCCGGTGGGTAAGGAAATCCGACCGAGCAGCGGCGTGGCGGGTCTGGCGCATCCCGATCCGGCGCGGACTGAAGATTTGCTACGCTCGCTAGGCAAAAGCGAGGTTCAGGTGTTCGAGATCGATCCCGAAGCGGGGCGGTTGTTGCGGGAAGATCAGAAATCGCGCGGCTTTGAAATTGCCCGCATGCGGCAGGAGCAGCCATGAGCATCACCGGAAAACGGATCCTCCTCGTCGTCGCTGGCGGTATCGCGGCTTATAAAGCGCCTGACCTCGTGCGGCGATTGCGGGAGCGTGGGGCGAAGGTGCAGTGCGTGATGACGCCGACGGCGCATCAGTTCATCACCCCGACGACGCTGGCAGCGGTGAGCGGGCTGCCGGTTCATACCGACCTCTTCGATGCCGAAGTGGGTGTCGATGTCGGCCACATTCGGCTCGCGCGGGACGCTGACCTGATCGTCGTCGCCCCGGCCACGGCTGATATTCTGGCGCGTGTCGCGCATGGCCTAGCGAACGATCTCGCAACCACCGTGCTGTCGGCACGAAGTAGTCCGGTGCTGTTGGCGCCGGCAATGAACCCGAAAATGTGGGACAATCCCGCGACACAGCGCAATGTCGCCCAATTGCGGGATGACGGATTTTCGTTCGTGGGGCCCGAGCGCGGCGAAATGGCCGAGAGCGGTGAGGCGGGGCTTGGCCGGATGGCGGAGCCGCTGGCGATCGTCGCGGCCGCCGAGGCTCTGCTCGCGCCGCAAAGCCGCGTGCTTGAGGGGCTGAGTTTTCTTGTCACCTCCGGGCCGACGGAAGAGCCGATTGATCCGGTGCGGTTCATTTCCAATCGCAGTTCGGGCAAGCAAGGACATGCGATTGCCGCGGCGCTGCTGCGTGCGGGCGCTCGCGTTCGCCTTGTCAGCGGGCCGGTGAACATTCCGGCGCCCAAGGGGGCTGAGGTGGTTTCAGTGGGATCGGCGGCGGAAATGCTGGCGGCTGTTGAAGACGGATTGCCGGTCGATGGCGCGATCTTTGCGGCGGCAGTAGCGGATTGGCGGTCGGCCGAAGTCGCGTCCCAAAAGATGAAGAAGCAGGGCGGGGCGGACGAAGAGTTGGTGCTGCGGCTCGTGCGCAATCCCGATATTTTGGCGACCGTCGGGCATCATGCGCAGCGGCCGACGCTTGTGGTCGGCTTTGCGGCGGAGACCAATGATCTCATCGCCAATGCAGAAGCGAAATTGCGCTCCAAGGGGGCGGATTGGATCTTGGCCAACGATGTCTCGGCTGGCGTCTTTGGGGCGGATAGCAATCATATCCACCGGGTTGGTCGAGATGGGGTGTTGGACTGGGGAAGCGGCAGCAAGACACAACTGGCTGAGCGACTGGTGCGCGAGATTGCCGTATTATTCGGGAGGGAAACGGCGACGGAATAACCACCGCCGTTTGTATTGGCTAGGCGCGACGCGGCGCCCAAGGCGAAACCGATTGGCCGCCGAAGAAGGCCTGGCGCGGAAGCTGGAAGATGAAATAGGGGCTGGGGAGCGCTATCGCTGTCGCCGCTTCAAGCCGGTTGAGCTGGTCTTCGGATAGGGCCAATTCAAGCGAAGCTATGTTCTGGACGAGTTGGTCCGGGCGGCTAGCGCCGATCAGCACCGAGGCGACGCCGGGACGGGCGGCGACCCAGGAAAGCGCGACCTGCGCCATGGTTTTTCCTGTTTCCTCGGAAATGGTGCGGACGGCGTCGACGATATCGAAATTGCGCGCGGTAAAGAGCATGCCGCCAAAGGGATTGTCGCCGTTAAGGCGGCCTTCTGTAGCGTTCGCGTCAACACTACCATCCGGCATTGCTGGCGGAAGATTGGCTTTGGCGATCTTGTCGCGTCCATATTTGCCGGTGAGAAGGCCAGCGCCGAGCGGGCTCCAGGGCACCAGGCCAAGACCGAACTCATTGGCTGCAGACAAGATGTCGAGTTCGACGCCGCGATCGATCAGCGAATAAGAGTATTGCAGGCCAATGGGCTTGGGCAGGCCATGCGCTTCGGCGAGCGTTGCGATCTTCGCGACATACCAGGATGGCGTATTGGAAAAACCGTAGTGCAGGATTTTTCCCGCGCGGATGGCGTCGGCGATGGCGGCGAGCACTTCCTCGGCGGGCGTCGTGCGATCCCAGACATGCATCCAGTAGAGGTCGACATAATCGGTGCCGAGATGTTTGAGCGAGCCTTCGAGCGCGGTGCGAATATTCTTGCGACCATTGCCGCCGGCGAGCGGTGTACCCTGCTCGCGGGAGAAACCGAATTTGGTGGCGAGAACGATGCGATCTCGCAGATTGCGCTCGCGGATGAAACCGCCGAGCATGGTTTCGCTCTGGCCACCGGAATAGATATCGGCCGTATCGACGAAATTTCCGCCCGCCTCGACATAGGCGTCGAAGATGGCGCGCGAAGTGGCTTCGTCGGCGCCCCAGTGATCGGTGCCGAAAGTCATGGTGCCGAGGGCAAGAGGACTGACGATCAGTCCAGATTTTCCAAGCGTGCGATAATTGGTCATGCTCATTTTGCGGTCCTTCCACTGCTGGTGCAGCAGAGATAGTCCGGAGAGGCGACACGCATTAGAGCTTGCCCATGGCACGAGCTTGTGAGCAGATTTCAATAATGGACCGCAATCAGCTCAATGATCTGTCGACCTTTGCCGTTATTGCGCGGGAGGGCAGTTTTACCCGCGCGGCATCCATCCTCGGTATGTCGACCTCGGCCCTGAGCCACGCCATGCGCGGGCTCGAAACGCGGCTTGGCGTCAGGCTGTTGTCGCGTACGACGAGGAGCGTGGCGCCAACCGAGGCGGGAGCGCATTTGCTGGCGACGCTCGGGCCAGCGCTGCGGAGCATCGAGGAAGGCTTGCAGGGGCTCGATGATTGGCGCGGCAGTCCGACCGGCACCGTGCGGATCACGACCTTTGCCTGGGTGGCAGAAAAAATCCTCGAGCCGAAACTGCCGGCCTTTCTGCTCGCCAATCCCGGCATTCGCGTGGAAGTCGAAATCGAGGACGCGCTGGTCGATATCGTGGCTGCAGGCTTTGATGCGGGCATTCGCTTCGGCGAAACGCTCGACAAGGACATGGTGGCGGTGCGGGTGGGGCCGGACCTCAGAACCATCGTTGTCGCCACGCCCGATTATTTCGCGCGCATCCCGCCGCCAGTCTCGCCCTATGATCTCGATCGACACGAGTGCATTGGCTACCGGCTGACGACTTCGGGTGGACTTCTGCCTTGGGAGTTCCGGGTAGATGGCAAAGATATCAAGGTCCGCACAACCGGCCCTCTGGTGGTCAATGATGGCGCCTTGGCTGCTTCCGCGATCCGGGCAGGGGTGGGCTTGGGTTACATCATGGAAGAAGAGGTGATCGAGGACCTGGCCGCAGGGCGGCTTGTGCAGGTCCTCGACGAATATTGCCCGAGTTTTCCGGGCTGCTATCTCTATCGTCCGAGCCGGCGACAGTCGCCGCCGGCTCTCCGGGCGCTGATCGAGGCGCTGCGCGTGCGCTGATCAGTGGGCAGCCGCCGTCGTCCCGCGATATTTAGCGAGCATGAAAAAGACCAGTACGGAGAGGCAGAAAATCAGCCCAGCAGCTGTCGAGAGTAGCACCGAGTGGGTAGCCGTAAAGGCCGCCTTGCCGGCGTCGATCAGGGCGGTGGCTTGATCGGCGGGCAGGCTCTGGGCGACGAGATAGGTATCGCCGATGGAGCGGCTGGCATTGTCAGCGAGCGTTGCAGGGAGATCGGCGGGCAGGGTCATCGAGCGGGCATAAACGCTCGACATGAAGACGCCAAAGAGGGTGATGCCGAGACCGGTGCCGAGCTCGTAACCGGTGGCTTCAAGCGAGCCCGCCGCGCCGCCCTTGCTAGCCTCGACAGAACCCATAATGGCGATTGAGGATGCTGTGAGCCCGATGCTGAGCGTCAAACCCAGTAATGCCAGAAGTGCAGGCACCGTAAAGCCGGGATCGTGGAAGTCGCTTGCGCCGAGCATGGCCAGCGCCCCGGCCGAGAGCAGCAGCGACGAACTGGCGACAAGGCGAAGGCCAAACTGGTTGGACAAGAAACCTGCTATCGGGCCGCCGACGGCCGAGGCGGCCATGATCGGGATCATGAACAAGCCAGCCTGGAGCGGGGTCTTGTCGAGCACATATTGCAGTTCCTGCGCGAGGGTCAGCTCGACGCCGGCGAGCGAACTGGTGGCGACGATGGCCATGATCATGCCGGCAACGATAGCGGGGTGGGAAAACAACGAGAGGTCGAGCATCGGCTCTTTGGAGCGCAATTGCTGACGGGCAAAGGCGCCGAGAAGCCCTAGGCCGACGGCGACGATCCCCAACGCGAGGACAAGCGGGAGTTTTGCACCAAAACCGGCCTTGATGCCGTATATGACCGAAATCATCCCGGCGATGAGGAGGAGCGCCTGACCAATGGCCCATTTGCCCGACGTCGTCTTCTCGACGCGCGGCAGGAGGAAAAAGCAGGCCGAAATCACCACGACCATGACGGGCACGTTGATGAGGAACACCGAGCCCCACCAAAAATGTTCGAGGAGGCCTCCGCCGACGAGTGGACCGATGGCGGCACCGGCAGAACCGACCGTGCCCCAAAGTCCCAGGGCGATGGCGCGTTCTTTTGGATCTTCAAAGGTCCGGCGAATGATGCCGAGAACGCAGGGCATGATCATGGAGCCGCCAAGCGCCAGCAGCACGCGGGCGCCGATCAGCATGGCAGCGTTCTGGGCAAAGGCTGCCGCGACCGAAGCAAAGCCGAACGCCACGAGGCCCGTGAGAAGAATCTTCCGGTTGCCGATGCGGTCTGCCAAGGTGCCCATAGGCACCAGGAGGCCAGCCATCAGCAGCGGATAAATGTCGATGATCCACAACACCTCGGTGCTTGAGGCGCGCAGCGCCTGGGTTAGGGTTGGCACCGCGACGTGGAGGATGGTCATATCGAGCACGACCGGCAGGAAAGCCAGCATGACGGCGACGAGAACAAGCCAACGCTTCGGGTCGGGACGGGTCGTAGACATAAAGCACCTAACACTATTGAGCGTCCGTATATAAATACATACGTATGGATTGCAATTCACGAGTTTGCAGGAGGCGCTTAGCATGGGCAGGAAGCCGACGATCACGCGGGAGAAACTGCTTGAACTGGCCGAGGAAATCGTGCGCACCGATGGGGTTAAGGCGCTGACGGTGGATGCATTAGCCCAAGCCGCCAAAATCTCGAAGGGTGGGGTGCAATATTCGTTTGCGTCCAAGGATGAGCTAATCAAGGCGCTGGTTGACCGCTGGACGGGTCAATTTGATGCCGAACTCGCCGACAATGATGATCAAACGATGAGCGGAATTATCCGTCGCTATATCGCGGTGACCCGAACATCGCAGGGCGCGATGAATGCCAAGCTCGCCGGCCTGATGATTGCCTATATCCAGGACCCGGAGAACCTCAAGGAAACGAGGGCCTGGTATCAGTCCATGTTCGATAAGTTCGCGGGTAAGGATCCAGACGCGCAGGCTGTGCGTGTCGCGTTCCTGGCGGTCGAGGGCCTGTTCCAGCTTCGCATCGCGGGGATCGACGAAGAGGGCGCCTGGCTCGGCTTTCTCGACGACGTTGAAGCCGTGCTGAGCCGGCTGCTCGACTAGGGGCTACCAAGAGCCGCGGATGCGGTCGATGATCTGAGCGAGCATCAACTGTCCGGCCGAGGTGAAATGGAAGCGGTCGCCATCCAGCTTGCCCAGATCTTTTTCCGAAAGCTCAGAAATGGCTTGGGGGTCTGCGCGATGGCCGGCCCCGTCACCAGCAATAACACTGGTTACTGCATCACCGGATTCGAGCTGATGGTAGGCGGCGAATGCAAAGACGGCGAGTGCCTTGTCGCTCAGGTCATTTGGGGTGGTCATGCTGGTCTCTGCTTCTGAGTTTGGCCAGAGCAGAAACGACATCGTGGATGACTTGTTCCTCCGACAAGAGCGGCAGCCTCAAGCCGCGCGACGCGAGGCGCGGAGACCGGTAGTGTCGATGGTAAAGACCTCGACGATCTGATCGAGGACAATGGCCTGGGATTCAATCTGCTCGATAGCAGCGTTGGTTTCCTCGACGAGGGCCGCATTCTGCTGGGTCATTTCATCCATCTGGCGCACGGCCGTCGAGATTTCGGCAATCGCGGTAGACTGCTCCTGGCTCGAGGCTGCAATCGCTTCCACGAGCTGAGCAGCATCGCGGACGCCTGATACCATGGTGCTAAGGCGGGTCGTAGCTTCGGCGACGAGTTTGGAGCCGCCATCAACCTGGCTTGCAGATTCTTCGATAAGCGCCTTCACCTCGCTCGACGCCTGCGCTGCGGACTGGGCAAGACGGCGAACTTCGACAGCGACTACGGCAAAGCCCTTGCCTGCCTCGCCAGCGCGCGCCGCTTCCACAGAGGCATTTAGGGCCAACAAATTGGTCTGGAAGGCAATGTCATCGATCATGCCGATGATGTTCGATATTTTCCGCGAGCTGGCAGAGATGTCTTCCATCGCCTCGTTGGCGCGAGCCATGACAGCGCCAGTCTGATCTGCGGCTTCTGCAAGTTGCACAGACTGGCGGCTGGCGGTCTTGGCGCGGCTCGCGTTCTCGGTGACTGTTTGTGAAAGCTGTTCCATCGCCGCCGAAGTTTCCTCGATGGCGGCGGCCTGGCGGGTCGTGCTGCTCGAGAGGTCATTGGCGCCGGTCAGGATTTCGCCGGTGGCATTCTTGACGCCGAGCGAGGTGTGGCGGAGGCGACCAACGATTTCGGTCAGGCGATCGGAGACGGTGTTGACGTTGTGCTTGAGTCGTTCAAAGGCGCCGGCATAGTTGCCCGCGACCCGCTTGGTGAGATCGGTGTTGGACAGAGCCGTCAGCACATCGCCGGTTTCCCCGAGGCCGCGATCGACAGTGTCGACGAGCTGGTTGACGCTGCCGGCGAGCGTGTTGAGCTCGGTATCTGGAAAATTGGCATCGACGCGGCGGGAGAAGTCGCCATTGACGGCGGCGGAGACCACCTCGCCGAAGGCAGCCTGGAGGTTGGCCATCATCTTGCGGCGATCCGCGGCCGTAGCAGCGGCTTGGGCCACTTCGGCCTCGGTCATGTTTGCGATCTTCAGCCCGTTCTGGCGGAAGATCTCTGCGGCCGTCGCGATGCGGCCGATTTCGTCGCGGTCACCCGCCGAGGGAATCTTGGTATCGAGCTTGCCTTCGGCGACGGCGAGGAGAGCCCCTTCCATCTTGGTGAGGCGGCCAGACACGGTGCGGAAGATAACGAAGCTCGCATAACAGACGGCCGCTAGCGCAATAGCGCCCATGCCGTAAAGGATCAAAAGCAGCTTCGAGAACCCGGCCTGACTTTGCGCGTACACATCAAGCGCGACATGGCCCTGAAGATTGACGAGATCAGTCAACGCTGCGCTTAGCGGGTCGATCGCCGGGTAAAGTTCAGTATTGATGAACTGAACGAGGCCCTCGCTATCTTGAGCCTTGAATAGCGCCAGTGCTTTTTTCGTTGCAGCTTCGGCAGTGGTCCGAGCGGCGTCGGCCTTTTTTACCAATGCTTGTTCTTCAGGCGTCAGATAGGTGCTGACATAAGCCTGCCACTGCTTCGTATCGGTCGCTATCGCGGCTTCAACGGACTGCGCACCCTCTTCCCAAGAGAAGGCGCCGGAGCGAACTTTGTGGGATGCATCGACAACGAAAACGGCATAGGCATCTGCGACTTCCTTGATCTGTTGCAGCGGGATCAGCCGATCCTCAATGACGGTCTTGAGGTCGCCATTAAGACTGAGCGCCGAAGAGAAATTCTCGAAAACCAGCGCTGCGACGACCAGACTCAGTGCGGCCAGCGTCAGAACCAGCTTGGTTTTGATCGTCATTGCTTTTTTCGCCTGCATGCAAACGGCAAGGTCCGCCCAACCTCAAGGATGCTTCGCGTTGCTGGCATCTTCCCAATGTGCCGTTAGCCACAAGCATACGTATTTATACGGATATAGAACTTAATATTGGACGAACGCGGGAAATGCGGTTGGTTCCAATCTGTCGATCGATTGCCTTGAGGCAATAAGCGGAACTGGCTCCACCACTCTCCATTTTCCGGAAAGCGTCCGCCACGGGTTGCGGCCGATACTTCCAGGAGTTTCAGATGAGCATCGAGGATCCGAATGCGAACGGCGCTGCCGGCGCATCGCCGGAACTGAAAAATCAGGTTGCTGACGATCTGAACCAGGCCGTTTCGAGGGCCGGTGATGATCTGGAGGCGGTAACTCAACGAGCGGCTCACGATGCCAAAAACCTTGGGCATATGGCTGAAGAGAAAGTTTCAGAGGTCGCAGGCAAGGCAAAATCCTTTGCCACAGACCAAAAGGATCTGGCAGCGGACCAGATCAACGGCATAGCGGCGGCGATTTCGAAAGTTGCCGGTGAACTCGAAAATTCGGACCAGCAGACGGTTGCCCGCTATGCGCGCGACCTTGCCAATGGGCTAACCCGCGTTGGGGATCGGGTACAGACGTCCGATGTCGATGAGCTGATGGGTTCGGCGCAGGATTTTGGCCGGACGCAGCCCGTGGCTTTCCTCGGTGCCGCGGCTCTGGCCGGGTTCGTGGCCAGCCGGTTTGCGATGGCTTCGGCGCAGCGACGCGAAGCGGGCCGCCAGACGCAACCGAAGAGAGAACCAGCGTCGCCGACGACTTCCTATAATGCGCAGACGACGCGCGATCAGGGAGGCTTCTGATCATGTCACAGGCTCAAGAAGGTCGGCCGCTTGCCGAATTGCTCGGCGGGCTGGTTGGGGATCTCTCCAATCTCTTCCGCAAGGAAGTGCAGCTTGCCAAGACCGAGGCTTCTGAAAAGGCATCTCAGGTCATGGGTGCTGCGGGATCCATTGCCGTTGGTGGCGTCTTGCTGCTTGGCGCGCTCGGCGTTTTGCTGGCTGGTCTCGTCTCGCTCCTTGCAGCGTGGATGGTCAATGCGGGTATGGGCCCGACGCTTTCCAACGCAGTCGCCGCCGGCATCGTGACGGTGGTAGTCGGACTGATTGGCTGGATGACGCTCTCGAAGGGGCTAAGTGCCATCAAGGCAAGCAATCTTAATATGAACCGGACGGCCGCCTCGCTCGGCCGCGACGCTGACGTGGTCAAGGAGAGACTCTAATGTCGAGTGACACGGAACAGAAAAGCTCCGCCGAACTGCAGCGCGAAATCGAAATGCAACGCAGTCGGGTGGAAAACACGATCGACGAAATTTCCGCCAAGCTTTCGCCGGGCCAACTCGTCGATGAACTCCTCGCCTATACCAAGGGAAGCGGCGGCGAATTCGTTTCGACCCTGCAACGCCAGGTAACGGCCAATCCCCTTCCTGTTGCCTTGCTCGGCGTCAGCCTCGCCTGGTTGATGGCAAAGCCCGCGAGCGCGGATAAGTCTCGCGCTCGAAGCGATCGTGCTTGGGATGATAGCATCAATCGCAATCGCGGTTATGCGGCGTCATCCGATGTCGACGAAGACGACTATCCGGTGACGATCATTTCCGGCAGCAGCCTCCGTCGTCAGAGCCTTGCATCGGACGCGCAGGGAAGACGCATTAGCCGGTTCTCAGATGATGCAGGCAAAACATATTCGGCAGAGTCAGACGAACAAGGCAATCGCGCCAGTCATTTCGTGGACGAAGCTGGCAATCGCTTCAAGGGCTTTACCGACGCGACTGGCGCGCGCATCGAGCATTTCCGAGATGAAGCTGGAGATGTGCTGGAGGAAGCCAGTGGCTGGGCGTCCCATACCTGGCAGAGGGCGCGTGAACGCATGCATGATCTGCGTGATGCTGCAGGTTCCGGTATGAATTCGGGGCGCTCCCATGCTGGCGAGATGGCAGGCTCTGCCCTTCATGGTGTTGAGGGATTGCAGCAGACCGTCTTGCATCAGTTCCGCGATCAGCCACTTGTTGGCGGTGCACTCGCTTTCGCACTTGGTGCAGCTCTCGGCTCGGCCCTTCCGCATACCCGCGAAGAAGACAAGCTGATGGGCGAAGCGGCAGATGCGCTGAAAGCCAAGGCAGGCGCGGCCGTGCAGGAGGGCTATGAGGAAGGCCGCGAGAAGGCCACCGAGGTCTATGAAACTGCCACGGAAAAAGCTGCTGAAGTCTATGGCCAAGTCAAAGACGGGCTTAGAGACAAAGGAGCCAATGATGGCAGAATACAATAGCGACGCACGGCATCAGCCGAAGGGCGATCATAATCGGCGGATTGCGCTGGGAATGGATATCGAGGTCTTCGCGGCTGAAGCTGGGCTGACCCGTGACCAGGTGCATGACTATGAGGCCACCAGCATAGACCACGCCTTTGATGAAGACGTGGCGGCCCGCTATCAGACCGCACTCGAGAGGCTGGAAGCCAACCCGCCAGTGTCACAGACTGTTCGGAACCAGTGAATGCAGAGTCAGATGGAGGTGTTGGATCCGATCGGATCGGGATCAACGTGCTTCTAGCAAACCCAAAAGCGCCGGTGACTGGCTTAGCGCCCAGTCACCGGCGCTTCTTTGCTCATTGTTTTTCAGCATTTCCGTGAGCAGCAGGCAGGCATCGTGTTGCTTGGTCCGAACGACATGGGTTTCATAGAGTGCGCGGATTTTTATGCCGCGGGCGATCTCGAAACTATACTCAGTAAAGAGCGTATCAAGATCGCGGGCGCTGAAGTGGGTACTTTGCGCGATGGCCAGCATTTCAATGGCTTCCGCAGCGGAAATTGAACCATTGTCCTTCAAGCACTCTATCGTCGCGTGGACATCTACAAGCGGTTCGGTAAAGGGTACAAAGTCGAACTCGGCCGGGCCGTGCAGCAGAGCGACGTCGGCATCATCGGTCAGATCGCCAGCGATGTAGGCTTGCGCAATGCTGCCGACTGGAATCATCCCGAACTGAAAGCATTCGGCGGCGCGTAGGGCGCCCATCGAAGCGGCGCCAAAAACCTGGCAACCCTTGGACAGTGCGTAAAGGATTTCCTTGTGCCAGACAGAGGCGCACGAGCCGAAATTGCCATCGACGAGCCCGATATGTGTGGCGCCGGCTTCGACCGCAGAAATTAGGTCGCCTTGTGCGGCCGGAGGGGCAATGATCAGGCCATTGGGGTGTGCGATGCCGTACAGGCTCGGTCCAGCGAAAACAATGCGGGTCATAGCGCCGTCATCGTTTTTATGGCGCGCGCGCCGGGCCGCCAGTGAACATTGGTCGAGCGGTCTTCGAGCTTGGCCGAGAGGACTTTGACCACCGAGATGTCGGCGTTTGGTGCTGAAAGCTGGACCACGATGGGGCTGTCGCCGAGAATGTTCGGAAGTCGTGAAAGCTCGCCTTCTGCCACTGCCGGAGGCAGACCCCTTTGGGGATGTGCTTTTGCTATGAGCTCCGGCAGCCAGTCTGGAAGCGGCTTGGAATAATCGCCTGGCTCAATATCGTCCCGGGCCCCGGCAATGTTGGAAATGCGGGTTTGGGCCGCTTCCTCAAGCGCGCCAAGAAGCGCTCTAACGGGCGAGGGATGAGTGCACACGCCGGAAGCAATATCGAAGAAAAGGGCAGGGGTTCCAGACCAGAGAAGTGCCATCATCGTTGGCACGCCGAGATCCGTGGTGAGATCGAATACCAACACCTGGATTTCGGCGGCTCGAAACTTCGCAAGGGTGGCCAAGATGCGGTCATCGTCTAGGCGTGAAAGATCGAGGGCAGATTTCGCGCAATGATTGAGCGAGCGCAAAGCCCAGAGGGTCGAGGCGTCGCGCTCGAGCACTTCGAAAAAGCCGTGGGCTATAGCTTCGGCCTTGCCAAAGCCCGCAGCAAGGCCGTTGGATGATTGGGCAAAAGGCAGTTTTTCTGGCGCGTTGGGCGCAATGGCGACACTGTCGAGAGGGACGAGAACGGGGTCTCTCGAACCGATGCGATAGCCGTAAAGCCATTGGATTTGCGTGTCTGTCGCACATTCAAAACCGCGCGGAAGTTGGCGGTCGGGCCAATGGAATGCTCGACTGTCGCGCGTTAGGTCCTCGCGTGAAGCTCTGACCCATGGCGCCTGAGGTCGCTCGCCAACTGCAAATTCGACCGCTTCCATAATAGCTGAAAGTTTTGCGGTCGCGTTGGTCGTTCCCTTGCCCTGATGCACCGAGAGCGTTTGAGAATTGGGACGGATGGCGGCATAGCAGGGGATGCCGATGATATCGAGATTGGTTTGTTGCGCGAGGCGCGTAATGCCAAACTCAGAAAGTCTCGGCATAATTAGAGACAGGGCCTCGTCTGGCTGATGCCGACGACGAAGCCCTTCCAGCCAATGAGTCAGCGTACGGCCCCGCCATCGAAGAAGAAGCGGCCAACCGCATCTTCGCGGCTTTCTACGGCAACGGCGAGATCGACGCCCTTGATCACCGCTGCGCCGCTCTGGCGTACCTTTGCGACTGCTTCATCCACGGAATCAGCCGACACTTTTTCAATCGCGCCGCTGTCGAGATCGATCAGCGATAATCCTGCTTCGCCGGCAAGACCCAGAAGTACAAACTTAGTCATCAGTTCCCCAATTACTTAAATCCTGCCTTGCGCAGGGCGTCGCGATAATGACGGCGGTGGGACGCGTCCCTCACCGGCAACACACTAATCCAGTCATCAAGCTTAAAGCCCGGATCCGTCTCTAGAAATCTTGTTCGCGCGAGATTCGCAAGGCTGTCTTGACCTGCCATTGCTGCACAGGCAGCAGTCAAACGCAGTACAGGCTCGCGATTTTTTACTTTTTCAAGGTGCTGCAGGGCTTCGTTATAATCACCGACGAAAAACTTGATGCCGGCAGACGCCCACCAATAGGCGTCTGGCGCCAGTGGATTGAGCTCGATGGCCAGTTCGATCGTGCTGTTGGCGCGTTTATCGAGGGAAGAGTGCATGAGGGTGTCGGCGAAGTCGCAGAGCATATCTGCATGATGCGGATTGAGCGCTTCGGCCTCGCTGAAGTGTTCGAGGCTGGTGGAAAAATCACCGGCAAAGAGGCTGGCGCGCCCGAGCATTTGGTGGGCGCCACCAAAGAGTGGGTCGACATCGCGAGCACGTTCGGCAGCGGCACGGGCGCGGCTGAGCACATCGATGTCGCCGCGGCCGCGCATAACCCATTCATAAATCAGCGATTGAGAAAAACCCGCATGCGCTGGAGCGAAATTGGGCGATAGCGCAAGGGCTTCCTTAAAACTGTTCCGGGCGCGGCGAACGCTGGGAAGGTCGAGGATCTGCAGGTCACGCTGGCCATTGAGATAGTGGATATAGGCGTCAGGCTTTGCCGATGCCTGAAAAGACCGAAGTTTTGAGCGCTCGATGGCATCGACCAGGCTGAGCGCGATGCCATTGGCAATTGCTGCAAACTGGATCGGGCCCGTATCGTGATCAAGGACGATGGATTCGGCCCAGATCATGTCGCCAGTCGATGCCTTTTCGAGCATCAGCGAGAACTTGGCGCGATTTGCCGTATATTTGGCGCCAATGCCGACCAGTTTGGTGGTGACGACATAATCGGCTCGCAGCATGGCTGACTGCCCCGCGACGTCGCCGATAATGATCTGCCGGGCGGTGTGCGGGGCCAATATCGAAACCGAGCGCAGCCGGGTGAGAGCGATCGTCACGTCATCGACCAAGGCCTCGGCCATGAACTGTTCGGCGATTGCCTCGGTCATCGGCTTTGGCGGCAGAATGACAAGGTGGGGGACGCCGGCGTGATCGCGCCCGGCTTGGGGCAGGGGCGTGGTGTCGATCGGCGTTGGTGTGTTTGGGACGGCAGAAATTGGCGCGAGTTCACGCGGCGTCGGGAAATTCTTGTGGCCATCCACGAGTTGAATATCGCGCAAAATCCGCCGGGCCTCAGGCAGTTTTCCTTGCTTGATGAGGTCGGTCATCAATTCGCGTCGAAGGCTGACACTTGTTGGCGCAACCTCGATACCGCGCGACAGAGACGATTGCCGCAGCTCGGACGAGGCTTCGCTGACGGCCGCCAGAAGGGTTTCGACAAACTCGTCCTCAATGGCACGCCGGTGTTGCAAAACCCATTGACCAACGGGATCGCCGAGCGTGGGAACGCCTTGCAAAAATGGGCCCTGATATAGGGATAGCAGATCCTTTGCTTTTGCCGCAGATGCCCACTTGCCGTCCTTGAGCAAGAGCATGTCTGTGCTGACCATTTCGTCCAGTTTGATGGTGTCGCCTTCTGCGTTCAGAACCTGAACGCCAGCGCCCAGTTCAAACTGGCGGACTCTGAAAAGCAATTGCCGGAGATTTCGCGGGCCCTGGCCAGCGGCGGAGAGTGGCCAAAGGAAATCAGCCAGTTCACGTTTACTCGCCCGCGCCTGAGGCGATCGGACGAGAAACGCGGCAAGCGCAAATGCCTTTTTCGGAAAATTAGAAAGATGAATGCCGTCTTCGGAAAACAGCGTCGGTTCGCCAAGCAAATTCAAGCGGGCCGTTGGCATGCGTTATGGGGTTCCGCATTTTTCGAGCATCAGAAAGGCGTTCCAAGGGCACTGGAAGCCTATCGAGGCGTCTGGGGTCAACATGGTTCAGCGTTATATCACCGTTACAGGATCGGCCCTTAGTGAAAAGTGACAGTTTTTAGTTTTCTAACAACACGATAGAACGAAATGGCATAGCAGACGATGCTTAGGGCGTGGATGACCTTCCCCTGCCCAGAGCTACGTCAACGCTGTGACCCTAGGGCCGTATGAATTCTCAGTGGCCGACCTAGTGGCATGGATGCCGTACGGTAACGCCGACGGTCGGTGGTGGAAAAGGGGTTGACCTCCACCGAAAGGGCCCGTCTGCGGAGCCGGCATCCATGCCACATCAGCTCCTTCGCGTTTTCTAGTGATCTGACAAATCGAACCCGTCGCCTGGGCGCAACCGCTGTCTGCTCGATTGACTTTGGCTCAATCTGCGTCACTGCCGGTCGGCGTACAGCTTCAGCTTTGCGAAAAAGTCGCCAAATGTCAGACGGTTGTCGATTTGAGTATAGACGCGGATCTGTTCGTCGTTGGTTTTGGCGCCATAGCTGCCATCGTCGCGGATCGCCAGGCGGTCATGCCAGACATAAAAACTTGACGATGGGTCAGGCTGAAAGGCCGATTGCAGGGCGGTCAGGGTCACAAGGGGACTGTCGCCCATGGCGTAGGTTTCCCCGAGGTGGAAATTGCCCTTTTCCGTCCAAGTCATGACGGCTTCGATTGCGTCTTGAAGATGGCGACCCAAAGCGCCGTGCTGACCGATTGAAACCTGGAGTTCGGCATAACTCATGAGAACCTGCCGATAGACATTGCGCGGCACCTGCCAGATCGGCATGTCCGAATTGAAAACAACCTGCGCGGCGGGAATATCGATGCGCAGATTGTATTCGATGCTGTCCGCTCCCGGCGGCGGTTCGGCCAATCCAGGATATTCGGCGCCGCCGATCCAGACGAGAGTCATGCGTTTCGCAATATTCGGCTCGATGAGAAGAGCGCTCGCGAGATCCGTGAGGCCGGCACCGGCGCAGTAATAGAGCGGGAGATCGGTGTCGGTGCGATTGGCTTCGGCAATGATCGCGCGAGCAGCCGCGGTGTCATGCGGCGTGTCGATATTCGGTATCGCGGTCTCCGCACCGCGAATGACTGTGAGATCATTCTCGACGCCCATGACGCTCAGAAGTTTGCGGACAACCTTCTCTGCGTTGGCCGCCTGTTGTGTGCTCGGATCCCACGGATCCCCAGCAGACAGGTGCGACGGGACGATCAGAGGAATTTCGACTGATGGCGACAGGAGATGATGGGCCGTTTGGAAAAGGTCGTCGGGATCGCCGGAAAAGTCATTGTCGATGATAACTCGTGCGCGCGGTGTAACAACGCGACAATCAAGTCGGTTGGGCATTGCTCAACCCGCCTTTGGACGGACGCGAAGCGCAAGATATGGGCGCCCTGGAAGCTCGACGGCGAAAGCAGCGTCAGGCTTGCGAGGGCGCGTGACGCTGCCGTGGCGGGTAGGGTGGTTGGCGGGAGCTGGAACGATGGTGGCCTTCTCCACGGTCATGTTCCAGGTGTCGATGATATCAGCTTCGTACTGTCGGTCGTCCTGAGGGAGGCCCGTTGCCCAGATGATGGGCTGGTGTTCGCCGAAATAGATGATGGTCGTGTCGCCATCGCGGGCGCCGGAAATCCGGTTCCAAGGAAAGCCCATCTTGGGATCGATCGGATCGAACCCGGATTTGACGCTTTCTTCCATCACTTGGCGCAAGAAGCCAATGCCATGCCAGGCCGTGCCATGCAACTCGCCACCCTTAGCCCACCAGATTAGGTCGTCGGGGTGGCTATAGGTTTCGCCGTGGCCTGCATAACCACCACGCATGGCGGTGATCCAGAACCGATGGACCAGCTCTTCGGCCGATATATTGCCCCAGCACTGAATGATGTTGCCTTCATATTCCGGCTCGTCATTGACCACCGGCTTGCCATAGGCTTCCCGCCATTCGCCGGTGCGCTTCACATCCCAATTCTGGATGCAAGTGTGGGTCACCCAAGGCTTGGTGTGGTCGTAATTGGCTTCAGGATCGCCATTGTGGATGGAACGGAGATGATCATAGGGATCGTTCTCCTGGATGACGGCAAAGAACCGATCCCACTGTTCCATGGGTTTGGTATCGAGGAGGAAGTCGTATTCGTTGGCGAGCGACCACCAGACATTGTGATAGGCGCCGAGCCGGGCGACGAGATAGGCGAAATAGCGATAATCCTGCGCTTCGCTCATGCCGGAATAGCCCCAGCGATCATAGGGATGCAGCATGATGATATCGGCCTGAATGCCCATATCGCCGAGCGCCTTGACCTGATTTTCGAAGTGCCGGAAACTTTCGGGATTGGGCCGATCGAAGTCGAAGCTGCCATCGGCCTTACGCTGATAGACATCATGCAGCGGCTCGTTGACATTATAGGGATAGTCCTTGGGGAACACACCCATGCGCAGCTTA
The DNA here is from genome assembly GCF_001425445.1 of Devosia sp. Leaf420. Classification (GTDB taxonomy): domain Bacteria; phylum Pseudomonadota; class Alphaproteobacteria; order Rhizobiales; family Devosiaceae; genus Devosia. The sequence continues at coordinate 221,094 of NZ_LMQU01000011.1, read as the reverse complement.
TTGAACCGCGCCTTTGCAAGGGTCGAAAGCGTCTTCTCCTGCTCGCTCAGCGGTTGATGTGTCCAGGCGTAGCAGGTGGTGCCGAAAGAAAGGAACGGCGTGCCGTCGGCATGGGCAAAGTGGAACTGATTGGCCACGCGCACCGGCCCATGGACCCCGGCCCGCGGTGCCGTTGCGGAGAAGCTCCCGGTCTTGCCAGAGAGGGCCGGTGCCGACGAACTGGTTTCATAGCGCCATTCCCCTTCCACAGCAGGCATGAAGCGGATGAGATAACGGCCCTCGCCATCGTAAAAACCTGGCACGCGCACGGTGCGGCTACCCTGCGAAAACTGCGCCGAAAGCTCGACCTCGAGAAATGGATTACCCGCGCTCGGCCCGTCCAGCGAGAGTTCGAATATATCCCAGACGGCTGTCATATTGGTCATGGTAATTCCCTCAGGCCTCGATACGGTTGAGGCGCAGTGCCTGATAGGGCTTGGCCTTGAAGCGCAACACATCGCCGCGCTGCACGCTTTCGGCGATAACCGTCTCGGTCATTTCCCAAGTGTCGATCAGCGTTGCCCTATAGTGCTCTTCGGGCGGCACCGCGATGGCGAATTCGCCCGGCTGGTTCTGCCCGAAATAGGTCAGGTAATAACGATGCGGCTGGCCTGCCGTCGCAAAGGGCGCACCCACGCGCACCCATCCTTCTTCGCCCGGATTGGGACTGATCAATTCGCGCAGGTCCGCATGGTCGAGCCCACCGGCCATCATGATTTTGTATGCGCCGGTCGTCGGCACTGGATCGAGCCCCTCTTCGGGCGCGGCTTCCAGAATATTCTTCAGGAAGGCAATGCGCGAAACGCTTTCCCCGACCAGCTTGCCACCCTTGGCCCACCACAGGTTTTCGACGTCGTTATAAAACGTCTCGCCATGGGTCACGGAGCCACCGGCCACCGTGCCATCCCAGAACCGGTGCACCAGTTCGCGGCCCGATATATTGCCCCAATGCTCAGCGATATCGCCCTCGTAGCAGCATTCATCATCCGAGACCGGCTTGCCGAATTGCTTGCGCCACAGCGCAATGCGATCGGTATAGGGCCGCTGAATGCTGACATGGGTGATGCGCTTGTCTGAATAGTCATAGGGCGCAAAACCATTATGCACCGAGAGCAGATGGCCAAATGGATCAGCCTCGGCGACAACGCCGATCATGCGATCCCAATCGGCCAGGGTCTTGTTGAACATGAAGTCATATTCATTGGCCATCGACCACCAGACATTGGGAAAGGCCGTCAACCGCGCCACGACATAGCGCAGATAGCGATCATCCTGCTCCGCCGACATATGGGCAAAGCCCCAGCGATCATAGGGATGGAGCAGGATCAGGTCCGCCTCGACCCCCAGCGCATTGAGATCGGCAATGCGCTTTTCGAGGTGCCGGAAATAGGCCGGTTCGATGCGGTCGCAATCGAACTCCCAGCCGCCATTCTTCATCGCGCCGTCCCACTCGCTGGTACCGCGCTTCAGTAGCGCGAACGGGTAGAGCGGCGGCTCGTTCTGGTTGTAGCGATAATGCTTGGGAAAGACGCACATGCGGATTTTGGTGAAGGGCGCATCGGCAAGCGTTGCCAGCGTCTCTTCTTCCATCGCATCGCCCTGGAGGTTCCAGACATAGGCCGTCGTGCCGATATTGATGTAGCGGCTGCCATCAGCATAGCGGAAATGCTCGCCCACCGCGCGCACCGGCCCATGATCACCGGGCTTGGCTGGCCCCACATTGACCGAACCTTCGACCCCATCGAGCGCCGCGACATTGCTCGACGTCTGATACTGCCAGACCCCCTCGACCTGCGGCATGAAGCGTAGGCGGTAGACGCCGTCGCCGTCATAAAAGCCGGGCACCTTCAGCACTGTACCGCCCTGGCTGAACGTCGCCTCGAAGGTCACATCGAGAAAGGGGTTACCCGTCGAAGGACCATCGAGCGCAATCTCGAACAGGCCCCAAAGCGTTGCGGAAAGAGGATCACTCATGAATCAAATCCAATAGTCTTGGGTCTACAAAATGGGCTCAGCCAGCGCGGCTGACCCGCGGCCGCCAGCGGCTCTTGGTGGTGGGAATGGAGTCGAGCAGAAGCCGCGTATAGGCGTGGCTCGGATTGCTCATCACCGCGCGGGCCGGCCCGAACTCGACCACCTGCCCTTTGTTCATCACCGCCACATAGTCGGAGATGTAATAGGCCGTTGCGAGATCATGGGTGATGTAGAGAAAGCTCCGCCCCGCCTCGTCGCGCAGCCGCTTGAAGAGGTTGATGATGATCATCCGCCGCGAAGCGTCGATCATGCTGACCGGTTCGTCGGCAATGATCAGCTTGGGCTGCGGGATCAGCGCCCGCGCCACCGAAATGCGCTGCAATTCGCCGCCAGAAAACTGGCCGGTATATTTGCCGCGAATCTCGTCATAGTTGAGCCCGACGTTTTTGAGCGCCTCGTCCACCGCCCGATCGGCCTGTGCCTCATCGAGCCCAGCCACGCGCCGCGCCGTTTCATGGAGATAGGCATCGACCGGCCGGTAGCGGCTAAAAGCCTCGAACGGGTTCTGGAAGATCGGCTGCACGAGCCCCAGAAAATCGCGTTTCGACGGCGTCGCGCCGGACCCGGCCACCACCGTGTCATAGACAATCGCCCGGCCCGACGTCGGTGTTTCAAGCCGCAACAAGGTCTTGGCCAGGGTCGTCTTGCCGCTGCCCGATTCGCCGACGACGGCGATCACCACCGGCTTGTCGCTCTCGACGGTTATGTTGACCTCGTTGAGCGCACTGATGGATTTGCCGCCCATCAGGCCACCACGACGGTAGACCTTGTTGAGGTTTTCGGTCTTGAGAATGAGGGTCATGCCGGCACTCCCGCCGTCTCGTTCGCGAGCGAAACGAAGTGGTTGGGTTTGACCTCGACAAGGCCAGTCCCGACCCCAAAGGCACGATCGCCCCCCGCTCCTGCCGCACTAGCCATCACCCCGCGCATACTGTCGTCGCCGATGGTCGGCAGGCTATCGATCAGCATCTTGGTATAGGCGTGCTGGGGGTCGGCGAAGACGCTTTCCGTGTCACCATATTCGACCACCTTGCCGGCATACATGATCAGCATCTTGTGGGTGACCTGATAGTGCACGCCCATGTCGTGGGAGACGACGAGGATGGTGTTGTTCATCTCCTCCTGCAGCTCCATGAGCAGCATCAGGATTTCTTTCTGCACCACCACGTCGAGCGCCGTCGTCGGCTCGTCGGCGATGATGAGGCCGGGTTGGAAAAAGGTCGCCAGCCCAATCATCACGCGCTGCCGCATCCCGCCCGAAAGCTGGTGCGGATAGGAGGTCATGACTTCCGCGGGCAGGCCGAGCTTGCCGAGGAAGGCCGTTGCCCGTTCGAGCACGCGCTTCTTGTCGCGATCGGTACCGGGGAAATCGGTGAACTGCTTGCCGATGCGGATCACCGGATTAAGCGAGTTCATCGAGCTTTGCGGCACATAGGAAATGGTCTTGAACCACTCGTCGCGGATATTGGCCGTGGTGACCGGCTTGCCGTCCGAGCCCTTGAAGCCGTAGTCGATCGAGCCGCGCGAGATATACATCGGCGCCTGGATATCGCCGTAGATCGCCTTCATCAGCGTCGACTTGCCCGAGCCCGATTCACCGGCAATGCCGACAATGCAGCCCTCGGGAATAGTGAGGCTGACGCCGTCCACCGCATCGATGACGCGGCTGCCGATGCGATAGCTGATCTTGAGATCGTTGAGGCGGATCATGAGACACCCCGCTTGCTGGCAAAGGCTTGGTTGAAGCCTGTCGAGGTGAGGAAAAGCCCGAGGAACAGCGTCACCGTGGCAACGATCGGCGCGACGAGCCAGACATATTGGCCGGTAAAGAGCGCGTTGTAATTAAGCGCCCAGAAGATGATCGAGCCAAGCGTCGGCACTTCCACCTTGGAGAGCCCGATCACCGCCAGCGTCGCCTCGGTATTGATGGCAAAAAGCACAACGTTGATGAAGCCGACAACCATGTAGGCCGACACATAGGGGAAGATTTCCCGCGCGATGATCTGCAGCGTATTGGCGCCAGAAAACCGCGCCATATTGATGAATTCGCGCTCGCGCAGAGATAGCGCCATCGAGCGGACCGTGCGCGCGTCCCACGCCCAGCCGAAGATGATGATGATCAACCCGACCGTGAAGAACGAGGTATTGCCGCGGATCAGTGCGCCGAGAATGATCAAGATCGGCAAGAGCGGAATGGTGATGAACGTATCGACGATCAGCATCACAACACGCTCAAAGCGCCCGCCGATATAGCCGGCGCTCAGCCCGACGATCGTCGCGATCAGCGTCACGCCCACCGCCACTAACACGCCAAGCGCCAGCGAATTGCGGATGGCGAAGACGAGGAACCAGAAGATGTCCTGGCCCAGGGAGTTGGTGCCGAGCCAGTGCACTCCGGACATCGGCAGGTTGCGCATATAGCTCGCCTGGATCGAAGGATCGACCGGCGCAAACCAGGGCAGGATCATGCTGCCAAGGCCCATGATGACGAGAATGACGAGACCAATGGCCAGCCGCGGATTGAAGAGCCAGACGAGGCTCCCCCGCCGCCGCGACTTGACGATTGGCGCCGCCGGAACGGCCATGACGATGGGATCGACGTCCTTGCTCATGCTCATTTGTGACGGATCCGCGGGTCGAGAAGAGGATAGATGAGATCGATGACGAGCCCGGCCGTAGCCACCGCGATGATCGAGAGCGTTATCGCGCCATAGAGCACGTTATAGTCCCCGCCCGTCGCGGCCGTGCGCATGATGAGGCCGATGCCGGGATAGGAGAAAATCATCTCCGTCAGCAGCGCGCCGTTGAACACCATGCCGAGCGACAGCGCCAAAGCGGTCACCTGCGGCAGCAGCGCATTGCGGAAGACATAGCGCGTCATCCGCGTCCAGTTCGACGCGCCCTTGAGCCGTGCATAGGTGACATAGGGCTCTTCGGTCGTCGCGACGGCCAGCGCCTTCATCGAAAGGATGTTCCACCCAAAGCCGGCAAGCACCAGCGTGATCCCGGGCAAGAGCGAATTGTAAAAGATCATGCCGATCTTTTCGGGCGTCATCTGCCCCACCGGGAAAGTCGGCGAGAGCGGAAAGATTGGGAAGATATAGGCGAGCAGCAGCAACACCGTGACGGCGAGAATATAATAGGGGATCGGGTAAAGCAGGATCCCCAGGAATTCGAGGACCGATGCGGCGCGCTTCTTGTGGAAATAGCCGGCTACGAGCCCGACCATATTCCCGAGCACCCAGGCGATAAATGTCGCCGTCAGCAGCAGCCCCAGCGTCCATGGCAGCGCATTGAGGATCATCGCCGAAACCGGCTGCGGGTAATAGGTGAAGGACGGCCCGAAATCGAACTGCAGCACGACGCGCTTCAGATAGCCCACATACTGGGTGAAGATATCGCCGTTGAGACCATAGAGCTGCTCGAGATTGGTGCGCATTTCGGCAATGGCTTCCGACGTCAGCGTGCCGTTGGCGCGGCTCTGGAGCTGGCCGATATAGCCATCCACCGGATTGGTCGGCATCAGCCGCGGCAACATGAAGGTTATCGTCAAGCCAATGAACAGAACGGCCAGATAAAGGCCGAGGCGCTTGGCGACATAGCGCAGCACACCCATGGGCGGATCCTTTGACGGAGAAGAAAAGGCAGGGCGGCGGAGGACATGCCGCCCTGCCCGAACCGGTCAGATTATTGCTGGCCGGTCGGTTCGATCGAGACCACGGTCTTCTTGAACGAGCTCCACCAGGTGTAGGGCGCTGCGTAGAAGTTGTCCTGCTTGGGGAAATTGGTCCAATAGGTCGAGTTGGTCGGGATCGTCGTCGGGATGTTCATCAGGTTGATGATCTGCATCTCGCTCGCGATCCGCATGGCGATATCCTGGCCGTTCTGCACGAATTTCGGGTCATCGAGCGGCAGCTTGGCGCCTTCCGAGACGAGATCGAGCACTTCCTGATCAGTGATGCGGGCATAGTTGCCGCTCAGCGGATCGTTGGAATCGGCCGGCTTGATGTTTTCCGTGCGGAACTGGTTCCAGTTGCCGAGCCAATTCGAGTTGTAGACGCAGGTATTGGACCAGTTGATCTGCAGCTCGTTGCGGGCATTGGTGTTCTGGACCGTGGTATATTCACCATTGTCCACCTGGCGCGCATTGACGTTGAAACCGGCCTGGCGCCAGCTATCGGCAATCGAGAAGCCGAGACGCTGGAGCACCTTGTTCCAATCGCCGGGGATGACGAATTCGATCACCCATGGCGACCCGTCGGGCATGGCATAGAAGCCATCGGCGCCCTTCTTGATGCCGACCGAGCCGAGCAGCTTTTCAGCTTCCGCCGGATCGTGCTTCCACCAGCCCGCGCCGAAGCCGGCATTGACGGCGTCGCCGGTCGGCAACAGCGAAGGATCGATGCCCTGCGCTTTCAGCGTTTCGACGAGCGTCGTGCTGAAATCAGGATCGAAGGGCTTGTAGCCATCCCCGATCGTCAGATCCTGCAGCTTCTGGAGATTGGCCTCGTAAAAGATCGGGCCGGTGATCGGCGTATCGGGCAGCGGCAGGGCGGCAGCCTTAAACTGTCCGCTCATGGCCGAAATACCGATCTGCGAGAGATCGAGCGACAGCGCCAGAGCCCAGCGCACTTCCGGCATGTCGTAAGGCGCGCGCTGCTGGTTGATATAGACGCCATAGGAACAGGCGTCGTTCATATCGTGATAGGGGAAGGTCGGCGAGAAGGTCTCGACCTTGGGATTGCGGGCCTTGGCAGCATCGATGCTGTCCGGGCTCATGAAGGTGTCGACGTCGTACTGGTTCTGGACGAAGGCCAGCGCGCGAGTTTCTTCGGCGCCAAAGTCCTTATAGAGGATGAATTTGGGCTTCGGCGTGCCGAGATTGCCCCAGCTCGACTTCTGCCAATCCTCGCGCAATTCCCAGAGCTGCCAGAAACCGTTGGGGTCGAATTCCTTGACCTTATAAGGCCCCAGGGTGACCGGCGGCGCATTCTGGAAGGTCACGACTTGATCGCCAAGCGGCTCGAAGACGTGCTTGGGCACCCAGTTGAAGGGCGTGCCCCAGGTATAGACGCCGAGGCGCGTCGTGAGATCATAAGACGGGTTCACCGTCTCGACCTCGAACGTATAGTCGTCGATCTTCTTGTAGCTCTTGAGATAGACCGTAACGCTCGCAACGTTGGTCAGCTGCTCGCGATATTTGAAGGCCGTATCGAGCGAAAAGATGATGTCGTCGGTGGTGAATTCGACGCCGTCGCTCCAGGTGATACCCTTTCGGATCTTGATGCGGAACTGGGTGTGCTCGGGGTTGAGCACTTCGGGCATGCCATCGGCCATTTCGGGATAGGATTCACCGGTGGCGGTGTCCATTTCCCAGAGATAGCCCCAGCCCAGCTCACGGAAGCCCCGCCAGATGGCATAGGAATTGAGGGGGTTTTGTGCCGTCGGATTGGCGGAACGGCCATCGAACGTCTGCACGATCAGCGTTTCGCTGCGCGGGGTGCCGACATCGGTCATCGCCCCTTGCGCAAACGCTGTGGTGGTCATCAGGCTTCCCAATAGCAGGGACGCCATCCAAGAACGGCTAAGCCGTGCCATAGTCTTCCTCCTTTGCTGGTCGCCACTGACGGGCTGACCAAAGAACTCCGGGGCTGATCGGAGTTGGCAGACAACCGCTTCCGCTCGCGCTCCGGGGCAAACCGGGCGCGTCAAAACCGTGGCGTTTCGTCTGTATCCTCCCGCGCGTTCCCGACGCGGCCGCAAGTTTCGCGTTTTCGTTTTCGATTACTTGCGATTTCTAACGAATAGGATCGAGCCTTTCGCTTGTCAATGCCCCTCCGGCACACAAGTCGAAACGTTCGCAACCCATCAGGGCGCGACGATGACCTCGACGCCACGCCGCTCGAATTCGGCGCGATCGGCGTCGGATATGCCATTGTCGGTGATGAGTGTGTGCACCATCTCGACGCCGCCTAGCGCCGAGAACGACACGCGGCCGATCTTGGTCGAGTCGGCAAGGAGATAGACGTGCGAAGCGGCCTTCACCATGGCGCGCTTGACGTAAATGTCACCGATGGCCGGATAGGTCAGCCCCACATCGAAGGACACCCCAGCCGTCGCCAAAAACAGCTTTTGCGCATAGATGCCGACGAAAAACTCGACCGACTTCTCGCCGCTCAGCGACAGCGTCGGCGCCTTGAACTGCCCCGCTGGCATATGGACGGTATTGGTGGGGATGGCGCCGAGGATCAGCGCGATATTGAGCGCATTGGTGATGATGTTAAGGTCCTGACGAACCCTGAGATTTTCGGCAAATTGGGTGGTCGTCGTGCCGGAATCGATGATCAGCGTATCGTTGTCTGACACAAGGGCGGCAGCGGTTTCGCCGATGGCCTTCTTGCGATCCATGTTTTGAACATGTTGCAGCGACATGGACTGCACCTGCTGCGGAATGGACTTGAGATAGGCGCCACCATGCTCGCGGGTGATATAGCCTTCATTATCGAGCCGCTCGAGGTCCTGGCGGATCGTCGCTTCTGAAACCCCGAAGGCTGCCGACAGATCGCGAACCCGCGCACTACCCTCTTCCTGCAGCCATTCGAGGATGCGCATGCGCCGCGGCTCGGCCAGCAATTGCGGTTGCCCGGCACCGCCGGCAGACGCAGCACTCTTCCTGACCGGTCTTGGTTTTTGTGCCATCGTCATCATCCCCCGAATGCCGTCTATTTTATCGCGTTTGGGCCGCCGGCAGTGCGCTCTCGCCGCTTTTCCACGATTTAGATTTCTTCGCCGCAATCAGAAATCAAAAGAAAAACGCAAAAAATCGAGAATTTTCCTTATTGCACGAAAGCGGGTGCGGCTGTAGCTATTCAAAAAACAAAGAACGGCGCAAGCTGGTCGGAGGAGTTCTGCAAGCGATCACCCGGTTCGGCCATTGCGCCGTAGACCGCGGGTTGCCGGCTGCGCCTTGGCGGATCACCTTGCGCCTTCCGGCTAGTCAGGAGGCCGCCTTGCCCGTGCCCGCCACACCTTTGAAAAACGATCTCGTCGCCGAGATTGCCGCGCAGGCGCTCTGGATTCGCCGCCGTAGTTTCCAGATGGTCTATGAGGCCCAACAGGGCCATCCCGGCGGCGATTTCAGCGCCACCGACGTGCTCGCCACGCTCTATTTCGGCGTCATGCGCTACGATCCGAAAAATCCGCGCGATCCCAAGCGCGATCGCTTCGTCATGAGCAAGGGCCATTGCACCGGCGCCTTCTATTCCGTCCTCGCCCGCGCCGGCTATTTCCCGGAAGCGGACCTGTCGGACTACATGAAGCCTTTGAGTAAGCTGAATGGCCACCCGAACCGCAACTATCTCCCCGGCGTCGAAACCAATACCGGCCCTCTCGGCCACGGCCTCCCCGTCGCTCTCGGCATCGCTATCGCCGGCCAGATCGACAATGCCGACTACCGCACGTTCGTCCTCACCGGCGATGGTGAACTGCAGGAAGGTAGCAATTGGGAAGCCGCGCTCACCGCCGGCCACCGCAAGCTCGAAAACCTCACCCTGATCATCGACCGTAATCGCCTGCAGCAGGGCGCCCGCACCGAGGACACCGCCTCGCTCGATCCGCTCGACGACAAGTGGCGCGCCTTCGGCTGGCATGTGGAAGTCGTTGATGGCCACGACCACGCCAAACTGCTCGACGTCCTCTCAAAGTCCCCAAAAGGTCGCGGAAAACCGCTCTGCGTCATCGCCAACACGTTCAAGGGCAAGGGCGTCAGCTTCATGCATGACAACGTCGCCTGGCACCATGGCGTGCCGACCAAGGATCAGTTTGAACAAGCCATGCGGGAACTCGTCTGATGAGCGCTGCTGTCCCCTCCAAAGCCGGCCTTTTCGATTGCCGCGACAGCTTTGCCAAAACCATCGAGGCTCTGGCCGAAGCCGATCCGCGCATCGTCACCGTCGTCAGCGATAGCGTCGGCTCCTCCAAACTCGGCGGCTTCCGCACGAAATTCCCAGATCGCATGGTCAATGTCGGCATTGCCGAACAGACCCTCGTCGCCGTCGGCGCTGGCCTTGCCAACGGCGGCAAGGTGCCCTTCGTCTCGGCCGCGTCGTGCTTCATCACCGGCCGCGCGCTGGAACAGGTGAAGGCCGACATCGCTTATTCCAACGTCAACGTAAAACTGATCGGCCAGTCCTCCGGCGTCGCCTATGGCGAGCTGGGCCCCACCCATCACTCCATCGAAGACCTGGCCTGGCTCCGCCTCTTCAACAATCTCAAGCTCATCGTCCCCGCCGACCCCTGGGAAACCGAGCAAGCCATCCGCGCCGCCGCCGCCTTTGACGGCCCCGTCTTCGTTCGCCTCAGCCGCATGGCCGTCCCCGCCCTCGAGCGCCCGGCAAACGCCGTCTTCGAGATCGGCAAAGCCGAAACCCTCGTCGAAGGCACTGACACCACTATCATCGCTAACGGCACCATGGTCCACCGCGCCGTCGCCGCCGCCAAAACCCTCGCCGCCGAAGGCATCTCCACCCGCGTCGTCAACATGGCCACCGTCAATCCGCTCGACGAAGCGGTCATCGCCGCCGCCACCGAAACCGGCGCCATCGTCACTGTCGAAGAACACTCCGTCCGCGGCGGCCTCGGCGGCGCCGTTGCCGAGGTGGTCATCTCGACCAATCCCGTGCCCATGCGCATCCTCGGCTTCCCCGGCTTCGTGCCCACCGGCTCCGCCGATTTCCTCTTCGACCATTTCGGGCTCAACGAAACCGGCATTGCCGACGCCGTGCGCCAGACCATCGCGCGCAAAAAATGACCAGCGAGCTGATCCTCGCCATCGACCAGGGCACCACCAACACCAAAACGCTGTTGGTGGACGCCTCCGGTCGCGTCCTGCACCAAGCCTCGGTGCCCAACATCGTCACCTACCCACAGCCCGGCTGGGCCGAGCAATCGGCCACTGCATTGGTTGACGGCGTAAAGTCCGTCATCGCCGAAGTCGTCGCCAAGGCCGGCGACGCTGACATCGCCGGCATCGCCATCTCCAACCAGCGCGAGTCCATCCTCGTCTGGGACGCCGCAACCGGCGAGCCGATCGGCCCCGTCGTCATCTGGCAGTGCCGCCGCTCCGCGCCCAAATGCGACGCCCTCCGCGCCGCCGGCCATGCCGAAACCATCGAGGCCAAAACCGGCCTCGCGCTCGATCCGCTCTTCCCCGCCGCCAAGATAGCCTGGCTACTCGACAACACGCCCGGCGCCCGCGCCCGTGCCGAAAAGGGCGAACTCCGCACCGGTACCGTCGACTCCTGGCTCCTCTGGAATCTCACGGGCGGCGCAACCTACGCCACCGACCATTCCAACGCCTCCCGCACCCAGCTCTTCAATACCGAAACCCTGACCTGGGACGCCGACCTCTGCGACCTTTTCGGTGTGCCGCAAAACATGCTGGCCGAGGTCAAATCCTCCGACACCAATTTCGGTGTTACGGCAGAAGGCGCCACCGCCCTCCCGGCCGGCACGCCGATCCTCGCCATGATCGGCGACTCCCACGCCGCCCTCTTCGGCCACGGTGTCCGCACCCCCGGCACGGTAAAAGCCACCTACGGCACCGGCACCTCGCTGATGGCCCTTACGCCAAACCGCGTCCGCTCCACCCACGGCATTTCCTCGACCATCGCCTGGAGCCAAAACGGCCAGGTGCAACACGCGCTTGAAGGCAATATCTCCGTCTCCGGCCAAACCGCCGCTTTCGCCGCCGAATTTTTGGGGCTCGCCGACGCCTCTGCCCTCTCGGCCCTCGCCGAAACCGTTCCCGACAGCAATGGCGTCGCCTTCGTCCCCGCCCTTGTCGGCCTCGGCGCCCCCTATTGGCGGGCCGACGCGCGCGGCACCATCACCGGCCTCTCCCTCGGCACCAAGCCGGCCCACCTTGCGCGCGCCGCTTTGGAAGCCATCGCCTTCCAGGTCGCCGACGTCTATTCCGCCATGGAAGCCGACATGGGCTCGCCCTTAGGTGAACTCCGCGCTGATGGCGGCGCCTCGCGCAACGCGCTTCTGATGCAATTCCAGTCCGACCTTCTCGGCCGCCCCGTCGCCGCTGCCGCCGCGCCCGAAGTCAGCGCCCTCGGTGCCGCCGCCCTCGCCTTCTCATCTCTCGGCATTTCCATGCCAGGCGTCCCCGCCGCCGGCCATTTCACGCCCGCCATGGACGCCGACACCGCCCAAAACCATCGCCAGCGCTGGCAGTCCGCCGTGACCCAGACCCTCGCAACCCAAAACGAACAAAATTCCGGAGGAACCCCATGACCACCCCACGTTTCGGCGCCGGCATCTGGCACTTTGCGACCTATCTCGACCGCTATGCCACCGACGGCTACGGCCAGCCGCGCGATATCATCGAAGCCATCGACATCGCCGGTCAGGTGAAAGACCTCTCCGTTGTCGACCTTAACTGGCCCTACTTTGGTGGCGAATTCTCCGACACCGAGATCAAGACCGCACTCGACCGCAACAATCTCTCGGTCATCGGCATCACGCCCGAGATCTACACCCGCGAATTCGTCAAGGGCGCCTTCACCAATCCCGACGCCGGCGTCCGTCGCCGCGCCCATGAACTGATCACCGACGCCTGCAACGTCGTCCGCCTCCATAAGGCCGACTACGTAAAGCTCTGGCCCGGTCAGGACGGCTGGGACTATCCCTTCCAGGTCGATTACGGCACCCAGTGGCAGCGCTCGCTCGATGGCGTCGGCCAGCTCGCCTCCGAAAACCCAGACCTCAAATTCGTCATCGAATACAAGCCGCGCGAACCCCGCGTCCGCATGAGCTTTGGCTCGGTCGCCCGCACCATTCTCGGCATCGAAAAGATCGGTCTCCCGAACGTCGGCATCCTGCTCGATTTCGGCCACGCCATCATGGGCGGTGAATCCGCTGCTGACTCAGCCCAGCTCGCCATCGACCACGGCCGCCTCTTCGGCATGGACGTCAACGACAACTACCGCTCCTGGGACGACGATCTTGTCGCCGGCTCGCTCCATCCACTCGAACTGTTCGAGTTCTTCTACGTCCTCAAGAAGAACAACTGGAACGGCGTCTGGCAGCTCGATCAGTTCCCATTTCGCGAGGACTCCGTCGCGACGGCCACCCACGCCATCGATTTCCTCAAAGCCGCGGCCAAGGGCCTCGACCGCCTCGATTTCGAAGCCCTCCAAGAAGCCCAGAGCCGCCACGACGCCATCGGCGCCATGAAGATCGCCCAAAAGGCTCTCTTTGGCGCTCTAGCGGAGTAGGGGGCAGTGCCGGGCTTTCGAGCCCGGCAATTTTCGCTGCCCCAAATGACTAGCGCATGTAGTGAATGTGCGGCTTGCCATGGTGAGGAGACCGCTCGACAATTGCCTCGACGCGGAAAACGGTGTGGAGCAGGTCCGCCGTCAAGATATCTGCCGGAGCGCCGTGAGCCACGACTTTTCCTCTGTCGAGTACGACGAGGTCGTCACAGAACATCGCTGCATGGTTGAGGTCGTGGATCGAGATGATCGATGTCAGCGATATATCTGAAATCAGACGCAAGAGCTCGATCTGGTGCTGAATATCGAGGTGATTGGTCGGCTCATCGAGTAGCAATTCGCTGGGCGACTGGGCAAGAGCGCGGGCAATATGCACCCGCTGCCGCTCGCCCCCGGAGAGGCTTTGCCAATATTGGCCTTGCCGTTCCAACATGCCGACGCGGGCCAAGGCGCTGTCGACAATGTCGTCATCGGCCTTGGTCCAGCCGCCGAGAGGCGGATGATGCGGAATGCGGCCAAGCTTGACCACTTCGCGCACCCTTACATTGGATTCGGTATTGGCATGCTGTTCCACAAGGGCAACTCGCCGCGCGACGGCATTGCGCTTGATGTGGCCGATGTCTTTGCCATCAAGTGTGATCGTTCCCGAGTGAGCTTTTCGGAGGCCCGCTAGGAGACGCAGAAGCGATGATTTTCCGGAGCCGTTCGGTCCAAGCAGGCCCAGTATCTTGCCCGGCTGCGCCTTGAGCGAGACATTGTCGACGACGACCTTCGCCCCAATTTTCCATGTGAGATTTTTGGCTTCGATCGTCATTGGCTGCGCTGCGATCGGTAGAGAATGACAGAGAAGAATGGGACGCCGACGAGCGCCGTGACGACGCCAATCGGCAGGACTTGTTGTGGTAGGATGACTCGCGAAACGATGTCGGCCAGCACCATAAAGATGGCGCCGGTGACAAGACAAGTTGGCAGCAGCCGCATGTGCGATGGCCCGACGATGAACCGCGCTGCGTGCGGAACAACGAGGCCGACAAATCCTATTGAGCCGACCATCGAAACGATGGTGGCCGTGAGCAGTGCTGTCACGGCGAACAGCACGACGCGGACGGTATCGACCGGTATGCCCAGCGATGCCGCAGCATCGTCGCCGAAGGCGAAGGCATCGAGTGCCTTGGCAAAATAGATGCAGACGAGAAAGCCGACAATGACGACGGTCAGCGCAAGATAAAACTCGGGCCAGCGGACGCCGCCAAAGCTGCCCAGCAGCCAAAACATGACGTCGCGGGCTTGTTGGGCATTGCCCGACGTGCTGACGACATAAGAGGTGAGGGCGTTGAACAACTGGCTTGCCGCAACGCCTGCAAGGATCGTCTTACCTGCACCGGCCCGAGCGCCGTCGGACAAAAGAGCGACGAAAATAAAGGCCGCAAAAGCGCCGACGAATGCACCTGCGGATAGGGTGAGAACGCCAGATCCGAAGCCGAGGATCATGATGGCAACGGCGCCGGTTGAGGCGCCGGCGGAGACGCCCAGCACGTAAGGTTCGGCCAAGGCATTGCGCAGCAGCGATTGGAGGATCGCGCCGCAAAGAGCCAATCCTGCACCACAGCAGGCGGCGACAATCGCCCGGCTCAGCCGGTAATCCCAAATGACGCTTTGGTGGATCGGATCAAGATCGGCCGCGGTCCAACCGAACTTGTTCGTCACGGCGAGAAAGGTCGTGTCGAGCGGGATCGGCATTTCGCCAATACCTGTCCCTGCCGCAATCGCAAGGAGCAGCAAGGCGGTTGAAAGCAGAAGGAACAGGCCGAGACCGGCTTGTTCCCCAAAATTGCGCTTCGGTGTCGTCACTTGAAGAGGCCAAGCGCTTCCAGTTGTGCCGCGAGCTGCTCAGCACCGTAAATGGTGCGGATGGTCGGGTTCATGGCCTGCGCATCCATCTTGACCAAGCGGTTTTGCTTGACCGCTTCGAGCTGGCTGATGGCGGGATCGGCTTTGAGGAAGGCGATCTTGTTGTCGGCCTTATCGAGTTCCCAGCCGCGGGTCAGAGCGACTTCGCCGACGACGATGACATCGGGATTGGCCGCCATAATGCCTTCCCAACTTACGGTGGGCCATTCGACTTCGGTCTGGATGACATTGTGGCCGCCGAGGAGATCGGCGATGAAGCCGGACGAGCCGTTCTTGCCGCCGAGATAGGCGTCTGCTTCGGGGGAGGGGCTCGAGAACCAGAAGGCGTAGGATAAGTCGGTCGCTTCGTCCGAAACGCGGGCGCGGAGGGCGGCTTCGCGGGCCTTGAAATCGGCGATTAGTTCCTGGCCGCGGTCGGCGACGTTAAAGATCTGTGAGAGCTCGTCAATTTCCTGGTAGAGCAGGTCCATGCTCCAGAGCTCGGCACGGGCGCCATGGACGTCGCCGCTGTCGTGGTTCGCCACGCAAAGGCCCGGGGATAGATAGCTGTTGATGGCGAGATTGGCGAAGTCTTCGCGCTTGGCGACCTTGCTCTCCGGGCCGAGGAGATGGGCGAGCTGGGCGGCGACGAAGTCGGGGCGCTCGGCGAGGATCGATTCAAGGGTCGGGATTTCCTGCGACAGGCGCTTGACCTTGGCATTGGCCTCGGCGAGCTCGGGCAGGACTTCGGACGGCCAGAAGGCGGTGCCGACCATGGAGTCGGCGACCCCGAGGAGAAGCAAAATTTCAGCGCTGTTTTGGCCCAGGGTCACGGCGCGTTCCGGCGCCTTTTCAAACGTCAGTTCGACACCGCAATTGTCGATCGTCAGCGGATAGACGGTCGAGGCCGCATGGGCGGGGGTGAGCGACATGACAACAGGGAGGATCACGCCACAAACGGCGCCGATCGACTTCACTGAAAACATTGAGAGAAACCCGAGGCAGGAATGGAAGGAAGCGATTGGATCGCCGAGGTGACCTATCCGCGAATGCTGCCAAAAACAAGAGTGCAATACTCAACAAATAAAAAGCCCTCCAGTTTTTGGGGAGCTTTACTCGTGCCCTAGGTCCCGCGTGCGGACCCGGGGATAACTATGCGGACCCGAGAAGCGAAAGGCCATCTTTGTCGAAGAGAATGGCCTTTGTCGGGTCTGCGGCGAGGGAGAGATTTTGGCCGATCTCAAGCGGTTGGTCGCCGTCGAGAACGGCGAGCCAGGGGGCTCCGGAGGCAAGTTCGAGGTTGACGATGGTCTCGTTGCCGAGGCGCTCGACGAGGCTTACGCGACCAAGAATGGCACCTGCGTCATGCGGCTGAAGGTCGTGCGGACGGATGCCTAACGTTAACAACGCGTTAACGTTGACGCCTGTTACACGCGCAGGAACGCGCAAACGCGCGACATCCTTACTCGAGACGACGAGCGCGTCGGACTCGATGGCCTCGACCGTAACTTCGACGAAGTTCATTTTCGGCGAGCCGATGAAACCGGCGACGAAAAGATTGGCGGGTCGCTGATAGAGTTCGATGGGCGAGCCGACCTGTTGGACGACGCCGGCATCGAGCACGACGATCTTGTCGGCAAGGGTCATGGCCTCGACTTGATCGTGGGTGACGTAGATCATGGTCGAGCCGAGCGTCGCGTGCAGCTTGGCGATCTCCATTCGGGTATCGACGCGGAGTGCGGCGTCGAGGTTGGAGAGCGGCTCGTCAAAGAGGAAGACTTCGGGTTGGCGAACGATGGCGCGGCCGATGGCGACGCGCTGGCGCTGGCCGCCGGAGAGTTGGCCCGGCTTGCGATCGAGCAGGTGCTCCATTTTGAGGATGCGCGCAGCTTCGCGGATTTTCTGGTCGCGGATGTCTTTTGGCGTCTTCGCGAGTTTGAGAACGAAGCCAACATTGTCGTAGACGGTCATATGCGGATAGAGCGCGTAGGACTGGAAGACCATGGCGATCGAGCGATCGCGCGGCTCAACATCGTTGCAGAGCTGGTCGCCGATATAGAGTTCGCCCGAGGTGA
This sequence comes from Devosia sp. Leaf420, assembly GCF_001425445.1. Taxonomy (GTDB): domain Bacteria; phylum Pseudomonadota; class Alphaproteobacteria; order Rhizobiales; family Devosiaceae; genus Devosia. Next base: position 203,777 of record NZ_LMQU01000011.1, on the reverse strand, counting down.
TGTCCTCAAGACCCGCAATCATGCGCAGCAGGGTGGATTTGCCGCAGCCCGAGGGGCCGACGAAGACGACGAATTCGCCATTTTCGATGGTGAGATCGACGCCTTTGATGACATCGACCTTGCCATAGGATTTGTGCAGCGCGCTTAGGGTCAGTCCGGCCATGATAAAACTCCGATCAGCCCTTTACCGCGCCCTGCATGAGGGCGGCGACGAACTGGCGCTGGAAAATGAGGAAGAGAACGACGGTGGGGGTGAGGATCAGCAATGATCCGGCACAGAGCAGCGGAATGTCGGTGCCCCACTGGCCCTGGAAAGCGCCGAGGGCGCCAGCCATGGTGCGCTGCATGGGATCCTGAACGAGGACGACGGGCAGGAGGAACTGGTTCCAGGTCCAGAGGAAGAGGAGAATGGTGAGCGACATGATGGCGGGGCGCGCCAGCGGCACCTGTACGTGCCAGAACTCGGTCCAGCGTGTGGCGCCGTCGATCTGGGCGGCTTCGCTGAGATCCTGCGGCACGTTGAGGAAGTGGGCGCGCATCCAATAGACGCCGAAGGGCATGTAGAGCCCGATGAGTGGGAGGATGATGGCAAAGCGCGTGTTGAGGAGCCCCATGGCCCGCACTTCATAATAGAGCGGGGTGATGACCGCCTCGAAGGGCAGGGTCAGGCCGAAGACGAAGACCAGGTAAAGCCACTTGTATTTGTCGGAAGTGAGCTTGGCGAGGCCATAGCCGCCCATGGTGGCGACCAGCACCGAAATCGGGACAACGCCAAGGACGATCAGCATGCTGGAAAACAGGAGCTGATCCATTTTGGCGACCTCGAAGGCGCGCGCAAAATTGCTCCATTGCGGATCGGACGGCCATTGGAGGCCGTTGGGGTAGGAGCCTTGCGGGGCAAGCGCTGCCGAGAGCATGCTGAGAAAGGGCAGCAGCGTGATCACCATCAGGAGGACGATGAGGCCGCGGGCGATAAGCGTATTGGCGGAAGAGGAGTTCATTTCTTGTCCCGCGTGAACCATTGGACGGGAGCAATCGAGAGCAGCACCAGAACCATCAGGACGATAGCGAGCGCCGAGGCGAGGCCGACCTGACGATGGGCGAAAGCCAACCGATAGATTTCGAGGCCAGGAACGGTTGTGGTGATGCCGGGGCCGCCCTGGGTCGAGATATAGACGATGTCGAAACTGGCGAGCGCTGCGATGACGGTGACCGTGATGCAGACGCCGATTTCCTGGCGGAGGCCGGGCAGGGTGATGTAGCGGAATTCATGCCAGGGGCGCGCGCCATCGAGACGGGCGGCTTCGTAAAGGCTGGCATCGATCTTGGTGATGCCAGTGACGAGCAGCATGGTGCAAAGGCCGAGCAGAACCCAAGCGCAGATGACGCCGACGGCGGGCAGCGCCCAGACAAAGTCGCCCAGCCAGCCCTTGACCCAGCTCGAAAGCCCGACGGATTTGAGCGCCTGATTGATGAGGCCGGTCGAGGCGAACATCCAGCTCCAGGCGATGCCGGCGGCGACGAGCGGAATAACTTGGGGCAGGAAAAGGATGGTGCGGGTCGCCATGCCGAAGCGGCCATTCATCTGGCCGCGAATGGCCGAGGCGACGGCGAGTCCCAAGCCGACAGGAATGACGGTGAAATAGAGCACCAATTGGAAAGCATTGCCGATGATCTGGAGGAGATCGGGATCGGTCAGGACGGTGATGTAATTGGTGAGACCGTGGAAACGGGCCTGGCCGATGCCGTCCCAGCGGAGGAAGGAATAATAAAGGCTCATGCAGAGGGGCACGAGCACGAAGGCTGCATAGGCAAGGAAGGCAGGAGCGATGAACAGCACCGCGGTGAGCCACGTCTTGCGGCTGCGCCGCGAGGCGGGGAGACGTTTTTGTTCTGGTCTTGCGTCCGGAACGGACGATGTTGTTTTAGGCATGGGTCATTCCGGTCGCTTGTGCAGCGGAGAGTTAGAGCCGTCTGTCTCGACTGTTACCCCGGCGAAGGCAGGGCCCATCTCAAATTCAGAGGGTGGGTCCGGCCTGCGCCAGGGCGACAGTGCGGCGGGAGAGCGGCCTGTGGCGGGCCGCGCTCCCTGGGGTTGAGAGGGATTAGCGGGACAGTTGGGTTTCGTATTCGTCCTGCACGGCTTCGAGGAGACCCTGAGGGGTCTGCTGGCCGCCGACCATCTTTTGCAGTTCCGGCGTCCAGCCGGCAGCGAAGATGGCACCGGTGGCGTTGGCGATGAAGTCCATCGCGCCATTGTCCTGAGCCAAGGTCGCGCCAGCCGAGAGAGACTGCTCGGTCACCGAGCCGGGCTCGACAGCGGGAATGGCCATATCGGCGGGGCCGCCGGGATTGGAACCACCAACGGCGACGTTGATCTTGCGGGCTTCTTCATTGGTTGCGACCCAATCGAGGAAGAAGGCCGCGCAATCGGCATGGGCCGCCTTGGCGCCTATGCCATAGCTCAGCGGAGCGGACATGGAGGCATGGCGACCGCCTTCTTCGGCGCTCGGCATGATGAAGAAGCCGAACTTGTCCTTGGCATTGGTATCGAGATTGCCCGATTCCCAATCGCCATTGAACATGAAGAGGCCTTCGCCGCCGATGAAGCGGCTCATCATCTGGAAATATTCGATGGCATTGGCATCGGTTGGGAAATAGCCCGCCTTGATCCAGCCATCGAGATGTTCGGCTGCTTCGAGCGCATCAGGGGTATTGATGGTGGCGCCATCCTTCTGGAAGATCCAGTCGTTAATCGGCTCCGGCGGACCATAGGCGCCCATCAGGTTTTGCAGCGGGAAGGCGAGGCCGGCGGTGCCCTTGTTCCACTGCATGATCGGCTGAATGCCGGCTTCCTTGGCCTTGGCCAGAAGCGCATCGAGCTCGGCAACGGTCTTTGGCGGCTCGGTCATGCCGATCTGTTCGGCGAGGGCCTTGTTGTAGAAGACGCCGGTCATAGAATAATTGAGACCCATGCCAAAGAGCGAACCGGTGCCGCGCGGGCGGCCGCCTTCTTCGACACGCAACTGCACCAACTGGCCTTCGGGGAACTTGTCCCAGCCAAACTCGGTGAAATAGGTATCGAGATTGAGGAGGAGATTGTTTGCGACGAGATCGGTCAGCGAGGGCAGACGGATCAGATCCGGCGCATTGTCTTCGGACAGAATGCGCGGCGAATTCTCCATCATATTGGCGAACTGATCTTCCTTGATGTCGAAGGTGACATTGGGGAATTGCTTGGTGAATTCTTCGCTGAGACGCGTCGGCAGGGGGAAGCCGGTCTCAAAATAGGCATTGAGCACAACCGGGTCTGGCCCGCAGCTTGGGGCGGCCATTGCGGTGCCGGCCATGGCGGTGACCGAGAGCGTTACGAGTGTGCGAATGGCGTGGCGATTTTGGTTTTTCACGACTTGCCTCCTCCAGGTATAGTCCACAGAATTCGATGTCTGCTAAATGGATTTAGCGCATGAGCCATCGGCGCTGTCAATATGGCGCCAGTGTCCCTTGCGCGGTGATTAGACCGAGGCGCGGAGGGCCGAGATAATCTCGGTTGCGCGCTGGTCTTCCGGCCCCATCATCCAATTCGTGACGAAGCCGAAACCGATCCGGCGCCGGGGATCGGCAAAGCCGACCTGTCCACCTGCGCCATCATGCCCGAAACACTGGTCGTCGAGATAGCGCCGAGCTGGGGAATCGAGCTGGAAGCCATAGCCCCAGCGCGAATATGGCGGCTCGCCACCAAAGACTGATGCGCCTTCGCTCTGAACCTTGGTCGCTTCGGCAATGACGGGGGGCTCAAGAAGCTTGATGCCGCGCGTGGGGACGACCGTTGCCGACCAGATGGTGGCAAGGGCTTCGGCGGAGGCAATGCCGCCCGCGCCGGGAATTTCGGCGGCGCGAATGCGCTGCGTGTTAAAGCCGCCATTGTCCGAGACGAGATCGGCCGGCAAGGCATTGCCTAGGGTCATGGCCTTATAGGGCCAATTGGGGGCGGGCTTGCTGGCTTCATCGGCCCAGAGCGCCGAAAGCGGCGGGCTGACCTGAAGATGCGCGACGCGATCGGCTTGCGCCGTGGGAAGGCCGATCCAGGCATCGATGCCAAGCGGGTTCGCGATGAGGCTCGAGAAATATTGGCCGACCGACATTCCGGTGACGCGACGGATAATTTCGCCTGCGATCCAGCCATGGGTCAGCGCGTGATAGGCATAGCCGGTGCCGAGGGGCCAGAGCGGCTCCTGCGCTGCAAGGGCCGCCGTGACCTTGTCCCAATCGACGATATCATCTTCGCTGAGATCGGCGCGCGGCGCGGACAGACCGGCCTGGTGCGCCAGAGCCTGGCCCACTGTGACCGCGGCTTTGCCGGCTGCGGCGAATTCGGGCCAGTATTGGCTGACGGGGGCAGCGTAATCGAGCCGGCCTTCCTGAACGAGGCGCGCCGCCAGGATCGAGACGAGGCCCTTGGTGCAGGAGAAGACCACCGAGGGGGTATATTGGCCCCAGAGCCTGCCGGTGCGCGCATCGGCGACGCCACCCCAGAGATCGACGACGGTATGCCCATCGCGCACGATGTGAAGGGCCGCACCCATTGCCGGACGACCCTCGAAGGCTTTGGCGAAGGCTTCGGCGACGGCTTCATAGCCGCGCTCGGCTGAACCCAAGATTGTCGCGCTCATTGGGCGGGCTCCACGGTGAGATAGCCATCGGGGCCGGTGCTGACCGGGATGGGATCGGAAATGCCGCCGATGAAGGCGCCGTCAGTCGTTACATTGTTGAAGGCGAGAAGGACGGAGGCGCCGGTTCTGTCAAAGGCAATGCGGCCGGCATAGAGCGTTTCATCGACGAGGCGACGGGCCTTGCTGAAATCGACGGGGCCGGGAAAGGCGTCGAGCGGCTGGGACCAGACGCCGCCGACTTGCCCGGCGCGAGGGCCGACGAGCTTGGCGCTATCGCAGCAGAAGATCACATGCTGGCGTTCATCGACCGCGACGATCTGGAACACTTCGAGATGGGCAAAGCCGGAGCCGGGTTCGCTGAGGGCGGACTGCACGGTCCAATCGCGGAGATTGGTCGATGTGGCGTGGGCCATGACGCCGCGATCGGGCTCGGTGCCGTGCTTGCTGCGCGCGGTGACCAACATGTGCCAGAGATTTTGGCTGGCGTCCTTGAACACCCACGGGTCGCGCCAGGCTTCTTCGGGCCAAGACGAGGTGCCGAGGGTTTCGTAGAGCGCTGGATCGGCGACGCAGATCGGGCTAGGCTGTTTGGTCCAGGTGAAGAGGTCCTCGGACGTCGCGAGGCCTACGGTTTCGATATTGGCGACGCTGTCGGGAGAGAGGAAGCGGGAGCCGGTGTAGAACATGTGCCATAGACCGCTGTCGCGGACGACGCTGCCGGTCCAGGTGGCGCTGCCATCGAAACTGCCCGGTGTGCTGGCATCGAAGGCGAGGCCGTGATCGGTCCAGGTGCGAAGATCGTTCGAGGTCGCGTGGCCGATGCGGGCATTGCGATGGCGCAAATCGGGATTGCCGAGCGATTTTGGCGCGTGGAGATAGAAGAGGTGGTAGAGCTCGCCGTCATCGGCCAGCCAGAAATCCCAAACCCAGTGATCTGCTCGGTTGAAACTCATCCACAACCCCTGCTAAAACCATTTAGCAAATGCAATGCCTCGTGCTGGTTGTCAAGCGGCGGCGGCATGGCTATCCAAACATCAACAAGGCGGGTGTATGCCGCCGGGCGAGGGGCTGGGTTGGAAAAGAAACGCGTTACACTGGCCGATGTCGCTCGCCTTGCGGGCATGTCGACGACCGCCGCCTCGATGATCCTGACCGGCCGGCCGGATACGCGCCTCTCTGCCGAGGCGCATGCCAAGGTGCATGCGGCGGCGGCGAGCCTCGGCTATCGGCCCAACGTAGCGGCGCGGGCGCTGCGGACGGACAAATCGCACTCGATCGCGTTTATCTCGGACTATGTGGCGACGACGCGTTTCGCGAGCGGCTTGATCCGCGGGGCGCTGGCGGCGGCGGAAGAGGCCAAGCATGTGATGCTGGTGCTCGAAACCGGGGGCGAGCCGGCGCGGGAAATCCAGGCGGTGGAGACGGCGCTCGATCGGCAGGTCGATGGACTGATCTTTGCGGCGATGCGGGCGCGAGAGGTATTCGTACCTGACCTGACGATCAATGTCCCGACGGTCATGCTCAATGGCACGAGCGCGCGGTTTCCAACCTCGGTGCTGCCCGATGAATATCGCGGCGGCCAGACAGCGGTGCGGCTGCTGCGCGAGGCGGGGATCACGGATGGCATCGTGCTTTTGGGGCACAATGCCGAAGTGGAGACGGGTCTTTTCCGGTCCGAAACCATTGCGCGGCGGTTTGCCGGCATACGCGAGGCGATGCGCGACGCGGGCATGGCGTTTTCGAGCGAACTCAGTTGCTGGAACTGGGAGCCAGGCAATGGCTACGAACTGACGCGGAAGCTTTTAAAGACGAAGAAGCCGCGGGCGCTGCTTTGCCTCAATGATCGGCTGGCCTTTGGTGCCTATCAGGCCATGGCGGAGGCGGGGCTGCGGGTGCCCGAGGATATCGCCGTCGTGTCCTTCGACAATGACGAATTGGCGTCTTATCTCCGGCCGGGGCTGACGACGGTTGGCCTGCCGCATGAGGAAATGGGGCGTGTCGCCATTCAATTGCTGCTCGGCGACAAGCCGGAGCCGGCGCTAGTGCCCATGCCGGTGATCGAGCGGGGCTCGCTGCCCCGTCCTTAGGAGGTCGCGCTCAGGAGGCCAGAAAGGCCTTGATCGTGGGCAGGATGGCTTGGACGATGATGCCGACGCCTTGGGCGTTGGGGTGCATGCCGTCGGCCTGGTTGAGGGCGGCATTGGTGGCGACGCCTTCAAGGAAGAAGGGATAATAGGCGGTGTTGAATTCTGCGGCGAGGTCGGGAAAGACCGCTTCGTAGGCTTTGACATAGTCGGCGCCGAGACTTGGGCTGGCGCGCATGCCGGCGAGGAGGACGGGAATGTTCTCGTCCTTGAAGCGCTGGAGGATCGCGGTCAGGTTCTGGCGCATGGCGTCTACGGGCAGGCCCTGGAGCATGTCGTTGGCGCCGAGTTCGAGGACGACGGCGTCGGGCCGGTCGCCAAGCGACCAATCGAGCCGCGCGAGACCATCGGCCGAAGTATCGCCGGAAACGCTGGCATTGACGATGGTGACCTCAGGCCCGAGCGCTTGCTGCAATTGACCGGCGAAACTGTCCTCAGCCGATAGGCCGAGGCCGGCCATCAGGCTATCGCCATAAAGTATCAAGGTGCGTTCAGCAGCACGCGCGGGCACCAGCGTCAGGCCGATCAAAGCGAAGGCCAATGCGGCATGCCGGATGGTGTCACGAACAATTTTTCTCATCGCTGATGTTCTTTCCGTCGGGACTACATACTTCTAATCGAAAGATTTCCTGGGAAAGTGCCGCTGATGAGCAGCCCCGTCGTCGCGACTGCCGTCATGAACCTGCAGCTCCAATCGGGCAAGATGCCACTCCACATTCTCAAGGATATCGAATTCTCCATCGCGCCGGGGGAGGTGGTGGCGGTGGTCGGGCCATCGGGCAGCGGCAAGACTTCGCTGCTCATGGTACTGGGCGGGCTGGAACAGGCAACAAACGGTCGCGTGAGTGTCGCGGGAACTGAGATCACCGGCCTCAGCGAAGATGACCTCGCGATCTTTCGCCGCCAGCATCTCGGCATCCTTTTTCAGAATTTTCATCTCATTCCCTCGATGACGGCGCTCGAAAACGTCGCGCTGTCGCTCGAAATCGGGGAGACGGGGCAAACCTATTCTCAGATCATGGCTGCGGCCAAAGAGGCGCTGATTGCGGTGGGTCTGGGCGATCGGCTCGATCATCGTCCGAGCGCCTTGTCGGGCGGCGAGCAGCAGCGCGTCGGTCTCGCTCGTGCCATCGTCAACAAGCCCAAACTCCTCTTGGCCGACGAACCCACGGGGAATCTCGACCAGGACACCGGGGCCAGGGTCATCGAACTGATGTTCGCGCTGGCGCGAGACAATGGCACGGCCGTGTTCCTGATAACGCATGATCCGGCGCTGGCGCGGCGGGCTGACCGCGTGCTCTCGATGAACCACGGGCGGTTGACGGACCTGACAGAGGACGTGCCTGCATGAGCCGATATCTGGGCTGGATGCGCATCGGTGTTCTCGATCTGCGCGGGGACGTCAGGCGGTTCATCATTCTTCTTGCGTGCCTCGCGCTCGGGGTCGGGGCCATTGCGGCCGTGTCTTCGGTCGGTGCTGCCTTGCAGGCGGCGGTGCAGCGCGATGCGCGCGTCATCCTTGGAGGTGATATCGAGGTTCGCGAGCGCGGCAACGATATCACGCCGGAGCAGCGAAAAGCTGTCGAGGCGCTGGGCCAGACCGCACGCGTCGTCGATATCAATGCACGCGCCAGCGCCAATGAGGCCAGCACGCTTCTCAGCCTCCGGGCTGTCAGCGACAATTACCCACTTTTGGGAACGGTGACGGTGGCGCCCGAGAGTGCGCAACCGCTCGGCGCCTTGCTTGCCGTTCAAGAGGGTTTGCCGGGTGCGGTGGTCGATCAAGGCGTGCTCGACCGACTGGGTGTGGCAGTCGGCGACACGATCCGGATTGGCGACGCGGATTTTGCCGTCCGCGGGACGCTGGTCGCTTTGCCCGATCAGGCGGCGCAGGGGTTTCAACTGGGTTTGCCGGCCGTCATTCTCGACAGTGCGTTGGCTGAGGCGGGATTGCAGCAACAGGGTGTTCTCAGCCGCTTCAGCTATAAGGTTCTGCTGGCAGACGACGATGCGGCTGCGGCCATAAAGGGTCTTGAGACGGCTTTTCCCGAGGCGGGTTGGAATTTGCGGCAACCGGAGGACGCAGCGGAAAATGTCAAACGCTTCTTCGATCTTTTTGCGCGTTTCCTTACTCTCGTCGGTCTTTCGTCCCTGCTCGTGGGCGGCGTTGGCGTCTCCAATGCGATTTCGGCCTATATCACCGAGAGGCGCAGTTCGATCGCGACGCTGCGCAGCCTTGGCGCGACCAGCGCGCGGGTGCTGGTGCATTTCCTGACTCAGGTCATGGTCTTGTCGCTTGCCGGTGTGGTTCTGGGGCTGATGCTGGGCGCGGCGACGAGCCTTCTGGCCCTGCCGGTTCTGTCCGGCATGCTCGGCCTTGATCTTGAGCCCAGTCTCGATGCCCGATCGCTGCTGACTGCCGCTGGTTTTGGTATACTGATCGGCTTTGCCTTTGCCCTGCTGCCGCTTCGCGGCGCGCAAAAGCTCAAGCCGGCAAGTCTCTTTCGCGCCTCAGATGGCGGCGAGACCCGGCTTGGATGGCGCGACCTCGCCGATTGGCGCGCGGCGCTGCCGCTGCTTGGCGCGATGATTGCCATTGTGGGGCTAGCGGTCTTTACCACCGGCTCGCCATGGCTGGTGCTGTGGTATGCGTTTGGGGCGATCATCGCCTTTGCCCTGTTGCGCGCGGCCGCTTGGCTCTTGCAGGTCGTGTTGCGTCTGCTGCCACCCTTGCCCAACACCGCACTGCGCCAAGCCTTCAAGGCTATTCACCGATCCGGCTCGGTCGCGCCGGTAGTGGTGCTGTCGCTGGGCCTTGGGCTGGCGCTCTTGTTGATGATCACGCTGCTCGACCAGAACCTCCGCAGCCAGATCGACGGCGCGGTAGCCGAGGATGCGCCGGCTTTCGTGCTGCTCGATATGCCCAAAGACCAAGTGCCGCTGGTCGAAACCTTTGCCAAGGCTGATCCCGGGATCAAGACGCTGGCGACCATCCCCATGCTGCGCGGAACCATCGAGACCATCAAGGACACCGCGGCAAAGGATATCGGTCCCGTGCCCGACGACATTGCCGATATGTTCGAAGGCGATACGGCCCTGAGCTGGGCCCGCGGCCTGCCGCAGGGATCGACGGTGGTCGATGGGACGTGGTGGCCGGACGATTATTCTGGGCCGCCGCTCGTTTCGCTCAGTACCGAATTGCGCGCGCCCCTTGGTCTTGCGGTGGGCGACAGCATAGGTATCGTCGTCGCGGGGCGGCCGATCGCGGTGACCGTGGCCAATTTCCGCGAGATCGATTGGCGCGAGGGCGGGCTCAATTTCCGTCTGCTGTTTTCGCCCGGTGTGATCGAAAATGCGCCCCAGACAGTCATGGGCAGTATCGATGTGTTGGACGGCGCGGCGCCAGAGGTCGAGAGCCGGCTGAGCAAGGCGTTTCCAACGCTGAATTTCTTGCCGGTGGGGGATGCTCTCGAGCGGATCGAAGCGATCCTTTCAAGCCTTGCCAATGCCGTGGCGCTGGTCGGTAGTCTTGCCGTCGTGTCCGGGGTTCTTGTCCTTGCCGGCGCCATGGCCGTCGGTCGCAAGCAGCGGGAGGCGGATGCCGTGGTCATGAAGGTGCTGGGGGCGACGCGCCGCAAGGTTATTGTGGCCTTTGTCGTCGAATATGGCGTGTTAGGCGCTCTGGCAGCGGCGATGGGTGCCGGCCTTGGGGTCGCTGCGACTTGGGCCATCCTGACCTTTGTCATGGAAATTCCGTTCGCGCCCAATCTGACGACCATCGCCATTGTGGTTGCAGGGGCTGTCGTGACGACGATTGCCACAGGTGTGCTGACCACGTGGTCGGCAATGTCCGTCAGGCCGGCGCGCCAGCTGCGGGCTGATATCGGATGAGCCCAACGTGCCGATCCAGAGTTCGGGAGCAGACGTAGAGATAATGATCCTCGAGGTGAGCCAATGAACATTCCCGATCCAATCGAGCCACAAGCAGGGCAGGAAAGTGTTTGGGACTATCCGCGTCCGCCGCGCCTCGAACGTGTCGACAAGCGGATCGAGATCGATTTTGCCGGGATGCGTATTGTTGACGCCCCGCGCTGTTTCCGGGTCCTCGAAACCAGCCATCCGCCGGTCTACTATATCGCGCCTGAATTCATCAGGCCGGATGCGCTCAGGCAGGCTCACGGCACGAGCGTTTGCGAATGGAAGGGCCGCGCGGACTATTTCGATGTCGTGGCCAATGGCAGAACCGCTCAGCGCGCCGCATGGCGCTATCCCTCTCCGACGGCCTCATTCAGCGCCATTGCCGGGTTCTTCGCTTTTTATGCGGGGCCAATGGATCGTTGCACGGTGGGCGGCGTGATAGCTTCGCCGCAGCCGGGCGGATTTTATGGCGGCTGGGTGACGCCCGATGTGGTTGGCCCATTCAAGGGCGAGCCTGGATCGATGGGCTGGTGAACCGACAGAGCCGGACGCTATTGGCGCACGGCGCTTGGTTATCGAAACCTTTAAAAAAGGACTTTGTAAACTATTCGCCCGCATAGGTGGGTGATAGCCTTGCGCCATAAGCGTAGGGCTCCGCAGATGTATTGGCAGCATGGCCAGATTACGTAGACATCGCGAGGACTACCCCACACGCCGCGTTTTCGGATGGTCGGCGGCGCTCCTCTGTGGCACGGCGCCCCTTCTCGCGCAGCCGGCTTTTGCCCAGAGCGCGGCGCCCTTTCAGATGCTGTCGAGCGATTTGCAGAAATATGCCAATGGCGCCCCTGTGCCGGGCCCGTTTCAGGTCAATGCCACCGATGTGCAGGCAGCGACCAATTTTTCTTCCGGAACGACGGCGAGCGGCACGCTGACGCAGAACACTGGCGAGACGGTGATTTTTACCGGCACGGGTTCTGCGGGCAACGCCGATATCGTCAACAATGATGGCGGCGCGACGCGGTTCTACGACAACAGCACCGCGGCCAGCGCCAACATCACCAATAATGGCACGCTGCAGTTTTCCGATAATGCGAGCGGCGGCCAAGCGCAGATCGTCACCAATGGTGGGGCGGTCACGGTCTTCACCGACAGTGCGGTGGCGGGGGCGGCGGGCGCGACACTCACCAATAATGGCACGACCATTTTCCTCGATCAGTCCGGGACAGGCGGGAGCGCAGTCGTCAACAATCAAACCGGCGAGCTGCATCTGGCTGGGAACAGCACCATTGGTGGGGCATTCGACAATAGCGGGCTCGTGGTTGCCGGCAGCACGGCCAATCTCGGTACGGGCCTGGTCGTCAACAATGCCACCGGCAATATGCTGCTGCGCGAAACGGCGAGCGCGGGGAGCGCGACGCTCGCCAATAGCGGCACGCTGGTCTTTACCGGCAACAGCACCGCCAACGCGGCAACCATCAACAACAACCAGACCGGCATGGCTGCTTTCCTTGGCGCCTCCAATGCGGGAATTGGCAGCCAGTTGACCAATGATGGCCAGCTCTATTTCGGCGAGAACGCGAGCGCGGGCCAGTCGATCATCAGGACCCAGGCGGGTGGCCAGACGATCTTCTACGGATCGGCATCGGGCGGGACAGCAGCGCTGCGCGTTGCCAATGGCGGGTTGCTCGATATCTCGCTGCTCGATACCGCTGGCCTATCGATCGGGGCGCTGACGAGCGATGTGGGCAGTGTCGTGGCCTTGGGCAGCAAGACGCTCACCGTGGGCAGCACGAACCAGCAGCCCATGGTGGTTTCGGGCCTGCAAGATGGCGGCCTTGGCGGCGGCACCGGGGGATCGCTGACCAAGGTCGGCACGAGCGAATTGGAGCTCACCGGGACGAACAGCTATGCCGGCTTGACCCGTGTCGAATCCGGACGTTTGAAGGCGGCTTCGGCGGGCGCCTTTGCACCCTTGTCTGGGGTCGTGCTGGCGGCCGGTTCAGAGCTCGATATCGGCGCCTGGGACCAGACCATCGGCTCGCTGGCCGGGGCGGGGTCGGTGATCCTGGGCAATGTGCCGAACCGGCTGACGATCGGGACGAACAATCAATCGACCGAGTTCTCCGGCGATTTTCAGGCCGATGGCGGGATTATCAAGGTCGGCACGGGCACGCTGACGCTGAGTGGCACCAGCACCAATACCGGCGACAGCCGAGTGGAGGCGGGTACGCTGCGGGTGAATGGCAGTTTTGCGCAATCGCCGCTGACGGTTGCCGGAGGAACGCTCGCCGGGTCGGGCGCGGTGGGCGAGACCCATGTTTTGGCGGGCGGCACGATCAATCCGGGGAACGGCAGCAATCTCACCATTGCCTCGGATCTGTTGCTCGATGCGGGCGCGGTCTATCGGGTCGATATCACGAGCACGGGCAGTGATAGTCTCACCGTTGGCAACGCTGCCACGATTGGCGGCGCGACGCTGGCGCTCGGTGATTTCACCACCTCCGATCCGACCGGCAGTTATGTCATCCTGAGCGCGGCCACTATTACCGGGTCGTTTGTTTTTGATCCCTATGACTATGCGTTTCTGCTTCCCGAGCTCGATCAGGGGGCGAGCGCGATCATATTGACCATTGCGCGCAATGGGCTGCGGTTTTCCGATATCGCTTCGACCCCGAACCAACGAGCTGCGGCGACAGCGCTTGAAGGGTTTGCTCCGGCCGATCCCGTATTTGCCGCGCTGCTGACGGCCAATGCTGCGGATGCGCGGCGTTTTTATGAGCTGGCGGCGGGAGAGGCGCATGCGGTGGCCTCGACGGTGTCGCAGCGGTCTTTTGGGCTCTTTGCCGATAGCCTCAAGCCCAGCCGGCGCGCATCCCTAAACGGTATCGTCGAGCATCGGTCAGCGGGAACGGCCGTTGGGACGGCGCTCGATGTTGGTGTCGATACGCCGACAGTGACGCAAACCGGCTGGATCGCGCCGCTTGGCGGCCTTGGCACACTTGCCAGCGATGGCAATGGTGGGGCGGTAAATTGGACCAGTGGCGGATTGGCGGCGGGCTATGAGATCGCCAGCGAAACGGGCAATGGCCATACGGTCGTCGGGTTTGGTCTTGGCACGATTGCGACCAGCGCAACGATTGACCAGCGTCTCTCGTCAATCGCCGGGCAGGGCTATTACGCAGGACTTTATGGCCAGTGGCGGGAAGGGCCGGTTTGGCTCGATGGGCAGCTGGCCTATGGCGCCAACCATATCGAGACATCGCGCAGCCTTGAAATCGGCGGCCTAGCGCGCACGGCAACTGCCGACTATTGGACCCAGGCGCTCGGCGCGGGGCTCGAAGCGCGCTATGAGTTCGAGTTGGCGCATAATCTCTTTGTCGGGCCGGTGGCTTCCCTCGATGTGGGTTGGACCGGGCATGGCGGAGCGTCGGAAACCGGGGCGGGAACGCTCAACCAGACCATTGCACCATCCGATCAATGGAAGGTGGATGCCGGGATAGGCGTTGCAGCGCGATACGATATGCCGCTCGACAATGGGGCCAATCTCTCCGTGGTCGGGAAGGCCCTTTGGCAGCATTCGTTCGTCGATGGCGCGAATGCGCAAACGGTCTCGCTTGCAGGCGGCGGCGGGCCGTTCGTCGTGACGGGTGCAAGTCCTGGCCAGGATCGCCTGCGGCTCGTCGCCGGGGTGGAATATCAGCCAAGCCCCGATGTGATCGTCTCGCTCGACTATGCTGCCACGCTGGGCGGCTCCGAAATGAGCCACGCCGCCCGCCTCGCGCTGCGGGTCAAGTTTTAGACGCTAGTCGGCTTAACGCAGGGCGTCCACGACTGGACGGCGGTAGATAATCAGTGCGGGGACTGCGGCCAATACCAAGCCGAGCCCAACCAAGGCGCCAACCAGTGACAGTTCGCGCGTGCCGATTTCGGCGCGCATGGCGACGCCGGTCGATTGCGCGAGGAGATCGGAGACAATCGCCGCTCCGCCCCAGCCGAGGACGAGACCGGCCAGAGCGCCGGTGATGACGATGGCGGCGACGTAGACCCAGACGGTTGTGAAAATGAAGAGTGGTGAGGCGCCGAGGGCACGCAGCACGGCAAAGCGTTGCCGCTGCAGGTCGAGAATGGCCACCACGCCAGCGAGGATTGCGGCAACGACCAGCGCCTGCGCGGCAAGGGTCAAGGCGCTCATAATGGCCGTCGCGTCGCCAAGGAGCGCATAGAGACCTACAAGGACTTCAGCGGGAAAGAAGGCCGTCGACTGCGGCGTGCGATAGGCAGCACGAAGGCCGTAAGCGGCGGAAACGTCTTTTGGTTTTACGACGACCGCCGGTACGCCTGGTAGCGTATCGGAATCGAAGGGCGCGCCGATATGGGTGTCATCGGGCAAATGTCCGGTGCCGAGGCCGTGGGCTGCCCAATTATATTCGATGGGGACGACGATGGCGCGATCCCACGGCGTGCCGGTCGGCTGCATGCGTCCGACGATGGTCAGGTGGGGATGATCGCCATCGCCGCCGGGAATGGCCTCACCATGTTCGATTGCGTCGGCGGCCGCGTCCGCATCTGTGCCGGTTGCGCCGCCGTGGCCATGGGACACTTCTAGTTCTTCGCCCATCGTGTGGGGCGATAGGGCGCCGATGACGGCTTCATCGCGTTTTTCGAACAAGCGGCCTTCGGCAAGACCACCCGAAAGGTGGTCGACGAAGGGTGCGACGGTCCCGACCACTGGATCACCCTCGATGGCATCGCCAAAACCGATTGGAGCGACAAAGTCCGCTTCGGGCTCATCGAGGAGCAATCGCGTAATGGCAGGATCGAGCAGTTCGACCGCGCTAGGGTCTAGGTAGACCGTCGAAAACAGCACGTCATTGTGGCTCCCAGGCGCGGCCACGATGAGATCGAACTTATCCGCCGCGCGCGCACTGCCAGCCCGCAGGGCACGTTCCTGCGCTGAAATGGCGATGCCAAGCGCTACGGCCAACGCCACGATGATCAGGAACAAGATGCCCGTGAAGCTGTTGCGCCGCAATGAGGCCCAGGCGATTGGAAATGGGTTCATGACGCCGTTTCCCTTTTGCCGTGATCGAGCATGATAATCTGATCGGCCAGTGCCCTGATCGCCGGGTCGTGCGTCGCCACCACGACGGTACGCCGCTCTTCGTGGGCAAGGCGCTGCAGCACCGCAGCGACGGTTTCGCCTGCCACTGCGTCGAGACTTGCCGTCGGTTCATCGGCAAAAATCACGCTGGGGTTGCCGATCAGGGCGCGGGCGATGGCGACGCGCTGCTGCTGACCCCGGGAGAGTTTTGCAACGCTTGCGCGCTCGGTGGGCACGTCGAGCTGGTGCAACAAGTCTAACGCGCGTTCTTTCTTTGACGCGGCGGATAAACCGTCGAGCCATATCCGCACCAGCACATTGTCGAGCGGGCTCATTTCTTCGATCAGATGAAAATTCTGGAAGATGAATCCCGCTTGTTTCCGGCGCCAGCGATCGCGTTGGCTTTCGCCGAGCTTGGCAAGATCGGTTTCGGCCCATGCTATGGTGCCGGCATCGGGCCGGAGCAGGCCGGACAGCAAGTAGAGTAGGGTCGACTTGCCGGAGCCCGAGGCGCCCGAAAGCACGGTCAGCGTGCCTGGCGCGACTGCAAGGCTCGGCAAATCGATGACATTGGCGCCAGCGAAGGCAAGGAGTAGGCCGGAAACGGCCAAGGGCAGTCCCGGCATGGGCAACTCAGAGAATGGTGTAGCTGGTGTCGAGCAGGCGAACCTTGCTGACAAAGCCCGTCGGCCCATCGGTCTCGATGCCCGTGTCAAATGTTCCCTCGACGCGGATAAGGTTGGAAAACCGCGTGAACTTCATATCGCCCGCAAAATAGGAGAGGACGATGTCGTTCGGCCAATCCGTCGCGTCATCGCAGAAGGGGCAGGTGGCCATGGGCGTCTTGGTAAGAACGAAGAAGTTGATCTCGGGTTTTAAGGGCGGCGCCATATAGCCGGTCATGACGATGCGCAGACCTTGGAGCGCCACGGCCTGATCCGAAAGATCCTTGCCGCGCGAATACATATCGCGGAAGCGCAGGGAAGGCAGATCGGCGAAGGCGGGTGTGATTGCGCCGAAGGTGCCAGCCAGCGCCGCCGTGGCGGAGAGGCCAAGAAAGGAGCGTCTGTGCATGGGAATTGTCCTTCCGCGTCGCAGAGTGAGAAATCTCAGGATAGGCCCCGGCCTTCACCGGGGTGACCGTCTGTATTCGGAATGAAAAGGTGGCCGCTGGTGAACCAGCGACCACCGCCGGGTGCTAAGTTACTTGGCGGCGTTGAGGCCGATGGCCTTGGCCATGACGTGGTAGATCAGGTTCTGTTCGATGACGCCGTCGAAGAGATATGCCTGCGGACCCTGGGCGAAGACGGCGACGTCGTCGCCGGCGTGGCTTTCCGAACCCATCGGGATCAGCGCTTGCTGCAGGAAGTCGATGTCGGTCGTGTCGACTTCGGTGAGGTCGGCGCGCTGCAGGGCAGAACGAACGTCTTCACCCGACATGGTCGAAACATCGGCACCTTCTTCGAGGGTCTTGGCGCCCGGGCCGTTCATGTAGCCGAGCGTGGTGTAGGGCAGGCCATCATCTCCCGTACCGGCAATGCCGAGGATCGGGTTGTTGCGGGTCGGGTAGCCGGCGATCGAGAACACGTGGCTGTGGTCAGCGGTGAGGAGGATCAGGGTCTCTTCCGGGTTCACGGCGTCGAAAGCAGCCTGGACGGCTTCCGAAACGGCGATGGCATCGGTGAGGGCGCGAGCGGCATTGCCAGCGTGGTGAGCGTGGTCGACGCGGCCGCCTTCAACCATCAGCACGAAGCCGTCTTCGTTCTTTTCAAGGATATCGATGGCCTTGACGGTCATTTCGGCAATCGAGGGTTCGCCGCCGGCATCGGTTTCGCGATCGGCTTCATACTGCATGTGCGAGCCGTTGAAGAGGCCGAGAACCTTGGTGGTTTCCGGGGTCAGGCCGTCAAAGCCGTCCTTGTTCCAGATATAAGTGCCGTCGGTGTACTTTTCCTGCCATTCGGCGATGAGGTCGCGTTCGATGCGGGCGCCGGTCTTGGTCTCGTCTTCCGGGTCCTTCTGGGTGCTCAGCATGAAGTTGGAACGGCCACCACCGAACACGACGTCAAAGCCGTCGCCGAAGTTGGAATCGACGAGCTGAGAGGCGATATCGGCGCACTTGCCGACGGCATCTTCAGGCAGGTTCTTGTCGGCTTCCCAATCACGGCCAACCGTGTGCGCATAGGCAGCGGCCGGGGTCGCGTGGGTGATGCGGGCGGTCGAGATGATGCCGGTCGAAAGCCCGGCTTCTTCAGCCTGCTCGAAGATCGACATGGTGGTGGCGCCGGCCTGGGTCGAGCAATCCTCGAGCACGGCAGTCTGATCGACGCCGATGGTGCCATTGAGCGACTTTACGCCCGAGGTGATGGCCGTCGCGGTCGGCGCGGAATCGGCGACCTGGCTGTCATGGGTGTAGGTCTTGACGAGCGCTGTGTGCGGCAGCAGCGTCTCAAAGGCGAGGGAGTGGCTTTCGCCATCGACGCCGGCGAGCTGGCCTTCATGGATGCGGGCAGCGGTGATGGTTGGGACCGAGAGGCCATCGACGATGAAGACGATGACGTTTTTGGCCCTGCCGGTATTGGGCTGGACCGCTTCCTTGGCGGCGAGCTGTTCCTGGGCAGCGAGGAAGTAGCTGTCATTGGCCTGCGGCACTGCAGTCTGCGCGAGTACGGGGACAGTGAGAGCGAGCGTCGAAACGCCGGCGAAGAGAGCTCGGGAGAGCTTGACCATGAAATTCACCTATCTGTTGCGGCGTCCCGCGAAGACTAGGAAGCGGGTGGTCGAGCCATAGACAAGCGGTGTGACAGGCATGTGTAACTCCCTGTCGCACAGATCAATTCGTTCAATCCTCGGCGGTGTGTGTGGAAATCGCGAAGTTCTGGAGTGCGCGGCTCGTTTCAAGATCCACGGCACTCTTGTCGATCATCACGCCAAAGGCGGCGCGGATAATCTGCTTCTTGGATACTTTGGGATGGGCCTTGCGGATGGTCTTCAGCGCATCATCGGGTTTGGGCATTTCAGCGAGAACGCGGACGATGGTCTGTTCGAGGCTTTCGGTCTTCATAACGCACCTATTCAGAATTGGCGGCATGTAGGCAGGTCGAACTGTCATAATCCAGCGCCCCAAAAGCAGGGTGGCATTGTCATGCGGCGGTCACGCCCCTGTGATGGTCGCGACATCATGGCTGGCTAGGGCAGGGCGTCCATTTTAATTCTGGAGATGACCATGCTCAAAGCTCTCGCCCTTGGCGTCAGCCTCAGCCTCCTTGCAACCCTTGCAATGGCGCAAGACGCGGAAGGCCCGGCAAAATTTGACGCCGTGCTGAAAGCCCATGCCGAGCTTCCGGCCCAGACCTTTCTGCCCGTCCCAGCCAATGCCCCCGTGGGCCTCCAGATGTCCGGCCGTTTTACCTCAGGCACCCGTGTCGAGGCGCCCTATGGCTGGGCCAATCCCGCTTCGGGTATTTCCATGCCGTTCCCCGGCCAGCCGCTGCAGGGCATGAGCGGCGTGCGCTCGCTGGGCGATGGTCGCTTTCTCTTCCTCACCGACAATGGCTTTGGCACCAAGGCCAACTCGTCGGACGCCATGCTGATGTTCAACATCCTCAAGATGGATTGGGATGCTGGCAAAGTCGGCATCGAAAAGACCATCTTCCTTAGAGATCCGAACCGCGTCGTTCCTTTTCCGATCGTCACCGAGCATAGCGACAGCCGTTATCTCACGGGCGCCGATTTCGACCCAGAATCCATCCAGCCGGTTGGCGAAAATTATTGGATCGGCGACGAATTCGGCCCATGGCTGATCGAAGTCGATGCCGAGGGCTTCGTGTTACAGGTCGTCAAAACCAATCCCGGCGGCATCGACTACAAATCCCCCGACAACCAGTTTACTTCCCAGCCTGCCGCGGGCTCGGTCGTGACCGGCATCAATACCGGCCGCTCGGGCGGTTATGAAGGCATGGCGCAATCGGCCGATGGTAAGACGCTTTATCCGCTTCTGGAAAAGCCGTTCTTCGACGAGGCCGCTGGCGCGCTCGAAACCGTTGACGGCAAACCGGTTATCCGCATGCTGGAATTCAACGTTGGCGACGCCACCTGGAGCGATACGGTTCGCTACTATCCGCTCGACGATGCCGGCCATGCCATCGGCGACTTCAATCTCTTTGACGGCACGCGTGGCCTCATCATCGAGCGCGATAACAACGAAGGTGACGATGGCCGCGAAAAGGCTGCGGCCTTCAAGCGCATCTACCTCATCGATCTTACGCGGGCCGACGAAAACGGTGTGCTTGAAAAGATCGCCTATATCGACCTGATGGCGATCAAGGATCCGGACGGTATCGCGCCGCGCGGCACAAAGGATGGCGTCTTCACCTTCCCCTTCGTTACCATCGAAGACGTCGATCTGGTCGACCCAACCACCATCATCGTCGCCAACGACAACAACTATCCTGGCTCGACAGGGCGCGAAGCTGGCCGGGCGGATGACAACGAATACATCCTGCTCGACGTCGCTGAGTTTTTGAAGGCGGAGTAATCTAGAGGTTCAGTGGGGGACGGGTCAGATCCGTCCCCCGCGTTTGAAAAAGGCATCCTCTAGTAACGACCGACTTACATTTACACGCGCTTGACCGAGAGCACGTCGAAGGTTTTGTCGATCGTCGTGACGGCGCGGTCGTAGTCGGCGAGGGCCAGCGCGGCGATCAGGGTGTCGATGACAGCAAGCTGAGCGATGCGGCTGGTCATGGCTTCGGTGCGGAACTGAGTTTCGCGCGCCAAGGTATGCAGCACGATGTCAGTATGCGTCAGGAGCGGCGAGCGGCCGAAATTGGTGACGGCGATCGTCGTTGCGCCAGCTTCCTTGGCCAGTTTGGTCGCTGTCAGGGTTTCGATGGTGGAGCCGGAATGCGAGATCGTCAGTACTGCGGTCTCGGGGTCGCAAAGCGAACCGGTGATGGCCATGACGTGGCTATCGACGCTGACCCTGGCATTGAGCCCGATCCGCAGGAGGCGGTACATCGCGTCTTCGGCGATGGGTGCGGCTGAGCCGATGCCGAATACTTCGACGCGCTTGGCGGCGCGGATGGCGGTGACGGCGCGGCCGAGCTGGGTCAGGTCGAGGGCGTTACGCGTATCCTGCAGCGCCTGGAGACCGCCCCCGAAAATCTTCGAGACGACATCGACAAGGCCATCATTGGGATTGAGGTCTTCGTGGATGAACTGGACCGGCTGCACGAGATCGCGCGCCAGCGCGATCTTGATCTGCTGGAAGCCACGGGCGCCAAGTTGCTGACAGAGTCCGACGACGCTACCTTCGCTCGAACTGGTGCGCTCGGCGACTTCCGTGACCGACATGTGCACGACATCGGCAGCATTGGCAGTGATGAAATCGGCGATACGTCCGGCCGTTGGCGCAAGGTCGGCGCGGATGGCGGAGATACGGTCCAGCACGTTCATCAGGCGCTCTTGTTCCTTCGGCTCTGCCATGCGTCTGTCCGTTTCGTCATAAAATTCAGGCTACTAGAGCACATGGGTGACGGTTTCGCGAAGCAGGTCCGGCAATTTTCCCGGCGTGACCTGCCAAAAAGGCACGCCAAGGCCACTCGCGCCGGCGCCGTCAGTGCGCGGATTGTCGCCGATGACGACGCAGTGGTGCGGCGCGATGCCGATCTCGGCGCAGGCATGGCGGAAGAGTTCAGGTTGCGGCTTGCCGATGATGCGATGGGGCACTGGGCCGGTGACGGCAAAGAGCGCGGCGGCTAGCGCGCCGGCCTCAGGCACAGGATAGCCATCGGCGCCAGGATGGCTGAGATCGGGAGCGGCCACCAGCACCTCGGCGCCATCGCGCACGGCGCGAGCCGCTATGGCGAGCTTGGTGTAGGTGAATTGGCGATCGCGGGCGACGATTACTGTGTCGACGTTTCGCTCTGCCAGTTCGAAACCCATATTGCGCGCCATGCGGCGGAGGGCAGGGGAGCCGAGCAATAACAAGCGCGAGCCTGGCCGCCTCTCTGCCGCTGCCTTCAGGGCTGCGACGCCAGCCAAGACGATCCGTCCGGATGGTACCGGCAGACGCCATTCCTTGAAGCGGCGGGCCAATTGGTCAGGCGTGTGTTCGCTATCATTGGAGACGATGGCGAACCGGTCGGCGGTGGCTTCGATCAGTTCGCGCGCGCCGGGCAGCAGGTGGGTGCCCGAGGCCAGCGTGCCGTCGAGATCGATGAGAAACCCCTGATGGGCAGCGAAGTTGAAGGACACGCGAAGCACTCCCTAGATGGCCTAAGGGTGGTTTGAGATAGTCTCAATGTCAAGTTATGAAAAAATGAGATATGTTCATATGGGTGTCACAGAGGCTGTCTACTGGTGGGGTCAACACCGCCAAATCTGCTCAGGACAGCGCCATGAAGATCGCCATCATCACCGACATTCACCACGGCCCGAAGTCCCATACCAAGGAGACCGGCTGGGACGGCATGGGCGCGATGGAGGCATTTGTCGAGCATGCCAATACGATTAATGCCGACCTGCTGCTCGATCTTGGCGACCATATCTCGGATACCGACCACGCGACTGACGTCCGCGCCGCGACCGAGGTTGCCAACACGCTGGGCCAGTTCAATGGGCCGCGCTACCACGTCGTCGGCAATCACGACGTTACCAACCTGTCGATTGCCGACAATGAAGACATCTTTGGCCAGTCGATGGAGAGCCAGGTCTTCGACCTTGGCGCAGCGCGGCTGATCCTCTGGCAGCCGGGCGTCAATATCGGGCTTCCGGGCGGCTTTGCCCCAACGACCGAAGCGCTTCCCTGGCTGGTTGAAACGCTCAAGGCCGATACTAAGCCGGCGATCATCGCCACCCATGTGCCGCTGTCAGGCCATAGCCAGATCGGCAATTTCTATTTCGAAAACAATTACCAGTATTCGACCTATCCCGACCATGCTGAGGTGCGCCGCGCCGTAGAGGCGACGGGGAATGCTGCCATGTGGCTGGCCGGCCATGTTCATTGGAACACAGTAACCCCGATTGCCGGCATCCAGCATGTAACCATCCAGTCCATGTCCGAACGTTTTACGACAGCGCCGGCCTCGGCGAATGCCTTTGCGGTGATCGAGATCATCGACGATCTCGCCGACCTGACCGTCCACGGCAATGATCCGTTCCATGCCAAGGTGGCCTTCCGCCGCTCGGGCGATCGTCCCTGGTTCAAGCCAATGGGGCCGTTTGGCTCAAACGCCGACGTCGCCGCCGAGCTTGAACATGCTTGATCAACTGGCTCGCCGCACCCTGGGAGCGATTGCGACGCTCGGCGTCGTCATCGTCGCCGTCTTCTTCGCGACCCGCCTCTCCGGCAATGCGGCGGACTATCTGCTGCCGCCGGGCGTCGACGCCAATACAAGGGCGCTGATGATCACCCAGATGGGGCTCGACCAGCCGCTGCTGCTGCAATTCGCACACTACGTGCAGGGTCTCTTCAGTGGCGACATGGGCATCAGCCTTTTTGAGCGGCGACCCGTCTTGGATATCTATGCCGAGCGCTTGCCCAATACGCTGATGCTGTTTGTCTATGCGCTGGGACTTGCAGTCGCGCTTGGTCTGCCACTCGGGCTCGTTGCAGCGCTCAATCGCGGCAATGCAGTGGGCGCAGCGATCATGAGCGTGGCCTTTGTGGGCTATGCGACGCCGAACTTTGTTTTGGCGATCATCATGATCCTGGTGTTCTCGTTCAACCTTCATTGGTTGCCCAGTTCTGGCTCAATGACCCCGATCCATTTCCTGATGCCGGCGATCGTTCTGGCAGCGCCAATGCTGGCCGAAATCATCCGCTTTACCCGCAATGCCATGCTCGATGTGCTGGGGCAGGATTATCTCAGGACCGCCCGCGCCAAGGGACTACCCGAACATCTGGTGGTGGGGAAACATGCGCTGCGCAATGCCGCCATTCCGGTCGTGACGATCCTTGGCCTCCAGGTGGCCGGCATGGTGGCGCGTGTCGTCATCGTCGAAAGCGTCTTTGCCACCAAAGGCATTGGCGATCTCGTGGTTTTTGCCGCCATTGGCCGGGATTATCCGGTCCTCCAGTTCGGCGTGATCCTGATCGCCCTCATTGTCGTCACCTCCTCGCTGGTGGTCGACTATGCCTATGCCGCCCTCGACCCCCGCGTGAAGGTTGCCGCATCATGACCGAGCTGACCGCTTCTCTTGCCCCTACATTAGCCGCCGGGCGACGGGGCAAACCGAGCCTTATCGCTACGCTCTGGTCGCGGGCCAATCTGTTCACCCGCATTAATCTCAGCGTC
Source organism: Devosia sp. Leaf420 (assembly GCF_001425445.1). Lineage (GTDB taxonomy): Bacteria > Pseudomonadota > Alphaproteobacteria > Rhizobiales > Devosiaceae > Devosia. The sequence continues at coordinate 179,641 of NZ_LMQU01000011.1, read as the reverse complement.
TTTGCGCTGATCTTGATCCTCGCTACGCTGGCGCAGTGGATAGCGCCGTTCGATCCCGACGCGCAGAAGCTGCTGGCGCGCCTCAAGCCGCCGATGGGTTTTGCCGGCGCCAATACGACCAATATTCTGGGCACCGACCAGCTTGGCCGCGATCTCCTAAGCCGCACCCTTTACGGCCTGCAACTGACCATGGCGATTGCCCTGATTGGTTCGCTGATCAGCCTCGTGCTCGGCGTGACGCTCGGTGTCATTGCCGGCTATGCCCGCGGCTGGTTCGGCGGCCTCATCATGGCGGTGGTGGATATCCAGCTCGCCATTCCCTTTACGCTGATTGCCCTTGTGGTGATCGCGGTGTTCGGCAACTCGCTGCCGGTGCTGATCGTCACCATCGGCCTCGCCGGGTGGGAAACCTATGCCCGCATCGTTCGGGCCCAGGTGTTGGCGACAGCGCGCATGCCCTTCGTCGAGGCGGCGGTCGCAGCCGGCGCCAAGCACGACCGCATCCTTCTCAAGCATATCCTGCCCAATATCGTGACGCCGATCATCGTGGTCTGGACCATGACTTTCTCGGCGCTGATCCTCGTGGAATCCTCGCTTTCTTTCCTTGGGCTTGGAGTGCAGCCACCAACCGCCACGCTGGGCTCTATGGTCGGGCTCGGGCGCGATTATCTCGCGTCCTCGGCCTGGATCGCGCTCGTGCCGGCCATCGCCATCATGTTCGTCTCGCTCCAGGTCCTCCTCATCGGCGACTGGCTGCGCGACGCGCTCGATATCCGCCTCAAATAAGTCCCGGCGCTACGGCGCCGGCCCCAAATGCCCCCTCATTCGATGTCCTCCCGACACCGAACCCTTGCGCCTGCCTTTCAAAGGACCAAACAGATGATCAAGACGCTTCTTTCAACCCTCGCGCTCAGCACCATGCTGATCTCGGCTGCATCGGCGCAGTCTCTTACTGTCGGCGTGCAGAACCTGCCGCCATGGCTCGATCCGGGTAAGGACTTTGGCAACAATGGCAGCCAGATCTATTACAACACCTTCGATCCGCTGATCCTCAAGGACTATTCCCAGCCTGGAGCCGTCTTCAAGCCGGGTCTCGCAACCGCATGGGAAAGCCTGTCGCCAACCGAATTTCAGGTGACTTTGCGCGAAGGCGTCAAATTCCAGAACGGCGATCCGATGACCGCCGATGACGTGGTGTTTTCCTTCGAGCGTATTCTGCAGGATATGACGCCTGAATATGCCGGCATTCACCGCCAGTTCTTCGACAATTTTGCATCGGTCGAAAAGATCGATGAGACGACCATCAAATTCACCACCAAGAAGCCCGAGCCGCTGTTTGAAACCCTCCTCAACACTTCGGAAGGCTCCATTGTCCCCAAGGCCTATATCGCCGGCCTGTCAGGCGATGACGATGCGATCGAGCCTTCCGACTTCGACGCTTTCATGCTCAAGCCAATCGGCACCGGCCCTTACACCATCTCCTCGTTCCAGCCGGGCGAAAGCCTCGTCTGGACGCGCTTTGATGGCTATTGGGGTGACAAGGCTGCGCTTGACGAAGTGAGCCTTCGACGCATCCCGGAATTGGCTACCCGCGTCACCGCGCTTGCCAATGGCGAAGTCGATCTGATCACCAATGTGCCGCCCGATCAGCTGGCCACCATCGAGGGCAATCCGGCGCTCAAGGTCGTGGGCAATGTGACGCCGCTCTTTCACATCATCTTCTTCAATACCCGCAACCCGACGATGGCTAACCCAAAGCTGCGCCAGGCGCTGAGCATGGGCATCGATCGCAATCTTCTCAATGAAGCGCTCTGGGGCAATGAGGCCCTGGTTCCGAACACCCACAGCTATGCCCAATATGGCGAACTGAACGACACCGAGAGCCAGACCTTCGAATACAATCCCGAAAAGGCCAAGGAATTGCTGGCCGAGGCGGGCTACGATGGCTCGACCATCCGCTTCGACACCGATCCGGTCTACTACACCAATGGTCTTCTTGCCGCGCAGGCAATCCAGGAAATGTGGGCTGAAATCGGCGTCAAGGCTGAGATCAATGTAACGACCAAATGGACCGGCCCCGACGCAGACATGCAGGTGCGCAACTGGTCCAACCCAATGTATTTCGCCGATCCTGCCGGCTCGTTCGGTACCATGTGGTCGCCCAAGGGCTCGGGCACCGAAATGGCTTGGACCCCGAACGAGGCGTATCCGGCGCTTTGGGACAAGTTCCGCTACTCGACCGACATCGCCGTGCGCAAGGAAGCCTATGGCGAGATCATGGCCTATGTGAAGGAAGAGATGCCCTTCGTAGTGCTCTACCAGCCCTATGAAAGCTACGGCATGCGCCAGGGCGTGACGTGGGCACCGCAGCCCGGCCACATCCCCTACGTGCTCGATTTCCGTGCCGGGTCCATCACGGTCGAATAAGCGCATGACCCGAGCTGGCGTTTCCCGTCCAGCCCGGGTCCTCCCCTTTTGAAAGGTCCGATCATGAGCGCCAATGCTTTGCTCGCCATAGAAAACCTCTCCGTCAGCTTTGGCCACGGTGAAAAAGCCAGGCGCGTCGTTGAGGGCCTGAGCTTTGATGTGTTCCCCGGCGAATGCGTCGCCGTGGTTGGCGAGTCCGGGTCGGGCAAATCGGTGACGGCTTTTTCTGTTCTGGGGCTAACGGGCTTCAACGGTGGCACGATCGACACTGGTGCTATTCGTTTCAAGCGCCGTGACGGCAGCGTCGTCAATCTCGCCAAGGCGGAGGAGCGCATGATGCGTACCATCCGCGGTGACGAAATCGCTATGGTCTTTCAAGAGCCGATGACGGCGCTGAACCCGGTTTTCACCGTCGGCGAGCAGATTGCCGAAGTGCTGCGCCAGCATCGCGACATGGACCGCCAGACCGCCAATGCCAAGGCGCTGGATTTGATCACTCGCGTGCACATCAGTGATCCGGCGCGGCGCTTTACCCAATATCCGCATGAGCTGAGCGGTGGCATGCGCCAGCGTGTCGTCATTGCCATGGCGCTCGCCTGTTCGCCGCGCCTGCTGATCGCCGATGAGCCGACGACGGCCCTCGACGTGACCATTCAAGCCCAGGTGCTCGACTTGATGCGTGACCTTGCCCGAGAAGAGGGTATGGCACTGCTGTTTATCACCCATGACATGGGCGTCGTCGCCGAAATGGCAGACCGCGTGGTGGTAATGCACAAGGGCCGTAAGGTCGAGGAACAAGGGGTTGAAAAACTCTTTGCCCAGCCGCGCGAGAATTACACCAGGGCTCTGCTCAGTGCCGTGCCCAAGCTTGGTTCAATGGCCGGCACAGCCGGGCCTTTGGCTTTTGGAGCCGATCCTCGGACGGCCAAACCGGCGCCTGCGGCGCATGAGCCGCTGCTCGAAGTCAAAAATCTCTCGACCTGGTTCCCGATTCACAAAGGTCTCCTCAAGCGCCACGCTGGCGATGTGAAGGCCGTCGACGATGTCAGCTTCACTATCGGACGAGGCGAAACGCTTTCACTGGTGGGAGAATCCGGCTCTGGCAAATCGACAACCGGCCGTTCGATCCTGCGTCTCGCCAAACCCCATGCCGGCGAAGTTCTGCTTGAGGGGCAAGACGTCCTCAAACTCGACCGCGACGCGATGCGCGCCAAGCGGCGTGATATGCAGATCGTCTTTCAGGACCCCTATGCGGCGCTCGATCCGCGCATCGACGCTTTCGACCAGATTGTCGAGCCACTCGTCATCCACGGCGTCGAAAAGGGAAGTGCCTTGCGGGACCGCGCCGTTGAACTCGTGCGCCGCGTTGGGCTCGAGGCAGAACACCTCGACCGCTACCCCCATGAATTTTCCGGCGGTCAGCGCCAACGCCTCTGCATCGCGAGAGCACTGAGTCTTTCCCCAAAGCTGATTATCGCTGATGAGGCGGTCTCAGCCCTCGATGTCTCGATCCAGGCGCAGGTGGTCAATCTCTTGATAGAACTGCAGCAGGAACTGGGCCTGTCCTATCTCTTCATCAGCCACGACATGGGCGTCGTCGAGCGCACCAGCCACCGCGTCGCCGTCATGCGCCACGGCAAAATCGTCGAAACGGGCACGCGCGCGCAGATTTTCGAAGCGCCAAAACACGACTACACCAAAGCGCTCATCGCCGCTGTTCCCGTCGCCGACGCGACCCGAGGTCGTTCAAGATCAGCAGGAGTGCGAAAGCTTCTTCCCGCGTGAAATCTGACAACGTCTGCTCGCCCAAAAACGTGGCCAAACACGAATGTCCGTGGTTGAGCACGCTCTCCTTGAAGCTGCCGCAGGTCATCTTGAGATAAGGTCGAATTGTCGCTTTAGAATTCTAGAGGACTAAGCCCAAACGGATGGAAATTTCCGCCAGGGCCCCATGCGGATCCGTTTTGGCAGTGTCTATGATAAAGCGGTCGGTTTCCCAGGGAACATAGTCCATCGTTTCTACCCTCTCCCACGTTGGGTGCTGATGACCAACGATCTCCGCGGGTCTCGTCTCAACACGTCGACGATGCTCTTGCTTGTTGCTGCACACGACCTCGATATCAAAGGCAATAGCGTTGGCGTCTTTAGCCGCGGCGTGCCAGCCGTGTCGACTTTCCAACACGGGATTGACGCTATCCGCGACAACCAGATTTCCCAGCAGGAGATTTGAACGGGCAATTGCGAACGATATCACATATCCCATAGGGCCAATATCATTGTAAGGGTATGTGCTCCGCAGTGCATTTTCGATCTCATCGACGCGGATGTAGACAGCAGAATGCTTTTCCGCAAATGCCTTCGCAATTGTAGATTTCCCGGTCCCCGGTAATCCGCTGAAGATCAATAACATGCCATGCCCTCCGAGTGCTTTCATGTTAGCTATCGGGCCAACTCAGCGTTTGGCTAGTGCCTGTGCACTTCCTGAGGGAAGTCCTCTAGCCACTGTAAAACTTGCCGCCGCGTTTCGTATTTTGTCTCGCGCGCATACTCGCCGCAGCCAAAAAAGTTTCTCGATAAATCGCGCATCTTTGTCGCATTTTTCAGAAACCGGGGCTGGCGGGCTTGCCGTTGCTTCTTCGGAATTCACCCGGAGATTGAATCATGCAAAGCAAGACCAGCCTTTCAAGGCGCCATCTGCTCAAGTGGGCAGGGGCGGGCACAACGGTGGCGATCGCAAGTGCCGTGTTGCCCAATTTCGGTATCAGTGCTGCACTGGCCGCCGAATTGGGCGATGGCGACATCGGCGTTCTCAACTATGCCTATGCTCTCGAACAGCTCGAGGCCGCCTTCTACACTCAGGCGCTCGAAAACCCTTTCGGCAATATGCAGGTCAACGACCAGCGCATCCTTCAGCAAATTCGCGACCACGAAATCGCGCATCGCGATTTCCTCAAGCGCGCACTCGGCTCCAACGCCATTCCAGCGCTTGAAGTCGATTTCTCGGCCGTCGATTTCTCAAGCCGTGCCAGCGTGCTTGGAACGGCAGATGTTTTCGAGAACCTGGGTGTCGCGGCCTATAACGGCGCGGGCCAGCTCATCTCAACGCCGGATTATCTTGTGGCCGCCGGTTCGATCGTATCGGTCGAAGCCCGCCACGCAGCCGCTATTGCCGACCTCCTGAGACCGTTCAGCGCCGAGGCCGCTGGTCGAGGCAATGTCGACCACAAGGGGCTTGATAAGGCCTTGCTGCCATCAATGGTTCTGCCCAAGGCAGCCCCCTTCATCGTGACCGAAGTCACCGCTGCAACTCTGCCATAAGGAATTCGATCATGAGCAATGATAACACCATTCTCGGCGCCATCGAGCCTGAGCTGGCAGATACGATCGTCAGCAGCCGTCGTGACGTTTTCGCCCGCTACGCCAAAGCGGCCGGGATCATGACGAGTGCTCCACTCGTGCTGGCGCTCGCGTCCAACCAGGCATTTGGCCAGAGCCTGCCGCAACAGATCACCGATACGCTCAATTTCGCGCTGACGCTCGAATATCTGGAAGCAGCCTTCTACGAGCAAGGGAACAAGTCGGGCATTATTCCATCGCAATACCGCGCGGTCTTCCGCACCATCGGTCAGCACGAAAATGCCCACGTGAAGCTCTTGAAGGGCGTGTTGGGTTCGGCTGCGGTCAAAGCCCCGGGCGTCGATTTTACCGCCGGCGGCAAATATGCCGACGTTTGGGAAAACTTCGACACGTTCCTCACCCTTAGCCAGACATTCGAAGATCTTGGCGTGGCCGCTTACAAAGGGCAGGCGGGCAATCTCATGGGCTCGAAGGAAGTCCTCACGGTCGCTTTGCAGATCCATTCGGTGGAAGCCCGTCACGCCTCCGAAGTCCGCCGTATTGGCCTCAAGTTCGGTTGGGATGGCGCATTCGACAAGCCGCTCAGCAAGAAAGCCGTGCTGGCAGCGGCGACGCCGTTCCTGGCCTAGAGTGTTTGGACGATTTTGGTGACGCGTTGGCCCTTGAGCTCATCTAGCCCAGGGGCCAATTTTTCCGTCACGTCAATTAGCGGGGCGTTGTCGTCTCAGAGCCGTTCTGAGTTGTCCTACTGGATCATACGGCGGAGGGCGCTGATGAGATTGTCGGGATCGTAGGGTTTTGGGACAAACTCGGCTTCTGCGGGGATCTGGTCGCGCCGGACATGCTTATAGCCCGATGTGACGACGATCTTGATGGGGGGCCATCTGTCGCGAACGGCGGCCGCAAGCTTCAAGCCATCCATGCTGCCGGGCATGTCGACATCAGTAAAGACCAGCCTGATATCGAGGTTTTTTGCAAGGATCGCGAGTGCCTCGTCAGCATTGGCGGCTTCGAGCACCAGGAAACCTTCATTCTCAAGGCGGTCGACGATGGCCATTCTGACCAGCGATTCATCCTCAACCACGAGGACTGTGAGCTTTGAGTGCGCCATATGACTCAGCCTTTTTTGCTGGGTGTTTTAGACGCGGTGACGCTAGCCGCATCGGTTTCCAAGACACATCGAACGCCTTGCGGGGCGTAATCGATGCCAACTTGACCGCCGAAATCGGACGCCAACACCTTTGTGATCAATCTTGAGCCGAATCCGGTTCGGCTCGGTTCGCTGACCTGCGGCCCGCCGCTTTCGGCCCAGGTGAAAACGAACTTGCGTTCGTCGGCCACGCCGGAAAAATCCCAAGAAATAGAAACACTGCCATAGGGGGCACAGAGCGCCCCGTATTTTGCCGCATTGGTGGCAAGCTCGTGGATCGCGAGAGCCATCGACAGGGCCTGCTTGGGATTAAGGTCGATATCCCGGCCTTGGACGCTGACGCGGTTCTCGCTGGGCAAATGGGGGAGGAGGGCGCCGTCTACGACTTCACGCAACGAAGCCGTCGTCCATGTGCTGTTGGTGAGAATGTCATGGGCAGTCGCCAAGGCGCTCAGACGTGAATTAAAGAGCAGCCGTCGATCAGCAATGTCTTCTCCACGCAGGGTCTGCGCGGCGATCGCGGCGACCATGGCGAGGCTGTTCTTGATGCGATGCTGCAATTCGCCGGCGAGGACGTCCTGAGTCGCGATCGACTCCATCAGCGCCAGTTCCGCCTTCTTGAGATCCGTGACGTCTCCACCTTCAACGAAGATGCCGCTGATCTCTCCGGCCTCATCATACATCGGCTGATATATGAAATTGAGATAGCCATTCTCGACGGGCCCGCCTGGCGTGTGCTGAAGGTCGATCTTCATGCCGCGCCCGACGAAGATTTCGCCTGTCGTAAACACCTTGTCCAGCAGCTCATAAAAGCCCTGGCCCTCAATATCGGGCAGAGCTTCGCGCACGGTTTTTCCGATGATGTCGCGATGTCCAATGAGCTGTCTATAGGCAGCATTGGTGATTTCGAAGCGGTGCTCCGGCCCGGTGAGCACGGCCATGAAGCTCGGCGCTTGTTCCAACAGCGTCCGGAGGCGGTCGAGCTCCTGCCGCCGATGGCGGCCCGCAATCACTTCAGAGGTGATTTCAAGAGCGGTGCAGAACATGCCCGCGACCTGATCGGTCTCATCATGAACAGGCGTATAGCCGAACGAGAAGTGCGTCTCGGTCGGTCGACCGTTTCGCGTCATCTGGAATTCGATATCGTCCATATAGGTTGGGGTGCCGGCGTAAGCCGCATCCATGATCGGGCCAACATCCTGGATGATGTCCGACCACACCTCTGCAAACGGCTTGCCCAAGGCCCATGGATGACGGTTGGTGCACATGGGCGCATAACCGTCATTATAAAGCATGGTGCGTTCGGGCCCCCAGGCGATGAACATGGGTTGCTGCGATGTGAGCATGACCTGGACGAGGGTCCGGAGGCTTCCCGGCCAAGTCGACGGAACGCCCAAAGGAGTCGACGCCCAATCGTAACTGCGGATGAGTTCGCCAAGCGCACCACCTCCGGCCAGGAAAGCGGTATTGGAGACGACCCTATGCGCACCATCTGCGGTCATGACTGTGGTCCAGATTGAAGCAGTGGTCGCTTGTTTGGGAATGCATGGCTTCCGTCAAGCCAAACTTCCTCGGCAAGGCTAATTCTTACGTCTCGTGATCTGGGGCCGGGCGTACTCGCTTACCTGTCCGGCCATTGGCAATAGCCAAGGGCGAATATCGGGCGACTGCAGCGGTTGTCGCCGAATATTTAGTTCCGTCCAGCGCAAGGCTCGCCCTTAATATGGTTCTGAAGACACGGGCCTTGCCTGTTGAAAAATCGGCGTCCCTCGGACCGGCTCACAGCCTTGCCATGCTCAATCGCCTCCCATATTCGGGAAATCGATCTTCTTTAGTCTATAGAATTAGTGGATATTGAAGGCTAACGTTCTCTCCATCACTGATCGGATGGAAAGACATGCAGCAGAGCCGTCGAACCGCGACCCTTTTAATCGCATCCTCGCTTCTATCACTGGCAAGTTTCGGCCTGGTGCACGCCCAGGAAAGCGCTCCACTTCCCGCCGACGTTCCGGCGGGCACCAAGCTCGTGGTGGGTGACCCGCAGACCAAGGTGGCGCTGCAGCTTTCCGGTCTCATCGACGAGATTCCCTTCGAGATCGAATGGACCAATCTCAGCGGTGGGCCGCAGACCTCGGAAGCCTTCCGGGCGCGGGCGCTCGATGTTGGCTCGGTGGCTGAAATTCCATCGATCTTTGCCAACTGGAATGACCTGCCGGTCCGCAACATTGCCTATCGCGAACGCGAAGATCCTATCGGCCATCCGATCTATCGGTTCGGCATCGCCCCAGGCGTGGACGTCAAGACTCTCGCCGACTTCCGCGGCAAGCGCATTGCCTTTAGCCCCGGCCAGGCCCAGGGCGCTTTGGTGCTGCGGGCTCTACAGGCGGCGGGGCTTACGCGCGACGACGTGACCCTGGTCGAACTGCCGAGTACGGGCGATGTCTATCCTGTGGCACTTGCCAGCCATCAGGTCGATGTGGCACCGATCGGTGGGGTCTATATCCGGCGTTATGTGAACCAGTATGGCGCTGATGGCGCGACGGTGATCGAGCATGGGCTGCGCGATGATCCGAGCCATCTCTATGCACCGCAATGGGTGCTTGACGATCCGGCCAAGGCCGCGGCGCTGGCCGTCTATGTCGGTTTTTGGGCCCGCGCTACGCAATGGGTCAATGAGAACCCCGAGGCGTGGGTCGAAGGCTACTATGTTGGGGATCAGGGCCTGAGCAAGGAAGACGGCGAGTATCTCGTCGAACTCGTGGGCAATCAGATCATCCCCGACAACTGGGACGAGGTCGTCGCCCGCCATCAGAAGACCATCGACCTTCTGGGCGCCGAGCTCGGCTACGAGCCCTTCAGCGCCGAGAACATCTTTGACCGCCGCTTCGAAACAATCGCCGCCGCAGCCCTAAGCGCCAAAGAGACTTCCCTGAACCTGGAGTTCCGCGATGACCTATGTGACCAGCAGCCATAGTGGAAGGCTCGATGTCCTCGACCGGGAAAGACCGGCGAGCTATGCCCCGCCCACCAGCTTCCGCCCGCCCGCCTTTGTCGAAAATTCGCCCCGGCGCCGGCGGCGCCTTGGGCCGGGTCCGGCCATTCCCTTCGGTCTCCAGATCGGGCCTCTCGCCCTGGTGTTGATCTGGACTGCGGGGTCGGCATTCGGGCTGCTCGATCCGCGCATCCTGCCGGCGCCATGGGCAATTGTTGGCACCTTTGGTGATCTTATCGCCGATGGGCGGCTGCAATCGAACTTCCTTACCTCGTCGGTACGAGCGCTGCTGGGATTGGGGTTCGGCATCGTCATCGGTCTTCTGCTTGCGGTCATCTCCGGACTTTCACGGGTTGGAGAGGCCTTCATCGATGGGCCCATCCAGATCAAGCGCGCCGTACCGACACTCGCCATGATCCCACTCCTGATGCTGTGGCTGGGGATCGGCGAGACCATGAAGGTTACGATCATTACGCTTGGCGTCGTCGTGCCGATCTACATGCACACGCATAATGCGCTGCGGGCCATCGACGAGCGCTATGTCGAACTCGCTGAAACGTTGCGCATGAGTCAGCGTGATTTCCTGTTGCAAGTCGTGCTGCCCGGTGCAGTGCCTGGCTTCCTCCTGGGTTTACGGTTTGCCGTCACGCTGTGCTGGGTTTCGCTGGTGGTGGTCGAGCAGATCAATGCCACCTCGGGCCTCGGCTACATGATCGAACTCGCCCGCACCTATGGTCAAACCCAGATCATCATCGTTGGGCTCGTGGTTTATGCCGTCCTCGGCCTTGCCTCCGACGGCGTCGTCCGTCTGCTTGAAAGGAGACTGCTGTCATGGCGCCGCACGCTCGCTCATTAAAGGCGGTTGAAGTCCGCCGGCTGACCCGCCGCTTTGGCGACGTCACCATCCTCGACGACCTCGACCTCGACATTGCCCAGGGCGAATTCGTGGCTCTTTTAGGCAAGAGCGGTTCAGGTAAGAGCACATTCCTGCGTGCACTGGCCGGGCTCGACTACGAGGTGGACGGCACCGGGTCACTCCGAACGCCGGAAAAGCTCTCCGTCGTGTTTCAGGATGCGCGGCTCCTGCCTTGGCGCAGTGTGATCCAGAATGTCACGTTGGGCCTTGGTGGGGCAGGGCGTGAGCCTGGCCGAAAAGCTCTTGAAGAGGTGGGGCTCGCAGGTCGCGAAACGGCCTGGCCGATCCAGCTTTCCGGCGGCGAGCAGCAGCGCGTGGCGCTGGCCCGCTCGCTGGTACGGGAGCCCGCATTGCTCCTGGCCGACGAGCCTTTTGGGGCACTCGACGCGCTGACGCGGCTCAAGATGCACGATTTGCTCCGCGAGCTCTGTGCGCGCCACCGGCCGGCAGTGCTCCTCGTCACACACGATGTCGACGAGGCGATCTCTCTGGCCGATCGCATTCTGGTGCTCGACCAGGGCCGCCTGGTCGAAGACCTCAAGGTCGACATCAAGGGCCGTCGCAGCCACGGCGATCCACGCTTTGGTGCTATCCGATCCCAATTGCTGTCGCGGCTTGGCGTCGACGTCGACGACCGAAGCGCTGCCTAAACGAAAGGACACTGAAATGAGTGAGAAAAGACAGCTCAAGCTCGGCGCCTTTATCATGGCGACCGGACACCATGTTTCGGCCTGGCGGCATCCAGCCTCGCAAGCCGATGCAGGACACAATATCGACCACTATAAAGACCTGGCGCAGACCGCCGAGCGCGGCAAGTTCGATCTCGTCTTCGTCGCTGACAGTCCGGCGGGGTGGGAGCGAGCCAAAGATCCGGAAGCGCTGCGACGCTCAAGCCAGGGCGCGCATTTCGAACCGATAACGCTTTGGGCAGCCCTGTCGCAGGTGACGAGCCATATCGGCTTTGTGGCGACGGCATCCACCACCTACGAGGATCCCTATCTCCTCGCGCGAAAATTTGCCTCGCTCGATCATATCAGCAAGGGTCGAGCTGCCTGGAACGTCGTGACGACCGGGGCCGACGTCTCCAAGAATTTTTCCATCCCAGGACATCCCGCGCATGCGGATCGGTATGAGCGCGCCGAGGAGTTCGTCGATCTCGTCAAAGGGTTGTGGGATTCCTATGAGGACGATGCCTTCGTGCGCGACAAGGCAAGCGGCGTCTATCTCGACCCCGATAAAATCCACCAGCTCAATCACCAGGGCAAATTCTTCACCGTCAGCGGTCCGCTCAATGTCGCGCGTCCCGTGCAGGGCTATCCAGTAATCGTGCAGGCTGGTGCCTCCGAGCCGGGACGTGAGCTGGCGGCCCGGACCGCCGAAATGATCTTTACCGCCAATCAGACCATTGAAGATGCGCAGGAATTTTATTCGGACGTGAAGGGCCGACTTGGGCGCTACGGCCGAAGCACCAATGAGCTCCTCATCAATCCTGGCATCTTCCCCGTTCTCGGCGGCACCGAGAAGGAGGCACAGGAAGAGTATAACTATATCCAGTCCCTCATCCACCCCTCGATCGCCTGGACAATTCTGGAGCGCCACTACAAGGGCATCGATCTTTCGGGATATTCGCTCGACGACCGCGCTCCGCCATTGCCGCAGAACACCGAGCTTAACAAAAGCCGGCTCAAGCTCGTAACCGATCTTGTCGAGCGCAATAACCTCACTCTCCGTCAGCTTTATCTGGCGGTTGCGGGCGCTCGTGGACACCGCACTGTCGTCGGTACGCCCGAGCAAGTTGCCGATGCGATCCAGGATTGGTTCGACAACGGCGCCGCGGATGCTTTCAACATCATGCCGCCCATTCTGCCGACCGGCCTTAGCGACTTTGTCGATCAGGTTGTCCCGATCCTGCAGAGAAGAGGGATTTTCCGGACCGAGTATGAGGGCCAGACACTGCGCGAAAATCTCGGACTGTTGCGTCCGGCCAACGGGCTTGCCCAGCCTGCCCTCCAGCGTAAGGCCGTCTAGAGACATGAGCACGACCGAATTTCTTTGGTATATCCCCAATCAGGTGAACCCCGGCCATCGCGGCGAGCCCGTTGCCGTCGATCACAACAGCCTCGACGTACTGACCGCGCAGGCCGAGGCGCTTGAGGACAACGGTTGGCATGGTGCGCTGCTCGGAACGGGCTGGGGGCGGCCCGACACGTTTACCCTTGCGACGGCATTGGCTGCGCGCACCCGAACCTTCGAACCGTTGATCGCCATCCGGCCCGGCTATTGGCGACCGGCCAATTTCGCGTCTGCGGCGGCGACGCTCGATCATCTCACCGGTGGGCGGGTGCGGATCAATATCGTGTCGGGACAGGATAATCTGGCCGCTTATGGCGACAGCGAAGGTGACCAAGCGCATCGCTATGCGCGGACCAAGGAATTCATGAGGCTCGTCCGGCGGCTTTGGACGGCGGAAAACGTCACCTTTGCCGGTGAGCATTTCTCGGTGACCGACAGCACCGTCGTGCCACGACCGATCGTTCGAGGCGATCGCAGACATCCAAAGCTCTACTTTGGCGGGGCGTCCGAAGCCGCGGAGCGCGTGGCGGCCACTGAAGCCGATGTGCAGCTTTTCTGGGGCGAACCGATCGAGGGCATTGCCGAGCGCATCGCTCGACTCAAAGCACTCAGTCTCGAGCTTGATCGCGACCTGCCGCCGCTCAAGTTTGGGCTGCGGATCACCACTTTGGTGCGTGACACAACCGAAGAGGCCTGGCGGGATGCCGAGGCCAAGGTGGCTCAAATGGCGAGGCATCAGGGCTTGGGGTGGGACGATCACAACCGCAAGGTTGCCGTGGGTCAGAAGCGGCTATTGGATTTGCATGCTCGCGGCGAGGTGCTCGACGATAATCTCTATACTGCGCCGGGCAAGTTCGGCGGGGGCGGCGCCGGGACAACCTGGCTCGTCGGTTCGGCCCGAGACGTGGCCAATAGCCTCGAGAAATATCGCGCCCTCGGTATCGATACGTTTGTGCTGTCCGATACACCCTACCTCAATGAGATCAAACGTCAGGGCCGGCATCTGCTGCCGCTGCTCCGTAGCGTCCCGGCAGATAGAGATGCGCAGGAAATAGAGCCGGAACTAGTGAATTAGGCCTCTACAAGTGTGCCCGGGCTAAGTGCTTGCGCGCAGTTCCGCGCGCCTCCAGTGCTCTTCCAATGCCGCACAAAAAGCTTCGGGAACATCCAGATTGGCACAATGGCCACCTTTGGGAAGGTCAATCAGATCGATATTGGGCCGGTGGGCTAACCTGCGGATATCGTGTCGCAGCCGCAGATTGACCGCGTGGTCCTTGCCGCCCCGAAGCACGAGCACGGGGCGATCGTAGCTGAGCGCATTGGCGATGAAGTCGTAGCGGCGCAGACCAGAGACAATTGCCGCGCCAGCCCCAACGTTGAATTGCCGTATGGCTGTCTCAATCGACTGTCGGCCAAACAAGCTTTGCGTCGTCGTTCGAGCGGTCAACCAAGCGGTCACGGGCGCGCCGGGCAAAAACGATAGGCGCAGGACGTGGGCCGCCTGCGCAGGCAATTGCATCGAAAAACAGGTGCCGAACAGCGCTAGGCTCTCCAGCCGATCGCTTTGCGGTGTTCCCAGGAGATGGAGAGCCAGGATGCCTCCGAGTGAATTGCCAACCCAGTGCACCTGCCTGGCATTGGCGTGCTCAAGTACAGCGAGGACGTCCTGCGCCATGGTGGCAATGGAAAAATCGGCAGCACGAATGGGTCCGGAGGGCACGCCCGAAGCTCCATGTCCCCTCAAGTCGGGCACGATCACCCGATGGCCGCTCTCGGCAAAACGCACTGCGTCATTGTGGAACTGCCGGCCCGAGGATGCGAGACCGTGCACCAAGACGATGTCGGTTGCGGAGCGTCGGAGGGGCACGTATTCCGCATAGGCCAGCGTAACGCCCGAAGCGGTGTCGAGACGATGCCTCTCAAGCATGCCGGAGGTTTTTATGTGCACGGCTTCAGGCTCTCCTTTGCCTAGAGTTGGGGGCGAGATCGGCCGTTCGCAATCGGAACGGCCGATTGTTGTTCCCTGCCAAACCGGCGTAGAAGACAGCATGGAAGACTTTCACAGCGAGACCGACGGATCGCAGCGTCCCATAATTGTCTTTGATGCAATGTGCGTACTCTGCTCGGCCAATGCGCAATTTGTTCTCAACAACGATAGCCGCGGCCATTTTCTGCTGGCATCCATGCAGGGCGAAGTTGGCAGCGCAATCTATCGCAAGTTCGGTATCGATCCTTCTCAACCCGATACTATGGTGGTCGTGACCGGAGAGCATGTTCGGCGGAACAGTGACGCTATTCTCTCCATTTATGAAGGGCTGGGGTGGCCATGGCGAATGCTCTCGATTTTTCGGATCATTCCCCGGGCTCTCCGCGATCCAATCTATCGCTTTATCGCCCGCAATCGCTACCGCATCTTCGGTAAGCGAGACGCGTGCTGGCTGCCGACACCGGAGCAAGCCAAGCGTGTGCTTTAGACACTCGGTCAGATTGGTCGCCACCTTGCAGATCAGATGGGGAGCCGCTCTTGCGTAAACGCCTCGATATCGCAGTCGCGGGTGCAGGTCCGGGTGGCTTGGCGACTGCCTGTTCCTTGCGCGGCAAGGGCACAGGGTCCGATTATTCGAGCGCTTCGAAACGCCCCAACCTGTCGGGTCGGGCCTCATGCTGCAGCCAACCGGTCTGGCAGTTCTCGATGCGCTTGGACTGAGCCAGGGCATCGCCGCGCTTGGATCGCCTGTGGATCGGCTCGTTGGGACGGATTTTCGTTCGGGCCGAACGGTACTTGACGTCAGTTATCGCCCACTCGGGGCTGATGTCCACGGGCTGGCGGTCCACCGCGCGGCGCTGTTCAGCGTTCTGCACGATGCGGTTGTGGCAGAGGGCATAGAAACTTCGGTTGGTTTTGCCGTCACCGATATGTCCCGCGCCCGCTCCGGCTATTACCTCCACAGCGGCAATCGGCGCCAAGGCGCGTTCGATCTTATCGTTGATGCGACCGGCTCCTTGTCGCGCCTGCGCCAGTTCGCCCGGCACAAGCCAACAGCGCGTGCGCTCTCGTTCGGTGCGCTCTGGGCCACTCTGCCTTGGATCGACGAGGGTTTCGACCGGCGCGCGCTCGTGCAGCGCTATCGCAAGGCGAGCGTGATGATCGGCGTCCTTCCGGCCGGCAAGCAGGTTGCAGACGGCTAGACCTCGCAGCTTTCTTCTGGAGTTTTAAGACCGCTAACTATGAGGCCATCCGCAGCGCCGGTATTGAAGCCTGGCGGTCAGACGTTCGCAAATATTGGTTAGAGACGGAGCCGCATCTGGCAAATGTTGCGCATTTCGACCAACTCACTCTCGCCCGATATACGCACTCGACCCTCAAAATTCCCGCAGGCGATGGGATAGTTTTCATCGGCGACAGTGCGCATTCAACGAGCCCGCAATTGGGGCAGGGGGCCAATATGGCCTTGCTGGACGCAGCAGCGCTGGCCTGGGCAATGGACAGCACGAATGACATTCCCTCGGCGCTTGCCGCTTATGCGCAGATGCGGCGCTGGCATGTGCGGCTCTATCAGTTTCTCTCCAACGTGCTGACGCCGCTCTACCAGTCTGACAGCTCTATCTACCCGATGTTTCGCGACATCGGTGCCGGCAGCCTGGGTAAGATCGCACCGCTGCCGTGGCTATTGGCCAAACTGATCTCGGGGCAGCTTCTGCTGCCGCACAACCCTCTGCTCCTCTCTGAGAAAGCAGGCCGTGGTGAAGCACCCGGGCATAAGTTCGTTTGATTGAGGAGCGCTTCGGGCTGGGCGCCTTGGTGTTGTTTGGGCTGGCAGATAAATGAAAGATTTGGGACCGGCTTCGAATTCCGGACGCTGGCGCATTGTCGATGTGCTGCGCTCTGGTTAGGCTCCGAATCTGAAGCCATGAGATAATTAGAAGTGCGTGAGTAGCGCCAATAGATGGAGACGGCCGTGATGGGGGAGTCAGTTTACCCAATCGTTCAGAAAATCTCGAACCAGGTCGGGGAGACGCTGGGCGCACAGGTGGGCGAAACCGTCGAGCGCTGCCTGGTCGATATGCTGACAAGGACCGTCACGCGTCTGCCCGACGGGACGGCGTTCGTCATAACGGGCGATATTCCGGCAATGTGGCTCCGGGATTCCACGGCACAGCTGGCGCCATTTCTGCATTTTGCGCATCAGGATGCCGGGCTGGCCGATCTCATTGCCGCCGTATCCAGGCGCCAGCTCGACTATGTTCTGCTCGATCCCTATGCCAATGCCTTCAACGCCACCGATAATGCTGCAGGACATAAGGACGTCTTCCCTCAGTCGCCCTGGGTGTGGGAGCGCAAATACGAAATCGACTCGCTCGCTTATACGATCCAACTGGCCTACGACCTGTGGGCGACAACAGGCAGAACCGACCATTTAAAAAGCTTCGAGGCGGTGGCGAAGGTCGTCATCCAAACATGGCGGACAGAGCAGGACCACGAGCGCAATTCGACCTATCGCTTTGAGCGTATGGACTGCCCGCAGAGCGATACGTTGACGCGCGAAGGTCTGGGGCCGGTTACGGGGCATACCGGAATGACCTGGGCAGGGTTCAGGCCGAGCGACGATGCCTGTGTCTACGGCTACAATATTCCCGGCAACGCTTTTGCTGCAGTCGCGCTGCGCGATATAGCGGAGGTGGCAGTCAAAGTTTTTGGAAACGACAGCCTTGGGCGGGACGCCGATCGCCTCCGCGAGGAGATCGAGAAGGGCATAGAGCGTTTCGGACTGGTGGAGGTCGATGGCAAAGACCCGGTCTATGCTTACGAAGTCGACGGGCTGGGCAATAGTCTTCTGGCCGACGACGCCAATGTGCCGAGCCTACTCTCGCTGCCCATGCTGGGTTGGTGCACCGCAACTGACCCGATCTATCTGGCGACCCGCTCCCGCATCCTTAGCAAGGCCAACCCGTATTTCTATGCCGGGAAGGCTGCGTCTGGGATCGGCAGCCCGCATACGCCACCCGACCAAGTGTGGCCCATTGCCCTCGCCGTACAGGGGCTGACCTGCGACAGCCTCGCCGAAAAGCGCGATTTGCTAGACCTGCTGCTCGCAACCGACGGGGGCACGGGCCTTATGCACGAATCCTTCCATGTCGATGATCCCACAAGGTTCACGCGACCATGGTTTTCCTGGGCCAATGCCATGTTTTGCGAGCTCGCACTGGACGTTGCCGGCCTACGCAGCTATCGCCGCTCCGCTGTGAATTATAAATAGCTGGCTCGTTTATTGACTCCAGCCTCCGCGCGGTGCGCTGCCGCAAACGCAATCTGCGCTAGCAAGATGCGAAAGCTCACACTGAAAAATCGGCGCTTTGAATGAACCGCCGGACGAAGTGGATTTCTCCAGCGTTAAGGGCATCTTACCGAACAACAGTTTTGGCGACCGCTATCGTGGCGGTGGTCCGAAGTGGATCTGGTGTTGCGGGACTGACGTCATCAAAGGTGGCGGTTCGGATTCGTCCGCAGCCACCCTTTATTGCGACGTGGTCGTTATGTGACCTGCAGTGCGGTTCCATGAGCGTCGAACAGGACGGCTTTGCTCGCCTCGGGGGTGAGGTGCAGGGTGGCGCCGTGGGTTACGGGGAAGTCGCCGTCCAGGGCTGCGACGATGGCTTTGCCGGATGGCAGGCGCAGACTGACGATGGTTTCGTTGCCGAGGTGCTCGACGAGGGCCACCGTCGCGGTGATGGGGCCATGATCGGCTGCCTGCATTTGGTGGGGGCGAGTGCCGAGCGTCAAAGCGGCGCCGACTTTGAGGCCATCGGTGGCGACCGGGATGGATACCGGCTTCATATCCGGACCGGAGACTGTCACCACGCCTGATCCGATTTCGTCGATCGTAACGTCGAGGAAGTTCATCTTGGGCGAGCCGATGAAGCCGGCGACGAAGAGGTTGGCGGGGCGATGATAGAGTTCGAGCGGCGAACCGACCTGTTGGACGACGCCGGCATTGAGGACGACGATCTTGTCGGCCAGGGTCATGGCCTCGACCTGATCATGCGTCACATAGATCATGGTGGCGCCGAGATCCTGATGGAGTTTTGAAATCTCCATGCGCATGTCCATGCGCAGCGACGCGTCGAGATTGGAGAGTGGTTCGTCGAAGAGGAACACTTCAGGCTGACGCACGATAGCGCGCCCGATGGCGACGCGCTGGCGCTGGCCGCCCGAGAGCTGGGCTGGCTTGCGATCGAGAAGGTGCTCCATCTGGAGAATACGCGCGGCTTCGCGGATTTTTGCGTCGCGCTCGTCCTTGGGGGTCTTCTTGATGCGAAGCCCGAAGCCGACATTGTCGTAGACTGTCATATGCGGATAGAGCGCATAGGACTGGAACACCATGGCGACGCCGCGGTCGCGCGGTTGCATGGCATTGACCACCTGGCCGCCAATGCTGAGTTCGCCGCCGGTGATATCTTCGAGCCCCGCAATCATGCGGAGCAGGGTGGATTTGCCACAGCCGGACGGGCCGACGAACACGACGAATTCGCCATGTTCGATCTCAAGGTTGACGCCCTTGATGACCTCGACCTTGCCATAGGTCTTCTGGAGGTTTTGCAGGCTCAGTCCAGCCATGATGTTCTCTCCGTTTTCGCTTAGACCTTGGCGCCCGGGGGCAGCTTGTCGAGTTCGGTGTGGAGGAGCCCGTCGGCATCGACGCGCACCGGGATCGGGTCGGACACCTGGCCGATGAAGGAACCATCGGCGGCGTCGTGGAGGAAGCCCATGAAGACAAGGCCATTGTCGGTTTCGACGATCTTGCCGGCATAGCGGCTGCCCTGGGCGCCGTCGAAGAACGGGCCGGGTGCAACTTCCCATGGACCCTGCGGATCATCAGCCACGAGATAGTGCGAGCCGCGGACCGGCGTTTCGGGATTGAGCTTCTTATAGGCCTCGGACCAATGCGAGCCATCGGTGCAGAACAGCATGTACCACTTGCCGTTGACCTCGAAGACCTGTGGCACTTCCATCTGGCCGAACATGCCGCCCTTATAAACGGGAGGCTGCAGCGTCCAGCTATTGAGATCGGGCGAGGTGGCAAAGCCGACCGTGCCACCGGCATTGGGCTCGGCCGTGCCCGGCTGGCGCGCGACCATATACATGAACCAGCCATCGCCCTTAGGGTTCTTCATGACCCAGGGATCGCGGAAGGCACGGTCGTGCCAGTGGCCGGGGGTGTATTCCTCATAGTCCGGGCCGGAAATGTCGAGCGCGAGGCCATTGCCGACGCGCGTCCAGTTGTGACCATCGGTCGAGGTGGCGTGGCCGATGCGCTGCTTCATGCCATCTTCGGCATGTTCGGTGCCCGTGTAAAAGAGGTGCCAGAGGCCGGTATCGTCACGGAGGGTCGAGCCGGTCCAGGTGGTCCAATCGTCCCAGGCGGTCTCTGCGGACGGCGCAAAGGTCGTGCCGAGATGGGTCCAGTTGATCAGGTCTTTTGAGACCGCGTGGCCCTGGGTGACATTGCGGTGGCGCATGTCTGGATGGGCGAGGGTGTTGTCGGCCTGGAGGAAATAGATGTGGTAGTCGTCCCCATCGCGATAGGTCCAGAAATCCCAAATCCATTTGTCTTTAAGTGCGAGAACCAATGTCGTGTCTTTCTAGGTCTAGGAGCGTCAGCCCTTGATGCCGGTTGAGGCGATCGAGGTGATGAAGGCGCGCTGGAGGAAAATGTAGAAGGCGAGGACGGGCAGGGTGATCATGGAGAGGTAGGCCATGACCTCGCCCCAGGCGGTGTTGAGCTGGAAGAAGTATTGGAGACCAACCATGACCGGTCGGAACTGCTCGGATTGGGTGACCATGAGCGGCCAGAGATATTGGTTGTACATGGCGAGGAATTTGAGGATGGCGGCCGTTGCAAAGACCGGGCCGGCGATCGGCACGATGACCATGGAATAGACCTGGAACCAGCTTGCCCCATCGAGACGCGCCGCTTCGACCAATTCCTTGGGCAGATCGCGGAAGAACTGGACGAAGAGGAAGACTGTCAGCGCATCGGCGAGAAAGGGGACGATCTGGACGTGATAGGTATTGAGCCAGCCCCAGGTGACGCCATTGCCGCCGATCCAGGGGAGCGAATTGACCACCATCAGCATCGGCACGGCAATGGTTTCGAAGGGCACGATGAGCGTCGCAATGATGATCGAAAGGACGATCTCCTTGCCGCGGAATTCGAGGAAGACGAAGGCGAACGCTGCCATCGAGCAGAGGAAGAGCGAGCCGACGACGGTCAGCGACGTCACGAGGATGGAGTTGAAGACAAAGAGCCCCACCGGCGCACGGCGGAACGCGGCGAAGTAATTGTCGAGCGAGATATCTCCGATCGGCAGGAAGGCGTTGAACGAGGACGTGTCGCGCAGCAATTGCAGGTCGGGCTTGAACGAGCTCACCACCATGAAGACGATGGGGAAGACGAAGATCACGGCGACCAGGATCAGCAGCAGATATTTGAGGCTGATCTTGAGGCGTTGATTGGGCGAGGTGACAGCGGCCATTTCTTAGCGCTCCCGGGTGACGTAGCGCTGGACCAGCGAGATGGTCAGCACGATGAGGAACAGCAGCACCGAGATGGCGGAGCCACCGGCGATATTCTGTTGCTCATAACCGCGCTGCACGGCCTGGAAGACCAGCGTCTGGGTGGAATCGAGCGGCCCGCCATTGGTCATGACGTCGATCTGCGAAAAGAGCGCGAAGGCCTGCATGGTGATGACCACAAGGATCAGGACCGCGGTATTGCGCAGGCCTGGCCAGGTGACGAAACGGAATTTCTGCCAGCTTGAAGCGCCTTCGATATCGGCGGCTTCATAAAGCGTCAGCGGGATGTTCTGGAGGCCCGCCAGCCAGATCACCATATGGAAGCCAACCGCCTGCCAGATCGACATGACGATGATGGCCCACATGGCCGTATCGGGATTGCCCAGCCAATCGACCGGCTGGAAATGGCCGAAGGAGAGGAACTGGAGGAGATTGTTGAGGAGCCCGCTGCGCCCGTCATAGATGAAGCGCCAGAGGAGCGAGACGACGACGATCGAGACGACGACCGGCATAAAATAGACGGTGCGGAAGACGTTTATGCCGCGCAGCTTCTGATTGATCATCAGCGCCAAAAGGAGCGCGATAATGGATTGGAGGGGCGCGACGATGGCGACGAAAAAGAGCGTATTGGTCAGCGCCTTCATGAAGACGAGGTCGCGGGCGAGGACCAATATTTTGGTATTGCCCCACTCCCAGCCGAACCATTCGCGCATGCCGTTGAGATGCTGAAAATCAGGGTTGTTGCGGGTGAAATCGCGAACGCGCGGATAGCTCAATTCGCCCGTGGCGCTGACGACGAGGCTGCCGTCCTCGGCCTTTTCCGGCTGCAGCACCAGAGTGCCGACGCCGAGCAATTGCTCGAAATTGGATGTGCCGACGAATTGGGTCGGATTGGGCGAAATCAGCCGCTGATTGGTGAAGGAAAACCAGAAGGCCAGAAGAAACGGCACGATAAGGAAAAGCGTGATCAGCAGCAGCGCAGGGCCGCTCATCAGCCATCCGGCGAGCGTATTGGACTGCAGCGATTTGGTCTGTTTGGGGCGCATGTGCGACTGCCTTGAAGACGTGCCGGGAGGCCGGCCCAGAAAAAATCCGGGCCGACCGTGCTCGGGAGGGAGAGGTTACTGCGCGGCAGCGTAATTGTTGTTGCGCGCGATATCGGCGTTGATGGCGTCGGTTGCCGCGTCGAGCGCGTCGACGACGTCAGCGCCATTGGCGATGTCCGAGAGCGCCTTGCGGAATTCGAGCGCTTCGAACACATAGCCCGGTGTCACCGGACGCAGCATGGCCTGCTTTTCAGAGAGCGCGTAGAAGCTTTCGAGCGCGCCGCCGGGAGCGTAGTTCTTGGTGAGCGCGGCGGCTTCAGCGGTTGCCGGGATCAGGCCAATGCCATCGGAGAAGGCTGCTAAGTACTTTGGCTGCAGGGCGAACTCGATGAAGGCGCTGGCGCCATCGGGGTGAGCGGAGGTCGCCGACACGCCGAACTGCCAGGAAGCGCCGCCGATCTTGGGGCCGTTGCCGAAGTCTGGTGCAGGAAGGAAGAGCACGTCGTCGCCGAGGGCTTCGAGCGTCTTGACCGCCACCCAATTCCCATTCCACTGCAGGGCATAATCGCCATCGATGAAGCCGGTTTCGTGGCTCGCCATGTCCTGGCTCGTGCCCGGCACATAGTTATTGGTGAAAAGGCTCTGCCACCACTCGCCGAACGCGACGGCTGCATCGCCATTGAGCGCGCCTTCGGCGGTTTCATAGGAGGTGCGATCGACGAGATCGCCACCGAAGCTCCAGAGGAAGGGCGCGAAGGCATAGGGATACCATTCGCCCTGATCGGCCATGCCGAGGTTGAGCGGATAGTCGAATTCGCCCGAAGACTTGAGGGTTTCAAGGATGCCGTTGAACTCTTCGCCGGTCCATGGCTGTTCGAGGGTCGGAATGCGGATGTTGAACTTTTCGAGCGTCGACTTGCGGGCATACATGGCGACCGCAGCATCCCAGAGGCCGACCGAATAGACCTGGTCGTTATACTTGCCGATCGCGCCGGGCAGGAAACCATCGAGCGCGCCTTCAGAAAGCTGGAGCGGCTGCATATAGCCGGCCCAGGCCCAGTTCGGCATCACCGGACCATCGACGTCGATGATGTCGGGCAGATTACCGGCAACGGCGGCGGCGACGACGGAGTCATTGTAAGCGGCCTGCGGAAATTCCTGCAGCGAGACTTTCCAATCGGTCTGCGAACCGTTGAAATCGGTGATGATGCCGTTGATCAGGTCACGTTCCACCGTGCTGCCGGCGCCGTGGTACCACATGGTCAGGTTGGTTTGGGCGAACGCGGCGCCGCCGAGGGCGGTGCTAAAGGCCAGCGTTGCAGCGAGAAGCTTCAGGGATTTCATATGTCTTTCCTCCTGGTCGATAATTGGGTGATGGTTGTGTCGCGCGGCTGGACGCTGTCGCGCCAGGCGACAGGGCCAGAGACCAACTCATGGGCCGGTTCGCCCGGGCGTTGCGTGCCGGCGATGAGACGCAAAAGCTTGTCGGCAGCGCGGGCGCCCATGGCGGCATAAGGCAATTGAGCGCTGGTCAGGCCGGGATGCAGGTGCTCCGCGATCATGCGATAGTCGTCGTAACCGGCGACTGAGATATCGCGCGGGATGGCCATGCCGCGTTCGCGCAACAGGCCATAGACCCGCATCGCCATCTTGTCGTTGGCGCAGCAGATGACCGTCGGCTCGGCGCGGAGGACACGGTCGAGCGCATCCCAGAGCAGATCGAATTCGTGCGCGGCATTGGCGAGGGCGCCGACCTGAACCAGTTGCTCGTTGAAGGCAATGCCATTGCTCTCCAGCGCGCGCCGATAGCCATCCATGCGCAGTCCGGAGGCAATCTGCTGTTCGGGCAGGGTGAGGAAACCGATGCGGCGATGGCCCCGCTTGATCAACCCATCGACGAGGGTGAATTGGCCGCCCGCGTCATCGGGCAGAACGGCCGGGGTCTCGTCGGCATCAAAGCAATTGACGAGCACCATGGGCCGATCGCGCAGATTGGCCGGCAGGCTGACTTCGCGGTGATATTCGGCGACGTAGAGGACGCCCTCGACGCGGTGCTCGCGGAAGGTCTGCAAGAGCGCCGGGATGCGATCGACCTGACCGCCGCTATCGGCGATGAGCAGGGTGCGATTGCTCTGGGCAATGACGCGCTGCGCGCCTTGCACAAGATAGATTTCGGGAAGGCCAGTATCTTCGAAATGGTGGGTGGTGCTGATGGCGCCGGTGATCATCCCAATCAGCCCGGAGCGCTGCGAGCGCATAGTGCGGGCGGCACTTGATGGCACATAGTTGAGAGAAAGCATGGCCGCTTCGACGGCTTCGCGCGTCTTTTCGTTGACGGGCGCATCCCCGTTCATGACGCGACTGACCGTCTTGGGCGAAACACCCGCAGCTTTCGCAACGTCATAGATGGTGGCCAAGCGATCCTCCCTTGGTTGGACTGATCCGGCACACAGCGCTGCCAACTAATCCACCCCGATGTCTTCCCGGTGATTATGACACCGATGTCATGACATCGGTGTCATATATGCATCTTGCGTTTATCCGGTCAATCCCTGTTGCTGAAGGTCTGCTGCGAGCACATCCTAAGCGCCAATTTTTGGGCAATTTTGCAACCAAAAATGCCAACCAACTCCAGTTGACGCCTTCGAGGCGGAGGAGTATCTCGGTTCTCAGGACATCTCGCCCTAACGCGAGACCATAGGCCTGGGAGGGCCGCTAGAGAATGGCTGATACGCCCCTGACCGCACCGGCGGTAAAACCGGCTAATCCAAATTTTTCGTCGGGTCCATGTGCCAAGCGTCCAGGCTGGACGATTGAAGCGCTTGCTGGCGCGCTGACTGGCCGATCGCACCGCGCCAAGCCTGCCAAGGCGCGCATTCAGCAGGCCATCGACCTGACTCGCGAACTTCTCGAAGTCCCTGCCGACTATCGGATCGGCATTGTTCCCGCGTCCGATACGGGTGCGGTCGAAATGTTCCTATGGAGCGCGCTTGGTGCTCGGGGCGTCGATATGCTGGCTTGGGAATCGTTTGGTGCCGGTTGGGTAACCGACGTGCAGAAGCAGCTCAAACTTGCTGATTGCCGCGTTCTGGAAGCGCCCTATGGCGAACTGCCTGATCTGACGCAGGTCGATTTCAACCGCGATGTGGTGTTCACCTGGAATGGAACGACTTCGGGCGTGCGCGTGCCGAATGCGGACTGGATCCCGGCTGACCGCGAAGGCCTGACCATCTGCGACGCGACCTCGGCGGCCTTTGCGCAGAAGCTCGATTTTGCGAAGCTCGATGTCGTCACCTTCTCCTGGCAGAAGGCGCTGGGTGGCGAAGCCGCGCACGGTATTCTTATTCTCTCGCCACGCGCCGTCGAACGTCTCGAAACGTTCAAGCCTGATCGTCCGCTGCCGAAAATTTTCCGCATGACCAAGGGCGGCAAGCTGATCGAGGGCATTTTCAAAGCCGAAACGATCAACACCGTTTCGATGCTCTGCATCGAAGACGCGATCGATGCCATGCAGTGGGGTTTGCAGATTGGTGGTTTGCAGGCCATGCAGGCCCGTGCCGATGCCAATTATGGCGTGTTGGCCGACTGGGTGGAAAAGACCGATTGGGTCGATTTCCTCGCCAAGAATGCCGATCAGCGGTCGAACACTTCTGTGTGCCTCTCGATCGTTGATCCTGAGATCACGGCGCTTGATGATGAAGGTCAGGCTGCGTTTGCCAAGGCGATCGTGGCGCGGCTGGACAAGCTCGGTGTGGGTTATGATTTTGGGTCGTACAAGGACGCGCCGGCTGGCCTGAGGATCTGGGCCGGCTCGACGGTCGAAGCCTCCGACCTTGCGGCGTTGACGCCTTGGCTCGATTGGGCCTTTGCCCAGGAAAAGGCCGCGCTCAAGGTTGCTGCCTAAGTAGTAAAAACACCCCCTCCCAACCTCCCCCATCAAGGGGGAGGTGCTGATCGAGTTCCTGGCAGGCGACTGCGACAAACTCGGAGCGAAATTGCGGGGATGATCTCTCAGTATTCATGCGGGTCGCCGGTTCAAATCCCGCTCCTGCAGCAAAATTGGAAAAACCCAAAAAATGCCAAAAGTTCTCGTTTCCGACAAACTGAGCCCGACCGCCGTCCAGATCTTCAAGGACAATGGCGTCGAAGTCGATTACCTGCCCGATCTCGGCAAGGACAAGGAAAAATTCCTTGAGGCCATCGGCCAGTATGATGGTCTTGCCATCCGTTCGGCCTCGAAGGTCACCGAGAAGATCATCGCTGCCGCGACCAATCTGAAGGTCATTGGCCGCGCCGGTATCGGTGTCGACAATGTCGATATTCCGGCGGCGACCAAGAAGGGCATCATCGTGATGAACACGCCCTTCGGCAATTCGATCACGACTGCCGAACACGCCATTGCCATGATGTTCGCGCTGGCTCGCCAATTGCCGGAAGCCGATGCGTCTACGCGCGCTTCGAAGTGGGAAAAGAACCGCTTCATGGGCGTGGAAGTCACCAACAAGACGCTTGGCCTGATCGGCGCCGGTAATATCGGTTCGATCGTTGCCGACCGCGCCATTGGTCTGCGGATGAAGGTCATTGCCTTCGATCCGTTCCTGACGCCGGAACGCGCCCAGACGCTGGGTGTCGAAAAGGTCGAGCTCGACGATCTGCTGGCCCGCGCCGATTTCATCACGCTGCACACGCCGCTGATCGACGCGACGCGCAATATTCTCAATGCCGAAAATCTTGCCAAGACCAAGAAGGGCGTGCGGATTATCAATTGCGCCCGTGGCGGCCTGATCGATGAGGACGCGCTCTATGCGGCTTTGAAGTCGGGCCATGTCGCTGGCGCGGCGCTTGACGTTTTCCTCGTCGAGCCCGCGGAAAACAATCCGCTGTTCGAGCTGCCCAATGTCATCTGCACGCCGCACCTTGGCGCCTCGACGACGGAAGCGCAGGAGAATGTGGCGCTGCAGGTTGCCGAGCAGATTTCTGCTTATCTCATGACCGGCGAAATCACCAATGCGCTCAACTTCCCGTCGATTTCGGCGGAAGAAGCGCCGATCATCACGCCATGGGTGAAGCTGGCCGAAGCGCTCGGCTCTTTTGCGGGCCAGCTCACGGAAACGGCGATCACCGGCATCAAGATCGAGTTTGAAGGTACGCCGGCTGGGCTGAATACTCGCCCCATGGTGGCGGCCGCCATCAATGGCGTGCTGAAACCGTCGCTTGGGGACATCAACATGGTTTCGGCGCCGCAGATCGCTAAGGATCGCGGTATCACGGTTGAAACCACGACCCGCGACCAGCAGGGCGCCTATGAAGGTTATGTCCGCCTGACCGTCACCACAGAACAGCAGACCCGCGCAGTTGCCGGCACGATTTTCGCCAATGGCAAGTCGCGCGTCATCCAGGTTAAGGACATCAACATGGAAGCGGAACTCACCCCGTCCATGCTCTATGTCACCAATGAGGACAAGCCGGGTCACATCGGTCGCCTCGGTACACTGCTCGGCACGCTTGGCATCAATATCGCCAATTTCAACCTCGGTCGTGCCGACGTTGGTGGCGATGCCATCGCGCTAGTCTCCATCGACGGGACGCTGACTGAAGAGCAATTGGCCAAGATCGCGGCGCTTGAAGGCGTCAAGCAGGCCAAGGCCGTACGCTTCTAAGACAAGTTCAATTATTGACAATTGGCCCCGCCGGCATGCTGGCGGGGCTTTCTTTTTGGGCGTGCGACGCGCTACTCTCCGGCGTCCCCTGCGCCGGCTTCTGGCGCCAATCCCAAAAATTTCGAGGTTCTGATGAAGACCTTCAAGGTGCCCCACACCGATCTGACCGTGTCGAGCGTCGTGCTTGGCTTGATGCGTATCGCCAAGATGAGCGACAGCGAAATCCAGGCGCTGTTTGGCGCGGCGATGGATGCCGGCGTCACGGTTTATGACCATGCCGATATCTATGGCGGCGAGCGTCATCGTTGCGAGGAGCGATTTGGCGAAGCCATCACGCTCACCGCCGCCGATCGCGAAAAGATCCTGATCCAGTCTAAGGTCGGCATCCGCAAAGGATTTTTCGATTTTTCGTCCGAGCATATTTTGCAGACGGTCGATGAATCATTGGCGGCGCTTCGCACCGATTATCTCGATGTGCTGCTGCTGCATCGGCCCGACACCCTGGTCGAGCCCGAAGATGTCGCTGCCGCCTTCGACAAGCTCGCAGCCTCGGGCAAGGTGCGCCATTTCGGCGTTTCCAACCATACGCCCGGCCAGATCGAAGTGCTGAAGACGGCGGTGAAACAGCCGCTGCTGTTCAATCAGGTCCAGCTCAGCGTCACCCATGCCAATCTCTTCGCGCAGGGTGTCGCGGCCAATATGAATGGGCTCGACCAATCGATCAGCCGCGACAATGGCCTCCTCGATTATTCGCGCCTCAAGGGCATGATGTTGCAGGCCTGGTCTCCGTTCCAGAAGGGGTTCTTCGACGGCGTTTTTGTTGGCGATCGGGAAGGGTTTCCCGAACTCAACGAGGCGCTCGATGAGCTGGCTGAGAAATACAGCGTAACGCCGACGGGCATTGCGGTGGCCTGGATCACGCGCCACCCGGCCAATGTCCAGGTGGTTCTCGGCACGACCAAGCCCTCGCGCGTCGCGGAATGTGCGGCGGGGTCATCCGTGCCGCTGACGCGGGAAGAATGGTATCGTCTGTTCCGCACGGCGGGGCATACGCTGCCATAGGCTTGCGGCTAGGCGGCGCTTTTCCGCGCCGCCCACTCCGCCAGGACGATGCCGGTGATGATGATCGCGGCGGCGAGGAAGTGATAGGCCTCAAGATGCTCGCCTAGGATGATCACCGAGCCTAGCGTGCCGAAAACCGGAATGAGATTGTGGCTCGGCGCCGCGCGATTGGCGCCGACGAGTTCAACGCCGCGGGCATAGGCGATCTGGCTGAACATGGATGGGAAAGTCGCGACATAGGCGATGACCAGCCAGACAGTCGGGGACATTTGCGGCAACGTCGCCACCGTTCCGAGCCCGCCGCCGAACAGCGCCAGCATGATCACCGCTGCGGTTGCCGCGCCGAAAAACGAGACCGCCATGAAGCTGAAAACATGGACCTTTGGGCGAAAGCGGAGTGCGAGCGTATAGGCGGTGTAGGCGAGGCAGGCGAGTATGACAAAACCATCGCCGAGATTGATGTCCATGCGCAGAAGCCGCGATGGATCGCCATGTGTTGCCGTCAGAATGACGCCGAAAATTGCGAGCAGCACGCCAAAAATCTGCAGCCATCTGGCGCGCACGCGAAAAATCAAAAAGTTGGCGCCCAGAATCAGCATGGGCAGTGACGCCTGCTCGATCGCGGAATTGACCGCCGTGGTCATGGTGAGGCCGACGTAAAGCAGCGCATTGAAGAGCGCGTAGCCGATAATGCCGTAGCTCATCAGCACCGGCCACGAGCGTTTCACTTCATCCCAATCGGCGCGCAAATGATGCCAGGAAAAGGGGAGAATGAACAGCGTCGCCAGGACACACCGGCAGGCGAGCAGCAGGAATGGGCTGATTTCGCCGACTACAAGCTTGGCGGCGATGACATTGCCGCCCCAGAAAAGCGGCGCCAGAACCAGCAAAAGATAGGGCTGATCGAGAATTCTGGCGGTTATGCCGCGATTTTCGATGGTCTGCGGCTTTGTCATCGGCGCTTGGGTGATGTAAGGACAGTCGGACTTATCAGTTATTCGGCTGCATTCAAACCCGACACCGGGCGCGGCCGAAAGGACGAATGTCCGCCACTTGGGTAAGGGTGCAGCCTTTCTGGCCGGCCCGATTTCTGTCGTGCCGGGCCTTGGCACGCCTTAAGTTAAGGAAGACTGGACTATGGCGAATGTGGTTGTCGTCGGCTCTCAATGGGGTGACGAGGGCAAGGGCAAGATCGTGGATTGGCTCTCGGAACGCGCTGATGTCGTCGTGCGCTTCCATGGTGGTCACAATGCCGGCCATACCCTTGTGATCGATGGCGTGAGCTATAAGCTGGCGCTGCTGCCCTCGGGCCTCGTCCAGGGCAAGCTCTCGGTCATCGGCAATGGCGTCGTCGTCGATCCCCACCATTTCGTTCAGGAAATGGCCAAGCTGCGCGGGCAGGGGGTCGAGATTACCCCGCAGATCCTGCGCATTGCCGATAATGCGCCGCTCATCCTGTCGCTGCATCGCGAGCTTGACGGTATTCGCGAGGACGCCAATTCCGGCCTCAAGATCGGCACGACACGCCGCGGCATCGGCCCAGCTTACGAAGATAAGGTCGGCCGTCGCGCCATCCGCCTCATCGATCTCAGCGAACCCGATACGCTCATGCCCAAGATCGAGCGTCTTCTCTCGCACCACAACGCGCTGCGCCGCGGTATGGGTCTTGGCGAGATCGACGCGCAGACGATCTATGACGAGCTGACGTCCATCGCCGGCGAAATCCTGCCCTTCATGGATCAGGTTTGGCGCGTGCTCGATGACAAGCGCCGCGAAGGCGCGCGGATCCTTTTCGAAGGTGCGCAGGGCGCGCTCCTCGATAATGATCACGGCACCTATCCTTTCGTAACCTCGTCCAACACCGTTGCCGGTCAGGCCGCCGCTGGTTCAGGCCTTGGGCCAACGGCGATCGGCTATGTCCTGGGGATCACCAAGGCCTATACGACGCGTGTCGGCGAAGGCCCGTTCCCCTGCGAACTCGACGATGAAATCGGCCGCCATCTCGCGACCGTCGGCAAGGAAGTCGGCGTCAATACCGGCCGCCCGCGCCGCTGCGGCTGGTTTGATGCGGTCCTCGTGCGCCAGACGGTCAAAACCTCGGGCATTACCGGGATCGCTTTGACCAAGCTCGACGTTCTCGATGGTCTGAAAGAGATCAAGGTCTGCGTCGGCTATGAGCTCGATGGATCACGCATTGATTATTTGCCCGCCTCAATGGGGGCACAAGCCCGCGTTAAGCCGATCTATGAGACGCTTGAGGGCTGGTCGGAAACGACTGCCGGCGCGCGTTCCTGGGCCGAGCTGCCGGCCCAAGCCGTTAAATATGTTCGCTATATCGAAGAGCTGATCGGGGCCCCGGTCGCATTGTTGTCCACTAGTCCCGAACGCGCAGATACCATCTTGGTAGTTGACCCGTTCCAAGACTGATAAAACTTGCTAAAAGACGTCGCTGCAATTGTGAGTACCCAGTAGCCAATGGCGGACTATAAGGAGCTGTTGCGCCGAGCAATCTCGGCGCTGCCGGAGAACAATGGAGCTGCGCGCCGCGCAGTTTACGAAAAGGCACGCGCCGCCCTTGTCGGGCAGTTGCGGTCTATCCAGCCTCCTTTGCCGGCTCGCGAAATCACCCAGCACCGCCTGCAGCTCGAAGACTGCATCCGTCAGGTCGAGCAGGAAGCGAGCGAAGCCGTCATCAGCCTTGGGCGCGACGCCATGTTTGCGCCCAAACCGGCAGCGGCGGCTCCTCAGCCCGCGCCACAACCTGCCGAACCCGATCCAGTCGCGGTCATCAGCCCACGACCAACTGCAACTGATGCGCGCCCCGCACAAAGTTTCGTGCCGCCGCAGGCCGTCAAGCGCCCAGCGCCGCAACCGGTTTTCGTTCCGCCGGAACCCGAACCAGAACCAGAGCCGGAATATGTTCCGGAGCCTGAGCCGGAACCGATTGTTGAGGCGGTCGACGAGCCTGCCGATGACG
The DNA here is from genome assembly GCF_001425445.1 of Devosia sp. Leaf420. Classification (GTDB taxonomy): domain Bacteria; phylum Pseudomonadota; class Alphaproteobacteria; order Rhizobiales; family Devosiaceae; genus Devosia. Next base: position 147,406 of record NZ_LMQU01000011.1, on the reverse strand, counting down.
ATATGCTCACGCAGAGCCCGATGGATGAAACCCTCTCGATCGAGGAAATCATCAGCCAGGCTGCCGATGCGGGTGGCGCCAAGGTCCAGTCCTCGACGCTGCCGTTCGAGCTGCGTCCGGCCGAACGTCCGGGCGTCGCAAAATCCGATGAGCCCGATTTTGTGCCGCCGCCCGCGGTTGCGCCGGTTCCGCTCAAGCGCCCCGATTTCACGCCGCGCCGCGACGTTGCGGCCATTGGTGCCGCTGCTGCTGTCGGATTTGGTGGCACCGCGTCTGCTGTTGCCCGCGTTGAGCCCTCGCTCGGCGGCAGCGCCGCTTTGGCGCGCCAGCCGGTCATCGAGCCCGAGATCACCGTTGTCGAGCGCCCGGTCGAAACCGCGCTCTCGAGCGTGCGCGAAGTCGAGATCGATGACGGCGCCAAGGAAGCCGAAGGCGCCATCGAGCGTGCCATCGAGACGCTTGATCGCGAAGCACGCGGCGAAGTATCGGAAACGACGGCGAGTGGAGAGACTCCAGCTCTCGCCGATGCCGGCCTTGCCGAAGACAATGCCGATCCGAGTGCCTTTGACACGGCTGGCAGCCAGCGTCGCCAGGGTGCAGGTCTGACCATTTTCCTCATCGTCTTTGCCTTGCTGCTCGCGGGTGCCGGTGGCGCCGGTTTCTGGGCGTGGCGCGAAGGTTATGTCGACCTCGACCAGATGTTCGGCCGCGCCGCAGCACCGGTGACCCAGACGGCGGATACACCCATCGCAACGACGCCAACGCTCGATGCGCCGAGCGTCAACGAGACGACGACAGGCCCCGGCAATACGGCGACGACCCCGACGATCGAACCGACAACGTCGATCGACGGCACCGAAGATCGCTTGGAGCCGACACCAGAAGCGGTTACGCCTAATGGCACTGAAACCGCCTTGCCCTCGCTCAATGGCGGTGAGGTCAAGACCGAAGAGCGCCTCTCGGGCGCCGATACCAGCATCGCCGCAACCAACGATCCCGCGAATAGCGTCGATCCGGCCGTGCTCGCTGGCAGCCAGTCGCTGCTGCTTGAGGCCTCGTCCGATGGCCGCACTGGCGCCGTGCCCTTCTCAGGAACGGTCGATTGGGCCAAGGGCGAAGATGAACTCGGCCAGCCGACCCTCGTTGGCAAGGCGAGCATTCCGGCCCGTGCGCTCAATGTCTCGGTGACGATCCGTCGGAACACGGACCCGAGCCTACCGGCCAGCCACTTGATGGAAGTCAATTTCGACGTCAGCGACACCTTTGTCGGCGGCTCGATTTCGAGCCTTCCTGGCGTTTTGCTTAAGAACGAAGAACTTGTGCCCGGCACGCCGCTGGTTGGCGCCTCGGCGCGCATCGTGGGCAATAGCTTCCTCTTTGCCCTCAGCTCATCCCCTGATGACGAGACGGCCAACGTCAACCTTCTAGAAAACCGTCGTTGGCTCGATCTGGCGATTGTTTATGGGACAGGCCGAAACGCCATCCTGACGCTGGAAAAAGACAGCGAGGCGGACTTGCTCTTCAAGGAAGTGTTCGCCGCCTGGGCACAGTAATCAAAAGGCCGCTGGATGAAACCAGCGGCCTTTTTCTTTAGGTCTCGCGAAGACTGCCATTCTCCAGCCGGTAACTCCGCTGCGCCAGCGCAGTGATGTCATCCTCGTGGTGGCTGACGAGAATGGTGTGCCAACCTTCACCCTCTGTCAGTTCTGCGACCAGCGCGCGAATGCCGTGCCGCGTGTCGTCGTCGAGCGCGGAAAACGGCTCGTCGAGGAGAAGAACCGGCTGGTCGCGCAGCAGCGTTCGCGCCAGCGCGATACGTTGCTTCTGGCCGCCGGAGAGGGTGGCTGCTGTCTGCTCGCCAATGCTCTCAAGCCCCATCCGCTTCAACACGGCATCCACGCGGGTGCGCTTTTCCGTCTTGCCGACATGGCGCGGCAGGCCCAGGGCGACGTTGTCACGCGCCGATAGATGTTCAAAGAGATTATCGGATTGCAGCAGCAGTGAGATGGGGCGCGTCTCCGGCGAGAGCGGCAGAAGATTTTGTCCGTCGAGATCGAGGCTCCCACCTTTTGGGTTCAAGAAACCAGCCAGAAGATCGAACAGCGTCGATTTGCCCGAGCCGCTGGCGCCTGAGATCGCAGTCACGGCGCCAGCTTCAGCCGCAAAGCTGAAATCATAGGTTTGCGTGTCCGCGCCATAGGCAAAGGCGAGGTGGTCAGCGCGAAGCATGATCTAGTCTTTCGAAAAGGCGGGGTAGAGCCACAAAGGCGACAATGGTGCCGACGAGGAGGATCGCAGCGATAGCCGCGGCATCATTGTTGCGATAGGCGCCGAGCGCGCGGAACATCATCAGCGGCAGGGTCTGAAAATCCTGCGTGCCGAACAGCGCGATGACGCCGAGATCGCCGAGCGAGAAGCAGAAGGCCAGGGCCAGCATCAGGCCGATATCCTTGCCCAGCAGCGGATATTCCACCAGCCGGAACTGCTGCCAGCCGGAAAGGCCCAGCGATCGGATGAGTTTTCCGCGTGACCGCGCAACCGCGTCGAGTGGCGGGCCGAGCGTCGCGACGGCGAAGGGCAGGGCAAGGAGACTGTTGGCGATGATGACGACAACCGGCGCCGCTTGCGCTGGCGCCACGCCGAGATTGCGCACGATCAGGAAAAAGCCGAGCGAGAGTACGACGGCCGGCACCGCGAGATAGGCAAAACTCGGCGTGCCCAGCAGCGTTCGCGCGGCGCGCGAACCGCTGGCAGCGCGGCCCAATGTCAATGCCAGAGCCAGAACCAGCGTCAGCCCCGCCGAGGCGCTACCGATGATGAGACTCGTGCCCAGCGCCCACCAGAATGTTGCCTGGGCGAACACGCGGAGGAGGCCGAAGCCGAGCCCGTCAATCAGCACGGAGACAAGCGGCAGGGCGAAGCCAACGGTGGCGAGAGCCAATATCAGCCCCTGCAGGACGCGCGCGCCAAAACCATCGCGCCAAGTTGGCGGCAGCGAGCGGCCTTGGACGCTGACGACAGGCGTCGTGCTTGATGCAAGAAGGATAACGAGCGCGCAAACGCCGATCTGGGTCAGGGCCAGTCGCACGGCGCCGACAAGATCGAAATCGAGCCGCACCGCCGAATAGATGGCCACCTCTAGCGTTTGGTTTGCTGGTCCGCCGCCGAGCAGCAGCACGATCGGGAAGCTCGTAAAGGCGAGGAGAAAGATGATGGCGCCGAGGCCCGGCAGGCTGGTGCGCATGGCGGGCCAATCTATCAGCCGAAACCGCTGCGTCGCTGATAGGGCAAGTGATTGCCCGACCTTGAGCTTGCTTTGCGGAATGGCATCGAGCCGCGCAAGGAGAATGCGCGCGGCAAAGGCGCCGTCGAGGATGACATGGGCGAGGAGAATGCCGGAAAGCCCAAAGGCCGGATTGCCGATCGAAAAACCGAATAGCGTTTCGCTCGCCTGGTTGATCCAGCCATTGCGGCCCCAGATGGAGAGGAGCCCAAAAGCGACGACCATGCCGGGCGTGACAATGGCGGCGGCAAAGAGCCCGACCACCAGATCGCGCCCCGGAAAGCGCAAGCGATTGAGCGCCCAGGCGAGGGCCATGCCGACGGTGAGCGAGAGGATGGTAGTAAGGCCTGCCTGGATGGCGGTCATCCGCAGAAGGTGCGGAATGTCGACGCGCGAGGAGCCGCTGGCGTCGGTGGCGGCGGAGAAGATGGCCCAGAGCACGGCGGCGATGAGGCCGGCTATGGCGACGGCGAGGGCTGCGGAGATGGCGATGCGGGTGGGGCGGTGGGGGAGGGTCAGCATGAGTAGCCACACGCACTGAACGGCACCTTCCCCCTTGCGGGGAGGGTTGGGGAGGGGGGAGTGAGCCACAATAGCGTCGTGGCTGCCGACACCCCCTCCCAACCTCCCCCGTCAAGGGGGAGGTGCCATATCGAGTTTGTGGACAGCATCGATTACTGCACCGCCGCCAGCATCTCGTCGATCCACTCGGACGAATCCGCCAGGATATCCTCGTCGCTCAGCCGCAAGGTCTTTTCAGGCTGCGGCAAGCTGGCAAAGGCCGGGTTGAGATCAGCCCCAAGATCGACCACGGGGAACATCCAATTGGTCGTCGGGATGATCTTCTGGCCCTCGGGCGAAGCGAACCATTCGAGGAACTGCTTGGCAAGATCCTGGTGCTTGGAAGATTTCAAAATCCCGGCCACTTCGATCTGCGGATAATGCCCTTCTTCGAACAGCGCCGCTTTGATCGTGTCGTCGTTCTCTTCGATGATGTGGTAGGCGGGCGAGGTCGTATAGGAGAGCGCCATGTCGGCTTCGCCATCGAGGAAGAGCGAATAGCTCTCGCTCCATTCGCGCGTGACGGTCAGGATATGGGGCTTGAGACCGGCCCAGATTTCCGTCGCGCGGTCGCCATAGGCGGCCTTGATCCAGAGGACGAGCCCAAGGCCCGGCGTTGCCGAACGCGGGTCCTGGATGGCGATCTTGAAATCGTCTGGCATGGCGATGAGCTCTTCAAAGCTCTTGGGCGGGGTTGCGGTCCGGTCCGTGTCGTACATGAAGGCGAAATGCGAATAATCGAATGGCACGAATTGCGCATCCGCCCAGGCTTCCGGCAGATCAAGCTTGTCGAGCGTCAGGCCATGATCGGCAAAAAGCCCGGTGGCGCGGGCTTCGCCGGCAATGGCGGTGTCGAGCCCGACAATGAGGTCGGCCTCGGTCGTGGCGCCTTCAAGCTGCACGCGGCGGAGGGTGCCGATGGAGGAGTCGGCGGCGACCCAATTGAGCTTGCAGCCGCAGACGGGTTCGAAGGCTGCGGAAAGCTGCGGGCCGGGACCCCATTCGGCCGCAAAGCCGTCATAGGTGTAGATGGTGAGCGTGGGTACATCCTGCGCATGGGCAGAAACGGCAGACAATCCAAAAAGGACCGCAAGCGCGAGGCAAGTGGATTTGACCATTGGGTCATCCCTTCAACGGTTGCGGCCATGGGAGAAGGGATAAGTCAATGGAGAGGACGCGAAGAGACGCCCTTGCCATCTCGAACTTCCTCCGCCAGCATGACCTGGTTCAGGTTCTATGGGTAACTCTCAGCTCCGGACATGATCCGGAACACCCCAGCGAGACGGCTCGGACCATATTGAGAGAATTGTGACAGTGCAAGTGACTTCAGGAAGCGGCGCAGGCGCAGTGCCGCTGGTCTTTCAACGGCCTATGGCCATTGTCGGCGGCGGTGCCGTCGATATCGCGCTTTTGCAGGATCTGGGCGCGCGCGGCATTGCGCTGGTTGGTGCCGATGGCGGCGGCGACGCGATCGGCGCGGCGGGCCTGACGCCCGATGCGATCATCGGCGATCTCGATTCTCTATCCGATCGAGCCGGGTGGGAGCAGCGCACGCGCGTCATCCATATCCCCGAGCAGATCACCACCGATTTCCAAAAGGCGCTCTATTCGACCAGTGCCCCGGTGACCCTTGCCCTTGGGATGACCGGTAAACGCCTCGACCATACGCTCGCCGCGCTCAGCGCGGTCCTCCAATATGCGCAGATGCGCAAATTACTGCTGGTCGATGAAACCGATGTCGCGCTCGCAGTGACCGGCTGCATCGCTTTCGACGCGGCGCCGAAAGAACGTGTGTCGATCCACCCGCTGGTGCAGATCCAGTTCCGCCGATCGACCGGGCTTTATTACCCCATGGATGGCCTCATGCTTGAGCCGGGAGGCCTCATCGGCACATCGAACGAAGGCACAGGTGGAGAGGTGGTGGTCGAGCCTGAGGACGACACGCCCTGGCTTCTTATTCTGGGCAAGGAGCGGCTCTGGGATCTGATCGAAGAGGCGCGCAAAAGTGCATAGACGCAGCGTGCTTGCGGGTCTCGCCGCCACTCCGCTTCTGACAGGCAGGGGATTTGCCATGAGCAGTTTTACGCAAGCGATCGCGGCCTCGCTGCCGCCCGGCATGGAACTACCAGAAGCCTTCGTCACCACGATCGACTGGCTCGACGCCAACAATTTTGTTCGCGATGGCAGCATGGCCTTTGTCAAACAGGCCGATGCCCAGCTCACCAGCGAAACCGGCTTCAAGCCGGTCGATCCCGGCCATGTCGAGGCATGGCTTGGTACGGATGACAAGGCCTATACCGGGCGCCTAGCGCCCATTATCCCGACCGGCGGCGAAGGCTCCTACGCTGCGCTGTGGCGCCGTGACGATGGCGATCTCTCCATCGTCCATATGGGCTCGGGCTCCGGCTCGGTGTTGATGGCAACGCTGACCGAGAATCCCGTCGATATGCTGCGGCTTATGGCGATCGGCTATGGCGAACTGTGCTGGCCGGAATATTTCGGGATTACGCCGGAAGACGAGCATGCCAATCTCGTGGCCGCCGTCGGCGCGGAAAACGTGCCGCCCTATAGCCCGCCAGCAGAGTTCCGCCAGTTCATCAGCAAGACATTTGATGTCACCATCCCGCGAACGGCGACGGAAATTCTTGGCAATATCGAGAATGCCCCGCCGAACGATCCCTTCACGCTTTGGCTTGCGTCCATTCCTGAAAACTAAAAAGGCGGGCACTTGGCCCGCCTTCGTCATCTCATGATGTCGTCGATCAGTGCGGACGAGCCGCTTCCTTGACCGCTTCCTGCACCTTTTCAAAAGCGCGGACCTCGATCTGGCGGATACGCTCGCGGCTGACGTCATATTGCTGCGCCAGCTCTTCGAGCGTCGATGGATTGTCCTGCAAGCGACGGGCCTGGAAAATGGCGCGTTCACGCTCGTTGAGCACATCCATGGCTTGCGTAAGCAGGCCCATGCGCTCGTCGAACTCTTGCGTTTCGCCGAGGCTGGTTTCCTGGTCGGGCGTATCGTCGACGAGCCAATCCTGCCATTCCGACGAGCCTTCGTCCGCACGCATCGGCGAGTTGAGCGAGGCGTCGCCCGAAAGGCGAGCGTTCATCGATACGACATCGGCTTCGGTCACCTTGAGCGTCGTCGCGATCTGCTTGATCTGGTCAGGGTGGAGGCTCCCCTCTTCCAGAGCCGCGATCTGGCCCTTCACCTTGCGCAGGTTGAAGAACAGCCGCTTCTGAGCGGCAGTCGTGCCGATTTTGACGAGGCTCCACGAGCGGAGGACATATTCCTGGATCGCGGCTCGGATCCACCACATGGCATAGGTCGCGAGGCGGAAACCCTTTTCAGGCTCGAAGCGCTTGACCGCATGCATGAGGCCCACATTGCCTTCCGAGATGACTTCGGAGATCGGCAGACCATAGCCGCGATAGCCCATGGCAATCTTGGCGACCAGACGCAGATGGCTGGTGATCAGCTTCTGCGCCGCGCCGGGATCGGCATGTTCCTTGTAGCGCTTGGCAAGCATGTATTCTTCATCGGGCTCCAGCATCGGAAACCGGCGTATTTCCTGAAGGTAACGGCTAAGTCCGCCCTCAGACGAGAGGACAGGCAGATTCGTTTGGGCCATCGTGCACCCCCTTTCGTGATTCCCCCGCATGGCGCGGGCGGAAAATCTCCTCTTGTCCTTGCGGCACAAGACGAGACGCACAGCCATATATAGGCGGCAGTTTGGCGAATTTAAGAGGCAAAAGACGTCCGAACGTTACAATTCGGATAAGGTTCCTGCCAGCATTCGAACTGCCTGATAGGTATACGCCCCAGGCCCCCAAGCAGTTCGATCACCCTTGGGTGAGTGACCGGAGCTGAGCTTATCGGGCGAATGCCTTGTCGAATGGCTCAAGCGCGTCTTCGAGCGCTTGCAGATCGTCTGGCAAATCGGCCTCAAACGTCATCTCTTCGCCGGTGACGGGATGCTCGAAACCGAGTTCGGCAGCGTGGAGCGCTTGCCGGCCCAAAGCCCGGACGGCATCTGCCAATTCTTCGGGGAGACGATTGAGCTTTGTCGCAAAACCAGACGCGTAAACCTGATCGGCGACCAGCGGATGGCCGATATGGGCCATGTGCACGCGGATCTGGTGCGTGCGGCCGGTTTCGAGCTGGCACTGGATGCGCGTGATATCCCAGCGCTCGTCGCCATAGCGCGCCTCGACCGCATAATGGGTGATTGCCTCGCGTCCATCCTTGCGTACTGCCTGTTTCAAGCGATTGCCGGGGTCGCGGCCGAGGGGCGCATCGACCGTACCGAGCGCGCTTTGCGTCGTGCCCCAGGCAAAGGCAGTATAGGCGCGATGGAGGGGACCGGTGCGACCGTGATCAGCAAACTGGGCCGAAAGGTGCTTATGCGCCCGATCGGTCTTCGCCGCGACCATGACGCCTGACGTGTCGCGGTCGAGCCGATGAACGATGCCCGGCCGCTTTACGCCACCGATGCCTTTGAGGCTTTCGCCGCAATGGTAGATCAGCGCATTGACCAATGTGCCATTGGGCGAGCCGGGGGCAGGGTGGACTACCATGCCGACGGGCTTGTTGATCACGATGAGTTCGTCATCCTCGTAAAGGATGTCGAGCGGGATATTTTCCGCCACCGGTTCAGGATCTTCCGGGGGTGGGGCAAGAAGGACGATTGTCTCGCCCGCCTTCAGCCGGTATTTGGGTTCGCTGACGGTCTTGCCGTCGATCGTGACAGCGCCTTCAAGGATCAGGTCCTTGATCCGGCTACGGCTCAGGACATCGTGCTCCTTGGCGAGAACGGCATCGAGCCGTCCGCCGGCCACTGTTTCATCGACGACAAGCTCGATCGGCTCGCCCTCGAATTCGGAAATGGTTTCGTCTGCCATGAGTGATCCTGACAAGTCCGGCAATACGCCCTTTCCTGACGAGAGGGAGCTCACGCCGGAGGCTAATGCCGCTATTGGAAAAGCACGCCGCTCGGCGGGTTTCGCCATGGGCATCATGTTGCTCGGCTTTATGGCGGTTGGCTTTGCGATTGTCTATCGCGTCATGCGCGATGCGCCGCCGCCAACGATCGCCGAAACCGTCAGCGTCCCGGCCGGCGCCGAAGTGCTCTCGGCACTCAGTGTCGATGGCACGATCCAGGTGACCTATCAGGCCGGCGGCGCGGTAATGCTCTCAGTCTTTGACGCAAGCACCGGTGAACTGCGGCAGACGACGGCGATTTCCGCGGAGTAGGAATTAGGGGCTTTGCCCTCAGCGCCCCTGAATTTCCCTTAGAGCCTGCAGGCGGTCCGAGACCGACCCACGACGTGGACCTTCGCTCGGCGGGGGTTCGAGCGTGCCCATGGATTCACCATCGTCGGCGAAGCGCTGAACGCGGTCAAAGAGGCTTTCCTCGACCTCGTCTTGTAGCGGCGCGTCATTGTCCACCGCATAAACGAGCTTGCTGACGCTGGCGGCGATATCGTTCAGCCGCTCGCGCAGATGAGCCTCTTCCATCCGCTCGGTGTCCCAATCGGCCAGAATGGAAGACCCCACATTGGCGACCTTCTTGCGGAGCTTTTCGACCTCGTCTTCGAGGTTGAGCTTGTCGGCCAGAAGTTGTTCGGCGCGGCCATTGCTTTGTGCAACCGCCTCGCTGCTTTCGGCGAGCAGGGCATTAAGGCGGTTTTCGGCGCGGGCAATCCGCGCCTCTGCTGCCGTCAAAGCCTCTGCGTTTTCTTCCTGATCAGCGTCGCGGCGGGCGAGGGCATTGCGCATGGCGGCAATCGCGGCGGTCGATTCCGTCGAGCGGCGATCGGAATTCTCGAGGCGCTCGATGAGGCTGCGAGCCTGATCTTCGAGGAAGGCCGCGCGCTTACGCTCGACGGCCAGCGCCGTCATCAGACGCTCCATGTCTTCTTCATAATCGCCGAGAAGACCGATCTCCTGCGCCATGGTCGAGGCTGGGAGGCCACCACGCAGATTGCTGCGCAGACTTTCGATCTCGCCCTGTCGTGATTCAGCATCGCGTTCGCGCATGCGCAACCGCTGGGCAAGGTCGGTGCCTTCCTTTTCGAGCTCGAGAATGCGCGCCCGCAGTTCTTCCTGCCGCGCTTCGAGTTCGGTGACGACGGAAAGGTGCTTGTCGCGTTCGGCCTTGAGCGCGCCGAGATCGGTGCGCTTTTGATTGACGTCGCTGAGCTGCTCGGCAAGGCGCTTGCGCAGAGCCTCGACATTCATTTCGAGCCGGCGGGTCGAGAGCGCGAATTCGGCTCGCAACTGGTCCTTGTCTGCGCGGAATTCGGAAAGGGTGATCGGGGTCGCCGCTTCAATGCGGCGCTTGGTGAGGCGCACGGCGCGCTTCCACACCGCGGGCATGATGATGAGCGCGATCAGCCCCGCAGCTAAGAGGCCCAGCGCAAAATACATCATGTTTTCGATCAGCATCGCGCATTCTCCGGCTGCACCGGCAGACCCAACGGCTTAATAAGCCGGACCGGTCTAGCCTGACCATCTTTGCCGAAGATTAACCCTAACGGCTTTGGGGCTCACCGTCACGAAAAAGCCGGGGAAAGTGCCCCGGCTTGCCTACACGTTTTATCGCTTGATCCGATCAGAAGGGGTTCCAGGTGGGCTCGTTGGTGAAGTTGAGATAGCCGACATTGATCCCGAGACGTGCGCCGACGCCGGAGCGGATGGGCACCACGACGACATTGCCGCGCTTGGTGACTGTCATGCCGAAGCCGCCGAGCACATAGGCCGAGCCATCAACACCGGGGTAGCGGCCAAGGATTTCCTGGATGGCGTTGAGATTATAGACCAGCATTATGACCTTTGAGCCATCGCCGCCAACGTCGAAGCCGATGCTCGGACCCTGCCAATAGATTGAATATTCTCCCGCATTGCGGGTGAAAAGCTTGCCCTCGCCGTACTTGGCCCCGATGAACAGGGCGCCGCCGGCTTCCTCGCCGAGAATATAGCCATTGGGCAAGCCGAACTGGCTCACGGCCTTTTCAACGACAGAGGCAAGGCCCTGAGAGGCGGAGCCGAAAAACTGGTGTCCGCTTTCGACCAGTTCCTGGCCGGAATAGGTATCGCTCAATGAGCCCTGCGCGAAAGCGGGGGCGGCCGCAGGCATGGCGAGCGCCAGAATGAGGGCGCCAATCTTGGCGAGGCGTTTGAACATGGTCTGCTCCCTTGGCGGCTCAGCGTGGTTACGAAGACATTAAGGTCTTTGCGGCAAATTTGCCGTCGACGTCGTGCCGTTCCTGAGCCAGATCATGAAGCAAACCTCTAAACAAATCTTAACCATGTTTGCCGTGCTTCTGCCGCTTTTCGGGCCGGTTTCGGCCCAGTTCAGCGCGGCAGTCGCCCAATCGGTCGTGAGTTATATCACCACCGATCCACTGACCGGCACCGCTATCGGCGGCATGGATCCGGTGTCTTATTTCACCGATCCGGCACCGCTGCCCGGCAAGCCAGAGTTCGAATTCTCCTGGAAAGGCGCGCCCTGGCACTTTGCCAACGAGGCCAATATGGAAGTTTTCAAAAAACATCCGGAAATTTATGCGCCTCAATATGGCGGACATGGGGCCATGAGCATGGCGCGCGGTTTTGTGTCGGATTCCGATCCGCGGATGTACACCGTCTTCAAGGAACGGCTTTTTCTCTTTTATTCCGCCTCCAACCGCGAGGCATTTCTTCTCGCGCCAGATGCCGCTGCGCGCAACGGCGCCAAGAACTGGCCCACTTTATCCAAAACACTGTCGACGCAGTAGTGCTCGGCAACGCTCCTCACTATCCTTCCGCAACACTGATTCCCCTCTGCCTTGGGCGAGGGCGTATGGAGACCGACGATGACCGATATCATTGAGCTCAAGGCAACAGACCTCGCTGCCATGCTCTGCTCGCGGGTTTGCCATGACCTCATCAATCCTATCGGCGCCATCGGCAATGGCCTCGAAGTCCTGGCCGATCCCAACCAGGCCGATATGTCAGAGGGCGCCCGCGACCTGATCGCCAGCGCGGCCAAGCAGAGCCGGGCCAAGCTCGAATTCGCCCGTCTTGCCTATGGCGCGTCCTCGACCGCCGGCACCGATATCGACACGCGCGAATGCGAGCGCGTTGCGCGCATTCTCTTTGAAATCGAAAAGGCCGATCTCGAATGGGATGTGCCGCTGATCCTTCTGCCCAAGCATAAGGCCAAGCTATTCATGAACATGCTGCTGATTGCAGCAGGTTCGGTACCGCGGGGCGGTCAGGTCAGCGCGCGTATTTCAGGTCCTGCGGGCGAAGAAAAGTTTGAATTCAGCTCCAAGAGCGATCCAGAAAAGCGCCAGAAGACGCTGGTCCCCTCGGGCTCTGCCGGCCTTTTGTCGGGCATGCCCGATGAAGGCTCGGTCGATGCGCGCGGTATCCAGCCGTTCTATACCGGTCTTCTCGCCCGCATGACCGACATGGAACTCGATATCGGTATCGAGCAGGACGTTTTCTTCTTCACCGCTCTGCCCAAGTCCAAGGACGCCGTGGAGGCATCGGCCGCTGAAGAAACGAAGGCGGAAGACGTGAAGGTCGAAGAGACCAAGTCCGAAGACGTCAAGGCCGACTAACCGGCGCATCTGTCTGGCGCATGTCGCTTTTTGGGGATCAGTCCCCATTTTCGAGCGGTATGCGCTAACCTTTCTCGAACCAGTTGCGCTGCATACTCCGGGTTGCCCTTGCTGCCCGGAGTTTTTAGATGCCAACCTGCCTGATCATTGACGACTCCAGCGTCGTCCGGAAGGTCGCGCGGCGCATTCTCGAAGATTTGCACTATGAGGTCGAAGAGGCCGAAGACGGGCAGGAAGCCTTCGAAAAGTGCAAGGTCAACATGCCTGACACGATCCTCCTCGATTGGCAGATGCCGATCATGAGCGGGCTCGAATTTCTAAAGCATTTGCGGGCCTATATCGGTGGCGAGACGCCCCATATCGTCTATTGCACAGTCGAGAACGACATCGGCGCCATCGCCATGGCCCGCAAGGCCGGGGCCAACGACTATATGATGAAGCCTTTCGATCGCGCGATCCTGGCCGCCAAATTCGATCCCGCCATCGTCGCGGCCTGATCGTCAGGCCGTCAGCGCTGACATCGCCTCATCGGCGCGTCCGAGGAGATAGGCTTTTTCGCGCTCGTTCCGCGTGAGCTCCGCTGCGCGGCGGAAATCGAGATTGGCTTCTGTGTGCCGCCCGAGCTTGCTCAGGAGATCACCACGGACGCCGTAAAGCAGGTGATAATTGTCGAGCAAACCACCTGACCAGATGGCGTCGACGAGCGTGAGTGCCGGGGCAGGGCCCTCGGCCATCGAAACCGCGACGGCCCGATTGAGCTCGACCACGGGCGAGGGCATGACCTCTACCAAAAGCGCATAGAGCGAGGCGATCCGACGCCAGTCGGTGTCCTCGGCCCGCCACGCCCGCGCATGGCAAGCGGCAATCGCTGCCTGGAGGGCATAGGGGCCAATGTCACCGCCGAGTGCCGTCACGCGTTGCAGCCCGTTGAGGCCGCGGCGGATCATCAATTGATCCCAAAGTGCCCGGTTCTGGTCGGGCAGGAGGATCGGCTCGCCTTTGGCATTCGTGCGGGCATTGACCCGGCTATGCTGGATTTCCATCAGCGCCAGGAGCCCGTGCACCTCTGCCTCTTCGGGCATGAGCTGCGTCAGAATGCGCCCCATGCGCATCGCCTCTTCGCAAAGCTGCGGCCGCATCCAGTCTTCCCCAGCGGTGGCCGAATAGCCTTCGTTGAAGATAAGGTACAAAACACCCAGAACCGAGGCGAGCCGCTCAACCCGCTCGGCGCCGCGCGGCACTTCATAGGGCAGGCCCGCATCGGCAATGGTGCGTTTGGCGCGGACGATCCGCTGGCCGATGGTCGTGTCATTGGCGAGGAACGCCCGAGCAATTTCCTCGGTCGTCAGGCCGCCGATGAGCCGCAGCGTCAACGCCACACGGCTTTCTGCCGGCAGGATGGGGTGGCAGGAGGTGAAAATCAGGCGCAGGAGATCGTCGCCGACATCGTCGTCCATGCTGTCGTGGATGGCGGTTTCGGCGTCAGGCACGTCTTCCTCCATGGTGCGCCCGACTTCCTCGAGCTTTCCCGCCGCCATTTTGCGGTGGCGAAAATAGTCGATTGCCTTGCGCTTGCCCGCCTGCATCAGCCAGGCGCCGGGATTGCGCGGCACGCCAGTTTCCGGCCAATGCTTGAGCGCAGCCATGAGCGCGTCCTGCGCCAGTTCCTCGGCCAGCGAGATGTCGCGGACGACACGGGTGAGGCTCGCGATGAGCCGCGCCTGTTCCTGCCGCCAGACAGTCGTGATGGCTTTGTCCGTTTCGGTGCGATTGCTCATCGGCTCCTCCAGATCGCTGGGCAAAGTGCCAGCGAAAAGACGCGAGGAAAAGGCCGGACTGCATCGCTCCGGCCCCAATCACTATTGATCGAACATGCCCTTGGGCGTTTCGCCCTTGAGGAAAGGCTCCATAAAGCCCATGAGCAGGTCTACCTGATCGATGACGGCCGTGTGCGAGGTCGCCGGGAGAATAGCAAGGCGTGAGGCGGAAAGGGGCTTACCCATATCGCCGGGCTCGCCACCGCCAAGCAGGCGGTACATGCTGACGAGGTGCTCAAGGGTCATCATGTCGGAGTCTCCGCCGATGATCAGCACCGGCATTTTCAGCTTCTTGACCTCCTCGCCCCAGGCCATCGGCTCATGCTCGAGCGCGATCATGCGCTCGACAAACGGCCGGAAGCCTTCAGGATTAGGCGCGAGGGTTTTCCAGGCGTCCTCCATGGGCGTGCCGACGAACATTTCGGGCACCATTGTCGGGATCATGGCGAGGAATGCCGGCTGCGAGCCCGACATGTCATAGCTCACCGAAGCGGTGATCAGGTGATCGACTTTTTCGGGATGGTCGATGGCAAGCCGCAAGGCGGCCGCCGCACCCATGGAATAGCCAAAGATATCCGCCTTTTTGAGCCCGACATCGTCCATGAACGCCGCGACGTCGCTCGCAAGGTTGGGATAGGTCACCGGCCGGTCGATGTCTTCGGTGCGTCCATGGCCCTGAAATTCGAGCGCATAGACAGTGTGGGTCTTGGCGAGTGCGGGGATAATCCCGCCCATGGCCGGGATATTCATATAGGCGCCATGCAGCACGACGATCGGCGCGCCTTCGCCCGAAACCTCATAATACATGCGCATGCCGTTGACGTCGGCATAGTCGCCCTTGGCCTCGGCTTGGGCCTGCGCGCCAATCGTTGTCAGCAGAATGGCTGCGGCAATGGTCAGGGAACGCAACATCGATAGTCTCCATCGGCTTGGCACTTGAAGTGCGCTTTCGATGAGACGACGAGTGGGCCTATCTTTGCTCGACATGCCAGATGCGATTATTTGGGCAATAAAAAACCCCGCCGTTGAGCGGGGCTCTTTACGAATGACGCTGAAGCGATGCGGTCGCTTAGGCGACGTTTTCGCTATAGGCATCGGCCTCGTCAGGCTCGCGCAGCACGTAGCCACGGCCCCAGACGGTTTCGATGTAATTCTTGCCTGCAGTTGCGACGCTGAGCTTCTTACGCAGCTTGCAGATGAAGACGTCGATGATCTTGAGTTCGGGCTCGTCCATGCCACCATAGAGGTGGTTGAGGAACATTTCCTTGGTCAGGGTCGTACCCTTGCGGAGCGAAAGCAGCTCCAGCATCTGGTATTCCTTGCCCGTCAGGTGAACGCGAGCGCCCTGGACTTCGACCGTCTTGGTGTCGAGGTTGACCATGAGATCGCCGGTCGAGATGACCGACTGGGCATGGCCCTTGGAGCGACGGACGATGGCGTGGATGCGGGCCACGAGTTCGTCTTTGTGGAATGGCTTGGTCATGTAGTCATCGGCGCCGAAGCCGAGACCGCGTACCTTGTCCTCGATGCCGGCAAGACCGGAGAGGATCAGGATCGGCGTCTGAACCTTGGCGACGCGCAGGGTCCGCAAGACCTCATAGCCGCTCATGTCAGGCAGGTTCAGATCGAGCAGGATAATATCGTAGTCATAGAGTTTGCCGAGATCGACGCCCTCTTCACCGAGATCGGTGGTGTAGACGTTGAAACTTTCAGACTTGAGCATCAATTCGATGCTCTGCGCCGTGGCGCTATCGTCCTCGATGAGGAGTACCCGCATTATATTCCCCTTGTCATTCGTTCCTGCTGGAACCTGCGCGGTGGATGACAAGTCGTCCCACGCGCTCCAACCCTACTGGATATGACTGAAGCCTAAGCTCAAATAGTTAACAAAGTTTAATTCGGTTCGGCAATACGCAAACGACGTTAGGGCGATTTAAGTTTAAGTGTCTGAAATTGCAACATAAAACGGATGAAAATTTCTTAAAGTATTACGTTAAAAGTTGCCTACAAGCGATTCAGTCGACTCATCCATTCGTCGTCGTGCCGGGATTTTGGGCATAGTTCGGCCTTTGCCTGCCTTGGACCCGACTGCTCAGCCAGTAGCGAAATTTGGTTAATGTTCGGTTATCTTGCGATTCGTGACGGGCTCGATTCGAGCCGTCGCGTAAACCATGTCTCTTTCGAACCGGGGTTGCAGGACCACTCATGAAGGCGCTGATTTCAGCCATCGATGCGATCGACGACGTCGAGGTTTTCGGGCGCGTCAAATCGGTCCAGGGCCTTCTTATCGAAGTCGTCGGTCCCGTGCGCGAACTGCGCGTAGGTGGGCGGGTGATGATCGAAGGCAGCGACGGCGATACACTGGCTGCCGAGATCATCGGCTTCCGCGATGGCCATGCGCTCTGTCTGCCCTTTGGTGAATTGAGCGGCGTGCGCCTTGGCTGCAAGGCCGTCTTCAAGCGCCATGACGGCGCGGTCAATCCGTCGATGTCCTGGCTCGGCCGGGTCATCAATGCCAATGGCGAACCGATCGACGGGCTGGGCCCTCTTCAGCGTGGCGCCAAATCCTATCCGCTCCGCCAGTCCCCATTAGCTGCGCATGACCGCGTCCGTGTCGGTGCGCCGCTCGATCTTGGTGTCCGCACGCTCAATACATTTACGACGCTCTGCGAAGGCCAGCGCATGGGCATCTTTGCCGGCTCAGGCGTCGGCAAGTCCGTCCTGATGTCAATGCTGGCACGCAATACCAATGTGGACGTCTCGGTCATCGGGCTCATCGGCGAACGTGGCCGCGAGGTGCACGAGTTCATTCAGGAATATCTCGGCGAAGAAGGCCTTCGCCGCGCCGTCGTCGTCGTTGCGACCTCGGATGAAGCCGCGCTCATGCGCCGGCAGGCTGCCTATATCTCCCTCTCGCTCTCGGAATATTTCCGAGACGAGGGCAAGCGCGTCCTTTGCATGATGGACTCGCTCACCCGCTTTGCCATGGCGCAGCGCGAGATCGGTCTTTCCATCGGCGAACCCCCCACCGCCAAGGGTTATCCACCGACAGTTTTCACAGAATTGCCACGTTTGCTCGAAAGGGCCGGCCCAGGGACGCCTACGACCGGTTCTATTACCGGACTTTTTACCGTTTTGGTGGAAGGTGATGATCACAATGAGCCAATTGCGGATGCCGTGCGCGGGATTCTTGATGGGCACATCGTGATGGAGCGCGGAATTGCCGAGCGGGGTCGTTATCCTGCCGTCAACGTGCTCCGGTCCATCTCGCGCACCATGCCAGGGTGCGTACCGCCCGATTTTCGGCCGGTACTGGCAAGGGCGAGGGAGCTCATGTCCATATTCTCGGACATGGAGGAGCTGATCCGGTTGGGGGCATACCGCAAAGGGTCGGATCCGAATGTGGACCTTGCTATCGGTATCAACCCGAAGCTGGAGGCGTTTTTGAGCCAGCAGCGGGAAGAGACCACGACGGTTGCCGAAGGCTATCGACGCCTGGCGGAAATCATCGCGGAAGCCGATGCTTAGGGTCTATCGGGAGGGCTTAACGCCTTTTCGGAACTGGCTTGATGTGTAAGGAGTACAGGTCTTGAAATCGCGCAGCGAGAGCCTCATTCGGCTCAAGAAGTTCAATGTCGACGAAAAGCGCCGGCAGGTTATGCAGATCGAAATGATGGTCGCGGACTTCGAGCGCATGGCCTCCGAGCTCGATCAGCAGATCGAGATCGAGCAAACCAAGACCGGCATTTCCGATGTCGCTCATTTTGCTTATTCCACCTTTGCCAAGGCCGCGCTCCAGCGCCGCGACAATCTTCTGGCTTCGGCCAATGATATGCGCGGCAAGCTCGAAAATGCGCAGGACCAGCTCGCCGAAGCGCTCGAAGACCTGAAAAAGGTCGAGCTGCTCGATCAGCGCGAACATGAGCGCGAACGCCAGGAACAGAACAAGCTTGAACAGGCAGATTTCGACGAGGTAGCCCGTCAGCGCTTTCTCAAGCGCTAGTGCCCGGCGCTTCCCTTGAAGCGCCTCTCTTCGTTAGACGAAAAAAGGCCCGCAGAAGCGGGCCTTTTTTTTTTTCTCGGGTCCTCAGTGAACAAGGACCTATGAGAAACTTAGTTGGTGGTGGCGGGAGCTGCCGGTGCCATCGTGTCAGCCGGAGCTGCTGGGGTCATGCCGTCAGCAGCAGGGGCCATCGCGTCGTTCGCGCCATCGAC
Organism: Devosia sp. Leaf420; assembly: GCF_001425445.1. Lineage (GTDB taxonomy): Bacteria > Pseudomonadota > Alphaproteobacteria > Rhizobiales > Devosiaceae > Devosia. Next base: position 128,920 of record NZ_LMQU01000011.1, on the reverse strand, counting down.
GGGCTCATCGTCAGCCCAGACGAAGTCGGGAGCTGCGGTCAGAGCATCAGCCGTGGTCGGAACAACCCAACGTTCGGTGTTGTCGGCAGCAACGGTGAATTCAAGCGCCTTGAAATCAACGGCAACGCTCTTTTCGCCGATGCCGAGGAAACCACCAACGCCGATCACCACAGCAGTGATCTGGCCATCAGCGTCGAAAACCAGGTCGCTGATATTGCCGATTTCTTCAGCGTCATCACCGGCGCTCGAATAAACGGGCTGGCCGATCAGGCGCGAACCGAGGTTATCGGTATCAGCGGCAGTGTAGCCGGCCGACATATCCCAAGGCTCATTGACGTCGGTTTCTTCCATAGCACCAGATTCAACAGGCGCAGCTTCAACACTCGTTGCCGGAGCGGCTGGGGTTTCAGTGCCCATAGCTGGCGTTTCAGTGGTGGTTGCCGGAGCTTCGGTGCCCATGGCCGGAGTTTCCGTCGTGGCAGGAGCAGGCGTGGTCTGGGCAATAGCAGCGGTACCCATGAGCACGGCAACGGCCGTAGTAGTCAAAAGCGTGCGGATCATTGTAGGCTCCAAAGGTTCATCGTTTTCATGAACAGGCCCATGTGGTGATTACTTGCCGGTAGCACCGCATGGGCCGTTATGATGAGACAACGTCACGTCCCCACGACCCGTTCCCGAGCAATTTTTTCCGATTTTTCGGGAACCATGAAATATTTGCTGCAGAAAAATTAAAAAGGCCGGCTTCCGCCTAGGCGGTGCCGGCCCTTTCCGCCTCCCTGGCGGATTAGTCGCGTCCTGCGAAAAGACAAGAATTCGCGTTCTTGCCGTAGCACCACACATTGGTTGCCGCCCGGCAGGACGCGCTCTATGAGCGACAGATCCACAATAGCGCAGGAATTAAGGCAGGAGTCCGCTGGCCGGGTTAATGCGTTAAATTTGACTTAATTGGATAAGGTTGCGGTATCTTTATCGTAGTCGCGCATCGCCCGATGCGGCATGCCGCCGTCGAGAAATTCGGGCCCGAATTCGACGAAACCTAACTTACGATATAGGCCGAGTTTGTCCGATTGGGCAGTGAGATAGAACCTGTCTCGGCCATCTTGGCGCGCATCTGCCATTGCGGCTTCGATCAACTGGCGCGCGACGCCCCGGCCACGATAATGGAGGCGCACGGCGACACGGCCGATCTTGATGTGCTCGGGATAATCGATGAGCCTTAGGGTGCCGACCACTTCGCCATCGGCAATCGCCACGTAGTGCGTTGCCGTCAGATCGAGTTCGTCGTTCTCCTCTTCCTCCGGCACTTTTTGCTCCCAAACAAACACCTCGCGCCGGAGCGCAAAGGCGGCGTTGCACAGGGTCGAAAAGGCGGGGACAGTGAGAATGGTAAGGCTGGACATGAAGTGGATGTAGCAGGCGGCCGCTGTGCGGTGAAGCGCCAACGTCCGCCAGCCTCTCTCATTCCACCGCTTCGAGCGCCGCTAATTGTTCAAGCGCCGGCGCCTGATGCACCAGATCGTTGACGAAGGCGAGCTTGTCGATCACGGGCGGTGACAGCACGAAGGGATAGGCATCGGTTTGCCCCATAGCCCGGTTGAGATTGTTGAGCAGCGACGCCAGCGGAATCCAGTTGTCGACGATCTCGCTCATATCGGGCGCCATATAGGGATCGAAGCGAACAGGCGGCAGCGCGAGACTCTCGTCCCCCGTTCTGGGTTTTGCGCGAATGCCAAAAGCGGCAGCCATCTCCACAGTGTCGGTGATGTGGAGATAATGGGCGAAGGTTTCGGCGAAATCTTCCCAAGGGTGGGCGGTCGCATAGGCACTGATATGGGTCGCGGGCCAACCGGCCGGGGCGCCATTGGCATAATAGGTCTTGAGCGCCTGCCCATAATCGGCGCGCTCGTCCCCGAAGAGGTCGCGATACCGTGCTTCCTGTGGCTTTTCACGCACCAGCAAATCCCAGTAGTGATGCCCGATCTCGTGGCGGAAGTGGCCGAGGAGCGTGCGATAGGGCTCACCCATGCCGGTGCGCCGCCGCTCGCGTTCTGCATCGTCCGCTTCGGCGAGCGAAATGGTGATGATGCCGTTTTCATGCCCGGTCATCACCGGCGCATTGCCATCGCCATCGGCGAGGAACCGGAAAGCGAGACCATGTTCCGGATTTTCCGCGCGCGTTTCGAGCGGCAAACCCAAGCGGAGCAGCGAGTAAAACAACCGTTTCTTGGCGCGTTCGATCGTCTGCCAGCGCGAGAGATTATGTGGGTCGTCGAGCGAGGGAATGGTCTCATTATGTTGGCAGGCGAGGCAGAAGATCGATCCACCCTCTTCCTTGGTCACCAGCCAATTGCAGGCGGCGTGGCGCGCGTTGTCGCAATAGATATAGGTCTTGCCGGGCATGGCAGGCGCTGTCCACGCGTTGTCGCCTGCGGGGTCGAGCGAGACCAGCGCATTTTCCTCCGGCAGATAGCCGAGAGCGTGGCCGCAGTGCTCGCAAAGATTGTTCTCAAAATAGATCGTATTGCCGCAGTGATCGCAGGAAAAAAGCTGCATGGGGCCCTCGCTGTCGCGTCCGGAACAATGTCGGGCGTGCTGGCCCGTTCCGGTCCGTGCAAAATTCTCGTTGCCGGCCGCGCTGTCACGCGGTTGCCGCGTGACTTGTCTAGACCAAAGCCATTTCAGGAGGATTTGACATGGACATCAACGAAAACAGCATCCGTGAACGTGCCCGCTGGCTCTGGAAGCAAGCCGGAAAGCCCGAAGGCCGCGATGTCGAGTTCTGGCTCGATGCGGAAAACAGCCTCCGCGCCGAGGGTAGCGACGGCAATTTCCGCGCCAGTGAAGGCGAGGAGCACAATTCCAATCCCAACGCCTATTCCCCCACTCCATTCGGCACGCAGAGCTGAACCAGATCCCAAGGCCTCGGTGGATAAATCTGCCGGGGTCTTGCCCCCGGGCGGCGCAGGCGAGATGGTCGCAGCGCCCAAGGAGGCCGATGCATGACCGTTGAATTCCTGATCACCACCTTGATCGTCGTCGTTTCGCCCGGCGCCGGCGCGCTTTACACCATCGCGGCCGGCCTTGGCCGCGGGGCACGCGCCAGTCTCTGGGCCGCGTTCTTCTGCACGCTCGGCATCGTCCCGCACATGATTGCCGCCATCACCGGTCTCGCCGCCATCCTTCACGCCAGCGCCATGGCCTTTGAGATCATCAAATATCTCGGCGTCGCCTATCTCCTCTACATGGCCTGGGCGACTTTGCGCGAAACCGGCTCGCTTGCCGTCAAGGCGGATGAGGCGAGGAAGCCACTCAAGGACATGGCGACCGAGATCATCCTCATGAACCTGCTCAATCCAAAACTCTCGATCTTCTTTTTTGCTTTCCTGCCGCAATTCGTTCCGGCCGATGCACCCGGCGCCGTGCCACAGATGCTGCAATTGAGCGGAGTTTTCATGATAATGACCTTCGTGGTCTTCGCGCTTTATGGGCTCTTTGCCGCTGCGATACGCAATCAGGTGGTCTCGCGACCGGCAATCATGGTCTGGATGCGCCGGTCCTTTGCTGCCGCCTTTGTCGCCTTGGGCGCAAAGCTCGCACTGACCCAACGCTGAGCGGTCAGCAACTCTCGTCTCTGCCGGGCGTTAACCAACGTCGTCAAGACGAGGAGGAATGCATGGCACATCACGAGGAAAACAAAATTCGCGACCGGGCCTACCAGCTTTGGGATCTGGCCGGTCAGCCCGAGGGCCAGGAGCAGGATTTTTGGTATCAGGCAGAGCGCGAGCTCGCCGAAGAGATCGAGGTCGATACCTCCAAGGAAGCTTCGGTTCTCGACCTACCTCCCATCATTCCGGGCGGCATGACCAAATGAATTAGGGCGACCCTGGGGTCGCCCTTTTTGTTTCCAACTCTGCCTTAGCTCTTAAACGCTGCCCACCGTCTTGAGGCGCACGCGCGGGTGAACCTCGTTCTGGCTCATCACCACCGTCTGCGGGCGGAAGCGCTCGATGATGGCGCGGACATGTGGCCGGATCGAAGGCGAGGTGATCATTACCGGCAATTCGCCCTGCTGAGCGGCGCGCTCAAAGCCCTGGCCGACCGCCGCGATGAACTGCTGCAGGCGGCTCGGTGCCATGGCGAGGTGACGGTATTCGCCTTCGCCAACCATGGCTTCGGCAAAGTCGCGTTCCCATTGCGGCGAGAGTGTCAGGAGCGGCAGGTTGCCGTCCTGGCCGAGATTGGCGGCGCAGATCTGGCGCGCCAAGCGCGAGCGCACATGTTCGGTGATCGACTGGATCGAGCGGCCGGGGCCCGCGACTTCGGCAATGCCTTCGAGAATGGTCGACAGATCGCGGATCGAGATGCGTTCGGTTAGAAGCGCCTGCAGCACACGCTGCACACCCGAAACCGAAATCTGGCTCGGGATGATGTCTTCGACCAGCTTCTGCTGGTCCTTCGGCAGACCCGAGAGCAGGCTCTGCACATTGGCATAGCTGAGGAGTTCAGCCACGTTTGCCTTCAAGACTTCTGTCAGGTGGGTCGAGATAACGGTCGATGGGTCGATAATCGAGAGACCACGGAGCTCAGCTTCGTCGCGCAGCGCCGGATCGATCCAGGTTGCGGGCAGGCCGAAGGTCGGCTCGGTCGTCTGGTGGCCCGGCAGGTCGATTGGATTGCCATAGGGGTCCATAACCATGAGGAGGTTGGCGTGGATCTGGCCGTGCGCCGATTCCACTTCCTTGATCCGAACCTTATAATCGTTGGGCTCGAGCTGCATGTTGTCGAGAATGCGGACCGGCGGCATGACGAAGCCGAGTTCGAGCGCGAGCTGGCGGCGGAGCGCCTTGATCTGCTCGGTGAGGCGATCAGTGCCGCTGTCGTCTTCCTTGACGAGGCCGAGGAGGCCATAGCCGAGTTCGAGCTTGAGATCGTCGATCTTGAGGCTTTCGCTGATCGGCGGTTCGCCGGCCGGCGCACCACCAGCGGCAGGCTGGCCCGGCGTACCACCCGCAGCCTTGGTCGCAGCATCAGCCACAGCCTTGGCGCGTTCAGCGACATCGCGAACGGTCTTGCTCTTCGAGGCGCGGTAGGCGGCATAACCAACACCGCCGGAAAGGGCCATGAACGGGATGAGGGGCATGCCCGGCAGAAGGGCGAGAGCGGCCATGACGGCCGACGCCATGCCGAGCGCCTTGGGATAGCCGCCGAATTGGCTGGTCAGGGCCTTGTCGGCCGAACCGGTCACACCCGACTTCGACACGAGAATACCAGCAGCGGTCGAAACGATCAGCGCGGGGATCTGCGAGACAAGGCCGTCGCCGATGGTCAGGAGCGTGTAGACCTGCCCGGCTTCACCGGCCGAGAGCCCTTCCTGGAAGATGCCGATGGCCATGCCGGCCGAGACGTTGATGAAGGTGATGATGAGGCCGGCAATGGCGTCGCCGCGCACGAATTTGGACGCACCGTCCATGTTACCGAAGAAGGCACTTTCGCCTTCGAGTTCGGCGCGGCGCTTTTTGGCGGTGTCTTCATCGATCAGGCCCGCCGAAAGGTCGGCGTCGATGGCCATCTGCTTGCCGGGCATGGCGTCCAGGGAGAAACGCGCCGCGACTTCAGCGATACGGCCAGAACCCTTGGTGATGACGATGAAGTTCACGATCACGAGAATAATGAAGATCACGATCCCGATGACGAAGTTGCCGCGCGTCACGAAGTTGCCGAAGGCCTCGATGACGTGACCAGCCGCCGCCGAGCCATTATGACCTTCCGAGAGGATGAGGCGTGTCGTTGCCAGGTTCATGCCTAGACGCAGCATGGTGGCGATCAGCAGCACCGTCGGGAAGGACGAGAATTCGAGCGGCTTCTGGATGAAGAGAGCCGTCATCAGGATCATGACCGAGAAGACGATCGAGATGGCGAGGAGACCGTCAACCATAAGCGCCGGCAGCGGCACGATCAGGATGACGATCAGACCCATGACGCCGGAGGCGAGGGCGATATCGCCCGAACGCAGCGTATCGAGCACCGTCTTGACTGACGGTGGCTTGAAGCTGAAGCGGGAATTCGAGGCTGAAAGATCGGTCATGTGATCGGGCTACCGGGGAGAAACGGGAAAGGAGGGCGGCGATTTCGCCGTCCTCCCGCCAAATTTGGATTTAAGCGACGTTGCGCCGCTCGCCGGGGTCGGGAATGTTCATTCCCTCGTCCGAATATTGGTTGAGCTTGTTCCGCAGCGTCCGGATCGAGATACCGAGGATATTGGCCGCATGCGTGCGGTTGCCCCAGGTATGGTCGAGCGTATCGAGGATCAGCTCGCGCTCCACATCGGCCACGGTGCGGCCGACAAGGGCGCGGGACATGGCTTCGGCGGTTTCGGCGAGCTGCTGGGCCGGCGAATTGGCGCGTGCGGCTTCATTGAGGCCCATGCCGTCGGGCAGGACGATGGCTTCGGAGCCGATCATCGTGCCAGTGGCGAGCAGTACGGCGCGGTGCAGCGTGTTTTCGAGTTCGCGGACATTGCCCGGCCATGGCGCATGGAGGAGCGCGGTGCGCGCATCGTCCGAAAGCTCGCGCTTCGGCAAACCATTGGCCTTGGCATATTTGGTGACGAAATGGTCGGCCAGCGCCACGATATCGCCCGGACGCTCGCGCAGCGCCGGGAGCTTAAGATTGACGACGTTGAGGCGGAAGAGAAGATCTTCGCGGAACGAGCCTTCGCGGACAGCCTCGACGAGGTTGCGGTTCGAGGTGGCGAGGATGCGGATATCGACCGGGACGGGCTTGTTGCCGCCGACGCGATCGATCACCCGCTCCTGAATGGCGCGGAGGAGCTTAGCCTGCAGGCGAACATCCATTTCCGAGATTTCGTCGAGCAGCAACGTGCCGCCCGAGGCTTCCTCGAACTTGCCGACGCGGCGCGCGATAGCGCCGGTAAAGGCGCCCTTCTCGTGGCCGAACAGTTCGGATTCAAGGAGCGCTTCGGGAATGGCGGCGCAGTTGACCGAGATGAACGGCTTGGCGGCGCGCTTCGAACGCGAATGGACATAGCGCGCGATGACTTCCTTGCCGGTGCCGCTTTCGCCGGTGATGAGGATCGAGGCTTCCGAGCCTGCGACCTGCTCGGCCATCTTGACGACGCGCTGCATGGCGGGATCGCGGAAGAGGAAATCTTCGCTGTCGCGCGATACTGCCTGGATCACGGCTGCGATCAGCGCGGCATCGGGGGGCAGGGGGATGTATTCCTTGGCGCCGGCGCGGATGGCGTTGACGGCGGCAGCGGCATTGGTTTCGACGCCGCAGGCGACGACGGGAATGGCGATGCGTTCGGCTTCGAGCGCGGCGATGAGGCCGGCAATGTCCATCATCACATCGACGAGCAGCAGGTCGGCGCCACGCCCGGTGCGGAGCGCTGCCATGGCGATTTCGATGCCCGGCGCGTGAGCGACCTTGGCCCCGCCATCCATGGCCATTTTGGTGGCCTGGCTCAGTTGACCTTCAAGGGTTCCGACGATGAGGAGACGCATACCATTCACTCCCGTTTCTTATTATTGCGGCTTGATGATCTCGGTCATGGTGACGCCGAGCCGATTTTCGACCAGCACGATTTCGCCACGCGCCACGAGGCGGTCATTGACGTAGATTTCGACGGCTTCGCCGACCTGGCGGTCGAGTTCCACCACTGTGCCGGTGTCGAGCTTGAGAAGGTGCGAGACCGGCATCTTGGTGCGGCCAAGCACGACCGACACGCGCACCGGCACGTCGAAGACAGCTTCGAGGTCGTCGGCGGTGCGCTCCACATAGGCTTCCATGCGATCGCCACGCTCGGGCGTCGGCATTTCGTCGAGGCCGAGTTCGCCCATGTCATTGGTATCGAGTTCGGGATCGGTCGGATTCATTCACCGCTCTCCTTGTTGTGGTGGCTGCCGGTCTTATTCGCCTTGGCGGCGAGATAGTTGGCAATGGTTTCGTCGATGTCGGTTCCAAGGGCGCCGGTATCGCGGATGAGGCCGCCATCGACCCATTCGAGGCGCCCGTCGCCGAGGCGGATGTCAGGCTCGCCCATCACGACGAGACGCCCGGCATAACCGGAGGTCGCGATCTGGGCAGTGGCGATGTCGCGGATCTGGTCGGCGAGATCGGGGTGGCAGCGGATGACGAGATGCGGCACGCCCGAAAGGCTCGGCATGCATTCGGCGATCAGCGCTTCGAGTTCGCCGGCTGGCTCGCGGTTGATGAGGTGGAAGGCAAGCTTACGGCCGACGCTGACGGCGAGGTCTACGGCGGCGACATGGTTTTCCATGCGCGCATCGTCGAGTGCGGCCGTCATGCTTGCAGCATGGGCGGCAAGCATGCCAGCGGCCGCTGCAACGGTCTGGCTGGCCATGGAGGTGGAATTGCCTTCGCCGGCCATGAGACCTTCCGCATAGCCTTCTTCCCGCGCCTCGCGCACAAGACGGGCCACGACGTCCTCGGGAATGCCGACTGGCTCGGGCGGCAGGTCCGGCATGGCAGTCGCCGCATGGACCGGGCGGTCCGCGAGGTCGAGGTCGAAAGTAAAGCGGGCGAGGGCGGCCATGGTTTAGCCGACCATCTGGTCGTCGCCCTTGGACTTGACGATGAGGATTTCCCCCTTCGCGGCCATGTCCTTGGCGGTTGAAACCATACGGCTCTGAGCTTCGTCGACGTCCTTGAGACGCACCGGACCCATGGCCATCATATCGTCCTGCATCAGCTTGGCAGCGCGTGTCGACATGTTCTTGAGGAAGAAGTCCTTGACCTCGTCATTGGCGCCCTTGAGGCAGAGCGCCAGTTCGCGCTTGTCGACACGGCTCAGCAGCGTCTGCACTGCGGTCATGTCGAGCTTGGCGAGATCTTCGAAGGTGAACATCAGCGACTTGATGCGCTCGGCATCTTCGCGATTGCGTTCTTCAAGGCTCGTGATGAAACGCGCTTCGGTCTGGCGATCGAAGGAGTTGAAGATTTCGGCCATCAGTTCATGGCTGTCGCGGCGCTTCGAGGTATTGAGCGTCGAGATGAATTCGGTGCGGAGGGTCTGCTCGATCTTTTCGAGAATGTCCTTCTGCACCACATCGAGACCGAGCATACGCTGCACGACTTCCATGGCGAGTTCCGCCGGAAGCGAAGCGAGCACATCCGAAGCGTGTTCCGGCGCGATCTTGGAGAGGATCACGGCGACGGTTTGGGGGTATTCGTTCTTGAGGTAAGCGGCGAGCACGTCAGCCTGAACGTTGGAAAGCTTTTCCCACATGTTGCGGCCGGCCGGACCGCGGATTTCTTCCATGATGGAATCGACGCGTTCCTGCGGCAGGAACGACAGGAGGAGGCGTTCGGTCGAGTCAGAATTGCCGGCCACATTGCCGTTGGAAGCAATGTTGGTGACGAATTCGGCCATCAGCTCATCGAGCATGGCTGGGGTAATCGGGCCAAGCTTGACCATGGCACGCGAGAGCGTCTTGATCTCGTGCTCGTCGAGTTCTTCAAAGATCGGCTTGCCGTGATCGGGACCAAGCGCGAGGAGGAGCGCTGCGGCCTTCTCGTCGCCCTTGAGGGCGCGGTAGCTCGAAGCGCCGCCGATCCTGAGCTGGGGACCGCCGGAGCGGCTATCACTCTCGACAGACTGGGAAACAAGGGCCATGTCAGATCACGCTGCGTTAGAGAGCCAGCCGCGCACGATGAGCGCTGCCTGCTTGGGATTTTCTTCGACCAGCGAGCCGACCGACTTGAGCTGCTGGAGCTGGGCTTCGCCCAGGGCCTTGGCGTCTTCGATCCAGTCGTGATTGGCGAGTGCGGCGCGCGCCTGGTCGGTCATCGGGTCTTCGGCCAGCGTCGGGATGACATTGCCTTCGGCATCGAGCGTCGTGCCCTGGCCCAGTTCGACGGCAGCCGGCAGAGCCAGCGTCGTTGGCTCGGGGCTCATGACCTTCTTGAGCAGCGGACGGAGCACGAAGAACATCAGGGCCAGGGCGATGAGGAGGGTCACCGCCATTTCGGCGCCGTTCATGATGTCGTCGCGGGTGAAGTCGAGGAGGCCACCCTGCTGATCGGTGCCCGCCGGAGCGAGGTCCGGACGTTCGGCGAACTGCATGTTGACGACATCGACGGTGTCGCCGCGATCGATCGAATACCCAACTGCCGAGCGAACCAGGGTCTGGATCTGAGTGATTTCGTCGGCCGAGCGAGGGGCATAGGTCATGTTGCCCTGGCCGTCGTCGGTGTAGGTGCCATCGACCACCACGGCCACCGAGAGACGCTTGAGCGCACCGGCTTCGGTCACGGCTGTCGCGGTCTTCTTGGAGATCTCGTAGTTGACGACTTCTTCGGTCGAATTGCCCTGTTCGGTGCTGCCGTCGCTGCCATTATTGGCGCTGGCGCCCGGCAGTTCATTGGCAACGGTGGCCTGACCGGCAGCGGCGCCCGACTGGTTCTGGGCTTCACGGGTCTGGGTCGAGCGAACGACCTGGCCATCGGGGTTGAATGTTTCTTCGGTTGTCGTCGAGCGGTTGAAGTCGAGTTCGGCCGACACTTCGACGCGGGCCCGGCCCGGTCCGACGACATTGGCGAGCATGTCTTCGATGCGGGTACGCATGCGGTTTTCAAAGCCGAGCACGCGTTCTTCGGCCTGGCCGGCCATGGCGCCGAGGCCATCGTCTTCGGTACCCGAAGCAAGCAGATTGCCGGCATCGTCGACGATCGACACGCGCTGCGGGGTCAGGCCTTCGATGGCGGAGGCAACGAGGTGCTGGATGGCCTGGATTTCGCCATTCGACAGCGCACCGCGCACGGAAAGAACGATCGATGCCGAGGGGTCCTTGCGTTCGCGGCGGAACAGTTCGCGCTCGGGCAGGACGAGGTGGACGCGAGCGCCCTTGATGCGCGTCAGCGACGAGATGGTGCGGGCCAATTCGCCTTCGAGGGCGCGGACATTGTTGATGTTTTGAACAAAGCTCGTCGCACCCAGCGTCGATTGCTGGTCGAAGATTTCGTAGCCGACCTGGCCCTTGCTCGGCAGACCTTCACCGGCAAGGTTCATGCGGACGGTCGTGATCTGGTCGCGCGGCACGAGAATGGTGTCGCCGTCGCCGCGCAGTTCGTAGGGAACGCTCGAGGCTTCAAGCTGGGTGATGATGGCCGAGGAGTCCTCAAGGCTCAGACCACTATAGAGCGGCGCGAGATTTGGGGTTTGGGAGCGCATCATCAGGAAGACGAAGAAACCCAGGATGAGCACGGCCACAGTCGCCATCGCAGCGAGACGTGCAATGCCGATGCGGTTGATGAGAGTAGTGAGACTATCCACGCTGCCACTCGAGTTTGTTCTAGTGCCGTCGTGGGAGCCCCCGTCGACCGCTGGGCAAAAATTACCCACCAGATGGTAAACAATGTCTTAACCACTCGATGCGAAACGCAAAATCAGGCAAGATTTGCCGGGTAGACAACGAGGATTTCCATGGTTCGAGTTTTGGGGCGCGTCACCTCGATCAATGTGCGCAAAGTGTTGTGGGCACTGGACGAATTGGGTGAAATCTATGATCGGGAGGATTGGGGATTGCCCATCCGCGACCCCAAAGTCCCAGAATTCCTGGCTCTTAACCCCAATGCCCAGATCCCGGTCTTCATTGACGATGACGGACTGACGCTTTGGGAGAGCAATGCCATCCTGCTTTACCTTGCCAAGACCCGCTCTGCCCTGCTCCCCGTGGACATTCACGCCTATGGCCGCGCGCTTCAGTGGCTGATCTGGCAGGCAACCGAGCTCAACCCGGCCTGGGGATATGCCCATCATGCGATCGCCCGGAAGACACCCGGCTATGACGACCCGGCAAAAATTGCCGAATCAGTCAGCCGCTGGAACGGACAGATGGACATCCTCGACGCCGAATTGGCGAAGGGGGCGCCCTTCATTGCCGGCGAGGACTTTTCGATCGCCGATATAGCGTTGGGTCTTTCGACGCATCGCTGGCTGCGCACACCTTTTGAGCGCAAGGCGCTGCCCCATGTCGAGGCGCATTATGAGCGTCTGCGCCAGCGCCCTGCCGGCGCCAAATGGATGCCGGATAATATTCCCTGAGGCTTTAGCCAACGCGCAAAACCCCCGAGGCCCGTGGGCCTGGGGGTTGTCGCGATCCCAAACGAAGGCGATTAGCCTTCGCGGTAATGCTGGATCCAGGTTGTCCGCAACCCGGCAAGGCCATGCTTATCGATGGCGGCTTGCCAGTTTAGAAACTCATCGACACTGAGCGTATAGCGGTCACAAGCCTCTTCGAGACTCAGGAGACCACCACGAACAGCCGCGACGACTTCCGCTTTGCGGCGGATAACCCAACGGCGGGTATTGGCTGGAGGCAGATCCGCAATAGTGAGCGGGCTGCCGTCCGGACCGATAACGTACTTTACGCGAGGACGCATCTGTACGGTCATTTTACTCTCTACTCAAACCTGACCATATGAGGATGAGAGTAGGCCGATGAGCTTAAGATACCGCTAAAGGGAAACTTACAACCCGTTAAGATTGCGAAGAAATATCAATCAATTGTCGGGGCTTGCGATACTTGCCACGACCCGCTTTAGACTCTCTTTTCTGGCGCCAGGGCACCCGTCAAAAGGAGCGCGACGGCCAGGACCGGGACGATCACCCAGTAGGATGTCCTGATGCCGAAATGCTCGGCCAGGAACCCCAGAAGCGGCGGGCCGGCAAAGAAGACGACGAAGGTCATCTGGCTCAGCGCCGCGACATTAACGGCCGATGGGCGGTCCGTCCGCCGCGCTGCCGCCGAGATAGCGAGCGGGTAAACCGACGAGCAGCCGATCCCCGCCAGCATGAAGCCCAGTAGCGCCAGGAGCGGATGGGGCGCCGAGGCGACCATCACCACGCCGAGCGTTGCCACCAGCAGCAGCGTGCGCCCGACCGCCTGTGGCCCGAACCGATCGATGACACGATCCATGCTCAACCGCCCAATGGCGATGGCAAGCGAAAAGAGCGTCACGCTGAGCCCGCCGATAAACGGCTCGACGCTGAACACGTCGCGCATATAGATCGCCGACCAATCGACCCCGGCGCCCTCCACAAAGAGCGGCGCGGCGCCAAGAAGGCACAATGGCAGGAGCCCGATCGTCGGGAAGGCAAAGGCGTGCGTCTGCCCGCCATGGTCTTCCGCTCGCGCTGGTGCGTTTTCCACCTTGGAAAGGATGAAGACGCCAGAGACGACGACCACTACCAACGCAATCGCGAGATGGATCGCCACGGACACCTCGGCCTGCCGCAGACCCGCTGCGACAAGCGCCGTCACGAAGAACCCAAAGCTCCACATGCCATGCACACGGCTCATGATCCGGCGGCCCAGCAGAGCCTCGTGCCTGTCAGCCTCGACATTGATCAGGATTTCGAGGGCACCGGCAAGGAGGCCTGCGCAAAACAGCACCGGTGCTACCCAGAGCGCGCTGGGCATCCAGGGCACGAGCGCATAGAGCGCCGAGGCTCCAAAAATGGCGGTGAACGACCCCGTCCGCGCCCCAAGCCGCTCGACCGTGCGGCCAAGGAAGGTGATGCCGCATAAGACGCCGAGCGACATGGTGATCAGCATCAACCCGAGCTGGCCTTCGGTCAGCCCGAATTTCACCTGCAGGTCCGGCAGGCGCGTCAGCATGCCGCCCATGGTGATGGCGAAGGCAAACTGCATGAAGTAGAGGCGCTGGTGCGGCTGCATGGCTATGGGCTCGGTTCGGCGGGCGAGGTGGGCCGCTTCTCATGGCAAGCCAGGGCTCAAGGCTCAAGCGCTTTGTGGCGGCGGAAACCAAAACACCGCTGCCCATCGGACAGCGGTGCCAATCAAGAAAAGCCTTTGGCTCTTTACGAAGCTGGTGTCGTCGTCGCGTCCGGCAGGCGGACTTCGCTGACATCGCTCAGCGGCACCTTGGCGGCGCCAACCGTTACCATCGGGGAGCCCGACGAGAAATCGACCGCGCTCACCTTGCCGATGGCGGAAGTCGTGATCTTGACGTTCTTGCCCGACACATTGGTGCCTTCGAGCGTCAGTGTGTAGAGCCCGTCGGGCATCGGCTGGCCATTGCTGCCAATGCCGTCCCAGGCAAAGGTGCCCGAGCCCATATTGAGCGAGCCGGCCTGGGTATAGACCGTGTCGCCCTTGTCGTTCTTGATGGTGATATTGGCATTGGCGACGTTCGCTTCGGCATTGTAGCTCCACATCGCGTGGGTGCCGGAAAGCTGGGTCGTCTTGCCCGAAATCGTCACCTGCTTGCCGATATAATTGACGGCGTCCATGCGGCCCGCATTCTGGGTCGAGGACAGGAGGCTGCCGAGATATTCATTGGTCTTGAGCTGCTGCTCGACGCCGGTGAACTGCACGAGCTGCTGGGTGAACTGGTTGGTGTCGAGCGGATCGAGCGGGTTCTGGTTCTTGAGCTGCGTCGTCAGGATCGAGAGGAAGGTGTCAAAGTTCTGCGCAATGGTCTGGCGCGAAGCTGCAAGACCACTGTTATTGCTTACGTTGGAAGAGCCGGAAACGCCGTCAACCATGGTGGTGGGTCCTTAAGCGATGATGTTGACGCCGCTCGCCTGAAGCGCGCCGCGATAAAGGGTAATGGGGGGAGCGGCGACTTCTGTCTCTTCCTGGCCATCCTGGCCACCGCCGAACCCGCCTTGCTCGCTGCCCGAATGCTGGTTCTGGTCACCAGCGAAGGGGTTTTGCTTCAGCGAGAATTCGAGATTGGTCTTGCTCTGATCAAGGCCCGCCTGCTGCAGCGCCTTTTCGAGGGCGCGCTGGTCGCGCTGCATCAGGTCCAGCGTTTCCGCCTTTTCCACGGTCAGCTTGGCATGCACCTGGCCCTTGTGGTCGATATCGAGCCGGACATCGATACGGCCCAGTTCGGCCGGATCGAGCCGCATCTGGAAGCGGGTATTGCCGCCTTCCACTTGCCGCGATAGCTCGAAGGCGATCTGCGGCAGGTTGAGTTGCTGCTGGCTCGTCTGATAGCCGGTTTGGACGATGCGCGGCGTCGTCGCGGCATTGACGGGTTGAGCCGTGGGATCATTCTGGGGCTGCGCCGCTTGTGCCGGGCCTGCTGCGCTCACAGCCGAATTATTGTCCTGAGGCGCATTCTGGCGCGTGGACTGGGTAGCGTTGGGCGCCTTGTCCTGTGCGGCTGGCGCGGCATCGGCCGGCTTGGCTTCGGTCTTGCGCTCGGGCTTTGCTTCAAGGTCCGCCGCGGCAACTGCCGGCTTTTCTTCGGCCGCCGTCGCAGTCGCTTTGCCGGTCAGGACGGGTTCGGTCAGCTTGAGTTCGGGCGTTGCCAGTTCCGGCTCTGTGGGGATGGCCTTGGCGAGCTTTTCGAGCCCGCCCAAAAGCTTGGCAAAGCTCTCTTCGATGCCCGGATCGAGAGCGACACCGGCGGCGCCGAGCTTATCGCTCACAAAGGCTTTCAGCTTTGCCGCCAGATCGTCCTTGCCACCGCCTGCCGCCGCCACGCCCTTGGCGAGCTCGGCCAATTGCTGCATCAGCGTCTTGAGGTCCATCCCAAGTTGCTTGGCGAGATCGTTGAGCGCGCCTTCGACTTCGCCGAGGGCTGCCGGGTCATTGGTCGCGGCCGCCTGGCCGACCTGTTCGGTGCTCAGCCCCAGCGCCGCGAGCGCCGCCAGGAGGCTCTCCGCCAGGCTATTTTCGCCGGTTCCGGTATCCTTGTCGTCGTCGGATTTGGTCTCGGTGGTTTCACCGGCCTTGGCCGTTTCTGTGGTTTCGGTGGGTTTTTCGTCCGCTGCGGGCGCAGCATCACTCGACGCTGGCGCGCTATCGCTCGGCGCTGTCTGTTGCGTCGCAGGCTGTTCTGGCCGTGCCGGTGTGTTCGCGGCAGCGTCAAGCATGCGTGCAAAGCCGTCGTCGCCCCCACCGATCGGAATGATCGGTTGAGGCTTGACCACATTGCCAACCATCGAGGTTAGCAGATTTGCCACTGTTGAAGCCATGACTGCGCTCCGTCGAACGAATGAATTCCCTTCACCCAATGCAAGCGCCTTGCCAGTTTGCGCGTTTCGAAATTTTGCTATCAGTTTCAGATGATTAGCGTTGGTCGAACCACGCTGTCTGCTCTCCTCAGCTGTGCGTTCGGTCACTACTTCGGAACAGTTTGACCCCCACCCGGCAAATCCTGCCGGGCCGCCGATTGCCTAGAAACATCATTCGGCGTATGGAAGCCGCTCACGCTTATCCGCTGGCCCTTGACCCCATCCGGATTGGAAAGACATGTTGAATTCGCTTGATATCGCCAAGCGTCCCGAGGACACGCGCGTTGTTGTCGCCATGTCCGGGGGCGTCGACTCCTCCGTCGTTGCCGGTGTGCTCGCCCGAGAGGGCTATGAAGTCATCGGCATTACCCTGCAGCTTTACGATCATGGCGAGGCCACCCATCGCAAGGGCGCCTGCTGCGCCGGCCAGGACATCCACGATGCCCGCCGCGTTGCCGCCAAGCTCGGGATCCCGCACTACGTCCTCGACTATGAAGAGCGCTTCAAGGCCTCGGTGATCGAGCCCTTCGCCAATGCCTATCAGCAGGGCGAAACCCCGGTGCCCTGCATCGCCTGCAATCAGTCGGTGAAATTCGTCGACCTGATGACCGTCGCCCGCGATCTCGGCGCTGACGTTCTGGCGACTGGCCACTATGTCCAGGCCCGTCTCGGCGAAGATGGCCGCCGCCAGCTCTTCCGCCCCGTCGACAGCGATCGAGACCAGACCTATTTCCTCTTTGCCACGACGCAAGATCAGCTCGATTTCCTGCGCTTCCCGCTTGGGGGCATGAGCAAGCCAGCCGTGCGCGAACTCGCGCGCGAATTTGGTCTCGAAATCGCCGAGAAGCACGATAGCCAGGACATCTGCTTCGTGCCGCAGGGCAAATACGCCGATATCATCGCCAAGATGCACCCCGAAGCGCTGGCCCAGGGCGAGATCGTCCATCTCGACGGCCGCGTCCTCGGCACGCATGACGGCATCGTTCACTACACGATCGGCCAGCGCAAAGGCCTCGGCGTCGCCGCCGCCGAACCGCTCTATGTGGTCAAACTCGAGCACCGCACCGGACGCGTCATCGTCGGCCCACGCGAAGCGCTCAAGACCCACACCGTCCGCCTCCGCGACGTCAATTGGCTCGGCGCCACCCCGCTCGCCGAAGCCAGCGCCGGCAATGGCGCCCCCGTGGAAGTGAAAGTTCGCTCCACCCGCGGCCCCCAGCCCGCCGTCATCCAGATGCAGGACGGGGAAGTCTACGTCACCCTCGTCACGGGCGAATACGGCATCTCCCCCGGCCAAGCCTGCGTCTTTTACGCCGACGACAGTCAAACCTCGGAAGTCTTAGGCGGCGGCTTTATCGCCGAAGCCGTGCCGCAGGCCTTGGTGGCTTGAACGTTCGGCGGCCTTAGCAACCAAATGTCACCCCGGCCTTGCGCCGGGGTCTGTAGCCGCATCGGCTCACTGTCGCGCCAAAAGCTCAGTGCATATTTCCAGGAAGCGCGTGCGCGCCGGGTGGCTCGCTGACGTGTTTGGCCAGAACACGCCAAGCTGTCCGGGCTGCAGACCCTCAAATCGAATGATTTCGACCTGCGCTCCGCCAATTGAGCGGGCACTAAAGATATCGCCCACGGTCAGGCCGACACCCTCCATCACCATGCGCAGAGCCGAGGTGGAGTCGGGGACCGTCATCGCGATATTGGGCCTTATGCCTTCGGCCTCAAACAGACGATCGAGTTGCCGCCGCAATGGCGCCGCTTGACGCAGCGCGACAAAGGGATGCTGGTCGATATCTCGAACGGTCAGCACCGCGCGACCCGAAAGCGCATGCCCTCGTGGCAAAATGACCGCCGCGCCAAAAGTCCCGACGCTTTGCTGAATGACTTCGGGCAAATCGAAGGGCAAGACCGCTAGGCCCACATTGAACCCCGAGGGCATCATCCATTTGCCGTCGTCCTGCCGATGGAGGCCAGAAACGGTCAGCGGGACGTTGGGCATTTCCGCGCGCAATTGCGCAACCACGGGCGGCAGCAGTCCATGAAAGGCATAGGGCGGCGCAACAATATGGAGGTCTGGCTGCTGCTGGGCGCGCAATTGCCGCGCGGTGATGTCGAGTGCCGCTACCCGGTCGAGAATGTCCCGGCTCTCTTCGAGATAGACTAAGCAATTAGGCGTAGGCGACAGCCTGCGGCCGATCCGAAAGAACAGTTCGAAGCCGAGTTTTGCCTCGAGATCGCGCACGATACGGCTGATCTGCGGCTGCGTGCGGCGCACGATTTCCGCGGCTCCGCTGATGGTTCCGGCCGTCACGACCGCGTCGAGAACGCGTAGTGCCCACAAATCCATATATGCGCCTCACGCATGGTTTTGGTCGAACTATGCATTATTCTACGTTTGGTCAGTGTGGAAGTGTTTCGTCATTGCGGACCGAAATACGGCCGCAGAATCACACACGGTGCCTCGATCTTCCGAAGAGAAGGCTGGCACCTCGGAGGATAAAGCATGATTGCCCCAATTCGCCCCGGCAAAGCCGGGTTCTGCGCTGCCTTGACCATTGCAATGCTCACCAGCCCGTCCCTGCAGGCGCAGGACGCTCCACAAGATTCCTTCTATTGGCTCTCGGAGATGAACAAGGCATCGACTGTCATGGTGGTCGAAACCGGCATCGTGCCGGCTGATCTCGGCGCAACCATCGCCGATGCCGTGGCGCAGGTGATCGAGGATCAATCCGTCGACGGCGCCGCGCGCTCGGGCGATTATCTGCAGGTCGAACCGCTCCTGATCGAAATCGGGGGCCCTGACGTCACTCGCATGCATTCGGGCCGTAGCCGCCAGGATATCGGTTCGACCAGCGAACGCCTGTTCCAGCGCGAAGCCGTGCTGCAATTGCTACAGGCGCTGATCGACACGCGCACCGCGCTGTTGACTTTGGCCGAAACCAATCCAGACGCCATCGTCCCCGCCTATACGGTCGGCGTCCAGGCGCAGCCGATTACGCTCGGCCACTACGTCACCGGCTATGTGCAGGCGCTTGACCGAGCCGCCGAGCGCGTCAAAGTCCTCTATGACGAGGTCAACATGTCGCCCTTGGGCTCAGCAGCCCTTGGCACGTCCAGCTTCCCGGTTGATCGCGAACGGCTGGCCGAACTCCTTGGCTTCGGCGGCGCCCTCGAAAACTCGCTCGATGCCAACCAGCTGTCGCGCATCGATACCGGTGGCGTTGCGGTCGGGGTTGCCAATTCAATGGCGCTGACCGTCGGCACGCTCCTCTCCGATATCGAAGCGCAATATCGGTTCACGTCGCCCTGGCTGATCCTCAAGGATGGCACCACCGGCAGCAGCAGCATCATGCCGCAAAAGCGCAATCCGAACTCGGTCAATACCGTGCGTGGCAATGCCAGCGCGGTCCTCGCCAAGTCCACCGGGTTCTATTTCGGCGCCCACAATCTGCCTCATGGCCTCCGTGATCAGGGCAATTCAGCCACCGAAACCCTGGAAGCGGCAACCAAAATGCTCGCTTCGCTTGAAAGCCTTCTCGGCGATCTCGAATTCCGCGAAGCCGTGGCGCTGGCCGAAGTCAATGCCGACTATTCAACTTCGACCGAATTGGCGGACGTGCTGCAGCGCGAGGCCGACGTTCCGTTCCGCGTCGGGCACCACTTCGCCTCGATGCTGGTCACTTATGGCCGCGCCAATGCGCTCAAGCCGGCCGACCTGCCATTTGCAGAAGCCGAGAAGATATTTGCCGAAGCAGCCGCGGAATATGATCTCGCCGATATTGCCTTCCCGCTCACCGAAGAACGGTTCCGCGAGGCGCTAAGCCCACAAGGCATGGTCAATGCCAGCCTGGGCCTCGGCGGTCCGCAGCCGGCAGAAGTGGCGCGCATGATTGCCGGACAGCATGCGACTATCGAGGGCGACACGGCCTGGCTCGCCGGCGAGCGCAAGGAACTGGCCGACGCCGCCACGGCTCTGAACGAGGCCTTCGAAGGCATCCGCACCGGCACCGCCGCAAAGTAAGTCACCACCACTCTTCCCGCGGCGCCAAGGTGCCGCGGGTTTCGAAAAGGCAGAACTCTTAGTTTGCAGTCTGCTCCGCTGTCGGCTGCACGCCCGCGCTCGCCGCATCGCGCAGTGCCTGATACGAGCCGAGCCCACCCATCATCATCGATATCGTAATGAGCAGGATCAGCGCGCCCATGGCGAGGAGGAAGACCCGCGTGCGGTTGAGCTTGAAGGGGCTGTCGGTCATGGCAAAAGTTTTCCCGCAAAAAATCTGAAAAGCGACCAAAGGACCGTCGGCCGCCGAACGTCTTACGCTAAACTAGCGCCAAAGAGGCTCCATGTGCAGGCAAGCTTGGTGGGACTGACTGCCGCATCCATCCCCGATCCGACCCATGCCTATTCCGAGGCCTTGGTGCGGCGCGCCCAAAATGGCGATGCCGAGGCTTTTGCCGAATTGATAGAAGACCAATACGACCGCATTTTCCGTACGGCCTGGCGCTGGTGCGGCAATGCGCCCGACGCCGAGGACATCGCGCAGGATGTCTGCGTGCGGCTCGGTGCAGCGCTCAAAAGTTTTGACGGCCGCAGCGCCTTCTCGAGTTGGGTCTATCGGATCACCATCAATATGGTGCGCGATTTTCAGCGCGCCGGCCGCCGCCGCGGCGCCCATGTCGATGCCTATGCCGAGATCGCCCCAACCGAAGAAGCGCCCTCGCAGGAAGATGCGGCGACCAGCAGCCAGCTTTGGGATGCGGTGCGCCGCCTGCCGGAAAAGCAGCGCGATGCCGTGCTCCTCGTTTATGCCGAAGACCTTTCTCATGCCCGCGCCGCCGAGATCATGGGCATCAAGGAAGCCACAGTCTCTTTTCACGTCCACGAAGCCCGCAAGACCTTGAGGGGGCTCCTATGACCGATCATCGCCCCGATCCCTTCGACCAGCTCCGCAATGCGCCGGCTCCGCGGCCGCGCGATGCGGCTAAAGCCGCTGCGCTCGCCGCCGCCCGCGCCGCATTCGAAGCCGAGACCGAAAAATCCAAAATCCCGGCCAAAGGAAATCCCGCGGCCCGCCGTCTCATGTCCATCTTCGCTTCCTTCAAAAGGATTTCGATCATGGATATGCGCGTTCCCATCGGCACTGCCGCCATTGCCCTCCTCGTCCTGCCGCTCGGCTGGCAGCTTTATTCCTCGACCGCTCTTTCGCCGACGCAGTCGGTCAGCCGTCCGGCTCCAGCCCCGCAGCCCGTCGAAGAGGCTGAGCCCGCGCCGGTCGATACGCGGAGCGAAGCGCCGGCCGTGGCGCCGCCCGTGACAACCATGCCGGTTGCGCCAGAGCCGATGCTCGAAAGCGAAGCCGCGCCGTCGATGATGCGCATTCCGTCCGCCGTCCCGCCGCCACCGGCCGCGCCGATAACGCTCGCGCAGGACAGCGCCATGAGCCCGGCCTATATCGGCACGTCCGCCACCGAACCGAGCGGCGACGAATTTACCAGCTTTGACGAGCAGCGCCTCAAGATTGCCGCCGAAGAGCCGGTTTCAACTTTCTCGCTCGATGTCGATACGGCGAGCTATTCCTATGTCCGCCGCCAGCTCGAGGACGGTTTTGTCCCCGAGCCCGATGCCGTGCGCATCGAAGAGCTGATCAACTATTTCCCCTATGACTACCCGGCCGCCCCCAGCGCCGACATGCCGTTCAAGCCGACGGTCAAAGTCTTCCCGACGCCCTGGAACGACAAAACCGAGATCATGGCCATCGGCATTCGCGGCTATGCCCCGCCCGCCGAAGCCATTCCGCCGAGCAATCTCGTCTTCCTCATCGACACCTCTGGCTCGATGGACGAACCCGACAAGCTGCCGCTCCTCAAGCGCTCCTTTGCGCTGCTGCTCGATCAGTTGAGCGACAAGGATACGGTTTCGATCGTCACCTATGCTGGTTCGGCCGGTGTCGCCCTCGAACCCACTTCGGCCAGCGACAAGGCAAAGATCCTTTCCGCGCTCGACGAGCTTGGGGCAGGGGGCTCCACTGCCGGCGCCGAAGGGATCGAACTGGCCTATCGCCTTGCCGAACAGGGCAAGGTTGACGGCACCAATCGGGTGATCCTCGCCACCGATGGCGATTTCAATGTCGGGATCGATGACCCCAAGGCCCTCGAACAGTTCATCACCAAAAAGCGTCAATCCGGCATCAGCCTTTCGGTGCTCGGCTTCGGCCGCGGCAATCTCGACGATGCGACCATGCAGGCGCTGGCGCAGAACGGCAATGGCAATGCCAGCTACCTTTCCAACTTCGCCGAAGCCAAGAAGGTGCTCGTCGAAGAAGTCGGCGGCACGCTCCACACCATTGCCCAGGACGTCAAGGTTCAGGTCGAGTTCAATCCTGCGCTCGTCTCGGAATACCGCCTCATCGGCTACGAAACCCGTCATCTCAACCGTGAGGATTTTAACAATGACGCGGTGGATGCCGGCGATATCGGCGCCGGCCACACGGTCACCGCGCTTTACGAAATCACGCCTGCCGGCGAAGGCCAGGTCGATCCCTTGCGCTATGGCAGTGAAACGACGCAACCCGCCGCTAGCGGCGATGAACTCGCCTTCCTCAAAATCCGCTATAAGCTGCCCGGCGAAAGCGTCAGCCAACTTATCGAACAGCCGGTGACCCCATCGGTCGCCTATGACGACATCGCCGTCGCCGGGATCGATGCCCAATTCGCCACCGCCGTTGCCGCCTTCGGCCAAAAACTGCGCGGCAGCGCTTATGGCAGTGACATGACCTGGGCCGAAATCGAAGCCTTGGCCCGATCCGCCCGCGGCATGGACGAAGGCGGCTATCGGGCTGAGTTCGTCAGGTTGGTGAGAGATGCCGCGATGCTTGAGCCGGACGCGGAGTAGCCCCCACCTAACCTCCCCCTGAAGGGGGAGGAATGCCCCGGCTCTTGCCGAGAAGGATGGGCACCACCAGCAGATCCCTCCCCCTACCAGGGGGAGGCTAGGTGGGGGGCTCGCCACTCCCAAACAAAATCCCCGCTCTCGCGGGGATTTTCATTTTCGACTAGACCAGCGGTTTCAACCCCGCCTCGATCTGCGCCCGACGCCCTTCGAGGAACGGTGGCAGCGACAGTTTTTCGCCCAGCGTTTCCATCGGTTCGTCCGCCGCAAATCCGGGCACATCCGTCGCGATCTCGAACAGAATGCCGTTGGGCTCGCGGAAATAGAGCGAGGTGAAATAGAACCGCTCGACTTCGCCCGAAGACCGAATGCCAAAGCTGTTCACGCGTTCGATCCATTCATGGAGCGAATTCTGATCCGGCGTGCGGAAGGCGACATGGTGCACGCCGCCAGCACCAGGCCGCGCCCGCGGCAGGCTCGGGTCGACCGAAACATGCAGTTCCGCAGCCGGGCCCCCCGGACCCATTTCATAGACGAACACTTCGCCGCCGCGTTCGCGGGCCGCATAGTGCCGCACCTGGCGCATATTCATCACGCGCGTCAGCATGGCATCGGTCGGCTCGAGTTTCGGCACCGAAAGCGTCATCGGGCCGAGCCCGATGATCTGCTTGTCTTCCGGCACGGGCGATTTGGCCCAGGGGATCACCTTGTTTCGCCCATCGACGACAAGACGGAAGCGCTGGCCTTCGAAATCCTCGAAATCCATCGAGACGTGGCCCAGACGTTCCTTGATCCCGCTCGTCGAAACCTGATTGGCTTCAAGATGCTCCTTCCACCATTTCAGCGTTTCTTCGCTGTCGACGCGCAGACCCGTGCGGCCCACCGTATGGTTGCCGCGCTGTTCGCGCAGGGTGGGAAAATCGAAGAAGGTCAGGTCTGCGCCGGGCGAGGCGACACCATCGCCATAAAAGAGGTGATAGGCCGTGGTGTCGTCCTGGTTCACCGTCTTCTTGATGAGGCGCATGCCGAGCGTCTGGGTGTAAAATTGGAGGTTGCGCGGTGCGTCGGCGGTCACTGCTGTCAGGTGGTGGATGCCGCCAAGTTCGAGGGTCATGTGATGTCTCCCAATTCACGCGGCGCCAGTCGCCGTCTTCGCTCATGAATGTATGGCAGACGGCGCGTTAGGCAAAGAAAGACAATTGCAACGCACTGGTGTCGATTTTCGAACGATTAGTCGGCGACGCCCGCGGGCAGCGTCCCCGCCTTGAACAGCACTTTGGGCTCGTCATAGGTGTCGGCTTCGACATCGACATCGGCCGAATAGGCCCAGATGCCGGCGCGCGATGGCGCAATGCGCTCGGCCGAAGCAATCGCAGCCTCGGCGGACTTGTGCGCCGTCGGCATATCCGGCTCGAGCTTGCGGCCCTTTTGTCTAAAACCCTGAACGAAATAAAGCGTCGGCATGATCAGCCCCTCTGGTTGCCCCGGGCATAGCACAGACCCTTCCAAGTGCCACCTGAAGATCAGACCGCGCTCAGAAACGTCAACACCGAATTGGGCTCTTCGATCAGCGTCCGCAATTTGGCGTTGAACACGGCGCCATACTCCGCCGAAATATGCGCCTCGAATGCCGCCCGGTCTTTGTAGATTTCATAGACCACGAATTTTTGCCGAGCATCGAAACGACGATAGGTGTCGAACACCACATTGCCCGGCTCGGGGCGCACATCGGTGGCCAGCCCAGCGAGCAATTCGGCTACCTCGTCCGCCTTGCCCTCCCGCGCAGTAAATTCGGCAATCAGCGACACCGGGTCGTTGGCAGGCAGTTTGTTCAATATATCCATTATGCGGTCTCCAGGGCCAATCGCCTGCGACACGTTTTACCACCGCGTCATTCCCGCGGAAGCGGGAATCTCCCGAGCCGTCCCCTCATCACAATTTCCTCAGACATGTCTTTTTCACATGCACCCGCGCCGGACTCTCGCTACTTTTAGAACAAAGGAAGAACAATGGTTGCTCTGACGCTCTCGCGAAAACTCGCCATTCTTGCCGATGCCGCTAAATACGATGCGTCCTGCGCCTCGAGCGGCACGGAGAAGCGCAATAGTTCCAAAACCGGCGGCATCGGCTCGACCGAAGGCAGCGGTATCTGCCATTCCTATGCGCCCGATGGTCGCTGCATTTCGCTTCTCAAACTGCTGCTGACCAATTTCTGCGTCTACGATTGCGCCTATTGCATCAATCGCTCGTCTTCCAACGTCGCCCGCGCCCGCTTCTCGGTCGATGAGGTCGTTCGCCTCACCCTCGATTTTTACAAGCGCAATTACATCGAGGGACTTTTCCTCTCCTCCGGCATCATCCGCTCTCCGGATTATACGATGGAGGAAATGGTCCGCGTCGCACGCACTCTGCGCGAGGTCCATCTTTTTGCCGGCTATATCCACCTCAAAGTCATCCCCAATGCAGCGCCCGAGCTTCTTGCCGAAGCTGGCCGATGGGCCGATCGTCTCTCGACCAATATCGAATTGCCGACCGATTCCGCGCTCGAGCATTTCGCGCCGGAAAAGCGTCCATCGGAAATCCGCACCGCCATGGCACGGCTGCGTGGCAAGCTCGATGAAGCGACACCCGACAATAAGCCGTCAAAAGCCAAACCCGAAAAGTTTGCCCCCGCCGGACAATCGACCCAGATGATCGTCGGCGCCGATAAGGCCGATGACAGCGCCATCCTCACGCGCGCCGCCGGCCTCTACTCCGGCTATCGGCTCAAGCGCGTTTATTACTCCGCCTTCTCGCCCATCCCCGACGCCTCATCGCGCCTGCCGCTCGCCCCACCCCCGCTGATGCGCGAGCATCGCCTTTACCAAGCCGATTGGCTCATTCGCTTTTATGGCTTCGACGTCCCCGAAATCGTGGCGGGCGGGGAGGGCGGTCATCTCGATCTCAATATCGATCCAAAGCTCGCCTGGGCGCTCAAAACCCGCCAGAGTTTCCCAGTCGACGTCAATCGCGCCGACCGCGAAATGCTGCTGCGCGTTCCAGGCCTCGGCGTCCGTGCCGTCGATCGCGTCATCACCTCGCGCCGCCATCATCGCCTGACGCTTGCCGACGTCTCGCGCCTCACCGCCTCGATCGACAAGGTGCGTCCCTTCATCTCGGCAGCCGATTGGACCCCCGGCGGTCTCACCGACGACATCAAGCTCAAGCAAAAGCTCACGCCCCAGCCCAAACAGCTCGAGCTTTTCTGATGCTGTCCGTCCGGCTCGACCATCTTAATGATCTCGATGAGTGGCGCAGCAAGGCGCGCCGCCTGCTCGCGGCTGGCTTAAAACCTTCGCAAGTCGTCTGGCGGGTTGGGGCGGAAGAGAACGGGCTCTTCGAAGCGGGCGACGACATGCTGCCGCAGACCGATGGTCCGATCGGTTCCGTCCCTCGCCAGTTCATGGAGCTTGCAGGGTCGGTCATCCAGCATTCCGAGCCAGAACGCTTCGCGCTGCTCTATCGGATGCTCTGGCGCCTGCAGCAGGATTCACGAATTCTCGCTAACGCTGCTGACGCCGATACCGGAATGTTAACGAAACTGGCCTCTGCAGTGCGTCGAGATGCCCATAAGATGAAGGCATTCGTCCGTTTCCGTGCCATCCCCGACGCTGATGAAGAGCACTACATCGCCTGGTTCGAGCCCGACCATTACATCCTCGAAGCCACGGCACCATTTTTTAGTCGCCGCTTTGCCGGCATGGTCTGGGGCATTGTCACACCCTATTCAAGTGCCTTCTGGGACAAGGAAAATCTGCGCTTTGGTCCCGGTGGCTCGAAGAAAGATATCCCGGCCGAGGATGCGGTGGAGGATGATTGGCAGACCTATTACGATTCCATCTTCAACCCGGCGCGCCTCAAGGTCGCGATGATGAAGTCGGAAATGCCGATGAAATATTGGCGCAACCTGCCTGAAGCCGCTCGCATTGCTCCCTTGATCCGCAATGCCAGGCAAATGGAGCAGGACATGATCGCCCGCGCCGCAACCCAGCCGCCCGCTCGCCACACGCGCCAAAAAGCACATGAGGTTGAGGAAAAAGATAATGATATTCAATCACTTAGTGACGCTGTGGAAGCGATTGGCGGATGCCGTCGTTGCCCGCTTTACGAGCACGCCACGCAACCGGTCTTCGGCGAAGGCCCCGCCCAGGCTGAGGTCATGTTCGTTGGCGAGCAGCCCGGCGACCAGGAAGATCTCGCTGGTCGCCCCTTCATCGGGCCTGCCGGTCAAGTCTTTGACGAAGCTATGGAAAAGGCTGGCATCGACCGCAGCCGGCTCTATGTCACCAATGCGGTAAAGCACTTCAAGTTCGAGCCGCGCGGCAAGCGCCGCATCCACCAAAAGCCCAATGCCGGTGAAATCCAGGCTTGCCGCTTCTGGCTCAATCTTGAACGCGATTTTCTGAAACCCAAGATCGTCGTCGCTTTGGGCGCCAGCGCGGCCCAAAGCCTTCTTGGCAAAGCGGTTTCCATTTCAAGGATGCGCGGTCAGCCGATCCCGCTCGAAGATGGCACCGTGCTCTTCATCACCAACCACCCCTCCTATCTCCTCCGCATTCCTGACCCACAGAAAAAGCGGGAGGAAAGCGCCAAGTTCGATGCCGACCTGGCCCTGATCCGCGACCACATGGAAAAGCTGCACGCAGCCTAAGCATGGCTAGAACGTTGAAAATTTAAGGGAAAAGAGTGGTGCCCGAGACCGGAATCGAACCAGTGACACGCGGATTTTCAATCCGCTGCTCTACCAACTGAGCTACTCGGGCATTGTATTCGCAGCGCTGAGCTGCAAGCCATCGGCCTTATAGGGTAAGTGATTTTTGGGTGCAAGCGATAAGAGCGACTGTGGAAATCTTTAAGTGCCGGCCGAGAAGTGTCGGCCGGCCAAGGGCTTAATGGCCCATGGTGACAACGCCGCGCAGCAGGCTTCCCTCCCGCAATTTGTCAAAGCCGGCATTGATCTCGCTGAGCGGCATGACCTCGGACAGCAAGCGATTCACCGGCAGGATGCGGCGCTTATAGAGCCGCACGAAGCGCGGAATGTCCCGCGCCGGAACGCATGAGCCCAAATAGCTGCCGCGTATGGTTTTTTCTTCAGCCACAAGATTGACGGGCGAGAAAGCAAAGCTCGCCGTTGGTGCCGGCAGGCCACCAGTCGTCAATTGCCCGCCGCGCCGCACGATTTGATAGCCAGTTTGCAGCGCCGCCACTGAGCCTGCGAGCTCAATGGCATGATCGACCCCGCCATGCGTCGCTTCCTTGATGACGTCGACAACGCCCTCGGCAGTGGCCTGGAACACGTCCGTTGCGCCCATGCTGAGCGCCAGATCGAGCTTTTCGCGGGATAGGTCCACGGCGACGATCTGCTCGGCTCCCGCCGCCTTGGCGCCCATCAGCGCCGCCATGCCGACGCCGCCAAGCCCAATCACGGCGACCTTATCGCCCGGCGCGACCTTGGCCCCATTGAAGACGGCGCCGACGCCGGTCAGCACCGCGCAGCCGAAAAGCGCTGCTTCTTCAAAGGGGAGCGACTTGTCGATCTTGACCAGCGAACGCCGCGACACCGTCGCATATTCGGCGAAGGCCGAGACGCCGAGATGATGATTGAGCGCGTGGTCATGCTCATGCAGTCGCCGCTCGCCAGACAGCAACACCCCGGCGCCATTGGCCGCCGCGCCCGGAATGCAAAGGGCAGGGTGCCCATCCGAGCAGCATTCACACGACCCGCAGCTCGGCACGAAAACGAAGACCACGTGATCGCCAACCGCAAAATCATCTATCCCCGGCCCCAGCGCTTCAATTATCCCCGCCGCTTCGTGTCCCAAAACCATCGGCAAAGGCCGCGGCCGATTGCCGTCGATCACCGAGAGATCGGAGTGGCAAAGCCCCGCCGCCATGACTTTCACCAGAACCTCGCCCTGACCCGGCCCGCTGAGTTCAATCTCCCCGATCCGCAGGGGTTTCGAGATCGCGTATGGCGCGGAAAGGCCGGATTGCTCGAGAATGGCAGCGCGAATTTTCATGAGGGATTTCTCTACTCTGCGGTCCAGCCAACGGCCAGGCCCAGACGCCGACCAGCCCCGGTCACGAGGGCGCGTTTGCCGTCGAGACGGAAACTGTGGGATCGGGGCAGGGTCATGCTGGTTTACTCGGCGGCGCTGGCATAGGGGACGTTACGACCGCCGAAGCGGCGTACGCGGATATTGGCCTGTTCGGCGTGCCCGGCAAAACCCTCCAGCATGGATAGCCGGGAGCCATAGGCGCCGATCTTGGCGCTTGCGGCGTCCGTCGTGATCCGCTGATAGGTGCAAGTCTTCAAGAACTTGCCGACCCAGAGCCCGCCGGTGAAGCGGCCAGCGCGCTTGGTTGGCAGGGTGTGGTTTGTGCCGATGACCTTGTCGCCAAAGGCGACATTGGTGCGGGCGCCGAGGAACAGCGCACCATAATTGGTCATGTTGTCGAGGAAGTAATCGGGGTCATGGGTCATGACCTGGACGTGCTCGAAGGCAAGTTCGTTGGCGACGGCGAGCATTTCCGCGTCATCGGCGCAGAGGATGACTTCGCCATGGTCGCGCCACGAAACCCGAGCGATTTCGGCCGTCGGCAGAATTGAAAGCAGGCGCTCCACCTCGGCCATGGTTTCGCGGGCGAGCTTTTCCGAAGTGGTGAGCAAAATGGCCGGTGAAGTCGGGCCGTGCTCGGCCTGGCCCAGAAGATCGGTGGCGCAGATTTCGGCGTCGACCGTATCATCGGCGATGACGAGGGTTTCGGTTGGGCCGGCAAAAAGGTCGATACCGACGCGGCCATAAAGCTGGCGTTTGGCTTCGGCGACGAAAGCATTGCCGGGACCGACGAGCATGTCGACTGGCGCAATGGTTTCGGTGCCAAGTGCCATGGCGCCGATGGCCTGCACGCCGCCGAGAACGAGGATTTCATCGGCGCCGGCGAGGTGCATGGCGGCGACGATGGCCGGATGCGCCCCACCCTTGAATGGGGGCGCGGCAGCGACGACGCGCTTGACGCCGGCCACCTTGGCCGTCAGGACGCTCATATGCGCCGAGGCAACCATGGGGTATTTGCCGCCGGGGACGTAGCAGCCCACGGCATCGACCGGGATGTTCTTGTGACCAAGGGTCACGCCGGGCTCTGTTTCGATCTCGACGTCCTGCAGCGCAGCCTTTTGGTGTTCGGCAAAGCGACGGACATTGGCCTGGGCAAAGCGGATATCTTCGAGGTCGCGCGCCGAAACCTTCGACATTGCGGCTTCGATATCCTGCTCTGAGAGTCTGAAATTTTCGGGCGACCAATTATCGAATTTGGCCGAGAGTGCGCGCACAGCGGTGTCGCCACGTGCCTCGATGTCGGCCAGAATGCCTTCAACCGTAGAGCGAACTTTGCTATCCGCCTCGGCACGCCCGGCGGCGGCCTCGGCAGTTTTGAGATGGGTGGCCAAGATGGTCCTCCTGCGCTTGTCGCGCCTTGAATTTAGCCGAGGTCTGAGGCTTCGCGACCGCGGGTGATTTGGGAGATGGTGATTGCCAGGATCAGCGCGCCGCCATTGAAGACATTGGTGACCCAGAGCGGAATGCCGAGCATGGAAAGGCCGGTAATGCCGGTCGCGAGGAAATAGACGGCGACCAGCGTGCCCCAGGGATTGAAGCGTCCCGGCTGGATGGTGGTGGCGCCGAGGAATGCGGCGGCAAAGGCGGGGAGCAGGAAATTCAGGCCCGAATAGGGATCGGCCGAACCCAGCACGCCTGCATAGAGAATGCCGGCAGCCGAGGCGAGAACGCCCGACATGACCAGGGCGCCGACGCGCACGCGATTGACGGCGATGCCGTTGAGCCGGGCAACTTCACGCCCGCGCCCGACGAAGAGCAGCTTTCGCCCGAGGGGGGTGTAATCGAAAATGTACCACATGATCAGCGCGGCGGCCAAAGCGTAGTAGAAAGCGTAGGGAATGCAGAAGAGGCGATATCCGACTGCGGCCATGATCAGGTTGTTGTCGATGCCGCCAATGGTCGAGGAGTTGGTCATCCATTGCACGGCGCCACTCATCAGCGAGGTAGAGCCAAGGGTGACGACCAGCGAGGGCACGCGGAAATAGATGATGAAGAGCGCGTGGAAGAGCCCAACCAGCACACCCATGGCCAGAACGATGCAAAGCACGAGGCCGATCGGCATCTGGTGCCAGACATTGAGGACGCCGATAGTCGAGGCGGAGAGCGTCAGCGTCGCGCCGACGGAGAGGTCATAGTCGCCTGCCGTCAGCGGAATGATGATCGCCAATGCCAGCAAGGCTGCCGGGGCATAGGAGGCGAACATGATCGAAAAATTGCCCCAGTTAAAGAAGGCCGAGGGCATCGCGGCGCTGAAGAGGCCGATGATAACAACCCAGACCAGCAGCAAGGCGATGCGCTCGAACTGGCGCGTGAGATTGACTGCGGGCTTGGCGGCGGACGGGGTGGAGAGGGCGTCGGTCATGATGCAACCCGCGAAGATTGGGATGGGGTGGAAAGGGGCGCGGCTGTGGCGTAGCAGGCTTCGGAAATGCCATCCTTGGTGACGGCATCGCCCGAGATTTCGGTGCAGATGCTGCCCTTGGAAAAGACCAGAACACGATCGCAGATCTCGGCCAGCTGTTCGGCCTCCGAGCTGGCGCAGATAACCGACATGCCCTTGGCTGCAGCGGCGCGGAGCGCGGCAAAGATCTGCTGGCGGGTGCCGACATCGACGCCCTGGGTCGGTTCGTCGAGAAGCAGGAGGCTGGGCGAGCGGTTCATCCAGCGCGCGATCAGCACCTTTTGGGCATTACCGCCCGAGAGCGCCGAAAGTTTGAGGCCTGGATCATTGGGGCGCACTTCAAATGTCGTGCCCAGCGATTTGGCCTCGCGGACCATGGCGCCGTTGCGCAGGAACCCGCCGCGGAAAAAGCGGGAGACATCGGGCAGGAACATGTTGTCGACGATGGGCAGACTATCGACGCCGCTCGCGCCCTGGCGGTCACCAGGCAAAAGGGCAAAACCCATGTCGATGGCAGCCTTGGGCGAGAGCGTCTTCTGGTCGAACGCGTTGCCGCCTTCGATGGCGATCGTGCCGGAACGCGCAGGATGTGCGCCAAAGACGAGATAGGGCACTTCGGCATAGCCCGAACCGATGAGGCCGGTAAGCCCGAGGATTTCGCCCTTGCCCACATCGATGTCGGAAGGCTGCAGCATCTTGCCGGCGAGACCAGAAATGCGCGCATAGACCGGGCGGCTGATGGCGGGACCGGCGGGCCGCTCAGCCTTGGTGAGGCTGCGGCCGACGATCATCTTGACGATGGTCTCGTGCGTGGCGTCGGCGCGCTTCAATTCGCCAGCCATGACGCCGTCGCGGAGGACCGTGATTGAATCAGTGATTTCCATGACCTCGTCGATGTCATGGGAGATGAAGATAACGCTCGAGCCAGAGCGGGTGATCGAGCGCACCATATCAAAGAGCTGGGCCACGCCGGCCGCCGGGAGAAAGGGCGTCGGTTCGTCGAGGAGCACAAGGCCGGGGCGGCCGGTGACGGCGCGCGAAGCTTCGATTTCTTCGAAGGCGCGGACGATGGCGAGCAAAGCGCGCTGCACCGGAGTCAGGCGATCGACGCGCTCACTGGGGTCGATATCGAGGCCAAAGCGGGCCAGCGCCTGCCGGGTGGCGCGTTCTTCAGCAGACCAATTGATATAGGCGGACTTGGCCGCGGTCAGTGGCACGAGGCGCAGATTTTCCATCACCGTCAGCGACGGGATGAGACCGAGATTTTGATGCACGAAAGCCATGCCGAGCCGGCGATAATCGCCCGGCTTCAGAGGCAGGCTCACGCGTTCACCGTTGAATTCCAGCGTGCCGCCTTCATCGGGCGCGTGGAAGCCAGCGAGGATTTTGACGAGCGTCGATTTGCCGGAACCATTCTTGCCGAGAAGTCCATGGACCTCGCCGGGCATGACCTTGAACGAAACGTTCTGCAGCGCCTTGGCGCCGCCAAAGGTCTTGGAAATATTGGACACCGACAGCACCGGGAGCGCCTGAGGCGCCCCCGGATGGTTGGTCGGATCGGGGAGTGCGTGATCCGACAGTGCGGTCATTATTCGAGGCCCCAGAGCTTGCGGAAGCCAGACTTGTAGGCATCGCCATAGCCGGTATCGAACTGGGCCGGGGTGCCAGCTTCGGCAATGTTGTTCTTGTCGAAGATATAGAAGGGCACGTTGAGCGCGGTCGGGGTCGGAAGGCCGCAGGCGTCGCGGAGGTGGCCGTCGACCGTGGCATAGGCGATCCAGTCGAGGCTTTCCCCTATGTCCATATCGGCCAGACCCTGGGCGATATAGTCGAGCACGAAAGGCGTGCCATTGAAGGTCGCGAGCTTGACTTCGCCGGTCTTGCCGGCAAGGCGCAGCGCGGGGACGACGAACTGGCTCATGGAGTCATAGATCGGGATCACGACATTGATGTCGGGATTGGCCTGGACGGCAGTCTGCACGGCTGGCTGGATCTTGGTGCCCCATTCGGTCACGCCGACATTGATCTCGGTGACGATCTTGCAGTTCGGGCAATTCTCGGCGAGCTGCTTCTTGAAGTTTTCGACCAGAGGAATGGTCGGCGGCACGTCGGTCGAGATGACCAGAGCGACATTTGCCTTGCCTTCGGTCGCGACAGTCGACCAGTCAGCGAGGATCGTGCCGATTTCACCGAAGCCGATGGTCAGCGAGCTCGACACCACCGGGTGCTGTTCGAAGCTTGGGTCGTAGAAGTGCGAGGTCATGACCTTGACGCCGGCATCGCTGGCAGCCTGGAGCTGCGGGGCGACGGTGCCCGGATCGATACCCGAGATCAGGTCGATGATGTCGTATTTTTCGCGCGTTGCGAGTTCGATGCCCTGGACCCACTGGCTCGGCTGGCCCTGGTTTTCCCATTCGCGCACTTCGAGGCCAACTTCGGCGCCGGCCGCCTTCATGCGATCGATGATGCCCTTGAGAAAGGGATTGCCGCTATTGTTCGGGATCGACATCATCTTCTTGCCGGCCGAGCAGGCCTTGGCATCGAAGGCGTCACCCGGGGCAACGAATTCAGGCTTCGAGGTATATTTGGCGATATTTTCCTTGGCCCGAGCCAAGCCGTCGCTCGCCTCGTCTGCAGAGGCAGCCCCTGCAAAGCCAACAAGCATGGTCAAGGCGCCAACCGACGCGAGCAGCGCGCGTTTGTTCATGAGAGTCTCCCTGTATCCGGCCATCGAACCCCCCTCGGGCTATGACGGTGAATGCGTATTCATAGGAGCGCAACTCATTACCCAAGTCAATTCCCGTTCTAAAAATCTTTGGCGAGAATTCTTGTAGCGGCGAGCGGTTTTTGCAGGCGAGATGCACAGCAAGCGTGCAGGTTTACATTGAAACCCAGCGCGGCTGGGATTATCGATAGGGGAAGGGCGAGGAATGCATGCGCATTCTGACGGCAGGCCCCCGGAAAGAAAATTGATGGCGCGGAAAAGCTCCAGGTCAACTTCGTTCGATGTCGCCGCTTTAGCCGGCGTTTCTCAATCGGTGGTCTCGCGGGCCTTTACGCCCGGCTCGCGCATAGCGGACGAAACCCGCACCAAAGTGCTCGAAGCTGCGCTCAAGCTTAACTACGTCCCGAACTCCATTGCCAGCAGCCTGACGACGAAACGCACCAATATCGTTGCGCTGATCATCGGCAATCTCGACAATCCCTTTTACGTCCACGTCCTCCACACCTTTAGCCGGCGCCTCCAGGCGCAGGGGCGGCAGGTGCTGATCTTCACCGTCGAGCCGAATTCGGAAAGCGACGAGGCAATCATGCATCTCCTCAAATATCAGGTGGACGGCGTGGTCTTGACCGCGGCGCAACTTTCGACCCGCATGATCAGTCTCTGCCATGATCGCGGCATCCCGATCGTGCTGTTCAATCGCTACATTCCGGGCTCCGATGCGTCCGGCGTGCGCTGCGACAATGTCGCGGGCGGCGCCTTGATCGCCGAAGCCTTTTTGGCTGCGGGCGCGCAGAATTTTGCACTGATCACCGGCGATTTGAAGGGCACGACAAGTGGCGATCGTGTGCGCGGTTTCGTTGAGCGCCTGCTCGATGGTGGCGTAAAGCGCTCCCAGATCGTCGAGGTGCATGGGCATTCCTCCTATGAGGGGGCCTTCAACGCGACGATCAAGCTGATCCGCGACAAAAGCCGCGTGCGCCCCGACGCTTTGTTCGGGGTTAACGACATCATGGCCATGGGCGCCATCGATGCTTTGCGCCATCGCCTGGGTCTGCGCGTGCCGGAAGATCTGATGGTCGGCGGCTTCGACGATATCCCCGAAGGCCGCCGCGCGCCCTATCAGCTGACCACCGTGAGACAGCCGATCGAGCAGATGGTCGATGAAACCCTGTCCATCCTCCATCTCGACGATCCGACCGAGCCAATTCCGCGTGGCATTGACCGGCCGATCAAGGGGCGTCTGATCTGGCGTAGTTCGATCCCCGTGCCACCAGCCTATCGGGGCGAAGCGGATGCCGCGAAAAACGAAGACGAGAGATGAAAACGGGGCCTTTCGGCCCCGTTCGCTTATTCCGCTGCTTGGCGTTCCGGCGGCGTGTAGCCGAAGTCGAAAGCTGGCGGCTCGCCGCGCTCTTTCTTGGTGGCGTCGCGCAGCTTGGCCGTGGCTGCGAGGTCTGCCTCATTGTCCTCGGTCAGGATGACGCCATAGGATTTCTCCGCCTGTTCGCGAGAGACGAGGCCATAGCGCACGTCGCGGGCGACGATCTCGGCGGCGCGTTCCAGCGGATCGCCCCAGCCACCGGAACCGGCGGTCTTGAACACGACGCGGTCGCCGGGATTGACCTTGAGATTGTCGATCTTGGACGGGATGCGGGTCGGTTCGGTTTCGCCGTTCTTGATCACCCATTTGCTCGATGTGCCGCCGTGAAGGCCGCCATTGATGCCCCAGGGTGGCACGACTTCGCGGTCGTCATGGATCGAGACCTGGCCCCTTTCGAGCAGGCGATAGACCTTTTCGATCCCGGCGCCACCTCGATGAAGGCCGGGACCACCGGAATCCTGGATCGGCTGATAGCGCTCGATGAGAACGGGATAGTAGTTCTCGATATATTCGATGGGGGTCGCCGAAAAGAGCGGCCACCAGGCGTGACCGTCGAAGCCATCACCCTTTGGTCGTCCCGGCACCCCGCCGAACAGCAATTCCATGAGCTGGAAGTACTTGTTGTCCTTGTCGGTGCCCGAGAAGATGAAGTGCGGGCTCGTGCCATAGCCGGCAGCCATTGAAAGCTGCGGCACGAACTTGCCGAGCGCGCCGGCCTGGCAGTCGAAGAAGCGCGTATGGGTGTTGAGGCGGTTCGAAAGGGCTGCCGGGAAGCGCGGATTTAGCAGGCTTCCTTCCGGCAACACGATCTCGAACAGGTCATAAAAACCTTCGTTGAACAGCACCGAAGGGTCGAACGACATGATCATATAGACGCCGAAGAAGAGCTTGCAGAGCCCTTCATGGATATGGAAGTTGATCGGGCCTTCCGCCTGCGCATCCGTCCCGGTCCAGTCGAACACGGCCACATCGCCGCGACGGGAAATGGTCAGCGTCATCTTGAACGGGCCATTGCCGAGGCCATCGTCATCGACATAGTCGGTGAAGCTTACCGGCTCTTCCGGAATGTACTTCCGAATGACGACGCGCATGGCTTCGCGGGTGCGGGCCAAAAGCATGTCGCAAGCGGTCATATAGGTCTCGCGGCCAAAACGGTCGCAGAGTTCCTTGACGCGGGTGCCGGCCGTCCGACAGCCGGCGATCAGCGCCATGAGGTCGGCCCGGTTCATGTCCGGCGTGCGCGAATTGTTGAGCATGATGTCGAGGACACCCTGGTTCAATTCGCCCTTGGAGTAGATCTTGACCGGTGGGACGCGAAGGCCTTCTTCCCAGATGGTTCGGGCATTGGCGGGCATCGAGCCCGGTACGGTGCCGCCGACATCGACCATGTGGCCGAAGATCGAGGAGAAGCCCACGAGAACCTTCTCGTGGAAGATGGGCAGCATCACGCACCAGTCATTGTTGTGCGAGATCGAGCCCTTCGAGGCATAGGGGTCGTTCCAGACGAAGATATCGCCTTCGTTCACGTCGCCGCCGAACTTTTCGACGACGGAGGGAATGTAGGAGCCGAACTGGCCGACGATCATCTGGCCGCGTTCGTTGCAGATCATCGGGAATTCGTCGTGCTGCTCGCGGATCACCGGCGAGAGCGAGATGCGTACGACGACGCCGTCCATTTCATAACGGGCGTTCTTGAGGGCGTTCTCGATGATGTCGAGGGTGATCGGATCGACGGTGGTTGTGTCGGTTGCGTTGGTCATGGCGCTCAATTCCCCTTCGAAACGGGCCAGATCAGGATATTGCCGTGCGCATCGATCTCGGCATAGTGCGCCGGGAGAAGCACGGTCGTGGTGTCATATTGCCGGATGATTGCCGGGCCTTCGACGCGCGAGCCGACGCCAAGCCTGTTGCGGTCATAATGGACCGTGTCCTGCCAGGCGCCGTTGAAATAGCCCGGGCGCGTCTCGATGATCGCGGCTTTCACGTCGGTCGAGGCGGCTTCGGCGAAGGACTCTTCCACGGGCTCCGTGGCGCCGCGGGCAACGACGCGCATGGCGACGAGTTCGACCGGAACGGTGAAGCGCACGCCATAGAGGCGTTCGTGGATATCGTGGAAATCAGCGAGCGTCTGCGTCAGCGCGCCCTTGTTATGGACGTCTGCAGCGCTGACCGGCACCGCCACTTCAAAGCCCTGCTGCTCATAGCGAAGATCGAGTGAATAGGTGATCGAGGCATCGGCCTCTGTCACTTCCTGCTCGGTCAGCCAAGTCTGCGCCTTGGCTTCGAGTTCGGCGAAACGGCTCCAGACTTCGGCTGGGTCAAGGCCCACGGTCGAGCGGATATAGGTCTGCACGAATTCGTTGCGGAAATCAGCTTCGAGGAAGCCGAGTGCACAGAGCACGCCTGGATTCGGCGGCACTAGCACAGGATAGCAGCCCAAAAGTTCGGCCATGGCATTGCCGTGAAGCGGGCCGGCGCCGCCAAAAGCGACGAGGCCGAATTCACGCGGGTCGAGACCGCGCTGCACCGTGATGACGCGGAGCGCGCCGAGCATGACTTCATTGGCGATATCGATGATGCCCTTGGCCGCGTCTTCGGGCGAAAGGCCGATCTGCTGGCCGACATTGGCAACGGCCTTGCGGGCGCCTTCGACGTCGAGCTTCATTTCGCCACCGAGCAGCACGGGCGGCAGATAGCCGAGCACCACATTGGCGTCGCTCACGGCCGGTTCCGTGCCGCCACGCCCGTAGGAGACCGGACCTGGACGAGCGCCAGCACTGCGTGGGCCGACGCGGAGCGAGCCGGTCAGTTCGGAAACGTCGGCGATCGAACCGCCGCCCGCGCCAACGCTGCGCACGTCGAGCGTCGGCACCTTGGCCGGGAACATGCCGACTTCGGTCGAGCGCGAAATGGTGGCTTCACCGTCAATGATGACGGCAACGTCGGTCGACGTGCCGCCCATGTCGAAGGCGAGCAGTTTCGGGAAGCCCGAGCGGCGCGACAGCATCATGGTCGATGTAACGCCACCGGCAGGGCCGGACAGCACGGTATGCACCGGACGTTCCGAGGCTGCCGCGGCGCTCATCAAACCGCCATCCGAGCGGACGATATGAAGGCGCGCGGTGACGCCATTGTCGGCCAGGCGATCTTCGATGCGCGAAAGGTAACGCTTCATGATCGGGCGGACATAGTCGTTCATCACCGTGGTGATGGCGCGGTCATATTCGCGGAATTCGGGGAGGATTTCCGACGAAAGCGAGACCGGGATATCGGGGAAACGCTGGGCTACGATATCGCGCAATTGGCGCTCATGGGCGGCATTGGCATAGGAGTGCATCAGCGAGATGGTCAGCGCCTCGATGCCCGAGGAGCAGAGATCGTCGATGAGCGCGGTGGCCGCCGCCACATCGAGTTCGCGGACAACTTCGCCGCGCGCATTCATGCGCTCGGGAATGCCGCGGGTATCGGCAAGCGAGGCCAATGGATCAGGCTTTTCCATATTGATCCAGCCAAAGAGCGGACCCGGGGTCCAGGCCTTGGCGAGATGGAGCGTATATTCAAAGCCCTCGGTGACGAGGAGCCCGACGCGCGAGCCCTTGCCTTCGAGCACCGCATTGGTGGCGACAGTTGTGCCGTGCAGGATCAGGTCGATATCGGCGGGCGAAATACCGGCCTTCTCGCAGATCAGCTTCACGCCTTCGACGACGCCGATCGACTGATCTTCGGGCGTTGAAGGGGTCTTGGCCTGAAAAGTTCGCCGGCCTTTCTCATCGTGAAGGAGCAGGTCGGTGAAAGTACCGCCAACGTCTACGCCCAATCTCATAATTCATCCCTTGTCTTAGTCTTCCCCGTCACGCATGCACCCTCATCCAATTGGATATTGCATGCGCATTCACACCAGCATAGATTGGGGTTCGACATCTTCGCAAGTGCAAAGATTGCGGGCCTCTCCAGATTCTTGGACTGGCCTGCAGAGGCTGCACCACTACACTTCATGAATAGGGTTTCCTGGTCTCGGCGGGGCTATGAGCGCACTCACTCTCTATGACAAGGTTTGGCAGCAGCACGTCGTCAAGGACTATGACGACGGCACCAGTCTGCTTTACATCGATCGACATCTCGTGCAGGAGGTTTCGAGCCCGCAGGCCTTTGCTGGCCTTGTGGCGGAAGGCCGGAATCTCGTGCGTCCTGCGGCTCATATCGCCGTTGCGGACCATGCGGTCCCGACCCGGTTGCGCCATCTGCCGCTGCCTGATGGCCTGGCCTCGCGCCAGGTTTCGCGGCTTGAAGCCAACTGCGAGCGCTTCGGTGTCCACTATATTGGCATGAACGACAACCGGCATGGTATCGTCCATGTCATCGGGCCGGAGCTGGGCTTTACGCTACCCGGCATGACGCTGGTTTGTGGCGATAGTCACACCTCGACCCACGGGGCCTTCGGCGCCATTGCCTTCGGCATCGGCGCCAGCGAGTGTGAATGCGTATTCGCAACGCAGACCCTGCGGCAGAAGAAACAAAAGACCATGCGCGTGACGCTCAATGGCGCGCTGCAGCCGGGTGTCGCCGTCAAGGATATCATCTTGGCGCTGATCGCCAAGATCGGTACCAATGGCGGCGTCGGCCACGCCATCGAATATGCCGGGCCGGCAATTGCGACGCTTTCCATGGAAGCGCGCATGACACTGTGCAACATGTCGATCGAGGCGGGCAGCCGCGTTGGCATGGTCGCGCCAGACCAGACGACACTCAACTATGTGCGCGGCCGCAAGCTGGCGCCGACGCCGGACATGCAGGCCGCAGCTGAAGCGCACTGGCTGAGCCTCCGCAGCGATGCCGATGCTAGGTTCGATCGTGAAGTCGAGCTCGATGTTTCCGCGCTCGTGCCGCACGTCTCCTGGGGCACAAATCCCGGCGAAACGGCGCCCGTTTCCGACCGCATTCCCGATCCAGCGCTCGAGGCCGATCCGGTGCGTCGCGCCAAGATGGAGCGAAGCCTAAAATACATGGCGCTCGAACCGGGAATGAAGCTCGACGAAATCGCCATTGATCGCGTTTTTATCGGCTCCTGCACCAATGGCCGCATCGAGGATCTTCGTCTTGCCGCTAAGGTGGTCGAGGGCCGGCATGTGGCGTCCACGGTCGCCGGCATTGTCGTGCCGGGTTCCGCCACCGTGCGGATTCAAGCCGAAGCGGAAGGGCTCGACCGCATCTTCAAGGATGCCGGTTTCGAATGGCGCGATTCAGGTTGCTCGATGTGCGTCGCCATGAACGATGACCGCCTCGCGCCCGGCGAGCGGTGCGCGTCGACCTCGAACCGGAATTTTGAGGGGCGGCAAGGGCAGGGTGGTCGGACCCACCTGATGAGCCCGGTCATGGCCGCCGCTGCCGCGATCTCGGGCCATCTCGTCGATGTGCGCACGCTGGGGAAATCAGCCTGATGGAAAAATTCGTTACCCTCACCAGCGTCGCGGCCCCTTTGCCCGAAGCCGATGTCGATACCGATATCATCTTTCCCGCCCGCTTCCTCCTGCTGCTCGACAAGGCTGGCCTCGGCAAGCATCTCTTCCACGAGCGTCGGCACCGGCCGGACGGCACGAGCACGGATTTCGTCCTCAACGTTCCTCTGTTCAACGAGGCCAAGATCCTCGTGGCGGATGCCAATTTCGGTTCGGGATCGAGCCGCGAACAGGCTGTGTGGGCGCTGGCCGATTTCGGCATTCGCTGCGTCATCGCCCCAAGCTTTGGCGAAATCTTCTATTCCAATTGCTTCAAGAACGGCGTTCTTCCCATCGTCATCACTGGCGAGGCCCATGCCAATGCATTGGCAGCGGCTGCTAGCGGCGAGCCGTTCTCGATAGATCTCGAGCGGCAGACGGTCACCCTTCCCAATGGCCCCTCACTGTCTTTCGAGATCGATCCATACCGGAAGGCGGCGCTGATGCTCGGTCTCGACGAGATCGGCGAAATCCTCGCGCAGGATGCCGATGACATCGCCGCCTTCGAAAAGCGCCATCGCGCCTCTCAGCCTTGGCTGTTCCTCGACGATGGCCGACTCGACTCTCTCTTCAGCCAGACGGACAAAGCATGACCGAGCAAGACCTGTCACAGAATTATAAGGGCGCCTTCGGCAAGCGCATCGGTTTCGGCAAGAAGCCGGCGCTGATCATGATCGATTTCGTCGAGGCCTATTTCGACCCCAGCTGCTCGCTCTATGCCGGCACCGAAAGTGCCCTCGAAAGCGGTTTACGCCTCCAGGCCGTAGCGCGCGAAGTCGGCGTGCCGGTGATCTATACCAACGTCGTCTACAACAAGACGGCGCTCAAT
Source organism: Devosia sp. Leaf420 (assembly GCF_001425445.1). GTDB lineage: Bacteria > Pseudomonadota > Alphaproteobacteria > Rhizobiales > Devosiaceae > Devosia. The sequence continues at coordinate 87,015 of NZ_LMQU01000011.1, read as the reverse complement.
GGCGGCCGCTTCTATCAGAAGTCGATGACGCTCCATCATTTCCTGGAAGGCAGCCCCATGGGCGCCTGGCCGAAGGGGCTTGTGCCGGGCGAAGATGAGCTCGTCATCTCCAAGCAATATGCCAGCGCCTTCTTCGGCACCTCGCTCGCCTCGACGCTGACCTCGCTTGGGGTCGACACCCTCATTCATACCGGCGTGTCGACCAGTGGCTGCATCCGCGCCACCTGTGTCGACTGCAATTCACACGGCTTCATTCCGATCATCGTGCGCGAGGCTGTGGGTGATCGTCATCCGGCCCCGCACGAAGCCAACCTGTTCGACATGGACGCCAAATATGGCGACGTCGTCTCCGAAGCCGAAACCATTTCATATCTCAGAAATCTAGGACGAAATTTATGAGCAAGCCCTCCCTCAAGGCCGCTCTGGCCTCCGGTCAGTTTGTGGTCGCCCCCGGTATCCACGACATGATCACCGCCGTGGTCAGCAATAAGGTCGGCTTCGATTTCGTCTATGCCTCGGGCTATTGGATGACAGCCTCGGCCTATGGTTTGCCCGATGCTGGCATTGCCAGCTACACCCAGATGCTCGACCGCGTCGCTACCCTCTGCCGCACCGCCAATGCTGCGGTCATCGCCGATGCCGATACCGGCTATGGCGGGCTTCTCAATGTGCACCACACCGTGCGCGGCTTTGAAGAGGCCGGCGTCACCGCCATTCAGATCGAAGATCAGGAATTCCCCAAAAAGTGCGGCCACACGCCGTTCAAGCGCGTCGTGCCGATGATCGACATGGTGGAAAAGGTCAAGGTTGCCGTCGAAGCGCGTCGCAATCCGGAGACCCTGATCATTGCCCGCACCGACTCCCGCCAGACCGATGGCTTTGAAGGCGCGCTCAAGCGCGGCATTGCCTATGGCGAAGCCGGTGCCGATATTGTCTTCCTCGAAGCGCTTGAAAGCGAACAGGAAATGCGCGATGCCTGCGCCCGTGTCAGTAAGCCGATGATGGCCAATATGGCCGATGGCGGCAAGACGCCGATCCGCTCCAAGGCCGAACTCGCCGATATCGGCTATAAGCTCGCGATCTTCCCCTCGGCCACCGGCCTTGCCGCCGCCGCCGCTGCCGAAAACGCGCTGCAGGTTCTCAAGAACGAAGGCACGTCCAATTCGCCGAACTCAAAACTATTCAATTTCGGCGAATTCAACACGCTGATTGGGTTTGAAGAAGTCTGGGACTTCGAGCGTCGCTGGGCCCGCCCCAACACGACGGCTGCCGAATGAGCACCGTCGCCTGTATCGGTGCCGGCACGGTCGGCCGCGCCTGGGCCGTGGTCTTCGCCCGGGCCGGTTACGATGTCAGGCTCTATGACGCCATAGGCGGCGAAGTCGCGCGCACCGCCATCCCTGGTGCGCGCCGCACGCTTGAGCTTCTATCGGAGAACGGGCTTCTCAAAGAAGACGTCGACACGGTGGTCAGCCGCATCAGCGCCGCCAGCTCGATTGCCGAAGCGGTAGCCGATGTCGTCTTCGTCCAGGAAAGCGTACGGGAGGACGTCGCCGTCAAGCGGGAGGTTTTTGCCGAGATCGCCGCCCATGCTCCGGCCGACGCCATTCTCGCCTCCTCGACCTCGGCAATCCCCGGCTCGGATTTTCTGGGTCACTTTGCCCATCCCGAACGCGCCCTCGTCGTCCATCCGGTCAATCCACCATCCCTCATCCCGCTGGTCGAACTCTGCGGCACGCAATGGACGGCGCCCGAAACCGTCGCCAAAGCCCGGGCCCTCATGACCGAAGCCGGCATGCGGCCGATCGTGCTCAAGAAAGAAATCGACGGCTTCATCCTCAATCGCCTGCAGTTCACCCTCGTTGCCGAGGCGCTGCATCTTGTTGGCGAGGGCTACTGCACCCCTGAAGATGTCGACGCGGTCCTCACTGTTGGCCTCGCGCTCCGCTGGGCCTCCATCGGCCCCTTCGAGGTCGCCCACCTCAATGCCCCTGACGGTTTTCAGGGCTTCATTGACCGCCTCGGCCCGATGATGCGCCGCATGGGCGAAGCGGCGCGAACCGATTACGATTGGACGCCGGAGCAGATCGCATCAGCGCATGCGGAACTTGCCGAGCGCGTACCGATTGACTCCATTGCCGATCGCCAGGCCTGGCGCGATCGGCAAATCCTGGCGCTCCGCCAGCTCAAGCAGAAGCAGTAGATTTAGGATTTGATCATGACCACCCGTTCGCTCGCCCTCAAGGACCAGTCGCTCCTCGTCGACAAAGCCCTCGTTGGCGGCAAATGGGTGGCCGCGCCCGATGGCGCCAAGATCGACGTCACCGACCCATTCGATGGCGCTGTCATCGGCACCGTCCCGAGCCTTGGCGTCGATGTTCTGCGTCAGGCGATCGATGCCGCGCATGAGGCCCAGCCCGCCTGGGCCGCCAAGACCGCCAAGGAGCGTGCACAAATCCTGCGGCGCTGGTTCGATCTCATCATCGCCAATGCCGATGATCTCGCCCTGATCCTCACCAGCGAACAGGGCAAGCCGCTGGCCGAGGCCAAGGGCGAGATCATAAGCAATGCCGGCTATATCGAGTGGTTCGCCGAAGAGGCCAAGCGCATTGACGGCGACATCATTCCTGGCGCCAGTCCCAACCAGCGCATCCTGGTGCTCAAGCAACCGGTCGGCGTCTGTGCTGCCATCACGCCCTGGAATTTCCCGAACGGCATGATCACCCGCAAGGCCGGCCCGGCGCTCGCCGCCGGCTGCACGATGATCCTCAAGCCAGCCTCGCAGACCCCGCTCTCGGCCCTCGCCCTCGCCGTGCTGGCCGAACGCGCCGGCGTGCCTGCGGGCGTCTTCTCCGTGGTCACCGGCTCTGCAAAGCCCTTCGGCCAGGAATTCTGCACCAATCCAAAGATCGCGAAAGTCACCTTCACCGGTTCGACCGAAGTCGGCCGCTGGCTGATGCGCGAGGCGGCTGGTGGCATCAAGCGTCTGTCGCTCGAACTCGGCGGCAATGCCCCATTCATCGTCTTCGACGACGCCGATCTCGATGCTGCGGTCGATGGCGCCATGCTTTCAAAGTTCCGCAATGCCGGCCAGACCTGCGTCTGCGCCAACCGCATCTATGTGCAGGAAAGCGTCGCCGGGGCCTTCGCCGAAAAACTCGTCGCCAAGGCCCGCGCTCTCCAACTCGGCCACGGCACCGAGCCCGGCGTCACCCAAGGTCCACTGATTGATGGCAAGGCTGTCGAGAAGGTCGAGCAACACGTCGCCGATGCTCTTGAAAAGGGCGGGCGTTTGCTTCTCGGCGGCAAGCGTAGTGCGCTCGGCAGCACCTTCTTCGAGCCGACCGTCATCGCCGACGTCACCCAGTCCATGCTCGTCGCCAAGGAAGAAACCTTTGCGCCCCTCGCGCCGATCATCACCTTCAAGGACGAAGCCGACGTCATCGCCAAGGCCAATGACAGCGAATTCGGCCTCGCCTCCTATTTCTACGCCCGCGATATGGGCCGCATCATGCGCGTCGCCGAAGGCCTCGAAGCCGGCATGGTCGGGGTCAATACGGGCGCCCTCGCCAACGAAATGGCCCCCTTCGGCGGCGTCAAGCAATCCGGCCTTGGCCGCGAGGGCTCAAGATACGGCATCGAGGGCTACCTTGAAATCAAGTACGTTTGCCTTGCAGGAATTTGAGGGCAGGTCTCGGCTCTGGCGACACTGAAGTCGCCGTCAGAGCCAGCCCCAGATGAGCGATTTGCGTTGTCTTCAGGCGCCCAAATCCACAACCCAACCAAACCTCTGCGGAGCACTTGACACTGTTCCGTTCCCCGTCTAGTACGACCCCGCAAGCGTGACTTCGGTCGCTGCGTTGTGGCGGAGTAGCTCAGTTGGTTAGAGCAGCGGAATCATAATCCGCGTGTCGGGGGTTCAAATCCCTCCTCCGCTACCAGAACACCCCAATCATCATTCACCTGTAGCTGACGTCTATACATAAACCTGTGTCCGGTTTGCGCGGGGAATAAGCCCAGCGGTGACGCTGGGCTTGTGTTTGCTAGATACTACCCTGAACCGAGTGCAATCTTGCATAAACGCCTTCAGCGGCCATGAGTGTATCATGGGTGCCGTCTTCAACGATGCCGTCTTCCGTCAGGACCAGAATACGGTCGGCGTGGCGGACAGTAGAAAGTCTATGGGCAATGACCAGCATGGTTCTGCCCTTCGAAAGTCCAAGAAGGGCCTGCTGCACGGCACGCTCGCTTTCATTGTCGAGTGCTGACGTGGCCTCGTCGAAGATCAGCACTGAAGGATTTTTGAGGAAGGCGCGGGCGATGGTCAGCCGCTGCTTTTGCCCGCCCGACAGTTTTACCCCTCTTTGCCCTACGTCGGTCTCATAGCCCTGGGGGAGTGCCATGATGAAATCGTGCGCATTGGCTGCCTTGGCTGCCATGACGACCTCCGCCTGGGACGATTTAGGCCGCCCATAAAGCAGGTTATCCCAAATCGTGCCGCCGAAGAGGTAGACATCTTGCTGCACGAGGCCAATGTTGCGCCTGAGGTCGGCAAGTCGGATATCGCGCACATCTCGCCCGTCCAGGGTTACCTGCCCCTGTTCGACATCGTAAAAGCGCGGCACCAAGCTGCACAAAGTACTTTTGCCTACGCCCGAGGGTCCGACCAAGGCGACGAACTCGCCTGGCTCTATGGTCAGGGACAGGTCGCGAAGCACCGGTTCGCCTGATCCCTCATAGCGGAAACCGACAGCCTCGAAGCTGATCCGTCCCTTTAGGGTGCCTACCGGTTGAGCCCCTGGGCGGTCAGCAATCGCCGGCTCTTCCTCGAGCAATTCCATGGCCCTGTTGAAGCCGGTATATCCCTCCTGCCAAAGCCGGGTGAAATTATCCATCCGCCGCAGCGGATCGGTCAACACGCCCAGGGTCAGCAGCAGGACCAAAAGATTTCCAGCAACAAGTTCTCCGGTAACGACCCGCATGGCGCCGAGGAGAATGACGACAACAGTCAGGAACTGGTTGAACCCCTCCATCCCTGACCACAGCATAGCCTCACTCCGGTAACCGTCCCGCCGACTCTCCAAAAACAACTGGTTCTCGGTATCGAAACGGCGCAACTCGTCCCTTTCATTGCCGAAGGACTGGACGACGCGAATACCGCCCAGGACGTCTTCGACGCGCTCATTGACGCTCGCTATCTGCTCCTTGCTGACCACAAGCGCATGCTTCATCCGTCCATTGAAATAGAGGGCATAAACGAGCGCAAAAGGGACGATTGCGGCAACAACGGCTGCAATCAGCGGGTCGATCCAGATCAAAACCGCCATAGCGCCGGCAAGCTTCAGGACGCCGATCAAAGCGTCTTCCGGCCCATGGTGAAAAAGCTCACCGAGCCAGAGCGAGTCATTGGTGATCCGGCTCATCAATTGGCCGGTCCGCTGACGATCGTAAAAGCTGAACGACAGGTTCTGGCAGTGCTCGAACAGATCCCGACGCACTTGCGCTTCGATACGCGCGCCCATGACGTGACCTTTATAGTCGACGAAATAGACGGCGAGGATCTGTAACAGGAAGGCGGCCAACATGATGGCGCCGAAGCCGGCCAGTTGCCCGAAGGCATCTTGGGACTGGAGCAATTCGGGTAGGCGGAGAATGATGACGTTTGTTGTCACCGGCAGCGCAACTGCAGCGGCAGCGACCAGCACGGCCGCGCCGACGACCGCCGAGAACAGTGGCAGATGAGGCCGATAGTATGACGTGAAGCGCCGAAACCGAGAACGGGCTTTGTCCCGCGCGATAGTCTGTTCAGCGCTTGATTTGAGAAATGAAAAAAGGCCGCGGCTAGTGGCTTTTTGCGCGCGCTTGGCCCCGTTGGGAGATTGGGAATGCATGAACGGTCATGTCCTGTTGCAGACGAAGTGCGAATGTGTCGGACATGACGGTTTTCATTCTGATCTCCCTAAAGATTGGGACAAAGCTAACGCCGGCCGGGGCGGAACTGCAACCAGGCGCTCTTGGTAAATGCCGACAGTGATGCTTTTGCCACGGGACACATCGGGACACATCGGCACCACGCCTCCGAGAACTCTTTTAGTCTATAAAGTTTGTAGATATAAATTTCTTTCTGCCGTCTCCAACCGGCAAACTGTGCTCCCTGGCGATATCGTGCGCGGTCCGGGAGCGGGCTAGGGTAGGGGACAAGCGTCATATGGGCGCGTCAGATGGGGAGAGGCCCTTTGTCGATCATCGATATTGCAAGCTTCCGGCCGGCTCAAAGGGCTGAAGTGGAAGACAGCGCTTTCAAATTGGCCATGCGCAATCTGGCCGGGGCCGTCAGCGTCATAACCGTCGGCACGGGAAGCAATCGCACCGGTTTTACCGCAACGTCTGTCTCTTCATTTTCCGCTGAACCGCCGACCATACTCGTCAGCCTCAACAAAACGTCGTCCTCCTGGCCCATCCTGCGCGATGCCGCATCGTTTGCCTGCAATATTCTCAGCGACGGTCAGAGCCCCGTCGCCGATCGCTTTGCGGGCAAGGGTGGCATCAAGGGCAATGATCGTTACGTTGGCTGGGAGTGGGACCGGCTCGAGAGTGGCGTTCTGGGTCTCCAGTCGGCATTGGCTGTGCTCGATTGCGACGTTGACGAGATTATCGAACGTCATACGCATGCGCTGGTCTTTGGGCGCGTACGCCATGTCGAGGTGACGACCTCGGAGCAGCCGCTCCTCTATTGGCGTGGCCAATATCAGCAGCTTCTGCCTAATTTCGATCCGTTCAGAAGCTAAGCGTTACGCCTAATTCCGATGCCCGCGCCCTGACAAGGACGCGGGTTCGATGCCTGTTTGATCCTGGCAGCCTCTTGCTCTACAGCCAGCCTTTGCGCTTGAAATAGAGGAACGGCACCAGCGCTGAAAGCGCCATGAGCCCGATTGCCCAAGGATAGCCGAGGGTCCAATTAAGCTCAGGCATGATCGCAAAGTTCATGCCGTAAATGGATGCGACCAGCGTTGGCGGCAGGAAGACGACGGCTGCGACCGAGAAGATCTTGATGATCTGGTTCTGCTCGAGATTGATGGCGCCTAGCGTTGCATCGAGCAGAAACCCGAGGCGTGCCGACAGCGCCCGCGCATGCTCACCGAGCGAGAGCGCATCGCGCTGGATCAGCCGCACGAGGTGCCGGCTTTCCCTGTCGTCATTGGTCTCGTCCGCAGCCGCATAGTAGGCCGTGAGCCGCGCAATACTGACGAGGCTCTCCTGCACCATAGTGAGCAGTTCGGCTTTGTGTCCGATCAGCGAGATGACGTTCTCGAGGTCATGCGTCTTTACATTGGCTTTGGTCTTGGCCTGCGCCGTCTTGAAGATGCTGCGCGACAAACCGTCGGTCTCGTTGCCGATCCGCTCCAGCGCATCCGCGGTGCGATCGATCATGGCTTCGATCAGGCCCAGCATGATTTCCTCGCCCGACTTGTGCGGGGCGCCTTTGGGCCGCTGCGCGCGGTTCATATAGGCAAGGAATGGCTTTGGCTCGGCATAGCGCACCGTGACCAGCGTCTGATCCTTGAGGATGAAGGTGATCGGGGTCTTGATCGGCTCATCGGTGTCGAGCTTGGCAAGGGCGGTCAGCGTCATGAAGAGCGCGCCGTTCTCGGCATAGAGCCGGGCCGAAAGCTCGATCTCTTCCATTTCGGCGCGGCTTGGCACTTCCACGTCTAGCATGTTCTCGACCTGGTTCACTTCGTCGGCGGTTGGCGAAATCAGGTCCAGCCAAATGGGCAGGCTGGTGCTCTTGTCCATGTCGAATGGCACAAGTTTATCGTCGGTACGCGTGTAGATGCGCAGCATGGCAGTTCCTCAATGCAGGCTCATGGGCCCGCGGGAACTGACCTCGTCAGATCCTTCAGGCCCTGCGGCAGTGTCGAATTCGACTTCGACTGTCGGGGTTCATGATCTTTCTCTTTCAAAGAAGACGCCGGGCGTCTCGCTGCTCAAATGCGCTCTTCGACAGCGTCTGTCAACGCATGCATTCGTGCCGTGGTGAACCGGCCCCCGAGGGCCGGCCGCCAGGATTATTTCGCCGTGGCCGGCACCTTGCCGGAAGCGGCCAGGGCGCGAACCAGTTCACTTTGTGAATAGGGCTTGATCAGCACCTGTGCGTCGGGCTGATCCTTGATCGCAGATGTATCTCCGGTCGCAAAAACCAGCTTCAAGTCGGGCCGTTTCGCCTTGGCCTGCCGCGCCAGTTCAACACCTGAAATGCCGGGCAAGTTGATATCAGTCACGAGAATATCGACCGGCGCGGTGTCCAGTGCGGCCACCGCTTCTTCAGCGCTTCCCGCTGCAACCACGAGATAGCCGGCCTCTTCAAGCAAATCCGCCGTTGAGAAGCGGATGAGTGCATCGTCTTCAACCAAAAGTACCGTGCGTTTGGTCGTGACGACAGGACGCCCTCCCTCAGTCGGGATAGGATTTTCCGCCTTCAAATCAGAGAGTGGTTTGCCCTTTTCTCCTTTGCCGAGAACCTGACGGAATTTCCAGGCCAGGGCTTCGCGCGTGTACGGCTTTGAAAGGAGGTCGACGCCTGCATCGAGCCGGCCACCATGGACGATCGAGTTCTCGGTATAGCCTGAGGTAAAGAGCACCGCGATATCGGGCAGCCGCTCGCGCGCCTTGCGCGCCAGTTCCGGGCTCTTGAGCGTGCCGGGCATCACGACGTCGGTGAAAAGAATATCAATCGGCATGCCACTCTCAATGACATTGAGAGCGCTCGCTGCGTCCACGGCCTTGAGCACGCGATAGCCGAGATCGGTCAGCATTTCGACGACCGTCGCGCGCACTTCATGATCGTCCTCGACCACGAGCACGGTTTCAGTACCACCGATGATCGGTCCGGTGCTCGCCACCACTTCCACGTCTTCGCTTTCGAGCGCACGGGGGAGGTAGAGCTTGATGGTCGTGCCGAGGCCAACCTCGGAATAAATCTTTACATGGCCGCCGGATTGCTTGGTGAACCCGTAGACCATGGAGAGCCCGAGCCCTGAGCCCTTGCCTTCGCCCTTGGTCGAGAAAAACGGCTCGAACACCTTATCGATGATGTCGGGAGACATGCCCGAGCCGGTGTCGCTGACGGCCAGCATCACATATTGCCCCGGCGTCACTTCATCATGGGAGCGCGCATAATCATCGTCGAGGTGAGCATTGCCAAGCTCGATGGTGAGCTGGCCCTGTCCATCCATGGCGTCGCGCGCATTGATGGCAAGGTTGAGGAGGGCATTTTCGACCTGAACAGGGTCGATGAAAGTGTTCCAGAGCCCGCCGCTGACGACGGTCTCGACTTCGATCGCTTCGCCGATGGCGCGGCGCAGCATGTCGTCCATATCGCGCACGAGGCGGCTGATATTGGTGACCTTTGGCTCAAGCGCCTGCCGTCGGCCAAAAGCCAGGAGTTGCGAGGCGAGTTTTGATCCGCGTGACACACCTGCCATTGCATTGGCGATACGCCGTTCGGCGCGTTCATTGCCCGCAATATCTTTGGCGAGAAGCTGAAGATTGCCCGAAACGACCTGCAGCAGATTATTGAAATCGTGCGCGACGCCACCGGTCAATTTGCCGACGGTTTCCATTTTCTGAGATTGCGCCAGTTTTGCTTCCGCTCGGCGACGCTCGTCGATTTCAGAAATGACGCGCGCTTCGAGATCTTCGTTGAGCTGGCGCAGGGCATTCTCTGCTGCGCGGCGATGGGTGATATCGGTGTGAACGCCGATCCATTCGATGATCTCGCCGCCGGCATCTAGAATTGGCACGGCGCGGATCGCAAAGGTGCGCCAGACCCCGCTCTTCTCGCGCACCCTGTGCTCGTGGACATACATGGACTTGGCCGCAACGGCGTCGTTCCAGGTTTGCACCGAGCTATCCTGATCGTCGGGATGCACGGCGTTTGACCAGCCGAAATTTTGATAGTCGTCAAAGCTCTGCCCGGTGAGCTTGGCCCAGCCCGGCTGCTCGCCCAGCATCCGGCCATCGGCACTATTGGTCCAGAGCACGCCGTGGACGGCATCCATGGCCGCGCGGAAGCGACCGACGCTCGCAGCCAGATTGCGCTGCAAAGCAACCTGCTCGGTCTGGTCGATCACGGTACACATGACGCCATTGACCGTGCCAAAGTCGTCGTAGACCGGGGTGTAGTGGAGGTCGAACGTATAGGTTTCGGCACCCGCTGCATTGTTGAGGGTGATTGGAACGCTGCTGTGCGAAATACGCTCGCCCGTTCGCGTCCGCTCGATGATGCCGCGATTGAAGTCCCAAACCTCGGGCAGAGCGGTCGCCACGGACTGTCCCAAGGCGATGGGATGCCGCTGGTCGATGATGGGCGCATAGGCGTCATTATAGAACATCAAATGTTCCGGGCCCCACATCAGCACCTTGGCGACGGGGGAATTGACGATATTGACTACTGTAGCTCGAAGCGCGTGGGGCCATGTGTCGACCGGGCCGAGCGAGGTTTTCGTCCAATCGATCCCGCGGATCAGCGCGCCACAGGCGCCGCCATCAACAGGCCAGTTGACCGTGGAAACCGTGCTCGATCCCACACGCAACTGCCGCAGGGCCGCAGCGAGAAGGTCGCCCTCGGAACTATAGCGCCCCTCGGCCAATTGGCTCGATACAAAGGCCTCCAGATCGGCGGGCAGGGCGAGGGTGCGGGATGGTGCGTTGGTCATAGTCCTTACATACGCCCTGCTTTGGAAAAAAAGCGATAGAAATTGTCAGTGCTCGCCTTTGCAAGCACATCAATTTCAATCCCGCGAAGCGCTGCGAGAAGTGTGGCGGTGGTTAGAAGATTTGCCGGCTCGTTGCGGTCGCCTTCAAGCGGCGCGGGTACCATCGAGGGCGAGTCGGTCTCAAGAAGTATTCTTTCCATGGGTACGCGCTGGGCAGCGTGCCGAATGTGCTCGTTATCCCTGTAGGTGAGTAAACCGCCAAAGCCGAAATACCCCCCAAGGTCGAGCGTTGTTTCGAGGAGCAATGGTCCGCCCGAAAAGGCATGAACGACGAAGGCAAAGGGCTTTTTCGACATGGCTGCACGGAGCATTTCCGACATGGTGTCGTCCTCGCGCACCGAGTGAATGACGAGCGGCAAACCGGTCTGTTGAGCCGCTTCTATATGGGCAGCGAAGACGCGCTTCTGTGTGTTCCAATCCGCATTGCCGTAAAGGCGATCAAGGCCAGCCTCGCCTATGCCGATCACCTTTGGATGCCGTGTCAGCGTTATGATCTCTTCGGCAGTAACATCCGCTTCCTCATCGGCCATATGGGGCAGCGTACCGACGGTGCAAAAGACATTGGGGTAGCGCTCGGCTATGGCGATCACGCGCGCCGCACTTCGAACGCGAATGCCAATATTCACATAGGCGTCGATCCCGGCCGCTTTTGCCCGCGCCATAACCGCCTCGCGGTCTTCAGCAAAGTCATCGAAATCAAGATGCAGGTGGCTATCGACAAACACGGCGAACCTCGGAACGGCAGGGCGGCAATAGCTAGCACGTGGGTTTCCTTACGGAAAATACCCAGGATCGGTTCATTCGCAGTCGATGAGAATTTCGACTTTGACAGCGCGGCGCAGTTTCCTCATCAACTGTCCCTGCAGGTCCCTCCGGCTTGCCCTGTTACAACGACCCCCGGTTTTCCAATGATCAACGCCAAGTCCGAAGTCGCCATCCGCCAGCACCTGACCCTGGTGGCTCTCGGAAAGGCGCCGGCCGATCGGGCTTTGAGCGTTGGCCATCTGCTCGATGTCGCGACCCGCACCTGGCTCGACGACCAGGACATCATCATCAAGGGCGATCGTATCGCCTATGTGGGGCCCGCTGGCAGCTATACCGGCGAAGTTGGCCAGCGCGAAGACCGGCCTGATCTCTGGGCCATTCCGGGCCTTGGGGAAATCCACAAGCATATCGAAAGCTCGCACCTGACGCCCGAATGGGAGGCAGCGCTTGTGCTGCCGCGCGGCAATACCTGGACTTGCGAAGCGAGCCACGAATTCTCCAACGTCAACGGCGCCAAGACTGTCGAATTCTGGATGACGGCGCGCCAGCACGGCTCCCCACTCAAGATTTTCCCACTGCCCGGCTCTGCCGTGCCGCCCACGGCCTATGAGCATGGCGGTGGTTATCTCGGCCATGATGAGCAGGCCGGCTTCATGAGTGAGAGCCTGATGGTAGCCGGTCTCGATGAGGTCATGGATTGGCCCGCCGTCTGGGACGCCACCAATGGCTCGCATAAGCGGCTCTGGGGGATGATCGAGGCGACGTTTGCCCAGCGTGGTGTCGTCGAAGGCCATGCGGCGGGTATCCGCGATCTGCCTGGTATCAATGCCTTTGCCGCCGCGGGACTTGCGTCCGACCACGAAGCCTGGACCGCCGAGGAGTTCTGGGACAAGCTCCGTCACGGCCTATTCATGGAATTGCGCGTCCATTCGATGCCCGATGTGCTCAAGGGTCTTCTCGAGCGTGGGCTCGAAGACTGGTCGCAAATCGCTTTCGCCACCGATGACCGCAGCGCCAGCGAAACTCTCCAAAAAGGCGCGACAGACTACAATGTCCGGACGGCCATCGAAGCTGGCCTCAAGCCCGAAATCGCCATCCAGTGCGTCACCATCAATCCCGCGCGCCACATGCGCCTGACCCCGTGGGTCGGCTCGATCGCCCCAGGCCGCTTTGCCGATATCGTCCTGCTCTCGGATGTCAGAAGCTTCGCCATCGCGGAAGTCTGGGCCGATGGCCGTCAGGTCTCCAAGGGTAAGACCTATATCGAACCGGTCCCCACCATCGCTTGGCCGCAATGGGCGACCGACACAGTCAAGACCGGCGGCGCACTTACCGCCGAGGATTTTGCGATTCCCGCTGAACCCGGCCGCGACAGCATGACCGCAGCTGTCATTCGTCCGTTCCACTGGGCGGACGATTTCCTGATCTATGATCTGCCGGTTCGGGATGGTCAGGTGCAGCGCGACGAAAGCCGCAACATCACCAAATTCGCCATCGTTGATCGCTTCTCGGATAAGAAGTCAGTCTCCAAAATGTTCTGGATTGGCACGGGGCCCAAGACGCCCGATTGTGCCGTCGCCAGTTCGCTCGGCCACGACAAGCATAATATCTGGTGCGCAGGCTCGTCCGATGAAGCCATGGCGATGGCGGTCAATGCGCTGCGCGATATCAATGGTGGATGGGCGCTGGTGCGCGACAATAAGGTCGTCGCCACTGTTCGTTACGAAGTTGCCGGTCTCATGTCCTGCCGTTCGGCCGAAGATCTCGATGCCGACATGCAGAACCTTTATGAGGAGGCCAAGGCCATCGAGTGGATGTATGAGCCGACCTTCAGCCCGCGCTGGTCTCCCGGCTTCCCCGAGCGCCTGTCATTCGCGACACTCACCTGCTCGCCCTGGCGCTGGGTGCTCGTCGCGCCGGGCCCGCTCGCACCTCAGGGCTTCGTCAATGTCCAGACCGGAAAAACTCACTCGGTGGTCTGGTAGGCTTCCAAGGGCGCTGCGGTTGCATTAAGGGTCACCACCTGATCGCCCGGCCGGATGATGCTGCGCCGGTGAGTGATGGCGAGGATCGTCACGTCCTCCAACTGGCGCAGTTCATCCATGATCTGGCTCTCGGTCGTCTCGTCGAGCGCCGAACTCGCCTCGTCGAGGAACAGCACCTTCGGATCGCCATAGAGCGCCCGCGCGATCGAGACACGCTGCCGCTCGCCACCTGACAGCTTAAGCCCGCGCTCGCCGACCGTCGTCTCAAAGCCATCGTCGAGTTTTTCGATGAAACCAAGGATCGAGGCTCGCGCCGCCGCCCGCCGCATGCGCTCCTGATCGAAGTCGCGACCGAGAACGATATTGGCCGCGAGCGTGTCATTGAGCAGCATGACGTCCTGCGGCACAACGCCGACCGCGTCATACCAACTTTCGCGCTTGATCGCGGCGAGATCGACGCCATCGATCAGAATGCGCCCCTCGCTTGGCTCCAACGATTTGAGCGCCAGCCGGAAGAGCGTCGTCTTGCCCGAACCCGTCGGGCCGGTAATGAAGGCAATGCTGCCACCCGGTACGGTGAAGGAGAGCGGCATCAGGGTCTGCCGCTCGCCATAGCGAAAGGCGACGCCCTCAAAAGCAATATTGCCTCTGATCGCGCCGATCGCCCGATCTCCATGCCCCGCACGATCTTCCGGCTCCTGCCACATGCGCGCAAACGGCAGGAAGCGTGAGACCGACCGCATCACATCGTCTATCGCCATGCCGATCATCTCGAATGGCCGGTTGAGCTGGACAAGGATGAGGTTGATGAGGACGATATCGCCCACCGTCATTTCGCCGGCTTCAAACCGCGGCAGCATCAGGAGATAGGTGACGGCTAGTTGCGCCCCGAGCGCGAGCCCAAAAATCCCCGAAAGCGCAATCCGTCGCCAGGACCAGCCGATCCACGACGCCCGCGCGAGATCGGCCTTTTCCGCAAACTTCTCGCTGATCCAGCGATCGCCGTTGAAATAGCGGATCGCCTCCATGCCGTTGACGGCATTGCCGACAAAACGGGCATTGTCCTGCGTCGCTTCGATCGCCTGATCAAGCAGCGGCCGCGTCCACTGGTTTGCGAAATAGGTGAGCGTGATGAAGATCCCGCCGTAGATGGTGACGATAGCGATGATATCAACGCTGATCGTTGCGCCGAGAAGTGCGATTCCAAGGCTGATCTGTGCCGCGCCGGGTATGAAGACAATCAGCACAAGCTGCACCAGCATCTGCACCGCGCCTTCGCCCTGCGACCGCGCCGTCTGGATCGCCACGGGATTGTGCTCGATGAAAAACGTGCCCGGCTTCTTGAGGAGACGCGCGAAAAACTCGGTCGCCGCGATGAACTTCAAGTCCTCCGACGTCATCAGCGACAGGTAGTTCTGCGAATAGGAAAAGAGCGTTTCAAGCCCGCGCATGACCGCATAGCCGACAAAAGCCAGCGCCATTGTGCTCGTGAGATCGCCCGTGGTGAGGCCATCGATCAGCCGCGAAAAGAGGTAGGGCGTCGCGATACCAAGCATCGCATTGATCGCCACGATCACAGCGATTCCCGCCAGCATCAGCCGGGAGTGGCGCCAAAACTGCAGATAAATCGAACTGAGGGCCGGCCCGATTGTCGTCCAGTCGTCTTTCGTCATGACTACGCGCTCTGGCTGGAAGGGGAGGGCACCCTAGTGCGTTAACCATTGCGGTCAACCGTCAAGAATCCCAATGCCGATGCCACCATGCGACACCGCGCGCCTTGCGCATGCCCTTCAGAGGCGCTAGCGATCAAGGCGTTCGAGGAGCCGCAATGCCCTTTCGCATGCGCCACATAGCAAGAGATTTCGGCACCGCCTTCGCGGTGCTCGCCCTCTATTTGCTCGTGCTGCTGGCCCCGCTCCATCAGGCCGCAGGCCTTCAGCGAGATCTGGCGCGGCTCGGCTTTGAATCAAGCGTTTCCTGGTCCGTCTGCGCTTCGCTCGCCGATCACGGTGACCCAAGTTCGCCGCTTCTCGCCAAGTGCCCGGCCGCGGGCATCGGCAAGTCCGATCCGCTCGGGCCGACGCCTGTCGCACTCGTCGCCGAGATCGAGCGGCTGGCATCGCGAGTCGTTTATGACAGCGCTTCGCTCACGCTGGCCTATCGTGCTGCCGATCATCCCGGCCAGCCTCGCGCGCCACCCGCGCACGCCTGAGCTGAAGTAAAACTTTTCCCTATTTTTGCGCCGGTTACTCGGGCGCGTGATCATTCGAGGTTTTCATGACCCGTCATCTCTCCATTTTCGCCCTCGCGGCCATACTTCTGGCCGGCCCCGCAACGCTTGCCTTTGCGCAGGATGCCCATAGCCACACCGCCGCTCCAGCCGGCGATGTCGTCACTGTCGGCTCGCTTGAAATCTCCGGCGCCTTTACCCGCGCAACCCTTCCAAATGCTCCCGTCGGCGGTGGGTTCTTCACCATCCATAATGGCGGCAGCGAAGACGATCGCCTGGTGTCGGCCAGCACGCCCATCGCCAAGGTAACGCAGATCCATGAAATGGCCATGGAAGGCGATGTCATGAAGATGCGCGAACTCGATGACGGGCTCGTCATTCCCGCTGGCGAAACCGTCGTGCTCGAGCCCGGTGGTAAGCATCTCATGATGATGGGCCTCACCGGCACCATCACCGAAGGCGAAACTGTTCCTGTTACCCTGACCTTTGAAAAGGCAGGGGAAGTGACTCTTGATCTTGCGGCTGCCGGCACGGCTGCCGATGCTCCGGCAGCAGGTCACCATTGATGCGCCAGATCACGCTCGTCCGCACCGTCCTTTGGGGACTCGTCGTCGCTGCCGGCCTGACGGCTACCGGCCTCTATGCTTATACGGCCACGCGGCCCGCCCAAGCGCAGACCCTTGGCAATGGCGATTATCAATTGATCACCGCCGAAGGCCAACCCTTCACCCGAGCCAGCTTCGATGGCAGCCCCTCGATGCTGTTCTTCGGCTTTGCCCATTGCCCGGAAGTGTGCCCCACGACGCTTGCGGAAATGACCTCCTGGTACGAAACCCTCGGCGATGAAGCCAAGGAGCTAAAGGCCTACTTCGTCACCGTCGATCCCGAACGCGACACGGAAGCGGTCATCAAAGACTATGTTGCCTGGACCGGCCATGTTACCGGCGTCACCGGCACGCCGGAAGAGATCGCCAAGGCCGCCAAGGCTTGGGCCATCTACTATCAGAAGGTGCCGCTCGAAGACGGCGACTATACCATGGACCATACGGCTTCGATCTTCCTCCTCGACAAGGACGGAAATTTCGAAGGAACGATCGCCTATCGGGAGGACACGGCGACGGCTCTGGGCAAGCTGCGGAAATTACTGGCCCAAAGCTGAGCGTCTTCAAGAGCTATGCATGCTTCAACCTCCCCTTGCGGTGAGGTTGAAGCGGTCATGGGGTGAGATTTGTCGGCCTAATACTGTGAAGCTCGTAGCTGCGACTGAGCCGCCTCGAGCCCTGCCAAAGCGTCGCCGTAACCCGTAGCAGCCACAGCCTCGAAAATTCGCTCGGCTTCGCGATAGCGCTTGAGCTGATAATAGCTCCAGGCCCGTAGGGTCAGCAGATCGTTGCGTTCTGCCGCGTAGCGCGAGCGGGCATCGAGCATGGCCAAGGCGAGCCGATAATCGCCAATCCCATAGGCGCTCGTGGCCTTGAGCGTCAGGATTGAAATTTCAAGTTCGATGGCGCGTTTGTCCGAGATCGGGGCTGCAGCGGCAGCAACGGCGGCTTCATCAGGCAAGCCAAGCCGCACATAGGCGAGGGCGCGCCCATAGGCGGCATCGCTGCGGATCGATTGGCTGGCCGAATCAAGCGCCCGTCCGAAATGATCAACCGCCTGGGCGGGGCGGTTGAGATCCATCAGACACCAGGCATGGGAGAGCGCGCTACCCGGAGAAAGGCTGGCAGGCGGAATGTAACTTCGGCAACTGCCACCGCCGCTGCTGCCGCCACCTCCACCGCTGGGGACCACATCCTCCTGCGCAGGCGCTGCGGCATAATCCTGCCGCGCCTGGGTCGTCGTCGCCCGCACGGCCTGCACCTGTGCGGGGAAGAGCGTCACATGCTGCGGCCTTGGCTTCGGCAGGGGGACGTTGAACCCCGTCGTCGTCACAGAACCAAACTGGGCGATGCGTGCCGAGCGCCCGCCCCAACTGCGCCGGATTTCTTCCACCTGGGTTGTGTTTCCAAGGGCATTGGCCGCAACCATCATGCCATAGGCCGCAGGCTCGAGATCCGATTGCCAGCCAAGCGCTGTCTGGAACCACTCATAGGCCGTCTGCGGCTGGTTGAACGCATAGGCATACCAGCCGAGTTGCTGGGCGATGTCGGCATCGCGCGCCTTGAGCGCTACTCGGACGATCCGCGAAAGCGTGTCGTCGGGGATGGTCAGGCGCGGCTCGATGGCGATCATTGCCGCCGCTGCATCACGATAGACGCCTTCAATGGTGTCGTTGTCGTCGTAGAATTCCGCCATGGCCTTTTCGGCGGCCGCAGGATCGTCGAGCTGCATCAAGGCAACCCCAAGCCCCTCGGCCGATGCGGCGGAGGGATCGGCATCAACGGCATCTTCGAAATAGCGGCGTGCATCCTCAGGCTCGCTGCGCGCCAGTTCGAAATAACCAAGGAGCCGCAGGTCTTCCGCGTTTTTCGACCTGGTCGCTTCTTTGGCCAGCAGTTCGACGTCCGCTTCTTCTGGCTGGTCGCCTTTCTCATCAAGTGCCGCAGCCACGGCGCTTCGCGCCAGGTCGAGCCGGAGCGCAGTGAATTCCGGCGCGCCATCGGTCCCCGGCTTTTCAAGCGCCAGCAGCGGATCGAGCTCGGCTCGGCTCAGCAGGGCCATGGCTTTCTGTATGGTCGCGAAGCGTTCGGCCGTGTCAGTGCAATTGTTGAGGATGTAGGAATACGCGTCGATGCCGCGCTGCTTGGCATCGGTCTTGATGAAAGCTTCCGCCAGCCGCCAGAGATTATCGACGCTGGCGCAGGTTAGAAGCTGCGGCGCATTTGCCGCGATCGAAATCACCGCCTCGAACTGCCCGGCGTCAGATGCCGCGCGGAACCGCGTTCCGGCTTCGCCGCGCTTGATGGTGTCGAGGAGGTCGACAGTGGGCACAAAGCCTGGATCGGCCTGCTGCTTTTCCGCAATTGCTGCCCGCGCACCGGCAAAATCGCCTGCCGTCACCAATTCCCAAATCCGCACGATGGTTTGGTCGGGCACAAAATCCGTTGTCAGCGGATCGGCCGGAGGTTGCCAATTTGGATAAAGCGCCTGCAGCCGTTCGATTTCCCGCTGCAGGCGCTGCGTATCGCCTTGTTGAGCAAAATAGCGCAAGGCGGTTTCGTCTGGCTGGCCGGACGGGGCTGTCTGCGGCACTGCTTGCGCAATGACCGGCGTTTGTGGGGCAACGGGCGCAGCAGTTTGCGCCAATGTGGTCGCGGGCTGGGCTTCAATTGCGGTCGCCGGCGCACCGGTCGGCGGGACTATGGCAAACGGGATGGTTCCGGTGCGTGCGGTGGTGATCGGATCAACCGGAGTACTTGCAGCCGCGGGCTCTTGGGGCACGGCGGCCGGCGTCTGTGCGACGGCAGGCGCATTCCATGTCGTGTTCAGCCCAGCGGCCAGGCCGATGGCCGATACGCTCAGGGCAAAGAAGGCCCAGGTCCAATATTTCATGAGCCAGCCCCCTGACCAAGACAATCAGGGCGGCTGCGGCGCAGATAGTCCAGCATCAGAAGCTGAAGGGTCGCCGCATAATAGCTCGTGGCCGAAAGGCTGCGCAGGTCTTCGGGGACCACCTGACCGTTGGCGATGCATTCCATGCTCGCCTGGATCAGCCGATAGCCTGGTTCGGAGATTGGCTCCACCGCCTGCCCGGTATTGAGGTCGATCTTGAAGAGCCCAACCGAAGACGCCTTGGCGCGGAACGGTTCAAGATAGGATGGATCGGCGCCGCCCCGCATCAGATACAGCGGGATGCGGATGCCATTGTAGCCGAACTCGGCCGGAAAATCAGGCGCCGGGCCAAGCTGGCCCGCGGCCATAACCACCCAATCGCCCGGAATGCCGGCGGGCGTGCTTTGCGCGCGCTTCAGCAGTTCAAGCCCCGTCGCGCCAACTGATTCCCAATCAGCTGAAGGATCGAGTTCCTTGAAGACCGGCAGTGCCTCGTAAATCCAGTATGACGGATTGAGGATGGGCTGGCCGCTCGTTGCATCGCTGCCGGCAAAACCATTGCTGCCGGGAAGGATCGCAAGAAGGCCATCGGCATAAGCGAGCAGATCGCGCCCAATGGTCTCGACAATGGCCTTGGCCTCGGCCGTGTACGATGGCTCGTTCCAGACCTGTCCGGCGAGCACCAGGCCATAGGCGATCAGCATATCGCCGTCCGTCGCATTGTTCGGGTCGGTCACATGCGGATCCGCATCCGGTTCCCAACGCCAGGCGGCAAGGCCGTCGTCGCGGATCATCAGGTCGGTGCGGGTAAAACTCAGGATGCGCTCAAAACTCGGGCGGTCTTCGGCAAGCGCTGCCAGAATCAGTCCATAGCCCTGGCCCTCGCTGTGGCTGATATTGCCGTTACCTGTGTCGATGACGCGGCCGTTCTCGGCGACGAAACCATCGAGATAGGCTTGCCATTCCTGCGGCTCGATCACCGAAGCAGCCTGCGCTGGCAGGGTCATGAGGCCTCCCAGAGCGAGAGCGATGAGCCTTTTCATGATGGCCGTCCAATTCTGGTCAACATGCGCGAGGTCATGAGCATCAGCAAAACTGCGCCCAGAACGATCGCAAAGGTAAAGTATAAAATGTTGCCTGAGAACCAGTTAGCTGCGATCCGACGCAGATTTGTCGGCGAGAATGGCTCGGGCACCACGATGCTGACCATCTCGGCCGGCACGGAAGTCACTTCATTGTCTCCCGGCGCAAGGGCGCTGACCCGGCCAGCAATTTCGCGCCACATAACGGTGTCGATCAGCCGTTCTGTCCCGGCGCGCAAGGTCGCTGGGCTCGTTGAGGTCAGAAAGGTCCAGACCCCGCCCTCGGGTTGATGCGTCTGGGAAACGACCACTGCCTCGGCGCCGGGCATATAGGGCGTGTCGGGCGGCGGTATAAGCCTGAGGTCGGCGGTGTCCACGCCCAGATGCTCGCGCAACCAGGATTCGACATTGGTCAAAGGGCTACTGGTTTCCCCGCCCGCGAATTGATCGAGCAAGGAATCGTCGCCGCCCTGCGCGCCGGGCTGGCCTGCCGCGGCCACGCCAGTGCGGCCGATATTGGTCTGCGATACAGCGCCCGTCGGCATGATCAGCACCGCATCCTGCTCGGGCGATAAATCGGCCTCCGGGATGATGGTGAAATTGATCATTCTGTTCGAGGCGGTCGCCAAACGGGTCGCGAACATCAGAGCCGAGAGTACCGTGTCGCGCCCCTGGCCGATCGCGGCCGGCACATTGGCTTCGTCGACATAGGGCCAGGACGAGCCGGTCAGCACCTGCAGGTCGGGTACCGTCGTTGCCCGCGCATAGTCAGGCATGTGGAAGTAGCTATTGTTCGAGAGCACGAACCGCGTCGGCGCCGAACCGGTCCAGCCTGCGCCACAGGCCACGTCCGAGCGCGTCTGCAGGTTCACGGCAAACGTCGCTTCGTTGCGCCCTGGCCGCAGATTGGTCATCGGAATGCGGATCCGCGTATCCTTGAGCAGCCCGCCCTCGGTGCGCAGCATCGGGGTCGCCGAAGCGATCTGCCCGTTGGTGTAGATATCGATCTCGCTGCCCGGCAGCACATCACGCGAATAGGCCGCCTCGAGCACCAGTTCGAGTTCGCCATAGCGATAAGCATAGAAATCGGATGGCAGTTCGAACTGCATGGTTGTCGTAAAGCGCCGCCCGTTGAATTCGAGCCGGTCGACGCCGAGGCTGGCCATGCTGGCGTTCGTCCCCTCTTCCATCATCGGCAGAGGATAGGGCAGGTCGAGCCGTGGCCGATCGTTGCTAGCCGGTGCGGCTGTGAGGATGGCGTCCCCGGCGCGCGCTATGGATTCCCAATTCGGCCCGGAAATCACGAGGGTGTAGGCGCCTGTCGCGACCGGAACCATGGCCGCGATTGGCCCGGCGCTCGCTTGGGCCCGTGCGGCCTCCAATTCGGCTGGCAGTTCTGCCGCCGGCATAATGGCGACATCCAGCACACCTGGCGTCGCCGCCTCGGAAGGCGCGTCCGCAAAGGAAATGTCGAGCTTGGGCACGCGCATCGAAAGCCCGATCTGCTGGGCAATCCGCATGGCGGCGCTCTGCGCTTGCGCATCCGCAAGCCCGTTTGCCGTGATCAAGCGCAGCGCCGTATCGCCCTGGGCATCGACGCCCACTGCTGCAAGATCGGTCAATTGCTGGATCGGCGCCAGCCCGGCTCCGGCGAGGACCAGTTTGGCGTCGGTGCTCTTGATCTCCGTCCAGAGTTGATAGGTCGAATCCACCGTGCAATCGGTGCGGTGCCGCTGGCTCGCGCGGAATTCGATCATGTTCGGTCCGGCCCGCAAAACCCCCGCGGGCACAGGCAGGCTCACGGGTGTTGCGGCCGAGGACGAGGCGATCGCGGTGTTGGAAATCTCGGTATTGTTGATGCGCACGCGCAGGCTCGAAATTTCCGGCGCAACGACGAGGGCGTTGATAAAGGAAAAATCGAGCGTTGCCGGCGCCGCGGCCTGCGCCTCGGTCAGATAGACAACGATCCCGTGCTTGTCCTCTTCGCCTGTCAGCCTAAGGCTGTCGAACGGCAGGATTGGCCTCTCGAAGGCAGCCGGGGCGGCGACAGGGGCGGGAGTCACAGTTGGCGTGCCGGGGACAGCTTGCGGCGCTGGCTGCACCACGAGGTCGTTCTCCGGCGTCATGTCGAATGGCACAGGCTGCGCCCAGGCTGGCGATAGAGCCGCAATCACGGCAGCGGAAGACAAAAGTGCGCGCATCATCATTTGCCGAGCACCTTCCCCGAGCCGAACCGCAGAAGATAACCCAGCCCGCGGCCCGTCTGATATAGCGCGATGCCGAGGAACCGCGCGGTGCCGCGCAGAATGCCGATATTGACCTGGCGGGCGCTCTGGCGCATCTGCCAATTGCCCGAATTGGCATAGATGAGATCCGCGATCAGGCGATAGTGATAGCCGCGATCAGGCGCGTAGCGGCAGCCGAAGATGACGCCCTTGCCTTCCTGGGTGACTGACTGAATGGTCACGGGAAGGTCGGTGCCATAGATATTGGAGAGCGGGGTAAATCGCAGCCCCGTCGGCATCCCGCGCCCAAGACCGGCGGCCCCGGTCGGCAGACGCACGGCGACGCCGCCGCTCGACACATTGACCATCATGCCGCGCATCCATTCGCCATCGGCCCCACGGATTTCGCAGCGCCGTTCCACGGCAACGCGCCGGCTGCCCCAGCCTTCGCGACGCTCGGAAACGACGCCAAGGGCACAGCCTGCAAGGATCAGATTGAAGATGTTCCAGCCGCCCACCACCATGGTGACTTCGGCTTGATAGGGCTGGGCGCCGATCTTCCAGATCGTCATGCCGACAGCGATCACCAGCAGCAGGAAGATCAGATAAAAGGGACGTGCAAGTTCGGACAGGCGCGAGGATTCAACGCTCTCGTCCTTCGCCGTCACGGTGAAGCTCGGCTTATAGGGATTGCGGGCCACGGAAAACAATGCGCCGAGCAGGTGGACGGACTGGATATACTCGTAGAGCTCGGAAATCCACGGCCATCGCCAGCGCCCAAAGAGCGAATTCTGCATGACGAGGTTCACCACCACATAGGTCAGTGTATAGGCGGCAAATTCCCCGCCCGATGCGGTGAACACCTGCAGATCGAAGAAGAGATAAAAGAACGGCGCAAAAAGGAAGATCATGCGCGGGATGGGGAAAAGCCAGAAGAAGGTGCTCGAGAGATAGCAAAGCCGCTGGGGCAGGTTGAGCCCGGCCTTGAAGAGCGGGAAGCTGAAGAGGAGAATCTGCATCATCCCCTGCGCCCAACGCGTGCGCTGGCCGATGAAGCTGGCAAAGGTCACCGGCTGCAGGCCTGCCACGAGGGGCTTGTCGACATAGATCGAATTCCAGCCGCGGCTATGCAGTTCGATAGCGGTTTCGCAGTCCTCGGTGATCGAGCGGCCGGAAAACCCATTGGTGGTAACGAGCGCTTCGCGGCGCAACAGCGCTGCCGAGCCGCAGAAGAAAGCGGCGTTCCAGCGGTCGAGCCCGCGCTGGATCACGCCATAGAACATCTCGTTCTCCGACGGCATGACTTCGAACGTGCGAAGATTGCGCTCCAACGGATCGGGATTGAGAAAGAAGTGCGGCGTCTGCACGAGGAAGAGACGATTGTCCCGACCGAAGAAAGGAACGGTTTCCTGAAGGAAATCGCGGGCCGGGGCGTGGTCGGCGTCGAAGACGGCGATGAATTCGCCGGTCGAATTGGCAAGACCATTATTGAGATTGCCGGCCTTGGCGTGTTCGTTGCGGGCGCGGGTCAGATAGCGGCAGCCGAGGTCTTCACAGAGCTTTTTGAGCTGCTCGTGCCGCTCCTGGGCGTCGGCGGCCTGCTCGGGATCGGGATTGTTGCGCTTGGCATCGGTCGAGCCGTCGTCGAGCAGCCAGACGGTGAAGCGGTCTTCGGGATAGTCCATGCCCTTGGCAGCGGCGAGTGTGCCGGCAAGCAGTTCATAATCTTCGTTATAGGTCGGGATGAAGACATCGACCAAAGGCACGGGTTCGTCGTCGGGCAAACGGATCGACTTGTGGCTCGGCATCGGCCGCACCACGACGAACAAGCTGAGGAACAGCATCAGAATGCAGTACATCTCAGCGAGATAAAGGATCAGCCCGGGGATGAAATCCATCCACTGATCGATCGGGGGCAGGGTGCTCGTCGTGCGCCAATAGGCGTAGCGCAGCACGATGATGGTGCCGAATGTCAGCAGCAGCAGCCGCCAATTCCCTTCAAGCTTCAGGAGCTTGATCACCATCATGGCAAGGAGCAGTACGGCGCCCATCACGAGGTGGGTCTGCAAGCTTACCGGGATCGTCACCAGCGTGATGACGACCGCGGAGATCGCGATCCAGAGGATAACGGTCAGCGCCTTATTCATGGCCTGCTTCCTTGCCTAATTGCCGCCCGAGAGCGGCGATGGAACCGTTACCCCTGTGGAGGTTGGCCGCGGCAGTCCGCCGCCGATTGGTGTGGTCGTTCCACCCGGTGCGGGCACGATGGGCGCGCCTGGCGGTGGGGTGAGGATTGGTGTCGTCGTCTGAACCGTCTGCACAGGCTGGGCCGGGCGCGTCGGCGCAGGGCGGGTCACGGCAACGGGCTGACTGATAGGAATGACGTTAGCAAAGCCATTGGCATTTTCGGGTCTGATCGGCGCGGCGATGCGACCGATTGCGGTTGGCGCTGCACTCGGCGGGAAGACATCGGTGTTGAGCCGCAGGCGGTACATAATGTCGAGCAGCGCTTCTTCGGAAACGCCGCGGCGGCAAAGTTGCACCCGGAGGATGATTGTGCCGCGGTCAACCGCGCCGGATGGGCGCAGGGTCGGCTCCACCCGCTGCCAGGCATAAAGGCAGACGTCTCCATTGGGCGGCCGCGCGATGGCATAGCCAAAGGGACCGTAATCGTTCTGCACATAATAGGGCGACACGGCCATGCCCGAGCCGGGCCAGGCGGCCAGCGCTTCTTCGGTCAGGTTGACCTGAGTGAATGGCACGTCCTTGAGCGCGGCATCGCTGCCATCTCCACCCTTGCTGGTGAAGCGGATGACGCTGATCTTGTTCTCGCCGACGCTGCGCGCTTCGGTCGCGAGCGAAATATCCTGCCGGATGGCATTGGGATAGGTCGTTTCCACGACGGTGATGATCGCCGGTCCGCCCGGCGGGGGCAGGATGACGGCCTTCGAGGGCCGGATGATCTCGGCTTCCGAGCTTGGCATGTCGCTCGTTGTGGCACAGCCAGCCATGGTCGCCGCTACGAGCGTAGCTGCAATACCATTCCGGACGATGTTGCCCCACGGGAGCACAGTGCGCGTTTTGTCCTGCATGTCAGATAAATCCGAGCTTAGCCCACGATTGCTAGCAACGGCGTCCTGCCTGCTGGATAGCTATGACAAAACTAGGAAAGCATGGTTAATGAAGCGATAACTAAGCCGCTCATTCATGACATGCCTGCCAAGGCCGCAATGCGGGATAGCAACTGGAGTTACCCAACCCCTCTACTTGCTGGCATTACGAAGCTGCAGCATTGAGCGACTTCTTTTCGCCATATTTAAGAGAACCGATAAAATTTATACGGCATTGCACCAGTTGAGGTGCAATAGGGCGATTTAACTCGCAATTTATTGCCATTACGATTGGGACTAATCCCAATCAACGCGTCGGTTCTATTCCGAAGCGGTGTCCTTGCCGTAGTAGTTCTGACCGAGGACGATGCGGTCACGGCCAGTCGAAATACGGTGGTCGTTGGTGTCGCGGAGCGAATAGACGCAGCCGCAATATTCCTGCTGGTAGAATTCTTCGCGCTTGGAGATTTCGATCATACGCGCCGAGCCTCCGCCCTTGCGCCAATTATAATCCCAATAGGAAAGACCCTCATAAGGGGCCGCGGCCCGCTTTCCGCAGTCATTGATCTGCGCCATGTTTTTCCAGCGCGAAATGCCAAGCGAGCTCGTCATCACCGGAAAGCCATGCTCATGAGCATAGAGCGCGGTCCGCTCGAACCGCATATCGAAGCACATGGTGCAGCGAATGCCGCGCTCCGGCTCATGCTCCATGCCTTTGGCGCGCGCGAACCAGTTGTCGCGGTCGTAATCGGCATCGACGAAGGGCACGCCGTGCTTTTCGGCAAAGCGGACATTTTCATCCTTGCGCAGCAGGTATTCGCGCTTGGGGTGAATGTTGGGATTGTAAAAGAAGATCGTATATTCGACGCCGGAGGCCAGCATGGCCTCCATCACTTCGCCCGAGCACGGCGCGCAGCACGAATGCAGCAGCACCTTCTTTTCGCCGGTGGGAGGGGTCAGGACTGGACGTTCAAAATCTTCGCTCATGCGCGCGGCATAGCAAAAGTGCAGAAGGATTTCCAGTTTTTCAGCGGATCGTTATGCAGGTGTCGGCGAGAGTCACATCGAAGTGTCGCTCGATGTATTCAAGCCCACCGGCCGTCATCCCGGCGCAGGCCGGGACCCAGATTTGAAGAGAGGCCCCTGGTCAAGCGCGGGTGACATCATGCTTGCGCTAGCTTCAACGGTTCACTTGCCGTCAATCGGCTCCGGTATAACCGTCGCCACGATCGAGGCATCGAGCGCCTCATAGTCATCCAGCCCGATTGCCGCATAAAGCTCGGCCCGCGTCTGCATGTCTTCGAGCATTGCCTTGGTCGAACCATCGCGCGCGATGGTGCCGTAAAGCTTTTCCTGTGCCTTGTTGGCGACGCGCAGCGATGAGACCGGCCAGATCACCATGCGATAGCCCATCTCCTCGAACTCGTTCGCGGTGAAGAACGGCGTGCGGCCAAACTCGGTCATATTGGCAAGGAGCGGCACACCCGGCATGCGCGCCGCGAATTCGCGGAACATTTCGGCCGTGTTCAAAGCCTCGGGGAAGATCGCATCGGCCCCGGCCTCCATGTACATCTTGGCGCGCGCCACTGCGCCATCCATGCCCTCGCTCGCCGCCGCGTCGGTGCGCGCCACGACATAGAGATGCCGTCGCGCCTTGGCCGCTGCCGCAACCTTCGCCGCCATGTCGCGCGCATCTGCGAGTTTCTTGTCGTTGAGATGCCCGCATTTCTTGGGCAGCAACTGATCTTCGAGATGCACGGCACCGGCGCCTGCATCCTCAAAGGTGCGGACCATGTGCATGACATTGAGCGCTTCGCCATAGCCGGTATCGCCATCGACCAAGACCGGCAGTCCGCTCGCCCGCGCCACCTGGCGGATGAAGAACGACACCTCGTCCACCGTGATGATGCCGAGATCGGGCAGGCCCATCGAGGCCGTCATCGCTGCGCCCGAGAGATAAAGCGCCTCGAACCCAGCATTGCGCGCCTGGATCCCCGCCATGCCATTGTGCGCACCGGGCAAGCGCAAAATGCCGCCGCGCTCGATCAGCGCCCGAAAGCGCAGCCCTGCCGGTTCGGTGGGCATGTCGGAGGAGAGAAGATACGGCATGGTCAATTCCTTTCGACGCTGGCCGGTTCTGCCGCGCGTCCAGCGGTCTTATCGTTCCCTCATCTTTCCAAGAAGAGGGCTCGTCGAGATGGGGTCATCGCTTTTCGATTGGGACAAAGGCGAGGTCTTCCGGTCCGGTGTAATTGGCGCTCGGCCGGATGATCTTTTTGTCCTGCCGCTGCTCGATGACATGCGCCGCCCAGCCTGATGTGCGAGCAATGACGAAGAGCGGGGTGAACATCGCCGTCGGCACGCCCATCATGTGATAGGAAACGGCGCTGAACCAATCGAGGTTGGGGAACATCTTCTTGGCGTCCATCATGGTCGCCTCGGTCCGCGCCGCGATGTCATACATTCGCGTCGATCCCGCCTCCTGCGAGAGGCTTTGCGCGACCTTCTTGATCACCTCGTTGCGCGGATCGGACACCGTGTAGACCGGATGCCCGAAGCCGATGATCACTTCGCGATTGTCGACCCGTTGGCGAATATCCGCCTCCGCCTCATCGGGGTTCGCATAGCGCTTCTGAATATCGAAGGCGACTTCATTGGCCCCACCATGCTTGGGGCCCCGCAGCGCACCGATCGCGCCGGCAAGCGCCGAGAACATGTCCGACCCGGTCCCCGCAATGGTCCGCGCCGTAAAGGTCGATGCGTTGAACTCGTGTTCCGCGTAAAGGATCAGCGAGACATGCATGGCTTTGACATGGCTCTCGCTCGGCGTGGTGCCGTGGAGCAGATGGAGGAAATGACCCCCGATGCTCTCGTCGTCGGTCTCGACCTCGATGCGCCGCCCGTTGTGCGCAAAGTGGTACCAATAGAGCAGCATGGAGCCCTGAGATGCTAACAGTCTGTTAGCAATATCCCGCGCACCACTAACGTTATGATCGTGCATTTCAGGCAGCACACAACCAAGAACCGACACACCGGTGCGCAGCACATCCATCGGGTGCGTCGCCGCCGGCAGCAGTTCGAGTGCTGCCTTGACTACCTCCGGCAGTCCCCGCATCCGCTTCAGATTTGCCTTATAAGCCTTGAGTTCGCTCGCTGTCGGCAAGGTCCCGTGGACCAGCAGGTGCGCGACTTCCTCAAACTCGCAGTTCTGTGCAAGATCAAGGATGTCATAGCCCCGGTAATGAAGATCATTCCCGGTACGCCCAACCGTGCAGAGCGCGGTATTTCCAGCAACCACGCCCGAAAGCGCCACGGATTTCTTTGGCTTCGGCAAGCTCAAGTGCATTCCTCCCTAACGCCGCCCAAGCTTCCTCCGAGCCGAAGCGACTCCCTCACTATAAGGACCTCAAGCGCAGACGCAAACGAAAGGCCGCGCGCCAAGCACAATGAAAAAAGGCGCCTTGCGGCGCCGTTTTAACTCATTGATCTAAGACTAAAAATCCCAGTCTTCGTCTTCTGTCGCGATGGCCTTGCCGATCACGTAGCTTGAGCCGGAACCCGAGAAGAAGTCGTGGTTTTCGTCAGCGTTCGGCGAGAGCGCTGAGAGGATCGCCGCGTTGACCTTGCAGGCTTCGGGCGGGAAGAGGGGCTCGTAGCCAAGGTTCATCAGTGCCTTGTTGGCGTTGTAATGGAGGAACATCTTGACGTCTTCGGCAAGGCCGACGCCGTCATAGAGGTCTTCGGTATAGCGGGCTTCGTTGTCATAGAGTTCGAGCAGGAAATCGAAGGCAAAGTCCTTGATTTCCTGCTTGCGCTCTTCGGAAAGGCGCTCGATCTCGCGCTGGAATTTGTAACCGATATAGTAGCCATGCACCGACTCATCCTTGATGATGAGGCGGATGAGGTCGGCCGTATTGGTCAGCTTGGCGCGGCTCGACCAGTACATCGGTAGATAAAAGCCCGAGTAAAACAGGAAGCTTTCGAGGAAGACGGAAGCGACCTTTTTCTTGAGCGCATCTCCGCTGTCATACTGCTGCATGATCAGCGTCGCCTTCTGCTGCAGGAAGGGATTTTCTTCCGACCAGCGATAGGCGTCGTCGACGTCCGGTGTCAGGCACAGCGTCGAGAAGATCGACGAATAGGAGCGGGCATGCACCGCTTCCATGAAGGAGATGTTCGAGAGAACCGCTTCTTCATGCGGGGTCTGCACATCGGCCATCAGGCGGATCGAGCCGACACCATTCTGGATGGTGTCGAGCAGGGTAAGACCCGTGAAGACGCGGATTGTCAGCTTCTGCTCTTCCGGGTTCAGGGTCGCCCAGCTTGGAATATCATTGCTGAGCGGCACCTTTTCGGGCAGCCAGAAATTAGACGTCAGGCGGTTCCAGACCTCGAGGTCCTTGTCGTCCAGGACGCGGTTCCAGTTGATGGCGCGTACGCGATTGACCGGCCGGAATTGCATATTCATCGGTTTGGCAGCCTTCTTATCAGAGAGCGCAGGAGACACAGCCCTGCACCTCCGTGCCTTCCAGCGCCAACTGACGCAGGCGGATGTAATAGATGGTCTTGATGCCCTTCTTCCAGGCGTAGATTTGCGCCTTATTGATATCGCGGGTGGTCGCGGTATCGCGGAAGAAGAGGGTCAGCGACAGGCCCTGGTCGACGTGCTGGGTAGCAGCCGCATAGGTGTCGATGATCTTTTCCGGGCCGATCTCATAGGCATCCTGGTAATATTCCAGGTTGTCATTGGTCATGAAGGCAGCCGGATAATAGACGCGGCCGATCTTGCCTTCCTTGCGGATTTCGATCTTGGACACGATCGGGTGGATCGAAGAGGTCGAGTGGTTGATGTATGAGATCGAACCGGTCGGCGGCACGGCCTGCAGGTTCTGGTTGTACATGCCGGTCATCATGACCTTGGCCTTCAGATTCAGCCAGTCTTCCTGCGTCGGGATATGAATGCCGGCGTCTTCGAAAAGCTTTGCGACCTTATCCGTCGCAGGCTTCCATTCCTGGGTCGTGTATTTGTCGAAATAGGTGCCATCGGCATATTTCGACTTCTCGAAGCCCTTGAAAGTCTGCTCGCGCTCGGTGGCGATCAGGTTCGACGCGCGAATGGCGTGATAGGTCACCGTGTAGAAATACATATTGGTGAAATCGACGCCTTCGTCCGAACCATAATAGATCCGTTCGCGGGCAAGGTAGCCATGAAGGTTCATGGCGCCGAGGCCGATGGCATGGCTGTCGTCATTGCCCTTGGCGATCGAGGGCACGGACGAGATATTGCTCATGTCCGACACGGCCGTCAGCGCACGGATCGAGGTCTCGATGGTCCGGCCGAAATCTTCGGAGTCCATGGCATTGGCGATATTGAGCGAGCCGAGATTGCAGGAAATGTCCTTGCCCATCTTGGTGTAGCTCAGGTCTTCGGAAAACTCGCTGGCGTCGCTGACCTGCAGGATTTCCGAGCAAAGATTGGACATGGTGATGCGGCCCGCGATCGGGTTCGCCTTGTTCACCGTGTCTTCGAACATGATGTAGGGGTAGCCAGACTCGAACTGGATCTCGGCGATGATCTGGAAGAATTCACGCGCCTTGATCTTCTTCTTCTTGATCCGCCCATCGGCGACCATTTCGCGATATTTCTCGCTGACCGAAATTTCGGTCATCGGCACGCCATAGACCTTTTGCACGTCATATGGCGAGAAGAGGTACATATCCTCGTTGTTCTTGGCCAATTCGAAGGTGATGTCAGGGATCACGACGCCAAGCGAGAGCGTCTTGATGCGCACCTTTTCGTCGGCATTTTCGCGCTTGGTATCGAGGAAGCGCATGATGTCGGGGTGGTGGGCATGGAGATAGACCGCACCTGCGCCTTGGCGCGCGCCAAGCTGGTTGGCATAAGAGAAGCTGTCTTCGAGGAGCTTCATAACGGGAAGCACGCCCGAGGACTGGTTCTCGATCTGCTTGATCGGGGCGCCCATTTCGCGAATGTTCGTCAGGCTCAGAGCCACGCCGCCGCCGCGCTTTGAGAGCTGCAGCGCGGAATTGATAGAACGGCCGATCGATTCCATGTTGTCTTCGACGCGCAGCAGGAAGCACGAAACGAGCTCGCCGCGCTGCTTCTTGCCGGCATTGAGGAAAGTCGGGGTCGCAGGCTGGAAACGGCCGGCAATGATCTCGTCGACAAGCTGCTTGGCGAGCACTTCATCGCCGCGCGCCAGCGCCAGAGACACCATGCAGACGCGATCTTCGTAGCGCTCGAGATAGCGCTTACCGTCAAAGGTCTTCAGCGTATAGGAGGTGTAATATTTGAACGCGCCGAGGAAGGTCGGGAAGCGGAACTTCTTGTCATAGGCGTAATCATAGAGATCGCGCACGAAGTTGAAGGAATACTGATCGAGCACGTCCTGCTCGTAATAGCCTTCCTCGACGAGATAGCTGATCTTCTCGCGCAGATTATGGAAGAAGACAGTGTTCTGGTTGACGTGCTGCAAGAAGTACTGGTGCGCAGCCTGCTTGTCCTTGTCGAACTGGATATTGCCATTGTCATCATAAAGATTGAGCATGGCATTCAGCGCGTGGAAATCCAGCGACTGATCCTGGCTTTGGCCCTTGACGGCGGGGCGTTCTTCGGTGCGGTCTAGTGTGAGCGTGTCCAAAACCGTTCGAGTCCTTGCTTGACGTTTTCAACGTCCTCCGGCGTTCCGAGCAACTCGAACCGATAGAGGAGTGGCACTGCACATTTCTGGCTGACGATATTGCCTGCCGCGCCATAGGAAGTGCCGAAATTTGTATTCCCGGCCGCGATGACGCCTCGAATGAGGCTGCGATTGGCCGGATTATTGAGAAATTTTATAACCGGCTTGGGCACTGCGCCCTTGCCGTCGTTGCCGCCATAAGTGGGCACCACGAGCACGAATGGCTCATCCACTTGAGGCGGCTCGCTGCCGGCATCTACCGGCAGCCTCACACTGTGCATCCCCAGCTTCTCGACGAAGCGATGGGTGTTTTCCGAAGTGCTGGAATAATAGACGATATTGCCCATGATCCTGCAGTCCGGCTCCGTTGGCGCGAGCAGGGCCCGCGCGCTTAAAAAATTAGGAAAGGCTACCGATCATGTCGGGACGGAAACCGGCCCAGTGCTGATCACCAGCTACTACCACTGGTACCTGACGATAGCCCATTTCTTCGACGCGCGCGTAAGCTGCAGCGTCTTCGGAGATATCCACCACCGTGTAGTCGATGCCCTTTCGGTCGAGCGCGCGCGTGGTCGCGGTGCACTGGACGCAGGCAGGCTTGGAATAAACGGTAATGGTCATCGGATCCTCACGGAAGTGGGCTAAAAATGGAGTAGTTCAACGCTGTAAATCGCTACAAACGTCTGCCGACCGACTGCTGAAAATAACCAGCTTTCGAGGGGCTCGGGTTCGTTTGGCTCTTTCGAATCGTGACGCGCCCTGAACGCTATATGTAGTATCCCGTCTAATTCTTACTGCAAGGTATATGGTTTGTGTCAGGTCTGTCATCAACGCTTGACAGGCCATTTGTGATCCTGCGGCGAATGAAATTCGTCCAAAAAATGTCCGGATTTCGGGGCGTTTCCGACCTTTCCAGATTCGCCCTTGGTGATGCATGGCTGATGTACCAAAAAGCGATCACTTTTTTCAGCCAACGGAATCCCAGGGGACAGTCTTTCCAAGCAGTGGGATTCTCCCTTTCCCTATATGGACATAGCCGGCATGGCCGCCTTATCCCCGTCAAACACACAGAACTCCACCGGGATTTTCCGCGCCTCGGCGCGTACCGGCCCATTTCCGTGACCTACTAGATGTAGTGTCCGTGCTGCCCGGTAAAATTCAGCCTTTTTGCAAACCATTCCTACTTGCAACTTTTGCGGATGCGATCCATTGTCTGGTAATGCAAATCATTCGCAACAAGGCTTGCTCAATGTTAATCGGTACGCGGCGCCAGACCCTTCGCACGATGATCGCCGCAGGTCTTGCGGTTACCCTGCCGGCTTTTCCCGTTTTTGCGCAGGATAAGTTCAAGGCCGTGACGAGTTTCACCGTCATCGCTGACATTGCGCAGAACGTTGCTGGCGATGCCGCGGTTGTTGAATCGATCACGCGACCAGGCGCCGAGATCCATAATTACCAGCCCACCCCCGGCGATATTCAGCGCGCTCAGGGCGCCGATCTCGTCTTTTACAACGGGCTCAATCTTGAAACCTGGTTTCAGCGCTTCTTTGCCAATCTGCGCGATGTGCCCAGCGTCACCGTGTCTGAAGGCGTCGAGCCTATCGGCATTGCCGAGGGGCCTTATGAGGGAAAGCCCAACCCCCATGCCTGGATGTCGCCCAGCGCTGCGCTGATCTATGTCGACAATATCCGCGACGCTTTTGTCGAACACGATCCGGCAAATGCTGAGACCTACAAGGCCAATGCCGAGGCCTATAAGGCGCGGATCACCGAGACGATCGCACCAATCCAGACCGAGCTCTCCGGCGTGCCCGAAGCGCGTCGCTGGCTCGTGACCAGTGAAGGCGCGTTCTCTTATCTCGCGCGGGATTTTGGCCTCAAGGAACTCTATCTCTGGCCGATCAATGCCGACCAACAGGGCACGCCGCAGCAGGTGCGCCATGTCATCGACATCATGCGCGAAAACGCCATTCCAGTGATCTTTTCGGAAAGCACCATTTCGCCGGCTCCGGCCGAGCAGGTGGCGCGGGAAACCGGCGCCAAATATGGCGGGGTCCTCTACGTCGACTCGCTCAGCGAGCCCGATGGGCCCGTGCCGACCTATCTCGATCTTCTCCGCGTCACCTCTGAAACCATCGCCAAAGGATTGGCGGAATGAACGCTCCCGCACGCTTCGATACCAATGGCATTGCCGTTCGGAATGCCACGGTCACCTATCGCAACGGCCACACAGCGCTGCGCGATGCCAGCTTCGAAATCCCGACCGGCACCATCGCGGCGCTTGTCGGCATCAACGGCTCGGGCAAGTCGACGCTCTTTAAATCCATCATGGGCTTTGTCCGCCTCGCACGCGGCGAAATTTCGGTGCTCGGCATGCCGGTGGCTGATGCCCTGCGAAAAAATCTCGTCGCCTATGTTCCGCAATCGGAAGAAGTCGACTGGAATTTTCCGGTGCTGGTCGAAGATGTCGTGATGATGGGGCGCTATGGCCATATGGGCATGTTGCGCATCCCCAAGAAAGCCGACCATGACGCGGTCGATGCTGCGCTCCGCCGCGTCAATATGAGCGAATTCCGCAAGCGCCAGATCGGCGAATTGTCGGGTGGGCAAAAGAAGCGCGTTTTCCTCGCCCGGGCTTTGGCGCAGGATGGCCGCGTCATTCTCCTCGATGAGCCTTTTACCGGCGTCGATGTCAAAACCGAGGACCAGATCATCACTCTCCTGCGCGAATTGCGCGACGAGGGCAGGGTGATGCTGGTTTCGACCCATAATCTCGGCTCTGTCCCGGAATTCTGCGATCGGACGATCCTGATCAAGGGCACGGTGCTGGCCTATGGCCTGACCGAAGAGACGTTCACTCAGGATAATCTTGAGCAGGCTTTTGGCGGCGTGCTCCGGCATTTCGTCATCAATCATCCTTCCGGCAATGAACACACGGGCGTTCGCGTCTTCACCGACGACGAGCGGCCGCTCCTGTTCGAGGGGGGGCGAGCCCGGCGGCATTCACCCGGCGAGGCGGAGCGCAGCTAAATGGAGGTGCTCCTCGAACCCTTCGCCTATGGCTATATGACCAATGCAATGTGGGTCTCGGCGCTGGTCGGGGCCGTCTGTGCCTTCCTTTCCTGCTATCTCATGCTCAAAGGCTGGTCGCTGATCGGCGACGCGTTGAGCCACTCCATCGTCCCCGGTGTCGCCGGTGCCTATATGCTCGGACTGCCTTTCGCGATCGGCGCTTTTTTCTCTGGTGGCTTGGCCGCTGCGGCCATGCTGTTTCTCAATCAGCGAACCAAGCTCAAGGAAGACGCCATCATCGGCCTCATCTTCTCGGCCTTCTTTGGGCTAGGGCTTTTTATGGTCTCGATCTCGCCGGTGCCGGTCAACATCCAGACCATCGTCCTCGGCAATATCCTTGCCATCACGCCCGAAGACACGCTGCAACTCGCGATCATCGGCTTCGTCTCGCTGGCCATTTTGCTCGCCAAGTGGAAGGACCTGATGGTGGTTTTCTTTGACGAAAATCATGCGCGGTCCATCGGCCTCAAGCCGACACTGCTTCGTGCCGTGTTCTTCGTGCTGCTTTCGGCCTCGACCGTTGCGGCCATGCAGACCGTCGGCGCTTTCCTCGTCATCTGCCTCGTCGTCACGCCGGGCGCGACGGCCTATCTGCTGACGGACCGCTTCCCGCGTCTGCTCGTCATCGCTGTCCTCATCGGCACCGTCACCTCGTTCGTCGGCGCCTATGTCAGCTTTTTTCTCGATGGCGCGACGGGCGGCATCATCGTCGTCATGCAAACGGCGATCTTCCTCCTCGCCTTCTTCTTTGCCCCCAAGCACGGCATGCTCGCCGCGCGCCGCCGGGCGGCCGCTGCCTTGGAGACCGTCGAATGAGCACTCTTGATCTCCTGCTGCTGCCGTTTCAGTTCGACTTCATGGTTAATGCGCTCATCATCTCGGCGCTCGTCGCCGTGCCGATGGCGCTCTTGTCCTGCTTTCTCGTGCTGAAGGGCTGGTCTCTGATGGGCGACGCCATTTCGCATGCCGTTTTTCCCGGCGTCGTCATCGCCTATATCGTCGGCATTCCGCTCGCCATCGGCGCATTTGTCGCCGGCATGTTCTCGGCCATCGCCACAGGCTTCCTCAAGGACAATAGCCGCATCAAGCAGGATACGGTGATGGGTGTCGTCTTTTCCGGCATGTTCGGCCTGGGACTGGTGCTCTACGTCAAAATCCAGTCTGACGTGCATCTCGACCATATTCTGTTCGGCGACATGCTGGGCGTCGGCGCCAATGACATCATCCAGGCTCTCGTCATCGCGGTTCTCACCGCCGGCATTATCGGTATCAAGTGGAAGGATTTTTTGCTCCACGCCTTCGATCCGGCACAGGCTCGGGCAGTTGGGTTGCGGGTCAATCTCCTCCATTATGGTCTTCTCGCCATGATCTCGCTGACCATTGTAGGGGCGCTACAGGCAGTGGGGATTATTCTATCGATCGCCATGCTGATCGCGCCGGGCGCGATCGCCTTCCTCCTGACCCGCCGCTTTGCCACCATGCTGATGCTCGCCACCGCCATTGCACTGGTGGGCTCGTTGCTTGGCGTCTACCTGTCCTTCTTCATCGACAGCGCCCCGGCGCCCACCATCGTACTGCTCCTGACCGTGGCTTTCCTCGGCGCCTTTGCCTATTCGACGGTCAGGACCGCGCGGATCGAAAGCCGGGAAATGGTACAGCCCTAGTCGATCGCTTCGATCCCCATCCGCCGTGCCCGCTCGACCCCGTCTTTCATTTTCTGCAGTTGCTCCGGCGGATGGCCAACCCAGCCCTCGACTTCTCCGAGGATCCGCAGCGGCTGCTGGCTCCGGAAGGATTTCGTCGGATTGCCGGGGAATTTCTTGTCGGTGAGATTGGGGTCATCGATGAAATCGCCCGTGGGTTCGACGATATAGATGCGCTGGCGGCTTTCGCCTTCGGCCAATTCCGCGCCCCAGATGGCGGCTTCCAGTGTGGCGGCGAAGTAGATCCACGAAGCGCGATTGCGCTTGCCGAAATTGGAATTGAAGCCGGCGGTGAGCAGGTCGTCGGTTTTGAGGTCGGCGCGCGTGCCGTGATAGTAGATCATTCAACGCTCCTCTGAATGGGGAGCGTTGTTATAGTGGATGGTGGCGGGCTTGAAGCAAGAGCCTTGCGCCCCACATATTAGAGGTGCGGGGGATGGTCGGCATGAAACCGGCATTTGCCGTGATCGGCCAGAATATCGATGACCTTGCATGTCTCGACCCGGCCATGCGAGCACCCCTCAACCATTCTTTCCAGTTCGTGCTGCAGCGCCGTTAGGCTTGCGATCTTCTGCTTGACGTCGACGAGATGCTTGCTGGCGATCTGGTCTGCCTCTTCGCAGGAGACGTTCGGCTGGTCCTGTAGCGACAGAAGTGTGCGAATCTCGTCGATCTCGAAGCCGAGTTCGCGCGAATGGCGGATGAAAGTCAGGCGTTCGAGATCCGTCGCGTCATAGCTCCGGCGATTGCCCTCCGTGCGCGGAGGGGAGGGCAGGAGGCCGATCTGCTCATAGTAGCGGATGGTTGGCACCTTGACGCCGCTCGCGCTGGAGACGTTTCCGATTGTGATGCCTTGGCTCATTTTCCGCTTGCTCCTCTAGTCACTAGAGGATGTACGCCGGTTTCAATGATTTGCAAGGAGCCGGCGAAATGAGCGCAGAGGAAACCACCACACGCTTCCGTGTCGAGGGCATGGATTGCGCCAGTTGTGCCAGCAAGATCGACACCGCCGTGCGCCGCCTGCCGGGTGTGGATGATGTCTCCGTCTCCGTTGTCGCAGGCACCATGACGATTGGGCATAAGGGCGCTGATCTCGATCAGGTGCAGAAGAAAGTCAGCGATCTTGGCTATCGCGTTTCGCCACTGATACCCGGCCGTCAGGCTCCGCAGCCAACCCATGACCACGCGCACGATCACGACCATGATCATGACCACAGCGAAAAAGCCCCTGATGCCTTGGCCGGCATGCACGGTCACGACCATGGCGCCGAGACCAGTCCTTGGTGGCAAACCGGCAAGGCGCGGTTGACGCTGTTCAGCGCCGTGGCGGTCGTTGCTGCCTTCGCGCTCGAAATTTTTATGCCGGGGTGGCACACGCCGCTTTTCATTCTTGCCATGCTGGTCGGCCTGATCCCGATCGCCCGCCGGGCCTTCCAAGGTGCTATCAATGGCAGCCCGTTTTCCATCGAAACGCTGATGACGGTCGCTGCCGTCGGCGCGGTTTTTATCGATGCAGCGGAAGAAGCGGCGATTGTCGTTCTGCTTTTCCTCGTCGGCGAATTGCTCGAAGGCATTGCGACCGGCCGGGCGCGCGCCAGTATAAAGGCCTTGGCCGATCTCGTGCCGCGCCGCGCGCAGCGCGAGGTGGATGGCCGCGTCAGCGAGGTCGATGCGGCAGAGCTGGCAATGGGTGACATTGTTCTCGTGCGTCCCGGCGATCGTATTCCGGCCGACGGCGTCGTGCTGTCGGGCGAAGGTTCGGTAGACGAGGCGCCTGTCACCGGAGAGAGCGTGCCGAAGAACAAAGGCCCGGACGATTCCGTCTTTGCTGGCACCGTCAACCAGGATGGCGCCTTGCGCATCAAGGTCACCGCGGCGGCGGCAGACAATACCATTGCTCGCATCGTGTCGCTGGTCGAAGAAGCCCAGGAATCCAAGGCCCCGACGGAGCGGTTCATCGATCGCTTCTCCCGGTATTATACGCCGGGCGTGCTGCTCGCCGGTGCGCTGATTGCCGTTCTGCCGCCGCTTGTCACCGGCGCATCCTGGGATGAGTGGATCTATAAGGGCCTCGCCATTCTCCTCATCGGTTGCCCCTGTGCGCTGGTGATCTCCACCCCCGCTGCGATTGCCGCAGCGCTGTCGGCCGGCGCGCGGCAGGGCCTGCTCATGAAGGGCGGCGTGGTGCTCGAACAATTGGGCAAGATCAACATGGTCGCGCTCGACAAGACCGGTACACTGACCGAAGGCCGGCCGCAGGTGACGGATGTCTTGGCGGTGGGCCGTTCCGAGCCTGAGCTTCTGCGCCTTGCCGCAGCGCTGGAAGTCGGCTCCAGCCATCCATTGGCGACAGCGATCCTTGCCAAGGCAAAGGCTGACGGTGTCGAGCCGATCGCCGCCAGCAATGCAAGTGCGCAGGGCGGCAAGGGTGTGATCGGCACGCTCGATGGCGTGGAGGTCTTCCTCGGTTCACCCAAGGCGGCGGCCGATCGGGCGTCGCTACCCGACGATTTCCTCACGCGGATCGGCCAGCTCAATGATGAGGGCAAGACGGTTTCCGTCCTTGTTGCGCGCGGCGCGTTGGCCGGTCTCATCGCCATGCGGGACGAACCCCGCGATGACGCACGGGCGGGGCTTGCTGCGCTCAAGACGCTGGGCGCCGATGTGGTCATGCTGACAGGGGACAATGCGCGTACCGCTCGGGCTGTCGGAGCTGATCTTGGGATCGATGTTAAGGCCGAACTGCTGCCCGAGGATAAGCAACGTATCGTTTCGGGTCTTAAGGCCGAAGGGAAGATCGTTGCCAAGGTGGGCGATGGCATCAACGACGCGCCGGCGCTTGCTGCTGCCGATATCGGCATTGCCATGGGCGGCGGGACGGATGTTGCGCTCGAAACGGCCGATGCGGCGGTGCTGCATGGCCGCGTGATCGACGTCGCCAACCTGATCCGGATTTCGCGGGCGACAATGGCCAATATCGGCCAGAATATCACCATCGCGCTGGGGCTGAAGGCGGTCTTTCTAATGACGACGATTATCGGCGTTACCGGGTTGTGGCCGGCGATCCTGGCCGATACCGGGGCGACGCTGCTGGTGACGGCCAATGCGTTGCGGCTCTTGGCTTGGAAGGGGGAGCGGGTTTAGGTCTGATTAGGGCTTAGAAATGGTGGCGCACGACACCCCCTCCCAACCTCCCCCATCGAGGGGGAGGTGCTGCGCTGGTGAGTTTGGCTTAGACCGTGCCAGGCACTGGATGCGATACCTCCCCCTTGATGGGGGAGGTTAGGAGGGGGTGACCTCTACCGGGTTTGCGGCCCGATAACTTACCTTGCCCTCACCCGCGGGCGCCTCGACCAGCGCATAGCCATTCGGCCCCAGCGTCAGGGCCTTACCATCGAACACCGCATTGTGGCTCACCGCCTCGAGCTCAACCGCTGTACCAGCCATGGTGATGACCCGCTCTTCGGCCGAGAGATTGAACACGCAGATGATGTCCTTGTTGCCGGCCGAGCGGCGATAGGCAAGGACGGGTTCGTCGGTCTCGAAAAACTCGATCGAGCCGGTGAGGAGCGCCGGCTGGCCTTTGCGCCAGGCAATGATCTCGCGATAAAATTGCAGCGTCGAATTGGGATCGGCATTCTGTGTTTCGACACTGAGCGCTGCGGCGGCGTGTTTGACGGGCAGCCAGGGTGTGCCGGTCGTGAAGCCGGCATGGTTCATGGCGTGCTGCCAGGGCATCGGCGTGCGGCAACCATCGCGGCCCTTGTCCTCGGGCCAGAAGCGGATGCCGCGTGGATCGGTCAGCTCCTCATAGAGAATGTCGGCTTCCTGGAGGCCAAGCTCTTCGCCCTGATAGAGGCCGACCGAGCCCTTGAGTGTCATGATCAGCGCCACCGCCTGGCGCGACAGGTCAGCCGGCGAGACGCTATGTGGCGCCCAGCGGGTCATGTGGCGAATGACGTCGTGGTTGGAAAAGCTCCAGCAGGGCCAGCCGGTGCTGTTATCGGCAAAGAAGGCCTCGATCTTCGAGCGGAAATGGGCGGCGCTGAATTTCACACCGAGGAAATCGAAGGAATAGCACATGTGCAGCAGGTCGCTGCCGGACGTATATTGGCGCATCAATTCGAGACCGCGCTCGTCGTCGCCCACCTCGCCGACCGTGGTCGCATTGGGATAGTCATTAAGCAGATCGCGCACGCGCTTGAGCCAGGCGACGTTTTCCGGCTGGCTCTTGGAATATTGGTGGCTCTGCATGTCATAGGGGTTTACCGCCGGCTTGCCATTGAGCGATTTGAGCGGCGGGTTCGAGCGCAATTGCGCATCGTGGAAATAGTAATTGACCGTGTCGAGACGGAAGCCATCGAGGCCGCGATCGAGCCAGAAGCGCATGACGTCGAGCACGGCGTCTTGAACCTTGGGATTGTGGTAGTTGAGGTCTGGCTGGGAGGTGAGGAAGTTGTGCAGGTAATATTGCTTGCGCGCCGTATGCCATTCCCAGGCCGAGCCACCGAAGACCGAGAGCCAGTTGTTGGGCGGGGTCCCATCGGGATTGGCATCGGCCCAGACATACCAGTCGGCGCGCGCATTATCCCTTGAGAAGCAGGATTCGCGGAACCACGGGTGCTGGTCCGAAGTGTGGCTGACGACCTGGTCCATGATGACCTTGATGCCAAGGGCATGGGCGCGATCAATCAGGACGTCGAAATCCTGCAAGGAGCCGAACAGGGGATCGACCTGCATATAGTCCGAGACGTCATAGCCC
This sequence comes from Devosia sp. Leaf420, assembly GCF_001425445.1. Lineage (GTDB taxonomy): Bacteria > Pseudomonadota > Alphaproteobacteria > Rhizobiales > Devosiaceae > Devosia. Next base: position 45,107 of record NZ_LMQU01000011.1, on the reverse strand, counting down.
ATATCGGCCTGGGGCGAGGAATTGATCGGCGAGAGCCAGATGCAATCGACGCCCAGGCTGGCGATATGGTCGAGCCGGTCGATGATGCCGGGCAAGTCGCCGATGCCGTCGCCATTGCTGTCCTGAAACGAACGCGGATAGACCTGATAGATCACTCCGCCGCGCCACCATTCCGTCATTGTCAAAGCTCCATGTCGGCCCGAGGCCAAATCACCCGAAGGCTAGCGGGTTCGCGTGACGCTGTTAATGGCCGTCTGTGGCAGGATGGTGCAATTGGGGCATGCTTTTTTGCCGGATAGCGCCAAGGCTTCCGGTTTTGCGATGGACGGATCCCGGAGCGGCATTCGCTTCTGAGATTTTCTTAAGAGGTGAAGCGGAAACCGCTCCGGGATGCCCTTTTTCGGACAGGAGTCACAGCGCCTTTTTGATCGCTCGTCGCAAGGCGGCCAATCCCGAACGGGCGCTGGAGACGATCCAGTGCCAAGGCCCCCTCGCTACTGTCGTCTGCAGACCGTCCGTGCGAGGTTGGGTGGCAAGAGCATAAAGCCGTTCGAGGACGCGGGGATAAAGTGAATAAACCAGAGGTCGGACCCATGATCATCACCACCGGATTGCTGATCGACCATGCGGAGACGATGAGCCCGCTTGTCGATCTCTATGAGAGCGAATGGTCTGATTGGTACAATCCGCGCGGCGCTTCGGCGCGGGCGGATCTGACCGAGCGGCTGGAGCGCAATCGCCTTCCCCTGGGGATCGTCGCCTTTGCGGACGGGCAATTGGCCGGCACATGTGCGCTGACTGTCATGTCTGGCGGGTTGACCGAACGCTCGCCCTGGCTCGGGGGCCTCCTCGTCGAGCCGGCCTTGCGGCGGTATGGCGTCGGATTGGCTTTGCTGGACCGCGCCAAGGTCGAGGCCAAGCGGCTCGGTTTTTCGCGGCTGCATGCGCTGACGGCGGAAGCGCGGCAACTGTTCGAGCGGGCCGGGTGGCGGCTCGCCGAGAATGTCGAGGTCGGCGGCAAGCTGCATGGGATTTATGTCGCCGTTCTCTAACGGATTACCGCGCGGCGAGAATGATCGGGTCCATATCGACGAGGCGTAGCGCTGTGACCATGTCGGCCGTGCCCTCCTTGTATTTGCGGAAATGCGGCGTCTCGATATGGGCTTCATAGGCCGCGCGCGAAGCATAGACTTCGAGGATGCGGATGCTGTGCGGCGCGGTTTTGTCCGCGACCGCATGGAGCATGAGCACGCCCGGCTCGCGCTCGACCGAGGCGGCGATTTCCTCGGTCAGAAACGCGAGATAAGCATCGAGCTGCGCGGGATCGACCTCGATCTCGGCGACGCGCACCATCCTTTCGTCTGCCATCAGACGACTGCCGAAATCAGTGGTTCGCCGGCAAAGTGCCGTTCGAGATTGGCGACGAGAAGCGCGCCCATGGCGTCGCGGGTTTGGTTTGTGGCGCTGCCCTGATGGGGCGAGAGCACGACGTTTTCGAGACCAAGCAGGGCCTCGGGCACCTTTGGCTCATCGACGAAGACATCGAGCGCCGCGCCGCCGAGGCCGCCATTTTGCAGCAGTTCGACCATGGCCGGCTCATCGATCAGCGTGCCGCGGGCGACATTGACCAGCATGCCTTTCGGCCCGAGCGCTTCGAGGACCTTTCGCGAGACGATGCCATCGGTGCTTTTGCCGCCGGGGGCGATGACCACGAGCCAATCGCTGTCGCGGGCCATGTCTTCGAGATTGTCATAATAGATGTGCGGCACGCCGGGCTGCTGCTTGCGGCCATAATAGACGACGCGCATCTTCATGGCCTGGGCGCGGTTGGCGATTTCCTTGCCGATGCGGCCGAGGCCGAGAATGCCGACGGTCTTCCCGGTCAGTTCGGAAAAAAGGCCGAAGCTGCCGGAGGGCCATTTGCCCTGGCGAACGAACTGGTCGCTGTGCGGAATGCGGCGCGCCAGCGAGATCATGAGGCCAATGGTCAATTCGGCGACGGCGTCGTTGAGCACGTCGGGCGTATTGGTGACGCGGATATTCTTGGCCTTGGCGGTGGCGGTGTCGATGTTGTCATAACCGACGCCGAAGCTGGCGATGATTTCGAGATTGGGCAATTGCTCCATCAGCGGTTTCTGCACGCCGGACCCGGCATGGGCACGAATGCGGGCGCCGTTTTCCTTGAGCCAGGCGTCCTTGTCGGACACCTCATGAAGCTTGTGGACGGTGTAGCGCTCGGCCAGCGCCTTCTCGCAAGAGGCAAGCAATGGGCCGGTCTGCAGAATCTCGATGGTCATGAAAAATATCCTCTCGTCATATGAGACTAGCGGCTCAGCCGCGAGAGGCAAGGCAGGTGGGCGATAAATCAGCCGCGCGCATCAGAGCATCTTGCCCTCCATTTGCGCAAGCCAGTCCTGCATTAAAAAGCGGCATGTGCACCAGATGACTGTCTGGACGGCAGGCGACAATCGTGTAGCAATGGTTGGCGCGATGGGAACGCCGTATCAAACTTGCGAAGTATAATGGGCGAAACGACGCCGTTCGACGAAATGTACAATCCGGACGGCACCGTCCGCGAACCTTATCGAGCCCTCAGCGAATGGCTCGCCGAACAGCCCGACAGGGGCTTGGCGCTGATGCAGACGGATGCGGAAGCGATCTTCCGCAAGCTCGGCATCACCTTTGCCGTCTATGGCTCCGAGGAGGGGACCGAGAAGGTCATTCCTTTCGATGTCATCCCGCGCATCATCGCCGCCAATGAATGGCGCAAGCTCAGCAAGGGCATCGAGCAGCGCGTCAAGGCGCTCAATGCCTTTCTCTATGACGTCTATCACCGCCAGGAGATTTTAAAGGCCGGGCGCATCCCGGAAAAGCTGATCCTCAACAACGCAGCTTTCTGTCCGCAGATGATGGGGCTGGAGCCCGCGCGCGGGGTTTATGCCCACATTATCGGCGTCGATATCGTTCGCGTCGGTGTCGACGAATTCTACGTGCTTGAGGACAATCTGCGCACGCCATCGGGCGTCTCCTATATGCTCGAAGACCGCGAAGCCATGATGCTCCTGGCGCCGGACCTGTTCCAGCGCTCCAAGGTCGCCCCAGTCGAGAACTATCCCGAAAACCTGCGCCGGACGCTGCAGAGCGTTGCGCCGGAAGGGGCCGGTAGCAATCCGGTGATCGCCGTCCTTACGCCCGGCATCTACAATTCCGCCTATTTCGAGCATTCGTTCCTCGCCGACCAGATGGGGGCGGCGCTCTGCGAAGGGCACGATATCTTCGTCGATGGCGGCAAAGTCTATATGCGGACGACCACCGGCCCCGAACGCGTCGACGTCATCTATCGCCGCATCGACGACGATTATCTCGATCCGCTGACCTTCAAGCCCGATTCCATGCTGGGCGTGCCGGGTGTGTTCGACGCCTATCGCGCGGGCAATGTGACGCTGGTCAATGCGCCGGGCACCGGGATCGCCGACGATAAGGCCGTCTATACCTATGTGCCCGAAATCATCGAATTCTATCTCGGGGAAAAGGCGCTGCTCAATAACGTGCCAACCTATAATTGCACCGATGCTGACCAGCGCGCCTGGGTGCTCGACAATATCGGCGATCTCGTCGTCAAGGAGGTCCACGGCTCGGGCGGCTATGGGATGATGGTGGGACCGACCTCCACCAAGGCCCAGCACGCCGAATTCAAAAAGAAAATCCTCGCGCGGCCGGATAATTACATCGTGCAGCCAACCCTGGCTCTCTCCACTTGCCCCACGCATATCAGCGGCGATGTGGCCCCACGCCACGTCGATTTGCGGCCCTATGTGCTCGTGGGCGACGAGGTGCGGATCACGCCCGGTGGCCTGACGCGTGTGGCGCTCAAGAAAGGGTCCCTCGTGGTCAATTCCTCCCAGGGCGGGGGCACCAAGGACACCTGGGTTTTGGAAGACTGACGCCATGACCATGCTTGGACGCACCGCCCAAAATCTCTTCTGGATGTCGCGCTATGTCGAGCGCGCCGAAAACATGGCCCGCCTCCTCGAAGTGGGTTACCGCATGTCGCTGACGAGCCGCCGCGAAGGGGGAGCCAGCGAACATCTGGTGTCCATGCTGCAAGCCGCTGAGATGGACGAGGCCTTTGCCGCGCAGCACGAGGTGGCCGATGTCGACACCGTCGCCCATTTCATGATGTTCGACCCCGCCAATCCTTCATCGGTCTATTCGTGCCTACAAGCCGCCCGCACCAATGCGCGCTCGGTGCGCACGGCGCTGACGACAGACATGTGGGAAAGCATGAACGGCGCCTGGCTCGAATTTTCGCAGATCAAGCCGCGTGACGTGCGCGGCGCCAAGCTTCTCGGGCTTTTGCAATGGGTGCGCCAGCGCAGCCACGAATTCCGCGGCGCCCTGCTCGGCACCATCCTCCGCGATGATGGCTTCGCCTTCCTCCAGGCCGGCAATTTCGTCGAGCGCGCCGACAATACGGCCCGCATTCTCGATATGAAATATTATGTGCTGCTGCCGCGTTCGAGCCTGGTCGGAGGCGAGATCGACATCCAGCAATGGACGCTGATCCTCCGCGCTGCTTCGGCTCATCGCGCCTATGGTCACGTCTATCATGACCGCTACAAGGCCCATAACATCGCCGATTTCCTGATCCTCAGGCCGGAAATGCCGAGATCCCTGGTCTATTGCGCCCGTTTCGTGCAGCAGAACCTCGATTTGCTTGCCAAGCTCTATGGGCGGCGCGAGGCGTGCCAGGATGCGATCGACGATCTCCTCTCGATGGTCGAGGATTCAAGCATGGACAAGATCTTTGCCCATGGCCTCCACGAATTTCTCGATGAGTTCATCGCCCGGAACAATCGTGTCACCGACACGCTCTCGGCCAGCTACAACTTCTATTGAGGCCAAGTCATGCGCCTTGCCATTGACCATAGGCTGACCCTCACCGCGCCCACGGGGCCGTTCCAATCGGTTTTTCACCTGCTGCTGACGCCACCCGGCGGACCAACACAGAGCGTCGAACGCTGGGACATCGATATGGCGGGCTTTGAAACTGCCGGCCGCTTTGTCGATGGCTTTGGCAATGTCGCTCATCTCGTCAATCAGCCCCGGTCCGAAGACGAGGTCACGATCCATGTCCGCGGCACGGTCTCGACGCGAGACACGCATGGCGTGATCGGGCGCCCGGCGGGCGAACCCGTGCCAGCGCTCTATCGACGGCTGACGACGGCGACCAAGGCGCCGCCAGCGCTCGTCGCGAAATTTCGTGGAACCAAGGAAAGCCGTGTCGACGTGCTTCACAGTCTGATGGCGCGCGTCGGTGACATGCTCGGCCTTCCGGATGAGACCCCGGCGCAGACGCAGATGCAGGCCGATGGCGGGCAGTCCCAGTCACAGACCACCGAGCAAAAGACTTTGCCTGCCGCGGCAGACTACGCGCACCTTTTTATCGGCGCTGCGCGTGCTCTCGATATTCCAGCGCGTTTTGTCACCGGCTATCGCCTCAACGAGACGAACGAGCCGGCAGTGCTCCACGCCTGGGCCGAGGCCTTCGACGATCGTCTGGGGTGGATTGGTTTTGATCCGCAGCGGCAGATGTGCCCCACGGACGCCTATGTCAGGCTGACCGTGGGACTGGACGCGGAAACGGCAACCGTGTTGCGCACCGTTCCCGCGGCTGAACCGGCGCAACAGCTCACCGTCTCAAGGGCTGAGTAAGTCCGGCTAAAATTAGTAGACGCGCTGATAGCTGCCGGGCTGGAAGAACTGCATCTCTTCGCCGACGCCGCTTTCCTTTTTCACAAAGGCGCGGATGCAACCGTTCCAACGCTCGACGCGGGTAGCATCGACGCCCAATTGGCGAAGCTGCATGAGGTCGAAATTGTTGAGATCGTCCTCGTCGAAATCGTCGCCGATCGTAAAGCCCTGCGCGACTTCGATGCCCCGGGTGCTATCGATGCAGAAGGGCGCAGCATAGGCCCCTGCGGTCATCAGGGCAGTAAAGCCGAAGGCAATGGCAATTGGGCGCATCATGGTAATCTCCGTTGGACTATGAAATGCCGGTCAATTGTGGCGCTGCTGTGCCAGTGCGCGCTCATGGCGTCGAATAAACACGACGACCACAGGAATGGCGACGCTCAGCATTAACAGACGAATAACGTGGTGGGCAGCGATGAAGGCCGTATCATAGCCGAGCGCAATGCCAAGGGCGCCCATGCCTTCGATCGCTCCGGGCGATAGCCCCAACCAAAGTTGGCCGAACGGCATATCGACAAGCTGGGACACGATGAATGCAACCAGGGTCACGATCCCGACGGTCATGGCGGTGGCGATCACGCCGCCTTTCGCCGCGGCCAGGAACTCGCTGCGGGTGATGCCGACAAAGCGTGAGCCGATCATTGCCCCGGTCAGCACGAAGGTGAGAACGACGAGAGGCAGAGGAATGGCGTCGGTATAAAGTCCGCCAAGCTTGGCTGCGGTGGCTGCCGCCATGGCGCCGAGCACCATGCCCGCGGGCACTTTGAGCCGCATGAACACTAGGCCCACGGCAGCGCAGCCCAGCGCCAACAGGCCTAGTTGCAAGGGGCCGAGGAAAGCCGTTGCTTGCTTGATCTCGAAATGATCGATCGGCAGAAACGTCGCCCCGATCGGCACGGCGATGGTCAGCATCAGGATGCGGATGACCTGGATGATCACGATCTGTCGCGCATCGCCGACGCCTGTTGCGGCTATCCCCATCACGAAAGACAGATGGCCGGGGAAGGAGCTGAGATAGGCCGTTCCTGGATCGAGCTTGAAAAAGCGCGTCAGCATCCAGCCCGTCGTTGCGATGATGACAGCGAGCTCCAGCGCGAGGGCCGCAAGACTAATGGGCCAACTGGCGAGGAGAGACAGACTGTCCGGCGAAACCGTTGCGCCCATCGACATGCCGATGAGAATGAAGATGACATTGCGAAGCCCATCGGGGAGGCGAACCGGCAATCCCGCCATTGCAGCAATGGTGACGGCGAGCGCCGAACCCATCAACCAGCCCGCCGGCAAGCCGACCGCGCTTGCCAATCCGCCACCTGCCGCTGCAAGGACGAGGGTCAGAAGAAAGGATAGAAAACCGCGGAGGGTGAGGTGGGGCATCAGCATGGCGGCAGGAAAGGGAGTGCGCTCCCTAAACCCTTCGCACGCGAATGTCACGGCTGGGGCGCCGGCCAGTCCATACAAATTGCAGACAATTGCAACGATCGGTGACAGCGACCGTTAAATCTCTAAGCGTCTTATGAAGTGGTAGCCCAAACTTCCAATTTCGGAAGGACCATATGATGTCGCAGCGCAGTGCAGGAATTGAAGGTAATTTAGGACATGCAAATGTCCCGCGCCTCTGGATTATCCTTGGCTTCGGCATCGCAAGCTGGCTGCTTGTCATCGCCCTTGTCGCTGCCGCAACGACCGCTTTCCAGGCCGTCGCCAGTGTTCTCGGCTGACTGGTCCTTTTAGTGGGCCGTTGAACTCAGCAGCTCGGACGCTACGGTTTTCACCAAAATCTTCGCATCAAGCCAGAGCGAGAAATTCTGCACATAAGCGAAGTCGTGGCCAACGCGCTGTAGCGCCTTGGAGCGATCAACCGTTGGGCCTCGCAGGCCTTGGCACTGCGCCCAGCCGGTCAGACCTGGACGGACGTGGTGGCGGAAGCCATAGTGAGGGACCAGGTCCTCGTAGGCCATGCCGCCAGCGAGCATCCCAGCGACGTGCGGACGCGGCCCGACAAGCGACATGTCACCACGCAGGACATTGATCAGCTGCGGCAGCTCGTCAATGCTGGTCTTTCGGATCAGGGCGCCAATTGGGGTAACGCGCTTGTCGTCCGCAACCGTCTGCGAGATTCCCGAGACATCGCACCGATCCGCATACATGGAGCGGAACTTCATGATCTGAAAAACGCGGCCATCAAGACCGACGCGGGACTGACGGAAAAAGACCGGACCCTTGTCGGTATTCTTGATCAGCAGCGCCACGATGATCAGAAGGGGGGCCAGGAACAGAAGACCTGCGCCAGCACCCGCAATGTCCACCAAGCGCTTAACAATGAGCGAAACGCTGCGCGAAAAGCTCGATGCAGGCGCTGCGGGAGCGCTATCGACCCACTGCACCGGAAGCCCATTTTGCGTACGCGTCAGTTCACGCGGAACCGACGGGCTCCAATTCAACTCAACTGCACTCTCGCGTTGCGTCACGACACTTGAAGAGATGTCGTCGCGCAAGGCCATTGCTTCGCGATCTACCAAGTTGGCTGTCCCGTCCATCTTAGCCCCCAGCGTTATACGCTACTTAACTCTTTACTAACTATCACAGAGATCGCACGGAATGTCTCGTGCGTTCAAGACATGGCTGCCATCAAGATTAACGCGGCGCGATACTTGCCGCTTGATTATGGCAATTTTCGTAAAATTTGAAGTGATTTTGAGAGAAGGCAGCAAAAGCGAACCTGCAAATTGTTCCCATCGGATCAGTCCAAGGATGGGCAAAATGAAGAAGGTCGTATTTGCAGCTATCGTCAGCGCGGTAGCTATGTTCGGTTCAGTCGATATGGCCTTTGCCAATCGCCCGACCCAAATTGTGGTGCAGGAGCGTGTGAGTTCTCGCGGGCCGGAGAGTTTCCAGGTATTTTGTGCAATCAATCCACGTGAGTGTCAGCCCGGCGGCGATGCCAAGATCGCGCTTGATGACGATGTGATGCGTCTGCTCACCCGTGTCAATTCGCGCGTCAATCGCGCTATTCGCCCCCGCCTCGACAGTCCTCTCGCCCAGGTGTGGCGCGTCAATCCCAGCGTTGGCGATTGCAAAAGCTATGTGGTCAGCAAGCGCCACGAGTTGATCCGTGCCGGCCTTTCGCCGAGCGCACTACGCATCGCTTACGTTAAGACACGCGATGGACAAAGCCACGCCGTGTTGGTCGTCAAAACTCACAATGGTGATTTAACGCTTGATAATCTCACAGGCGAAATCAGGCTTTTCCGTCAAACGGGCTACCGCCTGGTCGGCATGTCCGGTTCCGATCCGCGCCGCTGGGGTTAATTGCAAATCTGATATAAGTGTCGGTGATTCGAGGGGGATAGACGGGTCTATGACACGTGCGTGGGGGCTTTGGCTTTCGTTAATCGTCGCGGTGGCACTTTTTGCAGGCTCTGCCACCGCAGCATACAGAGAAATTGTTCCCTACTTTGCTGGTGGTGACAACGCCCGGGAAAAACTGGATTTTCTCGCCACCGGCGCTCCTGATCCAGGTCTGTCGCTTCAAGCGCAGCGTCTTATACTAGACGACTGCGTCGCAACGCTCCTCCCACTTGTCGGCACTGCGCTAAATGATGAGACCGCAAAGGTCCGCGTCAGTTGCCAGTCTTTGGCTGGAGGATTGTTGCGCGATGCGCCGCTCTTTTCATACGCTTGGTTCGGGCTTGCTGTAACGCAAGCATTTGACGGGGCAAGCGCGGACTTCCAGCACTCCCTGGCGCAATCACAATTGACCACGGCAAACCAGTGGGCGATGGCCTCGCTGCGGCTAGCACTTGCTTATCCGTTCTGGAGCACGCTACCGCCCGAGCTGCAGAGCCAGCTTGGAGCGGATATCGTCGTGCTCGCCCATTCCGGACCTGGGCGTGAATGGCTGGCGCAACGTTATGCAGGCAATCCAGATTTTCGAGAAGACATCACGGCCAATCTCGAAAAGGCGCCGCCCAACCTGCAACGTGCCTTTGTCCGTGCAGTTTCTTCTCAGGGCACAGGCTCATGACCAGACTCAATAATTTTGCAGGGTCGCTGGTGGTCCTCGTCGTGGTTTTGTCGCCAATACCCTTTGGCAGCAATCGGCCGTTCTTTTGGGCGATCTGGGGGCTAGTCGTCGCCGCGGCGGCATTTGTTTATTTCGTTGCCGCTGCGCGGAATGGCGAGGGCTTGCGCATACCGCTGAGCAAGATCGGCTGGTCGGTAGGCCTATGGGCCCTTTTGCTTCTGTGGCTGGTCGTGCAGGTTGTGCCCTTCGGGGCTATCCTGTCTCCGTTCTCCATAGCCTTGTCTGGAGGAACAATTACCTCGGAGACAATCAGTACGGCGCCAGGCGCGACATGGCTCATGTTGATCAGAATAGCGACGTACGGGCTTTTCTTCGTGCTGGCCCTTCAAGCTGGCGCAAAAGAAAACCGCTCCGTCTTGATGATCAAGATTCTATTTTGGGGCATTGTTGCCCATGCCGGGTTTTCGTTGATCCAGTTGACCCAGTTCGGTGATACAATTCTAGGCTTACCCAAAATTGCTTATATGGGTGTCGCAACCGGGACCTTTATTAACCGAAACTCGTTCGCGACCTTCCTTGCAATTGGGCTCAGTGTAGGAATTTCGCTGCTGCCAGGCATCATCAGTGCCAAGAGGGCCCGGAATGAGACAGTGATGGACAAGATTTTCCGGCTTTTCTTTCACGTTGCTGGACTATTCGTCATTATGGTGGCCCTGCTTGCGACCCAGTCAAGGATGGGGCTGTTCGCCGGGTTACTAGGAGCTTTCGTCGTCTTGCTGCTGGTTCTCAAGCAGAACCGTCACTGGAAGTTGCTTATTCCGGCAGTCGTAGCGATTGCTGTTGCGGCGTCCCTTTTGATCGTTTGGACCTTCGGACAGGGCGTAATTGAGCGCGGGCTTGACATCGAGGGTTCCAGCGAAGGGCGCATGAATCTCTATGTTCAAGTATGGGATGTCATCATGACGCGGCCATGGACGGGATATGGTGGGGGTGCATTCTCGCTCTTTTTTCCGGCGTTCTTTGGCCCGCCACTCAACCTCGTTGGCTTTTGGGACAAGGCACACAATACTTATCTCGCGCTCTTCTCCGAACTCGGCATTCCCGCGGGCTCTTTGCTGATCATCGCAAGTGCCATTCTCTTTGGCAGGATCTTGTGGTCGCAGCTCTTAGGCACAACGCTTAATCCGGCTAGACTTGCTGCCATAGGGGCGATGCTTACTTGTGCGGTACACTCGCTGGTCGATTTCAGTCTCGAAATCCAGGCCAATACTTTTTTGTTTGTTGCGATCGTCGCCTTAGGGCTAGCGGCAACGGTCAGATCGCGAGTGCCGGGCCAAATTTAGCAAGGGCATCAATTGTTGGGCGGAGCGTTGTGGCTGCAGTCTTGTCGCAAAACTTACTTCAATGCGAATATCATATGCCGCAGCCCTCTTTGCTCGCTGAACTTCCCATAGACAGGGCACTTATCCGCACCATAACTCCAAGTCGAAATAAAAAGGCCCCGCACTGCGGGGCCTTTTTATTACTTTGGGCCTAATCAGGTCGGGCTTACTGGAGTGCCAGTGCCACCACCAGGAGTGGTCGTACCACCACCGGCCGGAGGAGGTGACGTCTGCTCGGAGCCGCCGCTGGAATCGGGCGTTGCTGTTCCGGCTGCTGGGGCCGGTGCGCCGCCAGCCGGCGCGCCGCCTGCAGGACCAACGGCACCAATTGCGGTGAGATCAGCCTGCGTAAACGTCATGCCGTTGGCCTGGGCCGCAGCAACAACCGCAGCGGTATCCACCGAGATGCCAGCAGCGGCTGCCGCCGTGGTAATACGCTGAATGCTGGCAGGGGTGCCGCCTGCGGCAGCAACGTCAGCAGCAACATCGACAACGATAGTGCTCAGAAGTGCAGCGTTCGGACCGAGTGCGGCTGCAAGGTTCTGGGCAGCAACAGCAGCGGCTGCAGCAGCGTCAGGAGCAGTGCTCAGAGCGGCAGCTTCAAGTGCTGCGATAGCAGCGTTGACCGCAGCCGCATTTGGCAGCGCGTCGATTTGAGTCTGAACGGCAGCCGAGATAGCAAATGCCGAGGTGACCGGAGCGGCGACCAGAGCAGTGGAGACAAGCAAAACCCGTACAAGATTTCGCATCATGGGATGACCCTCGTGTTAATTCTTTATTTAGCAAACACGACGGACGTCCTGACTGTCAAGTGTCCGGCGAGTGAAGACGCTTTGCGCGCCATGCATAACTGGCTGTGTAGTTAATTCCGGTAAAGCTGGCAATTCTATGTCCAAGTAATTTTCATAAAATTTGAAGTGCTTCCAACAGAGGACAGCAAATCGGTTCGTTCAAGTTGCATCCATCGGATCAGTCCAAGGATGGGCAATATGAAGAATATGGTTTTTGCAGCCGCGGTCAGCGCCGTCGCCTTATTTGGCACAGCTGAAACAGCTTTTGCGAACAGGCAGACAAATATCGTTATACAGGAGCGTGTTAGCGCTCGTGGTCCAGAGAGTTTCCAGGTGTTCTGCGTCATTAATCCGCGCGAATGCCAGCCTGGAGGCACGGAGAAAATTGCGCTCGATGACGATGTGATGCGTCTCCTCACCCGCGTCAATGCGCGCGTCAACCGCGCCATCCGTCCCCGTCTCGACAGTCCTTTCGCACAGGTCTGGCGCGTCAATCCAAGTGTGGGGGATTGCAAGAGCTACGTTGTCAGCAAGCGCCATGAGCTCATCCGGGCTGGCGTATCGCCAAGCGCCTTGCGTGTTGCCTATGTCAAAACGCGGGATGGTCAGGGCCATGCGGTGCTGGTCGTCAAAACCCACAATGGCGATCTGACGCTCGACAATTTGACTGGCGAAATCCGGCTGTTCCGGGAGACAGGCTATCGAGTGGTCGGCATGTCCGGTGCAGACCCGCGCCGCTGGGGTTGATCACAAGTCATCATAAACCTGCATGGCGCCCATGACTTGGGCGCTGTGACGTTATTCATATGGCCGAAAAGTGGTTGCGCGGCGCTGACTTCATAGAGATAACACATCCACGAAAATCGGCGGGTGCTCCATGGACGAACAGGAAATTGATCTCAGGGCGATCTTGGGGGTGCTGCGGCGCCATATAAGGCTGATCGTTCTAGTGGTCGTTACGGTCCTCGTGATCACCGGCGGCGTGGTTTACTCGCTCAAGCCTGAATATACTGCAACGACGCTTGTTTATGTCGATACGGCGCGCAAGGATCTCTTGGATCCTGAAGCGCTTGCCTCCGGCTCGAGCGCTGCAGACAATGCCCGGGTCGATAGTGAAGTTGAAATCGTCCGGTCGATCCCGACGCTTTTGCGCGTGATCCAGGACGCCAATCTGCTCAACGATCCTGAATTCATGCCCAAGCTCGGGCTGCGGCAGGAGCTGATGGCGTTCCTTCGCCTTGCCGAGCCGACGCTGCCGACAGGCGAAGAAGCGCTCAATAACCTTGTCGAGCGTCTCCGCGGTGCGATTTCGGTGCAGCGCCGGGGCCTTACCTATCTCATATCGATCAATGCGGAAGCGGCGTCTCCGGCAACGGCGGCGCGTATCGCCAATGCGACAGCCGATGCCTATATCGCGCTGCAGATTCAATCGAAGACGCAGTCGGTGCTCAATTCTCTCGACGTGCTTGAGCCGCGCATTTCCGAAGCGACCTCACGGCTTGCGCAGAGCGAAGGCGCCTTCGATACGTTCGTCGAAGACAACGTCGCCCGTCTTTCGGCCGGCGACAGCAGCAATATCGAGGCGCTCCGCCAGCAGCTTGCCCAGGCGACCAGTGAACGCCAGCGGCTTGGCAGCATCGTCGATACGGCGAACCAAAGCCTCCAGCAGCTCAACTACGAGCAGCTTGCCAGCTCGCTACAGTCCGAAGCCGTCGCCGGTCTTGAACAGCAGCGCACGGAGCTTTTGAACCGCATCAATTCGCTCGAGCCCAATTCCACCGATGCAGTCGATTTGCGCGGCAGCCTCGCCCAGGTCGAACAGCGTCTGCAGACGACGGCGCAGCAGGAAATCCAGGGGCTGCAACAGCAGGTTTCGACCTTCCAGGATGAAGCCTCGGGTCTTCGCGATCAGGTGCGACAGCGGTTCCTCGGCAGCGATCTGCCGCCAGATGTGCTCACCAGCATTTATGAACTACAGCAGAACTCGACCCTGGCGCGGACCAATTACGAACGTCTCGTCGCGCGTGTTAACGACCTGCGGGCCCAGGCCGACCTGCAGGTGGCGGATAGCCGCGTCGTGGCGCAGGCAACGCCCCCCAATGCGCCCTCCTTCCCTAATTCGCGCCTGATCCTCGTTCTTGCCGGTCTCGCCGCGGTGGGTCTGGGCGTCGGTCTAGCCTTCGTCGTCGACAATTTTGTCGGTGGTTTCACATCGACGGATCAGCTTGAGACAGTCACTCGCCGTGAAGTCATCACCGGCATTCCGCTGCAGCGCCCCAATAAGCGTGATGATGGCCATATTGCCAGCGCCGCCGATCTCGTCGTGACCTCGCCGCTGTCGCATTATTCGGAAAGCTTGCGCCGCGTGCGCCTGCGCCTTGATCAATTGCTCGCGGCGCCGCGCGCCGATGGCCGACAGCGCCGGGGCAAGGTCATCCTCGTGACGTCCTCGCTGCCGGTGGAGGGCAAGACGACGACGGCACTCGCTCTTGCGCGCACCTATGGTGTAGCCGGCCAGCGGGTCCTGATCATCGATGCCGATCTGCGCAAGCCATCGCTCCACAAGCAGCTCAATGTGGAATCGACATCGGGGCTGCATGAATATCTCGCGGGCGAAATCTCGCCCGAAGAGAGCAAGTCGATCATCAATCGCGATCCGCAGTCCGGCATTTCGGTGGTGCTCAGCGCAAACCAGAGCAATCTGCCGACGGAACACCTGCTGACCAGCAAGACTTTCGTGCAACTCATCGAGGCAGCGACGCAGGCCTTCGATATCGTCGTCATCGATACCCCGCCTGCTGGCGTCGTCGTCGACGGCGTCTATCTCATGCAGTTTGCCGACGTGATCCTCTTCCTAACGCGCTATGCCAGCACGACGCAGCGCGAAGTATTGAACGCGCTCAAGACGATCGATCGGTCCAAGGTGGAAGATACGCCGCTGGTTCTGGCGATGACCCAAGAGCCGGGAAATGCCCGGTCCTACAATTACAAATATTCGTCCTATTACGCGGATTGATGCAAAAGGCCGGGCTTGTCCCGGCCTTTTCTTTATGTCGCGGGTTTTGGCGCGGTCGTCGACATGAAGCTGACCGCGCCGGACTTCAGAATCTTAACCGCCGTCAGTGGGCCGCCGGCATAGGCGCCGGTGTCGATGCCAATCCGGCCCTCGGCAACGGAAGGAGCGTCCATCGGCGTATGTCCGTGTACAACTGTCGCCGGCAGGCCGTGCGGCTGGCTGAGGAAGGGTTCACGGATCCATATCAGATCTTCGTCCCGCTGCTGCTCCAGTGCTACTTTCGGCCTTATGCCGGCATGGACGAAAGTAAAGGCACCCGCTGTCACCATGATCGGCCGGCTCTTGAGGAAGTCGAGGTGATCTACCGGGATGAAACTCTGCATCACCTGGCCACGCGTCCTGACGCTCATGGAGCGGAACGCATCGCCATCGATCCCGTAGGATGTCAGGGTTTCGCGGCCGCCCCACTCAAGCCAATCGCCCATGGACTTGGGTTGTTCGACGGCCTTTTGAAACATGACCTCATGATTGCCCTGGAGGCAGATCCGTTTGAAGCCTTCGGGCGCGCGGCGGATCAGATGGTTGAGCGTCTGGGCTGAGGCAGGGCCGCGATCGATATAGTCGCCGAGCGTGATGATCAGCTTCTCGCCGTCTATCGACGCTGCATCTTCTGCAATGAACGCCTCAAGCGCCTTGAGTTTATCAAGACAGCCGTGAATGTCCCCGATCGCGTAGATTACGGCGGGCTGGGTCTCGAGGTGAATGCGCGGCGCCGTTTCGGCTGGGGGGCGCTTGCCAAAAATGTTGAACATGGCCCTTTGGGTCCGAGTGTGTCGCACGACCGTATCGGCGCGCCTAACGCCTTCGCTAGCACCTTTTGAGTGATTTTGAACGGGATATTCGGACCATCCGGCCGCCAATGTTTTGATCGGCGCTATATTGTCAAATCCGAATAAATGCCGTTCTATTGCGAGGGTGGCAGGGGGATATTCTGTTTACTTTTCGCAACAATGTCGAAAATCTCATCGGTGTGCTGCATCGGCAATTTCGCATTGTGGCGCTTTGCTTTCTTGTACTCTTCACAGTTCCCGTAGTCGCCGCGCTCGCCCTGCGCCCCAGTTTTACCGCGACTGCCCTCGTCGTCATCGAGCCAGCCCCCTCGGATTTGCTCGAGCCGGGTGGCCTCGGACCAGCAACCGGGCCCAATACAGCTCTGGTCGATGGTGCTGTCGAACTGATGCGATCCGAGCCCGTGTTGACGCGGGCTCTCGCGCTGGTGGCGCCTGTCGACCCCAGTGCCTTCTCGTCCTCGCTCGATTTTCGCACCAAGGTCCTGGCGTTTTTTGGCAATGCTCGCGCGGAAGGTCCGTCAGTGGATCGTCTGGAAGCTCAGGTTCTCAAGCTGGCGCGGTCGGCGGTCACGGTCAATCGCCGCGGCCTGACGCCGGTCATCGCGATTTCTGCCCGTTCTGCCTCGCCGTCTTTTGCCGCCCGTCTGGCCAATGCGATGGCGCAGGCGCACATGGAGGTGCAGTGGGAAGCCAAGGCGGAGAGGCTCGATCGGGCAAAGGGGCTCGTCGATGTGCAATTATCGACGGCAGAAGCGCGGCTGATCGAAGCTGAGGCAGACCCGGACCTTGCGCCGCAACTTGCAACTCTGCGCAGTCAGCGCGACGCGCTCCAGCATCGTGCGCTGGAACTGACGATGCAGGCCGCTCTGCAATTGCCCGATGCGCGTCTCGCCGCACCGGCATCAATCCCCGTCGAGGCGAGTTTTCCCGATGTGCGGAATACTAGCCTCATCGCGGCTCTGTTCGCCGCCGTTATTGCGATCGGTATTGGTTTCACCGCCGATGGCTGGGCGAGCGGCGTTCGCTCGACGACAGAACTGGCCACACTTGTTGGCGCGCCGCTGGCCATCGCCATGCCCCGGCTACGGACCCGTCGCTCCGACGGTACGAGCCATGCCGATCAAGTGGTGACCGCGCCACTCTCACCATTTTCTGAGGCCATGCGCAGCCTGCAGATGCATCTGACCCGTTCGCTCGACAGGCAGCCAAGCCGCGTGATTGCCGTGATGTCGGCGGGTGAGGGAGAGGGTAAGACGACGACCGCGCTCGGCGTGGCGCGGGCGTTTGTTGCAGCGGGGCAAAACGTGCTGCTCCTCGATGCCGATGTGCGCTCGGCCGCCCTGCGGCAACATCTCGATGTGCCATCCTCGCGCGGGTTCGAGGCGGTGTTGTCCGGAGTGCTCGGCCTCGCCGATGTGCCGTCCCTCGTGCAGCGTGATCCGCTGTCGGCGCTCAGCGTGCTGATCAATAGCGGACCAAGCACATTGCCGGCCGAGGCGATCTTTGGCACCGGGACTTTGGAAAAACTCCTCCAAAGCGCGCGGTCGAGCTTCGATGTGACGGTGATCGACATGCCTTCGTTCCGCTGGCCGGCGGATAGCTCGCACATCCTCCGCCATGCCGATGCTGTTGTACTTGTCGCGGGCTGGGGCAGGGCGGAGCGCCGAGCGTTGGAAGATATGCTGATTTCGATCAGGGCCAGCCAGGGCGGACGGCACATTCCCGTGCACCCGGTATTGTCAATGCAGCCGCAGACGCTCAAATGGTCGCTGTCCCTTACCCAGTTGAGCTATGCGTCGCGCTAAGCGATCGGCCCGTAGTAATCCGCATACCAATCAACGAATGCCTTGACCCCGATATCCAGCGTCGTCTCGGGCTTATAGCCCGTCAGCGCCGCCAGAAGCGCGGGCGCCGCGTGGGTGTGTTCGACGTCCCCCGGTTGCACCGGCAACATGGTCTTCCGTGCCGTCTTGCCCAAGACTGTTTCGATCGTCTCGATAAAGGACATCAACCCAACCGGCTGCCCGCCACCGATATTGACCGAGCGCCAGGGCGCGACGGGCGAAACCGAGTCCGCACCATCGATCACGTCCACCGCCTCGCCCTTCTGCGGCGTGACGACCATCAGCCGGGTGATCGCTTCGACGAGATCATCGATATAGGTATAGTCGCGCAGCATCTTTCCCTGGCCATAGACGTCGATCGCCTCGTCGCGCGAAATGGCCGAGACGAATTTGAACAGCGCCATATCCGGACGGCCCCAAGGGCCATAGACGGTGAAGAACCGGAAGCAGGTGGTCGGAAGGCCGAACAGATGCGCATAGGAATGCGTCATCGCCTCGCCGGCTTTTTTGGTCGCCGCATAGAACGACATCGGAAAATCGGCCCGATCGGTTTCGGCGAACGGCACCGTTTCATTGCCGCCATAAATCGACGAGGTCGAGGCAAACATCAGGTGGCCGACGCCGGTCTTGCGCAGCACTTCGAGGAGATTGAACGTGCCGGTTATATTGGCGCTGACATAGGTTTCGGGCGCTTCGAGGCTGTAGCGCACACCGGCTTGCGCGGCGAGATGGACGACGATATCGGGTCTGAAATCCGTGATCGCCGTTTCGAGCGCGGCATAGTCTTCGAGCATGGCTTCGACGAACGAGAAGCTGTTGGACTTTTGCAGGATGGCGAGGCGCGCCGCCTTGAGCGTCACATCATAATACTGCGTCATGCCGTCGAGGCCGAAGACGGTGTGACCGTCGGCCAGGAGTCGCTTTGCCAGATGAAATCCGATGAAGCCGGCCGTGCCGGTGATGAAGATCTTCATTTATCCCCGCCGCTTTATCTTTCCGAGCCTTAGGCGAAAAGCCTGAAGAGCCCGTTAGCTCAGTGCCCCGCCGCCCGCTTCGATAGGCACTTTGCTCCCGCTGATCCGCGCCAGTCCTAGACTGTCGCATTCCTTTCAGCGGAGCCGATCATGGCCGATATTTTCTCCTCACACAGCCTAGACCTCGCCGCGCCGGCAACCGGCGCCTTCGCCATCACGCCGAGCGATGCCACGATTTTCGATCAACCGACGCGCGCGGTCTATGTCGGTGCAGCCGGCACGCTCGCCGTCGAAATGCTCTCGGGCGGGTCAGTCTTCTTCGAAGGTCTCCCGGCCGGCGCTATTCTGCCGGTGCGCGTGCGTCGCGTCCTTGCTGCCAGCACCGCCAGCTTTCTTGTCGGGCTTTACTGATGGTTGGGACCAATGGGCTTGGCCTCGCCCTCAAGTCGCGGTCTGGCGCCCGAGCGGCGTCTGGCCCCTGGCTCGATGCTGATTTCGTCGTGGGGCAATATGGTTTTGCCGGTCGTTCCTTTTCCGATCCGGCGCAGTTCCGCCTCGCCGCAGGCGGCACGGTCGCGCCGACGGGGCATCTGTTTCTGGGGCCCAATGTTGCCCCTGATGCGCAGGAACTGTTGGCTGATGGCAATTTCTCGGCCGGGACCGCGACTGACTGGACCGGTGTTGGCGGGTCTGTCGCTATCGCCTCTGGCGCCCTCCGCGTTACGGGTGCCGGTGGCAGCGGCTCGGGTGCCTTTCGCACCATTGCCGGGCTGATCAATTCATCGGGCCGGGCCTATCGCCTGACCGGATCGGTCTGGCGCGGCACGGCGTCGAGCGTCACTCTTGGCTTTGGCGCGGGCGGCGGCGGCACCGCCAATTATGCGCAAACCGCCAATCTCACCAACACGGTCCCCGAAGCGGCTGCGCTTTATTGTGGCGGATTCAGCGTGGGGACCGCATCGATAGCGGTACGCCATCAGGTCAATCCAGCCACCGGCACCTATTTTGCCGATGATCTCTCGCTCAAGGAGGCCTTGCCCTATGCCGGCTTCCGGCCGGGCAATCTCTGCGGCATCATCGGAGCCACGACACCAGCCAGCGGCGGCACGGGAGGCATTGTCCTTCAGGCAGATGACAATGCCGAATTCAACGCCAACTGGTTCGAGCGCAATTTCATCCGCATCATCTGGGATGCGAGCCTCCATTTGCGGCTCATCGTCTCCTTTGGCGGCACGGGGAGCCAGGTCGAACAGGCCAATATCGATCTTGGCGCCGTCCCGGCCGGTTCGTCTTTCGCCGTGGCCTTCTCGGCGCGCGATGGCGAATATCGCGCTGCCTTTATCGGGCAACCGGCGCAAAAGGCCCTCGCCGGGACGTTTCCGGGGCTTGCCGCAATCCGGCTTGGGCGCGGCCGTTCGGCGGTCACTGGCCTTTGGACGGGCAGCATCAGCCGCATCAGGCTCTATCCCTATGCCTTGAACGAGGAGGCCTTCGCCGCTTTCTCGTCGGGCGAAGGCATTGCGGCTTGGGGCGATAGCCTGACGGCGGGTGCCGGCGCGACCGGTGGCAGCACGGGCGCAGCGACCTATCCTGCCATCGCCCAGACACTGTTCAGTCCGCCCCGGATCGTTCATCGGCAGGGGCAGGGCGGGCAAACCTCGACGCAGATCGCCGCCCGAATGAATGCTGTGCCGATCCTCGTTACCGTTGCGGGTGGCGCCATCCCGGCATCGGGGCCAGTCGCCGTGACCGACAAATCCGTCAACGTGCTCTACAATTCGGGCGCCTATACCGGCGCGCAGCGGGGCTGGCTTGCCGGTGTCGATGGGGTGATGACCACGGACGCCAGTGGCAATTGGACATTCACGCGCAGCCAAGCCGGCATGGCCGTTGCTGCGCCCGCGTCGTCTCGCTTCACTTGCGCCTGGGGTCTTTATCTCAAACCCTTTGAAGCCTGGCTTTGGCTTGGTCGGAATGGCGCACAATCGGGCCGTACGGTCGCCCAGGATATCGATGCGGCGGTCAAGTCTCTCGGCCACAATCGCTATCTTGTCGGCGGTATTCTGCCGAGCGCCGCGGATAGTGCGCCGGCTTTAACGGCACAGGCCAGTCTCAACGGGCAACTGGCGAGCCTTTATGGCGTGCGGTTCGTCAATCTTCTGGCGGCCCTCGTCGCCGGGGCCAATGGCTCGCCGGAAGACAGCGCCGATGTGGCGGCGGGCTATGTTCCGCGTTCCCTGCGCTCAGACCATCTCCATCTCAACGATGGAGGTTATGCGCGTGTCGCTGCGGCCTTTCATGGGGCGCATCAGGCCATGGGTTGGTGATTGCTCCGGCGCGGCGGCGAAGCGGTTGCGCCGGATTTCCTGCATAGATGGTCCAGCTTTCGAGGTCCGAAAAGGCGACGGATGCTGCGCCGAGAACCGCGCCCTGACCAATGGTCACGCCCGGGCCCACCGTGGCCCGGGCAGCAATCCAGGCGTCGGCATCGATCTCGATCGGCCGGGCGATGATCGAAAAATCCGGACAGTCGACATCGTGGGTCGCCGCAATCAAATGCACATGCTGCGAGACGATTGCCCGGTGACCAATGCGGATAGGCGCCTGGCAATAGAGCACCGTATTCCAGCCGACGACCGCCTCGTCCTCAATCACCAGATTGGGTGGGTACCAGATTTTGGCACTGCCATGGATCCGCACATCGCGACCGACGCGAGCCCCGAAGAGCCGCAAGACGAGACACCGCCAGCGATGGAGCGGGGTGGGCGTCCATGCTGCAAGCAGCGTCCAACTGACCAGCCAGAGCAAACGGAACAACCGATGGTGCAGGGGATAGGAAACCTTCGCGAGCCCGGTCATGACGATGATCCCGCGAGTACCCGCACATATTGGTCGAGCATCGACCGGGCGATATTGGGCCACTGAAATTTCTGCGTGGCCGCTTTCGCACTTGCTTCGCGTTGCTGTGCCTCGTCCGCACTCATAGTTTCCATCTGCCGCACCAGCGCATGAAAATTGCTGAAATCCTCATTCATTTTGAGGCCTCGCCCTTCCGCGACGAGGTCCGGCAGGTGGCAGGCTTCGGTCAGCACTGGAATGGCGCCGTGGGCTGCGGCTTCTAGCGCCGCCATCGGGAGGCCTTCGCTGAGCGAGGGCAGAATGAAGAACCGCGCGGAACTCAGCGCCTCGCTTTTCCACTCGCCATAGAGGCCACCGACAAAGCCGACCTTCTTCGTTTTCGCGCAGGCCGCAGCCACCAGCCTTTCCTCGTCCGGCGTGCCCCAGCCCGCGATCGTGAGCGGAAGTTTTTTGGCATGCCGATCCCAGGCGTCGATCAGTTTTAGGACCTGCTTTTTTTCGTGGAGCCGTCCCAGATAGAGCGCGCCGCTGCGCTCTTTCCCACCCTTGGGCGATGTGGCGTCGATGCCGTTCGGGAGGATGAATGTCCGCTCTCGGAGGCTGGGCATAAAGCCGGCAGCAGCGGTCGCTTCATGGTCTGTCAGCGCATGAACATGCGCGCGGCCTAAGCTGGGCCGCTCCCAGAGCGCGGCATGAGGCCGTTTGATCCAGGGCCGGCGTTTGAGGATCCAGGGGTCGAGCATGCCACGTGGCGATATCACCACCTGCGTTTCCTTGGGCGCGAGCCGACCGTAGATCGTGCTCGCCGACCAGAGCCCATGGACGTGAAGGATGTGGGGCTTGAGCCGCGCGATTTCCGACACAACGGCGGGCGCAAATCCATATCGCGCCCGACCAAGCGGAAAAGTCACAAGCGGCAACCGGCCCCAGACGCTACGCTCCTCCTCGAACTGCGCCTCGCGACCACCCATCACCGTAACATCGGCTCCAAGATCCGCCATGGCGGCAGCAAGGCCGGAAACGGAATGATAAAGCCCACCGGCGGAGCGCCCGAGGCGCGTCGAGAAATGCAGAATTTTCATGATGCTCTCACCTCCCCAAGTAAGCGTGTGGACTGTCGGGATGCTGCCCAGAACAGAAGCGCCGCGCCATAGCCGAGCGTTTCGAAGGCAACAAAGCCAATGACTGCGTTGGATGCTGCCGCCAGCGCCAAACCCAATGCCCCGAGGACCATCACCGTGCCGAGGCTCCGGAACGCTATTTCGTGGCGACCGGATAATTGCAGTGCGTAGACGCCCGTCGCCGAAAGTTTCTCGATAACCTGCCAACCGAGCAAAGCGAGGATAAGCGGCGCGGCGACATCGAGCTGCCATGCAGCAAGTACCGTCGCGACGCTGCCGATCAGTGCAATCCCGGCTTGACCAAAAAGGCTTAGCCGCATGTTTGGTCCCGCGGTTTTGAGTTCCAACCTGCGCAGGTAGAGCAACAGAATCCCCGCGGCGTTGAAGACCTGCTTGGCATAAATGGCGAGCGCCGCGACGGGTCCAGAGAACAGTGCACCAAGCGCGAAGAGCACCGCGCGCCCATAAATCTGTCCTAATCCCTGCGCGACCATCAGTGCGAGAAGGTCCATCAGCGCCGGGCGTATGTCGGCGAACCGTTTTGATTTCTCGAGAGGCGCACCTTTTGTTCGCCGATGCACCAGGGCATAGAGCGCCGTGCCGAAAAGTGCGGAAAGCCCAGCTACCGTCGGATCGATTTCGCCACGCACCAGCACAACCGCTGCAAGCGTGATCATCCAACCATTTTGGGCCAACATGCCCCAATGTTGCCAATTCCGTCGGTCGAGGTCGTGGTCGAGCGGCCGCAGACGCAGCAGCAGGCAGATGAGAATGGCGACGAACAGAAACTGCAGTTCCGGCAGGAATACAAAGACGATCGGCAGCGCCGCAAGAAAGGCCAACAAAAGAGCCAGCCGATAGAAGCGATAGGCTGTGCGGATGGTTGCATTGTTGTGCCGGAGCCGCATCACGGCCGGGGCAAGGCCCGATTGGCCATCGAAGACGAAGAACAAGAGACCTAGAAGCCCGCTAAACTGCGCGAGCCCGAGCACTGTTTCGGTTTTGCCCTCAGCAATCAACAGGGTCTGGGCTGCGAAGAGACTGAGGGCCGGGGCGGCGGCGATGCCCAGCCCAAACACTTGCCACGCCCCTCTCATCGCAGGCTCCTTTGGACGCGGGCTGGCGTTCCAAACGCGAGGGCATGGGGCGGGATGTCTGAATTGACAAGGCTATGAGCTCCGATCACGGCCCCATCACCGATTTTGACGCCCGGCAGGATCGTCACCAGCCGCCCGATCCAGACATCGGCGCCGATGCTGACGGGACGACAATCGAAACCACTCGTCAGAACTGGAGTGTCGGCGCTGATCCGATGGTCGCTGTCCCGGATACTGCAATAATCACCGATGCGCGTTCCCGCGCCAATGCGAAGCGATCGCCGTGCCGAGAGAATGGTCCCCTGGTTGATCGAGCAATCAGGTCCGATGTCGATCTCGCCGCCCTCGGCAACGGCAAGGCTGATATTGCCGCCGAGATAGACGCGATCGCCGATGCCGATTGTGCCGGTGACGCCTGGGCAGCGGATCGGTCCAGCAAAGATCACCGACTTTCCAAAGCGCACCCAGGACAGATAGAGGCGTCGATACCAGAGGCTGCGCAGCATCCCGGCAACGCGATCGATGCCCTTTGTGAGCCTGTGACGCATGTCCCGCTTCATCGCTGAAGCCGTGCAGGATTGAGTTTTGCGGATTGGAAGACCGCCAGCACGCCGCTGCCAAAAAGGATGACGGCGAGCCTGAAAATCCCGGTATCGAAACCGCCCCGCAGGACGAAAATCGCAAGGAGCGGAATAAGCGCCGTAACCAGTGCCTGACTGAGAGGCGTCAACCCGCGCAGTGCTGCATAGGCATTGTCGAGGAGCGCCAAGACGGCGCCGAACAACAGCCCGATCACGCACACAAAGAGATGGCCACCGGCCGCAAAGGCTTCGCCGGCAAGGCCGGGGGTCAAACCGCCAAGGAGATCGCGCGCCTCCATCAGCCGCAATTCCCGGCTCAACTGCATCGGTTTTTCGGGGAACAGCGCGCGCGGCAGCACCTGCTGGATCACATCCCAATATTGCCCGGGATTGAACCTGATCTCGGCCGCATAACGGGCGGAAAGCGCATAGCCCTCAAGCAGCGACATTTGCGACAGCGTCATCGGCAGGCTGGCGAAAAAGTCTGTTTCCTCGCCCTGGAGTGTCAGGCGGAAACTCAATGTCTGCACGGCGAGGATCGCCACGACGACACCAGGCACGATCAAGCGGCGTAGCCTGATCCGGCCATGTGCGAGATAGATCAGCGCAAAGCTCAGGCCGCTGATCGCGAGTTGGGTTCGTCCACCGAGAAGCCAGAACACGGCCAGGATCAGGACCATCGAGAACCATGGCGATGGCCCGCCATTGCTGAGCTGGCGCAGGCATAGAAGGCTCGTTGTCAACGCGCCGAGACAGGCGAAGGCATAGGTGACTGAAAAGAGCGGGGTCTCGACCGGCAGCCGCAAGAATCCGGCCTGCGCAAAGCCGATCGGTCCGCCGGGTGCGAGGCCAATCGAGATCACAAGGCCGATCAGCACGGCGATGTGCCACGGCAGGGGATCAAAGGTCCACCCACGTGAAATGGTGCCTGCGTCTTCAAGCGGCCGCGCGACTAGCCAGTAGCCGAGCAGCCAAGCCATGCTGGCGAGAAAGGTCATCAACACGACCTCGCCCCGATAGGCCACCATCGTCGCCGAGGCGTGCCGCGGATCGAAAAATACCAGCGGCAATCCGTGTGACACGAGAATAGCGGCGCTTAGTAACAAAAGGGCAGGGCGCTGGTGCCGCACGCCGAATGCCATCGCCGGGAGCGCGATAGTGACCAGAAAAAGCGCTACGGCGAGCGTCATGGCCGCTGCCCCAATATGGCAGGCGCTGCTGCCTTTTCGGCCTGTTCGATGTCGCCGACAAAATTGGCTAGTAGAACCTGCCGGCTCCAGCGCGCTTCGGCCCTGGCGCGTGCAGCGCTGCCCAATTGCCGCGCGAGCACCGGATTATCGCAGAGGTCCGCAATGGCCTGAGCAAAGGCCACTGCATCTTGCGGTGGCGTGGCTATGCCGCAGCCCGAGACCTCCTGAAATAGCGCCGAATGTGGGCTCGCCGTCGCCACCACGGGACGTCCGGAAGCCAGCATATTGGGCAGCTTGCTCGGCAGTACCAGATCCTGCGCGCAGGCGATTTGCGGCAGTAGGTGGATGGTGGCGAGAGCGAGCAGATCGCCAAGCTTTTCGATCGGCTGCAGGTCGTGGAAGCGGATATTGCGCAGACCTGATGCTGATGCTTCGAGCGCCGCACGGTCCGGGCCATTGCCACAGATCACGAAGGTCAGATCGTCTCGGTGAGATAACTGCCTCGCCGCCGCCAGGATGAGATCAAGCCCATGCTTGCGCCCGAGTGCCCCGGAATAGAGTGCCACATGCTCCGTGCCGATACCCCAAAGCGCGCGATAGGGCGATGGCTCGTCCTGCGGCACGATCCGGTCGACGCCGGCCCAGTTGCGATGCTCGGCAATCCGGTTTACCGGTACGCCTTTGTCCTCAAGGCGCCGACACATCGCTGGGGAAATGGTGCTGACGTGATCGAAGGCGCAGAGAATGCCCCTCTCGATCTGACGCAGTATTTTCCCCAAAAACCAACCGCGCCCGATAAGCCCCGTCGCTTCCGCCGCCTCGAGCTCAAAATCCTGGACGTGAAGCCAGGCGGTGGCGCCGCTCAGGCGCGCGGCAACAAGACCCACGGGGGCTGCCATCAAACCCGGCGCAATGGCAATAACGCGATCGGGCCGCCAGAGCAGTGCGGCCCACAGCATTGGGAAGAATGCCGCGAGAGCAAAGGTGAAATGATGGAGAAGGCGCATCGCGCCAGTGGGGTGCCGCGGAATAAAATGCGGCACGCGCAGCACGTCGAGCCGTCCCCGCCGCTCCAAATTCCAAAAACCGTGCCCCGGCCGAGCGCGCCATTCGGGATAATATGGCTGACCCGCAACAACCCTGACTTGATGTCCAGCCCGCACCAGGGCCTCTGCCAGGCCGGTGGTATAGGGTCCAATACCGATTATCTCGGGCGCGTAATTGAGGCCCAGCACCAATATCTTCATGGTGCACCGCCGCTATCTGCTAACGGGCCTCTGTCCGGCAACAGACCGATATTGAAAACACGCGAAGCTACACTGGTGCCATTGACGCTCAACACCGGCCTACCCCTCATTGGATGGACGGCTCTGAGTGTTTTACTGATCCCTCATCGGGTCAATGCGGATTCATTGCGAGGATATAGGTCAATTTACGTATATTTAACGATATTGAGCCCGATTGATCTGATTTATAGTTCTGGCGCGCAGCGTCTATTCTGAAACCCAAAGCAAAACGGCGGCACCTGTTGATGCCGCCGCTTGTTTACAGTCTAGACTGCATTTCGATCAGAATTCGTCCCAGTCCGTCGAGACCGCAGCATTGCCGTGGCTTAGGTACTGGGCCTGCGCGGGTTTGGCCTTTGCTGCCGGGCGGCGGACGGGCGCCACGTCGACAGGTGCCGAGCGCTCGGAGACGCGGAAGACTTCGACGATCGTGTCGAGTTCGTTGGCGCGGGCCTCGGTTTGCTCGATGGCCGCGTTGGTTTCTTCGACCAGAGCGGCATTGTGCTGGGTCATCTCGTCCATCTGGCGCACGGCCACATTGACCTCGTCGATGGCCTGGGCCTGCTGCGCGCTTTCGCGGGCAATTTCGGCCATCATGGCGCTGTTGGCGCGCATAGCCTCCAGCATGGAGCTCAGCTTGTGGGCCGCGTCGGACACGAGGCGCGCACCGCCATCGACTTCCCGCGCGCTTTCCTCGATCAGCGCCTTGACGTCCGACGAGGCTTCGGCAGCCGATTGTGCCAGGCGGCGCACTTCGACGGCGACGACCGCAAAGCCCTTGCCCGCTTCGCCGGCACGTGCCGCTTCCACCGAGGCGTTGAGCGCGAGAAGGTTGGTCTGGAAGGCGATATCGTCGATCATGCCGATGATGTTCGAGATCTTTTCCGAGGCAGTGGTGATCCGGCCCATAGCGGCCGTCGCCTCGTCCATCACCTGGCCACTTTGCACGGCCGATTGCGTGACAGCCTCGGCAGTGGAGCTACCGCGCTGCGCGCGCTTGGCGTTCTCGGTCACGGCCTGAGCAAGCTGCTCCATGGTAGCCGAAGTTTCTTCGATCGTTGCTGCCTGACGCGTGGTGCGCTCGGAGAGATCGTTGGCGCCGGCCAGGATCTCGCCGGTTGCAACTTTCACGCCGCGCGACGTGGTGCGAAGGCGCGTCACCACATCGGTCAGCGTATCGGCAACGCGGTTCATGTCTGTCTGCAGTTCAAGGAAAGAACCCTGGTGCGAACCGGTCATGCGCTGGGTCAGGTCGGTATCGGCAAGCGCGCCGAGGACCGAGCCGGCGTCCGCAAGGCCAGTGCGCACGCTCGACACCATGGCATTGAAGTTCTGCGACAGGCGCGTGATGTCCTGATCGGCAAAGTTGGTGGTGATCGCGCGGCTGAAATCGCCGGCCATCGCGGCTTCGACCACATCGTCGAATTCGGCCTGGAAGACTTCCATGGTCTTGGTGCGCGCGGCGGCCTTCAATGCGGCGGCTTGTTCCTGTGCCGTCATCGAGGCCATCTTGATGCCGTTGTCCTTGAAGACCTGCACAGCCTGCGCCATTTCGCCGATTTCGTCGGCGCGGGTGGCGCCGGGCACTTCGGTCTCGAAGTCGCCTTCCGAGAGAGCCCGCATTGCGGTGGTCAGGCGGGTAACTGGTCGGCCAAGCTGGGATGTGCCGATGTAGACGGCCGCGCCGGTGCCGGCGATGATCCCGAGACCGGCAACCGCCAGCAAGAGGGTGCGCATCGTGCCTTCAAAGCCAACTAGATCCTGCTGGATGGCTTGGTAGTCTGCAAGGTCGGTGGCGACGATCGCGTCGATATCGGCCTGGAAGGCCTTGCGATTGGCGCGGTTTTCGTCGGTATTGCCCTGAGCGTTGGCCTGGGCTGGGTCGACATCGCGGCCAAGGCGCGCCGTCTCGGCGCGGAAGGTGCGGAAGGTCGCCGCCTTATCGGCCATGGCGGTGAACGCAGCCTCATCTCCAACTTCGACCAGAGGGCGCCAAAGATCGAGAACGCGGTCCATTTCGTCGAGCTGGGTCAGGATACCTTCGGCGAACTGGCCGGCTTTTTCGGTATTGGCTGCCGCGTAGACACCGCGGGCTTCCATGACCACGGCCGTCACGCGCCGATTGAGCGACTCGCCATAGAGCGCGCGCTTGGAGGCGTGATCGAGGCGTTCGATCTGGTGGTCATATTCGGCCACGACATATAGGCCAATGCCGGTGATCAGGGCAGCGACAACGCCCATGATGCCGACGATAGTCAAAACCTTGCCGCGGATGCGCATGCGACAATACCTTTTCAGTGCGCCGTGGGGTTACGGCTTGGTTAAAAGCCGCCCATCTGCCGAACACCTATTCTGGGTTCTTGTCGCCGAATTGCGGTCTACTTCCGCACTATAGTAGTTTTCCTCTTAATGTATGGTGAAGCACTTATGAATCGGCCATATCTCAATAAAAACAAGGCCTTACCTTAAAGTCGAAGTGCTGCTTTCAAGTCTGCTACAAATTTTGCCGAGGTTGTTCGGCGATTTAAGCTCGCAAATCCTAGTTTTGCTGCCAATTCGTTGTCGGTCTTGGCCGGTGCTGAGCAAGAGCCATGAATGGCCGCAAAAGGGGCGTTATCCAGAAGGCTGCGGACGTTAGCGGCGCTGATACCCGCGCCGGGCATGATGGCAATGCGCCCGGCAGCTACTTGGTGCGATCGCACGAGATCTTGGATGCCTTCGAGTGCCGTGTGAGCGCGGCCCGAGGTCAGAATGGTATCGAAATCGAGGGTAATCGCCTGCTCAATCGCCTCTTCCAAATCGGGCACCAGATCGAAGGCGCGATGGAGCGTTTTCTTCATACCCTTGCTCCGTTCCGAGAGTTGCGTCAGCGTCTCGATATCGAGGCGCCCATCTGCAAGGCTTGCGCCCAACACGACGCCTTCGATCCCTGTTTCCCGGATCGCATCGATCTCAACCAGCATTTGCGCCAATTCATCGCGGTCAAAAACGAAGTCGCCAGCGCGTGGCCTGATCATGGCACGCGCCGAAATTCCGGCGCGCGCAGCCAAAGTTACCAAGCCCGTGCTCGGGGTCAAACCGCCGAGTTCCAGGGCCGAGCATAGCTCCACCCGGTCGGCCCCATTGGTTCGTGCCACGCCCAGTCCTTCGGCGATGTCGATGCACACTTCGAGAATAGTCATGCACCAGCTCCCACCCCAAGCGCTGCGGCGCCAACCAGGCCCGCATCTGCTGTTAGTTCCGCCGGAACGATCAGCGGCCGATCGAGATGCCGGAGAATGCGTGGCCGCACTGCAGCGTCGATGCGCGCGATCAGTTCGCGACTATTGCCGAGCCCACCGCCCACCGGCACGATGTCTGGCCCGATGATATTGACCACCAGCGCCAGCGGCTGCGCGAGGAGGGCGATGAAAAGATCGATGGTCTGAGACGCTGCACTATCGCCGGCCGACCACGCGTCCACGATGCTGGTGCTCGGCAGCTCCGTGCCATGAAGATGCCGATGCAGCCTCTCCATGCCTCGCGCGCCGCCGACGGTGTCGAGGCAGCCCGAAAGGCCGCAGCCACAGGCAAAGTGCGGCAAATCGTAGGGCGCGACATCAACCTTGGTCGCAACGATCGTCCCATGCCCCCATTCGCCGCCGAGCCCGCCTGCGCCGGGATGCAGCTTTTGGTCAACGACGATGCCGCCGCCAACGCCGGTCCCGAGAATTGCGCCGAATGCGACGCGATGTCCGCGACCGGCGCCCGATGTCGCCTCGGCAAGCACAAAGCAATCCGCGTCATTGGCGACGGTCACTGGCCGGTCGAGCCGCTTAGCCAGTTCGTCGGACAGCACTTTCCCGTCGATACAGGGAATGTTGGCGCAGGTAACCAGACCTGTCTGCGGATCGACCACGCCGGTGATGGAAATGGCAATCGGCGATCCCGCCGGCGCGCCGCCTTTGGCTACGAAACCAGCGATGACAGCAACGAAGGCCTCGAAATCCTGCGTTGGCGTCGGCTGGCGGCCGAGATGGATCAGCGCATCAGGGGTCGTCGCGGTTGCGGCTTTGATCGTCGTGCCGCCAATATCGAAA
This sequence comes from Devosia sp. Leaf420, assembly GCF_001425445.1. Taxonomy (GTDB): domain Bacteria; phylum Pseudomonadota; class Alphaproteobacteria; order Rhizobiales; family Devosiaceae; genus Devosia. Next base: position 14,258 of record NZ_LMQU01000011.1, on the reverse strand, counting down.
CAGGTGATCATGGATGGTCTTGGGAGAAAAGGTGCGCCGACACTAGCCTCTGCCTGTGCGGGGCGCCAGACGATGCCATAGCCGCAGCCCACGAAACTGGTTATGCATCGGCCTCAATTTTCTGGAGCCGCGGTTTGAACAAGGTCGGAATCATCGGGGGCGGACCTGCGGGACTTATGGCGGCGGAAATTCTGGCAACAGCCGGACATTCGGTTACCGTCTTCGAGGCTATGCCTACAGTCGGGCGCAAATTCCTGATGGCTGGCAAATCCGGGCTCAATATCACCCATGCCGAAAGCCATTCCGCTTTGCTCGACCGGTACGGTGCTGCCCGTCCAATGCTCGAAAACGCACTCAATAGATTCACCGGCGAGGACGTCCGGACTTGGTGCGCTGGCCTTGGCGTCGAAACCTTTGTCGGTTCCTCCGGCCGCGTCTTTCCCAAAGCCATGAAAGCCTCGCCGCTGCTCCGCGCCTGGCTCGCGCGGCTGCAAGATCTTGGCGTCACCATCCGCTCGCAATGCCGCTGGACTGGATTCGACGGCAACAGCCTTACCTTCGAAACCCGCACGGGCGAAGAACGCCACCAATTCGATGCCGTTCTCCTCGCCCTCGGCGGGGCGTCATGGCCGCGTCTTGGCTCCGATGCTGCTTGGGTCGCCCCCCTTCGCATGCAAGGGGTTGAGATCACACCCTTCCTTCCCGCCAATTGCGGGTTTGAGGTCGCCTGGAGCTCCTTCTTTATCGAGCGCTTCGCCGGCCAGCCGTTGAAATCGGTGACCGCCACCAGCGCCGCCGGCACCATCCCGGGCGAGTTCGTCGTCAACCGCTGGGGCATCGAGGGCAGTCTGGTCTACGCCCATGCCGCGACCCTCCGCGATGAAATCATCGCCAAGGGCACAGCTGTCCTCACGGTCGATCTCATGCCGGGCCGCTCGACTGAGCGCCTCGCCGCCGATCTCGCGCGTCATCCCAATAAATTGAGCTTTGCCAACCGCATCCGCAAAGGCGCGGGGCTCGATCCAGTGAAGGCCGCGCACCTCCGCGAGTGTTTTCCAAACGCCAGCGCGCTCGACCCCATTGCGCTCGCTGCAGCCATAAAAGCCGTTCCGATTACCCTCGAGCGCACCCGCCCAATTGCCGAAGCCATTTCCTCGGCCGGGGGCGTTGCCTTTAGCGCCTTGGACGAAAACTTCATGCTCAAGGCGCTCCCCGGCACGTTCGTCGCCGGCGAGATGATCGATTGGGAAGCGCCCACCGGCGGCTATCTTCTCACCGCGTGCCTCGCCACCGGCCGTGCCGCCGCCGAGGGCATGATCGCCTTTCTCAACGCTCAGCGATAACCCGCCGCCTGCAATTCGAAGAGCTCCGCATAGCGCCCGCCCAAAGCCAGCAACTCTTCATGCGTGCCGGCCTCGAGAATAGCGCCGTGCTCCAAAACCAGAATGCGATCGGCCATGCGTACGGTCGAAAACCGGTGCGAGATGATCACCGCCGTCTTGCCGCTCGCCAGCCCCTTGAAGCGCGAAAACACTTCCGCCTCGGCCTTGGCGTCAAGTGCTGCCGTCGGCTCGTCGAGAATGATCAGCTCGCTGTCGCGCATATAGGAGCGCGCAATGGCGACCTTCTGCCATTCCCCGCCCGAGAGATCGCGACCCTGCTTGAACAGCCGACCCAATTGCTGCTCATACCCCTTGGGCAGCTTGGCGATGACGGCATCGGCAAGGCTCTGTTCCGCCGCCTCGTCGATGCGGCCCTGATCGTCCTTATCCTCGATCCGCCCCACGCCGATATTGTCGCGCGCGGTAAAACTATAGCGGATGAAGTCCTGGAAGATGACGCCGAGATGGGCGTGGATATCGCGTGGCGCCATATCCTTGAGATCGACACCATCGATGGTGATGCGCCCCTCGCTCGGGTCGTAAAGCCGCGCAAGCAGCTTCACGATCGTCGTCTTGCCCGCGCCATTCTCGCCGACCAGCGCTAGAGTCTCCCCCGCCTTCAGCGTGAAGGACAGATTGCGGACGACCCAATTCTCAGCCTCGGGATAGCGAAAGCCGACATTTTCAAAGCGCACGCCATCCCGGATCGGCACCGGAAACGGTTTTGGGCTAGCCGGCGCCAAGACAGTCGGCTCGATCTCGAAGAAGGAAAAGAGATCGTCGAGAAACATCGACTGGCCCGCAATGGCGGTAAAACCGAGCAGGATTTTTTGGAACAGCCCATTGAGCCGCAGGAACGAGCCCGACAAAAAGGCCAGATCGCCGATGGTGAACTCGCCGGCAATGGTGCGCCAGACGATAAAGGCATAGGCGGCGTAATAGGCGAGGGTGGCGATCGCGCCGAACAGCGCGCCCCAGCCATTGCGCAAAATGGCGATGCGCCGGTTTTCGATGAAGATGTCATGCGCGAGCTTGCGGAACCGCTCGATCAAAAACTCACCGAGCCCAAAAAGCTTGATTTCCTTGGCCGTCTCGGCGCTGGCCCCAATATAGCGGATATATTCGAGTTCGCGCCGCTCCGGCGTCCGCCAGCGGCTGACCATATAGGCCATGGTGTTGAACCGCGTTTCGCCCCAGATCGAAGGCACGAAACTTAGGGGCAGCAAAAGGATCAGCCACGGCGCATAAACGAAGAGGCCCGCAGCCAGTGTCACGACGGTGATCATGTCCTGCGCCTGGCCGAAAAGTTGGCTCAGCAGCGCGTTGCGCCCCGCCGCCTGCCGCCGCGCCCGCTCCAGCCGGTCCTGATATTCCGCGCTCTCGAAATGCATGAGGTCGAGCTTGGCGGCATGCCCCATCAGCTCGACACTGACCTGGTTGGAATGAAGTTCGGAGAGGATGGAATCGACGAGCCCGATGCCGCGCGCAATGACATCATTGCCGAGCACCAGCGCCATTTCGAGGAGCAGCAGCAAGAGGATCGGGTTCAAGAGCCCCGCATTCCACCAATCGGTCCAGTCCGGCCCGGGCGGCGTCAGCGCGGAAAGCCGCACAACCTCGTCGACGATCAGCTTGGCGGCATAGAGCACCGCGATGGGCTGCAGTGCTGCGACGAGCCTGAGGCCAATGCTGGCAGCCGTCATCGTCCGGCTGGTGCGCCAGATCTGTGCGACGAGCCGCCCCAGATGCCGCAGATTGTCGAGTCGTTGCCTGAAAGTCGGAGATTGTTCGGGAATGGGCGGTGGTCGGCGCCCTGGAAGATCGGTCATGACAGTATTCTAGTTGGGCGCCGCAGATTAGGCGAGTAGGCAACCGCGCTCCCCGACAAACGTTCCCTCGGAACGCATGGAGGAGGAACCAATGCTCAAGGACAAAGACAGCGCCGCCATCGTTGCGGTCAAGGATCTAGACCGCGCCCGCCGCTTTTATCGCGATGTGCTCGAACTCGAATTGACGAGCGATGGCGATCAGGTGCTGCAGTTCAAGACAGGCAAGACAGCACTCGTCGTCTATGTCTCGGACTTTGCCGGCACCAATCAGGCCAATGCTGTCGTCTGGGGCGTCGGCGACGAAATCGAGGCGATCACCCGGCGCCTCGCCGAAAAGGGCGTCACCTTCGAGCGCTATGACGGCATGGACTATGCCGACGGCATCCACCGCGCCGGCGATTTCGCCATGGTCTGGTTCAAGGACCCCGACGGCAATATTTTGCATCTCAACAGCATGTAGCGCTCAGCGCAGATTGCGCAAAAACCCTGCGAGATCGCCAGTCACGTGGTGCACATGTGGGCCGGTCGTCTGGCCCAGCTCCCAGGCTTCCACCTGGTCATGCGCAAACTCGGCGCCCGGCACCACCTGTACCGTCGCCATTCCGATCTCGTGCGGCACGACCAGGTTCTTTTCGAGATCGTCGAACATGATCGCCTTGGTCGGGTCGATCCCATAGCGGCCGAGGAACCCGTCATAGGCCTGCTTATGCGGCTTGGGCACGAAGGTCATGGCGCGGATATCGTGCACGTCTTCGAACAAGTCAGGCCCGCCAAGACGCCCCAACACCGAGCGCGCGTGGTTTGTGTCGCCATTGGTCAGGATGAATTTCCGGCCAGGCAGGGCGCGGATCGCGTCGATCAGCGCCGGATGCGCGATGACGGGCGAATAATCGATGGCATGGACCGTGTTGAGGAAATGCTCGGGGTCGATCTTGTGTCCGTGCATCAGCCCGTTGAGCGTCGTCCCAAAGTCCCGATAGTAGCTTTTCTGCAGGGATCGCGCTTCCTCGAAGTCGAGGCGGGTCACGTCCATCACATAGCGGGTAATCAGGACGTCGATCTGGGCAAAGAGATTGCACTCACGCGGATAAAGCGTGTTGTCGAGGTCGAAGACCCAATCGGTGATGTGGTTGAGGTTTGGTGCGGCAGGGCTGTTCATGGCGCCAAGCTAGCACAAAATGATGAAAGCTTCATCAGGGGTGCGAGCCTCCCGTAGGAGGCTCGCGAAGTTTTGCGCTTATTCGGCGGCAGCCTGATTAGCCGTGATGGCAAGGCCGAGAGCCGAGATCAAACTGGCCGGGTTGGCTGCAGCAGCGCTCAGAACCAACAGCGTGGTCGGGGTCGCTGGCTTGACGGCAACCTCGATGCTCTTGGGGTCATCGAGGAAGGTGTTGACCTGCGGCACGACCATGTCGGTCAGCTCGGGAACACCGGCCTGGCCGACAAGCTGCGGCACCATGGCCTTGAGGCTTTCGACGAACGCGGCGCGATCGGCACCGGACTGGCTGGCAAAGAGGTCGAGCAGTTTTGGTGCAAGACCGGCATCGTCATAACGCAGGCTCGAGCTCGTCAGCGTTACGGCCTGGAGCAGTTCCATGCCCACCATCATCTGCTGGGCCTGCTGCTCTTCCGGCGTCGCGCCCGGCTTTGCCGTTTCCATGGCATTGATCTTTTCGAACACGGCAGGGGTCAGGCCCGACATGTCCATCTTGAAATTGATGGCGCCGACATCGGCGAAATCCAGCAAGAACTGGTCGATGATCATGTGGCCATCAGCCAGGCCCCAGGTCATCTTTTCGCTGATATTGCCGTTGATTTCGGTCAGGCCAAGCGCCTGGATCACCGGGCCTGCCTGCGGGTCTTCCTCGGCCATGGAGGTCAGGTCGGCCCAGATGCCGGTGATGTCGAAGGTCGAGGCAATATCGGTGACGGCGTCGGCATCGTCATAGGTGAATTCGTTCGTCGCCTCGATCGAGTCGATCGAGAGGAAATCGGCGCCATCGCGCGTGATCTTGAGAGGACCGGTCGAAACACTGCCCACCGAAGCGAGGAGGGCGGTCATGTTCACCTCGTCTTCGGGCGGCAGATAAATGTCCGTCGCCGAAATGTCGGTCAGGGTCAGGTGGCCCGTCGGTTCTTCGGCAAAGTCGGTGTCGATATCGGGAACGGTCAGCGCCTCGGCAGTAAAGCCGCCATCATCGGCGTCGGCAACGCCGGTGAAGGTCAGTTCGGTATCGATGGTGAGCGGGTCGCCTTCCATGCCGGCCACGGCAACGGTGGCACCATCGACGGTGATGGTGGTGCCATCCAGGGTGGCGGTGCCAAACGTAATGTCATAGCCCCCGACCTTGTAGACTGCTGCAAGGCGGTCGACGAACGTCTGCGCGTCGAGCGCCATTGCTGGCTGCATCAGCGCGAGGGTCGCCAAGCCGGATGCAAGCATCAGGCCCTGGATCTTCGTGGTCTTCATCATGGTCTGCGTCATCCTTGATGTTAATGAGGTTGCGGAATTACTCGAACGCCCGCCTGTCCCCCGGTTGAATTGCCCCTCGAAGACTGACTGCAGTCGATAAGCGGCAGAATTGCGTCCGTTCTTATGGCACTGGTTTATTTCGCCACAATGTCGAACTCTGCTTAGCCAATTCGGTTCAATTTGCTTCAAGAAAGAGCCGATAGGCGGAATTTTCCGTTTCGTCCCAATAGGGAAAGCCGATGGCGTCGATATGGGCATAGAAGTCCTGGCGCGTTTCGGGCGGCACCTGCACGCCCACCAGAACGCGGGCATAGTCGGCGCCGTGATTGCGATAATGGAACAGCGAAATGTTCCAGGCGTCGTTCAGCCCTTCGAGGAATTTGAGCAGAGCGCCCGGCCGCTCCGGAAACTGGAAGCGGAAGACCATTTCATCGTCGAGGTCATGCACTCGCCCGCCCACCATGTGCCGCACATGCAGTTTTGCCACTTCATTGTCGGTCATATCGGTCACCGAGAGACCATTTGACGAGAGGAGGTCGATGATCTCGCGCTTCTCGGTGTCGCCCTGGGTGAGTTTTACGCCGACAAAGATATGGGCGCCGACGCCGTGGGCGTAGCGATAGTTGAATTCGGTGATGGCTCGCCGCCCGAGCAGGCGAATGAACGCGCGATAACTGCCCGGTATTTCGGGGATGGTCACGGCCAAGAGCGCTTCGGCCCGCTCGCCGATTTCGGCGCGTTCCGCCACATAACGCAGCCGATCGAAATTGACATTGGCGCCCGAGTTGATGGCGATGAGGCTGCCCTCGGGCGCCGCGCCATCCTCGACATGCCGCCGCAATCCCGCCAGTGCCAGGGCGCCAGCGGGTTCGGCAATGGCGCGCATATCGTCAAAGATATCCTTGATCGCCGCGCAGATTTCGTCGGCTGTCACCGTCACGATGTCGTCCAGCAGGTCCCGGCAGAGACGGAACGTCTCGTCCCCGACCTGCCGCACCGCGACGCCATCGGCAAAGAGCCCGACCTGATCTAGCGGGACGGGGTATCCCGCGGCGATCGCCGCCTTCATGCTCGCGGCTTCTTCCGGCTCGACGCCGATCACCTTGATCTCGGGCCGCAAAAACTTGACGAAAGTTGCGATCCCCGCCGCAAGGCCGCCCCCGCCGACCGGCACATAGATGGCGCCGATTTCGCCCGGATGCTGGCGCAGCAATTCCATGCCCACCGTACCTTGACCGGCAATGACATCCGGATCGTCAAACGGATGGACGAAGACGTAGCCATGCCGCTCGGCCAGGCCTGAGGCATGGGCCCGCGCCGCGTCGAACCCGTCGCCGAACAGCACGACCTCGCCGCCCAACCGCTTGACGGCATTGATCTTGATCTCGGGCGTCGTCGTCGGCATGACGATGATCGAGCGCACCCCGAGCCGCGTCGCCGACAGCGCCACGCCTTGCGCATGATTGCCGGCCGAAGCGCAGATCACGCCACGCGCCCGTTCCTCGGCCGTCAACTGGCTCATGCGATTGTGCGCGCCGCGGATCTTGAACGAAAAGACCGGCTGCAAATCCTCGCGTTTGAGGAGGATATCCTGACCCAGCCGCTGCGAGAGAAGGCGCATCGGATCGAGCGGGGTCTGTTCGGCAACTTCATAGACCGCCGAGGTCAGGATCTTGCGGACATAGTCGGTCATTGCGGGCTCCCGGAATTGGCCGTGATGGACGCCTGCTGACAGAAAATGTCAATCGCCTCACCCACACACCCATGCGCGGCAGGCATGACACATTGTCTCAATCAAATGATTGATTGATGTTTGCGGTAGAGCTAATGATCCGCGCCAGAAATTTCTGAAAGCCTCTCGATGTCCTCCTCGTCCCCATCCATGACCCGGCGCGAAAGCGGCGACGATCGGCGGATCGCCATCGCCCAGGCCGCACGCGCTCTGATCATCAAAAAAGGGCTCGAGGGTCTCCGCACCCGTGACATTGCCGAGCGGGTGGGCATCAATATTGCGACGCTTCACTACCATGTACCGACCAAGGAAGCCCTGGTCACGCTCGTTGCCGCATCGCTTCGCGAGGATTTCAAGGCCTCGGCCCAGCGCCATCCGCGCGCCGATCTGCCTGGCCTCCAACAGCTCCGCATCGAATTCGTCGAGTTCGCCGAAATCGTCGCGGACTCCCCCGAACTGATTGCCGTCCTCAGCGAACTGATCGATCGCGCCCGCCGCGACCCCTCGATCGCCGAAATCATCTTGCCCATGCAAAGTTTCTGGACGGGCCAATACGCCGAAATTTTTCGGACTGGCGTGAGCGACGGCTCGTTCCGGCCCGATCTCGACCCGGAAGCTGCTGCCGTGATCACGACGGCCGCCTTGTCCGATTGCTGGCGTCCGCATCGGCGCGCCCAGCTCCCTGCTGTCACTGCCGAACTCGAACGCGCTTTTTCATTCCCTTCGTCACAAGGATAAATCCATGTCCTCTCCCCATGCTCAAGCCGGCGCTGCGACGCCGCCCGATCCGCGCCGCTGGGTGGCGCTCTTCGTGCTGCTCATCGCCAATTTCATGAACCTCATCGATGTCACCATCGTCAATGTCGCGCTCCCCTCGATGCGCACCGGGCTCGGTGCCTCGGATACGCAGATCGAATGGGTTATCGCGGCCTATATTCTCGCCTTCGCCCTCGGGCTTTTGCCCTTCGGTCGCCTCGGCGACATTCTGGGGCGCACGACGCTGTTCCTCTGGGGCGTTGCCGGCTTCACCGCCGCTTCCGCTCTTTGCGGCCTCGCGCCCAATATCGAGTTCCTGATCGTGGCGCGCATCATTCAGGGCCTTGCCGGCGCCATGATGACCCCGCAGGTCCTCGCCATCGCAACCGTCACCTTCCCACCCAATGAACGCGGCCAGGCCTTTTCGCTCTTTGGTCTTTCCGCGGGCCTTGCTTCGGTCTGCGGTCCGATCCTCGGTGGCGTCCTGATCTCGGCCAATCTCTTCGGCCTCTCCTGGCAGCCGATTTTCCTCGTCAATATCCCGATAGGTATCGCCGCCGTCGTCGCGGGCTGGTTCCTGATCCCGCGCCTGCCGGGACATCCGTCGCTCAAGAACGACTATGTCGGCATTGCCCTCTTCGGTCTTGGCATCATGGCGGTGGTCTTCCCGATCGTCGAAGGTCGCGCCTATGGCTGGCCAGCCTGGTGCTTTGCCATGATCGTTGCCGGCCTCGCGCTCATCGTGGCCTTTGTTTTCTGGACGCGCCACCGCGCCGCCGCCGGCCAGTCGCAGCTTCTCAACTTCGACCTGATCACCAATCGCCAGTTCATGTTCGGCGCCTTGGTCGTCACCATCTTCGCTTCGGGTATTCCCGGTATGTTCATGGTGATTTCGCTGCTCCTGCAGGGCGGGTTCAATTTCACCCCGCTTGAATCAGGCCTCACCAATACCCCGTTCTCGGTTGGCGTCCTGATTGCCTCGCTCATCGCTGGCCGTTTTGGCGCCCACTATCTCCGCAGCCGTCTCGCCGCGGCCGGTGCGCTCCTTAGCTTCGGCATTGGCTGGTTGCATTTCTACATTGCGGGCGTCGGCGACACGATCGACCATTGGGCCTTCCTGCCGCCACTCCTCATCGCCGGTATCGGCCTCGGCCTTGGGTTCTCGTCGCTCTTCCAGCTCGTTCTGGCCAATGTGCCCCAGCGCGATGCCGGTGCCGGCTCAGGCGCGCTCCAGGCGTTCCAGCAGGTGGGTGGCGCGCTCGGCGTCGCCATCATCGGTGAAATCTTCTTCACCCACCTCGGCAATTCCATGGCGACGGGCTCTGCACCCCACGCGGCCTTCGCGGATTCGACCGCCATGGCGCTCTGGTATCAGGTGATCAGCTTTGGCCTCGTGCTCTTGCTGGCCTTTGCCTTCAAGCGTCCAGCGGCCCGGGCGCCGGGCGGCGCACCGCAGCAGCATGTCGCGATCGAAGTTTGATCTCTCGGGGGACGGCGGTGCGCTGCCGTCCCTCAGCTCGCCTTGAACAGCAGTTCCCAGGTCTGGAATAGCGCGAGGCAAACGACCAAAGTGCCGACCATCAGCATCAAGCGCTTGGGCGGCAGGATGCGGACGATAAAGCCTGCCAAAGGCGCGGCGATCACGCCGCCGACCACCAGCCCCGCCACTGACCAGAAATACTGATCGATCCCCTCGGCCTCGCTCCAGTGCCCGGTGAGAAGGGCGGTGATAAAGGCGATCGAAACCGCCGTCGTCACGAAGAATTCGACCGTGTTGACTGTGCCAACGACAAAGCGCGGCGCGCCGCCCGAACCGATCAGGCTCGAGGTCACGATCGGCCCCCAGCCGCCACCACCGGCAGCATCGACAAAGCCACCGGCCACACCAAGCGGCATGACGATCTTGGTCTGCGGTTCGCGATAGGCGCCCCGCACGCGCAGGGCGCGATAGAGAATGAACACACCAAGCAGCCCGAGATAGGCGGTCACGTATGGCCGCAGCACCGCACCGTCGATCGCGGTCAGCACATAGGTGCCGAGCACGCCGCCGACGATCCCCGCCGGCGCGAGCCGCCAGAACAGCTTCCAATTGACGTTTCGATTGCGCACATGGCTCGTCGCCGAAGCGGCCGTCGTGAACATTTCGGCGGCATGGACGCTGGCCGAGGCTGCAGCCGGCGGTACACCGAAGGAAAGGAGCATGGTCGAACTGACGACGCCATAGGCCATGCCAAGCGCACCGTCGACGATCTGGGCCAGAAAGCCCACCACGGCAAAAATGAAAAACTCCGAACCCAAAAGCATCCCCCAGCTTTATTTGGTTCTCGAAACAAGGCTCATGCGGATTCCGTTCCGGTGGAGGCGGGGCGGTGAAACTCACCGCTACCCAGATCAGCCCCGATCATTTGACATATCTGCGATTGTCACCCCGGCGAAGGCCGGGGCCCATCTCGAGATCTCAGGATGGATCCCGGATCAAGCCCGGGATGACAACCGGTGGTCGTGGCAGATCCGAAGAAGGACTTACCTTACGATCAGCGTACCCGCACCGAACTCGGTAAAAAGCTCCACCAGCACCACATGCGGCTGCTTGCCGTTGAGAATGACAACACCCTCAACGCCTGAATCGAGCGCCTCAAGGCAGGTCTCGACCTTCGGAATCATCCCGCCCGAAATCGTCCCGTCGGCGATCAGCTTCTTCGCGTCGCTCACCGTCAGTTCGGGGATCAGCTTGCCGTCCTTGTCAAGCACGCCCGGCACGTCGGTCAGGAACAGAAGGCGCTTGGCGCCGAGCGAACCGGCAATGGCGCCGGCAAAGGTATCGGCATTGATATTATAGGTGTTGCCATCGCGGCCGGGCGCGACCGGGGCGATCACCGGGATCATTTCCGAGCGGGCGAGCAGATCGAGGAGGGTCCGGTCGACTTCGACCGGTTCGCCGACAAAGCCGAGATCAAGCACGCGCTCGATGTTGGAGCCGGGATCTTTCACCTTCTTTTCGGCCTTACGGGCAAAGACCATATTGCCGTCCTTGCCGCAAAGCCCGATGGCCCATTCGCCTTCGGCATTGATCAGCGCGACGATTTCCTTGTTGATCGAACCGGCGAGCACCATTTCGACGATTTCCATCGTCCGTGCGTCGGTGACGCGAAGGCCGCCTTCGAACTTGGATTCGATGCCGAGGTTTTTGAGCATCGAGGCGATCTGCGGACCACCACCATGCACGACGATCGGATTGACCTTGGATTGCTTCAAAAGCGCAATGTCGCGCGCAAAAGCCTGGCCAAGCTGGGCGTCGCCCATAGCGTGGCCACCATATTTCACCACGACGGTCTTGCCCTCGTAGCGCTGCATATAGGGCAGGGCTTGCGCGAGGATGCCGGCATCGTGGCTGAAGCGATCGGTCGTGTTCTGGTCGGTCATGGGTCGACTGTTTCCTCGGGAAAGACCTGCGGACGGGCAAGGGTCTAGTGCATTTTGTCGTCCGTTTAAATCATTGGACGCGACAAAATCGTGGCCGATGATCCATTTCCTCCACAATTGCGTTGTCCGTGCTGCGAGTGCGTGGAAAGATGCTCGCATGGAGGAGCCGGAACGACATTCCGGACATTTGCCGATGCAAGCTGAAGCCCGCGACATTGCGGACCTGATCTCTCGTTGTGCCTTGCGCGACCGTGTCGCTTTTCGCTCACTTTACGACCGAACAAGCGCGAAACTTTTCGGCGTAGTTCTGCGTATTTTAAAAGACAGAGCCGAAACCGAGGAAGCGATCCAGGAAGTCTACGTCAAGATCTGGCAAAAAGCCGATCGATATGTCTCAAGCAATACCAGCCCCATTAGCTGGCTCTGCGCCGTCGCCCGCAATCACGCCTTGGATATCATCCGGGCGCGGCGTCCGATCAGTGAAGACATAGACGTTGCCCTTGATATCCCCGATCTCAGTCCTGACCCTGAACGGCAGGCGGAAGCAGCCGAAGATGGCGCGCGTATCGAGGTTTGCCTCGCAACGCTCGATCCCGATCGTGCCGATGCGGTGCGTGGGGCCTATCTTGACGGCTTCAGTTATGAGGAATTGGCAGTCCGCCATTCCGTGCCGGTCAACACGATGAGAACATGGCTGCGCCGCAGCCTCATAAAGTTACGAGAGTGCCTGACGACATGACCGAGCAAGATTTTACAGAAGAGGACCAGGGCCGCGCCGCGATCGCCGAATACGTCCTCGGCTTGCTTGGCCCCAAGGCGCATGCCGAGATGACGCGTAGGATCGAGCAGGATGCAGCCCTCCGGCGCGAACGCGATTTCTGGGTCCAGCGCTTTGCCTATCTCGACAATCAGGTCGAGCCTGTCGGCCCACCGGCCCATATCTTCTCCGATCTCGAAACGAGACTTTTCGGCGCTCAAAAGCGCGCTTCCCTGTGGGATAGCCTTGCCCTCTGGCGGTCCGTCGCAGCCGGCGCTCTGGCCGTCGCCGCAATCGCCGTCGGGTTCAGCACGCTCCAGCCCCGCCCCGATTCCGGCCAGCTCGCCAATCAGCTCGTCGCCGCGCTCCAGGCCGAAGGCAGCGATGTCGAATTCGTCGCCCTCTATGACGGCACGGGCGCTGTTCGCCTCACTTCGCTCTCCGGTCACTCCGTACCGGGCAGCGATTATGAACTCTGGGCCATCCAGGGCGGCCACGACCCCATTTCGATGGGTCTCGTCCCAATCGACGCCCGCACGACCGTCGAACTCACCGACGCCGTCCGCTCCGGCTGGGGCGAAGGCTCGGTCCTTGCCATAACCCTAGAACCCGCCGGCGGCGCTCCCAACGGCGTCCCCACCGGCCCAATCGTCGCGCAAGGCGCCGTCACAAAGATCTAGCCGAGCGCATTTGCGCGCTCGTTGGCCTAGCTCTCCCGACGGTCGTCATTGCCCGGCTTGTCCGGGCAATCCATCTTTTTACCATCTGGACCACCCGGACAAGCCGGGTGGTGGCGGCTGCTCATTTTTCCATTTTACTGGCCGATGCACGAGGCAACTGTGCCTTGTTCCAACGCGCGCACTCAGCCGCGTTTCTGAACAACCCCAAGTCCCCCACATCATTCCCACGAAAGCGGGAATCTCCCTTCCCGAAACCCGGATTCCCGCTTTCGCGTTAGTAACGCCGCGGTGGGGTGACAGGGTTTAAACGGCCCCGAGTGCGTAGTCTCCACTCGGGACAACCTGAACAACTCCATCCCTGAAACCTTCATACTCACCGCCTTTCCCTCGGGCTTGACCCGAGCAACTGTGTTGTTGGTTCAGGTTTTGAAGGGCGTTTGGTCTCTCAGAACGGCATTGGCGATGACGATGATTTTTCGGGCAATAGCGACGAGGGCGAGCTTTTTGGGTTTGCCGGCGGCGGTGAGGGTTCGGAAGAACTGACCAAGCAGGCCAGTGCTGCGGCATGCGGTGAGGGCCGCCATGTAGAGAGCAACCCGCACACGAGGACGTCCGCCACGGATGCTGCGCTTGCCGCGGAACAGGCCGCTGTCATTGTTGAAGGGGGCCAGACCTGCCAGCGCAGCGATGGTCTTGGGCGAGCGATGGCCGGCCTCCGGCAGGAAGGCCAGCAGCGTGGTGGCGGTGACCAGGCCGATGCCAGGGATGGACCGCAGGAGGCGCTGGGCCTGTGCTAGATGTCGGTCAGGATTTCGGGTTCCGCCATCTCCTGTTGGCGGGTCAGTTCGCCCCGGCGCATGTCAACCAATTGATCCCGGCGCCGCGCCAACTCGCCTAAAAGYCGGCGCCTCTCGTCGGCGGCGGCCTGGGGATGTGGCCGYAAAGCCTGCGCCATCCGGGCCAACATCTGCGCATCGACCTTATCGGTCTTGGCCAACTGCCCGGTGGCCCGGGCAAAGGCCCGCGCSTGTGCCGGATTAACCCGACAGAATGCTATTCCGGCYTGCTCCAGAGCGCGGCGCAGCTTGCCATCATAGCGGCCCGTCGCTTCGAACAGCACCAGCTCGGGCCGGCTCAGCCCGGCCAACCAGTCCGCAAGAGCCGCCTCGGTATTGGCGATAGAAAGCTCCCGAGGCGTCTCAGGCCTTCTCACTCATGACGAGAGG